>NZ_AUYB01000099.1 GCF_001625655.1 Pseudoalteromonas luteoviolacea DSM 6061 | reverse complement strand
CGCTGTCGCTAACCTTTTGCACTTAATTCATCCCTGAAGCAGGGTCCCATCGCGCATCCATGCGCTCACTTCCTCATGCTGCGAAACTTTGTTTCGGTCATTCGTCACCCTTGCGCACAAGAAACTGTACTCACTTCGTTCGCAGTCAGCAGCCTTTTGCACAAATGTCTGTATTTTTCTTAAATCTAACAGAGCAGAAAAGACTTAACGGGGCAATCAAGGGGCGATTAATGTGGATATATCTAAATTGCGTGAGGATACTTTTGAGAAGGGAAATTGGGAGCTGTGTTGCTCCCTAGCTTTTAGGTTATAGTTCGAAAGGTGCTACACCTACAGCTTGCATTGTGTAGCCTGTTTGGGCAAGCTCATTCTTAAAGCTCTCCACTTTAATAGTGCCGGTAACTGTAATCGCATCATACAGGCTATCTATAGGTACACCATTTTTAATTTTTACGTGGACTATTTGATTAGGAGGCGGTGGTGGAACATGTATGCAGGCTCCAAAGTAAGGGACAAGCAGAAACTCAGTGATCACTTCACTGTCTCCCTCTAATGGTACAACAAACCCTGGTAAGCTAATGTTTTTGCCATCAAGCGCTTTAACAACCGGTGCATCGAGGTTAGGTTGCACCCAGTTTTTATCATCACCATCATGGCTCGCCGCTTCTTGGTTGCTAATTTGAACATGACCTGCAGGTATAAGATCGTCCCAAAAAATTTCTTTTGGGGGAGCTGCATAAGCTGTGCAGGACACTAACATTACCATAGCTATTGATATAAACCATGACACCAATCGAGTTGAAAACATAAATAACCTCTTAAACTTTGATACTCATACCATCGTTGAGCGAGTAAAAATATGCACGAATTGCAGGGATTGCGCCTATCACTGTGCCTGACACCATGATAACGCCAAGTAGCATTAGTTCATAGTCACTGAGCAGCGATAAAGAGATGGCAATACCAAATTGGGCTTGCAACATCCCTTTACTTACCAAAATGAGTAAATAAAACATCGCAATCCCAATTAAGCTTCCCAGCGCTGTGATTAAAACAGCTTCACTGCACATTAAGGCAAAAATATGTTTGGGTCTTGCCCCTACAGATCGCAATATTGCCAACTCTCTGCGGCGCTGGCTGAGCGAAGAGAGTAGGGTTGTAAGCATACCCAATAGGCTGATCAATACGACAACCGCAGAAAATAGCATCAGTATTTTCTCCACGATATCTAACATACCCCAGAGCTCTCTTAGAGTGACGCCAGGCATAATGGCTGATAATGCTTCTGGTTTATATGTATTGATGTTTCTTCGCACTTGAAGCGTATAGAGAGGTGAATCAAACCCCATTAAAAATGCGGTCAGTTGTGTTGGCTCACCAATGAGGTCTCCTGGTTCACTCTCTAGTGCGTTGTGATCATGATGTCCGTGTTCAAGGTGCTCGTGGTGTTCATGGTGCTCGTGCTCGTCATGTGAATGTGAGTCATTGTTGCGAACAATGGCCGTTGTGCTCACTCGGTGAGTGGGGCCATGCATCAACTCGATTGCTTTGAGCGGTACATGCAGAGTTTTATCAACAGGTGTGCCTGTTGGCTCTAAAATACCTACAATAGTAAGAGGGTTATCATCATGGTTATGAAAGCTGGTATTACCCATGCCATGGGCGACAACAATCTTTTGACCTAGGAGGTAGTGAAGTTGTTTTGCAACCTCACTGCCTATCACTACTTCTTGTGCATTGTGGTAGGGTCTGCCATGTGAAAATGTGAGGCTCTGTTTCTTGCCGTAACGGTAGAATTGAAAGTAATTACCATCACTACCGAGGACCGAAAAGCCTTTGTGGCTGTCCCCGAGGCTGATGGGAATAGTCCATGCTACGCCTTTTTGCTGCTTGATGTACTGATAGCTTTGCCAAGATAAGCCATTAGTGGCGTGGCCTATTCGAAAGACACTAGAGAGTAATAATTGAATATCGCCTGTGCGGGCACCTACGATTAAGTCTGTCCCCGAGATAGTGCTGCCGAAACTTTGTTTAGCCTCTTGGCGTACTCTTTCTATCGACAGTAATAACATGACACTGACCGCAATTGTAAATAAAGTGAGCAGCACACTGGCCTTGCGATTTGAAATACTCTTAAATGCGAGGGTAACTAGCTTCATTGTTTTACCTCATTGATTTCTTTCAGGCTTACTTGGCGGTCGAACAAGTGTGCTAGGCTCGCATCATGGCTTACAAAGAGTATAGTTGCTTGGTAATGTGTGGCTTGTTCAAAGAGCTGCTTAATAAATATATCGCGATTATCGGCATCAAGTGCTGAAGTTGGCTCATCGGCGATAATAAGTTCAGGCTGACCAATGAAAGCTCTTGCTGCTGCAACTCTTTGTTGTTGGCCAATGCTGAGCTCACTAACTGAGCGGCTGCGGGTCGTCTGATCTATACCGAGTTGTTCTAGTAATAAATTAGCTTGGTTTTGGGCTGAGATGTTTGCTCGTTTTAAGTTTGCCACTCTACGTTTTGAAAAATTACAGCCAAGTAGCACATTCTCTATCGGGCTCAAGTAGGGAAGTAGGTTGAAGTTTTGAAAGATCGTACCGATATGGTCCGCTCGAAACTTATCTCTTTTTGCATCACTTAATTTACCTAAGTCTTGTTCTAGTATTGTTATACTGCCCTGTTGAGGAGTTTGAATACCAGCGAGCAAGCCTAAAAGAGTCGACTTACCGCTACCACTGGGACCATGGAGGAAAAGCCTTTCTCCTTGTTGTATTTGCAAGTCATTTATGTGCAATGTAGGTTTAGACTGGCCCGGCCAGTTAAAGGTGAGATCTGAAATTTGGATCATGTAATCATCTCTTTGTACCGAGTTTCAGTTATGTTATCTCAGAACGCCGTAGGACTAAACTAAGTTACGCTCGGATTGCGATGTGATGCGGTAAACAATTGTGATTTTGGTTGCGCTCGACTATTATACACCCCTCTAACCCCCTCTGTATTTTGCGTCCTTTAGCAAGACGCAGCCGTTCTCTATGGAGATACAATGAGTAGCTACAAAGTTCTAGACGTCAATGACGATCTACCAATACGCACTAAAGGTGCAGTTCACAGTGGTAAAGTACGTTCGGTTTATTGGTTAACCGACCAAGACAGTGCCAGATTAATTGACGAGAAAGGCTATGATGTTCCAAAAGGAACTGAGCTTGCGATCATGGTTATATCAGATCGTATCTCTGCATTTGATTGTATTTGGCAAGGCGAAAACGGATTAAATGGTGTGCCAGGAAAAGGCATCGCATTAAATAGTGTGGCCGCTCATTGGTTTAAATTATTTGATGAAGCAGGTTTGGCAGGCAATCATATTGTTGATATCCCGCATCCATATGTGTGGATTGTGAGAAAGGCGAGCACAGTCAGAGTTGAAGCCATTGCTCGCCAATATATTACGGGAAGTATGTGGCGAGACTACAGTAAAGGTGTGCGTGACTTCTGTGGTATTAAACTACCTGAAGGCCTTGTGGCGCATCAAAAGCTTGATGATGTACTAATCACTCCTTCTACTAAGGGAATCATCTCTGGAGTTGAAGGAGTGCCTGAAGTAGACGATGTAAATATTACCCGTAGTAATATTACAGACAACTTAGCTGCATTTAACTTTAAGTCTGAAGATGACGTTGCTCGATATGAGCAATTGTTGAGTGAAGGGTTTAACTTAATCTCAGCCCAGCTAAGTAAATTAGATCAAATCTTTGTAGATACGAAGTTTGAGTTTGGCTATGTTGAAGATGCTGATGGAACATCGCGTCTGATTTATATCGATGAAGTAGGTACTCCAGACTCATCACGTATTTGGGATGGACCAGCGTACCGAGATGGTAAAATCGTCGAAAATTCTAAAGAAGGTTTCCGTCAGTTACTGATAAACAATGTGCCTGATAGTGACGTGCTGCTTAATAAAGACCGTATGCCTGAGCGAGAAGCTTTGGCTGAGTCATACAAGCTGCCGCAAGAGGTTATGATGTCAGTATCAGAGACTTATGTTGGCATCGCGAGCAAAATAGTTGGCCAATCGTTAACTATTCCTAAAGACCCGCGTTCAGAAGTGATTGCTATTTTAGACCAAGAATACGGCCTTATTGATTAAGCAAACTCACAAAAATGCCTAGCAGTCAGTTATTTAAAGGATTGTTAGGCATTGCAACACGAAATCCTTGCATTTCCTTCCCAAGTCACTTTTACTTAGTATAAACACACGTACGTTCAAAGAGTTCGAACACTAGACTCTCGACATCATTACTTATGAACTAACAGCAATAGGCGCACGATTTAACAATTGGCTAGCTTTTTATAGCTGGTTGGAAAATTGTATCCTTACTCTGTTTACGGATAAGTGTGAGTTTCAGTGTGTAATGAAAGAGTATCCGTATTGATTGCATTGGTATTGAAATTTTATGCCTGTCAGAAAGGTCTGTCATGTAGGGCATACTAATAATGATCATAACTGAATAGTCATCGGGTTGATAACGGTAAGTTTATGTTGTTTTAATAGGGGCACTCCGGTTCAGCGTAAACTGAATAATTGCAGTATTAAAGGATCGCTATGGGCACGAGTTTTAAAAATCGCATTATAGTGCTGTGTGTTGGACTAGTATTGATTACCGCCATTGCGAGTTTGGCTGGTTTTTGGTGGTCTACGAGTCAATTCAAAGAGCGTCAGGTTCAACAAGATATTCAAAAAGCGCAAAGTGTTTATCAACAATATTTAGTGGCGAGAGAGCGGCTTTTAGTTACAGCAGCTTCTGTACTGACGCAGGATTTTGGTTTTAAACAAGCGGTTGCTACCAGAGATGCATCCACGATAAGCAGCGTATTATTCAATCATAGCCAGAGAATCAATGCTGAACTAATGTTGTTACTGGATATGCGCGGAAAGTTAATTTCTACCAATCAAAATCAACTCGATCTACCTCAAGATATGCGCCCGCTGGTTAAACAATTATTGGCGCATCAAGAACGATCCGCTTTTGTTGTGTTGGACAAAAAGCTTTATCAAGCAATTATATTGCCCGTTAAGGCGCCAAGAACGATTGCTTTTACCATTGTCGGCTTTGTTGTCGATGAGCCGATTGCGCAACAACTGAAAGGGCTCACAGGCATGGAAATGAGCTTTATTAGCCTTGGCGAAAAAATGAAAGCGAGTTCAATCTTGCTCCCAGAAGACCGGGACCTTTTCGCGTATCTACATGAGCAAAAAATTAGTCGATGGTTTGGTGAATACCCTTTGTATATTAATGCTGAGGTCGCACTACCCTCTCTATCTCAAGTGCCTGTCAGTCTGATTTTGAGTGCAGACCTCAGAAGCGAATATGAAGAGTTTGATCAGTTGGTACTGACAATTGTGTTTCTATCATGTATCACCATGTTATTCGGCTTTCTTGCCAGTGGCTTTTTAGCCAAGAATTTGGCTACGCCATTGCAACAGTTAACAGTGATGGCGAGACGGTTTGCTAAAGGAGATTATAACGCTGAGATCCATGAATCCCGCCCAACAGAAGAAATTTGCCAGTTAGTAGATGCGTTTCATGAAATGGGAGACGATATTCAGGCTCGTGAGAAGCAAATACGCTATCAAGCAAGCCATGATGCGTTGACTGGATTTTACAACCGTACCTCGGCTTTGCCTATTTTGGATGCGTTGGTGTCCACAGAGCAGGTATACTATTTGCTGGCCCTTGACATAAAAGGGCTACGTCACATCAATGATAAACTTGGCCCTAGAATCGGTGATAGTTGTATTGAAGCAGTGGCTAAGCGAATTGAGGTCGTTACGTCTAGCTTTGAGGGACTTAATATCCGATTGGGGGGAGATGAGTTTTTAACGGTATTACAAGCTAAACCTGACTCAACAATGGAAAACTGTGTCGATAGTTTTCTTGCAGAGCTTAACAAGAGTTATACAATCCATAATTTTGAGATAACTTTACGTTTTAGTGTGGGCGTTGTGCATAGCCCTGAACAAGCAGATAATGCAGACGACAGTATACGGCGTGCTCTCATTGCGGCGGATAATGCAGCTCACGGTGTCGAGGATGTATATTTTTATCAAACAGGTGAAGATGAAGCATACCTTGAACGATTAGAGATTATCGATGAGTTAAAACAAGCTTTGATAGAAGATGATGGTCAGCTCTTTATGACTTATCAACCAAAGTTAAATATGAGCTCTGGTATGGTGGACAAGGTCGAATCATTGATCCGTTGGAAGCGAAAAAGTGGGGATTGGGTATCTCCTGAATTGTTTATTGATTTAGCTGAGCAATCTGGGCTAATTGTTGACCTGACACAGTGGGTACTAAAAACGGTTATTTCACAGGTCGCTATTTGGAAAACTCAGGGTGTGACAATGAAAGCAGCTATCAATGTTTCAGCTCAAGATATTGCCGACATAGACTTTATTCCTCATTTACAACGAATGCTGGAGGAGTTTGCAGTTGCACCTGGCTTAATTACGATTGAGCTAACAGAGCGAGATATGATTGAAAACGAGGAAAAAGGCATCGCAGCATTGTTGGCGCTCAAAGCGCTAGGTGTACATATTTCATTGGATGATTACGGCGTAGGCCAGACGTCACTTGGACGCTTAAAAATGCTGCCAATTGATGAGTTGAAGTTGGACAAAGTCTTTATACTCAAATTAGCTGCCTCACATCAAGATCAGTGTATCGTTCGTTCGACAATTAGTTTAGGGCATCAGTTGGGCTTTTCTGTTGTAGCCGAAGGTGTAGAAGATGCAGAGTCACTGCAACTTCTCAAAGAGATGAAATGTGATTATGCACAGGGTTATTACTTAAGCCGACCTTTAAAAGCAGCTGATTTAACTCAGTGGTTAGGTCAATATCACAAAGCCGGTTAAATTAGGACTGGTTTGTGTGTTGATCTCGCATGAGTTCAAGTAACGAGTGGTAGATTCTGGCAGGTTCTATGTCTTGGATCATATCCACCTCGCTCAATGACATAGATTGATGTGTCAGTGCAATTAGCTTTCTGGTTTTTGGTGCAACAAGAGACCATGGAGAGGTACCGTGACCAACAATCGCGACACAAGGCACTTCGCAAGCCGCTGCAATATGCATGGGCCCTGAATCTATGGAGATAACAGCATCCATCGCGCCGATGTTATCCACAAGTTCGGCTAAGCTCATACTGCCAGCGAGGTTACAAATAGTAATTCCTTTGCTGATAGATTGAGCCGCAAGCGCCTCCATCTCAGCTTGCTCAGACTGATCGCCGAGCAGAAAAATATTTATATTTTGAATAGTTGAAACGTGCTGAATAACTTGCAGGGCCAGTTTTTGCGGGTAATAACGTGTTCCTTTTACCTTTCCACCTAAATAAAGCGCAATATTTTTGCCTTGCTTAGAAAGTGTGAGTTTGGATTCATTTGCTATCAGTTTTGGGGTGCTGAAGTGTGTAAAAGGTCTGCCATGAGCATCATTGACAAGTTTGCAGTAACGGTAAATATAGTGATGGCACAGGTTCAGTTTAAAGGCATGGCTTAACAGCGGCCTGCGGGCATTTTGGGCGTAACCTATGACATTTTTTATGCCAGCTAAGCGAGCTAAAAGAGCGTCAGTAAGTGAGCCTCTAAAGAGTACTGCCAGCGCAAAGTTTTGATGCTTTAGTTGGCTAGCCATGCCATAAAGGCCCTGATGCTTGTTTCTGCTGTGGCGATCATCAAGTATGATTTCCAGCCCATAGTGCGCTGCGCGGGTAAATAACTCTGCCAGATGAGGCCGGATAAGAATACAAACTCGCTGAGTTGGATATAGTTGCTTGAGTAGTGCTAAGGCGGGCAATGTATTGATAGCATCACCGATAAACTTGGGCAAAATAGCTAGTACAGCCCCATCTAGTTTACTTGAAACAATAACTTTATTACCCATTACATTGACTTGAGATACACATTTATCCTATCTAGTATAACGTCAGCAGATTGAGAATTTAACCAGAATCAAAGAAATAAGTGCCTGAATATGACAAAAAATTTGAAAAGTGCTCAATGGCTAGTGGAAAACCTGAGTAATGTAACCGTTCTAGATGCTGGGATAGTTAAACCTGGTGAACAAGGTGCGTACAGTCCTGATGGAGTGATCCCAGGCGCACTGCGCTTTGATATTAGTACCGCTTTAAGTGATGATAATTCCACATTACCTAATATGATGTGCTCTAAAAATGTCTTTCAAGCGGAAATGCGTCAGTTGGGCATTAATAGTTCGGATACCGTTATTGTCTATGACGATAAGGGACTTTTCAGTGCAGCAAGAGCTTGGTGGATGTTTAAATCCATGGGGTTTGATCAGGTATATGTGCTTGATGGTGGTTTGAAGCATTGGCGAGCACTAGGGTATAAACTGGTATCCGAATACGCATTAGTCGAGCATGTGGGCAACTTTACTGCAACTCCTCGTGATAACTATTTTATTGACAAAGAGTGTGTTTTAAAGAGTATAAAGTGCCCAGAAACCTTGTTGCTGGATGCTCGAGGAAGTAAGCGTTTTAAGGGAGTTGGGAGTGAGCCTCGAGAGGGCATGCGCAGTGGACATATTCCCAACAGTAGCAACTTACCTTACACAAGTGTTTTGACAGATGAAGGGGTGCTAAAACCGCTTACTGAGCTTAAAGAACTACTTAAAGGTGCTGGCGTGAGTGAGAGCATCACGACTTTGCAATTTAGCTGTGGTTCGGGCATTACGGCATGTATTTTAGCTTTGGTGGCCTTTGAATGCGGATATACAAGTTTACAGGTGTATGACGGCTCGTGGAGTGAGTGGGGTCAATTGGCAGACTATCCAGTATCGGTTTAATCTTGCAAAAGTTCGAAAAACTCACTCGACATAGGTGTAAATAAGCTGTTGTAGTAGGCTTGGTGCGAATGTTGGTGAGGTATAAAGTGTTTGCATGTTTTTTTCATTGAAGGAGGCGTGCAAAGGCAGTGTAGATATGCCCGCTAATGAGGTATAGGTTTGATTTGGCACTTTAATGAGACGTATGATCTCTCTTTTACCTAGCTGTGCAATAGATGGAATAAAGGGTCTCAGTTCAGCTATCAACGTCTCTAAGCAAGCTTCTCCCAAATCTCCACCAATAATGATTGTTTGCGTGTTGAGGATTGACTCTAGGGTATGAATAGCAATACGCAGTGGCTCAGTGGCCCTTGTTATCCAGTTTTTACATGCAGAGTTTTCTTTTGGATCTAGCAACTTTACGCAGTTCACGCTTTGTTTGTTTTGTTTTTCAACATACTGCCTTAGAGAAGTTGTGGAGGCAAACTCGTTAAGTGTGCCTAACTCACCCGTTGTTGTATTCGTTTCTGGCGTGACGAAGATATTTCCGAGTGCACCGGTGAGGCCATTCTGCCCCAACATGATTTGGCGGTCATATACAACGGCAGACTCAACTTTGCTTCCAATATGAATATAAATAAAATTATGGAGTGTCTTCGCTTCACCAAACAACATTTGATAGGCGGCACATGCTGATGCGGTGGTTTCAATGGCAATGGGCATAGCAAGCTTTTGACTAAGCTCTACTTGCAAAGTGCGCCCAGCTTGATATTGCTCTAAGGAGTTACCATGGGGCGGTTGTACTGACAGGCCAGCGGCTAAGAATTTTTGGTGATTGAGTCCATTTTGGGCAATTAAGAGCTCAAACTCTTGAGCTATTTGGTGTGGGGTAGACATCTTGTCGGTTCTAATGCCCGACTTGGTTAAGCTCGTACCATTTAAATGATGGATACTTAATTCAAGCAACTCTGACGAAACTCGGATCGCCAAAGTATAAGCGGCACTCTTGTTCAAACATAGCATTTTAGAGGGTTTGCCCGCTCCTTCTGAGCGCTTTAAGCCCACTTCTTCGATGAGATTTACACCGATTAACTCTTCTACCATATTGGTGATGGTTTGTTTGGTAAGCTGTGTATTGCGTGCAATTTCAGCACGAGAAATGGGGCCTAAAGTCACTATTTGCGATAATACTAAACGCAAATTAGCTGCTTTATTCTGTTTAGCATTCGACCCTTTCAATCTATTTCTCCAGACAATGAACAGTATAGTTTTGATATTTGCCAAACATCTATCTTATTACACATATGAAAAATATCGAATAGTTTATATTGTTCAATAACATCAGCTGCAATGAGCAGGTTAAGTAAAACTAATTGACAAAAATAGTGCTGCTGATTAAATGTACTAAACTCGGTTTTATTTAAGGAACATGTGGTGTCAAGGATCGGGCTCACTCTATACGCCTCTAAGCATATGCAGAATTGTTCTCAGGTGCTTAAGCTAGGCTTGTTTTTACTTGGTCTGGTTGCACCCTCTTTTACAGTGGCAAAAGAGGAGTATGTACTTACTACTCAACAGGTGGCCGAAGTTAGAAAATCTAACTTGAGCGCAGCTATGGCGTGGCACGGTTCTAGTCCTTGGATCAATGCTGTTAGTCAGGGGGCGAAGGCTGAATTTAATCGCTTGGGTATTGATGTTGTTGCCATAACAGAAGCGCATTATGACCCAGCCAAGCAGGTTTCTGACTTAGAAACTTTGAAAATGTTAAACCCTGACATTTTATTATCTTTGAGTGTGGACAGTTTAAGTACCAAACCCAGTTACCTGCAAATGGTGGACGCAGGGGCAAAATTAGTGTTATTGAGCAATCCTATTTCAGGGTTTCGCCATGGTGTCGATTTTGCGGGTATCGTTCGAGATGATGTTGATGGTATGGGAAAGGCTGCGGCGCAGTTATTAGTCGACGCCATATCTGCTAAAGGGAAAGTGGGTATGATTTATCATGAAGCTGACTATCCAATTACCAATCAACGTGATGCGGCTTTTCGCAAGGCACTAAGTGGTTACTCTGAAGTAAAAATTGTCAGTGAAAAAGGATTTATAAAGAAAAATCAAACGGCTCAGCTGACAGCCGCCATGTTAATTCAAAACCCCCATCTTGATGCGATTTATGTTTCCTGGGATGCTGCGGCTGAAGGGGTAATCGAGGCATTGAGGATTGGTGGATATAGGCATATTAAAGTGATTACCCATGATTTAGGTGTCAATAATTTAATAGATATGGCACTGGGTGGCAATATGTTCGGTACTGTTTCTGATAGACCGAATGAAATGGGAAAGCTCATGGCTAGGATTGGTGCTGGTGCTGCAATCGGATTGAAAACGCCACTCTATACACAAGTAAACTTCAACATTGTGACACGAGACAATATCACAGCCTCTTGGCAAGTTGCATTTGCTTCAGAGTTACCCGCTTTATTAAAACAAGTTTTGCTGCAAAGCGAGCGGAACAAGGTACCTAAGCTATGAAGCCAATAGCATCTTTAACAGCCCAAACGCTTGTGTACTATGCGTTTGTATTAACCATGATGGTATTTGCTTTTGTACTTGGAGACAGCGGATTCTTTTCATCTGAAAATATGCTTAATATTGTGCGCCAAACCGCACCAATAGTGATCATGGCTATTGGTTTTAATTTTGCGTTGTCTGTCGGACTACTCGATTTGTCCATGGGGGCTGTGGTTGCATTGTCTGGGCTGGTGGCTGCCATGTTGTTACCCAATTACGACATCACATTTTCAGTGTTGGCATCTTTAACAATAGGTGCTGCTATCGGGGCACTGAATGGTATATTGACCGTCCGTTTGGCAATTCCATCATTAATTATCACTCTGGGTTCATTGATTTTCTTGAGTGGCTTTGTTCGATATATTTCCGGCTTAGAATCTATACCCATTTTAAATCAATCTTTTTTGAAGCTGTTTGGAAGCGGTGATCTCTTGGGCATACCGACGCTGCTTTGGTGGGTTCTATGTGTCTCCCTTGGTGTTTACATTGTATTCCAAAACTTGCAATTTGGTCGCCATTTACTCGCGATCGGCGCAAATGCCGATGCCGCCTATGCGATGGGGATCAATAAGAATAAGGTTCGAGTTATGGCTATGTCTCTTTCGGGGCTATGTGCAGCGTTTGCCGGCTTATTGTATGCAGGCAGAATGCAAAGCGCCAGATACACTATGGGGGAATCAGAACTATTGACAGTGATAGCCGCTGTGGCCATTGGAGGCAGTAGCATATTTGGTGGACAGGTGAGTATATGGGGAACCGTATTCGGCGTATGGCTAATTGGTATGCTAAATAATGGATTGATTTTATCTGGTTTTTCAAGCAATGCCCAAATGATGGTTAAAGGTATCATTTTAATTGTGGCGGTAAGCATCACGGTTAAGGCGCGCAAACTATGATACGTACGCAATTAGATCAAGTCGCCTTAAATGTGGTTGATTTACATAAGCAATTTAGTATAAATGAAGCGCTCAAGGGAGTCAGTTTTACGGCTAACAGAGGTGAAGTCGTGGCACTACTTGGTGACAATGGAGCTGGCAAATCGACTTTGGTTAATTGTATTGCTGGCAAGTTAGAACCCTCGCATGGTGAGATCCAAATTAACGGGCGAGCGCAGGTGTTCAGTTCACCAAGCATGGCACAAGCTTCAGGTATTGCAGTGGTTTATCAAGATCTGGCGTTGGTTAAAGAGATGACGGTTGTGGAAAACTTATTTCTGAATAATGAGATAAAACATCGCAATGTCATTTTAAATCGCTTGGGCTGGTTAGATAAAAAAGCGATGCTCAAGCATGGACAGAAGTTATTGCAAAGGCTCACAAATATGGCCATCGATCTAAATATGCCGGTATCGAAGCTATCTATAGGGCAGCAACAAGTCGTTGCTTTGATAAGAGCTGTAAATGTCGGAGCGGATATCATCGTGATGGACGAGCCCACCACCGCGCTTGGTAATGAGCAGTATAATCATGTCGCTGAACTAATACGTTTGTTGAGCTCTCAGGGGGTGACCATACTTCTTGTCAGTCACAACTTAGTTCAGGTAAAGGCACTGTGTGATAGGGCAGTGGTACTATTTCAAGGGCAGTCAGTGGCTGACGTGTCAGTATCTGAATGCAATGAAATGGAATTACTGGCGTTAATTAATGGTGTCATGCAGGATGAAACTTCTGTAAGGTTAGCCTGTGAGTATGCGAGGTAACCGCTTGGATTATAATGACGCTTTAAAAGCATTTGCACTATGTTGTGATGACACAAGAGAAGAAGCATTGTCGGTATTGGCGAGTACACCACAAGGGCAAGGTTGTTTGCGCCTAACAAGCACAATGTTTAAAGAAGTTTTGCAATCAGCGATAGAGGATAAAGTCAGCATCGATGAACTGGAGTTTTGGGCGACAATATTATTGCAACGTGATGATTATGATGTGGGCGATTTAGAGGGCAGCTTATATGCTTTGTCAGAACCTGAGTTAATGGGGGGGTTGGACAAGGTCAAAATAGCGCGCCTGCTGACACTGCTAGATTGACCTTTGAGGCCGTTACTTGTGATATGTTAAACAAGTCTCAACTTCGTTCTTTGAGCCTAAGATCACCGCAACACGTTGGTGAATATCATTAGGTTCAATATCCAGTATTCGCGTCTCTCCAGTGTGAGCAAGGCCGCCTGCTTGTTCAACAAGCATCGCCATTGGATTTGCTTCGTATAGCAGTCTTAATTTGTATGGCTTTTCTGGGTTTTTCGTATCTGCAGGATATGTGAATAAACCACCGCGACAAAGTACTCGATGAACATCACCAACCATTGCTGCTATCCAGCGCATATTAAAGTTTTTCTGGCGCGGCCCTTCGCTTCCTGCAAGTAAGTCTGCAATGTAGTCTTTCATGGCTGGCTGCCAGTGACGCTGATTAGAGGCATTAATTGCAAATTCTTGAGTGTCTTCAGGAATTTTTGCAAAGTTTTCAGTCAACAAGAAGCTGCCATGGGTTTTGTCCAGCGTGAATATACGTGTCCCTTTACCTGTAGAAAGTGCCAATGTAGTCGAAGGACCGTACAACACGTATCCTGCGGCAATTTGGTTTTTACCCGGCTGCATGAAAATTGCTGGATCTGCTGGGTCAGATCCTTCCGGTGCTTCCATAATTGAGAAAATGGTGCCAACTAAAGAGTTGATGTCGGTGTTTGAAGAGCCATCTAGTGGGTCAAACGATACGATAAATTTTGCATCTGGATTACCCGCAACTGTGTAATCTTCTTCTTCTGAGGCAATGGCTTTAACATAGCCAGACTCAAGCAAGATGTCTTTGATTAACTGGTTAGAAAGCACATCTAGCTTCTTTTGCGTCTCACCTTGAATATTTTCATCCAAAGTAGAACCCAGTACACCAGACAGTGCACCTTGTCCTACGCGAAAAGAGATTTCTTTACAAGCGGCTAAGATAGTGCGGATCAGAGAAACTAACTCTCTAGAACAACCATCTTCAAATAACACCGGCGGTAATCTACGCATATTTTAAATCCTGATAACGTTTGTCGGGCCGCAGTGAAGTGTATGTGAGAGAGTCACTGCAGGCTGCGCTGAATTTCGTCTTGATTCACTGTTTTTTGTATACAATTTCATATACTAGATAAAAACAATCACAAAACATGAAATAACAAAGACACAATTATGATAAAGAGACGTATGACACCTTATCTCGTTTCGACTTTGTTACTGCCTATGATAACGCATGCTCAGGCAGCAATTAAGTCCATAGACGAATTTACTGATAAGTTTAATCACTTTCCGGGCTATTATTCGTTTTACAGTGATAAAAGTAACGGAAAAATCTATTTAGATGTAGATAAACTTTCGCAGCCATTCTTATTACAGCATAGTTTGCCTTACGGAGTTGGTTCAAATGACATCGGTTTAGATAGAGGCCAATTAGGCGGAACACATCTCGTTCAATTTGAACGATTCGGCGATAAAGTGATGCTCAGGGCAAACAATACCTATTACCGCGCCAGTGCCGATAACAGCGCAGAGCAACAGAGTGTAAAAGAAGCGTTTGCTTCAAGTATTTTGCACGGCTTTAAAGTTGTCGCGGAGGATTCAGATAGTGTACTTATTGATTACACGCCTTATTTATTGTCGGACGTACACGGTGTAAGCCGCAGATTAAAGGCTACTAAGCAGGGCAGTTACAGTCTAGATCAAAGCCGTAGCGCAGTTTATTCACCTCGCTCAAAGGCGTTTGTAAAAAACACCGAGTTAGAAGCTGTACTGACGTTTAAAGGCAAAGATCCTGGCAAGTATGTTCGTCAAGCCGTTGCCGATCCATATGCAATTACCGTACACCAGAGACATTCATTAATTGCATTGCCTGACGAAAACTATACACCTCGCAAGTTTCATCCTCAATCTGGATTCTGGAGCATAGAGCACAAAGATTATTCTGCGCCACTGGGTGAGTCTATGTATGTGCGTTATATTCCGCGTCATCGCTTAGAAAAGAAAGACCCTACAGCAAAAGTATCCGAAGCGGTAAAACCTATCGTTTATTACTTAGATCCAGGTGTACCAGAACCGGTGAGAACGGCATTACTTGATGGCGCTCGCTGGTGGGAGCAAGCATTTGAAGCGGCGGGCTATAAAGACGCATTTCAAGTGAAAATATTGCCAGAGCATGCTGACCCAATGGATGTGCGCTATAACGTTATCCAGTGGGTACATAGAGCAACTCGCGGATGGTCATATGGTGCCTCGGTGGTAGACCCGCGCAGTGGTGAAATTATTAAAGGCCACGTAACTTTGGGTTCTCTTCGTGTTCGACAAGATATTCTTATTGCAGAAGCTCTGGCCGCGCCATTTATTAAAGGCGATGAAGTAACACAAAGGTTACACGAGATGGCTTTAGATCGTATTCGCCAATTGAGTGCTCATGAAATAGGTCACACATTAGGTATTGCTCACAACTTTGCAGCCTCAGGTGATGAGCGTGCATCTGTCATGGATTATCCCCACCCTCTGGTGCAATTCGATACACAAGGCAAACTAGATGTCAGTGAGGGTTATGCAAAAGGAATGGGTGCTTGGGACATTCAAGCTGTGAAATATGGCTACAGTGACTTCTCCGCTATTAATGAAGCTGAAGCACTCGCAGGTGTTATTCAAGAAACGAAAGATCGCGGTCTTGGATATATATCTGATGCTGATGCGAGACCTAAAGGCGGGGCTCACCCTAATGCACATTTGTGGGACAATGGTGCAGATCCTGCTACAGAATTGCGTAGGGTGCTAGGTATTCGCAAGCAGGCGCTTGCTCAGTTTGGTGTAAACAATATCCAAAATGGTGTAGCACTGTCTCAGTTAGAAGAGAAACTTGTTCCTTTGTATCTGTTTCATCGATATCAAGTCGAGTCAGTGGTAAAGCTTATCGGCGGCGTTGACTATCACTATGAAGTTCGCGGAGAGGGGCCATTACAAGGTGCTGAAGTTGTGGTTAAAGCAGAGCAGGCCGATGCGTTGAATGCACTATTAGAAACTCTGACCCCAGAAGCTTTGGCCATTCCTGAGTCAGTGCTGGCGGTGATACCTCCGAAAGCCTATGGAGAGTCTCGCAACCGTGAGAGCGTACATGGCCGAACAGGGTTGCCGCTAGATGCTATGGCACTGCCTGAAATGGCGAGTTTGCACACGCTCAATCTGCTATTAAACGCTGAACGCTTAAATAGAGTGGCGCAGCAGTACGCGAGAAATACCAAGCACCTAGGCAGCAATGAATTACTAACAAAATTGCACTCGGTGGTGTTTAAAGCGAATCCAGGATCAGAGATGGCTAAAAAGCTGAATGAACGCGTACAGTATCTAACGGCACACAGAATGGCCACGCTCAGTGCCAGTACGAAAGTGGATCCTGAAGTACAAGCGCAGCTTCGTTTTTATTTACAGCAAATTGCCGATACGTATACCGAAGAGCCGATGTTTTCGAGCGCGGACAAATCAAAAGCGTTTGAGCAATATTTAGGAGAGCATATCCAATACTTCCTTGAGCAAGGGCAGTGGCCAGAGAGCTTTAAGCCGCTAGCAATGCCTCCAGGCTCACCAATTTAAGATATAAAAAAGCCCCTTAAACGGGGCTTTTTACTACGAATTTTTGTCAGCTATTGGCTATGCGATTTGTTTTTCCGCTAATTGCAGTTCCATAATCGCTTTTAGCAGACGGTACAAACTGATAGACGCGTCGATTTCTTCTTTTCGGTTTGTCAAACTTTCGATATTTAATCCAAGTGGCACATCAAGTTGTGCGCAGCTTCTCAAAATGAGATCTAAGTTTTCACGACATATTTTAATAGACTCTTTTAGTGTGTTTTCAGCGTCAAGCATCCGCCATTTAGTTGCTTCAGGCACTGAAATACCCAACCACTGCATAAACTCAAGCGTTTTTTCTCCACCACATGGGGTAAAGGTTAAAATAATACGTTTTGGTTCGATACCTTGCTGACGACATGTGCGAGCATAGCTTGTCAGTAAGTCGATAGTTGCTTGTGCATCATATACAGCTTGAGAAATAAAAAATTCACACCCTTGAGCCGTTTTGTCGATTAAGCGCTCATGTTCATTACGTTTGCTTGCATGGCGTTCGGCAATTGTGACACCACCGAGAAAAAATTCATCCTGATGTGTTTCAAGCGTTTGATAAGCTTCTGGAAGACCCAGCTTTATGTCCCCTTTAGATGAGGGGCTACCAACTAGTACAAGGTTATTTAAACCAAAATCTTGTTTTGTTTTGTGCAACCATTGAGTGAATTCGCCACGATCTCTTTGTGCCACACTTTTGTAGGTGATCACGTCTAGCTTAGAAAGCTGACTAACAACTTGGCTGTATTCACATGGATCAACAGTTTGCTTAAATGGGAATGGGCGAGGTATCTCTGTACGACTGCTTTCATCTTGAATGTCGTAGATGACAACGCCGTCATATTCTATTTCATGCAATCTATTCAATAGCTTAGATGCAATGGTTTGCACTTGTTCTTTATCAGTTCCTAGCTTTGGCGGTGTGGTCCCGATTAAATATACCCCTTGATTTGGGTCTAAGATTTTCTCTTGCAGTGATAATGCCATGGTCCTCATTCCTGCCAATTCGTAGTTTATGATGTAAATATAGCAGCCATTTAGACGTCTAGATAGATCTTTATTAATGAAAGAAACTCAATTAACTTGAATTTCTTTCATGTTGGGTGGTGGGTAAGGTGACTTTTCGCTTAGTTTTTCAATACTTGGTGCTCGAAGATTTTTTTGAATTTTTGTCGTGATAGTGCAGATTTATTCAGCCTTTAATGCATAATTGGGTCACTGACAAGCGCTCACACAAATGCGTGCATATAAAAACATCAAGAGAAAGACTAGGGACACATATGAAATTTAAGCTTTTAGCGACCAGTCTAGCAGTGACGTTGGCACTGGCTGGTTGTGCATCTAATAATGCAACATCTTTATCAGTTCAACAGGGGAACGCCGCAACTCAGCAAGCAAATAACAAGGCTTTTTCCCACGACTACGTATTGGAAGAACTAGACAATGGCTTGCGAGTCATGGTAGTTAAAACCGATTATCCGGATGTTGTGTCGTTGCAGATACCTGTATCTGTGGGTTCACGAAATGAAGTGGAAGAGGGAAAAACAGGCTTCGCGCATTTCTTCGAGCATATGATGTTTAAAGGATCAAAGAAATATCCTGAACAGGTGTATAAAGACATCATCAAAAACTCAGGTGTAGATAACCGCGCATACACGACTAATGACTACACCAATTATTATCTCAGCTTTTCTAAAGAGCATTTAGACAAAGTATTAGAAATTCAGGCCGATATTTTCCAAAACTTACATTTTAGTGAGGAACAATTCCGTACTGAAGCACTCACGGTAAAAGGTGAATACCTGAAAAACAACGCTAACCCACTGCGAAAATTACTGAGTGCGGTTCGTGACAATGCGTTTAGCGAGCATACATATAAACATACAACGATGGGGTTCTTTGAAGACATCGAAGCGATGCCAGATCAGATGGCCTACGCTGATCTGTTCTTTGAGCGTTTCTACAAGCCAGAGTATGCAACAATCATCATCGTGGGTGATGTAGAGCCAAAAGCAACGGTAGAAATGGTTAAAAAACATTGGGGTGAGTGGAAGCGCGGTGATTACCAAGCAGACATCCCAGTAGAACCAAAGCAAAACGATGCGAAGTATAAGCATGTGGTCAATGAAGGCCAGCCTGGTCATTGGTTGCTAGTTTCATATAAAGGTCCTGCGTGGGAGCCAAATAAAAAAGATCGTGCTGCGGTTGATTTGATTTCAGAGCTGTATTTTTCTGAAAACTCAAAACTTTATCAAGAGCTAGTAGTTGATAAGCAAATAGCGACACAACTTATTACCTACAATGCAGAGACGAAAGACCCAGGCTTATTGCATGTCTTTGTAAAAGTTGAAGATGAAAAAGACTTGGTAACTGTGCGTGATGCTGTAAATCACACATACGCGACAGCACGTACCGAGTTGGTTGATGCCGAGAAGCTAGCTGCACTTAAATCAAACCAACGTTACAGCTTCGCAAATAGCATGGACTCTTCAAAAGCCATTGCTTCAACACTCGCAAGCTATGTTCATTTTGAACGTGACCCAGAAGTAATCAATCAGATGTTTGCGACGGCAGGTACTATTACGCCAGAAGATATTCGTGAGATTGCAAATCAATATTTTGTTGATAGTGGTCGTAATACGGTAACGATGTCGGCCCTTGATACCATTGAAGGCTTTGAAAAAGAAGTCGGTCTTGATGAGCTGACAGCCGAAATGAACAAGCCTGCACAACAGCACTTCACTGTACTTGATAAGACATCAAATTCCCCGCTGGTGGACGTTAACTGGTTATTCTACAGTGGCGCTGCGGCGGACCCTGAAGGCAAAAAAGGCGTAGCGGCATTAACAGCGGCAATGTTGGCAAAGGGAGGAAGTGCAACTAAGTCGTACAAAGAAATCCAAAAAGCTCTTTACCCGCTAGCTGGCAGTTTGTCTCATCAGGTAGATAAAGAGATGATTTCATTGCGTGGTCGCGTCCATAAAGATAACGCTGAGCAATGGTATGCTTTGGTGGGAGAGCAATTACTAAACCCAGGCTTTAGAGAAGATGACTTTAATCGTCTAAAGAAAGAGATGATTGATGGTATTAAATCAGGGCTTAAATCATCGAATGACGAAGAACTGGGTAAGGAAGTTCTTTATCACAAACTTTATCAAGGCCACGCCTATGAGAGTTTGAACCTAGGTGATTTATCGGATTTAGAAGCTCTAACGCTACAAGATGTAAAAGATTTTTATGCGAGTCAATTTACCCAAGCAAGATTAAACCTAGGACTAACTGGTGCACTTAATACTGAGCTAAAGACAAAGCTGATTGAAGATTTGACTAAGCTACCTAAAGGCGAACAAAAGCGCCTAGTGGTAGATGATGCGCCTAAATTGGAAGGTATCCACGCAACTGTTGTGGAAAAAAGTGCGAAATCAACTGCTGTTTCTTTTGGCTTCCCAATTGATACGATCCGCAGTAGTAAAGACTGGACGGCATTGTGGTTGGTGCGTTCGTACTTTGGTGAACACCGTAACTCAGGTGCGTTCTTGTTTGACCGTATTCGTCAAACTCGCGGTATGAACTATGGTGACTACGCGTACATTGAGTATTTTCCTCGCGGTATGTTCCAAACTATGCCTGATGCCAACTTAGGCCGCTCAGAGCAGATTTTCCAGGTTTGGTTACGTCCACTGCGTTCAAATAATGATGCGCACTTTGCGACGCGCGTAGCAGTCTATGAACTGGATAAGCTGATTAAACAGGGTATGACAGAGAAAGATTTTGAAGCAACACGCAATTTCTTAAATAACTATGTGCCGCAGCTTGTTGCCAGCCAAGATAGGCAGTTAGGCTATGCACTAGACAGTCAATTCTATAATACTGACGAGTTTGTAAACCTAGTGCGTTCTCAACTGGCATCACTGAGTTTGGAAGACGTAAACCGGGTTATCCGCGAAAACCTACAAACACAGAATATGCACTATGTGTTTGTTACTGGGGATGGTGAAGACATGAAACAACGTTTGGCTAATGAGCAAACCTCGCCATTAAAATACAATGTGAGCAAGCCTCAGGCATTGTTGGATGAGGATAAAATTGTAGAAAGCTACAAACTGTCAGTGCCTGCTAAAAATATTGAAGTAGTCAAAGCTGACGACTTATTTCAGTAATCACTTCTGATATTTACGAGCGCCTCCTTTAGTGAGGCGCTGCTTCTTTCCCATGCCTAATGTACCCTATTGCACTTATCTTTCGGTGCATTCCTGTCTTTATTTTGTAGCCAAAGACTTGGTTTATGCTTAGAAATACACCATTATAGGAACCTTAGGTTATAATTAATAACGATAAAATTACCTGACATTAGTGCGCTTGAGAGAGGATGCACGTTAATATAACTTCTAGATCGTAAACGATAAGCATGTGGTAATTATGAGACACGAAATTTGGCAGCAACTTAGAGATGAAGCACAAGAACTGGTTAAGCGAGAGCCACTGTTGGCGAGTCACGTGTATTCTAGTGTATTGAATCATGATTGTTTAGGCGCAGCGTTAAGTTTTATTGTGGCGAATAAGCTGTCAGACGCCGTGGTGTCTGCTTTTACCATTCGGGAGTTGTTTGATCAGGCGTTTGTTGATTGTGACCGCATGTTGACCCATGTAGCGCATGATATAAAAGCTGTTAAAGATCGAGACCCTGCTGCCGATAGTTATCTTAACGTGATACTAAATCTAAAGGGTTTCCATGCATTACAAGCACACCGTCTCGCTTACTGTTTGTGGCGACAACAACGCAAAGAGCTCGCCCGCTTCATACAAAGCCGCACCTCTGAGGTATTTGGTGTTGACATCCATCCTGCTTGTAAAGTCGGTCATGGTATTATGCTTGACCATGCGACTGGTATAGTCATTGGTGAAACCGCTGTTATCGAAGATAACGTTTCAATATTACAATCAGTCACTTTAGGCGGTACAGGTAACGAACAAGGAGACCGCCACCCGAAAATCAGAGCTGGCGTATTAATCGGTGCTGGCGCGAAAGTTTTAGGCAACATTGAAGTGGGAGAAGGGGCTCGAATCGGCGCTGGTTCAGTTGTATTGAAAGCCGTTGCGCCACATACTACAGTTGTGGGTATTCCTGCCAAGGTAGTTGGCAAGCCGAATTGCCCATGCCCAGCAGAAAGCATGGACCAGAACTTTTTAGATGATACTATCAGCCGTATCAACGACTCTCATACTAGTGCGATGCTTTAACCTAGACAGGGCCTAACTTATGTTTCGCCAGTTATGCTTAATAATCGGCGCCTTTTGCCTTGGAGTGGTAGTTACACATAGCTACCACCATCAACCATTCAAAGAACCCCCTGCTGATTTTAAAGACACTAATAATCAGATGACCCAAGCACGTTTAGACGATAATTTTAATGCGTCTGAACTGAGCGCTCCACATGATACTCAAGCACACATAGATGGCGATGAGCTGACTTCTGGCGATGATATGTTGTTAGCACTCGAACAGGAAAACGAGCAATTGCGAGTGCAAATAGCACAGTTACAGCAACAAACACTGCGTGCTAAAGCAACCGGTAATGTGGCAAAGCAACTGCAAAGTATTTTTGAGCATCAACAGCGTGATGAAGTGTGGGCCTCTGAAGTAGAAATTCAGGCTGCGGATTTTCTTTACGTATCCGCATTACAAGATCTCGTGAGTATGCCTGTGGCACAGTGCAAAGAAGATGTTTGCCAATTGAATTTTCAGGCGATTCAGCGCGAGGATGGCAATAAACATTGGCAACATGTCCACAATGCATTAATAAAAATGCCTTGGATGCGCCAGTTTAAGACCATTACTGCGGTACAGAATGGTCCCTCAATGCAAGTTCATTTGAGCTTAAAGCGCAGTGGTGAGCTCAAGCCAGTGTATTAGCCTATGTACTACTTTTGCTCGATGCTCGTCACTGTTGAGTGAATTTGGCCGTCACTGAGCTGTGTAGTGATGACCTGTCCCTGTTTGGCTTCCGTGACCGAGTTTAAAACACCTTGATTGGTTTGTGTGATGCTGTAGCCACGTGAAAGCACAGCAAGAGGGCTAACGCTATCTAGCTTGGCGGCTAATAATGCAAGGCGATTTTGACGCTTTTGATGATGACTTTCCATGCTGTTTTTTAATGCTACGTCTAGTTGTTCAAGTTTGGACTTAGCAAGATTGAGTCGCTTTTCTGGGTGGAATTGCAACAGCCTTTGATGAAGCACATTTACGCCATTGTGATGTCTGTGCTGTCGATACTCAATGGCGCGGGCCAATCTTTGTTGCAACTCATCTACACGCTGCGCCTGTTGCATTAACTGACTTTGTGGGTGTTGTAACCCTAAGCGCTGTTGCAATCTTGCAATATGTTGTTGCTCGTTGAGCATTTTACGATTGAATGCTTGAATGAGCCTCTGTTTTCTATCTTTTAAATAAGTAATCAATTCGCTGCTATCGGGGCTGACTAATTCTGCTGCGGCTGAAGGTGTGGCGGCGCGAATGTCGGCAACATAATCACTGATAGTGGTATCTATCTCATGACCAACGGCACTGATAACTGGCAGATCACTGGCATATATAGCTCGAGCCACCACTTCCTCGTTAAAGCACCATAAATCTTCCAGCGAGCCACCACCACGACCAACGATTAATACATCTACTTCATTGCGCTTATTTGCCAGAGTAATCTTTTCTGCGACTTGCGCTGCGGCGTCTTGCCCTTGTACAAGTGAAGGGTAAATAAGCACTTCTAATTGTGGTGCGCGGCGTTTAAGCACGGAAAGGATATCTTTGATAGCTGCGCCTGTTGCAGAAGTTACGACACCGACGCGATTGATAGTTTGCGGTAGAGGCTTTTTGTGATGGCTTGCAAAGAGGCCTTCAGCAGCCAACTGCATTTGTAGCGCTTCAAATTTTTGTTTGAGCAGCCCTTCACCAGCCGGTGCCATATGTTCTACGATAAGCTGATAGTCACCGCGAGGTTCGTACACTGAGACACGCGCTTTTACCTGTACTTGTGCACCATTCTCTGGGCGATATTTACAGTAACGGTTATTGCCTCGCCACATTGCAGCTTTGACCTGTGCTTTTTCGTCTTTCAACGAAAAATACCAATGTCCAGATGCAGGGGCGACAAAGTTTGATATTTCACCGGTCAATTCAAGTGATGCAAAGCCTTGCTCTAATAAACTGCGGATTTCACGATTAAGACGCGAAACAGTATAAACTTTGTTGTTTTGTGGCAATGACATACCTAGCTCCATAAAAAATTCACAGACACTTTACCATATTTTTTGCTAAATTTTGTTTACTCGCATAAGGAACGCTGATAAAATGCGCACGCAATTCCTTATACTCAGAATTCACTTGAGAGAAGCCGCACACATGCTAAGAATTGCAAAAGAAGCCCTTACTTTTGACGACGTACTACTAGTACCCGCTCATTCAACTGTTCTACCGCACACGGCGAGTTTAAAAACACGTCTGACGCGTAATATCGAGCTTAACCTGCCACTTGTTTCTGCGTCAATGGACACAGTCACAGAAGCGCGCTTAGCGATTGCCCTGGCGCAAGAAGGCGGCATTGGCTTTATCCACAAAAACATGACCATCGAAGAGCAAGCAGATAACGTACGTAAAGTTAAAACGTACGAAGCTGGTATTGTTACCTTCCCTGTTACAGTAACAGCGGACAAAACAATTGCAGAAACTATCGCACTTGCAGACGAAAAAGGCTTTTCGGGTTTCCCTGTAGTTGGTGCAGATAACCAGCTAGAAGGTATCGTGACTAGCCGTGACATGCGTTTTGAAACACAGCTAGACAAGCCTGTTTCTTCGGTTATGACTAAAAAAGCAGACCTTGTGACTGTCAAAGAAGGCGCTGGTCGTGAAGAGATTCTTGGCCTTATGCACGAGCATCGCATTGAAAAAATCTTAG
Source organism: Pseudoalteromonas luteoviolacea DSM 6061 (assembly GCF_001625655.1). GTDB lineage: Bacteria > Pseudomonadota > Gammaproteobacteria > Enterobacterales > Alteromonadaceae > Pseudoalteromonas > Pseudoalteromonas luteoviolacea. The sequence goes on along the minus strand of NZ_AUYB01000099.1, from coordinate 77,805 downwards.
TGGTTGATGATGCGTTTGCACTGAAAGGTATGATCACTGTTAAAGATTACCAAAAAGCGCAAGAGAAACCGAACGCATGTAAAGATGCGCAAGGTCGTCTTCGTGTAGGTGCTGCTGTAGGTGTTGGCGCTGGAACAGATGAGCGTATCGCTGCATTGGTTGAAGCTGGTGTGGATATTTTACTTATCGATACTTCACACGGTCACTCTCAAGGTGTAATTGAGCGCGTAAAAGAAACGCGTGCAGCTTACCCTGAGCTACAAATTGTAGCGGGTAATGTGGCAACTGGTGCAGGTGCATTGGCACTTGCTGATGCTGGTGCAGATGCCGTTAAAGTGGGTATTGGCCCAGGTTCAATTTGTACGACACGTATCGTAACTGGTTGTGGTGTACCCCAAATCACGGCAATTTCAGATGCTGTTGAAGCACTGAAAGATCGTGATATTCCAGTTATTGCTGACGGTGGTATCCGATTCTCTGGCGATATTGTAAAAGCACTTGTTGCTGGTGCATCTTGTGTGATGGTTGGTTCAATGCTAGCTGGTACTGAAGAATCACCGGGTGAAGTTGAGCTTTATCAAGGTCGTTATTACAAGTCATACCGTGGTATGGGTTCATTGGGTGCAATGAATCAAAAAGACGGTTCATCAGACCGCTACTTCCAGAAGAGCAATCAAGCAGACAAGCTTGTGCCTGAAGGTATTGAAGGTCGCGTTGCATACAAAGGTCCAATTGCCGCTATTATTCACCAGCAAATTGGTGGTATTCGCAGTGCAATGGGTCTTACTGGATGTGCAACAATTGCTGAACTAAACGTTAAGCCTGAGTTTGTTCGTGTAACATCAGCAGGCATGGGCGAGTCTCACGTTCACGACGTACAGATCACTAAAGAAGCGCCTAACTATCGCTTAGGTTAAGCCGGCCAACGCGTGTTGAGCCCGCAAATTTCAGGGCTAGCAGCTGCTAGCCCTTTTTAATTCTGGTAAAGCAGGTTAGCTGTGCTTTACTAATTTTATCGTTTCCTAACTAACGAGATTATCAATGAGCAAAGACATCCATGATTCCCGTATATTGATCTTAGACTTCGGTTCTCAATACACGCAGTTGATCGCACGTCGTGTACGTGAGATTGGCGTTTACTGTGAACTTTGGGCTTGGGATGTAACGGAAGAGCAGATCCGTGAATTCAATCCTCAGGGTATCATCCTGTCTGGTGGTCCAGAGTCGACAACAGAAGAAAACAGCCCACGTGCACCGGAATATGTATTTGAAGCGGGTGTACCTGTCCTTGGCGTGTGTTACGGCATGCAAACAATGGCAATGCAGTTAGGCGGTAAAGTACATAGTTCTGATAAAAAAGAGTTTGGCTACGCGAAAGTTGAAAAAGTGGGTAACTGTGCACTATTCGAAGCGATTGAAGATCACATCGAAGATGGCATTGGTCAACTTGATGTATGGATGAGCCACGGTGATAAAGTCGTTGAGATCCCTGATACATTTGTCACAAGCGCAAAAACTGATACCTGCCCACACGCGGCGATGTCTTGGGAAGAAAAACGTTTTTACGGCGTACAGTTCCACCCAGAGGTAACACATACACAGCAAGGTACGCGCTTACTAGAGCGTTTTGCGATTGATATCTGTGGTTGTGAAAAGCTTTGGACTCCTTCGCAGATCATTGAGGATGCGGTTGAGCGTATCAAAGAGAAAGTTGGCGATGATGAAGTTATCCTAGGTCTATCTGGTGGTGTTGATTCATCTGTTGTGGCTATGCTTATCCATCGTGCGATTGGTAAGAAGTTAACGTGTGTATTTGTTGATAACGGCTTACTTCGTTTAAACGAAGGTCAGCAAGTAATGGAAATGTTTGGTGATAAGTTCGGTCTGAATATCATCAAAGTAGATGCTGAAGAGCAGTTCCTAAATGACCTAGCTGGTCTTTCAGATCCTGAAGATAAGCGTAAAGCCATTGGTCATACGTTTATTGACGTATTCGACGCTGAATCTAAAAAGTTGAAAAATGCTAAATGGTTAGCGCAAGGTACAATTTACCCAGACGTAATCGAGTCAGCGGCATCTAAAACAGGTAAGGCGCACGTGATCAAGTCTCACCATAACGTAGGTGGTCTGCCTGACGATATGGAAATGGGTCTAGTAGAACCACTTCGCGAGCTGTTTAAAGATGAAGTACGTAAGATTGGCCTTGAGTTAGGTTTACCTTACGACATGCTTTACCGTCACCCATTCCCAGGTCCAGGTTTAGGTGTACGTGTACTGGGTGAAATCAAGAAAGAATACTGTGATTTACTTCGTCGTGCCGATGCTATCTTCATTGAAGAGCTTCATAAAGCAGACATTTACCACAAAGTATCTCAAGCATTCACTGTATTCCTTCCGGTTAAATCTGTAGGCGTAATGGGTGATGCACGTAAGTACGACTGGGTTGTATCATTACGTTGTGTAGAAACAATCGACTTCATGACCGCGCGTTGGTCTCATCTACCGTATGACTTCTTAGGTCTTGTTTCAAACCGTATCATTAATGAAATTGATGGAATTTCTCGCGTTGTTTACGATATCTCAGGTAAACCACCTGCGACTATCGAGTGGGAATAATCAAAGTTAGCTTGAGCTAATTGAATGAAAAAAAGGCGAATATAATAAATATTCGCCTTTTTGTTTATAAAAAGTGCAAACAGACAAAAAAAAGCATTTTTTCTCTTTACCTTTTGCTAAAGCTCATTATAATGCGTCGACATTGCAGGGGCGTAGTTCCAATTGGTAGAACAGCGGTCTCCAAAACCGATGGTTGCGGGTTCGAGTCCTGCCGCCCCTGCCACTTCAAACTTCTTGCACTTCATTGAATCTTTTATCACTTACATTTAGACTCATTAAAAAAGTGTTTTTATCATGCATCCAATTCATGCTCAATTGCTCGGTGTAACACCACTTAAACTCAAAGCACAATATTCAAAAGCCAGCGTTTCTAGTGATGAACATCAGGTAGAAATACCATCAACTCCACTGACTTTATCACCGCAATTAAAGCAGGATATTTTACTTGCCGCAGGTAAAGAAGTCTTAGAGTTTGTGCAAGGAGAGCAGGCTCTGTTGGCAGAATCTAGCTTGTACTTGCCTAGTGCACAGTTAACAGCAGAACAAAAGAAACAATTATGGCGAGTAATTTACGATGCTAGTTCCTGATAGCGATATGCTGTGTCAGCATAAAATCTCTGACATTATGGCTGTAGAGATTGCGAGTCACCCACACCCGTGGAGTGAAAAGACCTTGGCGTCATGTATTGGTGGGCGCTACTTTAACGCATCTCTTACTCATGGCGGTAAATTAATTGGTTATTACATAGCTGAGCGAGCAGGCCCTGATTACACTTTAATGAACATATGCGTTCATCCGCAGCAGCAAGGGCAGGGGCTGGCTGTGTTATTAATGGAGTCCTTGATAAAACGCTGTATTGAAGAGCAAGCTGAAAACCTGTTTTTAGAGGTACGTGCTTCAAATGTGCCCGCTATTGCCTTGTATGAGAAAATGGGGCTAACTTTTATGGGGAGACGCAAAAATTATTACCCTACTGTAGATGGTAAAGAAGATGCGATCCTAATGGGCCTACAGTTTATTGAGTAAGCCGATTAAGTTATCGCACAGCTTGTAGTTGCACCTCTTCGTTATTTAGGGTGTACTTGATGGCCTGTACTAGGTTCAAGGTCGCATATTGCCACTGAGCTTTGTTATTGTCTCTGAGGCTATTCTCTAGCTCACCAGCGGCACTGTGAATGTTAGTAAAACCAAAGCAGCCTGCACTGCCTTTAAGGCTATGTGCTAATGCTCGTAGTGATTCCCAGTCTTGCTCGCTATATAAAGACTCCACAAGTGTCATTTGCTCAGGTAGTTTTTCAAGGTAGTTTTGACTAATCTGCAGGAACTTTTCACTTTCTAGCAAATTATTCCATTTAGAAAGGTTATCATTGTCCACTTGTAAAAACTCAAGCAATACAGCACCTAGTTTTTCCCTATCAATAGGCTTACCAAGCGTTGCATCACATCCCGCGGCCAGATAATTATCAATGTCATTTTTCATAATATTGGCTGTTAGCGCCACAATTGGCCCATCATAAGCTGCGTGTCTCAGCATCTCAGTGGCCTCTAAGCCACCCATCACAGGCATTTGCATATCCATCAGGATGAGGTCATAGTCATTTACTAAGGACATTTCAACCGCCTCGGCACCATTGTTAGCAATATCAGGAACTAGCCCCCAAGTATTTAGTAACAGAGAAATCAGTTCTTGGTTATCTTTGTTGTCTTCAGCCAAAAGAATATTGGCTTCGAGTTGCTTCTCTGCAAGCTCTTGGGTACTGCTAACTTGGTTGTGAATATATGAGTCGCAATCGATCCACTCAATGTTTTCTGTTTGATGATTTGCCGCGATGCTAATTGAAAAGATACTGCCATTGCCTTGCTCGCTGGTTACCTCAACGTCACCACCGAGCAATTGGGCAAGATTCTTGGAGATACATAAACCTAAACCGGTTCCGCCAAAGCGTCTGGTAGTTGTGGTATCTGCCTGTTCGAATGGTTTAAAGACTCGCTCCATTTCACTTTCGGACATGCCAATACCTGTGTCCTTTATGACAAAAATAAAGTGATCAGGTCCGGCTTTGAAATCTACACCAATAATGATACTGCCTTGCTCTGTAAACTTGACGGCATTGCTCGCAATATTGAGCAAAATCTGCTTGAGTCTTGTTTCATCGCTATTTAATACTTTTGGTAGTGGGAAATTATAGTCAAGCATAAAGTCGAGCTGTTTTTCTTCTGCCATCGGCAAAATAATTGATTCAACATCTTTGAGTAGGGGTAAAAACTCAATTTCATTTTGCTCAACTTCCAGTTTTTCAGCTTCAATTTTTGAAAGGTCAAGGATGTTATTGATGAGCTCCAACAAGTGTTTTGAATTGCGCAAAATTGTGTCTAGGTGAAGTTCAGCATTTTTAGCTTGAGGGTTGTGTAAAAGTTGCTCGGTGAACCCCATAATGGCAGTTAATGGTGTACGTATCTCATGGCTCATATTAGCCAAAAAGCGGCTCTTAAGCTGGTTGGCTTGTTCTGCCTCTGTAATAGCCACTTCAAGCTGCTGATTCATTTCCTCCAAAGCACGCGTACGGTTTTCTACTTTTTCCTCAAGGTGCAACTTATAGTCTTCTAGCTCGCCTTGGAAATCTCGGATCTGCTTCACCATGTGATTGAAGTCATCGAATAAGGTGCCGACTTCATCATCTTCATGAGCGGGCAGATAAACCGATAGATCGCCATCACCAACGCGGTGACTTGCTTCACCGAGTAACTCAATTGGAGTGAGTAACAGGTTGCGAACAACAATAAAAATCAAAACGGGCAAAGTGACAACAGACAAAATAACAATCAAGGCAGTAATCAAACTGATGGCTTTACCTGATTGATACAAAATACTTTTCGGAATAGTGGAAATATAGTAATAGCCACCACTTAATTGGGCACTGTAGGTCATTCGCTTCAACTCGTCGACAGAGGGAAGTACAATCGAATCAAGCTTTCCACGATCAGCGAGTGAGCTGATCTGTGCCATTTCCTGATCGCTTAAGTAGGTTTGAGAGAAGTGCCCATCTGAGGAGAATAATACTTCCCCTTGACCTGAGACAAGCAAATTTAGAGTGTTGTCATAAGGGGCTTCTAAGATACTACTCGATATGATTGACGGCGCCACTTGTACAATAATATAACCCTGCCGTTGAGGCCGCTTAAGATGGAAGTTTACGCTGTAAATTTGCTGTACGAAATACAGCTGCGTTCCTCCTTCTTTGGCAGGTAGCATGTATTGTTGCTGGCGCAAATTACTTTTAATAACTTGATCGAAAAAAGGGTATTGTTCGGGCGCAAAGCTCAAGTTGCTAGAATAAAATGCGGTACTAACACCCTGTGAATCAACGAGGTTTATGCTGATAATGTCAGGATAAGCCTCACTATAACTAGCGAAGACATCCATTAAAGCACCTAGCCTTTTGGTTTTTGTATGGCTTTCATCTGGCGCTGTTAGTAAAAAGTCACTCAGTACAGGAGAGGTAGACAGTAGTTTTGTCGTGGACTGATAGATTTCCATATAGTTGAACATTTTTTGTTGCTGTTGTTCAACAAAACGGCTGACAATCAACTTTGCTTGTTTTTGGGTAGAACTGGTTACATTAGTGAGTGTAAACCCCCCCAAAAATAAAAGAGGAAGAATCACCAGTGGAGTGATATACCACAGTAATCTGATACTGAGCTTACTGGTTTTCATCTATCCTGATATCCATATTTGCCTGTATTAGCCCGAAATACTATCCGTTAAAAGTCCAAACACAGATCATATGATGGCTCGCTGAATTTCTCAAGTTTTTGCGCTGTACAGCAATTGTACACGATGAAAAATGGACTACCAAATAAGTACTGATTGGGCGCAGCATAACTAGGATAAAAAGCGCAATAAAAACGAGAGTTGAAGCAAAATGTGGACACACTTTGCTTCAATTGGAGGTGCTTATAAAGCCCTAAACAGCTCTATTTCAGCGAGTTGTAATAGGTTATTGCCATTGGCATCAGTAGCTGTATGGGTAAGGTCAAATCGATAATGGCTGTAAGGCGTTTGATTATCGATGCGAAATAACTTGGTTTGATTGCGGCCCTCAAAACTGTTTTCGCTGCGCGTATCCAATGTATGCCAGTGAATTCCATCATTAGAGCCATGCAACTGCCAAGTTGCGGGATCGCGCTCTGGTGCATCGTTGCCGCTGGTGATGCTATAAGCGCGCAGCACGTACTGATCAGGTGCTATAAATTGCAGCCAGCCACTGTCAGTAAGGGCGACGTACTTATTACTTAGGTTGCCATCAAATGCACTTTCAAACCCTTCTCCCCATTGGCTGAAACCCGCATGTTCAGCACTGATGATACCGCCTGCCAGCGCAAAGTTCTCAAGTTCATCGGGTAGTGTGGCACTGGCTTTGTCTATCAGCAAATCAATGTCTGCAATTTGAAACACATCTTGGCCGTTATCTTGAGGACCGCTATTGGTAAAACTAAATTTAAAGTAGCGGTAAGCCGTATCCAAACTTAGGTCAAATTCACGAGTTTCTAAACGACGGTTAAATACTTGATTAGACTGAGTGTCTACTACTTGCCACTGAGTACCGTCAGGAGAAGCGGATAAGGTCCAGCTACTCGGGTCTCTGCTCGGCTGGTTATCACCAGCGGTTAAGCGATATCCTTTTAGCTGTCCTGCGCCATAACCCGAAAATGAAATCTCGGTATGTGGATGAATGGTTAGATACTTGGTAAAGCGGTCACCATCAAATGCATTCTCAACGGCATAAATTGGGTCTACGGGTGGTTGTGTAGTGCTGGCTTCCCCACCTAGAGTGACTAAACTTAGCTGGTTTTCGGGCACAGGCGGCGCTTCAGGAGCTGCACCTAAAGTTGCTTGGTACTTTTGCCACAGGGCATCAATATCTTGGTTTAGTATGCGTTTCAGAGCTTCTCTGAGTGTCCATTCCCAACCTTCACGTTGGCTCGTTAGTACCATTTGGTTAATTTTGTAAGTAAAATCTGAGTCGTAATTGTCTTGGATCCATGAAAGGAAGAAACCTGTATTGGTATAACCCCCAAGCCAGTTTCTCGCAGGTGTTGGTTTGCGCGTAGCATGAAAGCCCGCTCGGATCCTAACTAGATCAGCAATACCCTCAATAATGGCATGTACTTCGCCACCATCTTGCATGGCACCTGTTGGAAAGTGCTGATATCCATGCACAAGCTCATGCCAAAATACGCCAAGTAGCTCATAAACTACTTCTTCATCGCTTGCATTGGCCAAAGACTCAGTTATGTACTTAGTACTAAAAGCGATCTCCATGTTACGACCTGAACCTGCACGATAAGCCAGTGTATCCATCCACTTTAAACTGAAAGTTACAGAGTCAAATTCTGGAGATTCTCCATAGTGTTTGTAGAGGAATTGATTAACCTGCAATGTAACGTCATTAATGGTTTTTTCCAAATCAGGAAAGAGGCGGTGAATACGCTTATAGCCTTCACTCTCTGTATCTTCGTGTGCGAACTTTATTTCAGGGTAACTGAAACCTTGCCAAGGATTTTGTGGGTCTACCACTTTGACTGTGTGCGAGGTGGTTTCACTTTTGCCATGCCAATTATATGTGGCGAGCTTAACTTCTTTTATGCCTGGAGTTTTAAATACCACTTGTGGGTTTTGTGCGAGGCTTGTTATAGGCGTACCCTGTTCAAACTGCCACTCAAAACTATTTGGTGTATTCAAGCTTGCGTCTTTAAACGTGATGGGCGTATCAATAAATACGGTATCTGTGTCACTGGAGATATGTGCGATGGGAAGCTGTGTTTCACCAAATAAATCTATTTCTGCAATTTGTAGTAGATCATACCCCCAATTATCAGTGCCCTTGTGAATCAACTCAAAGCGATAGTGTTTAAAAGCTTGATCTGTTTGAATTTGGAAAGTCTTTTGTTCAAATCGCTTAGTAAAGAGCTCACTATTTCGATTGTCCAATGTAATCCAGTTCTCATTGTCGTTTGAACCGAGCAGAGTCCAGTTATGAGGGTCACGACCCGGCGCATCATTGGCTGAAGTAAATTGGTATTGAGATATTTGCTTAGCTTGTGGCAGGGATATTTGAATCCACCCTTGAGGCTTTAAAGTAACGTATTTAGTACGTGGATCGCCATCGAAAGCATTACTTAGCCCTTCACCTGCTGGTGAATCAGCTTGTTGCTCGGTGAGTTCAATTTGGCTGCTTATTAGGCTTTGTAATGAAATTGGATCGTTCTGTTTATCGTGCGGCATTTTTTCCCACACTTGGCTGGCCCCTGGTTTGTCATTTTGGCTCCACCAACGTGCTTGAAATAGTTCACCTTTGTACGCAACTGTATCGCCTTTGGTATAAATTTGTGTGCCCAACCAAGGTGGGGTAACCGCTGTATTATCATTCACAAATTGGAGCAGCTGCCAAGCGCCTGATTTGTTCTGGCTTGGCAGATCGCCTTGAGTCCACCAGTTGGCGCGATATAACGCCCCCTCAAAGAGCACTCGCTGACCTTTTTTGTAAGCGTTGTGAGCCTGCCAGTTAACTTGTTCATTGCTGATGTGTTGATGTGTGTGTCCTGAATGTGCCTGGATTGCTGTCGATTGAACAGCCAGAGCAATCGCGCACAATACGTATTTTTTCATGACTAACTCCCATTATGTCACTTGTTGTTATTTGTTGGAACGTTCCATTTATTGTTATCACAAGTCGGCCAGAATGCAAAGTGTTTAATAAATCAGCGGAGAATTATCAGTGAAAGGAATGAGATTGAAAGCCATGGGGTGATTAAAAAAGCCGACTAGGTCGGCTTTCAATTATGACTAGCTGTCTGCACGGCTCATAAATTTGACTTCTGTGGTGTTGATCTTGATTTTGTCGCCTGTAGAAATGTGTTCTGGCACTTGCACTATCAAACCTGTGGTTAAGGTGGCAGGTTTTGTGCGTGCACTTGCAGAAGCGCCTTTGATAGAAGGTGCTGTTTCTTCAATGACGAGTTCAACACTCGATGGTAAATCGATGGAAACCGGTGTGCCTTCAACAACAACTACCAGTAACCCTTTAGTGTCTTCATTGATGAACAACACTTGCTCAGAGATGGCTTCTTTGTTTAGGTGATAAGGTGTGTAGTCTTCCTCATCCATAAATACATACTCTTCACCATCGACGTATGAAAACATCGCAGGGCGGCGAGTTAAATCTGCCAACTTTAACATTTCTTCTGCTTTGAAGGTTTCGTCTACCTTGCCTCCATTAACAACATCATACATACGCATACGATATAAGCTTCCGCCGGCACGACCCTGCGGGACAGAGCGCTCGATATCACGAATAATCATAACGCGACCATTGTATTCAATCGCGGCGTGCTTTTTTATTTCACTGGCCTTTGGCATAGTAATTTCCCATTTAATTTTGTTTTGCAGAAAACTAGCATGAAGCTAGGTTTAGGCCAAGAGTTGTGGAGATTTTATTGCTTTATAAAGCAGGCTCGCGTTAGCATGAAAGCTGTTTTGAATGATTCATTCTTACACTGATAGCATGCTGGCGAGGAAAGTAACATGACTGAGTTTCTGAATTTTCAATGTGATTGTGGTGCTGTTACTGGCAAGGTGGCTAGTCAGGGGGCTTTTTTTAGAAATCGAGTTGTGTGCTATTGTGATGATTGCCAAGCTTTTGTGAATCATCTTGGGCACGAAAAGTCACTGAATTCCTATGGTGGTACAGATGTCTTTCAAGTAAGTGCTTCGCAAGTGTCTATCACCTCAGGACAAGAGCATCTCAAGTGCATGAAAATCACAGCCAAGGGTGTCCATCGTTGGTATGCCAGTTGCTGCAATGCACCAATAGGCAACACGATTAATGCTAAATGGCCGTTGGTTGGGTTTATCAGCACCTGCATAGTTGAGGACTTGGAAAAAACTGTCGGGCCGATCAAGGGCAGTGTATTTTGTAAGTTTGCGAATCAACCAATTCCGAATGAAGTCAAAGGCCCATGGTCGCATAAACGTATCGTGGCTACGATGTTATTAAAGCTTGTAGTGTGGCGAATACTTGGAAAGGGGGCGCCAAACCCATTTTACGCAGCAGGCAAAGCAATAAGTAAGCCTTATTGCATTGCCAATGAGGCAGGGGATTAAAGGGCGTAAAGTGCGGCCATTTCGTTATAAGCCAAGCCAAACTGCTTTTTAAACCAGCTATTTACAAATTCATTGTGTGGCGCAATTTTACCACAACGCAAAATATACTCGCCGTGTTGTGCGCCAATCAAACCATTGCAGTGAGTTTCCCTCCAAACGCGCTCAAGTTGCGATTTGAAGTGATTCTGCAGAGAATGCATTTGTTTATCTAACCTTGTATCTACATCTAAAAAAGTGGCTTGCATGGGAGAGATACCCAACTGAGGAAAGTCTGCATGGTGGCTTTGAGTATAGTGAGTTTGGCTATCATCCACTTTAAATTCAATGTGTTGTTTAGCAATTACCCCTTTATAAACGGCGTCGATACTGAATTGTTCGGTAAATTCAGTAACAGGGTAGTTATATGCTTTTTTGACTTCAACATCTAGCTTGTCTTTGGGATTTTGAGGGTTTATACGCTCTTCCACAATCGTATAGTGTTTTTGCCGATTAACGAGTTTGGCATTGCGGCTATGCTCAAGTTCGGCTTTGAGGTTTAACTGAAAAGTTTGTTGGCCTACAGGGCTATACCATAAACTTTCTCGAAAGATCTGTTTAAACTCCAAAGATGCGGTATTAAGCGTGTTTGCCTGACGACTTGTTTGGTGAAGCTTCACAGTGAAATCAGGAGCTAACCGAATACTCGAGTAGCGCGTTGGGTCTTGAGTTACTGTTTGGAAGTTTTGCGGCAATGACCAAGACATACAGTATTTTTCTGTGAATTGTCGTAAATAAAAGCGCTGTTCAGTCGCTTGCGATGCCATCAGCATGCACTGTGAATGCGCTTTTTGCTGCAATGCGGCGCGATAGTTCGCAATAAGTTGGCCGAGTTGTGCGTTACTAATTAAGAATGCGTAGTTGTGTTCAAAGTATCTAAACTTATCGGGATATTGAGACTGTGAGAGTAGTTTTGCTTGTTGTTGTAACCATTGAGATGCATAACTAAGTTCTTCGCTTTGGGTGTTGGCGATAGCGCCAAATGGTTCAATTTGCCAATCAATTTGACTTCTGAACAATGACTCCAGCTTTAATGTTGCACCAGTTTGGTTGCCCCCAAGTCGTAGCATGCGAACATCGATAAGGCCTTTATCGAGTATTTTATTGCGGGCTAACGCAAGCCCTTTTTGCGCTTCTAAATTGTGTGGATCTTCAGTGAGGGCTTGTTCGTAGTACTCTGCTGATTGTGTATACATACCAGCCTCATAAAGGTTGTGTCCTTTCTCAACTAAACTTTTGCAGCCGACAAGTACGAGTGCAAATACACCTAAAGCAATTGCTTTTTTCATGTTTATGATTCCCTTGATGCGCCATCGGAAGGCGTTTACTTACCTTGAGTTACACAATTTGCAAGTAATCGATTTTATCGCTGACAAACGATAAACGTTCGGTCGTTAATGATAATCGTTCATATGTTCCTATGTCTACGACTGTCAATGTATATTTTTTGCAGTTTTGTATTACAAAGAGACGGGACTATGGGAGAGATGAGTTTTGCTGGGTGTTACAAACCCAGCATACGTTAAGGTGAAGAATTCTCTAACTGGGCCTAGTTACAGGGAGCTAATGAGTTGAAAAACTTTACCCTTCACTTCATCACTACATGAATTAATAAAGAAGTGGTTGCCATTAAATGAGTGTTTAGATATTGGCAGGCCAGATAAGCTTTGCCATGCATCAATTTGTTCCGGTTTGACATCGACGTCATCCGTGCCAAACAGCACATCAATGGGTATTGGTAAAGCATGAGGATGTGCTTGATATAGGTCTGCGACTTCAAAGTCAGCACGTAATAAGGGTAAAAATAACTCCATTAACTCCACATTTTCGAGTATTTCTTTTGGCGTACCATTTAGCGACTTGAGCTCCTCAATAAATTCATCATGAGGCAAGTGATAAAATGCTGGTTTGCTGTTTGGCAAATGTGGTGCTCGGCTTCCCGATGCAATCAGTTTTAATGGGGTTTTTTGATTGGTTTTTTGTAATTGATATGCGAGTTCATAGGCAACACGACTTCCCAAACTATGGCCAAAAAACACGGCTGGTTTCTGAGTGATAAATGTTTGATGTGACAAAAGCTCATCAAGAATTGCGCCCATCGTATTATGCGCAGGTTCCATTAATCGGGAACCGCGCCCAGGTAGCTGCACAGCGACCAGTTCAATGTGAGCAGGTAAGCCATTTAGCCAAGACATGAATATGCTTGGGGCGCCACCAGCGTAAGGAAAACAAAATAAGCGCAGCGTCGCATTGGGGTTCGGTTTTGGAATGGAAAACAACTTGTTAGTCATGGTATGTTTATTTTAGTTTTATTTTTTACATATCCTATCAACTTGTCTGCAATTGTATAGTGGCAATGTTTCTTAAAAGAAGCTGTTAAAATAGAAGCTTAGAGAATAATCAAAGAAAAATTTTGCGCTTTAGTTTAGGCCTTGTATGTCGAGATTAAGGTCAAATATATTTTCGGTGGAAGGGGAACAGCATGATTCGTTGTCAGAGCAATATACATTATCCGTAAATTGTACGCCGATAAGTTGTTAAAATAGTCAGGATCGGAGACAATATGCGGATGTGTGTTCATAGTTGAGTGTACTGGAATAGCAATCACACTCCGAAAAGCCAAAAGTAGAGTTTTCAATGTCAAATAACAGTATCCAGCAAGAGGTATCGCTACGTCGTACTTTTGCCATCATTTCTCACCCGGATGCGGGTAAAACCACTATCACAGAAAAGGTTCTTTTATTCGGAAAGGCGTTACAAAAAGCCGGTACGGTAAAAGGGCGTGGTTCAAACCAGCACGCAAAATCTGACTGGATGGAAATGGAAAAAGAGCGTGGTATCTCGGTAACAACCTCGGTGATGCAGTTTCCGTATAATGATGCATTGGTAAACCTACTAGATACCCCGGGACACGAAGACTTCTCTGAAGATACTTATCGTACGCTGACAGCTGTGGACTCGTGTTTAATGGTAATCGATGCTGCAAAAGGTGTTGAGGATCGTACACGTAAATTAATGGAAGTAACGCGCTTACGTGACACGCCAATCGTGACTTTTATGAACAAACTTGACCGTGATATCCGTGACCCAATGGAAGTGATGGACGAAGTCGAAACAGAACTGAATATCATGTGTGCACCTATCACTTGGCCAATCGGCTGTGGTAAAGAATTTAAAGGCGTGTACCACATTCATCGTGATGAAACGATTTTATACGCAACGGGTCAAGGTCATACCATCCAAGAAAAACGCATTATTAAGGGCTTAGACAATCCAGATCTAGATGCCGAAATCGGTGATGAGTTAGCCGAGCAGCTCCGTGAAGAGCTAGAGTTGGTAATAGGTGCATCAAATGAGTTTGATCATGAGTTATTTTTATCGGGTGAGCTTACACCCGTTTACTTTGGTACAGCATTAGGTAACTTTGGTGTTGACCATATGCTTGACGGTTTAACAGAATGGGCGCCAACGCCAATGCCACGTCAAACTGAAGAGCGTGAAGTAAAAGCTGAAGAAGAAAAGTTCTCAGGCTTTGTATTCAAAATTCAAGCGAATATGGACCCCAAACATCGTGACCGTATTGCCTTTATGCGTATTGTATCAGGTAAATATACTCAAGGTATGAAGATGGACCATGTACGTATTGGCAAAAAAGTCAGCATCTCCGACGCGGTAACCTTTATGGCGGGTGACCGTGAACGTGCTCAAGAGGCTTATGCTGGTGACATCATTGGCTTGCATAACCACGGCACAATCCAAATCGGTGATACGTTTACGCAAGGTGAGAAGCTGAAATTCAGTGGTATACCAAATTTCGCGCCAGAATTATTCCGCAGCATTCGTTTAAAAGATCCACTTAAGCAAAAGCAGTTGTTAAAAGGCTTAGTGCAGCTGTCAGAAGAAGGTGCGGTACAGGTATTTAGACCTCTACAAAATAACAGCTTAATCGTAGGTGCGGTCGGTGTGCTTCAGTTTGATGTGGTTGTAGCGCGCCTGAAAGCTGAATATAACGTAGATGCAATTTACGAAAGCGTGGCAGTACAAACAGCCCGTTGGGTGACGTGTGACGACGATAAGAAGATGGCTGAGTTTAAACGTAAGTGTGAAGCAAACTTAGCCCTGGATGGTGGTGATAACTTAACTTACATTGCACCTAGCCGTGTAAATTTAAACTTATCAATGGAACGCTACCCTGATGTTCAGTTCCACCATACACGTGAACACTAATAAACGCTTAAATTGAATCGAATTTAACCTTGCTAGTTTTATGGCTGGCAAGGGTCACAGGATAAAAAATGAACCTCAAAACTCTATTAATCGAAAAAGCCAATGCAGCAATGCTTGCTGCTGGCATCCCTGAAGGAACAAACCCGGCTGTAACGCAAAGTACACGTCCACAGTTTGGTGATTACCAAATTAACGGAGCGATGGGCGCAGCAAAAGCACTAAAAACAAACCCACGTGAAGTTGCCCAAAAAATCATCGACAATTTGGCGGTTGAAGAACTGGCAGACAAAGTTGAGATTGCAGGCCCAGGTTTCATCAATATTCACTTAAAGCCTGAGTTCTTAGCGAGTAGCTTAGAAGCGGCAAACCAAGACAGCAAACTGGGTGTCGCAGAGCATGCACAACCGCACAAAGTGGTGGTGGATTACTCTTCTCCAAACCTAGCAAAAGAGATGCACGTTGGTCACCTTCGTTCAACTATCATTGGAGATGCTGTTGTACGTGCATTAGAGTTTCGTGGCGATCAGGTAATTCGTCAAAACCACATGGGTGATTGGGGCACGCAGTTCGGAATGTTGATTGCGCACCTTGAAGATCTGCTAGAAAAAGGTATCGATCTTGAGAAGGTAGCGCTTGCAGATCTAGAGAGCTTCTATCGTGATGCGAAGAAGCGTTTCGACGACGAAGAAGGTTTTGCGGACAAAGCACGTGACTATGTAGTTAAATTACAAGGTGGCGACGCGCACTGTGAGAAATTATGGCAGTTGTTCATCGACACATCTGTTAAGCACTCGGAAGAAGTATACAAAAAGCTAAACGTGACATTAGGCCGTGACGACATCAAAGCAGAAAGTGCATATAACGCGCGTCTAAATGGTGTCATTGAGCTACTAAAAGAAAAAGGCATTGCAGTAGAAGATCAGGGCGCTCAAGTTGTGTTCCTTGATGAACTTGCAAACAAAGATGGTGAACCTTCGGTGTTTATCGTGCAAAAATCTGGTGGTGGTTTCTTATACGCGACAACGGATTTAGCAGCGTGTGATTACCGTTCAAATGAACTGGATGTGGATCGTATTTTAATTTTTGTGGATGCAAGACAAGGCCTCCATTTTAATCAAGTAGAAATCACAGCGCGTAAAGCGGGTCTTTTGAAAGATAAAACAAGCTATGAACCAAGCCTGTTCGGTACCATGATGGGTGACGATGGTAAGCCATTTAAGACGCGTACGGGCGGCACAGTTAAACTAGCCGATTTACTTGATGAAGCGGTAAGCCGAGCAGCTGATAAGTTGGCAGATCGTGCTTCTGAGCTCTCAGAAGAAGCGCGTACTGAAATTGCACGCAAAGTTGGTATTGGTGCGGTCAAATACGCTGATCTATCTAAACACCGTACCAGCGATTATATATTTAACTGGGATACGATGTTGAGCTTTGAAGGCGCAACAGCACCGTACCTTCAGTATGCATACACACGTGTGAGAAGTATTTTCCGCAAGGCAAACGTCAATAGCAATGAGTTGGCTGGTAAGATTGAGATTGCAGCTTCACAAGAAAAAGCACTGGCACTTAAGTTGTTGCAGTTAGAAGAAATCTTAGATCTAATGATCAGCGAAGCGACACCACACGTATTGTGTGGATATTTGTATGAGCTTGCAAGTTTGTACATGTCTTTCTACGAAGCGTGTCCAATCTTGAAAGACGATGTTAGTGAGCAAACACGTGAAAGCCGTCTAGTACTGTGTAACCTAGTGGCGAAAACGCTTCAATCTGGTTTAGACCTGTTGGGTATTGAGGTAATGGAGCAAATGTAACATTTGCTTTGCATGCTTAATATTACAAAAAGCCGCCAGTTCATGGCGGTTTTTTATTATTGAATGGCGACCTGATAGAGTGTGTCAGGTAATTGAGTTAGGAATTGCTAGGAGTCGCTTAAATGAAATTAGAAGATATTCGCAGAGAGTATATACAAGGCGGATTAAGCAGAGAAATGCTTGATGAAAATCCCATTGCTCAGTTTGAGAAATGGTTAGCACAAGCGGTTGAAGCTAAATTTAGTGCTGATCCAACTGCGATGGTAGTCGCGACAGTTGATGATGAAGGACAGCCGTCACAGCGTATTGTTTTACTGAAACAGCTTGATGATAATGGCTTTGTATTTTTCACCAATACTGGCTCAAAAAAAGCGCAAGACCTCAGTGCAAATAATAAAATTTCGCTGCATTTTCCGTGGCATGCAATTGAGCGTCAAGTGATCGTGTATGGCGAAGCTCAACCCTTGAGTACAGCGGCTGTGGCAAAGTACTTTTTGTCCAGACCCAAAGAAAGCCAACTGGCAGCTTGGGCTTCTCAGCAGTCTCGTCCAGTATCTTCACGCCAAGCATTGATGCAAACTTTCCAAAGTATGAAAAGTAAGTTTGCAAAAGGGGATATTCCTCTGCCTGACTTTTGGGGGGGGTACTGTGTTGTTCCTCATAAGATTGAATTTTGGCAAGGTGGGGAACACCGACTGCATGACCGCTTTATGTATATTAAGCAAGATGATAATAGCTGGGCAGTCGAGCGACTAAATCCCTAATGATGCGCCTGGTGGATACTCACTGTCATCTTGATTTTGACCAGTTGAGTGACAACTTAGATGAGCATATACGAGAAGCCGCGAGGTATGGTATCACTCAGTTCGTGGTGCCTGGGATCACGCTCACACAAAGCAAAGCGCTGCTGGATTTTAAGCGGCGCGTCCCTGAGTGTCGTATTGGTTTCGGCTTACATCCATACTTTCTTGATTTAGGCAGTGAAGGTGACATGGAGGAGCTATGGATACGAGCACAACAACATCGAGGTCATCTCAGTGCGGTAGGAGAGTGTGGTATTGACGCTCAGTGCGACCATTTAGCACTACAGCAAAAGCTGTTTTTAGAACACATTAAGCTGGCTAATACTTTGGCTTTGCCATTGATAGTTCATCACAGGCAAAGCCACCACTTAATCGCCCAAGCTTTTAAATCAGTGAAACCTCAGTTTGGTGGCGTGATCCATGCTTTCTCTGGCTCTATTCAGCAAGCACAATATTATATAGAGCGAGGGTTTAAACTGGGGATAGGAGGCACGATCACCTACCCAAGAGCGCAAAAAACACATGCAGTGGTGAAAGCCTTACCATTGTCTAGCTTCGTTTTGGAAACCGATGCCCCATCAATGCCATTGAATGGTTTTCAGGGTCAGCCAAATTTGCCAAAACGCTTACATCAGGTGTTTGAACACTTCTGCCAGTTGCGGAGTGAGCCCAAGCAAATGATTGCTGAGCAGCTTTACTCTTCTTCTTGCGCGCTTTTTTCAATCTGATTTTTTACATCTCTGCGCGTCAGCGCGCGCCCAATTTGCCAAGTAAAAATCCCCACAATGATGAGCATTAGTAAGACAACGCGACCAAGTTGATGAAAGTGGCGGTGACTTTCACTCATGGCAGCATCCGTCAGGTACTCGATACTGACAAAGCCAAGAGTTTGTTCATCATTTTCAATGGTACTGACAATGGCATCTTTACTGGGGTTGATCCCTGCAAGGCCATCTGGCAGCCCTGCAAAGTTAGGCGGAGCTGTGAGGCCATCATTACCCATCACAAAATGTCCTTGTTGGTTATACACAGCGACAGAGAGCACATAAGGGTCGCTTGCTAAATGATTGCTTAAAGCCCTGAGCCTCGGTGTATCTGAGCGGGACAGTGGCTCTGCAGCATTCAAAGCGAACTGTTTGATCAAACTCTGTGCAGCATGATTGGCATTGGTATGTAGCAATTGATGTGAGCGAAAGCTGGTGTTGCTGGCTATCCATACCAAGGCTAACAAGCAACTGGCTGCAACCAGTAAGCGCAACATGCGCTTACTCTTAGATGAATTTAGGAATTCACTGGCTTGTGTATTTTTCATAGTTAAAAGTTGCTGGCTGACATTGTTGGCATTAGATGATACAAAGGTGCTCTACCGTTTCCAGGAGTGCTCCATGCTAATGCAAAATGTTATTGATATCAATCAGCTTGATGTCCGTCCTATTGAAAATCAACTTACCTTAGCAAAGTGGTATCCATTTGAAAATGCCTCTCAGCCGAAGGCCGCGATCGCTGAGCAGGTTTCGCGGCAGTATATTGTCCTATTTGGCAAAGGGTTAAATGGTAAGCAAGTTGTAGATTTTATCGCTTCACTAGACACGTCAATTTTATATCATCAGGTTTGTTGTTATCAGGCACACAAGACTTTACCTGTCGGTGTTGCCATAGAAGTCTCTACATTAGTTGATATAAAAGCGACTGTGCGAGATGCTGCACAAAGACTCGGCTTTGAAGGTGCAGTATTAAAAGTGCTACCTCAGCTAGAATTGCCGGGTCTATTGGTCATGGATATGGACTCGACGGTTATTGAAATAGAATGCATTGATGAAATTGCTCGTCTTGCAGATGTGTATGAAGAAGTTGCTTCTGTAACTGCTCAGGCGATGGCGGGACAATTGGCATTCAGTGAAAGTTTATATCAACGCGTCGCTAAATTAAAAGGTATCGAGTTGAGCTTGATAGAGCCTCTCAAAGCTGATCTCCCTTTGATGCTTGGCGTGGCACAACTGTGTGAAGTGTTGAAGGCCAGAGGGTGGAAACTGGCGATTGCCTCTGGGGGCTTTACTTGGTTTGCCGAAGCATTGCAAAAACGACTTGGGCTGGATCATGTATTTGCCAACACATTAGAAATAGCGGATCAGCAATTAACAGGTAAAGTGCTCGGTGAAGTGGTTGATGCACATAAAAAAGCACAAGTTTTAAAAGAGCTGCAAGCAGAATATAACATCGCGCCAGCGCAAAGCTTGGCAATGGGAGATGGAGCAAATGATCTGGTGATGATGTCAGCGGCTGATTTGGGGATAGCAGTACATGGTAAACCCAAAGTCGTTGAGCAAGCAGATGTAGCAATATGTCATGGCTCATTGTTGCAGGTTATGTACTTTTTGACAGTGCCCAAAACTGAGCCCTGCAATAAATAGAAAATTATTGGGGTGACCGTGTGCGATGTGTGCTTTCACCCGACAAAATGAGCTAAGTGGCAATTGACGTTACTCATTTATTGTGCAATTTATAGACATAGACTGATTTGTAAACGGATGAACTATCATGATTAAGCAAAGTATTTCAGTTACCTTGGCAGTGCTTCTAGTTGGCTGTGGTGGTTCCAATGATGATGTGAACATCAACGACACCCCACAGAAGCAAGTTAATTTAACCACAAACAAAACCATTCCCGATAACCAGAGCGCTCCAATATATTCAGTGGCCCTAATAGGTAATAGCCATGCTGCTGGCTTGGCGCCGTATTTGAAGAAAACGTTGCAGCATTACGCTGCAGAAAAATCAGTGAATGTTGAAACGTTGGGCTTTGGATTTACGGATGACTTATATAAGAACGCCACTGTGCGCGCAAAATTAAATGACGGACAATGGAGTCATTTGATTATACAAGGGCAAAAATACTCGCAATCGGGTGCTGTGCTATATTCCACAAAGGAAACCCAGCAATGGATTGCTTTAGCAAAAGAGTTAGATATTACGCCTATTTTGTTTCCAGAGCACCCGCAAAAAGGGCGGTCTGAAGAAGCGGCGTATGTGATGGGTATCCATCGCCAAATTGCATCACTGCAGGCTGCTTGTGTGGCGCCTGTAGGGGGGGCTTGGAATGCCGCGATGGAACAAATGCAAAATGTATCTTTTCATACATCTGATGGCAATCATGCAGCTCCTTCAGGTTTATTACTGAGTAGTCTAGTATTTAGCGAGATTATTACAGGCGAGAAGGTGGATACAGGTCCAATTTCGATTATCCCCGATACTGCGTTAAGTGCACAGCAACAAGGTGTACTGAGTCAAATCGCGTCGCAAGTGCTGGTTGAGCAACCTGCCTGTGAATAAAAATTAGGGTGAGACTTATCGCTCACCCAACCCTGTTTGACCGCAAGTTTGTCATTGATTACCTCGCCGCTTTTATCTGAGTTTCAAAATGACTGTATATTGCAGTATTAAGAGCAATTCATTGCCCATGTGTCCCATGCTATTTTTTGTACTACCTAGTTTCCCAACTCATCTGGTCTGACCATTTTTATTTTTCTTTGCAATCATTTTTAATTGTATAAAGTTTAATCTGAATGGATGTCAAAAAAAGGATATTAAAAGCGATGAAAAGGTGTAATTTTGACAGCCGAGCTTGATTTTGATAACTTATTGTCCAAATTTGGTATGACCAATTTACCTACCTGGTCACAATATACTAAATGATTAAGTAAATATTGCTAAGTTTTAAAGGCTTACGGTTTAACGTAGGAACTTCATTCTTAGTTGGTGGATATAACCCAAACTGGCGTGTTATCAATGTCTTTGAAGATTAAAGCTGCGAAACTCTCGGATGTGATTTTAGAGCAATTGGAAAACATGATTTTAGAAGGATCATTGCTTCCAGGGGAAAAGCTTCCCCCAGAAAGAGAGCTTGCTAAGCAGTTTGAAGTATCCCGCCCTTCGTTAAGAGAGGCGATTCAAAAACTCGAAGCCAAAGGGTTAGTGACGCGTCGCCAAGGTGGCGGCACGTACGTTAAAAATCAGCTAGAAGAAGGTTTAACTGATCCACTGTTTGATTTGATCAGTAAACACCCTGAGTCTCAGTTTGACTTACTTGAATTCCGTCATGCGCTTGAAGGTATCGCTGCTTATTACGCAGCTTTGCGAGGTACCGATAATGATATGGATAAAGTAAAACAAAGCTACGACAACATTGCCGAGGTGGGAGACGACTTAGCCCTAAAAGCCAAAGCAATCAATGCATTTCATTTCACTGTAGCAGAAGCGTCACATAATGTGGTGTTACTGCATTTAGTGAGAGGGATGCAAACGTTACTTGAGCAAAATGTATTACAGAACTTAACCGTTTTGGTGCAAAAGTCAGACGTGAGTGAACAACTTGCGCAGCATCGAGCGGTATTGATGGATGCTGTTATTCAAGGTAATCCAGAAAAGGCAAGGCTTGCGAGTAACGCTCACCTTGCCTTTATTGAAGAAGCATTATTAGAAGCGGGCAGAGAGCGCTCTCGAATTGAGCGCAGTCTACGTCGTACTAAACAGCAATAAGTTAGGTAAATTCGGTCTTTTAAGCAAAATCGAGCAATTAAGCTTGATTGCGTCATTGACGCATTGAATAAATTTGCATTTAAAACATAAGGAACACTCCATATGTCTGAAGTCAATAAGTTTGACGTTGACGCGTTAGAAACCCAAGAGTGGTTACAAGCGCTTGAGTCAGTTGTAAAAGAAGAAGGCGTAGAACGTGCGCAATTCTTACTTGAGCAAGTGCTAGAGCAAGCCCGCCTAGATGGTGTGGATATGCCTACTGGTATTACTACAAATTATGTAAATACCATTCCGGCTGACCAAGAACCAGCTTACCCTGGTGATACTACAATTGAACGTCGTATCCGCTCTATCGTACGTTGGAATGCGATCATGATCGTACTTCGTGCGTCTAAAAAAGACCTAGAGTTAGGCGGCCACATGGCGTCTTACCAGTCTTCAGCAGCATTTTATGAAATGTGTTTCAACCACTTCTTCCGAGCTCCAAATGAGAAAGACGGTGGTGATTTAGTTTATTACCAAGGTCATATTTCACCTGGTATTTACGCACGTGCGTTCCTTGAAGGTCGTTTAACTGAAGAGCAGCTAGATAACTTCCGTCAAGAAGTAGATGGTAAAGGTATTTCTTCATATCCTCACCCTAAATTGATGCCTGAGTTCTGGCAATTCCCGACTGTATCTATGGGTCTTGGTCCGATTGCATCAATTTATCAAGCACGTTTCCTTAAGTACCTAGAAGGCCGTGGCCTAAAAGAGACTAACGAGCAGCGCGTATATGCGTTTCTAGGTGATGGCGAGATGGATGAGCCAGAATCACGTGGTGCTATTTCTTTCGCTGCGCGTGAAAAGCTAGATAACCTATGCTACCTAATTAACTGTAACCTGCAGCGTCTTGACGGCCCAGTAATGGGTAACGGTAAGATCATTCAAGAGCTTGAAGGTCTATTCAAAGGTGCAGGTTGGAACGTGATCAAAGTTGTTTGGGGTTCTGGTTGGGACAAGCTACTTGCTAAAGACACAACTGGTAAGCTTTTACAGCTGATGAACGAAACAATCGACGGTGACTACCAGACATACAAATCAAAAGACGGTGCATACGTACGAGAGCACTTCTTCGGTCGTTACCCAGAGACAGCAGCATTAGTTGCTGATATGACGGATGAAGAAATCTTCGCACTTAAGCGTGGTGGTCATGAACCTTCGAAACTATTTGCAGCATTTAAAGCGGCTCAAGATGAGAAAGGTCGTCCAACTGTAATCCTAGCTAAGACTGTAAAAGGTTATGGCATGGGTGAAGCAGCTGAAGGTAAGAACATTGCACACCAAGTTAAGAAAATGGACATGTCTAGCGTTGAGCACTTGCGCTCACGCCTAGGTCTTGAAGATCTGGTTTCTGACGAAGAAATTGCAAACTTACCATACCTTACGCTTAAAGAAGGTTCTGCTGAGTACGAATACTTACACTCGCGCCGTAAAGCACTACACGGTTATACGCCGCAGCGCTTACCTAACTTCACACAAGCACTTGAGTTACCAAAACTGGAGCAGTTCAAGCCGCTACTTGAAGAGCAAAAGCGTGATATTTCAACCACAATGGGTTATGTACGTGCGCTAAACATCTTGTTGAAAGACAAGGGTGTTGGCAAAAACATCGTACCTATCATTGCGGATGAAGCGCGTACTTTCGGTATGGAAGGTCTATTCCGTCAAATCGGTATTTACAATCCACACGGTCAGAATTACACACCGCAAGACCGCGACATCGTTTCTTACTACAAAGAAGCAACATCAGGTCAGGTACTGCAAGAGGGTATCAATGAACTAGGTGCAATGTCTTCATGGGTTGCTGCTGCAACATCATACAGCACTAACGACCTACCGATGATCCCATTCTACATCTACTACTCTATGTTCGGTTTCCAACGTGTTGGCGACATGGCGTGGATGGCGGGTGACCAACAAGCACGTGGTTTCTTATTGGGTGCTACAGCTGGTCGTACAACGCTTAACGGTGAAGGTCTACAGCACGAAGACGGTCATTCACACATTCAAGCGGGTACTATTCCTAACTGTATTTCTTACGACCCAACGTTCGTATTTGAAGTTGCGGTTATCTTGCAAGATGGTATTCGTCGTATGTACGGTCCAGAGCAAGAAAATGTGTTCTACTACCTAACGTTGATGAATGAAAACTATCACCAGCCAGCAATGCCGGAAGGTGCTGAAGAAGGTATCCGTAAAGGTATCTATAAGTTGGAGTCGAACGCGGGTGAGAAAGCACACGTACAGCTTATGGGTTCAGGCACTATCTTGAACGAAGTACGTAAAGCAGGTGCAATCCTAAGCGAAGAGTACGGCATTGGTTCAGACGTATTCTCTGTAACGTCATTCAATGAACTAGCTCGTGACGGTCAAGACGTTGAGCGTTTCAACATGCTTAACCCTGAAGCAGATGCGAAAGTACCTTATATTTCAACTGTATTAGGTGAGTCTCCAGCGATTGCTGCAACTGACTACATGAAGAACTATGCAGACCAAGTACGTGCATTCATGCCAAGCAGCTCATACAAAGTATTAGGTACTGACGGTTACGGTCGTTCAGACAGCCGTGAAAACCTACGTCGTCACTTCGAAGTGAACGCAGGTTATGTGGTTGTTGCTGCACTTAACGAACTTGCTCAACAGGGCAAGGTTGAAAAATCAGTTGTTGCTGACGCTATCAAGAAATTTGATATCGACACAACAAAAGCTAACCCACTTTACGCATAAGAGGCAAAAACATGTCAATTGAAATTCATGTTCCAGATATTGGTGCCGATGAGGTTGAAGTAACCGAGCTCCTAGTAAGCGTAGGTGACACGGTTGAAGTGGATCAGTCATTGATCACAGTTGAAGGCGATAAGGCTTCTATGGAAGTACCAGCAGCGGCTGCGGGTACTGTAAAAGAAATCAAAGTGGTTGAAGGTGACAAAGTTTCAACGGGCTCTTTGATTATGATTTTTGACGCAGCGGGTGCAGAAGCACCGGCTGCGGCACAAGCGCCTGCGGCTCCTGTTGCAGCGCCAGCACCTGCGGCGCCAGCTGCTGCTGAGCTTAAAGAAGTACACGTACCAGATATCGGTGGCGACGAAGTAGAAGTCACTGAAATCATGGTTGCAGTAGGCGAAGCTGTTGAAGCTGACCAGTCTATCTTAAACGTAGAAGGCGATAAGGCTTCTATGGAAGTACCAGCACCATTTGCAGGTACTGTGAAAGAAATCAAAGTTGAAGTTGGCGGTAAAGTGTCAACTGGCTCTTTGGTATTCGTATTTGAAGTTGCGGGCAGTGCGCCAGCAGCTGCATCTGTTGAAGCGGCACCTGCGCCTACGGCGGCACCTGCAGCGGTAGCAGAAGCGAAAGAAGTACACGTACCAGATATCGGTGGTGATGAAGTTGAAGTGACTGAAATCATGGTATCTGTTGGTGATTCAATCGAAGAAGAGCAGTCTCTTATTACTGTAGAAGGCGATAAGGCTTCTATGGAAGTACCGGCACCATTTGCAGGTACTGTAAAAGAGATCAAAGTAAACGCTGGCGATAAAGTATCGACTGGTTCTTTAATCTTCGTATTTGAAACGGCAGGCAGTGCGCCAGTTGCAGCACCTGCTGCTGCACCGGCACCAACAGCAGCACCAGCTCCGGCTGCAAAACCTGCTCCGGCAGCAGCTCCAGCTCCTGCATCAGCACAAAAAGATGACTTTGTTGCGAACGATCAGTATGCACACGCATCACCAGTTGTGCGTCGTCTAGCTCGTGAGTTTGGTGTAAACCTAGCGCGTGTTAAAGCAACCGGTCGTAAGAACCGTGTTGTTAAAGAAGACGTTCAGAACTATGTGAAAGAGCTAGTGAAGCAAGTTGAATCAGGTCAGCTATCTAAAGGTGGTAACACCGGTGGTGGCGAGCTTGGTCTAATTCCTTGGCCGAAAGTAGACTTTAGCAAGTTTGGTGAAGTTGAAGAGAAGAAACTATCTCGTATTCAAAAGATCTCTGGTGCAAACCTACACCGTAACTGGGTACAAATCCCACACGTTACACAGTTTGATGAAGCAGATATCACAACGCTAGAAGCATTCCGTAAGGAGCAAAATGTTCTAGCTGAGAAGAAGAAGATGGGCGTGAAGATCACACCATTAGTCTTCGTGATGAAAGCGGCTGCAAAAGCACTTGAAGAGTTCCCAACATTTAACTCTTCTCTTTCTGAAGACGGCGAGAGCCTAACTCTGAAGAAATACGTGAACATCGGTGTGGCGGTTGATACGCCAAACGGCTTGGTTGTTCCTGTATTCAAAGATGTAAACAAAAAAGGCATCATTGAGCTTTCTCGTGAGCTGATGGAAGTCTCTAAGAAAGCACGTGACGGCAAGCTGACAGCAGCTGACATGCAAGGCGGTTGTTTCACAATCTCAAGCCTTGGTGGCATCGGTGGTACATCATTCACACCAATCGTGAATGCACCAGAAGTGGCTATCTTAGGTGTATCTAAGTCTGAGATGAAGCCGAAATGGAATGGTAAAGAGTTTGAGCCGCGCTTAATGGTGCCGCTAAGCTGTTCATACGACCACCGTGTAATTGACGGGGCGCTTGCAGCACGCTTTACTGTGACTCTTGCAAACTACCTGAGCGATATTCGTCAGCTAGTAATGTAAGGTGAACCAAAACCGCCCAACATAGGTTGTGCGGTTTTGTTGTATTTTTAGTGTCCTGTCTGATATTTGGACGGGACATTAGTGAGTGCGAATGATACACTTTCGCGCACAAAAAACTCTCTCTGTTGGTTTTGTCCTAATTTGGCGACTGGCAGGCAAATTGGGTGCGGATACTCAGTTGAGTAGAGTCCCGTTCGAATAATAGTTAAGGTAATAACATGAGCAACGAAATCAAAACTCAAGTTGTTGTACTAGGCGGTGGTCCTGGTGGTTACTCTGCAGCATTCCGTGCAGCAGACCTAGGTTTAGATGTTACATTGATTGAATCTCGCGATACCCTAGGTGGTGTTTGCTTGAACGTAGGTTGTATTCCTTCTAAAGCACTACTTCACGTGGCTAAGGTAATCGATGATGCAGCTGAAATGGCTTCTCACGGTGTAACTTTCGGTGCTCCACAAATCGATTTAGACAAAATCCGTACTTGGAAAGAGTCTGTAATCGGTCAACTTACTGGCGGCCTAGCTGGTATGTCTAAAATGCGTAAAGTTAACGTAGTTAACGGTTACGGTAAATTCACAGGTTCTAACACCATCGCTGTTGAAGGGGCTGACGGCACTAAGACAGTGACGTTTGATAACGCAATCATCGCAGCAGGTTCACAGCCAGTAAGCCTTCCATTCATCCCACAAGATGAGCGTATCATTGATTCAACTGGTGCACTTGAGCTTAAAGACGTACCTGGCAAACTACTTGTACTAGGTGGTGGTATCATCGGTCTTGAGATGGGTACTGTTTACCGTGCGCTAGGTTCAGAAATCGACGTTGTTGAATTTGCTGATCAATTAGTACCTGCTGCTGACAAAGACATCATCAAGGTTTACCAGAAGTATGTTAAGAACAAGTTCAACGTGATGCTTTCTACGAAAGTTGTTGCTGTTGAAGCGAAAGAAGACGGTATCTACGTTTCATTCGAAGGTAAGCAAGCACCTGAAGGCCAAGTACGTTATGACAAAGTATTGGTTGCGGTTGGTCGTACACCAAACGGTAAACTACTTGACGCTGACAAAGCAGGCGTTGCTGTTGACGAGCGTGGCTTCATCAACACCGACAAGCAAATGAAAACGAACGTTGACCACATCTTCGCGATTGGTGACATTGTTGGTCAGCCTATGCTTGCACACAAAGCGGTACACGAAGCACACGTTGCTGCGGAAGTTATCTCTGGTAAGAAGCACTACTTCGATCCTAAGTGTATCCCTTCAATCGCTTACACAGATCCAGAAATTGCATGGGTTGGTGTAACTGAGAAGGAAGCGAAAGAGCAAGGTCTTAAGATTGAAACTGCGGTATTCCCGTGGGCAGCATCTGGCCGTGCAATCGCTTCTGCACGTACTGAAGGTCAAACTAAGCTTATCTTTGATAAAGAGTCAGGCCGTGTTATCGGTGGTGCAATGGTTGGTATCAACGCAGGCGAAATGCTTGGTGAAATCGGCCTAGCGGTAGAAATGGGTGCAGACGCAGAAGACGTGGCACTTACTATCCACGCTCACCCAACACTGAACGAGTCAATCGGTCTAGCTGCTGAAATTTTCGAAGGTTCAATCACTGACCTTCCAAACAAAAAAGCAGTTAAGAAGAAGTAATCTAACTTCTTTTTGATTTTCGCGAATCGCGATTAAAAAACCCGGCTATAGCCGGGTTTATTGATATCAGTAAGCCCAAAATATTTTTATTACTTCATTGGTGCAACGTAAACACCAGCGTTCGCAAAGCCAACGACATCTTCTGTGCCATCACCATTTACGTCTGCCATCATACGTGGATGCTGTTGCACTCGCCATCCGCCAGCACTATAACCAAAGTTATCTACGACGCGTTTAGGCGCTGAGAAGCTACTGCCATTCGATGTTGAAATGTATACACCTGCATTTGCAAAACCAACCACATCCTTCTTGCCATCGCCATTTACGTCAGCTAGGTATCGAGGGTGGTTTTCAACGCGCCAGCCACCAGCTGTATAACCATAGTTATTTACCCATTGGCGCATCGCGCTAAACCCTGTGCCTGTAGAAAGTGCAACATACACACCGGCATTAGCAAACCCTACCACGTCATCACGGCCATCACCATTTACGTCAGCCATAAAGCGAGGGTGGTTTTGAACGCGCCAGCCGCCTGCACTATAGCCAAAGTTACTTATCCATTTTTGAGGTGAGCTAAACGATGAACCATTAGAAAGAGATACATAGACGCCTGCGTTTGCAAAGCCGACAACGTCTTGTTTGCCATCGCCATTCACGTCAGCCATCATGCGAGGGTGGTTCTCTACACGCCAACCACCAGCTGTATAGCCATAGCTACCAACCCACTGGCGCATTGGAGCAAAACTTGTTCCTGTCGAAAGTGCAACATAAACCCCTGCGTTAGCAAAGCCAACAACGTCCTGTTTGCCATCGCCATTTACATCAGCCATCATACGAGGATGCTGATTGGTGCGCCATCCGCCGGCACTATAGCCAAAGCTGCCAATCCATTTTTGTTGTGCAGTAAAGCTTGAACCAGTTGACAGTGATACATACACACCAGCATTTGCAAAGCCTACAACGTCATCACGGCCATCGCCGTTCACATCTGCCATCATACGTGGGTGGTTCTCAACTCTCCAACCACCAGCTGTGTATCCAAATGAACCTACCCACTTACGTGGAGAAGAGAACGATGCGCCATTTGAAAGTGACACGTAAACACCTGCATTGGCAAAGCCAACGACATCTTTTTTACCATCGCCATTTACGTCAGCCATCATGCGCGGGTGGTTTTCTACTCGCCAGCCTCCAGCTGTATATCCATATGCGCCTACCCATTGGCTATACGGTGGCTGTTGAGTTTCATGGATAGAATATAGCAAGCGGTTAGGTGAGCCTTGTGGATCGCCAATCTCGTTGGTAGTCGAATCACCTAATATTCTCGCAGTGACTTGTGCTGGTGTCAGGTTAGGCGACTGCTGTAGATGAAGTGCTGCAACACCGGCAACGTGTGGCGCAGCCATAGACGTACCACTGATAGTACTTACACCGTTGTTTATCCAAGCAGAAGTGATGCTTTGCCCTGGTGCAAAAATATCGACACAATTACCAAAATTTGAGAAGCTAGCGCGCTGATCTGTATTCGTTGATGCTGCTACTGTGATTGCGTTTGGCGCACTTGCTGGAGAGATGTTACATGCATTGCCATTGTCGTTACCCGCAGCTGCGACCATTGAGATCCCGCGGTTAATGCTTGCTTGAACCGCATTATTTAGCGCAGCACTGACAGGTGTACGGAAACTCATATTAGCAACAGCTGGCAACGTCGCATTTGCTGTAACCCATTCAACACCATCAATGATAGTGGCTAATGAACTACTTCCTTGGCAGTTAAATACTCGTACGCCGACCAAGTCAACATTCTTAGCAACACCGTAGGTTTCGCCACCAATAGTACCCGCAACGTGTGTTCCGTGGCCATGACAATCATCAGCGTTATTATCATTATCGACAAAGTCGAAACCGCTGGCTGCACGGCCATTGAATTCGGTATGGTCAACTTGAATACCAGTGTCTAAAACATAAGCAGTCACATTTGAACCTGTGAAGTTATAAACATAGTTAGAATCAAGTGGCAGGGCACGTTGGTCGATTCTGTCTAGACCCCATGTTGCATTTGTTTGTTTTGCACTGACTGTTGCATCTAAGGTGATGACACGGTTTGGCTCAATGAAGGCTACATTCGGATCTGAAAGTAATGCAGAAAGCTGAGATTTTGATGCCGTTACTAACGCGCCATTAAGGGTTGCAGAGTAAGTTTTTTCTAGTTTGATGTTGTGTTGATTCACCAAGTTTTGACTTTGAACCCTATTGAAATCAGCTCTTGCTGTTAGGGTGTCAGCTGCAATGGTATTTGGTGTTTCAAACACGACAATATAGCTGTCTTTAACGACTGTGCTAGAAGCTGGTGCAGTCACCATTTTAGGGTGAGTCACCTGTGCCAATACAGATGTGCTAGACAATGTGGAAAATAGAATACCAGTAATGGCAGCGGCAAGCTGATGCTTTTTATGCATTGCAATTCCTTTTCATGTTTTTAATAGTAGATTTTGGTCAATAGACCTTTTGTGTATAAATTGTTATATATGTTATAGGTACTATATATGCTTGTTTTTTTTGTGATCAAGTTAAATTTTATGACATTCTACAAGATTAAAAATTTAGTTGTTTTTTGTACAATTGGATGGAGGTCTGGTCGCGCTATGGTGGAAGTGAGAGTGCAGACTGTATGATTGCACTCCCCAGTAGTAAGTTTACTTGAGGTCTAATAGACTCTGAATGCGTTTTAATTTCAGCTTATCCATTTCTGTTTTTATCTCTGCTCCTTTCGCGCCGAGTGCAATCACTTCCTGAGCTTTCACGTTGCAAGCGGCTTTATACGCTTTGCTCAATTCAGAGCCTCTTCTGGCACAGGCAGCATCGATTACACGGATGCTGTTGATAAATAGACTGAGGCGCTCTGGGCGACGCCAAGCATCCAACTGGTTAAATATCTGCATCAGTGTATCAGCTTGCCAAGTATGAGATTGAAGAAGTGGTAAATTTGTTTGTAAATCTCGCAAGGCTTCAGCAAATGCTTTTGGGATCTTATGATCTTGTTCTAGATTGTATGTACTTATATCGGCGCGATATTGCCACAAGCTAAAAGCAGATCTGAGATAAGTCTCATTGCTTTGATCTAACCGAGAAATCTGATCAGCTATGGTATTTGACGTACCTTGATCCCACTTTGTCTGCCAAGGTGTTACATAAGGCAGCGCGTTAAGATCAGACAAGACATAGGTAAAGATATGAATAGCGCCATCTTTGAGAGACTTCTCGATTTCCATCCATACGCGTTCTTTGGTGAGAGTTTTTAGCTCTCCTTGAGCAACCATATCTTTCATCAACAAGACAGTTTCATCGGCAATAGTAAAGCCCAAGTAGTTATAACGAGCGGCGAATCTCGCGACACGCAAGATCCTAAGTGGATCTTCGCTGAAGGCATCACTGACATGACGTAAGATCTTATTGTCGAGATCTACTTTACCTTGATAGGGGTCGATCAAGTTACCCTGATCATCTTCTGCGATCGCATTGACTGTCAGATCGCGCCGGATCAGATCATCTTCTAGAGTAATGGTTGGTGCAAAGTCGCAGATAAACCCAGTATAGCCTTGCCCCTGTTTTCTTTCAGTTCTGGCAAGTGCATGCTCATCTTTACTTTTTGGATGTAAGAAAACAGGGAAGTCTTTACCGACTTGTTGATAGCCAAGTTTCAACATATCTCTAATTGTGGCGCCGACCACCACATAATCCCGCTCTAAAATAGGCCGGCCAAGCAACTTATCTCTGACCGCACCACCTACCAAATACACCTTCATAGCCATCCTACATACTTCTTGGTTAATCATTAACTATGACACTATCGTCTTGAGTTTAAAATGTTTGTTCCTAAATTCATGAAAAATTCAGGGGCGATTAAGCAAACAGTGTTTTAACTTAAAGTGATTTTTTGCCATTATAGGCAGCATTCTAACAATAAAGAGACATATCGTGTATTTACGCTACTTTGGTTTAACGGAGAAACCGTTTTCAATCGCGCCAAATCCTGAGTTTCTGTTTTTAAGTGATCGCCACAAAGAAGCGTTGGCACATTTAACTTATGGACTCGGTGACGCTGGCGGTTTTGTATTGTTAACAGGGGAAGTGGGGACGGGGAAAACCACAGTCACCCGCAGTATGTTAGCGCAATTGCCTGAGTCTACTCAGGTCGCGTTTGTGTTAAACCCTGCGTTGTCTGAAATGGAGTTGTTAGCGAGTATCTGCGATGAGCTAGATATCGAGTATGATGCTAAAGAAGCGTCATTAAAATCCCTAACTGACGTCATTAAGGCGAGATTACTGGAAAATCATGAACATGGTGGACACACCATGTTGATCATTGATGAAGCGCAGCATTTAGCTGCTGAAGTACTCGAACAGTTGCGTCTGCTAACCAACTTAGAAACAGATCATAAAAAATTACTGCAAATTGTTTTAGTCGGGCAACCCGAGTTACAGCAGTTACTACAACGTAATGAGTTACGTCAGTTAGCACAAAGGATCACTGCACGATATCATTTGTTACCCTTAACCGAATCACAGGTATTCTCGTACATTAAGCACAGGCTTAATAAAGCTGGTTGTGATGCGAACTTATTTAGCGATCAGTCTATCCAATATATTCATCAGGTCACGGCTGGGATCCCAAGGCTGATAAACTTACTGGCTGATCGTTGCCTATTAGGGGCTTATTCGTCTCAGCAGCAAGAAGTAAGCAAACAAATTGCGCAAGAAGCTGCGAAAGAAGCTCTGCCGCTAAACCTAATACCAGAGCAACAGAAGAAATCTCTCAATGTGCCTGCTTTGGTTTCCGGCTGGGTCGCGGCTATGTTTGCCTGTGGCTTTGGTCTTTCATTTTTATTTTAATGGTGTGCTATGTCTTACCTTGTCAATGCATTAAAACAATCACAACAACAGTCAAAGTCTGAACAAGATTATGTACAGGCACGACAAAGTGCACAAGTTGCGTTTTATAAACGTTTAAGTATGGGTTTGGGGGGCGGCCTACTGACGGTTTGTGCTTTGGGGGCTGGTTACTTTGTAGGGCAATCAGTTCAATCAGAGCCTCAAGTAGACGCATCTCTCAAAGTAGCCTCAACTCCAAGCGTCAAAACCGAAGAAGCTGCACAGAAATCGCCCGAGGAAGATAAACCAGCAACGGCACCTACTGTTGCGCCAGCGACAACACAAGTCGCTGCTGTTGCCCCCGCACCTGCGCAAACCATACTGCAACCAGGTCAAGTTGTGGCGCAAGTACCAGTCCAGGTGCAGCCACAATATAATGCAGCGATTAACAACCAAATTAATTATCAATGGATGTCCGTGCAAGTGGGCTTTGATGCAAGTGGCAATGCTGTATACTCGCAGCAATTAGTGCCTGTGAATAGTCAGGGACAAATAATTAATGTGCCAATCCAGGGACAAACTCCACAAATGCAGCAGCTCGTTCCTAATCAGCAGTTTGCTCAGCCAAATATGGGTTATGCGCAGCAACCTATGGCAATACCGAGCAATCAAAATATGGGGCAATACCGTGTGGTCGGTGCGCCTTATAACAGTGCTGGACAGAATAATACTTCGGTTGAAAAACAGCAGGAAGATGAGCTTGATGGTGTTTCTGATGAGCTGAAGCAAGCGTTTGCGCAGGCCGTTGCTGAAACTAATTACCAAGAGGAGCGTATTGGTGCTGATGGTGATGTCGTCTCTAGCAGCCGTATAACTGCAAATGCAACGCCCGTAGAGTTGTTACCACCGCGTTTGCAAAATAGCATCCCGTCTTTGCGATATCAGGCACATATTTACGCCACTGAACCAGAAAAGCGGTGGATCAAAATTAATAATCGCGAATTATACGAAGGGGATAATCTAGGCGCATTGACCATCGTTGAAATCACACCTGAACAAGCACTGTTTGATTTTGATGGTATCGAATTTACCTTGAGTGCAATGCAAGACTGGATACCTTAATCCTTGCCTGAGGTGCTGCCGTAGCCAATTAATCAGTTATGGCAGCATCGAATGACGGAAGAATTTGATCAGATCTAGTCCAAACTCCTCTGGTTTTACCGCCGCTTCTAATTCATCATCAATTCGTTTGTCACTGAGATCGATATCTCTGACTTCGACATGAAACATATTTTTAGCATTGTAAAAAACCTTCACTACTGGCTGCAAAGGTGAGTCTGGATTGCTAGCTGCAACAATCCCCACACGATGGCTCTTAAGCTTTACTAAGGTCCCAACAGGGTACATACCAATGCAGTGTATAAATTGATTAAGCAACTCTTCATCAAATTCATTGGGGCAACCAGCTTTGAGTTTTTTAAAAGCTTGAATAGGTGTCATACCGACTTTATAGACCCTTTCAGCGGTTAATGCGTCATAGACGTCAACGATCGATATCATGCGTACAAATTGTGATAATTCATCGCCTTGTTTGGCAAACGGGTAACCTGTGCCGTTCAGTCGTTCGTGATGAAAGCCCGCAATTTCAGATGCGATTGTACCCAGTCCGGCTTCTTTTACGATGTCATGACTATATTTTGCATGTTCGCGCATGATGGCAAATTCGTTTTCACTGAGCTTTTCTGGTTTTTGTAAGATTTCATCGGGAATTTTAATTTTACCTATGTCATGAAGCAGTGCCCCAGTGGCCAACTCTTCAATAAGTGCCCTGTCAAAGCCAAGGTGTTTGGCAAAAATACTCATTAAAATCGAAACGTTTAAAGAGTGCTCCAAAAGGTAGCCATCTTTGTCTCGGATCCGAGCGATACAGGCCAGTGCATCTTGATTGCGAAATACAGAGTCTATAAAGCCTGAAGCGGTTTCTTTAAACTCGGTGACATCAATTTTGCGCCCATCTCGAATATCAGTAAAGGCCTTCTCTTGCAGTTGCTTGGCTTGCTCATACATTTTTACTGCTTGCCCAAGTTCGGCTTCTACTGGGACCGATTTGTGCCAAGGATCAATTTGCGGCGGCTCTAAGCATTCTTCAGAGACATTATGTTCTTCTTCGGTTTGATTTAGTGTTTTGTCAGGGTCAATCTCGACTTCAAGAACACCTGATTGGATCAGGTTCTTGATCCCTTTTTGATCTCTTACCCAACCTTGATTTTTTACTCTTACGTGGCCTGCTTGTTTAATCACGCCCACAACAAACATACCCGGTTCTAAATCTTTGATATTTATTGTTTTCACAGTAACAAAATCCCCCTGTAGAGAATTTAAGCTTAGCAAAGGCTTAGCAAAATGGTAGATCAAAACCGTCTATACGCAGTGAGTTTTACTCAAACTGATAGGTTGTTCATAAAGTAGTTGCAATTGTGCGCTTTTGTTTGCAATCTGGTGTGACATTCCAAATTCAATAATAATAAATTTATGAAAACACTGATCGCGTCTATTGCGTTACTGTCCAGTGCTAGCGCCGCAACAGCTAGCAATTTAGATCAACAGGTTACACGTGCATTGCCAGAGCTAGAAGCACTCTATTTACACTTGCATCAAAATCCTGAACTCTCACTTCAAGAGAAAAAAACAGGTGCTCGCCTTGCTGCTGAGCTCAAACAATTGGGTTTTAAGGTAACTGAAAGAGTGGGGGGATATGGTGTTGTTGGTTTGCTCAAGAATGGTGAAGGACCTACGGTGATGATCCGTGCAGACACTGATGGTTTACCGATCATTGAACAAACAGGCAAACCATATGCTTCTAAGGTAAGAGTTAAAGATGCTAACAATAATACCGTTGGTGTTATGCACGGCTGTGGTCATGACATTCATATGACGAGTTTTATTGGCGCGGCAGAGCAACTGGTAGCTAACAGAGACAAATGGCAAGGGACATTAATGATGGTGGCACAGCCTGCGGAAGAGGTTGGAGCTGGTGCAAAAGCAATGTTGAAAGAGGGCTTATTTAGCCAGTTTGCCAAGCCGGACCATGTGCTTGGGTTACATGTGAGCGCTGCACTACCTGCTGGTAAAGTTGCTATCTCCCCAGGCTATGCACTGGCTAATGTCGATTCTGTAGACATTATTGTCAAAGGGCAGGGTGGCCATGGCGCTTATCCTCATACCACCATAGATCCTGTCGTGCTGGCATCGCGTATTGTGCTTGGGATCCAGACCATTACAAGTCGAGAGATCTCTCCATTAAAGCCCTCAGTGATCACTGTTGGATCTATTCATGGTGGATCTAAACACAATATTATTTCGAATGAAGTTAAGCTACAACTTACACTGCGATCATACGACCGAGAAGTGCGAGATCAACAAATTGCGGCGCTGGAACGGCTTACCAAGGGCATAGCTCTGAGCGCGGGGCTGCCAGAAGCACTTGCGCCAGTGGTTTATGTGCATGAAGAAGAGAGTATTCCATCCACCTATAATGAGCCGGCACTTGCCAATCGTGTGACTGACAGCATTCGCAATGAGCTCGGTGAAGCACAAGTGCTTAAATCAGACCCTGTTATGGCAGGAGAAGATTTTGGCTTATATGGGCGCACCGAAGATAATATTCCCATCACGATTTTTTGGCTAGGTGGTGTTAACCCTGAAGAATATCAGCGCGCACAACAAACAGGTGAGCCATTGCCATCGTTACATTCAAGTAAGTTTGCACCTGATTATCCACTAGCGATCAGAACAGGTGTACGTGCAATGACTGCAAGTGCACTCGATCTCTTTAATCAATAAAGCGCGTTTAAGCACCAGGTTTAAAACGGATCTGGTGCTTCAAAGTGCATCATCTCACCACTGATTGGGTGGCAGATCTGCAGCATTTGCGCGTGTAGTTGTAATCTGCTCGCTGCGGCCAATGCTTCACCTTGAGCATAGAGTCTGTCACCTAGGATAACATGCCCCAGTGATTGCATATGCACGCGTAGTTGATGCGAGCGGCCTGTGATGGGTGTCAAAGATACTCGTGTGGCCTGTGCTTCATGCTCTATCACTTCATAATGGGTGAGAGAAGGTTTACCAGATTCATGGCAGACTTTTTGTTTAGGTCGGTTTGGCCAATCGCAGATTAAGGGCAAATCAACAGAGCCGTGTGATTGCGTCAATTTGCCATGCACTCGTGCCACATACCGCTTTTTGGTGAGTCTATCTTGGAATTGAATACTCAAAAAGCGGTGGGCTTCTTTGTGCATTGCCAAACATAAAACCCCTGATGTTGCCATGTCTAATCGGTGCACTATTTTGGCTGAAGGATAAACTCGATTGATGCGGTTAATTGCACTGTCCGCATGTTTAGGATCTTTGCCAGGTACCGTTAACAAGCCACTTGGTTTGTTGATCACTAACATGTGATCATCCTGATATAAGATCTCGATATACGGGTCGAGTGGTGGGTTATAGTTTAGAAGCACTGCAAATTTCCAAGATAGATCAAAACCCGCTTATTTTAACTGGCAAGATGTAAAAGGCCAAGCATGTGAAGGCGCTAATCATCAGATACCACCGTCAACTCAATACCTCGCTCTTGAATACTCGCTTGCACGTCAGAGCGGAGTCCTTCGTCAGTAATGATGTGATGGATCTTATGGGCTGGCACAATTTGATAGGTCATCGTTTTATCAAGCTTATCATGGGGGCCCATTAAAACGGTGCGGTCCGCTTGCTCTATGGTTGCTCTCAGTACTTCAGCTTCTTCAAAATAATTGACGCAAAACCCATGCTTTATGTGGAATGCACATATGCCCATAAAAACTAAGTCAAAACGGATCTGCTTGAGCATCTCAATTGCACCATTACCAACCGTGCGCATAGCAGGCTTAAACATACGTCCCCCGAGCTGTATGACTTGCACTTGTGGATGTTGCATTAAGTCTTGAACAATCAACGGGCAGCCTGTTACGACGGTAAGTGGCAAATTAGCTGGCAAATTTTGCGCGAGGTAGCGACAGGTTTCCCCTGAATCAATCACGATGGTTTGCCCTGCTTCGAGCATGGCCAGTGCCGGTTGAATAAAGCGTTTTTTAGAAGGATCCGGGGTGCCTAAGCGATCGAAGTAATCGGGCGTCTCTTCTTGTAAAACAAGTGCGCCACCATGCACGCGGCGCAGTAACTTTAGCTCCCCTAATTTATTAAGATCGCGTCTAATTGTATCTTCACTTACAGCCAGCAATTTAGCCAGATCAACTGAGGTGATCCTGCCTTGGGCATTGAGCTGTTCTAAAATTAATTGATGTCGTTCTGCTAAGAGCATTTTGCACGTTCCTGCATCTTTTTGCCGAATTTTACTTGATCTTACAGGAATGGCAAGGCTATTATCTGCATGAGATAGCCTGTTTTTGCATTAATATTTGCTTGAATGCATGTTTTTGCATATTTATAAAGGGGGGGGAAGTATGAAACAATTCTGTGACCTAACTGCATACTGTGGGGTGATTTTCGATATGGATGGCACCTTGGTAGACTCTGACAAAGCGATTGCTAAGGCTGTGGAACCTTGGTGTCAAATGCATAACCTTGATCTAGACATGGTCCTAAAAACAGGGCGAGGCATTCGTTTTAAGGATTTTATAACACATTTTGTACCGCATTTAGATATTCACAACGAAGCTAAAAATTTAGAAAGGGCAGAAGAAACTTTTGTTAATTGCGTGAATGAGGTGGCAGGGGCTAGCCGATTTATCCATTACTTAAGTGAAATTAAATTACCCTGGGTGCTTGCTACCTCAGCGGATAAACAAAACGCTATTACACGAATGCAAACCTGCCAATTGCCAATCCCGGCTGAGATGGTCACGGCTCAAGACGTGTGCAAAGGTAAGCCCGATCCAGAGCCATTTATGTTGGCGGCAGAAAAATTGGGATTGCAGACTCATCAATGCCTTGTATTTGAAGACTCAGAAGCAGGTGTAACTGGTGCATTGGAAGCCGGCTGTGACGTAGTAGTCGTTGGCGGGTTCTGCCAATTAACGCATCCAAGAATTGTCGCAAGAATTGCGGATTATACGTCATGGAACACAACAATTGAGGAGGCGGTGAAAACATGCAAAGGTTAACTTGGTCGAACTTTCTAACCAGTAGTGAGCGGCATTGGGATGTCGCGGGTATTTTGTTTGGAGCCATAGCAGGTATTGCCTTACTTGGGCAGCTAATCACGGAAATTAATCGACACGGAGAAAGCACGCTTTCCATGACGTTTTTATTTGGCTATGTGGTGGTATTTGGTTTTTGGCTACTTTATGGAATGCGTTTTAAACGCCCAGCCATTATTGTGACAAATGCGGTGTGTTTATTCTTACAATCATGGATAGCCATTGTGGTACTCGGATAGAGGGGCGCAATCGCCCCTACTAAATACGTGTTTATTTACTGTGGCGATGGGCCCGCATTATGGCCAAATTTAAATACGCCTGTGCGCCCAGTATTACAGCTCTCTTTTGCTGAATACTGACAAACTGCAAACTCATCTCGATCAAAGTGCGTCATTTCAAAAATCATCTCTTGTTGATCAATGTATGTGTGTAGCTTTCCGTCAATGACTGAGAACGTCCCAGTTCCCTTTGGAGTAGTGACTTCTGATACGGCATGTCCATCAGGCGTTGGCATCATACTAAAGAAGTACGGTGTGCTGGTGCCTTCGGATTCTAAGGTCATATTTGTATACCCTAGGAAGCTTTCTGAAAACGCATCAATGCCTAATTGATCTTGGCGTTCCACTTTAACGATGCGTTTTCCCTGCATTTTAAGCGGGCCCTGGGGATAAAATTCAGAGTAGAAATAAAAATTGACGTATAACGTATTACCTTTTCTCGCAAGTAACTCGTAGTAGAACTGGCAGCTAATATAGCAGCTATCGTCTGGACAGTTTAATACGGTGCCCAGCTCTGGGTGATCTAGCTTTTCCCTGTAAAGTTGGCCTCGGCTGTCGATAGACCATTTTGATGCAGTGTGTGCAATGTTGGCAATGGCGACGTGATCTGAGTAATAGTCGTGAAAGCGACCTGAAATATGCCACTGGCCAACGACTTGCTCGTGAGTGAGTGTCACATCTTGCTTTTCTACCATTAAGCCATGTAACCATTGTGATTTTTGAGTGGTTTTATTTTTTTGTTTAGCGACAAAGCGCAGTCCGATATCATCAAAGTAATCCAAGACTCTAAGCACGTATTTAATTGAATTTGTACCACTTTGGTAGTGTAAGATGAGCCTCTTTCCTTTTATTTTCCACACCAGTTCACTCTGTGTGTTATCCCAGTGCTGTATCGATCCCGTACCATCGGCATTAAATGTAACTGACGCTGTGCTAGGGGCTTTGAACCAAGGAGTGTCTACATGCGTTACTTCATCAATATATTCAATTTCCCAGGTTTTATTTACCAATTGCGTTGGCCATTTTTGTAGTTGGCGTTGTTTTACAAATACCGCACTGTTTGTTTGGGTATAGGCACTGAGCTCTTTTTGTTCCTCTTTATGCCATATTTGCATGTGTTGAATGTACTGATTATTTTGTCCGCGAGTTGCGGTATTTATCGTTAATGCGGTTACTTGATAGACATGTGTTTCATGCTCTGCAATGGGGAGCTCATATTGAATGAGTGGTTGGTTTAATCGAATGTATATTTGTTCCTGATAATGCCATTGCCAAAGGCCAGAAGTATCTTCGTCTGTGGATATAATAACTTGATTATTGGACTTAAATGATAGTTTATAAGCATGATTGACGACATCATTATCAATCAGAAAATAGTTGCCTTTCAGATGAAGGCTATTAACAGCCAGTGCTTTAATTGAAGCCGTGCTCAAAAGCAGCAGACCGAATAGAAGTAGTATATTTGTTAGTTTAATTTTCATTATTTATCTTCTCCTTGATTGTTTAAATCTTAACCAAGTTAGCAAGAGTGAGTAGGATAAACAACGCTTTGGGTATGAATTAAATAATAAAAAAGTATGGTTTTAAGGATGGCTGGTAGTGCTAACGAAAACAAGGTAACGGATTTAAGCATCCATTACCTTGTTACTTTTTCACTTATTGATTAGACACCACGATTAAGCGGATAGCGTCAAGTTTGACCTGTGCCTTTGCAATATGCTCACTTAGCTGTGCTTTTTGCTTATCAAATACCTGAATCTCCTCATCACGAATATTCGGATTGATAGCTTTAAGGGCCGTTAAGCGGTCTTGCTCTTCTTCTAAACGCGTTTGCATGTTGCTTTGTGCTTGTGACTGTATCGTCTCAAGTTGCTGGTTAGCAAGCTCGTTTGCTTGTGCGATAAGAGGGTGTATACCAGATTGCAATGCATTCGCAAGTTTGCTGGCTGTTTGACGACCAACGGCAGATAATTGTTGGTTAAAGGCGTCAAATGCAACGTTGTCAGCTAGATTGTTTCCTGCTTTGTCCATCAACACGCGAATTGGCGTCGGTGGTAAGAAGCGACCAATTTGCAATGACTTAGGTGCAGAGGTTTCGGCAACAAAGATTAGCTCAACAAAAAATGTGCCCACTGGTAGTTTGTTATTTTTCAATAACGCGACAGACGCACAACCAAAATCATCATCGCAGATCATATCCATCACCCCTTCAACAATTGGGTGATCCCAACTAATAAACTGGGCGTCTTCTTGCGATAGTGACGTTGCGCGATCAAAGGTAACCGTGATCCCATCATCTTTTAAGCATGGGAAAGAAGGATTGAGCATATGTTCTGTTGGCTTCAGGATAATGGTATTTTCTCCTTTATCCTCTTGATTGACGCCAAAGATATCAAATACGTTGATCATATAGGCTGGCAAGACTACATCGTCATCAAGCTGCTCAATGTCACTGACTATACGCTCAGCGTGGCCCTGTCCACTAGAGTGAAGTTCCAATAAGCGGTCACGACCTTGCTCCATTTTCGCTCGCAGTACCGTGTTTTGCTTTGCAACTTGTTCTAACAATGGATCCAATTCTTCTTCGTCGCAATTGTGTGCACCGATGAATTCCAGTAAATCCTCGCTAAATTCTTTATACAACAGCTGGCCAGTAGTGCTGGTGGTTTCGAAGGCATCAAGAGCTTCATCATACCATCTCAGCAGTACTTCTTGTGCTGTATTGCTAAAGTAAGGTACATGGATATTCACATCATGCTGCTGACCAATCCTATCTAAACGACCAATACGTTGCTCTAGTAAATCAGGGTTTAGCGGTAGATCAAATAGAACAAGATGATGCGAAAACTGGAAGTTACGGCCCTCTGAACCAATTTCAGAACACAGCAGTACTTGAGCACTGTCATATTCATCAGCGAAGTATGCAGCTGCACGGTCACGTTCAATAATAGACATACCCTCGTGGAATACTGCAGAGCGTATACCTTCGCGTTCACGCAATGTTTGCTCTAGGCTGATGGCAGTTTGTGCTTCGGCACAAATGAGCAATACTTTTTCGTTCTTCAGCTCTTTGAGCTTTTCAATCAACCAGCTAACGCGTGGATCGAACTGTGTCCAGCTCGCACTTTCACCTTCAAACTCTTGGAAGATTTTCTCAGGGAAGAGCGCACGTAAAGCACTTTTTTCAGCACTTTGAATACCGCCAATATTGCCCAATACAGACATCGCGGTCTTGTATTGTTTCGGCATGTCTACAGGGTAGGCATGTACTTTTCGGCTAGGGTAGCCATCGATACCACTGCGGCTGTTACGGAACAAGATTCTTCCTGTGCCGTGGCGGTCTAACAACATGCTCAAAAGCTCTTGTTTGGCACTTTGTTCACCACTTTTAATCTGGTTCAGCAAATCCGTGATATCTGTTTCTTTTAATAGCGCCGTAATCGTTTGAACCGCTTTGTCGTCCAGTGCATCATCTAGCAGTAACTTGTTGGCGGCATCTGCAATTTCTTTGTAATTGCTTTC
Source organism: Pseudoalteromonas luteoviolacea DSM 6061 (assembly GCF_001625655.1). Lineage (GTDB taxonomy): Bacteria > Pseudomonadota > Gammaproteobacteria > Enterobacterales > Alteromonadaceae > Pseudoalteromonas > Pseudoalteromonas luteoviolacea. Next base: position 34,417 of record NZ_AUYB01000099.1, on the reverse strand, counting down.
TTCTTCAACAAACGCGTCGTAATCGTAGAAACGGTCTGGATCTAACAGTTGCAGGCGTGCGAAATGGCTGCGATGGCCCAATTGATCAGGCGTTGCAGTTAACAGAATGAGTCCTGGAATATCTTGGCTTAGTTCAGCAATACGCTGATACTCAGTACTTGGTTTGTCTTTTTCCACGGTTAAGTGATGGGCTTCATCAACGATCAATAAGTCCCAATCGGCAAGGGTTGCTTGCTCAAACCAACGGCGTTTTTTGGTAATAAACTCAAGGCTCACAAGAACCAGCTGTTCTGTTTCAAAAACATTTGGAGAGTCAGCAAATGCTTCATCACAACGTTCTTCATCAAAAATAGAAAAGTGTAAATTGAAGCGTCGTAGCATCTCAACTAACCACTGATGCTGCAAGCTTTCAGGCACCACGATTAGTACGCGATTCGCTCGTCCGGTTAAGATTTGCTGGTGCAAGATCATACCGGCTTCAATGGTTTTACCTAATCCCACTTCGTCAGAGAGTAAAACACGTGGTGCGAAACGTTGACCCACTTCGTCCGCGATGTAAAGCTGGTGCGGGATCAGACTCGCACGTTGGCCAATAAGGCCTTTAAGATGAGATTGTTGACGGTTAAATTGGTGCTGCCATGTTTGGTAGCGCAGCGTATAGCGATCAAAGCGGTCAACTTGGCCTGCAAATAGTCTGTCTTGCGGTTTGTTGAACTTAATAAAATGATCTAAAAACGTTTCTTTTAAACTTACGGTTTCTTCTGTATCTAAACGAACACCATGATAGCAAAGTAAATCTCCTTGCTCCTCAATGCTGTCGACACGCATTTCCCACTCTTCAACACTGCGGATAACATCCCCAGGATTAAACGCAACGCGAGTAACCGGTGCTTCTTGTACAGAATAAACGCGGTTTTCTCCACTGGCGGGAAACAGAATGGTTACTTGTCTACCTTCTAAGGCGACAATGGCCCCTAAACCCAAATCTGATTCGGTATCGCTTATCCAGCGCTGACCTAAGGAAAAATTCATGGTTTTCTCATCTTCGCAGAAAAAAGGCGGCTATGTTACCGAGAAGCAAAGCCTTGTTCAAGATTGTAAAAGCACATTAAATATGCCTTGGCACAGGTATTTATTGTGGTTTTGCACAGTGTCTTGTACATATTGTGATTTTACTCATATGTGATTATTTTTGATTACGCAATATTGGTAGTTAAGCATAGTCAAAGTTTATATGTATTGAAGATAAAATATACGAACTGGTAAGGTAAAAAAAGTACTTCACATCATCTTTGTATTTATTAAAGGAACTTTATCCGGAAGCCAGGTTGAGATTCTTTTGTCATAAAAACGACTTTTGTGACAAATAGACTAAAATTAAGTTAGAGCTTTGTACTGTGTGGCGAGCAGTGCATGGTTCATTCATAGAAATTGCAGACGAATAGGAATGCACTATGGGAAAAGATGACCTCGACCGGAAAATTTATGTTTTAGATACCAACGTTTTACTTCACGAGCCCCTCGCTTACCTCTCCTTTCAAGAACACGATGTAGTTATCCCTATGACAGTGTTAGAAGAACTTGATCATATCAAGGACCGTAAGCGCGATGTGAGTCGAGATGCACGTGTGGCGATCCGGAGTCTAGATGATGTGTTAACCAATGCAACGCCAGAGCAAATGCTTGAGGGGGTTGATTTACCAAAAGTACAAAGAGATCCAAATAAACCAGCCAGCAGTGGCAAGCTTATTATCGTCAATGATCACTTATATCCTGACAGTATTTCAGGCTTACCTGGCAATGAGAACGATCACAGCATTATTAACTGTGCGCTACAGTTACAAAAGCAATACGCAGACAAAAAAGTGGTTCTGGTAACCAAAGACATCAACATGCGTTTAAAAGCCAAAGGGGTTGGTTTGAAATTTGTGGAAGACTACCGCACAGACCAATTGATTGATGACATCAATCTACTTACTTCTGGCTATAACAAATTTGAAGGGGATTTTTGGACAACTGTAGGCGAATGCCAAACTGAGCAGCAAGGTCGTTATAGCTTGCATAAAGTGCCCACATCTAGAATGCCAGAAGTGTTTTATAATGAGTATCTATTAGACGACAGTGAGCATTTTGCTGCGCGCGTTGTTGGTTATGATGATGCGTATGTGACATTAAAAGACATTAGTGTCGAGCGACTGTTACATCAGCAAGCGTGGGGGGTAAAGCCCAAAAATGTGTATCAAGGCATGGCGCTTGATGCGTTGCTAGACCCAAATATTGAACTTGTGGTACTCACAGGGCCCGCAGGCTGCGGAAAAACTTTATTGGCGCTTGCCAGTGCACTGGAAATGATCATTGAAAAAGGTATTTATGACAAAGTGATTGTAACCAGAAATACCCCTGAAATAGCAGAGAGTATTGGTTTTTTACCTGGTACTGAAGAAGAGAAAATGGCACCGTGGCTGGCTGCTATTACAGACACCTTGGAAGTCTTGCATAAACATGACGAAAGCCCAATTTCTAGTCGTAATTACATTATGGAAAAGGCAAATATTCAGTTTAAATCAGTCAACTTTATGCGCGGTCGTAGCATTCAAAATGCGGTGGTAATATTAGACGAAAGCCAAAATTTAACGGCTTCTCAACTGAAAACCATTATCACACGATGTGGCGAAGGCACTAAATTGATCTGTACGGGGAACCTTGCACAGATTGACAGTAATTATCTGACCCCTGTGACTTCAGGCCTTACTTATATTGTGGAGCGATTTAAGGATTTCGAAGGCAGTGCGACCATTAACTTAAATGGCGTGGTTAGAAGCCGATTGGCCTCGTTTGCTGAGGAAAACTTATAACAATATTGGAGTTTATCGTACATAGCTCCAATTTCCATTCCCAAAAGCCGTAGCGTGAGCTGCGGCTTTTTTTGCGCCACTTGCAATCACATTATTTTTCTAAGGTACTGAGTTTAACTTGCTTATCCAACGGCGGCTCGCTAACCTTTCAAAAAACAAGGAATAATAATTTACGGGTCTTTTAATGGACATTTTGTCAGAATTCCTGCCGCTAAAAACCTACCGCCGTTCAATCTGTGTCGCACTGTTTATTCCCCTTATTTTGGCAATCGTGCTGTGCTTTCACCTATTTAACATTAAGCTTGAACGCCAATATGAGATCTATGAAGTTCAATTTGCGTCCGCACTTGCGCAAGTTGATCAGGCTGCCAGTGCTGCGAGCACCGTAATCGGTAGCATTAAAAGAGGTTTGGATACGCCAATCAAATATCAATTGGATGACAGTGTTCAAAAGCAAGTTCGTCAGCAGTTGGGCTATTACTATCATCAGCTACCAGATCAGGGAGGAGAGCTTATCGGGTTGGGGACATACCAAGCGTCTCCCCGCGTGATTGAACACTGGCTGCATGTTATGGCGCTTGGGCCAAGCTTTGATACTGCTCTGGCTTTGATCTCAGAGTTGGAAGCTGTTGCATACTTTAATGAATATGGATTTGCTTTTGTAAAGCGTCGTGATAATGCGAAAAGCCATCTTTTAACTGCCATTGTAGAAGGGCGATTTAGTCCCAAAAGAGGGGTCATTTCAACACCCGATAGCAAACATAGCCGTATTTTTGGGAACGAATATTTCAGCATTACTCAACCTGTAAGTAGTGGAGGCAAGTCTCATATCATCTTGATCTATAATGCTGATAAGGTAACTAAACTGTTGGATAAACTAATATTCAGCGAGGGGACGTTGGCATTAGTTGATCAGCAGTCAAGGGTGCTGGTCCAAAGTAGTGTGCAAGGTGTGCCAATACATCCTAAAAACCAGCAAAACGGGCTTCCTTGGCGAGGTGGTGTAGAGTTTCAAGGGGATACGCAAAGTGCGCCGTATACGCTGCGATTTTCCCAGTCTGAGTCTGATTTTACTGCCGCCGTTTATACCGAAGTGATGGTAGAAGTGGGCTTTTTAGTCCTGTTTATTTTGTTCACTTTTTTTACGTTTACTTGGCTCAATGGACAGATTTTCATTCGTCCATTGCGGCACTTCGTCAATTACCTCACCAAGCAAGACTTAGTTGAAGAGCAAACCTTAGCGTACCCAGTACCAAAGGACTGGCAACCTTGGTTTAGCGAAATTAAACGGGTTGTGTCGCAGCGACAAAACTTGATTGCTCAAATGGAAACTCACAATGCGCGTCTTGACGAACAAGTGCAACGGCAGCGTCAGGCACTTTCGAGAAGTTTTGAAGCGAAAGAGCGACAAGCCGCACTGTTAAATACAGTACTTAATTCGGTGCCGGATTTAATTTATTTTAAAAATATAGATGGTTCATTTATAGGCTGTAACCAAGCGTTTGAGCGTTTTATTGGCGTAACTCAGGGGAATCTGGTTGCGAAAGAGCACCACGAGATCAGTCAAAAGTACTTTGATTTGCTGGACCTCGAACATGCCATGGAAATTCATAGTATTCCGCTGACAGAGACACTCAATTTTGACGATAAAGCCTACTTAGTGAGTGTTTCGCCCCTGTTTGATGAACAGGGCAAGCGCATCGGCAGCTTGGGGATTGCGCGAGATATCAGTGAGCAACAGCAAGCGATGACGGCATTACGAGCATCAGAGCAAAACTTTAAAGCGGCCATAGAGCATGCACCAAATGGCATTTTGTTGGTATCTGTCGAGTGCATCGTCCTAGAGTTTAATCGTGCTGTACGCAAACTATTAAATGGCGTTGAAGTTGGTGCCCATATGGGCAAATTGTTCGAGTCCGAAGAGCTAGAAACTTTAAATAGTGTTTTACAGCAACTGCTGGAAGAGCGAAAAGGCGTGAAGGTTTTGAGTCTTGCTCAAGCAGAGCCTGCAATTTGGTTGCAATTGAGTATATCTTTGGTATGGGATAAACAGAAAAATCCTAAATACTTTGTTATACATGTACAAAATGTCACGGCGCTCACGCAAGCCAAAATTGATGCTGAACGTGCAAACAAGGCTAAAAGCCGGTTTATTGCCAATATTAGCCACGAGATCCGTACACCACTGAATGCGATTTTGGGATTAGTGGGTATTTTAAAACCTGCACTTTCAAAGTCTCAAGATCTTGAAAAGTTATCGCATATTGAAGGAGCAGCGCAGCAGCTCTTAACGATGTTAAGCGATATTCTGAGCTTTGCACGCTTAGAGGGGGGGCGTGGGAAGCTAAATCACAAAGCTTTCTCGGCGATTAATTTAGTAAATAGTCTTAGTGCGTTAATTCAGCCATTAAGTGATGCTAAAAACCTTGCTCTGTGGTTACATGTGGGTGCCACAGTGTGGCCGGAGTTTATGGGAGATGAAGCACGCTTAAAACAAGTGCTCGTTAATTTACTTGGCAATGCAGTGAAATTTACCACAAGCGGTGAGGTAGGCTTAAAAATCGAGTCAAAATGGGGAAAAGCGAATGAGCAGTGGTTGTCTTTTTCTGTATTTGATACAGGCCCTGGTATTAAGCAAGCCGACCAAAAACGGTTGTTTGATGCATTTACCCAAGGTAATGAATCTAACTCGAGGGAACACGATGGAATAGGACTTGGGCTGGCTATTGTAAAGCAGCAGGTCGCTTTGCTTGGTGGTAAAATCGAAGTACGCAGTGAAGAAGGATGTGGTAGTACTTTTGAGTTGGAGTTGATGTTACAAACCAAGCGAATAGAGGTATTCAATCGAGAAACGCCCATCTGTTTAATATCGAGTCAAGATCAACCCGCTTATCTGGCTGAGTATGAGATACAGCACTTTGCAAACTTTGGTGAAGCGTTACAACACCTAGATTTATTTACCTATGTTGCCTGCGATAACGTTGATGAGCTGATGTATTTAAGTCACCACTTCAGTGAGGCCGATACCATTGCTTGCAAAGGGTTAGTTATCCCAGACAACTTGGAGGTTGAAAACCATATTATCTCGTTACCAATATTTAAATTGCCAGCACATGCTTTTTATCAATCACTGTGTTTGTCACCCTTCGAATCTAGTCAAGTTGAATCTGATGATGTGCAGAGTTTGTCAAAGGCGCTGTGTCTAGTGGTGGATGATAATGAGTTAAACCTAGATATTTCTAAAACAGTTTTAGAGCAGCATGGCGCTGCGGTGGTCGCACTCACCAGTGCCCATAATATTGTTGAAATATGCGCTCAGTTGCAGCCAGATATGGTGCTCATGGACATATATATGCCACATATAGACGGTTATCAGGCGACAGAGTCACTGCGCAAAGAGTTTGATAAGCAAACTTTACCAGTTATCGCTTTAACGGCCAATGCACACGAACATGAGCGAGAAAAAGCATTTGCTAAAGGCGTTAATGAGTTTTTAGTAAAGCCAATTTCTCCAACTGAATTAGGTGCTGCGTTAAAACCGTTTGTGCGCAGCCAGCATATTATTTTTGATAAACAGTTTGCATTTAAGCAACTGATGGAAAACCAATCCTTGGTTACGGCAATGCTCGATAAGTTTGCTAAACTGTGTGATGAATATACAGACCGCATAAACAATGTAAGTACGGATATTGAGCTTGCAGATGTCGCGCACAGTATAAAAGGTGCGGCGGGAGGTATTGGGTTATTGCGTTTAGCTGAGTTCGCTAAAGACGTTGAAACACAGGCTAGGCGACATGCCAAAAGTAGTCGTTTTGATAATGCAGAATCAAATGAAACTGCCAATATTTTTAACATCGAGCGCGCGCAATTGTGTACGTTACTGATACAGGCGAAGCAGTTTATTTTATTCGAGATAAAAGGAAGTTAAATGCAAAAATCAGCCAATGTTTTAGTGTTAGATGGAGATCCTTTAAACCGAGTTGTACTGGAAAATACACTCAGTGAAGAGCATTTAGTCATTAGTTGTGACAACAGCGACAAAGCATTCGAGCGTTTAACGCAAACCAAGTTTGATTTAATCATCGTCGATATATTAATGCCTGATGACGAAGGGCTTGATTTTCTTTTGCAGTTAAAAGCGGACCCAATGTGTTATCAAATCCCAGTGATTGTGATTTCAGCAAGCAACAGCTATCAAGATGAAGCCCGTGGGTTAACGCTTGGCGCGGTTGATTACATTGTGAAGCCTTTTAGCCCCAATATTGTAAAAGCGAGGGTTAAAATTCACCTCGCGATTAAACAAAAAAATGATTTGCTTGAGCGCCTAGCAAACATTGATGGTCTAACCGAAGTGCCGAATCGACGTGCACTGGACGAAACGCTCGCGCAATTGTGGTACCAAAGCCGCGACCAGCATGTGCCGTTATCTATTTTGCTGGTGGATATCGATTACTTCAAAGAATTTAACGATACCTGTGGTTTTAGTGCAGGTGATGAGTGTCTTGTTAAAGTTGCCAAAGCGCTACAAAGCATATCGCAAAGAGTAGACGGATTTGTAGCACGCTACGATGGTGTGCGATTTGTGGCACTGGTCAATAAGCGAGGGGCTGATCAAGCGTTGGCCTTGGCTTCAGCCATGCATCAAGCGGTTGATGCGTTGGAAATTCAGCATCCCAGCTCGCCAATCTGTGCGCACGTTACCATCAGTGTCGGCGTAGTGCATGTCAGTGATGACTTCTCGGGAGATCAAACCGAAAGCTTAGTACTAGCAGATGAAGCATTGGTTAAAGCTCATCAACTTCAAGAAAGGGTGGTGTTAGTCAATCGTTAAGCAAACAATATAAAAAAGCCGCATTATGCGGCTTTTGTCAGGGAATTAAATTTTTAAACTCAGCATTGGTTACAGATAGTTGTCTACCGCAGATTGGCCAAAACCAATGAGTTTTTTATCTTTAAATACAAGTGGTGTGCACTCGTCTTTGGTGGTTTTACCATCTGAGTGTTTGCTGTTAGTTGCAAAGTACAATACCTGATAAGTATGGCCATCTTTAGAAACTGCTTCGGTGAAATCAGGCGTATTAAATTGTTTGATTACGTCCTTATATTCTGTGCCCAAAGTTAAGTTGCTGATTTTTTCTCGGTTGCTTTTGTGTGTTTCTTCCCAATTGCTGTTGTAGTGGCGCATTTCACCGTCAGATACAGCAACAATACAACCCGATAATAATGTGGTGCTTAAAAGCGCAGTTGCAACAAGTAGTTTTTTCATTTTTTATATCCTCTGTAACTCAACATTTGGCTGCGATGCCAAGTTATCCATGTGTATTTTACTTTGATTAATTGATAGCAAATGCTTTGCCAATTTTTTATGGTTATAAAACAATGGTTTATGATTTTTGGCGAAATCACAATGTGTAATAAAAGCAAAAAAGTAACAATAATCATCAAAATGTAGTTATTTACGCCACCTCACCGCTAAATGGCGCAGCGCTTTAAACGACGCGATTGGTTTGGCCACCATTCAGATAGCTGGCAATGTTCTCTGCAATGCCTGCAATCAGTCTATCAATAGATTCCTTACTTGCCCAAGCTGTATGTGGTGTGAGTAGTAGATTATCGCCTGAATATTGGATTAGAGGATTATCTGCTTGAGCTGGTTCAGTGGACAATACATCAACGCCCGCTGCGGCGAGCTGTTTGCTTTCGAGGGCTTTTGCGAGTGCATGTTCCTCGACGATGCCGCCTCGAGCGGTGTTGATTAAAATAGCATGCTTGGGCAGTAAAGCCAGTGTTTCGGCATTGAATACATTTTCGGTCTGTGGTGTCAGCGGGCAATGTATACTCACAATGTCTGCTACCTTAAGAGCTTCTTCAAATGCCATTCTACCGCGGCGAACTTCTTTGCTATTTGGTCTTTCGGCAATAATTACTTGCGCACCAAAAGCTTTAGCAACGTTTGCAACAGCTTGCCCCAAGTTACCGTAGCCGACTACAACAAAGCGTTTGCCCGCGATTTCATTGATAGAGTGATCCAAGCGGCAAAACATCGGGCTTTGTTGCCATGCACCATGTCGACAATCGTCAGCATAACGGTGAATATTGGTCATTAAATTGCCCAACATGGTAAAAGTGTGTTGTACAACTGAAGGTGTCGAGTAGCCTGCGACATTAGTAACCGCTATGCCCGCAGCTTTGGCCGCGACTAAATCAATATTGTTTGTTCCAGTGGCTGCCGCACAGATTAACTTTAAAGCTGATAATTGCGAGAAGTGTGCTGCATTTAGCTGAACCTTGTTAGAAATTACCACATTGGCGTTTTTGATGCGGCTAATTACTTGCTCAGCAGTGGTATGTTCATAGGTAGAAACCGTGCCAAATTGCGCGAGTGGTGACAGGTCGACGCCAGCTAAGGTGGCCGCATCTAAAACAACAATGTTCATATTTTTATCTCGTTATTGACCTTGGAGTTAACTCCAAGGTTTATACTTCCTAATAGAGTGAAAGATGCAAAGCAGTTGAGTGTTGTTGATTATCGATTTTAATACTCAATTGGCAAAGGTATTCCCATGTCAGTATTACCTGTTGCAAGACTTGCAAAGTTCACAAGGTTAAGTTCGAAAACCCAGCAGGCAGTGTACCATTTTTCACAGGGAAGTTTGGTGTATTGCACAAATAGGTTATTTAGTTCGTCATGTAACCGCGATTTTGGCGAGCATTGTTAAAGAAGAGAGGAAGCAGCGAGTATGTTTCGAATTGGACAACTAGCAAAGCAGTTAAATGTGTCGACAGACACCCTAAGGTACTATGAGCAGCAAGGATTATTGACCGCATGCGAAAGAAGTACGTCTGGGTATCGTCTATATGATAAGCACGCTGTAGATAGGTTGCAGTTTATTATTCGTGCAAAAGAAGTTGGGTTTAACTTGAAAGATATTCAAGAATTGTTGAGTATCAAAATAGACAAGCAGCATTACAGTTGCGAAGAAGTGAAAGCATTGACTTTGCAAAAACGAGATTGGATAAGAGCGCGTATTGCGCAGCTGAGTATTTTTGAACGTTCTTTGACTTTACTTGCTAATCAATGCTGTGGCGGCAGTGAACCCGCTGATACCTGTTCAATTTTAACCGCATTGGAGGATGTAGATGGCGCTCATTGATAATTTCTGGCAGCTATTTGTAGTATCAGCACCTTGGCTAATGCTCGGTTTACTTTTAGCTGGCATACTTAACGTTTTTATTCCAAAGGATTTTTTGCAACGTCATTTGGGTAAAGAAGGGTTGTGGACGACCATAAAAGCGGCCTTGATTGGTGCGCCAATGCCCTTGTGTTCATGTGGTGTTATTCCTGCTGCCATTGGGCTTAGGCGTGCGGGTGGCTCGAAAAGTGCTACTACTGCATTTTTAGTGTCGACTCCTGAAACCGGAGTAGATTCTATTTCAGTGTCATACGCATTATTGGGACCATTTATGGCCATCATTCGCCCGATAGCTGCGGTTTCCAGTGCCATTACTGCTGGGTTATTGGTAGGTGGAGAAAAAGAACACGATACGCCGGTTAAAACCGATAAAGCGCCGAGCTCAGAGTCCAGCTGTTGTAGCAGCAAGCATCAACCAGTCTCCATGGAGCCTCAAATGACGTGCTGTGATGCGACTAACTCTGCATCTGAGGTGGTGCAAGTGAGCCGCTGCGAAACAGCTTCATCGAAAGCAAGTTGTTGTGATATAGCACCGAGCGCAGATCTCCACGCTGAGCACGCGCACAGTTCGGAACAAAGTTGCTGTGACAGTAGTGCTTTGGAAAAAACAGTTCAATCATGCTGCTCAAGTGAAGTGCCTAAAACACCTAGCCTTGGAAGCAAACTTTGGCAAGCAACCAAATTTAGTTGTAACAAGCTGTTATCTGATACTATGGTTTGGCTTTTAATTGGTATATTCTTTGCGGCATTAGTACAAACGTTTGTACCCACTGAATTTTTAGCACAGTGGGGCGACGGTATTCTCGCTATGCTGGTAGTCATCTTAATCAGTATTCCCATGTACATATGCGCCACAGCATCTACACCGATTGCGGCTGGGTTGTTACTAGCAGGTGTATCGCCTGGGGCGGTGTTGGTATTTATGTTGGCGGGACCAGCCACCAATGTGGCAACAATCGGCGTGGTAGCAAAAGAGCTCGGACGCAGAGCGGTCGCTGCGTATATCATCGCGGTTATTGGTGTAGCTATCGTGTTTGGATTTTTAACCGATTATTTGGTGCTACAGTTTGGTTTTGAGGTTGCGCCATTGATGGGACATGAGCATGAGGTGCTTCCAGGTTGGCTGGGCCAATTGAGCGCGTTAGTACTGCTAGCTTTGATGCTACGTTTGTTTGTAATTGATATTAAACAACGTCTGGCTAACTAGTGTGGTCAGACTTGATATTCTTAGCATCTCATCAGAGAGCGGGATAGAATAGGCCGTTTTTTGTCACACGATCCGGATCAGTAAGAGTAATTTAGTGGATAAATACGCAGATATAAGACCTTATAACGATGAAGAAGTACCAGCTGCATTGGCTAGGTTGTTAGCCGATGAGCAGTTTTTGGATGTCATTGCAGAGCATAATTTACCCAAGTGGATAGCATCTTGCCCTAAGGTAAGCCGCCCACTAGTGCGTGCGCGTTTAAAATTAAAGTGGCGTACGGTAAATAATGTAGAAGCTGTTCAAGATGAGGTTGCGACCTATTTATCAATGCTAATTGAGCGTACTACGGAAAAGGTCACCTATTCTGGATTAGAGCAATTTGATAAAGACAGTGCCTATTTGTTTATCTCAAATCACCGAGATATTGTCCTCGACCCAGCTCTTGTCAACTGGGGCTTACACCAGAATAAACTGCCTACTGTGCGTATTGCAATCGGAGACAACCTACTGCAAGTGCCATATATCACTGAGTTAATGAGGCTCAACAAAAGCTTTATTGTAAAGCGCTCAGCAAAGGCACCAAAAGAGATGCTCAAAGCGTTATCCCAATTGTCTGGGTATATTCATGACTCACTAGATGAGGGGCACTCTATTTGGATTGCGCAAAAAGAAGGACGTGCGAAAGATGGCATCGACTTTACTGATCCAGCGTTACTTAAAATGCTGCAATTACACGGCAGAAGACTGAAGCTGCCATTTGCAGAGTACGTACGTAAGTTAAAAGTTGTGCCTGTATCTATTTCGTATCAGTATGAGCCATGTGCATTGGCCAAAGCCAAAGAGTTGTATCACAAGCAACAGTTTGGTGAGTATCAAAAAGCCGAAGGCGAAGATATTAAAAGTATCATTGATGGCTTTAGCGCAGACAAAGGTAACGTGCATGTTGCATTTGGTACGCCAATTCAAGATGAGTTTGAAACACCTGAGCAATTAGCTGAGATCATCGACAAGCAAATTATTGAAAATTATCACTTACATTCCAGTAACTACTTGGCCGCAGGCGAAGAGGGCCAAAGTAGCCGTGAAGAAACTGTATGCTTCAATGATTCACTTGAGTCAGTGCCAAATGAATTGAAGGAATTTGTGCTATCAATGTATGCACAGCCCGTAAAGCGAAAATCTTCGATTTAACTGCGAATTCAGCATTGATAAATGAGCGCTCAAGGGGAAACCTTTGGGCGTTTTGCGTTTATATAATCGAATAAAAAATCAGTTTAAGAAGAGTGTATTGAAGTGTCCCCGGCTGCGCGGATGCGGATATAAGTCCTTGAACCCTAAGGTTCAAGGCGGAAGGCAACAACCCACCGTAGGCTTCTCGGTACCTGCCAAGCTTGCGCAAAAGTGGATAAACTGCATCCCTTAAAAAAGTTTATCGGCTCAGGGACATAATCCACTGTCCGGCGAGCTAGGGAACGCTTTAAGTATATAAGACATCTTGGCCCGCTTAAACCTAAATTTGAAAAAATCTTGTTTGTTTGCTGCGAAAAACAACACTTCTAAAACAGTGGTCTGATTTTGTTGGATTTACGTACATACACATGCTGCTTTCATTGCAAAAGTGGGCTGTATACGGCTGTGATTTGCGATTTGCGTAAAAGTTGTGCGTGAATAACACAAACCACAATTGTTAGATGTAAAACAAGGGTTTTTTCTTTGTAAGACTGACAATTCGTTGGAGTTGCTATACTTCGAATGGTAGCATTAACGCTATCAAGTGAATGAGAATTAAGCCTTATGATCGAACTTAAAGACTATCAGCAAGCTCAGTTATTGCTGGAGAAACACGGTATTTTTGTAGCACCTTCAGAAGTACATGGCACCATTAGTGGCATTTTAGCATGCGGCCTAAACATCGATGAAAAAGAGTACTTAGGTTTACTCAGTGATGTGTTTAATGATGGTCAGGGCTTTGGTGTTGAGTTAAAAGTATTTTTAGCTGAACTCTACAAGCTAGTGGTAGAGCATTTTAACGATCCTGAATACGCTTTTGAAGTGTATTTACCTCAAGAAGATGAGGCACTCATTGATCAAGCCAATGCACTTGTTGCATGGGTATCAGGGTTCCTACTTGGGTTTGGTTTAAAACAAAAAGACTATGGAAAGCTGTCGGCAGATGTGAAAGAAGTGATCAGCGATTTTAGCGAAATCACAAAACTGGATACACACTTTGATGACACTGAAGAAGACAAGCAAGCATTCCATGAAGTTGTTGAATATATTCGTGTGTCTGCGCTGCTATGCTTCGCTGAAATGGGTAGAGAGCAAGGCGACGCGTCCACCTCAAAAACAGTGCATTAATTATGATAAAAAATGAAGAGTTTGTAGCACGTCGACAAAGGCTACTACACAGCCTAAAAAACAACTCAGTTGCTGTGATCCCCGCTGCAACTGAACTGACCCGTAGCCGCGATACTGAATTTCCATTTCGCCAAGACAGTGACTTTTTTTATTTAACAGGGTTTAAAGAGCCTGACGCTGTATTGGTACTGAGCAAAGATAAAGAAGGCGCAGCAAGCAGCATTTTATTTTGCCGCAATAAAGACAAGCTGGCTGAGATTTGGCACGGTCGTCGTATTGGCTTTGAAAAAGCAAAGAGCCAATTTTCGATGGATGAAACCTATGCACTGAGTGAACTAGATAATGAGTTACTGACGTTTATCAATGGACGTCAGACTTTGTATTTTGCGCAAGGTACTTACAACGCATTTGATGAGAAAATTTGGACTGTACTGTCGACTTTGCGTGGTGCACCGAAAAAAGGTTATCGCGCCCCAGAGGTTATTCAAGACATTCGACCGCTCGTTCATGAAATGCGCCTATTCAAGTCTGATGCCGAAATAGCCGTAATGAGACAAGCTGCAAAAATCAGCGCACAGGCTCATGTGAGAGCCATGCAGTTTGCCAAAGCTGGCGCTACTGAGTATCAGTTAGAGGCAGAGATCCATCACCATTATGCTATGAATGGCGCTCGCTACCCAGCGTATGGCACCATTGTAGGCTCGGGTAACAATGCCAATATTTTGCATTACACCGAGAATAGCGATGTACTAAAAGACGGCGACTTGATCTTGATCGACTCCGGCTGTGAGCTTGAAGGGTATGCTGCGGATATTACGCGTACTTTCCCTGTGAGTGGTCAATACAACGACGCGCAAAAAGACATTTACAACTTGGTATTGAAAGCTCAATTAGCAGCTTTTGATGAGGTAAAGCCCGGCGGGACGCTGGTACAAGCCAACAACGTTGTGATGCGAGTCTTAACTGAGGGTCTAGTAGAACTTGGTATATTGGCTGGCACAGTAGATGAACTGATTGAAGCACAAGCGTGTAAAGCATTTTATATGCACGGCCTTGGCCATTGGCTTGGGCTCGATGTTCACGATGTTGGTGAATACAAGTTAGATGAAGCAGATCGCCCATTCGAAGCAGGCATGGTGCTCACGATTGAGCCCGGCTTATATTTTGATGAAGATGCAGAAGTGCCTGCACAATTTAAGGGAATAGGTGTACGTATTGAGGACGATTTACTCGTTACTCAAGAGGGATATGAAAACTTAACAGTTGATGTGCCAAAATCTATTGATGAGATCGAAGCACTGATGCGAAAAGCCTAGCTGAATAGTTTGGGAGTATCGGGCTTGCAACACTTTGATGTGCTAATTGTGGGCGGTGGCATGGCTGGTGCAACCGCTGCCGTCAGTATAAAAAAACAACACCCTCAATGCCGCGTAGCGGTGGTTGAGGCATTTGCGCCAAAAACCAACGCACACCCAAGCTTTGATGATCGCAGCATTGCACTGGCTGAGCAGTCTATCGATTATTTAAGTCGACTGGATTTGTTTAGTAAAGAGTGGCGTTTTGCTGAGCCTATATTACAAGTTAATGTCTCGGATCGTGGTCACTTTGGTAAAACAACCATAGCGCCTAAAGACTACAATGTGGATGCTTTGGGGTATGTAGTTGAGGTAAATCCATACGGTCAGTTTCTGCATCAACAGTTACAAAGCCACGATATCACCGTATTTTGTCCGGCAACCGTGGCAAAGTTAACTCAACACCAAGCATATGTTGAGGTGACTGTTGCATTTGACTCTGACGCCGAAGACGTAACTTTGCAAGCCAGCCTGCTCGTTGTTGCTGATGGTGCTAAGTCACCTACACGTGCCCTGCTAAATATGGGCTTTGAGAGCTTTCCTTATGAGCAGTCGGCCCTGATTGCCAATGTGAAAGTGGCTCAAGGTCATAAAGGCCACGCTTTTGAGCGTTTTACACCGCAAGGTCCAATGGCGCTGTTGCCGATGAGTGACGACAGATATTCCGTTGCTTGGTGTATGAAGCGAGACGAGCTAGATGAAGTACTGGCCTACGACGACACAAAATTCTTAGCGCGTTTGCAGCAAGAGTTTGGCTATCGAGGCGGCATTTTTGAGGCTGTGGGTATGCGCAGTAGCTACCCTTTGGTGCACGGACGAATATCTGATGTTGTGCATCATCGAGTCGTGATCATTGGTAATGCCGCACACGCTATTCACCCAATCGCGGGGCAAGGCTTTAATCTAGGTGTGCGTGATATTCAAAGCTTAAATGTGTGCTTGAAGAACCACGATATCAAAGAGTGGGGAAGTCATACGTTTACACAGGCTTATAAGGTAGCAAGAGAGCGTGATATCGGCAGAGTGATGACACTGACCGACGGCTTAGTCAGATTATTTTCGAATCATTCTCGCACCGTGGCCTTTGGGCGTAGCTGTGGACTGTTATTTATGAGCCTGTTTACCAATTTAAAAGCGCCATTAGCGAAGCAGCTAATGGGCCGAGTGAAATAAAGGACACTTTATGCAACAAGCGCAAGTTTGTATTGTCGGCGGTGGGTGTGTTGGATTGACGCTGGCACTGGGTTTGGCCCAAAAAAATATCTCAGTATTGGTGCTGGATGCAGGTAAAGCACCAATGCCTTTAAGTGAGCAATATAACATGCGTGTCAGTGCCATCAGCCTAGCCAGTCAGCAGCTATTTGAATCCCTAAGTGTATGGTCTGAGATTGTCACGAACCGTGCAACACCATACTCTGCAATGGATGTGAGAGACGCAGACAGCTTTGGCAAAATTGCATTTGATGCAAACTCATTAGATTTGCCTGAGCTAGGGCACATCATTGAGAATGATGCGATCCGCTTTGCTTTGTATGAAAAGCTGCAGGCTTATAGCCATGTTACGTTAGCTTTTGACAGCCGTTATAGCACTATTCATCAAACAGAAACCGATGTATTAATTACCTTGGAATCTGGTATGCCAGTAATGAGTAAGTTGCTGGTGGCCGCAGATGGCGCAAACTCAGGGGTACGCAAACTTTTCGATATGCCATTGAGCTTTTGGGATTATGACCACCATGCACTGGTGGCAACTGTTAAAACTGATTTACCGCATGAGCATGTTGCCAGACAAGTTTTTTTACCTACCGGTCCACTGGCATTTTTACCGTTGAATGAAGACAACATGCATTCAATCGTATGGTCAACTTCTCCTGAACATGCCGAACAACTAATGGCAATGGATACTAAGGCATTCAACAAGTCGCTATCAGCGGCAATTGATATGCAGTGTGGACTGTGTGAAGTGCAAAGCGATAGAGCGGTATTTCCGCTGACCATGCGTTATGCCCAGCAATGGTTGAAAGGTCGTGTGGTATTGATGGGGGATGCTGCGCATACTATCCATCCACTGGCTGGTCTTGGTATGAATTTAGGGCTTAAAGATGCGGCTCATTTGATACAGGCACTATCCAGCGAGCAAGGTGAGTTTGCGGCGCATGCTTTACTGCGTGAGTATGAGCGTACACGTAAACTTGATGCGCAAAAGCACATTGCCATGATGCAAGGTCTAAAAGAACTGTTTGAAGGCAATAACCCAGCTAAAAAATTGATTCGAGGTTTGGGGCTTAGCATGGTGGACAACCTCGGCCCAATTAAAAACCTATTTGTAAAGCAGGCGGTTGGTCAATAAGCCGCCTTCGCTTCTTTAGCCCAGTCGCAATGCAATAAACTCGGCGAGTTTATTCACCGCATGGGCTGACTCCTGAGTATTCTTAATTAAACTGATGCCGATTTGACCAAGAGTTGGTAAGTGGGGCGTGAACTGTTGGTAAGTCAGCTCGCTCGGTACAGTGCTTTTTGCCAACACCGTGATCCCCAGACCTTCTTTTAATGCGGCAGTTAAACCGGTTAAATCCGCATTACTATACACAATGCGAAATGGGCGACCGCTTTCTTGTAGTGCCTCAATTGCTCTGCGACGATAAATACACCCCTCTGGTGCAGTGACCAAGGTGACCACTTCTTGCTTTGCGAGATTTAAATCTCCAACCCATACTAGCTGGTCACGCATAAATACAGGGTGAGACACTGATTCTAACTCTTCATTTAAAGCGAGCACTAAATCGAATTGATCTTGTCTAGAAACTGATAGTAAATGCTTACTTAATCTAGATTTTACCTCTAGCGCCACATCAGGGTACAAAGATACAAAATCACCGATAATGGCAGGTAGAATACGTGCGGCAAATTCGCTGGGAATACCCAAACGCACGCGTCCAGTCACGCTCTCGGAAGTAAACTGCTGCAAAATCGCATCATTATATTGCAGCATTTGTTTGGCTTGTGGCAGCAATAACTCACCGTATTGGTTGAGCACTTGGCGCTGACCTTGTTTTTTAAACAATTTACAACCAAGCAAATCTTCTAATCTGCGGATCTGCAAACTTACGGCAGGTTGAGACAAACCAAGTAATTCACCCGCTTTTGCAAAACCTCCGACCTCTACAACCGTGACTAAGGTACGTAGACCATCAATTGATAAGTTCTTCATATTTAAAAAAGCTATTTATAATTCTTGAATACATTAATATTATTTATCAATTGATAAATAATTACAATTTGTTGTTGGTTATCCTCCACCCTATACTTTTGCTCATCTTAATTTCACTAAGGTGGTTGTATGACATTTTCACCCATTATTTTTGCCAAGCACCGTCAGGGCTCTGTTCCTGCGCAAAATGCCTACAGAAAATTGGAATGTCAGGTAGTTATTGATTTTAGTGGCTTCGAAACGACTCCTTTTCTTAATAAAGAACTGGGTATCAACCTTAACAAGCTAATAGCGCCAGGTTTAGGTATACAAGGCGTGTTTGCCAATGGTGATAGCTATGCTGTCTACTACTTCAGTGAAACTGCATATCGCTTTGTGCTAGGACAAGAAGCTGCGAATACATTAGTCGCGCTTGTTGCACAGCACGAGCATGAATATGACATTGAGTTGATGCGTCGTGATGACCTAGCAATTGGCCAAATTTGTGGGCAATCTGCTTTTGACTCGTTGTTGACTCATTTTTCGCTTACGCCAGGTCTTGGCATCTCTGATTTACAAACTTGCTATGGTAAACAAAGCGGTGAGGTGTTTGTGACGACTTTGCTGCAAGATGGCGTACAGCAGCACCAACTGATTGCGCAGGCAAAGCCATTACTGGCTTGGCAAGAAAAACTCAGCGCAGAAGGTTTTAGTGTAAATTAATTCCGTGCATTTGAGTTGCATAGCAACTCAAGATTAACCCCGTTCGAGGTCGTGTGATCTCGATAAGTGTGACTGGCGTATTCGTTGGTTGCATAAGACAAAAAGTGAAGGACAAGTATGACTTCTAAAACAGTACTACATGCTAAGCACCTAGAAGCTGGCGCAAAAATGGTTGATTTCCACGGCTGGGAAATGCCAATCAACTATGGTTCGCAAATCGAAGAACACCATGCTGTGCGTCAAGACGCAGGTATGTTCGACGTTTCTCACATGACAATTGTGGACGTTAAAGGTGCAGATGCACAGGCATTTTTACGCAAGCTAGTAGCAAACGACGTTGCTAAGCTGACTGTGCCTGGCAAAGCGCTATACACTGGCATGCTAAATGAGCAAGGTGGTGTTATTGATGACCTTATTATCTATTTCTTCACTGAGACTGAGTACCGCCTAGTTGTTAACTCTGCAACACGTGAGAAAGACCTTGCGCACATTGGTACTGTTGCAACTGACTTTGAAGTAACTGTGACAGAGCGTCCAGAGTACGCAATGATTGCTGTTCAAGGTCCTAACGCAAAAGAAAAAACAGCGACAATTCTAAGTGCAGAACAACAAGCTGCTGTTGAAGGCATGAAGCCATTCTTTGGTGCGCAAGCTGGTAATTTATTCATCGCAACAACAGGTTACACTGGTGAAGCGGGTTATGAGATTGTTGTGCATAACGACGATGCTGAAGCACTTTGGCAACAATTACTTGACGCAGGTGTGCGTCCTGCTGGCTTAGGTGCGCGTGATACGCTACGTTTAGAAGCAGGCATGAACTTATACGGTTCTGATATGGATGAAACGGTATCTCCATTGGCTGCAAACATGGCTTGGACCATTGCTTGGGAGCCGGAAGATCGTGACTTCATCGGCCGTAAAGTGGTTGAGCAGCAACGTGCAGACAAGAGCACGGATAAGCTGGTTGGCCTAGTGCTTGAGAGCAAAGGCGTACTACGTGGCGGCTCTAAAGTTATCGTAGAAGGTGGCGAAGGTGTTATTACTTCTGGTACATTCTCTCCGACTTTAGGTTTTAGCGTTGCCTTGGCACGCGTTCCTCGTTCAACTGGGGAAACGGCACAAGTTGAAATGCGCAAAAAGCTAGTAGACGTTAAAGTTGTGAAGCCTTGCTTCGTACGTAACGGCAAGTCAGTGATCTAAGCTATCATTGTAACGAGTAGAATAATGGGCAGTTGCCCAAACAAATGACCAAAGGAACAAAAAATGAGCAACATTCCTAGCGAGTTAAAATACGCATCTTCACATGAATGGGTTCGCGCTGAAGGCGACGGTGTATTCACTGTAGGTATCACTGAGCACGCACAAGAGCTGCTAGGTGACATGGTATTCGTTGACCTACCAGATGTTGATGACGAAGTAGATGCTGGCGAAGACTGTGCAGTTGCTGAGTCTGTGAAAGCAGCTTCTGACATCTACGCGCCAATTACAGGCACTATCGTTGAAATCAACGAAGAGTTAGAAGATTCACCAGAGTCTGTTAACAACGACCCATACGGCGACGGTTGGTTATTCAAAGTTAAAGCATCTGACGAATCAGAGCTTGCAAACCTACTTGACGCTGAAGGTTACAAAAATTCAATCGACGAAGATTAATTCGTTGTAGAACTTAAAAGCCCCATTTTTTGGGGCTTTTATTGTTAAATTAAACCGTTTTGGTTTGGTTTATCTCAAAGCATTATTTTGTGACTGCGTTACCAAGGCCTTTGCTTAGCTATGTTTGCTAGGCATCAATGCAGGACACACCCACTTAATTTGGATCATAGGAATCTGGACTAATGTCAAACGCCAAATCTCTTGAACAATTAGAGCAAAAGCAAGACTTTATTCGTCGCCATATCGGCCCGAATGCCGCACAAGTAAGCGAGATGCTTGCTGAGCTTGGAGTATCAAGTGTTGAAGAGCTGATCGGTCAAACGGTACCTGACTCTATTCGTTTAGAAACAGGTCTTAAGATTGGTGAAAGCCGTACTGAAGTTGAAACGCTAAGCTACCTGAAATCAGTAGCGGGCCAAAATAAAGTATTCAAATCATACATCGGCCAAGGTTATCACCCAACACACGTACCTAACGTAATTTTACGTAACGTGTTAGAAAACCCAGGTTGGTATACAGCGTATACACCTTACCAACCAGAGATCGCACAAGGGCGTTTGGAGTCACTTCTTAACTTCCAAACTCTAACTATGGATGTAACAGGCCTAGACTTGGCAAGTGCATCTTTGCTTGATGAATCTACCGCTGCAGCAGAGGCGATGGCCCTAGCTAAGCGTGTAGCGAAAGCGAAAAAAGCAAACATCTTCTTCATCGCAGATGACGTACACACGCAAACGATCGACGTAGTAAGCACACGTGCTGAACAGTTTGGTTTTGAAGTTGTGGTTGCGCCTGCAAGCGACGTGGTAAATCACGAGATTTTCGGCGCACTATTCCAGTACCCGTCAACGTCTGGTGAAGTGGTTGATGTCACTGATCTAATCGCACAAGTACAAGACAAAAAAGCGATTGCTTGTGTTGCAGCAGACATCATGAGCTTAATGCTATTAAAAGCGCCGGGTAAACTAGGCGCAGATGTAGTGCTTGGTTCTGCACAGCGTTTTGGTGTGCCTATGGGCTACGGTGGTCCACACGCAGCATTCTTCGCAACACGCGATAAGTACAAGCGTTCACTACCGGGTCGTATTATCGGTGTTTCTAAAGACCGTTTAGGTAACGACGCACTACGTATGGCGATGCAAACGCGTGAGCAGCACATCCGCCGTGAAAAAGCGAACTCAAACATTTGTACAGCGCAGGTATTGCTGGCTAACATGGCTGCATTCTACGCGGTGTACCACGGTCCTCAAGGTCTTAAAACCATTGCACAGCGCATTAACCGCTTTGCAAGCATCTTGGCAACGGGCCTTAAATCTAAAGGCGTTGCACTGAAGCACGACACTTGGTTTGATACCATCACGGTTGTGGCTGAAGAAGCAGACAAAAATACGGTTGTTGGCCGTGCAGCTGCAAACGAAGTGAACTTTGCAATTAACCACGTCGGCGAGTACTCAATCGCACTGAACGAAACAACAACGCGCGCAGACATCGCAGAGCTATTCGACATCATCCTAGGCGAAGGCCACGGATTAGATGTGGCTGCGATTGACGCTGAAGTGGCGGCAAACGACATCACAGGTATTCCAGTAAGCTTGGTACGTGATGACGAGATCCTCACTCATCCAAACTTCAATGAGTATCACAGCGAAACTGAAATGCTGCGTTACATCAAGCGTTTAGAGAACAAAGATTTGGCATTGAACCACTCAATGATTTCTTTGGGCTCATGTACTATGAAGCTAAACGCGACAGCGGAGATGATCCCAGTAACTTGGCCTGAATTCGCTGAGCTTCACCCATTCTGTCCACTTGAGCAAGCACAAGGTTATCAAACTATGATGACTGAACTGCACGACTGGCTTGTTAATATCACAGGCTACGATGCAGTATCACTACAGCCAAACTCAGGTGCACAAGGCGAATACGCAGGCCTTATCGCTATTCGTAAATACCATGAATCACGTGGCGAAGGTCACCGTAATGTATGCTTGATCCCAAGCTCTGCGCACGGTACTAACCCTGCATCTGCACAAATGGCAAGCATGAAGGTTGTGGTTGTTGGCTGTGACGACCAAGGTAACATCGACCTTGACGACTTACGCGCAAAAGCAGAAGAAGTGTCTGAGAACCTATCTTGTATCATGGTTACTTACCCGTCTACACATGGTGTATACGAAGAGACTATCCGTGAAGTATGTGACGTTGTTCACCAGCACGGCGGTCAAGTATACATGGACGGCGCGAACATGAACGCGCAAGTAGGGGTAACAAGCCCTGGCTTCATTGGCTCTGACGTATCGCACTTAAACCTACACAAAACGTTCTGTATCCCACACGGTGGTGGTGGTCCAGGTGTTGGTCCTATCGGTGTTAAATCGCACCTAGCGCCATTTATGCCTAACCACAGCATCATCAATGTTGCGGGCACCACAGAAGGTAACGGCGCAGTATCTGCAGCACCTTACGGTTCAGCGGCGATTCTACCTATCTCATGGGCATACATTGCGATGATGGGTAGCGAAGGCCTTAAGCAAGCGACTGAGATTGCAATCGTCAACGCTAACTACCTAACAGCGAAACTAGCAGACCACTACCCAGTGCTATACCGCGGCCGTAACGACCGTGTTGCGCACGAGTGTATTGTTGACTTGCGTCCACTTAAAGAAGCGTCTGGCATCACTGAAATGGATGTGGCGAAGCGTCTTATGGACTATGGCTTCCACGCACCGACGATGTCATTCCCAGTAGCTGGCACATTAATGATTGAGCCTACTGAGTCTGAGTCTAAGGTTGAAATTGATCGCTTTATCGAAGCGATGATCTCAATCCGTGAAGAGATTGCTAAGGTTGAGTCTGGCGAATGGTCAGTGGAGAACAACCCACTTGTATTTGCACCGCACACACAAGCTGACGTACTAGGTAACGAGTGGGAGCGTGCATACGACCGCTTCTATGCTGCATTCCCAGTACCTGCTGTAGCAAAAGACAAATTCTGGCCAACGGTAACGCGTATCGATGACGTATACGGTGACCGTAACCTTATCTGTTCATGTCCAGCTGTTGAGACGTATGCAGAGTAAGTAATTTTAGGTCGGGCTAATTCCCGACTTGGACTTTAGAAAACCGCCTTAAAAGATTGAGGCGGTTTTTTTGTGGGTGGGTCTCTGTCAGTCTGAACTTGTTTTCAGGCGAAATTGAAGCTGTCTGTGGGTTTGGTATGTAAAGGTGAGAATATCAATGACTCTGACCCCATTGATTCCACTGGAGTATCATCATTTTTCAGCATTGAAATTTTGTAACTGGCAATGGGCCTAGTTTTCTCTTTTTAAGAGGCTGTTCAAAATTAGCAATTAGAACGAGCTATAAGTTCATCTTATACTGATTCAAATAATACGCCATAGATTCAGCGACTCAATGTTTTTAAAGCTATATCTATCGCTGCCGTTTTATTCTTACTACTGAATTTATGGGACTCGGTAAAAGTCTTTATCAAATGAAATTTAAGAAGCCATGTGCTTTGGACAAAATTTAGATAAAGATGGTAATCTAACCTCTCTATAAAATTATAAAAATAAAGGGATTTAATGTTCACTGAAGGGAAGAGATTACTTAGATACCTCTCTATAATTTTTGTTTTCATATTGGCACTCCCATTGTTGCTTGCAGCATACGTGTTAGTGGACTTTTTGCCAGAGCCTGAACCTATTCCAAATGGAATTAAATTAGTTAATGATGTAACTCAACTTAACCCAATAGAGGTTTCGAAGGTAATTTCACCCAAATCGACTGAGGATATTCAGCACGCCATAAGCGCCACAAAAGGAAAAATATCCATAGGTGGTGGTCGCTACAGCCAAGGTGGTCAAATCGCGCTTGAAGATCATTTACATCTAGATATGAGAGAGTTTAATCAGGTCATCTCTTTTGATCCCAAAGCAAAAGAAATTACTGTCCAAAGTGGTATTCGCTGGCGCGATATTCAGGATGTTATTGATCCTGAGAACCTCTCTATAAAAATTATGCAGTCATATTCTAATTTCACAGTTGGCGGCTCCTTAAGTGTTAATGTGCATGGGCGCTATATGGGTGAAGGCCCAATTATAAGGTCAGTTAAATCTATTAAAGTTGTTTTAGCCGATGGCTCTATTGTTAGTGCATCGCCACACGAAAACTCTGAAGTTTTTTTTGGGGTTATAGGAGGATATGGCGGTCTGGGTGTTATCGCTGAGGCAACTCTTGAGCTAGTACCAAATTTAAAAGTTGGTCGAGAAACTGACTACATGACGATCGAACAATACACTTCTTTCTTTGACCAGAATGTAAGAAATAATCCAAATGTCGTTTTTCATAACGCTGATATTTACCCACCAGATTATACACATGTGAATAGTGTTAGCTGGGTTAAAACTGAAAAGCCACTTACTGTGCAAGAGAAATTGATTTCACGTGACAAGGATTATTGGTGGCAACCCAAAGCCGCTAAATTTGTTGCTGATACTGAGCTTGGTAAATGGATGAGACAACACATTTTTGATCCTATTCAGTACTCTTCTGAGGCAGTTCAATGGAGAAACTACGAGGCCAGTTATGATGTTAGGGAGCTGGAGCCCAAAAGCCGAAAAGATGAAACTTATGTTTTGAGAGAGTATTTTGTACCTATTGATAGGTTTGATAGTTTCTCTGCAAAAATGTCAGGCATTTTTAAAGCGCATGAAGTAAATGTGCTTAATGTATCAATACGCCACGCTTTGCCAGACACAGGGTCTCTATTGGCTTGGGCTAGAGAAGAGGTCTTTGCTTTTGTTGTTTATTACCGCCAAGGAACATCTGAACAAGATAAGGCAGAGGTTAGAGCATGGAGCCGGGAAATGATTGATGCGGTAATTTCTGAAGGGGGAGCATATTATTTACCATACCAACTGCACGCTACGACAGAGCAGTTTCACAATGCTTATCCAACAGCTAAAGAGTTTTTTGAATTAAAGAAAAAGTTGGACCCCAGCAATCGATTCAGTAATAAATTGTGGGAGCGGCACTATGGTGAGTAAAGCAACAATCACCTTTCTGTTTGTTCTAACTATATTTAGTTTCAATGTTGCCTCTAAGGAAAGTACTTGTTTTGGAGCTACATCGGCAGGAAGGCTTGAACACGGTGTTCAGCTTCCTGATGAAGGCAATAATTATGTTGGCTATAGCAGTATTGCACGACTAGCTGGCAGAACTTATGTTCATTCGAAAGTAAGGGATATCGTTGTTGGTGCATATGCGGATCTTGAGATAATGCAGCCCCAAAAGTTATACAAATATGCAGAAACTGGCTTTGAAGAGGGAGGGAAGTTCAAACCACACAAGACCCATCAAAACGGTTTGTCTGTTGATTTTATGACACCAGTAATGGACTCAAAAGGAAGATCGACTCACCTTCCAACGCACCCATTGAATAAGTTTGGGTATGACATCGAGTTTGATGAATCAGGCAAGTTTGAAAACTTATCGATTGATTATGAAGCTCTGGCAGCGCATATTGTAGCGTTACACAAACAATCTGTTAAACATGGCTATGACTTGTGGCGCGTGATTTTTGACCCTAAGTTACAACCTAAATTATTTGAAACGAAATATGCGGATTATCTAAAAGAGAACATTCAGTTTTCTAAGAAACGTTCATGGGTAAGGCATGATGAACACTATCATGTCGATTTCCAAATCCCTTGTAATAAATAGCTGGTTTTAGTAGGGGAATTGAATTGGTTAAAGAGCAATCAATGGGGTCTAATCAATGGGGTCAGAGTCGTTGATTTTAAATCAAAGGTGAAAAATGAAGCTTAGGTTTCTACAGGAAGAAAATGATATTTCCGAAGCGCAGAAAAAGCTCGCTTCAACTCTTAATGAAAGACTGAAACATAACGTAGTTATGAAGCTATCTTATCGGCAGCCAGAGGGGACTAAGGTCAACTCTGTTGAAGTTAGGTGCAACCAAGAATTATATTGGTATCACGAGGTTATTCCTAGTGAGTCTGATGTCACAAGACTCAGACATTGGAATGCATTTGGAGTAGATATTTTTGAGAACACGACTAACCCAATTGTTGCTGAGATTAATAGTCCTGTAGCTGGTTATGATGGGCGTATATCAGGAGCTTTTGCCTACGACTTATTGAATCCTAATAAGCTATATTTGGTCCATAGTGGGCGTTTTAGTGGCCGTAAAGCAGCTGATTTTACTGATAGATATAAAGGTATAATTGAGAAAGTTAAAGGGCCAAACGGTTACAGAGATATGGTTGTAGTGGGAGAGCTGACTTCAACCTGTTTTTATGAAAAACTACTCAATTTTGTTGACCAGGTAAAATGTTACAAAGAATTATATCAAATCAAAGGGGTCAGAGTCATTTGATCCTGGCTTTTAATAAGCCTGTAGCCTTATTGGAGTCTGGTTAGGAAATGAGCACTATGTATATTTAAAATCAATTACTCTGACCCCATTGATTCGTGAAAGTTTACTCATTTCTGCTAGCGCAAAAGTAATATTGCGTCGTAGCGTCAATTTTGCCCTTTAACCAATCTTGCAGCTGGTACGATGAGTTGCTACTCTCGAATTAAATAATCATAATTTGAGGCAAGGTCATGCAGGAGTTTTTCGAAAAGTTTGTAATTAACACAAAAATTAATGTGGTATGGGGCGAAATGGATGCGTTGGGGCACGTAAATAACGTGTCGTATTTTCGTTATTTTGAAACCGCGCGAATTGATTTTTTAAAGCAAACCGGGTTGCTCTCTATTTTATCTGAACCCAGCCATAGCCCTGTCCTGCGTGATACCTATGCGCAATACAAACGACCAGTGACTTTTCCAGATACTCTGTATATTGGCTCATATATCACTGACATAAAAGAAGATCGCTTCACAATGCGCTACGAGGCGTTTAGTGAATCACAACAAGCAGTTTGCACAACGGGGTACGCAACGGTGGTGATGTTTAATATGAAGACAGGGCAAAAAGCGTCCATACCAGATAATATGCTAGCCATACTTAAGCAATACGAGATGTAATCACTTTGGCTCCAATCAATGGGGTCAGAGTAATTCGATCCTGATTTACCAAGTCTGTAGTTTTCGTAATAGCCAGGAAAGCCATTATGGGAGTTGAACAATGTATATGGAAAACCATTGACTCTGGCCCCTTTGTGCCTTGGTTTTCACATCTATACGAGGCACTACACATCAATGAGTTGTTAGGCGCATATTAGGGAGATTAAGCTGTCTTTGAAAATTATTCTTGGCGTTGGAATATCAATGACTCTGACCCCATTGATCAGACTCCATTGATCACGGACGGGAATTAAAAAGTTATCTATGGCTCTAAAGCCATTGCAATACTCTACACTCCTGCAGATATACGTAGCGCTCACAAAAAACGCCATCTCAAAATAAAGTGCTTCCCTAACGCTTCACTTAGGCACAGCATTAGCGCAGTTAATATTCAAAATGTACTGAAGTCATGGAGGCAAGGCTGTGTTTTTAGTAATCGCAAGACTGACATGAGTATCTTTTCTTCGTTGTCGAAAGTGCTGAGGCATGCACCAATCAAGAAATATCAGAGCGGCGATTGAAAAATGAGCAGTTGGTATTATGGTTTCTAAAGCTAAGAAAGGATTTTGGAGCAAAAAATGCGTAAGGGGTATCAGGAAAATTTTCTAACTAATTTTTCTTTAGCGCTACCACAACCAAGTTTGGCGTTGGAGGGGGATATTCTCCAACCTCCGGGCCTTTCTCATGGGCAAAAAGTCGTACCATACATTCATTTTTCACTTTTGATGAGCATATCAACAAAGCAAGCAATATATTCTGCCGCTAATGTTGATAACTCGGCACAGCAGACGATTTCTGGAGGTAAAGGTCGGAAGTGGTTTATTGATGAGCGTGTTGGTCGTGAGAATCAAATTACAAATGATGCCTATACAGGAACGCCTTGGGATCGAGGCCACCTCACGCGTCGCACAGCAGTTACTTGGGGTAGCTACAACACAGCTCTCGAAGCGAGTAATGATAGCTGTGCCTATACAAATGCTTCAATGCAGCATAAACACTTTAATGAAGATGAATGGCGAGTTCCCGAGTTAGCAGTAGCCAAATTTAAGCTCGCTAAGGGAAACAAGCTCGTCGTTATGACAGGCCCCATCTTTACAACATGTGATAGGTATTTCACCAAAGGTATTGGGTTTACTCCAGTGAGAATCCCCTCAGCATTTTGGAAAGCAATTACTTACGTTGCCATAAATGGAGACTTGGTGACATCCGCTTATATATTTTTTCAGGATACAGATACGTTAAAGACGACAAAAGCTAAGCAACGAATCCAGTTGCGTCACTTTAGGGTGACGACTACAGAGCTTCAGCTATGGACTGGTTTGGTATTTGATGAACAAATGTTCGACAGCAACCCTTTAAAATTTTATGACGGACCAGAAACAATCCGTGTTAGTGAGTTAAAAGACCTGTCAACAAAGACTAAGGCACTTTTGGCCGCTGGTGTGGCAACTGCGCAAACAATCAAAGCCGCTCGCCATAAAATGAAACTTGATTCGCTTTACGAGTTGGTAGACGAGCTAAGTTGGTATTAAAGGGGGCTCAGCAATTATGTTAATTCAAAGCATTAAAAATTCATTTTTGATTGTATCAATAACTGTCCTGTCTTTGCTTTTCACCAGCAGTAAGGAATTGTACGAAAAACTCTTCGTTGATTGGTTTGGCGCATGCAGAATAGTGATAGATGCAGACTTTGGTAAAGTGGATCAAAACGGAAAGTACCCTAATGCATTAGTTTCTATATTAGCTTATGGAGATGTTCCAGATACCATTACTGTTAAGTTTATTGGCAGTGAAAAGCTGGCTTCGGTTAAAATGATACATTCTTCAAGTGATAACTTGATCATGCATAATGATGTTAGCCTTACTTGCCCTGTTGAAGGGGAATTGACTTACTGCCAAACGAAAACTCAAGTCCCTTACTATTATGAAGAGATTGAATGGGAAATTTCTAACTTTAATAAATTTGTTACTCCAATATTTAAAGTTAATTTTCATACGCCGCTTGATAGCAATGCCAAGTTTCCTATACAAACATTTATCAAAAATTTTGAAAAAGGCAAAGCTTGTAAAGTTGAACCAGCCAAAATATACAACTTTTGGACCTGGGGAGAAACCTGGTTAATTCCAATTATTCTTTTTGTTGTGATGGTTTTGTTTATGTCACTGTCAAAATATTTAGAAAGTAAAAAAAATAACGATCAAGGAGCGGGGCCGTGACTTTAAAACTCAGTTCTTTTCTTTTGCTGTTGGCGATTTTTTCAGATGAAGTTTTGGGGAAAGACATAATTGTATATGTGAAAAAAGAAGACCCCTTTGTTGACGGATTAATTCATGTTGCTTCTGGGGTATCTTTTACAGTTATAGATCCGGGCTTTGGTGAACTTTCAGATATTAAATGTACCAAGTCCGCACAAGGTACCGGTGTGGCAAAGTGTAGATTTAGATCTGCCAATTGCAACAGAAATAGCAGTGATGAAAATACGTATGAAATTCAGCTTCAAAGCAGCTTTAGTGGCTTTATGCTAAATCCAAATGTATTTTCAATTATGGTCAAAGGCTGTTCGGTGGTGCCACCTGATGAGTTTACGTTTGTCTACAAACCCAAAAATAAAGACATATATATAAAATCTAGAGACAGTCTAGCTCAAGTTGCTAGGCTGGCGGGAGGTGGTACAGAGTCAATATCATCTTTCTGGAGCAGCCAATCTTCTATTGATTCTATAAAGGCAGTTGCGTCATCATATGACTCTACCACAGCTAGAAGGAACTTAATTGATTCTAATAACTTAGCGGTGCTTTATGCTGGCGTTGCAAACTCTTATGAATCAGAAAGCGAAGAGTATAAAAAGTACCAAAGTTTAGCTAAATCCTATGAGAAATACTCGGTATTAACAGCAAACCTTGAACTGGCCAAAACATTTGGAGAAAATCCATTTAAGAATCAAGAGTCAATAAAAGTAACGCCGAATTTGAGCGACTACATCGACAATATAACCAAACTAAAGAAATCCAAAGATCAATTAATTTTAGATTGTCTTAACTGTTCTACAGATAAATTGGAAAAAGGGATTGAGCTCATTTCAGAATCTACAGCTCTGAACTCAGTTAGCGTGAGTGCTTTGAAAGAGCTTGCGAACGCGAAGGAAAAAATAACTGAGTAAGGAGACAGAGGAATTTAACTCAGTTTTAATTGACCCGCCGCTTTTGGGGAGTTGCAGGTGTCTGAGTGGGTGGTACATATGAAAAACCATTTACTCTGACCCCATTGATTTCGGTATGATATTGGTATCAATCAGTTAGCGAAGCTATGAATGTCAAAATCAACCGCGAAGCAGAACATAAAAGCGATAGTGGCCGCAATCAATGCCGAAGAGAAATCGCTTAGAGCGCGTTACCCTATTCTTGAGCAGCAAAATAGCATTGCAATGGTGATTATGCTGCTGTCGTTGTGCTCATTAATTGGCGTAGCGACGTTTTATTATTTTGCTGTTATTCCAGCATGGCTGTGTATTATTTTGCTGTTATTCCAGCATGGCTGTGTATTATTTTGGCTGCCTTTATTACTTCTATTGCTCATGAACTCGAGCATGATTTGCTCCACAAACAGTATTTTAGTAAACGTCCGTTTATACACAGTTGTATGATGTTAGCTGTGTGGTTAATGCGGCCAAACACAGTGAACCCTTGGTACCGAAGAAAGATTCATTTACATCATCATAAAGTGTCTGGTACCTCACAAGACATAGAAGAACGCTTAGTCGGCAACGGTATTCAGTCTCCTTTTTTAAGAGCTGTGGTAATTGCAGACGGGTTGCTTGGTTTATTAATCAACTCAAAGCGCTTTAGTAAAGAGATCCGTGGTTTTAAGTTTTCGCAGGTCTTTAATGCTGGAGTTCCGCTTGCAACGGCTTATTTTGGAATTTTATATGGTGTGATTGCTTATTACGCACTGCAGTTTGTTCAGCCATTTGCATTGCCGCAGTGGGGGACGGAGTTACTGGCGGTTGCTGAGTTTGTAATGGTGGTATTGATTGTGCCAAATATTATTCGCTCGATGTCTCTTAATTTAATCACTTCTTCAATGCATTATTACGGTGGGGTGAGTAATGTATTGGAGCAAACGCATGTGCTCACCAGCCGTTGGTTTTTACCCTTCCAATTATTTTGTTTTGATTTTGGCCGAACGCACACAATTCATCATTTTGTGCCCAATCAGCCTTTTTATATCCGACAATTGATAAGTAAAAAAATACGACCCATTATGGCCCAGCATGGAGTGCGTTTTGATGACTTACATAGCTTAAAGCATGCAAATCAGTATCTCGCAAAGAAAGAGTGATTTTGGTGTCACGGGTCAGAACTAATCAATGGGGTCTAATCAATGGGATCAGAGTCATTTGATCCCAAATAAACAAACTAAATTATTGTTAATGCTTCAATAACCCCCCAAAAAATGACGCTACAGCCTGAATAAGATCAGCACAGCTAAACCATATAGGCGATCAACGACTCTGACCCCATTGATTTTTAGTGTGGGTTTGGTGTTGTCAACATGGTTCTCTTCACCTTACGCAAAGGCAATGTCCTCGCTATGCTAACAGTCACAATCCCTTTGCGCTAATGCACAGTAATGGGGTGATCATTCACGACTAAAGATTGACCATTTTTCTGAGCACGAACAAAACTAGATATTAAAACATCATTGGACAAGGTGTTGATATCGTCGACCTCTTCAACCATACAAAACATAATGGAATCCCAGCCTAAATCTCTAATAAAAGTCTTAAGTTGATTGATATTATCTTGATAGTTTTCGTCGGTTGTTAGTAGCCCGATAGAGTGTTTATTGCCGAGCTTGTATTTGCCTTTTTGAGTAGCTGAACATTTGGCGTATCCGCTTAACACGTACACTGTATTTGTGCTTTTATTCATGATGGTGACATTACGAAGTTTAATTTGGTGTTCTCATGCATTTTTCAAACCAAGCTTATAATTGCGGCGATACTGCTTGTTTAAGCCTTGAAAAGGTTGATAAAAATTGTTTTCTACTTACGCTAGCGAGCAATGTTATGTAGAGGTGTCAAATTTTTGCAAATTAAAGAGCAAAGGGGTCAGAGTCATTCGATTCCATTCAAGAAATATCGCGCTCAAGTTAATACTCACAAAATTAAAGTGTTGATACCGTTATAACTTTACTTAGCTTTGCAAGTCCAGTTTGTATAAGTAGTTCATGTGCCTGAATTCGTAGAATACATGGGTGAGTTTAGTTACCTAGGGTGATCCATAGTTCTTTGTTATCTGTGGGTGTTGACTGCGATAAAAATGGGTTGTTGATAGTTAATATTGTTTTATTGTCCCATTGGCTGAGTGGAAACAGATGTTTAGTCGCTGGGTGGGTTTTCATATAGTGGTCAAAGCTCCCGTCTTTTAGAGCAAGTGTCAGCCCTGATTTAAGATCGTTAATGAGCTGTTTGTTGTCTTTGTGTGTAAAAAAATACATCGGGAACCGATAGTGCAGTATTAAATCATCGAAAACCATTAAATCAGGCATGATTTTATTGCGACTTGCTACTTCAGAAAATGCTTCATTTATTCCTCTTGGAAATGCTTTACACCTTCCTGCATAGACTTGTTTGAACATGTTCTCGTATATCACATTTGTGGTGATACTAAGGCCAGCCGCTAACATAATATCTGTATCTGGCCAGTGCTGTCCTTGGCACATTGAAATATTTTTAAGTGATTTTATAGACTTAATTTCAGAGAAGAATTGCTCATTGTCTTTGTGAATCGTAAAAACGCGATACCCTAGCAGCCCCTTGTTAAGTGGAATACGCACTACTCCTAATTCAGATTCTCTTTGATGATTAGTGCCAGCCCAATATAAGTCAATTAAGCGTCCCGATTGCAACTCAGAGAGTGCGCGGTCTTGCACCATGTAAGGAGAAAACTGAATTCTGATTGGTTTGTTCAATTTTTCAAATGCGAGTTCGATAAGACCAATGTAATAGTTGTGAGTACTGTCGTGCTCAGATTGACTGCCACGCACGCGAATTGTCTCACTTGCAATTGACGTGTAGCTCAATAGTAATAGCCAAATAAGAATGATTTTGTTCATTGGCTTCTCATAATTACTTTTTACTTATATTAGCGTAGTGCATATTTCTAACTCTCGTGGTGTTTGTTGCCAATCAATGGGGTCAGAGTCGTTGATTCTATGACATAGGAATACGTGATTAGATATTTTTAACTTACTATTTTATATGAGATTTATACCTGTTGAATTGAGTTTTAGTTGTGTAATTCGTTCTGCCAAAACAACTCTGCTATACGTAGAGATATGTCGACCTGCACCGCTTGGAACTACTTTTTTTGAGCTTTCCAAGTTCCTCCGTACTGATATGTTTGAGCGTAATTCTTCTTAATAACAAGTAAACAGGGGCCACAAACAAACTGCCATTGGCTGATAACATTGTAACGACAGCGGTACATAACAGGTTTACTTTGTTGGCATTGTGCACAGAGTTTATGACGTATTCGCATATTGTCTTTACTTATTGATTTGTTTGAAAATACACACTTAACTTACATGTAATTAGTTGTTTTCTAAGCAGGTATCTAAGCATCATCAAAGTGAAACTTTAAATGTATGAATAGATAAATGTTAGAAACGGTGCGATTGAACTGTGCCTATCTATACGAAGTTAATTGTAGTTCGATCAGTGGAACCCTTTTAATACATGCAATAATATTTAAAACTAATTAATACTCCAGGGCAAGAGCATGAAAA
>NZ_AUYB01000098.1 GCF_001625655.1 Pseudoalteromonas luteoviolacea DSM 6061 | reverse complement strand
ATTTAGTTGCGCAGAACAACTTTCCGTTTAATGCGACTAAGGGGGAGCGAGTATTTAAATATAAAGATGAGCCATTATCGAGTGTGACTTTCTCGATTTTTTGAGTTGTATCATCAAAAGAATACAGTTCACTGCTAGAACCGTAAAAATAGATTTTTCCCTTGTACTCAATGAAACTGGAAGGCCCAAATGACTGATTTCCTGCGGAATAATTGGCTACCATTCTTGCTTGGCCTACTTTTTTATCATAGACCCAAAGTTCAGTGCCATGTTCAAGATCTCGACCAGGAAAATATAACTTTCCATTGTAAACGATACTACTTTCACTTGTTGAAAAGTCGACTTGATTTTCTACATAGACGGGCTTGTTTGCAAACACTTTTGTGCTCACCATAAACAGAAAAACAACCGCATATTAGATAACAATACTTAAGCATTGACATATTTTCCTCCTGTAAAGATAGGTCTTGTGCAAAAGAGCGAATTCAATTTGATAATAGAAAGCCGTCCAAGTTATGGTTATTACAAATAGTTACACAAGGGAGATTGGTGCTAATGCTAGGATGTTGTGAGGTTATCAATTATTGATAAAGAGAAACTAGCAGTAATGAGTTGGTAGCTTAGTTCGCAAGCTCAAGTACATCGACGTACAGCTTAAAGTTGGTAAACTGTACATTGATGTAACAGAGATTTTAAGGGTTAGGAATCACTGTAATAGCTTAAGTAGGGCGGACTTATACAGTGCTTTGTTATCTAAAATATTTTCAAATTTAGCGCGTATTATAAGCCCCTCTATGAATGTCATGATCATCTCAGGTTTGTGTTGTGTTTGATCTGGCTCTTTCCCTATTGCTCTAGACACTAAGTTTAATAACCAGCACTTGTGATCTAAAGCAATTCGACTAATGTTTTCATCTCGATTTTTAAACTCGGCTAGGGCATTCATAAACATACACCCTTCAAAATGCGGGGTTGAAAACCACTCGAAGTGCCAATCTATAATAGAAATTAATTTTTCTTGGTGTGTTTCGATTTTACTTATGGCTTGTTCAAGTGATTCTTGGAATCTCAAGTGTCGCCTATTTAGTACCGCCTCTACCAAGCCGTTTTTATCGCCAAAGTGCCTGTAAATGGTTGTTTTTGATACTTTTGCTTCATCTCTAATCAAATCTACACCCACTGATGTGTATCCATTTCGATTAAAAAGGTCTTCAGCTACATCCAAAATATGTTGTTCTACTTTCATCTAATATCCTAAAAAATTGCTTGCGCGAAAGTGTACAGATCTGTACCTTTCATGAGGTGTACAGATCTGTACATTAATGATAGCACATTAACGATGAACTATAACGCCTCGTGACGCATGAGGTGTAGGAGAAACGCTATGAGCAAATTTTCTGGAGGAGGAGCTTTACCGCCAAAGGTTAAGTTCATTGAATTACTTAGAGGGTTTACTGGAGGGGTTGTTGGAATTTGGGGGTTGTTCTTTATTTCTAGCTTAACTCAATACCCGTTATTAATGGCGCCATTTGGCGCAACATGTGTAATTTTATTTGCTGCGTCAGCCTCACCGTTAGCTCAACCTCGCAACGTAATTGGTGGTCACTTTATTTCAGCGCTAATAGGGCTTGTGGCATTTCTGGTATTTGGAGACGCACCATGGGTGATGGCTGTTTCGGTTGGCTTGGCTATTTCAGCGATGCAGTTTTTCAGGGTTGTTCACCCTCCTGCAGGTGCAAACCCCATAGTGATTATTCTTGCGGGAAGTTACCACTTTGATTTTCTTATTTTCCCTGTCTTGTTCGGTAGTTTGTTTTTAGTGGGGATAGCTTCGCTAATAAACAATATAGGAATTGGGAAGAAGTGGCCTATTTACTGGTATGGATCTTCTACCAAGCAGCAATAAATAATCTCGTATAAGGAAATATTTGAAATGCCAATTTTAACGGTTAATACCAATCAAGCATTATTGCCTGCGATTAAAGAAAAACTCGCAGTATCACTGAGTGTATTGACGCAAACTTATCTCGAAAAACGTCCAGATTTGATCAATGTTGTTATCTATGAAAATAACGGAGATTGGTACAGTCATGGAAAACCAAGCGAAGACTTTCAGTTTTACTTAAAGATTGTAATTACTGAAGGTACAAATTCAGAGTCACAA
Source organism: Pseudoalteromonas luteoviolacea DSM 6061 (assembly GCF_001625655.1). Taxonomy (GTDB): domain Bacteria; phylum Pseudomonadota; class Gammaproteobacteria; order Enterobacterales; family Alteromonadaceae; genus Pseudoalteromonas; species Pseudoalteromonas luteoviolacea. Next base: position 196,390 of record NZ_AUYB01000098.1, on the reverse strand, counting down.
AAAGCGGCATGGCTCAAACATACTTGGCTCTTATTTGAAGAAATTTTTATAAATGTAAAGAACCTCCCAAATTACATCAGTATTGAAGAGCAACCTTCAATCAACTGGGGATACAACGGACAATCACAAGCATCACGGCTGAAAAAACAAGGAGAATAAAATGAAGTTTAATTCACCACCTGAAACAAATGACCGCATCATAAAACTCGGTTTTACATCTGACATCGAAATCTCTGATGAGATTGAATTTAGTCCATACCAACGAGGGTTGAGAGAGGGGGTCGATATCGCTGTATTATTTGATGAAACCAAAGTAAGCCCGACTGGAGCAGATTGCGCATTTTTGCGCTATGAAGCTGGTGCATATGTACCAGGACACGTTCATATGGGGTATGAAACAGTACTTGTATTGCAGGGTGACTATATTGAAAACGGCCAAACTTTTACACCCGGTTCTTTTATTGTCCGTGCTCCGGGCACCTGCCACAGTATGGCGTCGGAAAATGGTTGTTTGATCTTAGCCTCTAGATATAAACCGGTTAAGCAGTTGACGGAGAGTACATAGAATGGAAATCGTCACGGCGAATTATGTTGCAAATCTAGTCAAGAGTAATAGTACGGTAATACCAGGTGGATTTGGGTGCTGTGGGCACCCAGATTTATATACTGAGGCATTGTATCAAAGGTATAAGAATGAGTTTTTACCTAAAGATCTTACCTTATTCTTTGCTTCAGGTGCAGGTGATAAAAGTGGTAAAGGTCTAGATAAACTATCGGCCAATGGATTAGTGAAAAAAGCTATTGGCGGGTTTTGGGGGTTTTGTCCTGAATTAGCATTAAAAGCTAAAACTGGACAAATTGAAGGGCACAATTGGCCAATGGGTGTCATTAGTCATCTATTTCGTGATATAGCAAGAGGCGCTGCGGGCCACACAACTCATATAGGTTTGGGCAGTTATATAGATCCAAGCATTGATGGAGGTGGAATTCACACAAGTGTGGATTCAATGGTTTCGAAAGTCGAGCTTGGGGGGCAAGAACTGCTTTTTTATCCTAGTTTAAAAATTGACTTTGCGCTGTTACGCGGAACCAAAGCCGATAAAAAAGGCAATATTTGTATGAGTGAAGAAGTGGCTTATCACGATGCTTTACAACAAGCCATGGCTGCAAAAAATAGTGGTGGGAAAGTGGCGGTTCAAGTTAAAGAAATTGTCGAAAAGTTACCATGTAGAGATGTTCAAATTCCAGCTCACCTAGTTGATTTTGTTACACTCAATGAAGAAGAGGGAACACACCCATCGAGCTATGGTGAGTTAATAAAAGAACCGGCTATAAAAACAATCAGCAAAGCAAAAGAGCTCATTGTATCCAGAGCTTTAGCTGAACTGCCAAAGCAAAAATCATGTGTGAATTTAGGCATTGGTATCCCGGCATTACTTGGTAAACATATTAGTGAAAAAAATAGAGCAAACAGCATTAGTGTTGAATCAGGTGTCTTTAATGGAGAACCCAAATATGATTTGTCATTTGGAGCTGCTTTAGACCCAGATGCAATAATTGGTCAGTCTGACTTATTTGCATTCTACGATGGAGGCGGAGTTGATATTGCTTTCCTCGGCTTTGCTGAGATTGATGCCAAGGGCTGCGTAAATGCTAGCTTGCTAGGTGAGAGAATAAATGGCGTTGGCGGGTTCATTAATATTGCGCAATCAGCAAAGAAATTAGTGTTTTGTGGAACACTTACAACGGGTTCTTTACATGCAGAAACAAATAACAACCAACTATGTATTCTAAATGAAGGGACGATTAAAAAGTTTGTAAAACAAGCACAGCAAATAACGATAGATTTAACTCACCCAGTGTATCGCGATAAAGAGATTGTCATCGTTACGGAAAGAGCTGTTTTCTCCTTTAAAAATAATCACCTTGAGCTTGTTGAAATAGCAAACGGATTTAGTGAGCAAGATATACAAAGCTACATCGAATACCCAATTTATAGCAGCTCATCACTCACAACAATAAATATTTAGCAGGGATACCATGAACTCTACACTAGCAATCATCGGCGGCGGAGCATCAAGCATTGCATTTATTGATGCATTTATAGAAAAACATCAATCAAACTCACCTGACTTAATAAAAATAACGGTGTTTGAAAAGTCCAAAGACTTGGGCCCAGGAAACGCATATCAAGGTGACGCTCAGTCAAACCTATTAAATACCAAAGCTGGTTATATCACCGTTTTTAAAGATAAACCAGGAGATTTTTTTGAATGGTTAAACCTGTATAGATATCGCTGGCAGCCTCTATATCCAAATTTAGAGATCAGTGAGCACACGTATGCCCCTCGACCTTTATTCGGTATGTATATGGCTAATGCGTTTGACAGAATTGTAAAAAAAGCATTCATGAAAAACATCATAGTAAAAGTGATAAGAAGCGAAGTTATTCAATTAAAAGAGAGAGCTGACCAACTCTCTGTGACATTAAAAACAGCAACGCAAAAAAATTACGAATTTGATAGTGTCGTTATCGCTTGTGGTACTTTATCTAAGTCGCCATTTTCACCACCAATAAGTTCGAAAGTGCATCATACGCCTTATCCAATTTCAACATTATGCAATACGGTTGAAAAAGACGATAACGTAGCCATAATTGGCGCAAGATTAAGCGCAATTGATGCTGTAGTAGGCCTAATTGAAAATGGCCATACTGGAAAAATAACTCTTTACTCAAGAAGCCACCTTTTCCCATTTGTTCGTGGAACTCAAGGACGATATAAAAATACATTCTTGTCAGCGAAGTACATTAGTGAGCGCTATACATCTTTAACACTGGCAGATCTTGCTGAATTATTTAACAAGGAAATTAATTTGTATCATCAAACGCACCCTGATGAAAGCAAAGAGAACATCGTATTTCCACCACCTCCGATTAAAGATCTTAGTGAGTTTCTATCAACTGAAATGAACAAAGCTAATATGAATAGAGGCTGGCAAGCTGTTCTGTATGATACAAACGCAATTTTGGCATTAGTTTGGGAGATGCTTGTCATTGAAGATAAAGAATTATTTATCACCAGCATGATGTCAGCCGCAATGTCTATGCGAGTATCGATACCACGTGAGAATGCTTTGAAAATTAAAAGCTATTTAGACAATGGCCAACTAGAGTACATTGGCGGCGAAACCCAAATAAATACGTGTTCGGATAATACTTTATCTGTGACATCTCCTGAGGGCACTTCTGCTGTAGACTCTATAATTTACGCTGTAGGCAGTCCAAGAGACATCTATCTATCAGATTCTGAATTACTTCGTCATATGGTAGATAGTGGGCTTGCAAAACCTCACAAATTTGGCGGGATTGATGTGTGCACTGAAACATACGCTTTGTTAAGTAAAGATGAAGTCATTAGCCCTTCAGTTTATGCAATTGGTGAGGTTACTCATGGCTGTTTTCTATTCACTAGTGCGCTAGATATCATTGTTAGACACGCGAATAATTGCGCGCAGACCATTCATAGCAAGTTGATAAAACAAGTTGCGCCATTATTAGAAGCCTAAATTAATAAATACAACTAAGGAGAGCGTAAATGCTGGACACGTTTAACCCAATTTCACGGGTTTTGATGGGACCCGGACCATCAAATGTTTCACCAAGAGTACTTGGCGCTTTGGCTAAGCCTACCATTGGTCATTTAGATCCACAGTTTATTCAACTAATGGATGAGATTAAGTCTCTATTGCAGTATGCGTTCGCAACTGAGAATGAATTTACCATCGCATTATCTGCTCCTGGCTCAGCCGGAATGGAAGCGTGTATAGTCAATTTAATCGAACCCGAAGATAAGGTCATTGTATGTGTAAACGGTGTCTTTGGTGGCAGATTAAAAGAAAATATTGAGCGGGTTGGCGCTCAAGCCATCGTTATAGAAGATAATTGGGGAGACCCTGTCTCATTAGAAAAGGTAGCGTCTGCATTTTCCTCAAACTCAAATATTAAAGCACTTGCTTTTGTTCATGCTGAAACATCAACAGGTGTCTGCTCTGATGCCAAAGCACTGTGTGAGATTGCTAAAAACAATGGCGCGATAACCATTGTCGATGCTGTAACATCATTAGGTGGGAGCGAATTAAAGATCGATGAATGGGGTATTGATGCTGTTTACTCTGGGTCTCAAAAATGTATGTCATGTGTGCCGGGTTTATCACCAGTTAGCTTTAGCCAAACAGCAGTCGAGACCCTTAAGACACGAAAATCAAAGGTGCAAAGTTGGTTTTTAGATCAATCTTTAGTTATGGATTACTGGTCTGGAGATGGTAAACGTAGCTACCACCATACCGCTCCTATTAATTCTTTATATGCCTTGCATGAAGCATTACTCATTCTTAAAGAAGAAGGGCTAGAGAATGCTTGGGCTAGGCATATGAGGTTACATCAACGCCTTAAAAGTGGAATTGAAGAATTGGGAATAGACTTTCTTGTTGATGAGCCTTATCGATTGCCCCAGCTTAACTCGTTGGTCATTCCCAAGGGAGTTGACGATGTACAAGCTAGAAAATACCTTCTGGACACCTATAACCTAGAAGTTGGCGCTGGTTTAGGAAAATTGGCAGGCAAGACTTGGAGAATAGGGCTGATGGGGGCGACAGCTAATGAACAAAATATTGCTTTGTTATTGTCTGCATTAAAAGACGTTATAAGATAAAATCGCTGATTCACATGCCCAGATGAGTCTTACCAAAGAAAGTATAATATGCAGTTACTTTCTTTTTTTAGTCTACAATACAAAACATTGTAGTACTTCGTGACTACCATTGATATGTTGAAACCCCGAGTTAAAACTACTTGGGGTGAAATATATATAGGGTTAGGGTGGCAAGTATATAGCGAATCAAATGATAAGATTGCAAGACACCCAGGAAGTATTAGAGGTTATAAATCGCTTATTCTAACTCATCCAAATAGTAAGAATGCATTAATTCTCCTTACTAATTCAAGTAATACTCCACGGTGGGAAATTGCAAAACCTATTACAAAGATATTAAAACAAAATAATGAGTGGCAATAAAAGGGCTCATTCAGAGTGGCCAAGCGTTTATGTGCTAGTTAGCACCTTTGGTAAACAATGGAGGTTAGTTCAATGTTAAAAGTAATTTTTTTGGTGTTAGTATGTTTAGCCTTTCAATCAACCGCGCAAGCTAAGACCTGTAATACAGTAGAATCAATAGCCTGGCTTGTTGGTGATTGGCATTCTGAGAACAGTAAACTTAAAATCAATGAATCGTGGAAACGAGTAAGTAACAAGACCTTTGAAGGATATGGTTCTACGTACTCCGTGCAAAAGAGTCGAATAGTAAGTTCTGAAACTTTGCGATTGGTTGAAATGTCCGGAGAGGTATTTTATTTTGCGAAAGTTGCCAGCAATGAACTACCAGTCGCTTTCAAATTAACAAGTTGCTCAGATAAAACAGCAATGTTTGTAAATTCAAAGCATGATTTTCCTAAAAAAATTAAATATCAATTAACTGAAGATAAGAATATGCATGTATTTGTTTCAGGAGAAAAGGGTAAAGGCTTCTCCATTAAATTTACGAACAAAAAAGATAATAGCTAAGATTCAAGGAGAGGAGATTATAAAGTACTCATCTTGCAATAGAGTTTACTGCTAAATATTAGATGTTTGGATACAAACCTACAATTTGTAGAGGCCTTTGCTGAAGTTATAATACAAAAAAATGTTAACCTAAGTCCCTTCAAATGGCGTAAAGCCGCTCTAATTGAAGGCCTAATTTTAGGTTGTTAATTACTACTTTAATTTTGGCCTGCAAGCCAATCTGCTTGTAGCAAATCCATACCATCAAGTATTCTATGCTCGCCAGGGTATGTGTGGGCTGCTTTAATAGCTATCGTGCCAATAACCATATAACTGAAATAATTGCTGCCGATAAATAACACTTAAAAACTGGATAAGACTTACACTTTGCCATTACCCCAATTATTACTACAAAATTCAACAAGCTAATCAACGCGAGCACAAGGTGATGTTCAGAATAGATAGTTGCTGAACGATATATTTCACCGCCATGATATATCATTGCTTCTGAACCAAATTTGTAGTTGTTTAGAACTTCTGGGTTTTGAGTTATAGCTATAGTCCAATATTCAGAAAAGCTAATTCCGAATACAATACTTAGCAAAATAATCAGCGGTAGCACAGGGTAGTAGCGGCTTAAGTTGATCATAAATTTAATCTTCCTTACTGGCGACATATAAAATTTCAAAGTTAATATCTGCATACAGTTCGCCCTTGCGAAAAGTAAACTTCTCAAACCATATCGACTTTATTTCATATTTGTGTTGTTTTAGGGTTTTATCTATTAGACGGTACTCTGAAGTAGACCTTATTGCATTTTTGAATTGCTCTTTTAAGGGGGATAGAGCTGGATTGTGCAAATTACCTGAGGATTTTAATGCTACTTCTAGTTCACTGGGAATGTGATCTTCATAATACTTAACCACTTCACCAATAAAACTCTCCTCACCGAAACAACACAATAGCCGCACACTATGTAAACCACCTTCACTTTCATTTAAAAGTAGATTATTTAAGCTAATCGGGCTGGCAATATAGTACTGTACATAATACGAGCTAGAGCCCGAACCTATAAGCTTCGATTCATTGGCACATAAACTGCTTGAAAATAGTAGGAAAAAGCTAACTAACCTAAGCATTTTAAGCCTCATTTAAAATATGCTCTTTGTTGGTGTTTTACCGATTAAAATTACGCCAAAGGATAACAAAAATAAAGACACCCAATTTCCCTATTCAATTCACTGCAACAAATTAATCATTACAACCCCAAATTGGCCTTTCAATACTCTTTACGATTTTTTCAGTTTCTTCCTCTGTCATTTCGGAATGCATATCTGCAGATGCTCCAATTCCACCTTTAGCAGCGTCTGACCCAAATGAAGATATTTTGTAGCCATCAGAAGTAGATTCATAAATATAGCCTCGATCCCAGGCATCAAGTGGTATTTCGGAAGCATACTTTGGGGCAAGGACTTGGAGAGATTTTGGTAGCAAATTATTTTCTAAGCTGTATAACTTAACTGCCTCAGACAAAATTGTAATATCTACAGAGGTCTTGTATACAACTGCTGTATGGTAGCCACACCTTCCTGAGTAAATAATCGAAAATAAAAACCAAAAAGTGAATATAAAGAATCCTATCAGTAGTACTTTCATGAGTACGTGTTACTCCTAGTCAAAAGCCAACGGTACAATAATTAGGGTCCCCTTAACTGAACATGAAGTGATTGAACAAACCCATATATCACTTCGATTGTTATCAACCCAGATAGGCCACTTTATGAAGAGGCACAATACGACAACTTACCGCCAAGTATTAAGCATATTGGTAAACTTAGGACTAAATTGGATGAAACAAGAGAAATGCAAGCCGCATCAAAAGAGTTCAGTTTTGAGTCGCTCCTTGAGGAATTAGACGATGGCTGAGCATGAATTGGATGCATCTTTGCTACAACATGGGCTTAGATTATTTGTAGAAACTATGGGGCTGGATGATGCAGTAAAAGCCCTAATTGAATAGCAGGGCAACTTGTTTTTTATTCCCGATAAGCCAACGCCTAATCACGAGTTTTGCAAGCGGTTTAGCGTTGACATGGCAAGGGCGTTATCTCACCATGCTGGTAGTACTTACCAAATACCAAAGTTGGACAAGATTTTAATCCAGCTAAGAAACATTAAGATAAGACAGGAGTTTAAGCAGGGCGCTTCAGTCCAAAATTTAGTAAGACGCTATAAGTTGACCAGACAAATGACCAACTTAATAGTGACCTCCGAATCCGATGGCGCACCGATAGTAGTTGGCGATGCGCACAAGCAGATGGAGTTGAAGTTGTAGGTTTGTGATCAGCCTTCGTTGTTAGGTGTGGGGGCTGGTTTCAATGATTCTTACTTGAGTATGGCTTTCGTGAAGGCAAATTGTTCGTATATTCCCTAACACTCAAAAATAAAGGCTATCTTTAGCAAGCTGCTCTTGCAGCACTTCTAGAGAGCCATAAGATTTCGTTTCAGGATAAGGCAATATTTCTTTCTTGCGAGACCAAGTTAAATGAACAATATAAAACTTACTATCAAAAACGACTAAAACATCGTCACTATCTTCTCGCTTTGCGAGTATTTTAAAGCTTTTACCATACAAATTATGACCAACAGGTAATTCGGTTATCATCTCGGTCAACAGTGCTGCTTCATGTTCAGAATTGTAGTCTTCAATATCGCTCCAAGGTTCAGAGTACATAGTTCTCCATGGGAATATAACGCTTGTTACGGGGCAATTAATGGTTGGCCATACTTGCGCGAAGCGCCAAACCAAATTAGTCCATGCGTTGATGCGTTTGTTAGGTATACATGTTACCTGGACGAAAATGGATTCATTCTTGCCTGTAATAACAATAATTTATTTATTAAGCGCTTTGGAATAATTACAAATATAAAGCCAATTACAGGAAAAATTAAAGTAAAAAGAAAAGCATTCAATTTAATGTCGAAGTCTGTTGTATCAACGCCGTTATAATTAAGTACTCCATCTGGATCTAGCATTAGTTGGCCAAATGAATAGGACATAAACCCACCTAGAACTAAAAACCAACAACCAATAAACCGATAACCTAGTCTTTTTCTTTTTAACTTTGAGAAAGCTTTATTCTTTATTTTCCTGACCAATTTTCGCCTCGATTATATGTATACCTAACGCTTAGCTTTGCGGCTGTTTTGGAGCGCAGCGGAAAAACAGTCCAACAACAGCGCCTTGTTAACTGCTTGAACCATTTATCACCACTCTCTTGTGGCGATAACATCTTCAATATCCACATCTGAAAATCCGTAAGACCGGACAATAAACTCAAAGCTTTCAGCCATGTCTTCGCGTGCAGCAGTCTCAAGCTCGCTATCATTCTCCTCGAACTCTTCTTCTAACTCATTGATACGCTCAGTTGAAGCATGAGTGAGCGAAAGTAATTCTGAGGAAGACGTTGGATTTTGGCTTTCAATGCTTTCGCAGAGCTCGACAAGGATGGCCTTAATTTTATCTACCAAGAAATTTGGGAAATAGTCATCTTCATACATCTCTGATAAAAATGTATATCCTTTTATTTTCTTATTAGATATTGGCACAGTGCCTCCTTTTGATTGCAGTTGACAATTTAATATCGACCCCATTGGTCGTTTTTCTACCGAGCCATGGATCATTTTTCTCATTGTACCAGTTTTATCACAATAACTAACTTGTTGCTAAAGATATATTTTTAATCATTGTAGAAATTATGGAAAGGATAAAAACGACCCAATGGGTCGTTTTCTTGACTATAGAAGAAACACAAGTCAACTGGTCATAAGATCAGTGCTTTAAAGATAATATTCTAATGGCCGCCATTCTTTGAGGCATTCGACTAAATACATTTTGGGGCAAGGAATGAGTTAGCCAAATATCCAATTTGGCGCATTGCCAAACTTTGCAATCAAAAAACTAGGGCTGCGACTGCCAAATTTTTACTTTAGCCTAATATATCGGCTTTACTTCAAAGCACCGTAAAACATTTTACACCTAACTTCCGACTCTCAATTTGCCAGACTAGCCATGTGATCAACCACGTGTGGAAATGGCGTGGAATAAGGCCTTTGAAGTGTATGGCGTTCATGCTCTTAACATAATAAATTCCGCCGTTATCAGATCTATTCCTAATTAATCTAACACCCATATTATGTTAAATTCGATTTTATTAAAAAGTAAAAGGATACATTACCCAACTCAGAAAGAGAGTGGCTGAATATTTTTCCTGAGTGGATAAATTAAAACAGGGTTTTACTCCTCAGAATTATTTTTGGTAAAACTAGTAGTAAAATTTACCAATAAACTAACCTTGAACTTTTGATTTGCTCGGCTTAACCTAACACTAAGCGCAACTGAAAGCGGTAAAGTATAGGCTAGTACTTTTGAAAGTGAATAGAAGAGAGTTTATAAAGGCATGCCATGCACTAGGCTTAACTTTACCTTTACAGCCATTTTTAAGTGCTTGTTCTGGTATAGAAAGCTTCTCTAAAAATGAAAGTGCTGATGACCCTGTTATTATAATAGGTGCTGGGGTTGCTGGACTTGTTTCGGGTTACTTATTGAAACAGCAGGGGGTTTCTTTCAAAATTCTTGAAGCATCTTCTAACTATGGTGGCAGGTGTAACGCGCGTTTTGAAACTGGATAAAAAGACACTAGAAACTGGACTTAGTTAAACTACGTTTAGAGGCTCATATCTTTAGTATCATTTTCACTTGCTGTCAGTTATGAGCCAATAACGGCCGTTGGTTGAATGCTTCTCATCAATAAAACTAGCTCAATGTTAAGCATGTCAAATTTCAAAATTCTTTGGTTCATACTAAGTGAATTAGAAAGTATCTAACCCAATGTCACTTTTCTGTTTTATCTCAAACGTCACTTTTTACCCATCCCAAAACCTCAACTGTTTGTGCAGTGCCAAACACAACCGTATTCCCATTCGTATCGAGCATTGTGTTCAAACCATTTGCGATAGGTATATTGCCATCACAACCCCAGTTGTTTGCGGCTGAATCGTAGTGCAGTTCAGCAAACGCATAGTTAATAAAAGCCTGACCGTGTTCTTCCACAGCATAGTTAAGTGCCAATAGTGCTGAACTGTTGTTGTCTGGTATCGGAAAGTTTAATGGGAAGTCAAATGCTCTTGAACTGGTTTGAAAGAAAGAGCCGTCGTCCAGACGACCAAAATCTTTTAAGGGTACGGTGCTTTCACTTTGAGCATGTGCGCTTCGTACAATGACATTATTTGTAAGTGAATAACAAAGTTCTCGCTGAATGAGATTTTGAGTCAAAAATACATTTCCAACACCTGATAGGCCTTTATAAATAACGCTGTTACTTGCTTGGTGGGCTAGTTTTGCTTTTGATTTATAGGCTTGAATGACAACAGCATCAGGGTTCCAGCTGTCGGTTAATTTGTTGGTCGTACTATCGATATCTGGTGTTAACGCATTCCAACTAGCTCCGTTGTTTAACGTGTAGATGCATGCACTTTGACTAGAAAAAGGTTTCGTTAAAGTATAGCCATCAGTGTTGTCTGGCACTTTTGAGATCCAATTACCCACCCAGCCTGACTTTAATTGCTCGCATAGTAGTATCTTGTCTGGATCACCCATGACATCCATGTGTGTGTACTCTCCGGCGACGGGTAATTTGAGTTCTTTGTTAATAATGAGAGTTACTTCACTGCCGCTGGATATCTCACCATTGGCGATTTCATAGTAGACATAAAACAAGTCAGTTGAGGTGATATGAAGCACGTGTGAGATAGGGTATATCGTAGAATTAAACAGGACGTAAGAACCAGTTCTTTGATGCGTCAGTCCTCGGTTCTCGTGATTGTGTGTATGCACATCTAACCCCAGAGTAGCGAACTTATCTTTGTTGAAAATCAGCACTTTGATACCCGCAGACTTCGATGTGACATTGGTGACCGTGTCTTTTAATATCATAGTTTTGCAGAGCTTTTCATTTCCTCTGGCTTGACCGCTTTTAACTTTTAAGTCTAGCGCTACAATGTCATCCAAGCTCAAACCTTGAGCGGCATAACGCATGTCGCGACAAACACCGCCTTGGCCACTTGCGTATATGGCATCAAAAAGGCGACCATCGGGCCTCGCTTTTATTGAAAACCCATCTCCTATAAACCCGCTCGCAGTGTTTACTACATTAGGGTCAAACAAAGACTGCGTACTATTTAGATATGCTTTTGTCGTCCCCGAACCATTGAACCAAGTAGCTGACGTTGCGTGGTTGCCGTACTCGTTCGTAAGTAATCTTGTTCCCTGTGGGTTAAAGCTGGGGTGATATCCGCCTTTATTCAGTCGATTTACAGTGCCACAGACCAAGAAATAACACTCACCACCCAACGCGCTATTTGAAATACCGGTTCGAAACAACCCTTTTTGGTGTTGTTTTAGCATAGATGTGCGCGCGTAGTGCTTACCGTGAAATGTAACAGCTGAATTCGATGTTTTATGGAAGCTTTCTACCGTATTAAGGACGCCTTGCGCTGTGACACGTGCTTTACAACTCAAAGAGGAGGTACTCTCACTGTCAATATTGTCCCAGTCACCATTACCTAGTCCAGCAAATGACCGTCCTCGCACACACCATTGATTAAATCGACCTGTCTTATCATCAAAGAACAGATTGTTCTTAGGGTCGCTCGCAATAGATTGACGTTCGCTTGCTGTTGCGGTCATCCAATTCACGCCTTTACCTCGGCTTGTGTTATCTCCCTCATACCACGCAAAATACGAGTCAGGTCGAACATTGTCATCAATCGTGGCAACGCCCGATATGTCACTTGCTTGGCTTTGAAGTAATCCATGTTGATACACAAATGGATCTGCTTCTGTAATCTCGCGTGGAAAAGCCTCAAAACCCCACATATCCATTCTTTCTGTTACCACTTGATTTGTTGGGGTTTCAGATGCAAATGCCACGCTTGCAGTGCTATGTGTCACCGTCGTACTTGTGCTGCAATCGTATGTCCTGCGGCCATCTTCTGCGGTAGGCAACTTGATGATGTTTGCGATGCTTGACTGGTTGATGGACAAGTCTTTTAACTGAGTTAGGACGCCCGCAACACATAACACTGGATACTGGCCGCCATGCACACCCCAATTCAGGTTATCCATAAAATCACCAGAACTTTCATTTCCTGTGTATAAGCCTGGGCCGACATTGATGTAATGGGTACTTGTTAAAGACTCCCCCAAATGGACAAAGCCACTGGCCACATATCGGTTTAGATACTGCTGTCTTCTCGCTTCAAATTCTCCTTTGCGCATGGCCCAAGGGTAGGGATTTGCGGTGTCTATTTCGATTTGCATTTGGCGCAGCGTTTTAACACTTTGGGTATTGCCTTCTAAATCGCTGAACTCGACTGTTCCGGTTTTCGTTTGCCATTCAATCATGGCTTTGTAGTTGTCGTTGACCATTTTGGAGGCATTGTTGAGGGCAGAAACGGCGGTATTAAAATCCCCAGAGGTGGGTAAAGCCACGCAAGGCACTTGGTTTTGGGTGGCATTGGGCCAAGGTTTTATGAGTTCAACGAAGGTGCCGTGTGTGGTGACATACGCTTTGGCGATTTCAACGGGTGCGAAAGCCCCTAACACCAACGCATCACTTGCACGAATGTTGGCCACACTTTGATTGTCGTTAATTTTGATGATGTTACTGCCGTTGGTGGCATTTGAATTTGCAGAGTTAAACCAGGTCATTGTTATTATCCTCGTAAGTAGATGACTGCGATTTTTTTGATGTGTGTTGATGATGTGAAAGTCACGTCATGCCGTGCTTGGGCAAGGGTGTAGGGGCGCTCAACACTTTGGTCATGCTGGCGCATGCCTTTGCCTGGCATATCGCTTGAGCAGAGATAATCGCCCGCTTCAATATCGCCGCCTTGGCCGCACACATTAAGTACGCCTTCACCTAAGGCATTGAACTCGATGACGTCATGGGTGGCTTTGAGTGTATTGAACCGCTGCGCGCCCTTAAAACCGCTCAGCCCCGCGGGTAAAGTGTCAGCAGTAAGCGCTCTGCGTGCGATATACACACCACGCACATTTCGCTGATTGGCGTGTGTTGCACGCGCCATTTCACATATGGCATTGGACATATCGGCAATATTAATGAGCTTGCTATCGCAGACGATGTCGCCTGGTACCAGTTGAGTGCCTTTTTGTACTAATCCTTCATGCATTCCCGTAAACGGGGTATAACCTTTGGCTGCATAGAGTTTTAGCGGTGTCCAAAGGGCGGTAGATGTCGTGTTGTTTGCGCGCACTTCGATGACATTGCCTGTGCCGGACGCACGAATGGCATTGAGGCCACCACTGACTTCAAGCCCATTGCCATGTGTGCTATTGAGTGTCAGCGCGGTGGCCATAGTGGAGTTGCCAGAATTGAAAACCATACCGGCTCGGCCGTTTCGGTGCGTTGCGATATTGATTAAATCACTCTCGGCATTGGGGGCATAGACACGAATACGCCCACTGAATGTGCCAACGGCTGCGGCCAGTTCATTGGCAATGACTGTGCCATCGACCAATTGATTGCCATGAATATGGAGTGCAAAAGTCTGCCAACGCTGACCGTCCCAGCTTTTGGTGGTTTGTATGCTGGGGTCATCGACTTTGTAGAGCGTTACAACATCATAAAGCACTGCATGTCCACCCGCACAGGCTGCGTGGGCGAGGGCGTCTGACCAAATCCCTGAGGATGTGGCACTGACAAAACGTCCCGCACCGCGCGCACCTGTTTCGCCATTTTGACCGTCTTGACCAGCATCACCGGTCTGACCTTTGTCACCTGGTATGCCTTGGTCACCTTTGAACTTTGACCAGGTGTAATCAGCGGGGTTAGTGGATTCTGTTGCCGTATGTTGATTGACCGCAATACCAATATACTCGGTAGCATTGTTCGGAACTTGGTACATATTGGCCCCGTTTGCATATTGGCTATAGGCTATCCAGGTATAGAGGCTTTGGCCGTCTTCACCACGCTCACCAGGAATACCATCGGTGCCATCTTTTCCGTTTAGGCCATCCTTGCCATCAAGCCCACGAATATCGTCTTCGGACTCAACCACAAAATTACCCAGCTCTAAACGACCACGAAACACATGTACAGGGTTTTGTGGGTCGCGGTTATCAATGTAGGACGTAGGTATAAACGACTCGCCGACCATCACACCTTGGCGAATGACATCGCCGACCAAATCCAGGTTACCAATTTGACCATCGTTTAAGCCCACAATGCCCGTTGCACGCCCTTGGTTGTTAATGAGAAACCCGCCGCGTGCGATGAGTCGGCCGTCCTCGGTTTCAAAGGCTTGGCGAATATCTGAAATGCTGGCTTTATCACCTGCAGTGTTTTCAATTTGGAGTTTGCGAATAAACTCCGCGAGAGGGCCATCCACCCAGCTATGGCCTGCAGCAACACAAAGGGTTGCATCGGTCTCACTCGTGAGATTCCCTTGCGCATCGATGCAATAACCCACGGCAGCGCGCGTGTAGGTGATGGCGCTGGCTAAAGTAGATGTATCGCCTTGCTCGATGTTAGCCACCAAGTCTTCTCGCTGACTGGTCATGGCGGAATCAAGGTTGGAGATAAGCTCAGTGGTTTGTTGAAAAGCCGCTTTTGTCGATTGAGTGAAAGCGATAAAGTGTTCATTTCGCAAGGCACTGGCTTGACGTTCGTTGGCAAAGGCTTTGGCGATGGAGGTGATAACTGCGCTGTTTTGTTGATGTATTGCGCCCAACTCTAGGGTATGACTGGCAATGCTTTGAAGCTCATTTGTGGTGGCTTTGAGCTTGTCTTGTGCCAGGGCGAGTTTAATATCTAATTGCTGCAGCTCGTTGTTTTGAAGCAGGGCGTTATAAGCACTGATAACTTCCGCTAAGCTCTTTGCTTGGGCCCCAAGTTGTAGCCCTTGGACTTGCACAATACTCTGATTAATCTCACCTTGAATGGCATCGAGTGTGCTCGACACATTGGTAAACTGCTCATCCACGCCATCTTCTTGGGCATTGAATACCGTGATTTGGTCTTTGATGTAACCGGCAGCACCGGCAATAAAGCGCTCGGCGGCGTTGGCCTTTTCCAGTGTGCCGTTGTCATAAAAGGACTGAAGGGCGGCGGTAACACCATAGACTGCATCAAAGGTGCTAATCGCCTGGCTTACTTGGCTGGCGGTTTGATAGCCTCGACTGTCGACCAGTAACGAAGCTAAACTCATAGAGCGCTCAACCACAGGGCCGTCTACCCAAGTATGACCTGCCAGTTCGCATGCAACCGCATCTTGCTCAATAGTTCGATTACCTTCACTGTCTACACAATACCCCACCAGAGCGCGGGTAAAGCCTTTGGCCTCTGCAATGGCTTTTTGGCTTTCATGGGTAATTTCAGCACGCAGTGTTTCAGTGCGCTCGCTGCTTGCTTGGCGCGCATTGGCAAAAGCCTTACCGAGAATATCAATACTAGCCGCGCTTTGGTTGTGCAGCGCGATGAGCTGGGTGGATTGAGACGAGAGCGCACTGACGTCATCTGTTATCGCAGAGAGTTTATCTTCTGCATGGGCGAGGGTGATGGAGTGCTCAGCCAAAGCGTTGTCGCGTAAAAGCTGGTTGTAGGCCTCTAATACCTGGTTTAAATCTTTGTCGGCTAAATCAAGCTGAATACCTTGGATTTGCGTGACCGATTGCTGTATTTCCCCAGCCAGTGCATCAATGTGTTGCTCAGCCATGGCCAGCTTTTGGTTCACCCCGTCTTCTTCATTGAGATAACTGATAACCTGATTTCGAATGGTGGCGTTTGCGCCATCAATCCAAGTTTGCGCCGCATTGGCTTTGACGATGATGTCATTGTCACTGAGTTCCTGTAGGACGGCGCTGATACTGTATTGGGTGTTAAACGAATCAATAAGCGTTTGGACGTTGCTTTGAGTCTGATAGCCTAAACTTGATACCCACGCCGTGGTGGCATAGTGCGCCATCCGTCCTGTGCCTGCGTCGAGCTCGTGTTCAATGGTGGTGGTGCGACTGGTGATGTCTTTGAGGGCTAAATCATTGGCCCCGCGTTTGCCGATTTCAATAAAGTCGATGTCACACGCGCCCAGCTCAAACTGCAGCCAAGTGAGCAAGCCGCTATATCCCGCCGTGCCGGTTGCCTCAATTTGGACGACTTCCCAATCAAAACTTGTCGGCTCGGGCAAAAACAATGCGCCACCTTGAAATTGAATGCGGCCAAGCCAGGTGCTGTTTTGGTGTTTGCGTACGCGCAGCCTAAACATGGGGTTGTCGATGGTATCCAGCGAGATGGCGGGGCTAAAGAGCGTACTTTTACACACCAAATACCCCAGCGCATGGTGACTTTCAAAGCCTGCAAAGCCCTCACTGCCGCTGTTAAACTGCCAGCTGTAGGCAGGCGTGAGCGCAGCCATGGCACCGGCAATTTGGGCATTCACTTCACTGAAAGTGGCGCGCTGTAAAATCTGGCCTGCCTGCAGCGCGATTTGCGCACTGGCATCAATCAATTTATCCTCTGCTTGTTTTATCCTACGAGACTCAAAATTAATGCGCGCATGAGCGCCATCTACCAAAGACACCGCTTCACTAAATTGCGTGTCGGTATATGAAAACGCCCGATTTACAATGGTGCCAGACTCTGCATCCACAAACACCGCCGCATCTATCAAACGCTCATTGTTTAACGTCCTGCGCTCATACTCATTCCTAAAGTTTGTATAGCCTGCCGTCACATCAAACACGCTTTTTTGCATGTCAGTCACCGCCAACGCGGTTTCATCCAATTTGACTTTATTCAGCGCTATTTGCGCCGGAATACCCTCAGCAATGGCGTCATCCAAGACTTTGGTAACCTCTTCCAAACCTTGTATTTGTGCAATGTTTCTAGTAACAAGCGAGGGTAAGTTGTTCTCGGTTTCAGGGCGCAATCTATCCACCTGGGTGTTTAAGTCGTTTATTAAGTCCTGCGCTTCTTGGCTGAGCTTCGCCAGTGGCATGTCGTTAATAAATTCTGTTAAATCCACCTCGGTTGTGGCGGCAACTATCTGCACCCAATCACTGTGGCCTAAGTGATTCACAGCGCGACATTGGAAGTGATACTCAGTCAAAGGCTGTAAGCCAATGCGGGTGTAGATTTGCGTAAACACAGCGGGACTTTGCTCGGGCACATCATTTGAGCCTAAAAACTGCCATTCGAACTGGGTACCAATTCCCATTGCAGGCAAAGTTGCGGTGAGGGTAATTTGGTTATAGTCCGCCACAGCAGAGAGTGCGGGTTTAACTGGCGCGGAGACGCTAAATTGAATGGCCACAGACTTGGAGCGCTGACCAAAAATGTTCCTGGCATACACTTTGGCGGTGTAGGTGCCAAGGGCGAGCTTTGGGATAACCGCCTGCGTATAGGTTACTTTCTCATGGTAAATACGCATGCTATTTTGATAGTACTCCACATCGTATTCGTGCACGGCCAACGGGGTTGGGTGGGTCCACTTCACAATGCCATTGCCGTCCATATCCACGATGACTTGTACATCCATAATGGGCGAGGGTGGCCCTGTCACATAATCACTGTTTGGCGTGATATCTGACGCCCCAGGGATTAAATCATCGGCCCAAAGCAGTGGGCTGTCTTCAATACAGGTGAGGGTAATACCACCATCTAAACGAAACTTTCGACCCACCACGCGATACACCTTTTTAGTGATGTGCTCTTTGGGTAAATCCACATACACAGTGCGACCCACAGCCGCTTGCAAGGCCTTGTGCTTCAGTGGCAGCTCGATGGAACCCAGTCTCGTTTGCTCTAAGTGGATTTTGGCCAAACGCTGGGCGGTCGTGGCACTTCTAACAAAGGGCAAAGAAATCGTCGTTTCAAGCAATTGATTGTCTTTTGCAATGTAGCCTTCTGCCCGTATTGGCGGGGCATCGGTGCGCTCATAATGCTGGTTGGGGTCGGTAAAGGTGGTACGCACCATATTGGCTCTATCACGCAAGTCTGCATGCCATTTGATTTTAACGTTGCCCATCACATCAGATTGGTTAATCGTATAGGTGGGATTGCCATACCAGGCACCGACGCGCACAAACCATTGGCCCATCTGGCGAAAAATTTTCCCTGCAAAGCAGCGCTCTAGCTGATTTAAAATCTCAATGGGCTTGCTGGTAAAGCGAAAGGTGCCGTTGCAGGTGTAGCGCGGCTCATACCTATCCACCCCATCCGCATCTTGATATAGGGCATGTTCGTCGCACACATTGGCTGCCGCTATCCACCAATTGAGCGGAATGCGATGATAAGGCACTTCATGGGCCCCATAAAAACGAATGTAGTGCAAGGCGCAGAGCACCGCATTTTGAGACCATACCCAAGTGGCAGAATCATCGGGGTTTTGCTGGCTGTCGCGCGGGTCCCAAATACGCGCACCGCGTATTAAAAACTCACAGTCTGATATCCCATCAGGGAATACTTCACGGTTGTTTTCAAGCTCAATAAACACATGGGCTTGCGCAAAGCCCACGTGTGCTTGTGTCCAGCCTGCCATTTTAGACACCGCCAACGGATTTGCTGACGTGTGATTACCATCAGAGAGGGCATAGTCCCAACTGTCCTCGGGATAGTCAGAAAGCGGCTTGTTGGCAATGTAGACTTCTTCCAGCGCATCAATGGGCGCACCATTGATTAACACAATGAGCTGCACCCATTTCTTTTCGTCACGCTCCACGGTAGCTTGATGGGCAATCACACCGCCCACACGGTCGCGCCCAAAGGTGATACGCCGTGGCTGGTCAATGCCTTTTTGTAGTCCCTTAGCAAGGGTGGCATAGTCGGTTTCTGGCACATCGGGCGATAAGCTATCCCACAGCGCGCCCACAGTTTCATCCCAAATCTTTTCGCCTAAACCAAAAATCGGGTCCGCCAACTCATTGGCAATGTCTGCAACTTTACCCATGCGCACCGCCCAAATCAGGTAACACCTGAGAATAACAAGAACTGACCGCGCTCATTTCCAGCACGCTTAAGCCAATGTTGGTAACGCAGTACACGATGTTCATACACACAATGCCGCCAACCAACTCACCTTCAAATTCAACCAAGGCAATGTCACCACGCTGGGCATAGGCTATTTCAATGGGCTTTAAATGGTGTTTAAACACACTTTGAATATCAGAAAAGCCTAAGCGTGTTAACCGACGCTTTGCGCCAATCGCGGTTTTATACCGCCCACGAAAATCTGCGGCCACATCGACGCCATTAACCACATTCAACCAATCGGCCACAAACAAGCAGCAATCAAATGTACCCCAATTAAATACTTTGTCTTCGCATGCATCCAAGTAACGCTGCAAGGCAAGGGGGCGAGCACTCTGTGTACGAGATTTAGGGCAAGTGGACACCATCACGGCCTCCCACTGGGGAACCAGGTTGGGTATCGGGTAATACCGTACTGGTTGCCTCACTGTGTTCGCTAAAGAACTTATCGTCAGGATATAGGGCGGTTTGTGTGGCGTGATTCCAACGCTGATGAACCCGAGATTGCTTCCAGCGCTCAGACTCGCCCGCCACAGATAACATCACTTTACTCACTTGGCCACGCTCTACATCACAGGCCACGATATAGCCACTTTCTAAGAGCTGGGATTGATTGACTCGATAGTGCTTATCGACCGTGACCAAATAGATTTCAACACCCGCACCAATGGGATCGTTTTCGGCCACTTCGCCCAGAATCGCGTCACTTTGGGTGTGCAAAGACAAACGAATACGGGCCGCATCGTTTTTATCATTGGCAGGAATCTCCCCAATGCGCCCAAGCATGCCCAGGCCAAACCAAGTGCGACCCAAAAAGCGCCGCTCACCAACACCGGTATGCAATAACACATCGCCACTTTTAAATGCCAAGCGCACAAAGTAACGGGGGCGACACTGGGCAAGCTCGGCCACCAAAGCTCGATTTAACGCTTCCATTAAAACGCCTCCCGACCTTTGATTTTCCAAGCCGTCACAAAGCCGTTTTTAACCTGGGCTTCTGCCAATCCTTGCTTGTTATCCAATAAGCGAAACACGCCAGCAGGGCGCTTAAAATACACAGGAGTATTACTGGCTGGGATTTGACGCATAGGCGATTCAAACTCAAGCGTGCACGCGCCATGACTATCCACGACAGCATCTGCCGTCAGCACTTTAAGCTCCGCGTTTTCACCCACACCAATCTGAATACGATTACCGGCTTTGGCATACACACCGTTCACAGGCAAACCAGACACGTTCAACACATTGCCATCTTGATAAGGCTCAACCACACGGGCAAAACTGTCTAACTCATCCTGTAGAAACCGATAGTCATAACACAAGAACTTGCCAACCGAACCACGACACTTGGCCAAGAACGCATCTAGAGCCAAGGCATCAGACTCAGATACATTGGCAAGCTCAATCTCAAACTCCCAATAGGCACCTTCGAGGTCGTACACCTCTGTCGCATTATTGGTTTTACTCACATGCAAGTGACTATTGGGAATCAGCCGAAAAACACAACGTTTTGGGGGCTTAGGTAGGGGAATATGCTCCATTTTTTATCGCTCTTTGCTTTACTGTGTGAGCGAGTTTAAAAAATTAGGAGCGGTAATTTAGGTGGAAAATGTTTTACAACACAGTAAGTTTAGCAAATACCTTGTTAATAAATAATTTCTCTACTAATTTAGAACTTACTCAATCAACTTAACGGACTTATAGGCACTTAGTAGCTAATCTACCATTGTCAGGAGATATCTGTGTGAAGGGAAAAGTCGTAAAATACAAACAAGATAAAGGCTATGGATTCATTTGTGGCGATGATGGCCATGATTATTTTTTCCACAAGTCAGAAGTCCCCAATGGCTATCGTTCCACACTAAAACAGGGTCAAAATGTAGAATTTAAAAGTAGCTCAAATGATAGAGGACTTTTGGCTCTAAGAATTAAACCACATGAATTTATAAACTTCTCAACGGAGAAACAATCTCGTAGGTTAAAGAAAAATCCATTTACGCCTCAAGATCCTGTTTACGATCCTCACAAGTTCGCTGGAAGAAGTGAATCTGTGGCGAATGCTGTTGATTCACTATATAACGGAAAAAATGTGTTGGTTAGCGGTCATAGAGGAGTTGGCAAAAGTTCGTTATCAATCCAGCTTCTAAATGTACTCAAAGGAAACCCCTTGCTACTTAATAAACTTAATATAGAAACAGATGGATTTAAATTTAAGTATTTAACATCAGACCATCGGTGTTTAAGTAGTAATGAAATAGAAGAGATAGCATCCTCTCTTGTAAATGGGTTGGTTAGCTCTCTTGGTAAAGATGAAGCAGTTAAGAGCAAGACTAGCGAATGGCAATTGAGTTTAAAGTTTCTAAAATATAAGCGACAAACGGCAAAAGAACCTTTGACTTATAGTGATCTATCATCACAGTTTGCTTCAGATTTAAAAACAATAAGAAATGAAGCTCTTCAAAATTGCTTCAATGGACTTTGCATGTTAATCGATGAAGTTGATGTACTCGAAGATAGGGTGCAAATTGCTCCATTCTTAAAAGCAACAATTGAAAAGCTACGTCAAGATGGAATTTGTGACGTGTGCTTTTTAGTTGCTGGAGTAGTTGGTATTGCGACAAGGCTAATTAGTGAGCACAAATCGTCGATGAGACTTTTTTGAAGCATGCCCGCTAGAACCAATGAATCACGACGATATTACCGAATTACTTAATATAACACTTGACAATACTGAAGCAGAAATAAACAAAAATGCTATATCAGCTATTGCAGATACATCTCGCAACTTCCCTCAACCTGTTCAACTGTTGGGATATCACTCTTTTAGAGTTGATGATAATGATGTTATTGATGTAGATGATGTTGATAAAGCCAGACAATTTATAATTGAAAATATTCGGGGTCAAGAATTTCGGCGCCTACTAAATGAAATGTCGATCAATGAGGCCGTAGTTTTGAGAGAAGCTGCTAAGGCACACAAAACAACCTTCAATATTGGTTTCGTATTGAGTAGGACCAGCTTGACGGAAACTATTATTGTAGAAGTTATAGCATCTTTAAAAGAGAAAAGGGTAATTGAGACGACCTATAATGAAGCTTATGCTTTCGTAGACCCATTTTTTAAATACTTCGTCAGGTGGGACTCTGGTTTTCGGTAATTTTTATCAACTCTCAAGATTCTAATAAAATAGGATGTCTAAATTATATAGTCAGTGTTGGATTACGACATACAGGTTAAATATGGATATTAATGAATTAGCTATTAGTCTCTCTAAAATAAATGAACCAGAATTATGGATAAGGCACATTCCTCGTACGTATCGGGGGTTGCGAAAAGATGTATTCAAACTAGCCGAGCCATTGTGGATAAAGAGACTGGTAGCATCGAATGAATTATATGTTCACCCGAATGTTATAAAAAGTTTAGTTATTCAAAATTTCATTCCCAACGACCTCCAAAAAAAGATGATTTGGGCTAGCATACTTGCTTCAAATAGTGACCACCGAAGAAGAAACACCATAAAAATACTTGTAAAAAAGAAACATGGTCATGATTGGTGGGAAGAAGTATTTGAAAGATCAAGAAATGCCTGGGCTGCTAAAGAGCGTATTCAGAAAAACCTTAAAGAGAATGGGCCCGCAATAAACAAACTTATTGCCAGTACACACTTATTTGGTCAAGCGGCAAGGGACGAGCTTATAGCAGCCTTAATAATGATCCCAGAAAAGTGAGAGCGCCCCATATATGTGCGATCGCCTTGTTATGTGAGTTATTAAAAATAGTTTAAGCCTTAGTCGTTAAGGGGGACTTTGGTGGATTTGATATTTGGAGTTTTATTCTCTTTGGTGGGGTTGATGACACTCCTATTTTTAGCTGTATACTGGAAAATAATATTCATATTTTTCGTAACAATGCTTACTGTTTGGGAGCCAAAACTAGGAGTGCCAATTACGTTTTGCTGTTCTTTCTTGTCGATTATTTGCATTGAATATAGGAACGTTGGCGCTAAGTTGTTTATTTCAGCCTTAAAATTCTCACTCTGTGTGACGATAGGTGCAATTGTTATTGGCTTTATTATCAATTCAGTTTTTGGTACTGGACCAGATAATACGTTGTGTTCTCTTGGCAATCCAACCGGTTGCTAATAATCCCATCGAAACTATTAATAAGGGGCTCAAATGACTAAATTTGAAATCGCAATAACGACATTGTTTACCGGATTTGTCATTGGTCAAACGACTGACTTTATAAAATACAAATGGCAAATAAGTAGGCAAAAAAAAGCTTTGAAGTCGGAAATTAAAAGTATCCAATCAGACTTTAGTGAAAAAGCTGAAAGGATAAAACAAGTTGCTTCGGAATTAACTAGATTTCACATTGGCTTTTCGGTTCCTGGAAAGATAAGCACTCATATCTTTGAAAAGTGTTACCCAGAAGTTGCGCCATACCTGTCTGAGAATGAAAGGAAGTCAATAATAACTATTTATAACCATGTTCAGCATTTCAATGATGAAGTCGCTAAAGAGGACAGGACGACACTAGAACAAGCACAGAGATCTTTGGTTAAAATGTACAGCCAAGTGGTATTTGGGTATGACACAGCTAGTCACTTTTTAGAAAATGGCGGAGATAAACTGTTTTTACAAGAAACTGATAAAATTGACAGAATCAACGATGAAATCCAAAAATTTGCCAATTCTTGGCTTTTGTAAAAACGGAAGAGAATGTGTTAGCTAACCAACACTCCTAATCGCCCTAAACACAGCCCCACGAGAGTTCACACTCTCAACAACAACAGCTTCAATCTGCCGAGCAATGTTTGCACCAATCACATTGCCTTGCTCGGCATTTGCCGCACCTTCTACTGTGATCTGATTGGTAATATTAAACACTACATTTTGGCCAGCGGTTTGGCGGTTACCTGCATTGTAGTGTCTTGCCATATGGCTGATTTCGACGTTTTGTTTAGGTGAAAGGACACGTTCACCGCGTTGCAGGATGTAGGTGCTTTCGTTTGGCACGTAGTCTAGGCCGCCGTGCGCGATACCAGCGGGTTGTTGTGATTTAATCATCCGAACTTGTTGCATACCCATGGCAATGGCCGCAGCTGCAGCGGCAGCACCAAGGGCGGGACCGACGATTGGAATAGGGGCCAATGCGGCAAATGAACCAGTTGCCGATTCATAGGTTTTGATTAGGGCTTGAGTGATAGCAAAGGCTTTGTAGAGTTTAAACGCGGTTTTACTTTGTCCTGCCATGGCTTTAAAACCTGCTGCACCAAGGCCGACTACTGCTGAGGTTTTCTCCCGCGCGTTTTTTGTCTCCCAGTTTGCAAACTGCATTAAGTGTTGTTGCATCGCACCGGTATTATGGGTGCGCGCCTGCATGAGCCGTTCTTGATGGGCGTATTCATCTGCTTCTCGTTGACTATAAAAACCCCTGGCTGCGTTTAGTTCTTGTTGGCGTTCTAGGTTTCGAATTTGATTGTCGGCGTTGTATTTGATTTCACCGACTTCATCATTTGCAGCAAGACCAAGCATGCTCCTGCGTTTGGCATCGATGCGCGCTTGTTGTTTGGCTTCTTCTACGCGTATTTGGCTATCATAAGCGGCGAGGGCTTCGCGGTTACTGAAGCCTTTGATTTGCGCGATGCGGTCTTCTAGTTCTTTGCGTAAATCATTGCGGCGTTTTTCTTCTGCTTGGTTTTGGATGCGCGTTTTTTCGGCTTCACGCTTTTTGATTAGGGCTTGTTGGTCAGCATCCAGTTTAGTATCGAGTTGCTTTAAAATGGCATCGTATTTGGCTTTGTTACCCAAGTCGTTTTCGCGCGCTTGCATGACCATTTCTTTGCGTTTTTTATAGCTGGCTTTGAGCCTGGCTTCTTCACCCAATAGTGAAAGCTGCAGCTGCTGAATGTTTTGGGGCAGAGCGTTTGTCGCTTGTTTGGCGTTATCTGCTATTTGCTTCCAGTCCAGCGCCTTTAGGTTTTGTTGTAGGTTTGCGGCTTGCGCTGCGGTTTTCATAGATTCGGCGCGGAGTTTTGTTTGCTCGTTGATGTAACGCTCAATGCCTGCAATTTGGTTTTGATAGGTGAACTTAGCGCGGTCACTGCCCGCATTATTCATTTGCTGGCGCAGCTGTTTAATGCGTTTGTATGCGTTTTCAATGTTGTTTGTGTAGTTGATGGTTTGTTTTGAAGCCGAGGCAATTTGTGCTTTAGCGCTGATATTACTCACTGAGTTAAAGGCGTCACCTAAGTCATAGAGGTGTGTTTCAAGTCTTTTTGAGCTGGTACTGGCTTTATCACCTTGAGTAGCAAAATAGGCAATGGCTAAACCAGCGGTCACGGCCAAACCAACAGGGCCACCCATGAGGCGCAATACACTGCCTAATGCTCTACTGGCAATTGAGGCTCTCGCAGCCGCTGCCGTATAAGCATTGGTTGCGGTTGTTAATGCGGCTTGTGTTGCCGTCGCACGCGTATTTGCCGCTGCGAGGCTTTGCGTGGCCATTTTTCTTACGTGCATATTACTCGCAAGTTGTACTTGCCGCCTTGCAGCGTCGCGCTCTTGTATTGCTTTCGCGTGCTCTGTTGCAGCCAATTGTTGATTGGCAGCCACAAGCTGTAGGTTGGCTTGCGCTGCTTTGTGTGACGCAATGACTTTCGACCCCATTATGGTGGTCGTTTTTGCTATGTTCCCTGCCAATTTACCACCCATAACAATAGCCAAAGCCGTTGCCGAGGTAGTTAACCCTTCAACCAGTTCTTTGTTTTCTCTTAGTTCTCGCATGCCAGCGGTCACAGCATTGGCCACTTCAACCACTGCAAAGCTAACTGGCTTTTCATACTCACGAATAAGACGCTGATACTCGTTGCTCATTTCAGCAAACGAGGCGTTTATTTTGCCTTCAGTCGCCTCAGCTGCGCCTGCATACTCATTGAGTGCTTTAATTAAATAGCGTTTAAACATTTGGCTGGTAATACGGCCATCGTTGACCAATTGCCTAAAACCACCTGCAGCCACGCCCGCTGCTTTATCAAGCTTTTGTAAAAGCCCGGGTAAAGGTTCCGTGACTTGGTTGAGTTCTTCGGCTCTTAGCACGCCTGCTGTCATACCTTGGGTCATACCAAACAAAGATTGCTCCAGCTGCACATTGCTTGCGCCTGTTTTAGCGGCGGCATTGGCCATACCTTCGAGAATTGCTTTACCTTGTGTTTGGGTCACAATGCCGGCTTGTTGCAAGTTGAGGATTTTTGAGTAGGAATCAGCGAGGGTGGTGTATTGCGTATTGAGCCTGTCTGCGGTTTCAAATAGATAGTTTTGTACTTGTTGGTATTCACGCGTAGAATCCGTTAACCCTTGCAGGCGTGTATCTAATTGCTGTGCTGCGCCTGTATCGCGAATAAACATGGCGGCAGTGCCAATGGATGCAACACCTGCGAGGGTCACTCCCAATAACTCATACCCTGATTGTAATAGGCCAAGTTGTCTACCCATGGCGGTTTGTTGCTGCATCACTTTTGTTTGGCTTACGCCTAAGCGCTGATTCGCAGCCACCTGATTTTGAATTGCATGAGGCAGGCGGTTTAAGTCCTGGACGTTTTTGTTGGTGCCTATGGTTACGGCTTTGCCGTCATACTTTAAGCGAAGCGCTAGGTTCAGTTGGTTTTTCATCGGGCCGCCTTAGTAGTCCTATTACAGTGCGCTCTAAGAATTGGAGCTTGTCAAAATCAGTGGGGGTAAGGGCAATGTCGCTATAGCGCCAAGCAATTTCAGCCCTGGCATAATCAAGGGCGAGCTCGATGCCGTCTTTGCAGTATTGCCATTGGGTATTGGCAGTTGAAAGCGCCTTAACCGCTGCCCAGTTTTGTGGGAGTACGTATAAATCTGCTTTGCTTTTTTCAACCTCAACCGGTGCACCGAAATGGGCTAAATCATCGTCTAAATGTTTGCTATGTGTTGCTAGGTCGCCCAAAAACCACCTAGCAACGTCGATTAGTTTTTTTCCTGTACTCGATACTGCGCATTAATACACTCGGCAGACAACCGCCCAGTAATGCCGCCAAAACACAGCATTTCATCTAACACGTCTTTTGAAAAGGTGATGTCTTTGCCTTCATCAATAAAGCCATCCCACCCAATCAGGAGTTGCTCAACGATGGCTTTATCCGTTGTGCTTTGCGGGTTGGTGAGCGTTTCAATGTCGTTTTCAGGCACCAATTTAATGTGTGCATTGAACTTAAATTCCACACCACCATATTCAAAATGAATGGGCGCATGGATGGTGGCGTCTTTTAACTTCGCTAATTTTTTTAATTTCATTTGGATCACTCAAATACTAAGGTTAATTCATCAAAGCCACTGTCTGAAGGCACCAGCTTTCCGTCCAGTTCGTAGCCTGTGAGCTCGCTTTCTAAGCTTGCATACTTGGGTGTGGGCATTTGAAAGCGTCCTAACAGCGTCACTTTATTGCCAGCACCTTGCCCGTGGTTAAACTCAAAAGGCTGAATGCTGCCAGCCAATTCAAACGGGTTGAAGATAGACAAAGAGTCACTGGTAACAGTTATGTTCGCCGTGGATTCATGACCGGTGATGAGGATTTCTTCATGATTGATTGCCCGGTCAAACACCACATTATTACCTACATCAACGGTGAGCTTGTGCAATGTGCGTGATAGACCATTTAACTTAAATGCACTGCTATTGTTTACACCCAGCGTTGAAGGCTTTTTCCAGCGAGACCAATCAACCGTTGGCGGGCCGCTAGATTGTATCGGCGCACTAAACAACCCTTTAAATTGCCAATTAACCATAGGCTGGCCTTTTTCCAAGTTAATGCTGAAGGTGCCAAGCATCTCAGTAATTTGATGGGTGTTTTGGCCAAAGCGCATAAGGCAGGTTGCTTTAGTAGCCGCACCTTTTGTGAATGTGACTGCGTTCGCGCTAGAGACTTGCACCATGCCGCATGCTAACAGCAAAGGCGCAATCGCCGGGGCCGAGCCTGCGCTGCCACTCATGGCCAGCGGTGTTTTAAAGTTCAGCGTCACGTGCTCGCCATAGATAATCTCAAGGCTTGCGCCAGAGTGAGCACGCTCAATTTCGTCTTTTTCGGTTTCGGCTTCAATGTTGAATTCAACCTCACTGGCATATATCGCATGGTTGCCTGTAAGGGTGGTCCCGAGAGAGTCGGCCATAATTAGCCTGTCTTTAAATCGCCAGCTCATTTGCTTGCTCCTGGTTTAATCGTGTCGCCATCGAGTACAAAAGCACCAGCGGCATTACTGCGATTGCCGCTTTGTTTAAGGGCCTGTTGTACTTGCTGTGCAATCTCCGTTGGGCTGCTCGATTTGGGTGGCAGGTCTGTTTCTTTGTTGGCTTTCATGTTGGTTCCTTGGTGTTGATGGTGATGTGCCCACTCACTGAAAACTGGCACTGGTAAATGAGGTTGTTGGTTTGGACGTTGAGCTCCACCATGCGACCGCGATGCAGCTTAATGGGCTCATAGGGCGCAAAAGTAAGGCCTGCGAGGGCCGTTTTGACTCGCTCGCGGAGTGTTTCAATTTGTTGGTCGGTTTTTCTATTTGCGCTGTGGCAAGGAATAACAATCATCACGGCAAATAGCTCCGTTACGGCGTATTCGTCTTGGCCTGTAATACTGTTGGTTGGCTGATAGTCTTCATCCAGCGGCAATACATACAGCAAAGGTGCGTGCACTGATTTACTGCGCGCCTGATTAAAGTCTTGTGCAAAACCCACCTTGGCAATGCGCGCGTTATTTAAAGCCTTTTCAATGTGGTTTAAATCAAAATTAAACATGCTTTAAGCTCCGTTTAAACCAGCCAGTCGGTAAGCGTTTCAACAATGGCTCCGGCTTGATATTGCTCGATGCCAATGATTGGTTGAGCAGGGAGCGTAATAGCATGGCCACGGCCTGTTTTGCCACCAAAGTGATGTATGGCAGCGTACTTCTCACCCAAGCCATGTATCAATTCATCGCCTTCAACCTTGTGTGTGACAGAGCCAGCTAAGTTACGTTGGTCGGTGAGCGTTAATCCTTTGCGCGCTTTTGCAGCTTCGGATTGTTCCCAGCGGGTGCCATCTGGTGCCAGTTCGTTTAAAAAGCGGGTGGTCACGTCCATATCTAAAAATGCGCCTATGTCATCCAATACATCTTCAGGGACTTGGCTTTTACGATTGAGCACTTGCAACTTCTCTAACGCATCGCCCGAGATATCAATGAATACGCCTGCCATGACTTAGTACCTTTGCCAATCAAAATTGCTCGCTAAAGGCTTGGTTTGAATAGGCCCAGACGCCATAGGCGAGGGCGCTTTAATTTGAATGGTCCCCGCCTCAATTTTACCAAGTTCTAACATGGCGTTTTTACGCCTGGTCATAAGCCCTTCGTCGGCATCGTTGTTACATAGCTCATAACGCATTAAGTCAGCGGCTAAACCCAATAAGGGAGAGGCATCCACTTCAGCCTGTGTGAGTTCAAGCTTTGCCACGTAACCCGCTATCGTGTTATTCACATTGGTAGAGGCGGTGTTAAACCAATTTAAAAGGGTGGTTTGAATGTCTGTTTCTGGTGTGGCCAACAAGGCTTTATTTAAATCATCTTCAGTGATTTGCTGGGCATCATACGCAAGGGCAAATGTGCCATTAGCAAACTCCAACAAGCGACTTAACCCAATTGTACTGATTGTGTGCTGTGCATTTACAAACATCGTGTTGTCCTTAAGGTAAAGGGGCCGAAGCCCCACAGGGAGTTAATGGCTAAGTGGTTAAGCTGTCAGTACATCGGTTAGTAGCACACCACACCCTTTGGCAATGATTTGCTCTTCGACTGATTCACCTACAATGACCTTGGTACCGCCACGTAAACCCGCAGATACCGGCTTGCTACCTGATTCACGGTTCTTGTAACGGGCAGTGAGTCCAAAGGTCATACGTTTGTTTTCAAAACTGGCCAGTGGGTCATGGTAGGTAAGCGCAAGGTTGTCGCCCCATGCACGCTCAAAGACTGGTGCTTTGCCTTTTTTAGCAATGTTTAACCGTGCTTGGCCAATATTGATATGCTCTATTTCAAGCGCTTCTTTTATGTAGGCCCAGGGCACTAGGCCTTCGTCTCCAGTCGTGCCGTTATAGCCTTTCAGTAGCTTTTTGTTGGTCCTAAGTGCGGTTGCCACTTTAAATGACATGGTCATGCAATTTGGGCGCATTAATGGCTCATCGAGTAAGTTGAGGAACCAACGCAATATATCCAGCTCAGGGTCATCTAGCTTTTTTAGGCCTGCCGTGCCAAGCTTTTTGTGAATACCAAAGTTATTGGGATCAGAGAACTTTTTAGCGACGCGTATTTCTCGCCCAAGCAATACCAAGTCCGTAATGTTTTCGGTTGCCACATTCAACGGGCTGTGGTTTGGTGGCGCGTTGGTGATATCGTCGTTTGGTACAACATCAGATAAACCATAATCAGTCACAGAGCCGGTTCTGTCGTCATAACCAAACTCAACTTGGTTTGGCTCTGACTTACGGCCAATCTTGGTATCTGGGACCGTGAACTTATCCGCTAGATTGTACTCACCCCATTTGTATTCGCGTCTGTTCACAGATGCGTAGGGTAGTAACCTATCGGCTATTAACTGACGATTGGTATAGGCAATTGCTATCGCAGTTTGCTGCACGTCGGGGGTAAATGGCATACCATCACTCATGGCAATGCTCCTTATTTAATGATCACAAATGGGGCGATATGAATATCGACAATGGTGCCCGCGTCGCCTTTTTCGAGTACCTTGCCAGCTACGTGGATTTCGGTATCTTCTGTATGAGCGGCTGGGTCTAAGGGTATTGCGCGGCCTTCGCTATCGCTCACAGCGTATTCACCGCCCGCAAAGTCGCCACCTAGCTCTATGGGTGCAAGCTGTGTCATGACCACATCAACGCGCAACTTTTTGTCTGTGCCTTGCTCAGTAACACCTAAAATGGGGCTTTGTATGCCTGTTGCATTGGTTGCCATAAAGTCGCCAATATCAGCCGCGACAAAACGGTTTGCAGGCAATGGGGTGTCAGACTCAAAGTTTCTAATTAATCCTGGTATGGCCATTAGTTTGACTCCTGCGTAACGTGGTCCATGGCTGTACTTAGGCTGATTGTCACGCCCTTATTCGCTTGCGCACTTTGATACTCCACAGCTCTTTGAGCCAGTGCATCAGCTGAGTTATCAATCTCGGTTTCGTCGTTGTCGTCTTTGCGGCTGAATTCTTTGGTAAGCCCACTTTGCTCGGGCAATGAAAGCAGCAAGGTTTTAAAGAACTCTGCGGGGTTGGCCGAAGAGGTTTGGTTGCCATCACTTGCAGCAAATTCAAACGTGCTTGCTGCACCTGTTTCAAGGTGGGCCATGAACTCGGCCAAACCGTCTGTTTTGGTGATACGCGGGGCGTTGCCACCATTGACCTTGGTATCAATAAACGTTTGCGCATCAAACTTACGTTGGTTGAATTCATGTTCAGCGTTACGCTTGTTCGCCGCGTCCAGTTTGGCCTGCAATGCTTTCTCGGTGTCGGTGGGTTCGTTTTTAGTTTTGTCACTCACTTCTAGTTCCTCTAAGTTATTTGAAGGGGCTGCGAATTCAGGGTTTGCAGCGAGTTCTTGACGCTGTTCGTGCTCAGCAAGCGTGACTTGCTCTTGCAGATATTCGGCTTCCCATTCAGAAAACACCTTATCTGCATGTTCAGCACCAAAGCGGTCAGTAAAAAAGGTTTTAAGATTCTTAACGAGGTGGACAACGGCCTTTGTTGTATCAATGGTCATTCGCTCGATGCGTTCACTGGCAGCAAACTCTAATATCACGCACTCTATACCGCTTTGCTCTTGGCTAAATTGCCATTTCATGCCATCTAATGCAGGGGCTTTACCACCTAAAAAGCCAATATGCGCAAGCTCATAACCGTCTTCACCCTTTGTGAGGCGAACAGAGCGGTTTGGGTATCGCTTGTTTTCAACCGCATTCGCAAAATCCTGATCTACTTCTTCTGCTTGCGCGAATAGCTTATCGCCTTCTACTTTGAGCGCACTGGCCCAGCCCCACGCTGGGTCATCGGTTTTAGGGTGACCAACCACCAATGGACTTTTTTGAGGTGAGAAATTTTTAACAACAGTATCTAGATCAGCAGCTGTAAATTCCTGTGTATTGCCGCTTGAATCGGTGTGCGTACCTGTACGAAAAATCTCAAACCAATTAAAAGAAGTATTTTGTTTGCTTGCCATCATGTTCACTCATTAAGAATCAATGAGCTCAGAATAGCGGGGGAGAAAAAGAAAATTAGGCGTAAAAGGTTTTACATATAAGGTAGTTAGAACAATTTAATAGACTAAACAGGCTTTTGCGATCGATCAACTTAAACAATAATAAATTCCTATTTGAATTGACTGTAATTAAATAAATCATGTAAATTTATCATTTAGTTAACTATAAATTCACGGTTATTTTATGAAAAAAAAGGTCGAGGTTGGCGTTATTAATATTACTATGCACCCCCATAGTCCTGAAAAGTATGTTGAATTAATAAGGAGTGCACGAAAGTTAGATAAGCCCATACACCTTATGGGAACTAGTTGGGCTGAGTTAACTGATGTTCATCAACTACAGTTCAGCGAAGATCAAATCAAGCCAATCTATGGTGATATATATAAATATATAAATTTTGATAAAGATTCAGAGTGGTTCAACAAAGAAACAAAGCAACACGCAACTGATAAGGAAAAAGAAAAAACGAGAGAAATAGAGCACCTTAGACCTAATTCAATTAGATTCACCTTTATGCTTTTCCCTGAGTTACATTTAATTGTTTATTCAGCATATGAGAACCAGAAAAGATTAACGCCAAAATTAGCAACCATTTTTTTTAACAAACTATTGAATCACCCATCTCTCTTTGAGGTGTACGGGCCAATCAATGTCACGCACATGCCAACGGAGAGTGTTGTAGAAGACATAATAAAGTTACCGAAAAAAAGAAAGCTTGAACTTGTTATCACTAGGCCGAACGCGTTAAAGAACACTGAGCAAAAATTCTTAGAAAAAATGAATGCTCAAAATGCCCAAAAAATAGAGCAAAATTACACTGCCGTGCCAGACACTTCTCTAAACGTTGATGAATCATTGAAAGAAAATATTCAGATTGCAGCTAAATACGGGCATGCTAAAGTGAGTGGTAGGGATGAGCACGACCATAGTGTTACAATTGATACCAAGCAAGTACCATTTTTAGCTTCTGATATATATGATGATAAAAACACTACTTCTATGGATGCATTTAGAAGGCTTGCAGAAACCGTTGTAGATTTTTTCAGATAATTCGAGAGAACCAGTGAGCCAATCAAAAGATGATAGCCAGTCCTTAAATATACTAACTCGTTATTGGCGCAATTATGGAGGCTTCAAAGCACTCCTAAAATCATATTATTTTTTATCAGCCGTTGTACTAAATATTTTGCTTTGGCCACACTGGACCACCCATGGTTGGTGGGAATCCGTACTTAATTATGTCCCCAACTTACTCGGGTTTTCCCTTGGTGGTTTTGCTTTATGGATGGCAATTGGAGACGAAAAATTCAGAACCTTCTTGGCTCAATACCACATTGCTAAAGATGGCAGCCTTAAAGAAACTACCACTGAGTTCTGCGACATCAATACAGTATTCGTGCATTTTTTGGTGCTACAGTTAGCTGCCATAGTATTTGCTCTGCTAAATCAAGCATATTCCGGATTTTACCTTTATGGCTTAATTCCTTGGTGTAAAGAAGTTGTCTGGGCTATTTGGGGAGTTTCCTACTTGTTTTTCACTTACTCTATAACGGCTACGTTAGCTGCTGTGTTGGGGATATACAGAGTCACTAACATGTATGAAATGTTCGTCAACTTTAATAAAGATGAATAGCAAGTGGTAACTTTCACCCGTAAAGTTACCACCCAAACCCGAAACAAGCCTGTAATCTAGGCTTAAACCATGTTTAAAACCGCTTTAAAAACGCCTCAGTTTGTTTAAACCAATTTGAAATGCGCAATCCTACGACACTATCACTAAAAGTGCCTAGAATTGCTTTCTGTGTGTTTTTTCTGATTCGAGGTAAATCTACTTTATATTTTTACTTTTAAACGAATTGATTACATTGCCTAGCTTACAAAGAACGAATAAAAACATTTATATATGTTTAATTTTTGTGTACATTTTATTTACACTAAAATCACAAGCTTTTAATCAAGGTAAGGATGACCTTCTATTTGCGCTGTATTTGAAGTCATTCTAATAACGTTTAAATAGGAAAAGCATGGCAATTAAGCATTTGATAGTTCACGTAGTGAAGCGTGATAAAGATGGCGAAAAGCTATTTACACAACACAAAGAAGAAGAGAATAAATTAGATGACAGCTCTTCAGTGCTCACTAATGGACTACTAGATATATTTAAAAGCGCACACCTAAACATAGGTGAGTTCGCATTAGATGGAGATACAGAGAGTACCCCTATCTTTGAGAAGCGCCTGTCTGAATACTACAAAGAAGACCACGACAAACTGCAATGTACAAATTTTGTTGAATTGACAACAAGGCTAGCAAAACACTTTGAACATGTGCTGGTACAAGACAGCCTACACTCAGTGAAAGGAGGTTACCTTGTATTTTACGAATATGAGCAAAGTGGCCATCAATGGCTTGCAGTTGCAATACTCACCAAAAGTGATGGCGTCGATATATCAAACAACTTGGAAGTAGTGCTCAGTCAAATTCTCGACTTAGGCAAGCTACAATTAGGGGCAACTGTTAACCTGACCCAGTGGCACGACCAGTTAACGAGTCGATACATTAAATTTAGAAAAGGAGTTGGCAAAGAGTTTCGTGACTATTTTGAAAAATTTGTTGGGTGTCAACGGGACAAAGATGCTGCTAAGCAAGAAACTCGGTTCTTAAAAGCCGCAATAGAGGGTTATTCGATTCAGTCTGGCTTTTCTAAGGAAGTTACCTCTCAAAAAGTAGAAAGAGCCCACTCACACATTAAAGAGTGCATTAAAGAAGGAACTACCGTCACGCTCACGGGCGTTGCTAACGCAGTATTCCCAAACGAGTCAAACGAGTTCTCTATTTATGCGAAGCAAGAGCACAATATCTCTGAAGAAGTAGCAATCGACAACTCAACATTGAATACCTATTTAAAAATATCCGGTAGAGGTAAAGGTATTTCTATCAGCTTTGATAGAGAATTGTTGGATAACGTAATAAAATATGAAGACGATAAGCTCATATTTGAACAAATCCCCGACTCATTAAGAAAAGATATTGAGCAAGAACTTGAAAAGCGAAAACAAGACCAAAAAGTACTAGAAGATAAATGTCAGCAAGCATCCTAGAAGTATATAGCCATGTATTTTCACGCTTAAAAAGCGTGGAGATACTTGATAAAGAAGTAAAAGGTAAGCTAAATCTCACTGAAGAATTGGCTAGTAACCTTATGGCCCTTGAAAAAGAAGGGCTTACTTCTGGTGCGTATAATTTTACCAAGCGAGGGAAGTCAGCTGGGACGGCTACCCTAGGTGAATTAAAACCAGGACATTATATTGATGATGTTGAGTTTGAAATTGATCTGTCCGGCTTCCATGAAACCGGTACGCTATTTGTTTGTAGAGACTGGAACGAATTCTTATCTTATTCAAATGTTATGGAGTCTCCCAAAAACCAAGTCTTTTTTACTTCTACGGGAGAGTTGTTAAGCGCTTCGTCTAAGATTACCAAATTCGAAAACTACCATTCTATGGTAGAGGCCTATCAATTTATAAAATCACTGGCCAATTCGACAGAAGGTGGTAATGACACCATCATTTATGAGCGGCCTCTTAAATTTGACTTTACTTTAACTGAAGCAGATTTAGAGCATCCAGTAAATATCGATGCACTTAAAAAGCTCCAAAAAAAGGACCTACACACCGAAGCAATCCATTGCCTGATATGCCAAGAGCTAGTGAGTTTTTTAAAAGATAAAGACGTAAAAAAACGGTTTAGCTACCTTGTTCAAAATATGGACTCATTAACCTCTAATATACTCTTAAGTTATCAGAGCTACGTTGAAAATTACACGTTTGATAAAGTTAGAAAAGAATATTTAGAGAAGCGGACTGAGTATATCAGCAAAGTACATGATACTTTCGATTCGGTTGCAACTAAGTTGCTCTCTCTTCCTGCTGGGGTTTGGTTTGCCACCTCTGAAATAGAAGTTATACCTGTTAAAACTGGGTTGGAAAGTTTTGAGTTCGTTAAGAATGTAGCGGTTTTATGTACCATGGTATTAGCGGTTATCTTACTTACAATAAACTTATTAGGTCAGTTTTCTAGCCTGAGAGCGATTCGTGGTGAATATACAGAAGTGTTTAAGAGCCTTGAACACAGTTTTGAAGAAGAGAAACAAAACATAAAAGAAGCCTTAGCAGGGATTGAAAGTGCCCGTACACAGGTATGTATTAAACTTGGCTTTTCAATATTCGCTTCAATTTCATTACTTGCCTTGGCCATTTGGATTTTTTGCAAGGCATATCCTTGGTGATACTACGCACGTAATAAAAAATTATAGGGTCACTAAAAGGTAAATGAAAAGTTACCGGGTAAATTAACAAATGAAACTTTCATTTATGACGAATAGATTAGTTTAGTTCACTGAGAGTAATCAAGAGTTTAATTCTTCTAGGCAGGCTAGGTAAGTTGTAGAACATTTTACAGTGAAATCAAAAAAGCCGCTAAATGCGGCTCGTTATTCAAGCAGCTTGTTAAGCAAGTTATTGTTGAAGTTGGCCAGTACACTGGTACTCTTTTGTAATCAACCAAGAGTTACAACCATTGGCCGATGGAGAATTACAGTTTTTTGTTACTCCACCGAACGCCTCTGCGCTTGAATACCCCCATGCCTGGCATCTTTTTGACGCTACTCTTATTGCTTGCTCTTCGCTTACCGTTGGCGATTCAAATAACCCGTGTTGATAAGAGAGCTTTACTGTACCGTCAGATTTACTTCCGCCTGTAGCAGACCAGTCTTTTTGAGTCGACATACAACCCGTTGCTAATAAAGCTACTAGTGATACAACCAAATGTTTTTTCATTTCTATTTTCTCCTCGTCCTATGAGTGCAGAGTTATTAGGTTGGACGTTAACCCTAATAATCATCACATCCTCTCCCTAATCTCTCTCTCAATGTCTTCCTTACTCTTTCTATCTCTCTCAATGAGCGGGAAGACGATCTGAATCTTGGTACCTTTGCGCGACGACTTAAGCTTAAACTTAGTTTTGTATGACTTGGCTACATCGCTCATTTTGTATAGGCCTTCGCCGAAGTGCAGGCGAGAACGTAGCGGTATGCCAATGCCGTCGTCTTCAATGTTTACGTGAATTTTAGATCTCAGCTTGTGCACGAATACGTTAACCTCAGTGCCTTCTGAGTGATGCACAGCGTTATGAAGGCCGTGATAAACAACGGCGTAAATGTCTTGTTCTAGCTGCGGGTCGAGTTTGATATTGCCAAGCACAACCTCAAAGTTAACTTTTACTTTGGCTTGCAGGCTTGATTGAACTTGCAATAAATCAACACCAGAGGTGAGCTTTTGATCTCCGAGGTAAGGGCCGTTGTTAACTATGGGCGCTACAAGCTCAGATATTTTATCTAGCTTAACTAAGCCCTCAGTAAACATAGTGTCATCACCGGAGCCAATAAGTACTTTAGCTTGCTCATTTAACATGGCTATTCGGCCAACATTACTGCTTTGGCGCTTGTATTCATTCTGGCGGTAAACCCGTCTGAATGATTGAATCCAAAAGTAGGTATAAAACGCTATCGCTGCCACCACAAACACCGCTATTGCAAAGTAAACACTGAATGCCTTTGGTGAGTTATACCACTCAGAGCGCACTTTAAACTCATATGTTGTGGGTTCGCTTACTGTATTACCGAGTACTTGGCGAAACTGAATTTGGTAGTTATTTGGCTTTAGGCCATTTAAGTGCAACTCGGCGCTATTAATTGGACGCCACTCATTGCCATTAAATTGATACTCAAAGTGTACACCTTCATTGTTTGCATACTGAAGGTTTGAAACCGACACAACCATCCATTCGCTATTTTCAATTTCGAGCGCATCATCTTTAAAATGAATACCGCTCGGGGTTTGTATAAAGCTCACTACGGGTGGCGCTAATTCGTGAAACTGTGTTTCGGTCAATTCTATAAATGCTTTGTCGCTAATCGCGATAAACTGGTCATCAACAATTCGTAAGCTGCCAACAATAAAGGAGTGGTTTTGCGTTTCTCTAATAAGCCTTGTAGCGTTGTATTCACTACTAAACACATGTATTCCGTTATTGGTTAATAAGTACAGCTTGTCTCTCGCTTCAACTATTTCTCTAATATGCGAAGGCGAGGGGATCTTAGTCCATTCATTGTTGTTTCTAACTAACAGCCCATCACCATATGTAGACATATACAATTGGCCGTTTAATTCTGCCGCGTCGGTGACTTTATGGTCTCCCTGGTACAACTGAGAAACCCCACTTTTGCCTACAACTTTATCCAGGCCTGCGGCAGTACTAATGTATATATCGCTACCAATTTGGGTCACGTTTAGGACTTCTTCACTGATCAAAACAGAGTTGATGGCATTAATATCTTCATACTCAAGCTTCGCGTTGAGGCCAACAATTGCGTCATCATTAGTCGCCAAATAGAGCTTTTCATCAATCACGGATGAATTTAAAACATATCCAGCATATATCTTATCTACTGTTTTAAGCTCTGGAGATACCGCAAATGAGCCAATACTAGTAGATACAATCAACTTTCCTGCAAAGTAAGAAAACGCTGTAACTTCAAACTCTTTACCTTGGCCAATCGCATCATTTACCCAAGTTACAGGCGCTTCATCTACATAAATGCCTTTCGTACTGCCAATCCACCA
Organism: Pseudoalteromonas luteoviolacea DSM 6061; assembly: GCF_001625655.1. Classification (GTDB taxonomy): domain Bacteria; phylum Pseudomonadota; class Gammaproteobacteria; order Enterobacterales; family Alteromonadaceae; genus Pseudoalteromonas; species Pseudoalteromonas luteoviolacea. Next base: position 156,687 of record NZ_AUYB01000098.1, on the reverse strand, counting down.
ACTTTTGCCCACCCGCTCAATGAGGTTGTAAGCGGAGCCAAGCCTTAATGGTGTGGTGCGACTGCTACCTTCAACAACCCCAAATTCGTTGATGTTTAAACCCCAAAGTTGCTGGCTCTTATCAGCAAAAAGTGAGAGGTAAGATTTACTCGTTGAGCTAATGTCTGTTCTGGTTTTTTCTAACGTAGAAAGCGCTACTTCGTTTACTGTGTCACGGTCTGTGTAGTAAACAAAATAAGGGGGAACGTAAGTTAAATTACTCGCGTTAGAAATCTTCTCGTTTACGAGGGTAGTGTCTTGAAGGTGTGAATAATAACCCAGGTGATCATTGGCAAAGTAAACAGCACCGTGTGGGGTGACTTCTAAGTTACCTTTATTTACTTGCTTTGGTACTACGTTTTCAGCGTCTACTCGTTTTATGTGGTACAAGCCATCATTGGCTAATGCATATACACTTTCGTATCCAGTATCAATATCAAGGATATGCTCTTTACCAGACAACCTAACCGAAAACGTGCCTGTTACTAAGTCGTATTCAGTGATTCGGTTACGTTCTTGCGCAAATAATGAATCTTTGGTGATCTCGATGTTAGTCGCTGTCGTTTCTGCAAACTTTTTAGAGTTAAGCGTTTTAAGATCAATCGACCAAACCTGCCCCGATGTATATAAAACATAGGCTACGTCGGTTTTGCTGATCTCAATGTCATTAGCCAGCCCTTTAGGTAAATTTGAAAATTCACTTAAGTTTAAAATATGCTGACCATCGTATCTCAACAACCCTTTATGAGATGGAAAGTAAATAAAGTTATTGCTGTCTTGAGCTACGCTGCTTAAATGCTCTAAATCCAACGCGCAGGCTAAGCCACTTTGCATTGCTAGCGCTGCAATTATTGTCCTTGCTGGTAACATCGCTAAGAATTCCTTCCTGCTAAGGGGTGAACCTTCACCCCATAAATGCGTTATTGAACCTGTTGAGAATTATGGTTTCTTACACCACAACCAGCCAATACTACAGGTATTTGCGGTTTAGTTTCTGATGCTTGGTCCAAACTATTTGTTTCACTTATACTAACACGTGATAATAAATTGTTAAGTTTATTCGCTTTATTTGCTTTCCAATTGATGTCTTGCTCTCGTGGAGCGAGGATAAATAGGTAGGTTGGCTTACGTGGGTCCGAGGCATTTTGCTTAGTTTGCCAAGTATCCATAACCGCTTGGCCAGCGGCCTCGCCGTAAAGGTGGGTGTATGCAGCGGCGATTAACTTAGCGCCAGAGTCGCTCATTACCATAACTGCGGTGTTTTGGTAGTCGCTACCACAATCAAACGACACATCAACATTAAGTGTGCTGCCATCTGGTAGTAACAAATCGGTATTCATGTGCTGTACACGAGCTCTGTCTGGTAACGGTTCTAGAGCGAGAGAGGGGGCAGACAGCAATCCAAACGTGAGCATTGCTGTGGCAAGTTTTGTTTTAATCATAATCTATCCTTTAAAAGGCCATATAGAGCGCTCCTTCCGCAATGGTTTTAACCATGACTTCGTTAAAGTTATGCTCAAATGTTTTTTCGATTAACATTGGCCTTAACTTTTTACGGATCAGAAGTTCACGCTCTGCATCCAAGTTTTTAGGGTAAAGTAAATCATCTATTATCTGTTCAACAAGCGCGATTGCAGCTAGCGCATCTTCAGCACTATTTCTGCTTACTTCTTCACTCTTTGTTGGTTCTTTTTCTTCCGTAGAGCTACTGCCAGATGCTTGGTCTAATTCAATGCCAAACACCTCATCCAAGGAAATCTTATAGTGAATACAGCCGTTTACTATTGGTCCATAAGGCAAAGTACCTTTCTTTCTGGCCATAGCAACACCACTATGCGACAAACCTAACTTTTCAGAAAGTGCTCGATTACTCTTAACGCCAAGCTCTTTTCTCAAGCGTTCGATCACAAGATCAATCTCTGACTCTGAGATACTATCGATAACCATAGTTTACAGTCAATACCTTTCAATAATAAAAAACAAAATAACTTTCCAGTTGACAGTAAGGATATTTGTCACTAGCTTAATATACGAACACTGGCAAATATAGTTACCAATATTAATTTACAACACAGGTAAATCTAACATGACTTACACAACAATGTCATATGAAGACATAAAGAAAGAACTATCAAACAAAGACATACAGATTGAAGATATAGCTAAAGCGAAACGAGTCTCCAACTCACACGTCGCTAACGTCGCAAAAGGCGTTGTTCAATCTTTCGTTATCGCAGAGGCAATCTGTTTAGCGTTAAACAAGAAACGCACAGAAGTCTTCGGCGACAAATACCTTACCAAGCCAAAACGCGGCCCAAAAGATCGGTCGCATAGGCGCTCAGAAGTTATTAAGGCAATTCAAGCTGGCAAACCTGTGCCCGATCCAAGCATGAACCTGCCAGCTAACTAAGTCTAGGTTAATTTAAGGAGATTTTTACCATGTCTGAGAACCAAGATTCCATCAACATTTTAGATAGTGAGATTCCGCCTGATTGCGAAATACTCCATCACTTCAGCCAGTGCGTGAATGCGTGTATGCGTAGGTGTGGTTTTACTCGCCAAGGCTTAGCGCGGCGTATGAATGAAGCTTTAAAAGTAGAAGTGGTAGAGGTTGACGAAGGAAAGCTTAATAAGTGGTTTGCACCAAGCCAACCTGCATCGATGCCTATACAGTACCTACCAGCTTTATGTTGGGCGATTAAAAGTGTAGAGCCTGCCAATGTGCTACTCATGCCACTGATGTATAGCGCTTCAGACGAACGTGCCAAAAAACTGCAAGAAGCCTCTGAGTGTGAGGTGCAAATGCGCGAACTACAAGATAAGCGCGAATCCATTCTCGAAGAAGTCAAAATCAATACCTAATTTCGGAGCTTAAAACCATGCCTATCAAAGACCAAGATCTGCCTGAAATTCGGAGTTTGTTATGAGTTCTGACTTAGTGTGTCCTGAATCAGCAGAAGAGATCGAGTACCAAATAGGTCAGCTTGAATCTGTTTTGTATGTCGAACTACCTGCGACAATTGATGAATGTATGGACCAAGTCGCATTTTTAGCGAACAGACAATTCACTGACGCCGCAAAAATGGGCGTACTGTTGCTTTGGCTAAAGTCACAAACAGAACATGGACGTTTTAACTCTCTATTGCATGAAAAAAGCATCCATAGACGAACTGCGAGCAGGGCCATGGCGATAGCGAAAATGTTAAAAGCTTTGCCCAAAAACAAAGTGGACAAATTGTCCATTTTGAATATGAACACACACCAACTTAACGAACTTACTAAAGTGCCAATCGAAACGCTTAAAGAGCTCGACGATGAAGACTATGAAGTACTGGCCGAGACGTCGGGTAATGCCATTAAGCAGCAAGTTGCTGATTTGATGAAAGAGCGAGACGACCTACAAATAGCAGCAGCTCAAGCCATTAATGACTTGCAGCATGAAAAGCTGCGCAAGGTGCCGCAAGTACGTTTTGACATGCATGTGTTTATTAGTGAGATACGCAAAGACGCCATATGTAACACAGAGCTATTAAACGAAGCGCTTGTAAACACCATTACACAGATCACGCAATTGTGTGACAACCGCCAATTGGACTTAGATTCGCGCGTAAGTGCTGCGCAAGTACTGCATCACACCTGGGCTGCAATCTACACCCAAATAGGCACCGCGCTTGAGCGTTTAAGTGGCGAATTTGCTGGGCATATTGAAGGCATAGAGCACCTACCGAAATTTACCAAAGCTGAGTGGCAATACGTGGAAACCGAGCGTAACCGGCTGCTCGAACAATTTTTAGTAGAAAAGCAAAGCAAGGAGATTAAGTAATGCATCCTGCTGTGATTAGATTTAACAACTTACCAGCCATTGTGAGCCAAAGTGCATGGTCAGAGGCCAGCGACAAAGCACGCAAAACAGCACAAAACCGTACTGCACTGGTAAAGCATTGGCTCTCTAGTGGCTTAAGTGTTGATAAGGCAAGAACAGCACTTATTGAGTCAATAAATAGTGGGTTGGTAACACCCGCCATACACCAAGCTGTGACCGACCTTGGCAAAGTACCAACACGTGCAACAGCCTTTAATTGGGTTAATGCCTATAAACTTGAAGGCGTTGAAGGGTTACTACCCAAACATAAAGGCCGCATGCCCGCGCAGCCTAAATGGGCAGCAAGAGCGTTGGAGCTTTACCACTGTATTAACTCGCCCAGTTTTGCACTGGTTGCCGAAGACTTAAAAAAGCTGGGTTTTGACGCAACAGCAAGCCAAGTTAGGCGCTTTATTAATAGTATGCCGCACGAACTTGGCCCGCAAAGCCCTTACCGTATGGGCGCAAAGCTTTACCGCGAAAAGCACAAAGATTTTATTATCCGCTCGACTGCTCATATTGCCCCTGGCTTTATTTATAACGGCGACGGCCACCAAGTAGATGTGTATGTGGCTCACCCAAAGACAGGTAAAGCATGGCGCTTTGAGTTAACCGCGTTTCAAGATGTAGCAAGCCGCTGCATTGTGGGGTGGGAGATCAGCGAGTCTGAAAATGCCATTGCCACCATGACGGCGCTAACCCGTGCGATTCAAACCCATCAACACATTCCTAGCATGTTGTATGTCGATAACGGCAGTGGTTATAGGTCAAAAATGATGTCTGATGACTGCTGTGGTGTTTATGCCCAGTTTGATATTGAGGTCATTTTTGCCATACCCGGTAATGCCCGTGCCAAGTGGATAGAGCGCTTTTTTAAACATATGGAAGAGCACGTAGGTAAACGCTTTGAAAGCTACTGCGGCCCAGACCACAACGAGCGCGAAAAGCTCAAGCTGCTTAACGATGTTAAAAAAGGCAAGCGTGCGCTGCCATCTTTAGACCAATGGATTGCCGAGTTTAAAGCCTTTTTAGAGCACTACCACAACAGCCCACACCCAGAAATAAAGGGCAAAACCCGCATGCAAGTATGGGAAGAAGGGCTCATTCAAGAGCAGCCAGCAATAGCTGATTTTGTGGTCCTGCCAAGAACCAAAGTTAAAGTGGCCCGTGGCCAAATCAAACTACACAAACGCGTTTATACCGCTGATTACTTATTTCAATTTAACGGTAAAGAGCTGGTTGCAGGTTATGACTTGCACGACGACACCTACCTTGTGCTGTATGAGCAAACTGGCGAATTCATTATGAATTGCCGCATTAAAAACAAGGTTGAGGCATTACCAACAAGCCGAATTGAAGAAGCAGACCTTAAGCGACTGCAAGGCCAAGAAAAGCGTATTCAAAACCAGCTTTCTGAAAAGCGTGCAAGAGCCGACCAAAAACGTGTGATTGACGTAGACGCCGTTGAAGAACTGGCCGCAGACGTTGACGCCATTCCTGAAATTGAACCTGAAGTATTAAACATGGACCTCTCTGACTTTGAGGTTGAACACTTTGAAGCCGCTCAGGCCAATTACCAAATAGATTTAGGAGACCTTCATGAGTAATTTCACAAGCCATTACAGCGACGAGCAACAAATTCAAGTAAAGCTGATAAACGAAGAAATCGAGTTTTATGCCTTAGGGCCAGAAGACTACTGCCTAGGTTATGACTTAAACCAAGTAAATGCGGTACTGAATGGCAAGTCGCCAATAAACCCTAAAAAGCTATTGAGTGTTTTGTGGGCGCACTTTTTTGGTGACTTTGACCCTAAAGAGTTTAGTACTGAGAGCGGCTTTTCGGATTGTTACAACGCCAATGACAAGTTGCTTGTTGCGCGTATTAAAAAGCGCATGACCGATGAAGACATTGTAAACCAAGGGGTAAACAGCACTTATATTGCCAAGAAGATTAATAAGTCGGCCTCGACAATTAGTCAGTTGCTCTCTGGTAAGTATGCAGCAAGCCCAACTAAGTACTTACATGATATATACGCCATAGTCGCCCCCGCTGGGACCGATGCGGCAGATGATAGTGAAAGTGACGACAGACCCGTTATTACCATTCGCTACGGCGAAGTACCGTTTGTGCCTACCAGTGTTGCAAAGATGATTAGCATGGCGTGCGAACACGCGAGAGCAAGGCGGCGCTTTGCGGTGGTTGCTGGCCAAGCGGGGATAGGTAAAAGCAAAGGGCTAGAGCGCTACTGCGAAGAAAACTCACAAGCCATTTTGATTGTGGGCAGTGAGCAAACGACCAGTAAACATGTGATCGAAAACCTATGCAGTGCTTTAGGTTTACCACGCAAAGCCAGTGTGATTAAAAACATTGAAAACATCATAAGAACCATCGAGAACACCGAGCGCATCATTCTGTTAGATGAGGCCGACAAATGTAAGCCTAGTGCGTTAGACCCACTTAGAACCATTTCGGATGCTGCAAAGGTTGGGGTGTGTTTGATTGGCAATATTCAGCTAGTAGACAAACTGCAAACGAATGAGCGTTACGAGTTGATTTCGTCTCGAGTGTGCTTTTGGCCAAAACCCATTGGTGAAGTACCCGTAGAAGACATCAAAAACCTATTCAATGAACTTACCCAAGGCACCGTGCCGCTTGAGTCGAACGACGAGCAATGGTGGCAATGGTTGCATAAAAGGGTAGAGGGAAATTCGAGGCTCCTAGTCGAAAACCTGCTCCCTCATATCCTGAGTCACAGCCGGAAAAACCCAAACAAAAAGTTAGACAAGCTCTTGGTGAACTCAATCTTCGCCAATGTTCTGAATCAACAAGCTGTATAAAGCAACGAGCCTAGCTGCAACTGGGCTCATTAATTAAGGAAAACACCATGTTAAGAGTAAAGATATATCACCATACCTTTGGCGGTCATTTTGTATTAAACGACACGCTTACCGACCAACACATGCTGAGTGTTTTAGCCTCTGAGGACCCAAGCGGGACCATTTTAGATGGCGTAAACGGCAATGTACCAGCGGCGTTTTGTATTTTCCTAGGGCAAAGGTTATATCAGTGCAAGCAGATAGCCAAGGTTAATTTAGAGGTAAGTTTTACCAAAGAATTTACCAATCGTTTTGGGCACATAGCGACTTTATGCATTGATGACACCAAACCTTGGGACTTTGATATTGAGGAATTTGCGGTATTTCCAGAGCACCGAGTAGAACGTGTGGAGAATGCAGCATGAACCCTATGATTAAAGCAATCAAAACTGCGCAGCGAGCAGCAGGCATTGACCAGGTATGCCATGTGAAAAACGTTAAGCAAATTAGTGGCGGACTAACCAATAGCTGCACGGGGCTGACTCAAAACCAGCAACGCGCACTGCTCAAGCGCTATCAGCAAATGGTTCCTAAGCAAGAATTGCCAAAGCAACTCAAGCTAATTTATAGCCTTTGGGGCCAGCTGGCCCGCGCGGGAAAAGTGAAACAAGACTCAAAACAAGCATGTGATGCCTTTTGTGAGAAGTTTTGTGACGGTAAGCGCCTATATAATGCCGAAGGTCACTGGCAAGCAGTGACTGAGATATTAAAACAGTGGTTAAATCGTAAGGAGACGAATCATGCCTAAAGGCGAATCAATTGTTATCAACCCAGACAGGCCGCTTTTTGAAGAAGCGCAATACGACAACTTACCGCCAAGTATTAAGCGTATTGGTAAGCTTAGGACCAAATGGGATGAAACAAGAGAAATGCAGGCCGCATCAAATGAGTTCAGCATTGAGTCGCTCCTAGAGGAATTAGACGATGGCTGAGCATGAGTTAGATGTGTCTTTGCTACCACATGGGCTTAGATTATTTGTAGTAACTATGGGGCTGGATGATGCAGTAAAAGCCTTAAGTGAAGAGCAGGGCAACTTGTTTTTTATTCCCGATAAGCCAACGCCTAACCACGAATTTTGTAAGCGGTTTAGCGTTGATATGGCAAGGGCGTTATCTAACCATGCTGGTAGTACTTACCAAATACCAAAGTTGGACAAGATTTTAATCCAGCTAAGAAACATCAAGATAAGACAGGAGTTTAAGCAGGGCGCTTCTGTCCAAGATTTGGTTCGCCGCTATAAGTTGACCAGACAAATGATCAACATAATAGTGACCTCCGAAGCCAATGGCGCACCGATATTAGTAGGCGATGCGCACAAGCAAATGGAGTTGAAGTTGTAGGTGACAGCCCCAATATTTTTCAGTATTGGGGCCGCTCCATTTCAATTATTAGAATAACTAATATAAAATTCCTCGTCTCTATAAATATTACTGACGGCTTAAGGATGATTTCAGCACTTTCAAATATAGATCAAGATCAACTCAAGAAAGTTTCAACAAAAATGTTGGCTATTACCAGATGTGTTTTTCTTCAAAAAAACGATGCCCAAGAGATGCGCGAATTTAATTCAAATCACTTCTCTTGGTGGTATTCGTCTAAGTTCGATAAATACTCATTTGACCTGTCGATTATAGTCTGTAAACTACTTGGTTTAGCATGGGGGAGAGATTACGAGATAGTTAATAAGACTATTGAAGACTCATTGTACGAATCAGCTCAGAATAGACACCTTTTTTACACAGACGATATATTTCTGAAACAAAAAAAAACGTTGTTTGACTGTAAAGCTGTTGAAGACGCAACAAAATTTGGTTACTACCTAGCCGTCGGACTTATTATAAAGATGAAAGAATCATTGTTAGATTGGTGTGTCTTATACACTGCCCCTAGAATCTCTGGCGAATCTTTTAGCATTGCTTCTGAAAACCTTCATATTATCAATCGTTATGATAAAACTAAGTGGGATAGTCTTTTGAACAAAGGATTTCGTGTAGATTTTATCGACCCAGAATCAATGAATTACATAAATGGAGAACCTTCAAAACTTAGCCGATATAACTATGATTATATCTTCGTTTGTGAAGAAAAAGGGACTTTACAAGGGTCTAACTTTACGGCTTCAGTAAAATTGAGGATGCTTTTCTCTGTAGTGACCGCGATTTCAGAAGAACACCCTCGTATAAGATGCATGGAAGAGCCTCATTCATTATCTTTACAGCTAGCTCATTCGAGTAACTCATCTCACAGTATAACCACTAGAGTAATTGGTAAACTTTATCCTTACTTCGGTGAACAACTCATAATAACGCAACAAAGGGTTCAGAAAGTAAAGTTATGGTATGAACAGTTACGTAAACTTTCTAAGGAAGAACAAGATAAAATATCGAAATGTGCTCACTTTATTAATAAAGGTATGATGTCATCTGAGATAGAAGCATTTATCCATTTTTTTGTTTCCCTAGATGCTTTATTTGGTAAACAAGGTGAAGTTGAGAAATCAATTAAGATTGGCGTATCAAAGCTACCAAAAGAAGGTGGTTGGGATAAAAAAATAAAAGCATTGTTTAAATTAAGGAGCGACTTGGTTCATGGCGGCAGTCGTTTTATAGAGGAATGGGATGGGTACCTAAACTATAAATGTGAGCATAAATCTGAACCACGACAAGATGTTGAAAGCTTGGCTTACTTAGCTCTAGCCAAATGGCCGAGCATTGCCTTGTCTTTGAAGTAGGCTATTGAATTAGTTCCCAATTAACTTTAGCCTAAATCAGACCGCTGGTTTTTGTGAAACATTTTGACCTCATTTCCCACCTCTAATCATTCGGGTAGTACTTACCAAATACCAAAGGTGGTCAAGATTTTAGGCCAGCTTAGAAACACAAAATAAGACAGAAGTTTAAGTAGGGCGCTTCAATCCAAAATTTAGTAAGACGCTATAAGTTGACCAGACAATTGATCAACTTAATAGTGACCTCCGAAGCCGATGGCGCACCGATTTTGGTTGGCGATGCACACAAGCAAACGGAGTTTAAGTTGTAGGTTTGTGTTCAGCCTTCGTTGTTAGGTGTGGGGGCTGGTTCTGTTCCTAGTTCTTCAAGTACTTTGTTTACAAAGCTAGCATATGTGGACTTTGCTTTTTCACTATTTTGCTCGTGAATAGTTTTATACTCATCTGGGTCTATATCTAGACCAAGCTCAGCTCTCATACTTAAAATGATATCAGGCATTAGACTTGAAATTCGAATTGATTCATCAATACATTCTTTACTAAAAGCTAAGGTTCGGCGTTGAAATTTATCTTTGTTAATGTTTAGCTTGTCAATATAGCTTGGTGAAAAGTTTAGCTCCTCCAGCATCTTATCAGTCTCTTCTTGATCTTCTGGGGATTGCATTTTTAGTTTAAGTAGTTCTGCTACTTTTTCTTGGTGCTCTTTACACTTGACTGACAATTCATCTATGTGATTTTTTAGGTTTATTAAAGCTTGACGCTCCCAGATCAAATCTAAATGCTTGATAGCAATTTCTCCCCAAAACTGATTAATTGAGTTAACTGTTTCACTATCGCCAACCAATTGCACTTTTGCAATGCACTCAGAACAGTCTTTAGTTATATTAGAAAACTCATCATTTTCCTTGCTGAGTATGTGAAGAGAAGACACAACACTCCACTGATTATTGCACCTAGACCATATGGCGTCAAAATAGGTAGTAATTTTTCGAAGCTCATTGATGTTCCTTTCTGATATTTATAGATTGAGTCATTTTTGAATTTCAATTAATCTAGTTGAATTGTCTCTTAACATCAATTAAGTAAAACATTTTACACCTAAATTCCAACCTCTAATTTGCCAGACTAGCCATGTGATCAACCACATGTGGAAATGGCATGGAAAAACTAAAACAACAACTAATTGGCCATGAAGGATACGAGCATAAAGTCTATGTTTGCCCAGGTGGCTACCAATCGATAGGCGTTGGCAGAAACCTAGAGCACAGAGGGCTGACTGACGACGAAATCAATTACCTACTTAACAATGATATTGCCGATTTTACTGCCCAAGTAGAAAAGCACATTGATACCTCAAAATGTAACCCAGCCCGCAAAGCTGTTCTGATAAATATGGCCTTTAATCTTGGCATTCATGGCTTGTTAGCTTTTAAAAAAACCATCGCAGCTGTAGAGCGCGGTGACTGGGATAAAGCTGCAATTGAAATGTTCGATAGCCGCTGGGCTGTGCAAGTTGGTGAGCGAGCTGACCAGCTGGCTGAGCAAATGAAAACTGGGGAATGGTATGACGCCTGAACAAGAGAATCAGCTGTTCCAATCAATTGGCCAGATACAAGCTACTCAAACCTCTATATTAAACGAGGTCAGGCAGATTAAAACAGACCTCAATGCTCGCGTAGATAAGCTAGAAACACGCGTTGAGAAAATCGAAGACAAGGTAACGCACAACCGAATTAAAATTGCATCGATGGGTGGTGGCGCTGGGTTAGTCGTAGCCATAGCAGCTGAAGCGTTAAAACTCGGTGGGGGCTCTTGATGGCGCACCCAGAAGATAAAAAGAACGCGGTTAGACACAGCTATGTGAATGAGCTTTTGGCTTTATCGGTTGCAGCGATTAAACACACCGTTGCAGACAGCACAGCGAGGCGCTGGAAAAGTGAAGCCAAAGCGGCGGGTGACGATTGGGACTTAGCCAGAGCAGCCGCTCGCAAAGCAACGGGTCCTGCAGGTGAATTTACTCAAGACTTTATTGAAGAGTTTACCATTCAAACCAATGCGACCTTTGAGCTAATCAAACAAGACGAAGGGCTATCAATTGATGGTCGTATTAAAGCCCTTAATCAACTCAGTGATACATATACAAAAATCATGAAGCTCAGTGGCGGTAATAAGTCCATTGAAAAGCGTGCTGTTGCCGCCGATGTGCTTAAGAAACTCGCAAGCTTTGTATCTAAATATCACCCTGATTATGCGCAGCAATTGGTCGAGATTTTAACTGCGTTTGGTCCTCAACTTAGTAGCATGTTGGACGACTAATGGCCGATATCAGTAACAAAGAGTTCTTAGAAGAACTAGAACAAATTACAGCTGCGCTTAGGATTGATATTGAAGCTAAGCAACGCGATATTGACCCAAGCCCAGAAGCGATTTTAGAGCGAAGACAGCGCGTATTGGGCGGTGATTTTGAGTTCTTTGTTTATACCTATTTCCCGCATCATATGTGGCTAGATGAAGGCCAAAATCCCAGTGAGTTCCAGCAGTATTTTATGGATTGGTTTCCTGAAGCCATTGCTTTAGAAAACGGTTGGAAAAACTGGTTTGTAGCACCCCGAGGCGAAGGAAAATCAACACTTGGCGTTAAACTCGCACCTGTTTATGTCGCTGTTTTGGCGTTACTTCAAGACGAGGCAGTATGCAATGAACTAGGCCTTACAAAGCCTGAACTGTTTATAGATTACGCCATTTTGTTTGGCGCTGAAGCCAAAATGCCCGCTAAAACACTTGAGGTGGTTAAAACCGAGTTATTAAACAATGGTAACTTAATGCTCGACTTTCCGGAGGTTTGCCAAACATCACCCGTTTGGAAAATTGGTGAGTTTGTTACTGCACAAGGCGTTCGCTTCGAAAGCCGTGGTGCTGACCAGTCTGTTAGGGGCGCTTTCCATGGCGCAAGCCGCCCTAAGTTATTGCTGGCCGATGACATCATCACCGATAAAGAAGCACGCTCAGCAACTGAGCGGGATAGCCGCTGGGCTTTCCTTGAAGCCGCTGTACAGTACTTAGGCCCACCAGATGGTTCGGTTAAATTTTTAGGTGTTAACACCGTACTCAATAGCGACGACCCCATCTCTCGTGCAGAGCATGCACCTGGTCATTTAGTGCATAGGTTCAAGGCTATTTCACAGTTCCCAGAAAGAATGGATTTATGGGAGCAATGCCGTGAGCTTATGCTTTACAAAGACAAAGAGTTTGAGAAAAAGGCAGCAGCCAAAGGCCGAGCTGTTTCAAAAGAAGAAAAGCCCAGCTTTAAGTTTTGGCTCAAAAACAAAAGGCAGATGTCCAAAGCAGCTAAAACCAGTTGGCCTAGCGTACGGTCTCTGTATGACCTAATGGTGATGTGGGCATCGAACAAACGCGAATTTAATCGTGAAATGCAAGGTATAGCTAAATCAGACGAGGAACAAATTTTCTATCAATTTGAGTTTTGGGTAGACCGACTTAATCTCTGGAAACCATATGGTGCATGCGACCCATCAATGGGTAAAACCGCAAGTGCAGATCCAAGCGCATTAATGGTAGGTTTTTGGGCTCCTGAGCTTGCAAAACTGCATGTCGAACACGAAAGCCGCAAGGTACGTGGCCCAAGCAAATTACTAAACGATTTAATACGGCTGCAACGCGACTACAACTGCTTGGTATGGGGGTTTGAAAATAATAATGCGTTTGAATACATGCGCCAAAGCTACATAAAAGAAGGCCTTGAGCAAGGTATTGCATTACCACTTAGAGGCATAACTGCAACCGTGCCACAGGAAGAGCGGATCGAAAGCTTAGAGCCTTATATAACGAATTCACCAGCCCAAATTGCATTCCATAGCCGATGTAGGCAAACCATAGACGAGCTCGAAAACTGGCCTGATAAACAGAGTACCCACCATTACGATTTAAGCTGTGCACTCACACTACTGTGGATGGTTACAAGCACAGGCGCTGGCGGCATTCCAAAAGTGAGAAGTCGAAAAGTGACCAAACCAATAGGGGGCTATCATGTCTAAACCCCACCTTTCATACAAAGGCTATCGCGCACTACAAAAAGCCTTTTCGATGAGTAAAACAGACCCCGCTTTATGGGCGATGATGCGCGAATTGCCAAACCCCGACCCGATCTTACGAAAAGCGGGTAAAAGCTCGCTGATATATGACGAGATAGCCCGTGATGCACATGTAATCGGTGAATTACGCAGTTTGCGCTCTGGTATGTTCGCATTTAACGCGGAACTGGTGCCAGGTGGAGATGATTCAGCAAGCATGAAAAGTTATGAGATTGCCAAAGCATTAATGGCCTCAAGCCCAGCTAAAAATACACAGTGGATGGACATTGATTGGCACAACTACATCGCGATTTTACATGGCTTTGCGGTCACACATTTAGGCAAGTTTGAGAAAAGCGACAATGCCTGGATACCCAGTACGATTGAGCAATGGCCAGCAGGGCGCTTTGCTTTTAATTCAGATCACGAGCTCCTTGTTAAAACACGTGAACACCCAGAGGGTGAGCCCATCAATGAGGACCGCTGGACATGTGTTAGGCATATGCCAGAGGCCAAAAACCCCTATGGTATTGCGCTTTTAAGTAGCTGCTTTTGGCCTTGGATGTTTAAGCATGGTGGCTTTAAGTTTTTTGTTCAGTTGTGTGAGCGTTTTGGTGTGCCGTTTCCCGTTGGGAAATACCGCCCAGGCATGCAAGACAAAGATATAGATGAACTGGTTGAGGGTTTAGCAAAGCTGCTGACTGACGGTATTGCCGTCATCCCAGATGATTCGAGTTTAGACATTATCGAAAGCAAAATGTCGGGTGAGCCAGTCCAGTTGCAGCTTATCAATTTATGTAACTCAGAAATGAGTAAAGCGCTGACTTCTCAAACGCTTGCCACTGAGCAAAAAGCCGGTGCCCGTGCTGCCAGTGAAACACATGCTAAACGTGCAGGTGAAAATCAACGCGCTGATAGGGCGTTGGTTTCTGGCTATCGAAATCAACTACTCGAAACCATCCATAAAGTGAATTTTGATGGGGGTGAACCACCTAAATATGTCTGGCGAGACAAGAAAGAGATCAACCTAGAAACGGTTAACGTCATTCGTGAATCAGCCAAAATGGTGCCTGTTTCAGAGGACTACGTTTACAATACTTTGGGCATTCCAAAGCCTCAAAAAGGCGAAGAACTGTTAGAAATAAAAGACGATGGTCAAGGCATCGCTAGCGCACCAAAGCAAGACTTTTCGAGTGACAAACAGGGCGCTGACATCCCTAATTTTGATGAGTTTGACCAGGCAACTGACGCCGAAATAAAGAAGATTTTTGAGTTTGCCAAACAAGCAAACAACCTCGACGAACTAAAACAAAACATCCTCAATGAGTTCCCAAATATATCTAATTCAGCCTTAGCAGAAGTAGCCACAAAGGCCCTTGAATTGGAGGTTTTACAAGGAATGAGTGAGGCAAATCAACAGGAGATTTAACCTTATGAATGCGATTCCCGAAGGCTTTTTAAAAGATGGTAAAGGCAATTTAGTTGCACTCGCGAACGTGAAGCAAACTGACCTAATAAAGGATGAATTTGTCAAAAAAGCCATTGAACTTGCAGAGAAACAGCAACAAGCGCTCGCCGATTTTAAGCACCAACAAATGGAAGAAGCTGACGACTTTTTAGAGCTGCTCGCACAAGAGCATGGTGTAAATTTAGGGGGCAAAAAAGGCAATTTAACACTGCGTTCTTTTGACCATTCATTGTCTGTGAAAATACAAATTCAGGAGCGAATTGAACTGGGTCCTGAGCTACAAATCGCCAAAGAAATGATAGATAAATGCATTAGCGAATGGACTGAAGGCGGCAATCAAAACATCAAAGCGATCGTCAATAAAGTGTTCTCAACTGACAAGCAAGGCACCATCAATCCGCAGCGTATTTTGAGTCTTCGTAAGCTAGAAATTCAAGACGAAACAGGCAAATGGCAAAAGGCCATGGACATCATTGCTGAGTCTGTAAACACAATTGATAGCTGTCGATTTATCCGGTTTTACAAGCGAGATGAGCAGGGCGCTGATCAAGCAATTTCTCTAGATATAGCTAAATTGTGAGGCTGATATGACCATTAATAAAGAAGCATGGGATGTAATTACAGAACACCTTGCAGGCCTTTTTCCAACAGTCGAGTTCCAACTGGGCAGTTATATAATTAAGGTAAAGCGCAGCTTTCCTACTGAGTCAACATCAACGTTAGCTGTTTATATTGACGACTTCATTAAAGGTGAGTGGATACACAATACTGAAAATCGGCCTACTTGCATTGAATCTGTTTGGAAGAAAAAAACTAGAGCATATTACACCCCCAAACAGGTCAAAAGGCTTGAGAAGGATTTCGGCAAAAGAGATGCAAAAAAGTACTTCCCAAACTTACATAACAAATATGAATATCTTCACCCATATTTTTCGACATCAAACGTACTAGTAAATCAATTCAAGAAAATTGAAGGCCTTAAATTGCTCTCAATTGATTGCGAATCTTACGAAGAATATGTAAGTCATCATGCCTGATACAACACCTCAATATGGCCAACTCGTAAAATTCGACGAGGCCATTTCAAATCTAAAATCAAAAGTTCAAATACCAACGGAGTCATATAAAGATTTACTAGGCCACATTCATGCCCGTGCATTTACCGTTGCCGGTGCAACTAAAACTGAATTGTTAAACGACTTATATAAAGCCGTACTTGCAGCGATTGAAAATGGCGAGACGATCACAGAATTTAGAGCGCGCTTTGATAAAGCAGTTTCAAAACATGGTTGGTCATACAATGGAAAACGCGGTTGGCGTACTCAAGTAATTTATCAAAACAATAAAAACACCGCGCGAGCTGCTGGCCGATGGCAACAGCAAGAACGATTAAAACATCGCAGGCCATATCTTTTATATTTAACTGCAGGAGACTCGCGAGTAAGACCGCAACATAATGCTTGGAATTATATACTTTTACCAATTGAACATAATTTCTGGAACACGCATTATCCGCCGAACGGCTGGAACTGCAGGTGTAAAGTAGTGAGCTTAAGTGATGCCGACATCAAACGTATGGGGTTAACTGTTACACCAGATTCCGCACTTAAGAATTATCAAAAACCATTTACTGAAGTTGACCCAACAACCGGTGAAGAACTGGAGCGATTGCCAGGCATTGATCTCGGTTGGGATTACAATCCAGGTCTGGCATGGTTGGGCGCAGACAAAGCAACGGGCCAGATGTTAGCGAAACTCGATCACCAAATAAGAGAGGTCGCCACACCGATTTTTAATAACGCTATTAATGAAGGCCAAAGTTATTTTAAATCTCAAGTTGCGACGATTGCAGCTAAGCAGTCACTTGGTAAAGCAGAGTCTGGAACAAAATTGACGCTAGGGCACTTACATCCAAATTTATTTAAAACCGTTTTGGATATTGCGCCCGAAACAAAAAGCACTTTGGTAGTTATCGATGAAGCCATGATAAAAACGGCGATTCAATTAATTGGGTTTGAGCAAACCACACAGTTAATGAAGCTAATTCAAACTCAAGCCGATTCCACATTTAACCAAAGTGTTGTGCAGTACGTGGTAAATGGAATTTTGATTACCGTTGAGGTTGGCTCGGATATGAATCGCGTGGTCGCTGTTAAACAAGTTGATGTTTAAAGCGTATTTAAAGTCAGTTTAAAGGGCGTTTAAACGTTTTTAAAAATGGCGATTATTAGTCTAATTCTAAACGTATTGTGAGCAGGAATGAGCGCAGAATGATATGGAATGAGCGGGTTTTGTCTAAAAACAAATGTATTTTTGGTTTTTGGGATTTTGACTCGAAAATTTCAGAGGTCCAGTGATTATGGGGCTTTCAGAGGAATCGAAAGTTGAATTTCATAGTTTGGTTAATTCTAGAAATGAACGACCCCTTACAGCAGGATAAAGCATACGACTGAGTTTGCAAACTTTCCAATTCCTTTAGGTGCAGAGTGGATTCATGTAGACACAAAAGTTCTAAAGGAAATAGTTGATAATGATTTGGTTGATATTGATATAAAAACGACGATGTATGATCCGGGAGTTGACTATGTTCTCTACGAAGGAGAACGACTTAGCCTAGATACATTTGGGGTGATAGAAGATAGTAAGTTTGTTAACTCGACTTGGTTTGACTTTTTTAAACGCTACATTGTACCGTCTGTTGAGGAACATATTATATTTGATTCTATTGTTACTAAAATTGATTACTCAAATGAAGAAATCAAAGTAGCAACGTCGAATTCAATTGATTCTGCATCTCGAGTTATTGTGACTGTTCCTGTTAAAGTACTACAGCAAAACATGATTACGTTTGTTCCTAAGTTGCCACTTAGAAAACAAAATGCGATTGATAAAGTAAGTGTCTGGGGTGGGATTAAAACATTTATCGAATTTTCAGAAAAGTTTTACCCAGCACTTATTGGTTTTGAAGTTAACGCATCGTCCGGAGAAAAGTTGTATTATGATGTTGCATATGGACAAGTCACAACTCAACATATTCTAGGACTGTTTGCTGTTGGCAATGAGTCATCTCCCTATGTTGAATTAAGTGACGACAAATTAATAAAATACATTCTAGATGAACTAGATACGTTGTTTGATGGCAAAGCAACGGAGCACTATATTAAACATATTTCCCAAAACTGGAATGAAGAGCCAAACGTACATAGCGCCTATGTATCTAACAACGAGAGTTGGCGGACAGTAAAAGAACTTGGAGCAAATGTAGATGGGCGATTATTTTTTGCTGGCGAGGCATATACAGATGGTAAAGATTGGGGGTCGGTTCATGCTGCGGTGTATTCAGCGAAGCAAGCAGTTAAAGAAATTGTCCATTCGTAATTCATAAAATGGCAACGCCTCATTAATGTCCGATACCGTCTAGTATAGGACATAGCACACTCAAAAAACATTGCTGTACGTTCATATGGTAAGGGTATAAGTTTGACACTTATTGCATTTATATGATTTAACATAATATAAATTATAGGATGTAAAGTGTGTTAGACTTGTACTTTTAACTATGAGACCTAATACCTTCTTTTTGACATCACTTAAGTCAAAAATATCTTCGAACTTTCCTCCAATACTAAACTGCATTTTCACAAGTCTTTATTTTTATCAGCGTCCTTATACTTATGAATTTTACTACTCTTGAATTTCCAAGCACTACTTAACCAATCAGATAAAAATATAGCAAACTGTTTCCTGTTGACTGGTAATGATTTACAAAGCCAAAAATATACTTCACAGTCTTGAGCAGCATCTTCACTTGGATCTATATAAACGCTACCAAAACATTTCTTAGAATCAATACTGATGACTGAATAAGCAAAAGCTTTTTCTGATTCAAATTCCAAATGGTGAACGCGCAAACTATTTAAGTTTTGTTGAAAAGTCATTTTTGGGTCTGGCCAAGGATCGTTGTCTCCAAAAATACCCGTCAGTCTATCCATGTTTAACAAAACAGCTGAATAATCAATCTCCGCAACAGAAGCGTTAAGAGGTACCAGCTTCAATTGATGAGCTATGTTTTTAATATCTGTTATTTTAAAAATATGATTTTGTGGGACTTGTACTTTATTACGTGATAAATGTTTTGAAAATTCTTGCATCACTACATCCAAACTTAAACAAATAGCTCTATTTAACATAAATAAGAGCGCGTATGTTTTTTATTCTATACGTGCTCTTTTCGTGAGCATTTAGTGTAATGCAGCACTAAATGGGATGCTTTCACAAATTTGCGCTTCAGCAATTAATATTTCTTCTAGTCTTGCGTCAATCACCGCTTTGTCAAAATATTCATACCCTAGCTCGACAAATAGGTTCTTATGCTTTTCTTCAGACTTTGCAATTGCCACGTAGAAATCTTTATCTTTGCCTTCAGGTAGAGCTTCGGCAACCAACGAAAATCTCTCGTGTCCTCTTGCTTCAATTACAGCTGCAACCAACAAACGATCAATTAAGAATTCATCACTACCTTGGCGAAACAAACCTCGCATCTTTTTGATATATGGGTCTTGCTTGTCATTTCCTAATGCCAGCCCTCTTTCATTAATTAATTTTAAAACTTGCTTAAAATGTATCATCTCTTCAATTGCAAGATCAGCCATTGCTTTAACAAGTTTTGTTCTATCAGGGTAATGGCCTAGCATAGACATAGCCATGCCCGAAGCTTTCTTTTCTGCGGCAGCATGATCTTGTAAAAAAGTAACAAAATCTTCCATTACTTTATGAGTCCACTCAAATGGTGTGTGGTACTTTAATTCAAACATTCTCTATTATTCTCAATAAGGATTAATGGCTCTATTGTACTCAACACAGCTCAATTTTTTAAGTTACATTTTAGTATCGGACATTACTTTTTAAAGCAATAAAGAGTAGAGTCTTTGTCTACTTTCCCAAGCCGAGTTGACTCTACTTTTAGTGGATGCCTGATTTCATTCCAGGCTGTGACCTTTCCCATTTTATTTAAATGAGGAATATCTATATTTGATACATTCAAAAACTCAGCTAATTTTTGACCACTATCTTCATGGGCCAAATTTACAAACAGGCAGTCAGCATTTGTTTTATTTATAAATGAAGTAACATTAAGCTTATGATTGTTATAACAATTGATTAGATACGTATCATCTAAAATGTTGTCAGCATTCAGGTTTGGAAAGGTGTTCAAATAGCAGCGCTTGAGAGTCTCATTAAAGCCCCCTCCTTGCTCAATTAGCTTAGGTAGCATCCGAGTTAGAAGTCTTTGAATAGATGGCACCCACAAAGACAGATCCCTCTCGAGATAGATAAAACGACTGTTTGGAAATAATTGATAGAGCTTTTCAAAGTCGTTAAACACTGGTGTATCGGCGATAAGTTGAGCGCTTTTAATGGCGCTCTTTGTATATGCGGTATGAGCTGTTTTAAAGCCCAAACCTAAGCTTGCTACGCAAAGACTCGTTGTGCCTGTTCGTGGCAAGCCTAAAACAAAGTATTTGTTTTTCATGAAAAGTATAAAAAGCCATTAAATAGCGCTAAGCCTATGAGCGTTAAAAATGTCATAAGCATTCCTATCACTCGAGTTTGTATGTAAGACTTATTTAGTGCCAAAGCGTGTAAAAATCTACCAATTAGAAATGTGCTAGCAAAAATAATCAACCAAACCGAACTTACATTTTGATACTCGAGGATAAAAATCAAAATAACTGCTAAAGGTGTATATTCAATAAAATTGGCATGAGCGCGAATTGCAGTAATTAAATCACTGTGACCAGCATCCCCAATTCCAACTTTATATCGTCTTCTAAGCTTTATCACATCAAGACTGAGTTTAATGTAAAAGAGAGTACAAATTGCAGCAAATAAACCTGTAAACATGATGATATCCCCTATTCAATTTCCATATATATAATTAGTAATTATTGTATAGGGGATTGTAGATTTATTGGCAGCTAAATAGAACCAATTTTATAATTAATCTATGTAATAAACCGCGTAAACTTCGGCTTTTAGTGTTGTGTCACCTACATTATAGGCATCTTTCACACTCATTGTTTCTGCAGCCATCATTTTTCCTCTTGCATATGGTTGAACAGGTACGTTCATTGGAGAAAATGAGACTGAATACAAATCACCAACTTTGACACCAAACCCGTCTGCTAATTCTTTAGCGCCCAGTCTTGCCTGTTTAATTGCAGACGCTTTTAGCTTTTTCATTACCTCTTCTTTGTCTTCAACAATAAATTGAGTATTGTTAAACTGATTGATGCCACTATCGACAAACGCTTGTAAAAGCTCAGGATATCTTTCAACTTCTTTTAATCTTAAAGTTAAATTTCTCGATACTTTAAAGCCGTCAAACTCTTCTACGTTAGTGGTCCTATTGTATCGAGTTTGTTTATATACATTCAGTTGTTCAGCGTAAATATGTTTGCTCTCAACTCCAAAGCGTTTTGCAATTTCTATTGCGCGCGCCATTACATCATCTACTTTTGATTTCGCAAACTGCAGATTTTTGTTCTTTTCATTAATCGCTACATTCACAATTGCAGTATCAGGCGCTACAGCCTGCTCAGCATAACCTTTTACATATAAATGTGGTGAAGTAGGAAGGCTTCCTGCAATTGCGGAAGTGCTTAATAAAACAGACATAACGGCAGTAACTAATCGCATGGGTGCTCCAAATATACTCTAGACAGTTTACTATTATGGACCCTATTGAAACATATACCCATTAATCAACCCTGAATAACCATTAATCCCTTTAAGCGCTCTAAACAAAAAAGGGCCAGTAAGGCCCTTAAGGTTGAGTTTTGGACAAATTACTTGTAGCTAGTGTGGTCAACTACTAAGTTAATGTCGTTTTCTCCTGTAATTTCCCAAACAGTAAGACGCTCAGTCGTACCAGCTGGGTTGTTGCAAGAAACTTCTTGTCTAAAAATGCGCGAATTTGACTTATATAACACGTCACTTACCGCAAAGTGGTTAGTGTGGAAAAGCGGCGTTGAGTCATAGCCATTAAACACTTTTGAGTAAGAACCTTCGCCTGCTGTTGCAGTACAATAGCCATCTTTAGTGCCGTTATTGATATGAAGCGACGAAGTGTAACTTACCTCGTTGTACCAACCTGCTCCGCCGCAGTGTTGTGCAGGACCACTGCAATCTGGCTTGTTCCATGGACCAACGCCTACTAGCTGTGCATCCCAAGTAATTTTTGGTAGTGCTGGAATTTTGTGTTTAACTACAAATTGTTCGCCACTCGCTGATTCACAATTCATCGCTAATACGCGAGTACGTTGTAGTTGCTCGTCAGTGAAGTTACCTTGTAGGAAGATTGAATCAACAGTATACGCTTGTGCTCCACCAGGAGTTGTGCCAACTGGAGCAATTACTTGACCTGTTATTTCGTCGTAAACAACACCAGTCTCACATTTGTCGTAAGCATCGTTACGGAACAACCAACCATTAAATGTACGAGCGTGCAAAGAATCAGTAACGATACGATTCACTACACCTGCTGTGTACTTTGACTCACGATTGTATCCATCTAAATCTTCTACTGTAACGCTAGCTACTGCGCTATCTACTGCTAGTAAAGAAACCATGGCTGCGAGAAGTTGGATTTTCATTTTTTATTCCCTATATAACTTTAAGTTACTAAAATAGTCCTTTCAAAATAATGAAAGGTGTTTGCTAGAAATTAATAAGCGATTGCTCTTAATCTTGTTTAAATCACGTCGAGTTATTGCATGCTCGGCGTTAAGTTCGAGATGAAATTTAGCGGTAAAAAATTTGACTGTAAATGGCATAAAAATATGATGATGAGCTGTTCTAAAAGGTAAAGCGAAGTTAAATTTGAAATATTATTTTCGTGATAAAAAAGAAAGAAAAACCAATTATGAAATAAGAAAAAGCCTATTTTTCATTGTCTTAAGTGAGAAGATAAGGAAAAGGACACAAATATGTATATTCTGGAATTGTTAGTTTTATAAAATTGAATAAGTATTGTGATTATGATCTAATTATACGATCTTCGCAGTTTGTTTATAAAACACTTGCCAAATTAAATTAAAAAATAATATTGAGACCTTGACTCATAATATTTAGTAATGTGTTCAAACTCAACTACCTTTAACAACTCAATCTTTTTCAGTTTTTTGTATTCCGTAGGCGTTTTTTAATGAGTTAGAAATGAAGACTTCTTCTTGAGGTAGAAATAAATTTGCGTGGGCACTAATAACTTGATCTTGTATAAGTGGCTTTTGCAAAGCTCGTTCGAATAAATCTACAGCTTGCCTACCAAGCTTTGAGTCAGAGCAAGCAATGTAGCCAAAAATTGTTGCATGTGTGTCGCCTATTGCATGAAATGAGATATCCTTTAGAACATCTTCTGATGGATAGTCGTTTACAAATACCGAACTATATTCAATTACGCCATCCAAACGCCCTTGTACAAGCATTTTTCGCAAACGAAATGCACTATCATTGCCTTCACCTATAAACAGGCGATCTGCATTTGTTTTGATAAAGTCATCTATTTCGAGTCCGTAGGAGCGGCCCTTTGTAACCCCAATTCTTAACCCTAGTGAGAGTGCTTTTTCAAGCGTTACTTCGGCCGATACAAATTTTTTATTTCTTAAAATAAGCCGGTTTGAAGGAAAAGCCATTAATGGGAGTGTAACGAAAAGTGCTTTTGCTTCTCGCTCTGGGGTTTTAACTTTATTGTATAGACAAATGTTGTCGTGATGCTCTAACTCTCGCCACTCACGCAAGCGACTTGCTGGGATAAAGTCTATCGCCATTTCCCCTTTTAGACTTCGAGCAATAATAAGTAATAATTGGGTTGCCAAGTCCCCAGGAGATTCCCCAAAAGATGGATTGTAGTCAGAAAGAATTTCTATCTTGATAGGCTTTGCAAATGCAATTGTTGAAACGGACAATAAGAGGGGAAACAAAATTTTTAACAGCATACAACTTCCTACTTGGAGCATTCCATGCTGCGATACACCCTTTAAGTGTAGCTAGAAAGTCAATCTTACGCTAATTCTTAAATATTTTACCCTAAAAAAGTAAAAAGCCCCTTTAGTCAGGGGCTTTTTTGGATTAGATACTACAACGCTTGTAGTTTCTATACTCAGGCATCCAATAATTCTTGTCTATCGAACTCCAAATCAGTTCATCAGGCATATCAAGTGCAACGCCTTCTTCCATAGCTTTTCTTGCTACTGTAAATGCAATACGCTTACTTAGTTGCTCAATCTCAATCAGCGATGGCAATAAGCTACCTTTGCCAGTGTTAGCCCAAGGCGACGATTCAGCAAGCGTTTCACTTGCCACCATCAGCATTGACTCAGTAATGCGAGATGCTTTAGCTGCTAGCACTCCTAAACCAATTCCAGGGAATATATAACTGTTATTACACTGTGGGATAACGTAACTGTTACCATTATATTCAACTGGCTCAAATGGACTACCAGTTGCTACAATCGCATTGCCTTCTGTCCATGTAATTACGTCTTTAGGGTGTGCTTCAACCTGACGAGATGGATTGCTCAGAGGGAAAATTATTGGCTTATTACAACCTGAGTGCATCGCTTTGATTACTTGCTCAGTAAATAACCCTGGCTGTCCTGAAACACCAATTAGAATATCAGGCTTAGCACAATGCATTACGTCGAGAAGTGAAGCAAACTCACCACTGTAATTCCAGCTCTCCAAATTTTCGTTTGATTGAACAAGTGCAGCTTGGAAGTCACGCAAACCTTCCATACCTTCTGTAAGTAGGCCATATCTATCAACCATAAATATCTGGCTACGTGCCTGTGCGTCAGAAATACCTTCAGATACCATTTGAGCAATGATTTGCTCTGCAATACCACACCCTGCGGAGCCTGCACCAACAAAAACAACTTTTTGATCGGATAGCTTAGCCCCTTTAACACGACAAGCTGCCAATAAAGAGCCAACTGTTACCGATGCAGTACCTTGAATGTCATCATTGAAACAGCAAATTTCATCGCGGTATCTTTTAAGTAATGGCATTGCATTTGGTTGAGCGAAATCTTCAAATTGAAGTAGCACGTTTGGCCAGCGGCGCTTAACGGCTTTAATGAAAAGATCTAGAAACTCATCGTACTCTTCTTGGCTAATGCGTTTGTGTCTTGCGCCCATGTACATTGGGTCGTTTAGCAGTTTCTCGTTATTGGTACCAACATCAAGCATTACTGGCAAAGTGTATGCTGGACTAATACCGCCACATACTGTGTATAGAGACAATTTACCAATTGGAATACCCATACCGCCGATACCCTGATCGCCTAGACCAAGAATACGTTCGCCGTCAGTTACAACGATAACCTTTACTTTGCCTTTTGTTGCATTACGCAAAATATCATCGATGTGATGTCGATCTTCATACGAAATAAACAAGCCACGAGAACTACGATAAATGTCAGAGAACTTTTCACACGCGTCACCTACAGTAGGCGTGTAAATGATTGGCATCATTTCTTCAAGGTGATCTCTAACTAAACGATAGTAAAGCGTTTCGTTGTTATCTTGAATCGCACGTAAGTAAATATGCTTATTTAGGTTGTCTTTAAAACTTGAAAATTGCTGGTAACAACGTTCTACCTGCTCCTCAATTGTTTCGTAACGAGGAGGAACTAAACCGGCTAGGTTAAAGTTTTCACGCTCACGCTGGCTAAATGCACTGCCTTTGTTAAGAAGAGGCGTTTCCAATAATGTTGGGCCAGAATATGGGATGTAGAGGTAATTAGGATCGGTTTGTTTAGTCATATTTACAAGCTGTGACTCTTAATTTTTAATATAAGGGATAATTATTGCCTAAGTACACAAATTTTCAATGACTTTAGTGCACGTCAGACCAATAAAACGACCCTGTAAACGGATTAGCAAAGCGTAAACAGGGTCGTACATTATAACTGAATAATATTGAATATCCTACGTTTTACTCGCTAGATTCTCCAAGCGCTACACCTTCTCTTCGAGGATCTGCCCCGCCAAACAAAAGTCCCTCTTTTATTTCAATTGCGTGAATGCCAGAGTTTAAGTCAGATATCCTCACAGTGTGTCCTTTTGATTCAAGCCAAGGTTTGATTGCCTTTAAGCCGGTGCCTTTTTCAAGTGTCGTATATTTATTTCGATTAGTAATACGTGGCAAATTGATCGCTTGCTGAGGGGTTAATCCCCAATCAATCACACCAATCACTGTTTGCGCTACATAATTAATAATTCTGCTACCACCTGGTGAACCAACAACAAGCTTTAAACTGCCGTCTTTGTTAAACACCATAACCGGAGACATGGAGCTTCGTGGTCGTTTATTTGGTTCTACCCTATTTGCTACCCACTGCCCACCAACTTTGGGAGAAAGAGAAAAGTCAGTTAATTGGTTGTTCAGTAAATACCCATTAACCATGACTGTTGAGCCAAAACCCATTTCAATTGAACTGGTCATTGAGACAGCGTTACCTGCGCTATCCACAATTGACAAATGCGACGTAGATGGTAATTCGAAACTATCGTCTTTAGCATAAGCGACTTCACCCATTGTTGGGTCGCCAACAGGAAAGTTAGGATTGTCTCGGTCGCTAATGAGTTTGGACCTTGACTTCAGATATACCGGATTGAGTAACCCTTGAGTGGGCACATTTACAAAATCTGGGTCTGCAATAAAGTAGTTCCTATCAGTGAATGCTAGCCTAGAAGCTTGTGTAAACAGGTGCACAGCTTCCGGCGAGTTAGGCTTATACTGAGCAAGTTTTTTACCTTCAAGCAATTTTAAGATTTGCAGTACCGTTAATCCACCACTACTTGGCGGCGCCATGGAGCACACTTTATATTCGTGGTATGACGTACAAACTGGTGCTCGCTCTTTACTTGTATAATTTGCTAGGTCAGTCATTGACAATAAACCAGGTGCAATTTCAGACTGTTGAACAGCTCTAACCATGTCCTCAGCGTACTTTCCTTCATAAAAAGCCTTAGGACCAAACTCAGCAATTTCTTTGTATATTTTAGCCAGTTCTGGATTTTTAACTATGGTGCCGATAGCTAAAGGCTTACCATTTGGGTAAAAATAATCTTTCGCGGGAGAAAGCTTCGTAAGACCAGGGTTAAACTCTTTTTTCAATAGCATATGTAGTCTTGGAGAAACAGCGAACCCTTTTTCAGAAAGCGCAATTGCCGGCTTAAATAGTTTTCTCCATTTCAGTTTCCCATATTTGTCATGGGCTTGCTTCATCGCATGAATTATACCCGGAACGCCAACTGAACGCCCTCCTACAACTGCTTCTAACCACCTGACAGGTTTGCCTTCTTTATCTAAAAACAGTTTATGGTTTGCTTTTTGTGGTGCAGTTTCACGGCCGTCAAATGTCGTAAGGTAATCATTATTTTTGTCATAGTGAAGAATGAACGCGCCTCCTCCAATACCTGATGACTGAGGTTCAACTAATGTCAAAACAAGTTGCGCAGCGATAGCTGCATCAATTGCATTACCACCTTGTTGCAACATTAACTGTCCTGCTTTGCTCGCATGTGGATTAGCCGCAACAACCATGTACTTTTCGGATATTTTTTCCTTTTTTAAAGTAAAGCCAGTGGAAGCTTCTGGTTCTCTTACTTCGCGTGCTTTGGCTGGCTCAGCTTGTACAACTGCAGGAAGTGCTGAGGCTAATAAAAAGGCAATGAGTGAGCGCTTGTATTTCATATTCATATTTATTAATTTTCAATCGTCGTTGGCATCATAAAAGTTAACAGGCACAATATGTAAAAATAGATAATATTGTGAACACAGAATGTTTGGTTTAAACCTGCCCTTAAGTCGAAACTATATACTCCCACCAATTGTTCTTTCGGTTATTGCCATATTGCTTATGGCTCTTGATCTGAGAGATATGCTTGAATTTCATCGCCAACTTATTAGTGAAGGCGAATTTTGGCGTATTTTAAGTAGCCAATATATACACACTAATTGGACTCATTTGGGTTTAAATCTAATTGGCATACTGTTTATTTGGATACTTCATGCTGAGCACACCTCTACGTCTCGTTATTTTACCCACATTATTTTACTGGGTATCTGGACGGGAGTTGGTATTTGGCTATTTTGTCCTGATATCAAAGTATACACGGGCCTCAGTGGATTGCTACATGGAATTATCGTCTGGGGAGCATTAAAAGATATTCAAACAAAAGAGCCCACTGGTGTACTTTTATTCTTAGGCATTGCCGGAAAGCTTGCGTGGGAACAGTATGCAGGGCCTAGCGCTGAAGTCGGTAACTTGATTAATTCGCGCGTTGCTATCGAGTCACATTTGATTGGTGCTATTGGTGGCGTGGTTTTGGCGATCCCTCTTTTCAAGGAAAAATTTGGTTTAGCTAAAAATTAAAATTTCAGCGGCCTTTTAAAAATAAAGGCCGCCTTACAAGTGTTAGTCAGAAATAATCTCAAACAACCTACCGTTTACCCCCAACCCCTTAGAATCCCACACAACTAAATGAAGCTTATCGCTCACTTTGGAAATAGAGTGGAAATTTTGATTATCTTGTACAGTTTGCTCTATGGGAAATACAGAAGACTCGTCAATGTAATCATTTTGCAAAAACTCTACTATCTTACCTTTTACACCGATTTTTTCTGGGTATCCATATTGTGTCCAAATGAATAATACCTCATTGTCATTTACGACGCTCAAATCAACTGGCTCAGAGCCTTGGACAAAATGATCTGAAATCATGAATTCAGATGCAAAGTTTATAATTCCTGTGTTTGTTAAACTACCAATGCGACCAGAAGCATACATTTGGTTATTCCCACTGCCATTTTGTTTATAGCCTTTCCAAGAAAACACGAGCCTGTTGTCGCTAAGCACAAGTATATTTGGATAAAATTGAGCACGAACCTGTTCCTGATTTACAGTAAATTCATTTTCAAACTTAACGCTACCCAATGTTGAAAAGTCTGCAACTCTAGCTGCAATACCAGAACCCTGACTGTCTGCACTTGGATCATTTGTTATCCAAGTGAAAACAACTCTATCGTTAGCCATTGCTGCAACGCGAGGCGCATTTTGAACACTCTGAGATAGTTGGTTAACTTGAAAGTTATCGTGTTCTACAAAAACTCCGTTAGCATTGACTACACCAACAGATGCTGAGATTCCAAAAATTTGCTCATCGTAGCCAGTCCAAGCAACCACCAGTCTACCATCAGACAACACCGCTGCGTCTGGTTGTGGTACAGATGATTGCTTCGAAATAATCTTCTGCTCGGGTCCTAAGTGCCAGCTACCGTTGGGGTCAATGGTTAAAACTCTTAAATACACTTCATAAGTGTTACTCCAGATAACAGCTACACGTCCATCATTCAACAGCTTAGTTTCCGCAGGAGTCCATCCTCCTAGTCTATAGCTATCTGAAATGTTGTTAACGCTTCCAAGCGAAATACTGTTGTCTAAATTAATGGTCCCTACTCTGCCTTTAACTTTATATGGGTAGGAAGAATCGGCCCATGAGAACAAGACTCGATTTCCATCTAAAGCAACAACATTGGGCTTGACTCCCTTACTCCATTCCCCCTCTGTCACTAGGAATTCGTCAAACGCGTTTACTTCAGATGCTTTAGTAACAGGTGAAAGATATATAAAACAAGCTACAAGGATATACAAAAAGGTTGTGTTTAATATATACATTGAATTTCTCCATTAGTGTTCCTTACTACATGATGAATTTCGCTTAAAAACATATCTTCAGGCTCTATAATCACTATCGAACCTAATTAAGGTAAGCTTGCAAATTCTATGTTCTAAACATGACAGTTATGTTTTTATGACTGGATATTATTGCTCAAAAAGTCTAAAAACGCCCTCGTTTTTGGCGCAACTAGTTCTCGCTTTAAGTAAATAGCGTATGTAGAACTAAGCGTTTCATAGGGACTAAATGTGTATTGGGGTAATATTTGAATCAAAGTCCCTATTTCTAATTCTCGCTTAACTGCCCAGTGAGGGATCAGTGCTAGTCCTGCACAATTCAAAATTAACTGCTTTTGCCCGTTGACTGAGTTAATCGACAAACTGTCTCCAATTGAAATTTTTTTAGAGGGATTGTTGAGCCAATACCAATCTTTCCAGCCTCGATAGCTATACTTAATGCAGGTAAAACGTTCAAGTTCCTCTGGCGAATTTGGAATACCGTTAGCTTTTATATAATCTGGGCTCGCACAAATCACAAAGTTGTTTGCCATTAAATGTTTTGAAATCAAACTAGAATCTGGAAGCCTGCCACTTCTAATTGCGATATCTATATTTTCGTCAACAAGGTCGACAACTCTTTCTGTCAGTTCAATTTCAATTGCGATATTAGGGTATTGCTGTTTAAAGTGCGGGATTAGAGGCAAGACCACATATTCTCCGAATCCAACAGTCATGCTTAATCTTAAAGTCCCTTTTGGGTTCTCCTGCAGTTCATTAATAACATGTTTTGCTTCTTCCAGCTCTGCAACAACTCTATGCGTGTACTCATAGTACTTAGCACCTGCTTCAGTGAGTCCGATATTTTTGGTTGTCCTGTTTAAAAGTCGAACTCCAAGTTCGTTCTCGAGTGCATCCAGCTGCCTTGATATAGATGATGGTTGCACATCTAAATACTTGCTAGCTAGTGAAATGCTTTTCTTTTCTACAACATAGTTAAAATAAATAAGCCTATTTATAGTGCTCATACTTTTGCTTTTAATTAATGATAACTGTAATAGCCTAATGCTACTTTGCTTTTAAGACAAAAGTTATTTGCGCTTTAGCGCATGGATTGAGAGCGTGGCAATCAATACACTTACTTTCAAATTAGTGAAGAGGATACAAAATGAAAGCGATGGTAATTACAGAGCTAGGTGATAGCAACGTCTTTAATTTACAAGAGCGCGAGACCCCAAAGGTTAAACCCAATCATATTTTGATTGAAGTAAAAGCCACGAGTGTCAACCCTTTAGATACGATGCTACGCGCTACACAAACACCTTGGTCTGAAAACTTACCTGAAATATTACACGGTGATGTAGCTGGTATTGTCGCCGATGTAGGTGAAAACGTGAAAAGCTTTAAAATCGGTGATGAAGTATATGGCTGTGCAGGTGGTATTGCTGGAATTAATGGCGCACTAGCACAATATATGTTGGTAGACGCAAGCTTGATGGCCCTTAAACCTAAAACGCTGTCGATGAAACAAGCCGCAGCACTCCCGCTTGTTTCTATTACCGCTTGGGAAGCCTTACACGACAAACTAAAAGTTGGACCGCAGGACAATATTCTAATTCATGGCGCAACTGGTGGTGTTGGCCATATTGCTGTACAACTAGCAAAAGTATTTGGTGCAGTTGTTTCGGCAACTGTGACACCTCGCAATCTAGAAGTAGCTAACACGCTCAATGCCGACAATATCATTAATATTGAAGAGCAGTCAGTAGCTGACTATGTAAAATTGTATACTCAAGGTGTTGGCTTTGATGCTGTATTTGATACGGTCGCTGGAGAAAATATTCAGCGAAGCTTTGAAGCAGCGCGCTTTAACGGTGATGTTGCAACGATTCTACCCGTCGAAGACACCTTGCAAGTAGCACTAAAAAGTTTGAGTTTTCACAGTGTTTTAATGCTTATTCCGCTGGTTCACGGTATCAACCGTGCTTACCACGGGCAAATATTATCAAATATCGCCAATCTTGTGGATGCAGGAAAAATTAAGCCACTAGTTGATCCGAGTGACTTTTCTATTTGGGAAGTTGCCAAAGCTCATGAACATTATCACTCAGGTCGGGCAGTTGGAAAAATCACGATGACAATGAAAAACTAAGCTCCGTTACCGCGACTGACTTTGGAAGAATGTAAAAAGCCAGCTTAAAGCTGGCTTTTTAGTTTTATAGGTTCTCTTTGAACAGCTTATAGATACGGCGGTATTCGTCTAACCAACTTGAAGGTTGAACGAATCCATGAGGTTCTACTGGGTAGATTGCCGTTTCATAGTTTTCTTTCTCTAACTCTATTAAACGCTGCACTAAACGTACAACGTCTTGGAAAAACACGTTGTCATCTATCATTGGTGCGTTAATAAGCATTGGCTTATTAAGGCCTTCCGCGAAATAAATAGGAGAACTACGCTTGTATGCAATTGGATCATCTTGTGGGCGGTTAAGGATGTTTGAAGTATATGGGTCATTGTAATAAGCCCAATCCGTAACCGGTCTAAGCGCCGCACCAGCTTGGAACAATTCAGGCTGAGTGAAAAGCGCCATAAATGTCATGAAGCCACCGTATGAGCCGCCGTAAGTACCAACAGAACCTTCATCGACGTTGACATTTTGCGCCATCCACTTTACGCCATCTGCCAAGTCTTGAATCTCAGGCGTACCCATCTGGCGATAAATTGCTGTTCTCCAATCACGACCATAGCCTTTAGACGCGCGGTAATCCATATCCATTACGACGTATCCTTCACTTGCTAGAAGAGAATGGAACATAAACTCGCGGAAGTAGACAGACCAACCCATATGAGAGTTCTGTAAATAGCCTGCACCATGGTTAAAAATAACTGCCTTACGCTTTTTGCCTGTTTCACCAGGCTTATAGTCTGCTGGGTAGTATACTTTTGCGTAGATTGGCTCGTCCGTATGGCTAGATGGTACTGCTACAATCTTCGGAGCAATGAGCTTTTTATTAAGGAAGTTATCTGAAACTGTGTTCGTTAAACGCTTAGGTTGAGTGTCTGGCTTCGCATCAGCAACATAAAGCTCAGTTGGCATCATGATGGTTGAATGCCTAAGTAATAGCTTAGATTCATCTGGGCTTAGCGTGAAATCAGTCATACCGTTTAAATCGGTAATCGCTTCTTTTTTCTTGGTTGCTACATCGACAGAGTAAACTTCGTAAATACCAGGGTGATCGACGTTCGCTTTAAAGAAAAACTTGTTGTTATCTTTTGTAAGCTTTGGATCTGATACAACAAACTTACCTGACGTTAGTTGTGTCGCCTTGCCGTTAACTGGCTTTACATATAAGTGGCTATAGCCACTTTCTTCTGACAAGAAGTAAAGTGAATCTTCACCATTCAGCCAGCCAAAGTCATTGTATGCATAGTTAACCCATGCACTGTCATGCAGCCTGTGTTGCGGAGTTAATTCACCTTTTTCAAAATCCATTGTAGTAAGCCAACGGTCTTTGTTATCCCATGCTTTAAACATCAAAGCAACTTGGTCACCTTCACTATTCCATTGAATTGGAGATTGAGACCAGTACCAGTCACGCATAAGTTTAATCGCACGAGGTGATTTTTCAGATTTATAGCTCTCACCTATTGCTTCAGCGTTTTCTTTTCTAACAGAAGCAAGAACATCTTCGTCAAAGCCAGGTAACGTTTCAAAGCCAACTGATTTTTGTTTGTCGGTTGCCAAATCGACATAGATAACTTCAACTTCCACAGGCTTGTTGTCTGCTACACGGCTACGAGCTGGAACTGGGTCGATGTTGCCATCTTGACCAATGTAGTTAGGCATCATGTCTTTTTCTGTCGCTTGTGAATAAACGTTATGCTCACTAACAACGACAATCAACTTGTCCCCTTTAGGAGATAGACTTGCCTCTACAAGGTTATTACCTTCACCAATATATATGTGCTTGTTTGCAATCGACTGATTCTGTTTTTCTATATCGGCTTTGCGCGCTTCAGCGTCTAATGCATTTTTGTGTGTCAGAGCAACGTAATCGATAAGTTTGTGCTGTTCTTTAGCAATATACGTATCAGGCTCTTGAGTCCCTTTTGGTTTATTGCCGTTATGAATCTTAACTAACTCAGTTGATAAACCAGTCTCAACATTTACAGAAAAGAATGTATTGTCTACGCGATAAGCCAATTCGCCAGACAACATAAACTGTACAATACGTTCTTGCGCAGAAGTCTTTGTTAATTGCTTAATTTTATTAGTGCGAAGATCTTTTACAAAGATATTACCTTTGAAAGTATAAGCTTGGAAGCGACCGTTAGTTGAGTAAATCGCATTGCCATTACCAACTTCGTGTAGGTTACTTAGTGTAACTTGTTTAATACCTTTAGCGCTATCGATGGCAAACTTATCTCTTAGCTGATTTCCTTTTTGCTTTTGGTCGAAATAAATTGTACTGCTATCTGCACCCCAAAATGCATTTTCGGGAGTACGGCTTATCCAATCTGGATCGGCCATTGCCTGCTCAAGTGTTATGTTTTCACTACCAAAGTCTAATGGGGTTTGTACAACTGGCGCTACCACTGGCGCAATTGAGGTAGCAACCTCTGTATCTGAAGTTTGACTTGTTGTTTGACAGCCTGTCAGCAGTAAGCCTGCAACAGCAATGCTCAAAAGGGATTTTTTCATCAGCGCTCTTCTTTTAATTTATAAATCTGGTTAATTTAATCAGAAGTTCGAGCAACATTCGACTGCTTTAAGACAAATAAACAAAGTTTTTAGCTTGTTTGCAGAGTTTGGGTTGGGGGAGATATTTTTTAAACAAAAAAAGGCCAGTATAGCTACTGGCCAAATACTCTCTGCGCTCACATAGTCGTTGATGGACAACGAGTATGAATTGAGGCATATCCAAGCCTCAATAACTCTGACTGGGGCAAAATTAAAAAGTTCAAAAAAATTTAGTAATTTTATTTAATAAATCCGTCAAAGATGAGCAATAGCAAAATTGAGCTCACGATAATCCATAAAACTGTTGCCATAGCAAATGGTTGCCAACCACATTGTTTAAGGACTTGTTTGGAAATACCTGCGCCAATTAAAAATAGCGTGCCTACTAATAGCTCTTTGCCAATCACGTAACATGTATGCCAAATCGCTTCAAATTCCGGCAGCAGCGTATTGATTGCGGCAGCCATCAAGAACCCAATAATAAACAGAGGAATACTTGCACGCTCTTCAGAGCGCCAAAACACGCCTGCCAACGCAGTATATGGAACTATCCACATCGCTCTGGTTAATTTAATCGTAGTTGCCATTGCAAGCGCTACCGGACCATATGCTGCTGCTGCACCAACAACGCTACTAGTGTCGTGAATAGCCTGCGCGCTCCACAGCGCAAATTGGCTCTCGGTTAATTCAAAATAGTGACCCAGCCAAGGAAATATTAATAACCCTATTGCGTTTAAAGAGAATACGATTGCTAATGCGACGGCGATTTCATCTTGCTTGGCCTTGATCACAGGCGCCATCGCTGCAATCGCGCTACCACCACAAATTGCTGTGCCAAATGAAATGAGTGTACCGGTATTTCTACTCAGTTTGAAAAGCTGGCTTAAGATTTCCCCTAGTCCAATTATAGCGGTAATACTGACGATAGTAAGAACCAGAGAGCTTCGGCTCACCTCTATGACCTGCATGACATCAACGTTAAAACCCAAACCTACCACAGAGATTTTGAGCAGCCATTTCGACAACGTCGCACTTTGCTGTTCAAATGGATTTTTGAAAAAAAGAGCAAAGCCTATTCCCAAAAATAGCGCTAAGGCAGAACCCACAAAAGGAGTTACACAAATTAAAAATAGTATTACGAATGAAATTCTAACTATCAAAGACTCATTTGAATTTAAGAAGTTGCTCTTTTGCATATCAGTTACACTTGTAATAAAAAAGCCGAGCTTTCGCTCGGCTTTTTTAGTTAAGAATTAACGCGTGACTTGTGTCCAGCACACCAGGGTAGTCATCCTCTGGCAGAATTTCTGCAAGCTCCGATAGCCGTTCACCTAGCTGATGAAGGTTATCTGCTGAGATATTAATATGCCCCATTTTTCTACCAGGTTTTGCTTCTTTACCATACCAGTGGCTCGTACAACCAGGAACCGTCAAAACAGAATGAGGGATTGATGCCTGACCAAGCACATTAATCATTGCTGTGGGACGAATTAGGCTTGTGCACCCTATTGGTAAACCAGTAATAGCACGCATATGATTTTCGAACTGGCTTGTATGGCTACCTTGTTGAGTCCAGTGGCCAGAGTTGTGAACTCGAGGAGCAATTTCATTGACTAAAAGCTGACCATCCACGTCAAAAAACTCAATCGCTAGTACGCCAACGTAATTAAGCTCAGTTGCGAGCTTCTCAAACGCAGATTCAGCTTGACCTTGAATTGCAGCCTTTTCTTTGCCTGCTATTGATAAAGTCAATACACCGTTTGTGTGCTGATTTTCGGTTAAGGGATAAACCTTACAGTTGCCGCCTTTATCTCTAACTCCAATGATAGAAACTTCTCTATCAAATGGGATCATCTTCTCAGCGATAATTGAGTGAGGTGCAGCCTCAGTGCCAGATGCAATAAAGCCTTCCATTTCAGACCAAATTTGATCAATCTGATCCGCAGATTTTAATCTCCATTGGCCCTTACCGTCATATCCTGCTTGGCATGTCTTTATAACTAGCGGCATACCCAGTTTGTCTGCGGCATCTATGAAGTGGCTTTTTTCAGTTATCAAAGCATATGGAGCACAAGGCACTTGCGCTTTGTCTAAAAGAGCCTTTTCTTTGCTGCGGTCTCCGCCTGTGGCGATAGATTGAGCACCAGGATAGAATTTTCCGCTTGATTCGCATAAAGCCAACACATCTTCTGGAATATGCTCGAATTCGGCAGTGATGGCGTATGCACGCTCTACTTCTTGCTCAAGAGTCGTGTTTGATACTTCAAAAGTTACAGGGTTAATAACTTGCTTTGAGCTAACATCATAAGCCAGTACTTCGATACCAAGATGAGTCGAAGAAAGACTCATCATTCTTGCCAGTTGCCCAGCACCTAATACTAAGACTTTCATATTATTCTGCTGGATTTGGGTTAGCTAAGATAGTTTCTGTTTGCGCTTTACGGAATGCTTCAACTTTTTCAAAAATCTCAGGCTGTTGACAACCTAGGATTTGAGCTGCTAATAAGCCTGCGTTCGCTGCACCAGCATCACCGATTGCCAACGTACCAACTGCCACACCTTTGGGCATTTGACAAATTGATAACAACGAGTCTACCCCATTTAGTGTTTTTGATTTTACAGGTACACCCAGAACAGGAAGGCTCGTAAATGCAGCTGCCATACCAGGAAGATGTGCTGCGCCGCCTGCGCCTGCAATGATTATTTTAATACCACGCTCTGCTGCCGTTGATGCATAATCGGCCAATAATTGAGGAGTGCGATGAGCTGAAACAACTTTCGTCTCATATTCGATACCAAATTTATCTAACATATCCGCCGCATGTTGCATTGTAGGCCAATCTGATTTTGAACCCATAATAATGCCAACCGTCATAATAATTCCTCAATTCTAAATTAAACGATACTTACTACAGCGCTGAAGGGGTTGCGCCGAAATCGCGAGTATTATACCCGAGAGGAAAGTTAAAGCGAACCGCATAAAGATAAAAAACCGCAAAGTGCGGTTTTAGATTATAAATAGCTGGGAATTCTTCGGTTTTTCCCAATTCCCACTCTTGATCGAGTATTGTCTATGCCATTCTCTCTTGGTTATTGTTTTCTTCTTTGTTTGAACTCGAAAACGCCTGCTTCCAATGTTCTTTGAAATCGCTTGGTCCCAGTATCAAATAAAGTAAAGCAAGCCCTCCGGGTAAGAGGACAACCTTAAGCGCAGGACCTAAAACATAGCTATAGAAAAATATAAAAGGTAAAAAAATTAAAGAACCCAAAATCCGCATTATCATCAAATTATCTCCACTATAAATTGAGCGCGCTCAAATAATTTAATGAGCACGCTCAATTTAGTCAAGTTAAAGATATATTAATTACAATCTTGACGTTTTGTGGTATCCTCTCAATACTTTTCAAAACATTGATTTAATATGAAAAAAAGAGAAAAAACAGCACAAAAAATTCTTGATGTTAGCTGGCAGTTATTTCAAGAACTGGGCTACTCAGAAACAACAACCAGACAGATAGCAGCACAAGCTTCTGTAGCCACAGGTACTGTTTTTAGTCATTTCCCTAATAAGATCGATATTTTGAAACAAGCTATGCATCAGCAAATCGACTCAGTTATTGCTAAAGCCCATGCTGAAAATGAGCAGTCTAGCCCTAGACTTAGGTTGCGGCACTACGCTAAATATCTGTACAGTTTTTATTGTGAGAACAGAGCCTTCAGCAAAGAACTACTTAAAGATCTAATGTGGCATAGCCAGTATTTCGAACAGCAAGTAGACAGCTTTAAACAGATGCTTTTTGAAGGGCACAAATACGACGATACAAAGGCCTCAGCCATGATGGATTGCTACTTCATGACATTACTTTATGGCCTAAACAATGAGCATCTATCCCCTGTTCAAATGGTTTCAATTTTAACTTCAAAACTACAAATGATTCATACCTAAAATCTAGATTGATGTGTTCTCTATTACCAAATTAGATTGCCCAATCTTAAATCCCTTTCTAAGCTTAAACGAGCGCCGTAAGACAAAAATTAATTTCTATTGTGAAAGTACTACTAGTGTTTTTACTGTGCTGCGGTTGGGTTGTTAGTGGCAGTGAGTTTATAAATACTAGCCAAACCAATAAGTACGTAAACCTCAGCTCTCAAAGTAAATATATACAGGACAATAACTTTGGTATTGTTGACGTACTGTCATTGCCTAAAGCAGCTTGGTTCGAAAACAACGCCGACAATTTAAACCTAGGCTACACAGCTCAAAGTTACTGGGTAAAAGTCAACTTTGTATTACCTAAAAACACGCAGCCCCACATAATTGAAATAGCTTACCCAGTATTGGATAGCCTCAAGCTTTACTTGATGGCCGAAGACACAGTAATCAGTTATGCAAAGTTAGGCGACAAACAAGCATTTTCAGATAGGCTGATTCAACACCACAACTACTTGGTACCAATAGAATCAGATATATCTGGCGCACATGCTCTATATATAAAAGTTAACTCTTCAAGTGCCCTTCAATTGCCAATTCGTCTATGGACTGTACAAAAGTTTTATGAAACTGATCAGTTCAATATGTTGTTTTTAGGCATTTATTTTGGATTAATGAGTGTTATGGCAATCTATAACTTGCTCATGTACTTCTCTTTACGGGATAAGACCCAACTCTACTATGTTGTCTATGTAAGTGCGATTATCGCTTTTTATATGAGTTTGTCTGGGCTTGGGTTCAGATACCTTTGGCAAAACAGTTTATGGTGGAATGATCAATCTATTTTATTCTTTCTAATCGCAGCCGTATTAGCTGGTACGTTGTTTATTGTCAGGCTGCTAGAGCTTAAAAAAAATAGTAGAACGCTATACTACGGCTGTGTCTTCATCGCAGTCATTGGCATCATGCTATTGTTTTTATCGATGTATTTTTCGTACGGCGTTATGATCAGAGTCATCATCGTATATGCATCTCTGGCATGTTTATGGGGAGTCATAACCAGAACTGTTAGGCTATTCGAAGGTTCTCATTTTTCCACATATTATTCGCTTGCTTGGAATGCCGCTTTATGTGGAGGTATCATTCTCGCAGCAAATAAATTCAACTTTTTGCCTAGCAACTGGTTTACAGAACACGCATTGACCATTGGTACTTCAATCGAAGTTGCCTGTTTATCTTTCGCCATGGCTGAACGTATTAATTCTGAAAGAAAGAAACGCTTTATTGCACAAGCAAAGAGTATGTCAGAAATAAGAAAAGCCAATCAATTACTTGAAATTGAAGTGGAGTCTAGAACGAGAGAGCTTCAAGATGCATATGATAAATTAAAGCATACATCTAGAATTGATGAACTCACACAAGTTTTCAATCGCCGCAGTCTCAATGAAGCGCTTAATACAGAATGCTTGCGAGCCAAAAGATTTGGTCACTCAATAAGCGTTCTAATGGTAGATATAGACCACTTCAAAAAGGTCAATGATACATATGGCCATCAATGTGGCGATAAGTGCCTCTCTCAGGTTGCCAATGTATTGAAAGGTGCGTGTACCAGAGCGGGAGATACAGTAGCTAGATACGGCGGCGAAGAGTTTTGTATTTTATTGCCGGAATGCAATGAACATGACGCATTGGAACTTGGAGAAATCATTCGCAAGCGAACGCAAGCCACTGCTGTAAGGTTTGAAGACCGAATGATAAAAATGACGGTAAGTATTGGTGTTACCACTGGATGGGGACGTGACCTAGAACCCCACAAGCTTATAAAGCAAGCAGACTTGGCACTCTATTTTGCAAAACAACATGGCAGAAACCAAGTATCATTAGGCTCTACATTAGATACATAGCAAATGGCGAGTCCTTAACCCGCCATTTGAGTTTAGTTAAGCTAAGCTCGCTGATGGCTGTTCAGAAGTATATTTAGAGCAATACCAAATGCTATTTTTTTCTCCTTCGTATACCCTTTTCTTGACCTTTTTCGCAGCTAACATACTCGCAATTGCAAAGCCAATGGACCCAATTTCGACCCCATAATCAGATGCAGACGTTGGTAACCAAATACCAGTTTGCGGTATAAAGCCAATCAAAGAGGTTATTGGTATCATCAAACAAAGTGCCGCAAGTCCATAAAACCCAAAAATGCTAAATCTTGCAGCACCAAATTTGAACGCAGTAAGTATTGAAGTCAGGAAAAGAGCGTAATAGACCCACATGTACGCGACATTGATATTCCAATCGCCGAGCATTAACCATTTACTCGCAGCAAATGCCCCGGCAATGCCAATTGCGCAACCCAAGCAAACACCCGCAGTAAGATTTGCCATAAAGTGACTAGACTTGCTTTGCTCAGTACTTTGCTTTTTACGGCGTTTCTCCAACCAGATTAAGTTACCGCTATAGAATAAAAACGCACCACCAAGACCCATAATAAAGTACAACCAACGCCCTAGTTCCCCACCATAACTGCCAAAGTGCAGGCCAAAAAACGTTGTTACAACAGCCCCCCAAATGCCCTGTTGCCCATTCCCATTAGTTACACTGCTGGTATCAATTTCCAAAGTATATGGATTCATAAATAAAAAATCATTGTGTGGACCTCTCATAAAAGATTTGTCATTTACTATCGAAATGCTTGCAGAGGGATGCTCTCCAGTTAACCCCCGAAAATTGATGCTAAGGATCGAAAAACCGGGCGCATATTGAGCTACTTTGGCATGAATCTCATTTAAAGTAGGCAAATCTTCTAGTTCATAACGAACTTCATGGTGTTTATCCTCACCTCCGAAAAGCGGTTTATTACCATAAACTTGACTTAAGCCACTGTAAAATAAATCATGAAATGAAAAAACAACTACGGTTATCGCTATAATGATATGAAATGGTAAACTGGCGATACCGACTAAATTATGACTGTCTAACCAAAATCGATTGGCTCCCTTTTCTTTTCTTAATGCAAAAAAACTCTTCACAAGACTAGGTAACAAGAAGATGAGGCCAGACATTAACGCAATAAAATATAAAAACGCAGCAATACCTAAAATGTAAACTCCAGCTTGGTCATGACCTATTTCTCCCACAATGCCTGCACTGCGATGTAAATAGTCAACTAACATAGAGAGTTCATTAACGTGTTTTAGTTCCGTAACTAGCTGTCCATTTTCATCCAAAGTGCCATGCCACATTTTATCGTCGAGGGAAAAACCACGAGCTGAACCACTGCCATACCAGTATATGGGCGAACTATTAGATTCATAGCTAATCGTGACATTTTTCACGGTCTCAGGATAGTCAGCAAAAACTTGGTTTAAAAGCTCATTATGTAGTTCAGGGCGTATTTGTTGCAGTTGATAATCAGGAGGCGTTGCCCAATCGTCTATCGCGTTACTAAACATAGTCAAAGAGCCGGCAAAAAAACCAATAAATAGCAATAGCCCAGCGGTTATCCCGGTCCAAGTATGTATCGTTTGATAGGTTCTCAAAACATCCGATTTTATCTTCATAGCATTTCCCTTAATATCGCAATGATTATGAGAGATGTGCAGGCTGCTCCCCCCAACCAAGTCCAGGCTTGTCGACTTGTTTTAAATAAATACACAAAGCTCAGTATGAGTAGCCAAATTGGAGTAATAATCCACATGTTAAATTGCGTTTTCCATAACCTTTGTTCTTCTGTAATTTGCTGAGTTAGTCCATCTGGACCGAGCCAAGCAAAGATACCGACGATACCAATACTTAGAAAAAAACCAGCAAAGATACCTGCCAAAGTTTTACCCCACCAATGCGGTTCTATTTTTTTGCAATTCATAAACTTAACTCCTTTTCAGCAATAAAATTGCGAGAGGAATGAAAAATAGAGCTACCATTAAAATCATTAAAAACAGGAAGATGCCTGCTGACAATGTGAAATAAAACAGAGCATTAATAACACCTAAAAATATCAACCCTAAACCAACCTTTTTTAAATTTTGGTTAAGTGGTTTGTTCAATAAGCGCTGATGGCGATTAGCTAAATACAAAAATAACGTACCTGTCACTACAAAAAGTACGATAAGAAAAGAATACAAGTGCGAGCTCCCAGTCCTTAGTAGTCATATTAGAGTCATAGAGCAATTATATACATAATAGGAACTAGAGTGCACGACAAACTGTAGTGATAATGGTTTTTATTTGTATTAATTAAAATGAATCAATGCAGTATCAGGATTTCAAAATTGAAAACATATAAGCCAATATATCGAAGTCGTACAAGTTGGACAAAAACACAATCAAACTGAACTTTTAGAAAATGCAGATACCTTGTCTAATTCAAAACTTTTATTAACTTTCATCGTCATTCCGCCGAAATTTGAAAGCGATGCATGTGCTTGAATGTTTATAGGGTCAACTGACTTATCAATAAACTCAACTCTTGCTACTCTAATAAATGTGACCAATACAGTAAGTATTTCCCGCAACGCAAAGTGTTGGCCAATACAATTTCTGTGGCCTGCGCCAAAAGGGATATATGCACCCTTTTTATAATCAGCTCCTTCCCATCTTCGTGCATCAAATTGGCTCGGTTTATTGAAGTTACTCTCTAGTCGCTGTACAACAAAGGGAGAAATAAAAACTCTATCATTTTTTTTAAACTCAAAGCCGCCTATCACAACGTTTTGTGCCGCTTTTCTCGCGCCAATAAGCCATACAGGCGGAAACAGCCGCAGTACTTCTTTTATAAAGGCATGGGTTTTGGGGTAGTTGCTCAGAGTAAGCGGAACGTCTGATTTGGTACCAATAATTTCTTGGTAGACATTTTGCGCTTGCCGTTCAAATTTAGCTAAACAATACCAACTCCAGAGTAAGGTATTTGAAGTAGTTTCATGACCGACAATAAAAAATGATACAAGATGATCTTTTATATTTTCGTTTGTCAGAGAGTGTCCCGCATCATCTGTAGCCTCCATTAACGAGGACAATAAGTCGCCATGATCCTTCAAAGGCATACTTCGTCTTTTAATAATTATCTCTTCAACAATATCATCAATGACTTTTCTCGCCCTTTTGATCTGTAAATTTAGCGGTGAAGGAAACCACGCTGGAAAGTTAACAAACCCTTCGAAATTTTTACTAACCAGTGCATTTAACTTGCTGATAGATTTGGACACATCTGTTGTTCTTTGTAAATCTTCTTTATCTAACCCAAAGAGTGTTTTGCATGTTAT
Organism: Pseudoalteromonas luteoviolacea DSM 6061; assembly: GCF_001625655.1. GTDB lineage: Bacteria > Pseudomonadota > Gammaproteobacteria > Enterobacterales > Alteromonadaceae > Pseudoalteromonas > Pseudoalteromonas luteoviolacea. The sequence goes on along the minus strand of NZ_AUYB01000098.1, from coordinate 112,948 downwards.
TTGAAGAGATAAACGTTCCATCTCTCTTGCGATGTTCACCGTTTGCCCATGGTTCAACTTATCAATACTGTCTTGAGCATATTTTTCAAAAATCGTTTGATAGCCAACAATGCGGCGATGCATAAAGGAGGGTTGTGCAACTTTCCTGAGTGGCTTATGTGTCTGTTGATCTGCCGTAACAATACCTTGACCTACAATCTTACTCAAGATGTCTGTATCCCTCTTTGCCTTGGGAAACAGCTTAACTTGCGCGATTAACATCTCTTGGATTATTTCAGGGTTTGAAATCAAAACCACTTTGAATGGACCAAGTTTAAATTGTAAAACGTCGCCAAACTTTTCAGCGAGACTGAGTAAAAAAATAGCCGGGCTTTGCATGAAGGTTCGCCCAAGTGACTTTACTTCTTGTTTTGAAACAACAGGGATCTTATTCATTTTCTAATACAGTATTCGTTATCGTATCAAACAGACATTTGATGTGTGCCTTTACTTGGGACTCTGTTATGTTTGCCGGGTTATATTCGATTAAAAAGTCAATATGATCAACACCATGAAAATTAACAATATTGAGTTGTAAAGGCAGGATATGATGTAGGTGCGACTCGTAGCTAAAAGATTCTGGCAATCCCGGTTCTTCACTCAGTTTTTCAAGTTCTAAATAGCCAAACCTGAACTCACTTAAAGGCATAGGACTCGGAACGTTGAGCTCATCGTATAATAACTCTGGCGGTAACTTTTTATGACGATATGCCTGCTTTAGCTGAGCAGCGACCTTTTTTGTGAGTTCTATTATCCCCAGTTCTATTTCTATATCAAACTCATGGACTAGCATGTTCGCTTTAAAAACAATGAGATCTGATTCATTTTTCTTTCTACCATGAACTGGCAAACCAATTCTTATTCGGTTGCTGTCTTTTAGAGGAAAATCGATATTCAATTGCTTCATCCATAGTGTCAACAGGAAGGTAGAGAGATTTACTTTTTGGCGGCTGATACACTCGGTCAAGCCCTGAAATTTTTGTCTTGGCAACGAAAACTGAATTGCCTTACTCTGATGTTTATTGGCTTTAGAAAATAGCCTATATTCCATTGGCTCACTTAAGTGTGACAGCCAATAAGCTCTATCTTTTTCATATTGTTTAGAGTTTAAGTATTGTAACTGCTCTTTTGCCAAGTCAACAAAGCTGACAGTTGTATTTTGTGGCAAGGTGCCATTTTCGTAATACTCCACGATCTGCCTTAGGTAAGCAAATGCACTATACCCATCACAAATTAAATGATTAGCCAGAAACACCAACCAAACTTTGTCATTAGGTAGTAACAGTAATTCATTTCTATGAAGCGGAAAATTAAAAGGACTAATTGGTATAGTAAACAACCTTATTATCGTATCATTTGCCCTTTGAAATGCCTGCTTTTCACTGAGCTCTGATAAATCAGTAACGAGAAAGCTCGGATCTTGCTCATCACTTTCGTGCTGAACTATGCCCTGCGCTGTTTGTGCGAAATAGAGCTTAAAACTTTGATGACAAGCCATAATCTCGCGTTGAGCGTTAATCAGTTTTTGTGAGTCAATTTTTTCAAAACGGATCACACCACCTACATTTGCGATAGGTAAATCTGGTGTATTTGAGCAAAAAGACAACATCATATTTTGTAACAGCGTAATTGGTATATTTTTCATATCTTTTTAGTTTAGTGTCAACCCGCCATCAATTTTGATGACACTGCCTGTAGTCCAAGGCTGGTTTAGAAGGTTTATAAGTACGGAAGCGACTTCATTGGCTTGTCCCAAGCCAAATGGATGTATTTGTTCGAGCTGCTCTAGTCGATGTTTTTTATCTAAATCATCAGCTCTTGGTTTTACGAGCATAGAGGTGTTCACGCAGCCAAGAGAAACTGCGTTGACTCTAATTTTTTTTTCTGCGCCGGCTAAAGCTGACGCTTTTGTGATCTGCTCAAGCCCGGCTTTAGATGCGCTATATATAGCACTAGTAGATATCGGTTTCTCCGCTAGAGTAGAACTAAGAAGGAGAATAGAGCTCTCCTTTGGCATATGCATAATGGCTTGCTCGCACAAGATGAATGCTGAAATTAAGTTCACATTTATTTGCTCAATCACTGAGCTTAGCTTTGTACTGCCAAATTGTTCGTGGTGACAGACACCAGCCGCATAAACCAAGGCATTAATTTCTCCAACACTTGCTTGAATTGATAAAAGCAAATCGGCTACTTCATCTATTTTTGATAGGTCACAACTCCAAGCAGTAAAGTTAGCATAGCTATTTAGTTCGTGCGTTGAGTTTATCGACCTACTCAACCCTACGACATTGTGCCCTGCTTTTAACAACAATAGACAGGTTTCATAACCTATTCCCGAGCTAGCGCCGGTAACTAAAACTGTTTGTTTCATGCACCAGCCTCACCAGTAAATTCTTTTGACTTAAGATCATCTTGAAGGTTTGCAACGATAATTTCGTCACTGGGTATAAACTTGGGAGAGTCTATACAAAGCACTGTTGCTACTTTATCGCCCCGATTTTGGTACCCGTGAATAACCCCTTTTGGCCAAGAAAACGCGTTGCCCGCTACTATTGGCTTATTGTCCAAATACAGCCCACTGTCCAAAATGAGTTCATGCTCTTCCATCTCCAGATGTATATGATTAGGTATCGATTTTCCCGGCTCGATATTCAGCAGATATACGCCAAACTGTGCTTCTTCAAATAAGATATCGACTTTGCCAAAAGCCTGAGACTCAAATTCAACATGCCCTCTTACGAAACTTTTATAAAAAGGTATTTCATCCGTTTTAAATTTGATTTCTATCTCAGCTTGTTCAATGCAATTACTCCTGCAAAACACTAAATTAGCGGTGATGTCAGAAAGTTTTTGAACGGTAATCGTTGCAATGTTCTCACACAAAAAATGTAGTTGTGCTTGGAGTTCCATTCGGTTCAAGGAAGAAAATGAATTTTTGGAACGTAAATCAATACAGATCTCACCGACATTGGCAATAAACAGAGCTATTGACTGGTTAGAGCACTGCATAATTACCTCCTAAAGATTGTGTTTGGCTGATAGCAACAGGAGGAGTTTTGAACAGTTGCTTTGTTAGTAAGTGAAACGCCCTGGCACGAGGTATCAGCATATCCCTTTGAGGTAAAGCATATTCAGCTAGCGTTTTCGTCCCACCAGAGGGAATAAAAATAGGTTCAAACCCTATATTATTTTTACCTTTTGCGCGCCAACTGATAGTGCCCCATACTTCCCCTAAAAATGAATAAACAGGACCATCAGGAAAAGCCAGGCTCAAGGCACATACCATGCTAGCTCGTCGATTATTCACCGATTCTAAACGTTCAAGCACATGATCTATTGCTTGATTGTACCCACCTGCCTGCCTCGCCCACCTTGCTGTATGTAAACCAGGTTGGCCATTGAGTGCATCAATACACAACCCGCTGTCGTCTGCTAGCGCTGCACACCTACTTATGTTGGCTGCACTTGTTGCCTTTTGTTCTGCGTTTTCAATAAACGAATTGCCGCTTTCCTCGGGTTCAGTTAACCCTAGCGATTTAGAAGAAGTTATATCCTTAGAGTATGGCTTCATTAGGTTATACAACTCAGAAATCTTACCGCAATTATGGCTTGCAATCACAAGGTGTTCGTACATAAGTTGGTGACTCATAGGAGTCCTCAAATAGGCATAAAAAGATGTAAACCTGAGATTAGAAAGGAACTGTGGAAGAAATATGTAAACTTGATGTTTAAAATATTAAGTTATATAAACCAAGATCTCTGTTAACGCCGCACCTGTATAGGTAAAGTCAACAGAGACCTCATTTATTGAAGTTAAAATTGACTCTAACTTCTTTAGACAAAAACTTTTTGAAAGGAAAACAAACAAAATAAAAATTAATAAGTGTCTGGGTAAACATAGCAGTGAAAAAGTAAACGAATCTGAAGTTTTCAGTTATTTCATACCCTCTTAATATAAATTGCGCAAAGCAAAGCGTCAGGTTACTTATTAAAAAATACGCAAAAACTTTTGATGTAAAACAGACTTTTATGCGGGTTAATTTATGCAGTGCAAACAGAGAGATCGCAACAAGTGTTGAAACACTCATTTTGGCCATATAAAAAACTTTTCTTCTTTCTAAGTAGTGTAAATCTAGTGAGATAATAAACCTATCAACAAAAAGGCTCACAACCCAATTTATTAATACAAGAAACACCACTAAGCTCCAACACATTTGCTCGTGATATCTCAATTCAGCTTTGCTTTCACGACCAGTATTAGTGGACTGCTTATACCATTTCAAGAAAAAATATGGCAAAAATAAAAAGAGTAGGAATATAAATATGCAATTTGCATAGTAAGATGTACTCCTAAATAATTCAAACGAATCTAGCAAACCAGCTACCCTAATCCAAATCGTTTACGCTAATGGACTTAATTGCACCATGAGCAACATGGAAAATAATAGTAACAAAAACAAAGAGAAACGCAATTGAATAGATGTTATTTGTTTACGAGTTCTAAAAAATTTCAATAGCTACAACAATGGCGTTGTTAAATTTATAGAATAGCTAAAACAACTGAAAGAAAATTTACGAACAAACACAATGTTAGCGCAAGTATGCTTTAGTGGAAACAACCTAAATTGGAAAGTGTATTATGAATAAATATTAAATTAATGCAGTTCGTAAACTCAATAAATAAACCCTGAAAATACAGTAAAGGTTGAGGCCAAGCCGTTACTGGCAAAGCCCCATCATACTGTAAATATATCAACTTCGTTTTTTAAAATCTAAAACAGTCGCATTGATGCAATATCTATCTGTGCCATTTGGTCCTTCTTTTTTGAAAACATGCCCTAAATGTATACCTGATGATTTTGAGCGTATTTCAGTCCTTACCATCCCGTGACTTAAATCTTTGTGATATGTCACACTATTTTTTACCGGATATTTAAAAGATAGCCAACCAGTTCCAGAGTTAAACCTATCTTTTGTATCAAATAAAGGGGCACCGCTCAACTTGTCAACAAACACTCCATCAGGTGTATTTTTGAAGATATCGTATTGCTTACAAAAAGGCCTTTCAGTTCCCTTTTGGAATGCTATATCAAATGCTTCTGAGTCTCCTAGCTTAAATGCGCCAAGTACTTTATAAAATGTTTCGCGATCCATGTACCCCTGAAAACCCTTAACTTCTTTTCCATTTTCAATCAGGATAATGGTTGGAGTTGCCCAAGTAGCAGACATTATATCTAGCCCTTTCAACTGATCAGCATATCGATAATGCAGTGGAATCGACCCTTGGTAATCATTTACAACTGTACTTTTAAACTTTTCGCAGTAAGGACAATAACTTCTCGAATCTAGAACAACAATATGCTTTCCCTGTGTCAGTTCGCTGTTGTCCACAACTGCTTCAGTACTTGCTTGGTCAAATGTCACCCCGGTACTGTGATCTGGACAATAACCATTGGGGTTTTTAGCTAGATAATTCTGGTGGTACTCTTCAGCAGGGTAAAATCTTGTTAATGGCTTGATTTTAGTCTGTATATCCCCATATCCGCTTTTTTGTAGCAACATTTGATATTCAGACTTAAGAGAAAAGGCTGTTTCTTTTTGCTCATTATTCTCAAATAAGATAATTGACCGATATTGCGTTCCTACATCGTTACCTTGACGATTTTTTTGCGTTGGATCGTGACTTTCAAAATACGCCTTAAGTAGCTTTTCTGTTGAAAGCATATTGGCGTTATAAGTGACCTTAACTACCTCTGCATAATTGTTATTATCAAATCGCCTTTGCGAGCTGATGATGTTTTTGTAGGTTGCTTTAAAGCCTTTACCATCAGCATAACCCGACTCAGCATCAATCACACCTGTCATTGCTTCGTAGCGCTTTTCAGGCCCCCAAAAACACCCCGAACCAAGCACAATACTCTGTACATTTACACTCGCATTGTCCATTTTGGGTTTTGGCATCTCAGTGCCAAAAGTACTAAAAGTGAAACCGCCTAGTAAAAAAGCAACTATCAGATTACTCTTCACACATATGCTCCTTAATTTTGTTTATCTGACTAATCAGACCGTATAGCGAGAAATTCCATTTCAATTTCTCTTTGTAATTTTGGGCTCAAATCTTACTTTGACCAATTGTTAAAGCTAAACCATGAGGAATTACACGTGTTACCTCATATTTTGTTATTTGAATTCATCTGCCAACAACAAATACAATTGGTTGCTACAATCAACACATAACCAATTAGGAGTCGCTGCCCTTGCAACTCACCCTAGAATCCGAGCAGTTCAACGACATTCAATTAATATGCTATTGAAAATAAGGTAAAACGTTGTCACTCAATATCCAGAGGATTTTTATAATGTCTATTATTTCTCGTCTTTCAACTGTTGCTATTGCATTAGGTGCTTCACTATCTGCGCACGCAGCTGATATTCAATTCACTTCAAAGCTACAAGATGCAAAGTCATTGGTTGTTTTTAAAGCCGAAGACCAAAAAGCTTCATTCAAGTTTTTAGACAAAGCAACTAGAACACAACTGTCTAAAGCGATAGAAACAGAAAACTTTGAAGGTAAGTTTGGCAAGACTGTAGAAGTAATAGCTCCAGTTTCCTCTGACTATGCGCGTATTTTAGTTGTAGGTCTTGGTAAAGAAGACGAGCTAAATGCTAGCAAAATGACAAAGTTAGGTGGCAACCTGCACGCTAAACTTGAAGATAAAAAGTCGGAAACAGTTGCAATTTCTTTTGAAAGCTTTGAAGGTGAAGTTAATAACTCTGAACTAGCAGCGCAGCTAGCTCACGGTATTAACCTGCGAGACCATACTTTTGAAGTTTACAAAAAGGAACCAAATACTTTTAACATTAGTTACAGCATAGACGTAGATAGCAAACGTAAAGCGGCAAAAGAGTATTTAACACTTGAACATATTCAATCAGGCGTATTTTTGGCACGTGATTTAACATCAGAAATCGCGTCTGAAATGACACCGGTAGACTTTGCAAATGCTGCAAAGCAACTTGAACAATACGGCGTTGAAGTAAAAGTATTAGAACCTGCTGAAATCAAAGAACTTGGTATGGGTGCTCTAGAAGCAGTTGGCCGCGGTAGTGCACAAGGGTCTAGACTTGTTATCGCACACTACAAAGGAAACAATGACACCCCAATCGCATTAGTTGGTAAAGGTATTACGTTCGATTCAGGTGGTTACAATGTTAAAACCGGTAAATCTATCGCTCTAATGAAAGTAGACATGGCAGGTGCTGCGGCTGTACTAGGTACGGTGCAAGCAATGGCAAAAGCTAAAGCTGACGTCAACGTTGTTGCAGTTATGCCTATGGCTGCGAACATGGTTTCTGAAAATTCGTTTGCACCAGGAGACGTATTACGTACAGCAGAAGGACTAAGTGTTGAAGTTCTAAATACGGATGCCGAAGGTAGATTAATTCTAAGCGATGCCCTTTGGTATGCACGCCAGTTCTACAAACCTGAAATTATGGTCGACTTAGCAACACTAACTGGCTCAAAGATCAGAGCGGTAGGCAACAACTATTCGGCAATTTTTTCTGAAGACGACCAATTAGTTAAAGAGTTTACACTGGCGGGTAAAACTGTAAATGAACAGGTGTGGCGCCTTCCACTTGGTTACAAAGACGCATTAAAGTCAGATATTGCAGACTTAACTAACATAGGTTCTTATGGGCCTGGTGCGACAACAGCGGCAACGTTTTTGCAGCAATTCGTTGGCGACACTCGCTGGGTTCACATTGATATTGCTGGAAATGCAATCTCTAAAAAAACCAAAGACGAGGTGCCTGCAGGCGGCACTGGCTATGGTGTAAGAATCCTAAGTGAGTGGCTGTTAAGCGGCAACTAATCTAGCTAAAAAGGCCATGCTAAATGCATGGCCTTTTTGTATGTGTTATACCCTTTTATCGTATGGTCACACTTCTTCCAAAAATGTATATTGAACGCGCAAGAAAAATGTAATGACAACGTAAATATAATTATAAAGTCGTGTTCTAATCACTGTAAAGACTATTGAATGACAAACAACAAGACCTATATATTGGGCGAACGTGCACTCGTTATAGAAATTGCCCAATCGACCCTTACACCACAGCAGCAAAACAAGTTATTTGCTCTACACACTTGGATGCGCGAGCAAAAGGTATTTATCGATATAGTACCTGCGAAAACAACCATTACCGGTTACTTAATGCATTCACAAGACCCAGAGTTTTGGCTAGAGCAAATGCAAGTAGCTTGGGAAAACATCGAACCACAAGAGTTCAAACCGACTACACACGAAATTATCACACATTATGGTGGTCAATATGGCCCGGATTTAGAGGAAGTAGCACAGCTATTAACCTTGTCTGCGGCACAGGTTATCGAGTTACATTCATCTTGTACTTATCAGGTTAAGTTTTTAGGCTTTTTACCTGGCTTTGCCTACTTAGGTGACTTAGATAAACAGCTTCAGCTGCCAAGGTTGGCTTCCCCACGGACACATGTACCCAAGGGTTCTGTGGCTATTGCAGAAGACCTTACGGCCATATATCCGAGTGAATCTCCAGGAGGCTGGAGACTCATTGGTCACACAAGTACAAATTTATTTGATCATCAATTAGACACACCTAGTATTTTTCAACCGGGAGATATTGTGAAGTTTATACCCAGCAAGGAGAGCGCATGTTAAAAACTCTTAAGGGAGGCATTCAAGCTTGCGTACAAGATTTAGGTCGTTCAGGTTACAGGCATTTAGGCGTTTCTCAAGCAGGTGTACTAGACCCTCTCGCAATGCAATATGCAAATACATTATTGCATAACCCTGAATACACATCAGTAATTGAAATCACAGTAGGTCTTTGCCAATTCGAGTTTTTATTGGATACAAATTTTTCGATCACTGGCGCAGATCTAGGCGCTAAATTGAATGGACAGAACCTAGACAGTAATTGGCGGTATGCTGTAAAGGCTGGAGACATACTCAGTTTTAGTTCTAGCAAGGATGGACTAAGGGCCTATTTAGCAGTGCAAGGGGGTTTTCAATTAGATGCTGTTCTTAATTCCTACTCTACAGATCTTCAAGCTGGGTTTGGAGGTTTAGCAGGTCACCAATTAAAAGATGGTGATGTACTTAGCTACGAGTCATTCCCCCCACTGTCTAAAGTTGGGGCTGCACTGCCGAAATATAACAATAGAATTAGAGTGTTAGAAGGCCCTCATTGTGAATTGATTGGCTCATCTAAATTACAAACATTCATCGCGCAACAATGGCAAGTTCTTCCGCAAAGCAACAGAATGGGTGTTCGACTAGAAGGCGAGCAAGACTTAAGTCATACACAAAGTATACCCAGCCAAGCTGTAATGCCGGGCATCATTCAATTGCCCCCTAACGGAAAACCCATTATTCTGGGTAATGATTGCCAAACCACCGGGGGATACCCAATCATTGCACAGGTGATCGAAGCAGATTTAAGACATCTAAGCCAGTTGGTCGCAGGGCAAAGTTGTACATTTGAGCTTGTGACAAGAGAAGAAGCCAAACAAGCCACCGAGCTTCAGGCTAAGCATCTAGCTCAGCTCAAGATCGCCATAAACAATAACGATAAGAATACAAAATGAGTGAACTTAATTTATTACCCCTAACGGGGATACTTGTTGTCGTATTAGGCTTTGCCTTTCGCTTCAACCCATTACTCGTAGTCACTGCTGCTGGCCTAATTACTGGCTGGGCAGTTGATTTAAACTTTGCTGAGTTGCTAGCCACATTTGGTGAAAAATTCATGAACTCGAGACAGCTGGCAAGTTTTCTTTTGATCTTGCCTGTCATCGCAATTTTAGAGAGGTATGGTCTACAAAATAGAGCCAAAAGCTGGATAGCTAGCATTAAAGGCGCCACCACGGCTCGTATCTTAAGCGTTTATTTCGTTGTTAGGGAAACCTCAGCTGCCCTTGGGTTGCTCAGCCTAGCAGGTCAAGCACAAACGGTACGACCATTATTAGCGCCTATGGCGCTTGGCGCTGCTGCCAATGTACACGGCGATTTACCTAAAGAAGTCAAAGATATGATCAGCGCACATTCAGCAGCTTGCGACAATATCGCGGTGTTCTTTGGTGAAGATATATTTATCGCTTTTGGCGCTGTACTTTTGATGGATGCGTTCTTAAAAGAAAACGGTATCGCAGGCATCGAACCGTTACATATTGGCTTATGGGCCATTCCTACAGCTATCGCTGCGCTGATTGTTCATTTATTTAGACTCGCACGACTCGAAGCAAAAATTTGTAATAAGATTGCCGAGCTTAGGAATACCCCTACAAATTACAGTGATAAATCAATCGACAGTAAGGAAACAGCATGAGCGCAGTAAGTACTGGTGCACAACAGGCTCAGCCAGCAATACTATCAATTGATAATATTTATTTGTTGATCGGCTTTGTTGTGTTGTTCTTGGTAGTTAAGACTCTACAAGATAAAAAGCACCCAAAACGCTTAACTACAGCGTTATTTTGGATGTTGTTTGGCAATGTCTTTTTATTTGGCGACTTATCGATTGCTCTGTTAGGTGAAACAATCACCTATCAATGGGTTGGGATCAGTGTATTGCTTATCGCTGCCCTAGCCGGTTTGGGCTTGGTCTCAATGGGTACTTACAACATGCCAAATGACGAGGAACTTGAAAAACACGCACAGAGTATAGGTAACAAATTATTTGTACCTGCTGTTTTAATACCTATTATTACTGTCGTATGCACTCTGTTTTTGGGCGGACTTAATTTCGGCGGGATATTTTTACTCGACCAAAACCATTTAACACTGGCATCACTTACCCTCGCTTGCGGTGGCGCTTTGCTTGTTGCATGGAAGTTTACATCTGGAAGCCCGTTTATGGCGCTAAGTGAGTCAAGACGATTAGTCGACTCGATTGGTTGGGCCGCTATTTTACCTCAAATGCTCGCTATGTTGGGTGGCGTTTTTATCGTTGCTAATACTGGTACTGCCATACAAGACATTGTGACGCTGTTTATCTCACCAGACAATCGGTTTATGCTTGTCGTGTTGTACTGCGTAGGAATGGCACTGTTTACAATGATAATGGGTAATGCTTTTGCTGCATTCCCTGTAATGACAGCTGGCATCGCGGTGCCATTTTTGATCCAAGGACATGGCGCTAGCCCGGCCCCACTCGTAGCAATTGGAATGTACTCAGGCTATTGCGGTACTTTAATGACCCCAATGGCTGCTAATTTTAACATTGTACCTGCTGCACTTTTAGACTTAAAAGACAAATATCAAGTTATCAAAGTTCAAATACCAACTGCAATTGCGCTGTTGATTATAAATATCTTCCTCATGTATGGAGTGATTTTTAATGACTAATACAAACCATCCTACGGTTTTGATCACTGGCTTTGAGCCTTTTGGTGGAGAAAAAGTAAATCCTTCATGGCAAGCCGTACAGCAGCTAGAGGGGCTGATAATTGAAGGCCACATCGTAATTACAAGAGAGCTTCCTTGTGAATTTGATACATCTTTAGAAGCGCTATACAACAACATTGCCCTACACGACCCTGCACTTGTTTTGTGCGTAGGTCAAGCTGGGGGCAGAAGCGATATTAGTATTGAGCGCATTGCTATCAATATCAATGATGCTCGTATTCAAGACAATGCAGGCCACCAGCCAATAGACACTCCTGTAGTTAAAGGCGGGCCAGATGCCATATTTGCCAAGTTACCAATTAAGCATATGCTATGGGACTTACATGAAGCACTGATCCCTGCCAGTATCTCAAATACAGCAGGGACTTATGTTTGCAACCATGTTATGTATGGGCTTTGTCATTACATTGATAGTCACAAACAAAACTTAAAAGGCGGTTTTGTCCACATCCCCTATTTACCAAGCCAAGCAGTGCACCACAGTGGTGCACCAAGCATGACACAAACAACCGTTATTTCTGCGCTAAAATCCATGATTTCGTCCGCTTTAAGGCACGATCAGGATCTCGCAATTGCAGCGGGAACTACACACTAACCTCACATATACCGTTTTGGTGCAAACAAGCACCAAAATGGTCTTACTTTCCCTTTCTTTAGTTGCTAATTTTGTGTGTGACTTATACAAAGTTTTCTGATAGTTATATCTTTAAAGCAGTTAAAAAATATCACTACAACCATACTGCTGCGTATAAATAAATCTATGTGGTACATCATCATACACAAACAGGAATGAGGGTAATATGTGTTCAATATTTGGTGTTTTAGAACTAAAAAGTTCACCGGACAAGTTAAGATCGCAAGCAATTGAAATGTCAAAAAAGTTAAGGCATAGGGGGCCCGACTGGTCTGGTGTTTACTCCAGTGACAAGGCTATATTAGTCCATGAAAGATTAGCTATAGTTGGTGTTTCAAGCGGTGCCCAGCCTTTGTACAACCCAGAAAAAACCAACGTTTTAGCCGTCAATGGGGAAATTTACAATCACAAAGATTTAGCTGAAACCTTAACGGTGCCATTTGAGTTTCAAACTGAGTCTGATTGCGAAATCATTTTAGCCTTGTACAAACAGAAAGGCCCTGAATTTTTGGATGAGCTAAATGGTATTTTTGCGTTTTGTCTTTACGACGAAGAAAATGATGCATATTTAATTGGCCGCGATCATATTGGGATCATCCCTCTATACACAGGTAGAGATCAGCACGGTAACTTTTATGTTGCCAGTGAGATGAAAGCACTCACACCAATTTGCAATCAAATAGAAGAATTTCCCCCTGGCCACTATCTATATTCAAAAGAAGGATCTTACCATAAGTACTACCATCGGGACTGGCAAAGTTTTGATTCTGTTAAGGACAACCCTGCCAGTGTGCAAGATGTAAAAAATGGGTTAGAGTCTGCGGTTAAGCGCCAGCTAATGTGTGATGTGCCCTACGGTGTATTGCTTTCAGGTGGACTAGACTCCTCTGTTATTTCAGCTATAACGCAGCAGTATGCAGCTAAACGAATTGAAGACAATGACGCCAGTGACGCTTGGTGGCCTAAACTTCACTCCTTTTCAATTGGTTTAGAAGGTTCGCCTGATTTAGCAGCTGCACAAAAGGTTGCGGATCGTATAGGTACTATTCACCACCCAATCCATTTTACAGTTCAACAAGGTTTAGATGCCCTGCGAGAAGTGGTATATCACCTAGAAACGTATGACGTGACGACAATTCGCGCCTCAACCCCCATGTATTTAATGGCTAGATGTATTAAAGCTATGGGCATTAAAATGGTGCTATCTGGTGAAGGTGCAGATGAGCTATTTGGTGGCTATTTATACTTCCACAAGGCGCCAAATAGCAAAGAGTTTCATGAAGAACTCAATCGCAAGGTGTCAAAGCTGCACATGTTTGATTGCTTACGTGCAAACAAATCAATGGCTGCTTGGGGCGTTGAAGCACGCGTCCCATTCTTAGACAAAGAGTTTGTTGATGTTGCGATGCGTACCAACCCCGAATATAAAATGTGTAAAGATGGCCGTATCGAAAAACACATTATCCGAGAGGCGTTTGACGGTTATTTACCGGATGATGTGTTATGGCGACAAAAAGAGCAATTTTCGGACGGTGTTGGATATTCTTGGATAGACTCATTGCGAGAGTATGTTGACGGACAAGTTTCGGATCAAGACTTAGCGAATGCACATTACCGCTTCCCGATTAATACCCCTGACAGTAAAGAAGCATTTTTTTATCGCACGATATTTGAAGAGCACTTTCCAGGAGAAGCAGCGGCTAAATGTGTCCCCCACGGTAAATCTGTCGCGTGCTCCACTCCTGAAGCATTAGCTTGGGATAAGAGCTTTGAAGAAAATGCCGACCCTTCAGGGCGTGCAGCTAATGTACACAACGACGCATATCACAGCGATTAAGATTTGGCCTGCAAAACACCATTGCAGGCAACCTTTTATCATAACCCTGTTTATTGTCGGTGTTTATGTCCTTTGTAAAGTAATAAACTAGCGTAAATCTAATTTAAAGAGAAAAACATATGATTGAACAAGGCCAAAAGATTCCTGCGTCAACCTTATCTGAATTAACGGCAGAAGGCATGCAAACGCTTTCAACAGACACCCTATTTGCAAACAAAAAGGTTGTTGTATTCGCGGTTCCTGGCGCTTTTACGCCCACTTGCTCAGCGTCACACTTACCGGGCTTTGTCACATTGGCCGACAAAATCAAAGCGAAAGGTGTCGATGAAATTTTCTGTGTATCTGTAAACGATGCATTCGTCATGAAGTTTTGGGGCGAGGCACACAATGCAGATGAAATTAGAATGTTGGGCGATGGTGATGCAAGCTTCACAAAAGCACTTGGTTTAGAAATGGACACAGAGGGATTTGGTGGTGTGCGATCACAGCGCTATGCAATGATTGTAGAAAATGGCGTTGTAACACAGCTGAACTTAGAAGCGCCAAAATCTTTTGAAGTCAGTAAAGCTGAGGTTATTTTAACGCTTCTATAAGCCCATCCAACAGCCACTTTGCGTGATTGAGTGGCTGTTTCATTATTTCATGTTGGCCACGTAAATGAGGCCAACATGCACCGCTCACATTTGGTATAAATAGAAGTGTTAAACTTAGGTATTTCACTTTGTCTTTTACCTTTTTACGCATATAACTGTGGCACGTGACGAGCTGAGGCTTTGTACATTAAAAGGCTTATTCGGCATGGATTAATACTTCCCAAGTGCTTTGTATCAATTAAACAAAGGAAGTGCACAATGATTCACTTTACTTAGTTTGGCTTCGCCATCAGGTAAGCAACCCAACAAGTTAAACTAGATGGCACATTTACGCTCGGTCATCTTTAGTTGACTCCATGACGACATGAGTCGTAATGTTGCTAACTTGGGGGATTGCCCCAAGCACATCTGCATGAAATGCTTTGTACGCTTGCAAATTGCGCGTTTCCACCCTTAATAAGTATTCAAAGGTGCCTGTGACGTTGTGGCACTCTTTCACCTCTAACGCACGTTCAATTGCTGCTTCAAATGCGCTTTGCGACTCCATTGAGTGATCTCTTAATCCAACACCGACATACGCAATAAACTCAACGCCTAATAAGGCACTATCTAAGACAGCCCGATAACCCTTGATAAGTCCCTTGGATTCCAACTCTTGTACTCGGCGCAAGCACGCCGAGGGGGAAAGCCCTATCTTTTCTGCAAGGTCTACGTTTGAAATGCGACCATCCACCAAAAGCGCCTGCAATATAATTTCGTTATATCTATCCATAGCCACCATTTATTGTTTTATTGGTTCAATTTACCAGCTAATACGCTGAACAATTGTGCATCAATACGAATAAAATTGCTCTAACAATATCCAAAGAGTATACACAATGACTATAGAATTGCTATCTGCTTTCGCACTATTTGCATTTGTATCTTCAATTTCACCGGGCCCAAATAATTTAATCCTGTTGAGTTCAGGCATTGCTTATGGTACCAAACGGAGCCTCTCTCTGTTATTTGGTATCAATATTGGGTTTATGGCCATGATCTTGGCAATCGGTTTGGGTATTGGAGAACTGTTTGCGACTTCACCTAATCTATATACATGGTTAAAGTGGATAAGTACTATTTATCTGTTATATCTAGCCTACAAAGTGGCTCGTTCATCAACCATCCAAACTCAGCAGCCTCATAAAGCCCCCATGACTTTTACTCAGGCCGCACTTTTTCAATGGGTCAACCCCAAGGCTTGGTCCATGGCATTATCTGCGATTGCAGTATATGCGCCTTCCACCAGCATGGAATCGACAGTACTTATTGCCGCCGTTTTTGCGGCAATTAATCTACCTTGTATTTTATCTTGGTTATTGGCCGGCGATAAGCTCTCAGAGCTTCTTAACGATGAAAAGAGCGTGCAGTATTTAAATTATTTCCTGGCTCTATTGCTGGTTGTTTCTGTACTTCCTACAATATTTTGAAACGGCCAGTGATTATCGTAGAGGACGCTCACTATCGAGCGCCTCTAAACTACCCAGTTGACTATCCCAATGGCTAACCGCTTGTTACAAACTATCCTGACTACGCTTCAAAGGCGATACACTATAGTGATGGCAATTCTTCGGCCACCTTTGATTAATCACCTATCTTTTCCATAGGTACACTTAAAGTGCGCTAGATGCCCACCTGAAAATATTACTTATCGACTTTTGTAACGTACTCATCGGCTGCACAACAAATGAATTGAATACCATTTTCTGCGCCTCTTCACTTTGCTGAAGCTTTGCATTTAATGTGATTAAGTCCTGCACTGATAGCGGGAGTGCAGTTTCGTTAGGCTGATAAGTGGTGCCTATGGGGTAATATTTTCCAGGTTCTTGCGACATTTCGATATGGCCTCCTAAGATCACCTTAACTTCATTTTGTTTTACAAATTCAGTCAGCTTATTAATGCTTTGCCGGTATGCTTGCCAATCTTTTACGTAAATCAAACCTGGGTATAATGTATCTCCTGTAATGAGCCATTTATTATTGTGATCATAAATCGTGATGGCCTCTTCCTGATGCCCCGGTGTCGGTATTAACGTAACTTTTCTGTCGCCCAAGTCCAAAGTAACTTGTCCATGCGGCCAATCATTCACCCCTAAAAACTTGATTACCTGATCTAGTTTTGGTGCGATCACTTGGGTGTTGTTCAAGCCCAGAAAACTTGAGTCGCCTTGATGATGATCGCTATGACTGTGCGAGTGGAGCACTATGACTTCTTTATCTTCAAAGCTACTGTGCTTCATGATTTCTTTTGTCGCTTTAGCAAAAGAAAAACCGCTTTCATCAGGCAACGCACCAGTATCGATTACCAGCACTTTCTCACTGCCTACTAATACATAACTAAATGGGGCCTCAAATGTCAGGCATTTGTTCTGTCGAACAATAGTTGAGCGAGTATCGTAGTGAAAAACATCTAAAACCGGATGATTATCTTGAGCACAATCTTCAGCGCCATGATGCCAAGGTACTGCACCTAATGACAAAGCAGCCGGTTGATGTAATTTAAACGTTGGCCGCTCAAGCAGTTCTGATTTTCACATACTTGTGCTACTACACCCAGATATGAGTAGGCAGGTAAAGAGCGCTTTTATTTTCATTATTAGTCCTATTTTTCT
This sequence comes from Pseudoalteromonas luteoviolacea DSM 6061, assembly GCF_001625655.1. Taxonomy (GTDB): domain Bacteria; phylum Pseudomonadota; class Gammaproteobacteria; order Enterobacterales; family Alteromonadaceae; genus Pseudoalteromonas; species Pseudoalteromonas luteoviolacea. Next base: position 95,744 of record NZ_AUYB01000098.1, on the reverse strand, counting down.
TATTCGGATTACTTATTCCTCCCCAGCAAAAATAACTTGGTTTCTTCCCGCTGCTTTAGCACGGAATAATGCCATATCTGCATCATCAAACAATTGCTGAGGGTTGACCTCTTGGTCCGATGCCCAAGTAGCGCCTCCTATACTGACAGTAACAAACTCGTCTTTACCGCCACTATGCGGTATTTCTAGTGCTCGTACCGCTGCTCGAATATCCTGTGCGATACTCGTCGCAGTTTTTTGACTCGTATTGGGCAAAATAATGGCAAATTCTTCTCCACCTATACGTGCTAACAAGCCTTTTTTAACTCTTAACTTACTTGATAGTGCTTGGCAGACATTTTGTAAGCAATAATCACCGAGCTGATGACCATAATGGTCGTTGTATTGCTTAAAGTTGTCTACATCAATGACCAATAGGCAAAAGCTCGTCTTTTGCTTTTGCGCTAATTCAAAGGTTTCTGCCATTACTTGCTCGTAAACCCGCCTATTCGCAATTCCGGTCAATGGATCTAAACTGGCAAGTCGCAGCAACTCGTCCTCTCTAGCTTTAAAGTGTTTGCTTGTATGGTCTAACAAGTAGTTATAGGTCATACACAAAGAAGCGTTATTAGATCCATGCTCCACATTGAGATGCTTTAGACTACTTTCACTATTTGCAATTTTGTCGAACTGTTCCATCAAATCAATGAGCTCATCTTTCATGCCATGCTCACCAAAATTCAAACCAATAGTTTCCGTTTGGGCTGAAACACGTAAAGGATGAATCTGATTAACTAGCCATAAAAACCCAAAACCAATAGAGCAAACCCAAACCGCGCAAGCAAAAACGCCTGTTAGTTGTACAATAAGTTGTTCTGTGTGGGTATTAAGCTGTAATTTTTCTAATGGTACAAATAGAGCGACAGAGATTGTACCCCAAATTCCCCCACCTAAATGCACTGGAACCGCACTAACTACATCATCTATATTTAATTTTTCCAGCAGATCAGCCAACAGAACACTAATGCATCCGGAAATCGCCCCAATGACGATTGCCGAAGGTAAATTGACTAAATCTGCACTGGCTGATATTGCGACAAGGCCGGCTAATAGCCCATTGAGCACATAGCGTATCCCTTGCATCGAATGTAAATTCCAAGACAATAAGAGCGCACTCACGCCACCAGCACATGCTGACAGTGCCGTATTTGAAAATACCCTTGCAAGCTCTGTACTAGGACTACTTACACTCCCTCCGTTAAATCCAAACCAGCCGATAAACAACAAAAACGTACCTAGAGCTGATAAAGGTAGGTTTTGACAAAACATTTCTTTTGGTTCACCTTCTCGGGTGAACCTACCGAGTCTCGGCCCAACAATTATCAGCGCTATCAATGCTATCCAACCGCCCACAGAATGAACAACTGTCGCACCTGCATAATCGATGAAACCAAGCTCTAATAACCACCCTAGCGGGAACTGCTCAAAGTGCTTTCCGTGCCAAATCCAATGACCAACCACAGGGAATAAAACAGTAGCGGTAAGAAAAGAACAAATTATGTAACCAGAGAATCGCATTCGTTCAGCGACAGCCCCCGACAAGATGGTCGCTGCGGTACCACAGAACATCATTTGAAACAGGAAATAAGCTAAAACAGAGGGATCATCAAAACTGTCTAATGCAAATTGGCTCGTACCAAAATAGCCATTTGCACTTGCACCATACATGAGCCCATATCCAATCAACCAAAAACAAACACCGCTTATACAAAAATCAGCAACATTTTTTAAGGCAACATTGATATTATTTTTGTTACGAACTAGGCCACTTTCTAAACAGGTAAACCCCGGTTGCATTAGTAGCACAAGCGCTGTACATAATAGCGTCCATGTAATGGAGATTGTTTGTGGGTCTATCTCGATGTTTTGCAAAGATACCCTAGCCTGTTAATTTGAGGAGTATTAAAGGAGCTTAGCCAAGCTCCTTTAATTTCTCCACTTGTACTGGGCTTTATATACTTTCTCTATGTAGTTTGGATACTTAGATGCTATTTGCCTTTTCGCGCTTCCACCCAATTGTTTACGCGCTTCTCCAGAATTGACAGAGGCATACCTCCACCACCAAGAATCGTGTCATGGAAACCTCTTATATCAAACTTGCTACCAAGCTCTTTCTTGGCATTTTCACGCATTTCTAAAATCTTGTTCATACCAATCTTATATGATGTAGCCTGACCAGGCATAATCATATAACGATGCACCTCAGAACGAATTGACGTTTCTTGAATCGGTGTATTTTCTTTGAAATACGCCACAGATTGCTCTTCTGTCCATCCTTTGGCATGTATTCCTGTGTCAACTACGAGCCTGACAGCACGCCACATTTCATTAACTAGGCGGCCGAAGTCACTGTATACATCCTGATATGCGCCCATTTCTTTCGCCAATAGCTCCGAGTATAAACCCCAGCCTTCTGAATAAGCGGTAAACATGGCTTTGGTCCTAAATTCAGGGATCCCTTCTAGCTCCTGAGCAATAGACAATTGCATATGATGGCCAGGGTTACCTTCATGATACGCAATGGCTTCCATGTTGTTTTTTGGCATGCTCGTCATGTCGATTAGATGTGCGTAATAAACGCCTGGTCGTGACCCATCTTTCGTGCCTGGCATATAATGCTGTGCAGCGCCAGGGCGCTCTCTAAATGGCTCTACCCTTTTAACTACCAGCTTAGATTTAGGCAAAATACCAAAATAGTCTGGTAACTTTTCATTAATCGTGTCTAGATAGGCAATCGAATCATCAATGTATCCTTGTCTGCCTGCATCATTGTTTTCATAAAAGAATTGCTCATCGGTACGGAAGAATTTAAAGAAAGCTTGAAGGTCGCCTTCAAATTGAACCTGGTCAACAATTTTAAGCATCTCTTTTTTAATTCTAGCAACTTCTTCTATGCCAATTTGATGGATTTCATCGGCAGTAAGATCTGTAGATGTTTGGTTAGCCAGTCGGTAATTATAAAACGCCTGACCATTTGGTTGTTCGCCAACCCCATAACCATCTTGTTGCTTGAGGTTTTTGATATCTTGTTCAAACCAACTTACTATTTGTGAATAGCTCTGTTTGTATTCTTTTATTAAAGCTTTTTTAGTATCTTCAAGTAAGCGGTCTGCTACAGCCTGAGTAATCACTTTGTTTTCAACCAACTTGGCAACTTTACCTTTTGCATCGGCCCATAGCGGTGCATCTTTTTCGCTTTGTGTGAAAGGTGCCCCTGTGATCATCGCTTTTGACTGTTCAATCACACCATCATATGCAAACTTTGGTGGGCGAACTCGTGACTTTGCCCGCTCTTGTGTTTGTGATAGCAGTTCATTCAAAGCGTTTGAAAGTGCAATTAAACGCTTATTGTAATCTTCCATATCTTGTAGAGTATCCACTTTGTGGAAATTCATCATAAATGTCGTTGCCCAAGATTGGATGCCGTACATATGCGTAAATATGTAGCTATTGTTTATAAACTCTTGCTGCTTTTTCTGCTGCTCATACTCGTATATCCAGAGGTCATAAGATATTTGAGCTTCGGCATCAAGCTTACTGTAATCAAATTGTGACCTTAACTCTGCAACAGTACCAGCTAGCCAAGCTAGTTGACGTCGAGCGCCTTGTATCGTCACATCGTCAATTTCGCTGTATTTATCTTTTCGACCGTACATAGTCATGCGCATTGGGCTCATTTGTAGCTGCTGTTCATATTTTTCAGCAAACCATTGATTTATTCTTTGTGTCTCTTTTTCAACGCTACTAAGCACCACAGGTGCTTCTTGGTGCGTTTGCTGGTTAATATGGTTTTGTGACACTTTAGCCTGACAGCCTGCTAGAACAGCGACCACTGACAGCGCAACCAAAGATTTATACATTTATTATTCTCCTGACTCTTTTTTAGATACAGTAATGTTAAAACTGCGACTCGCCAATACCTAACCTGCTGTAAAATGTAACGAATCATTAAAGTTGAAATACAATTAAATGGTTATCTTTGTTTAAGGAGGGGATTAAATAAAAAAGGGTAACCGAAGTTACCCTACAAGAGCTTACTAGCTCAGTTTACTTAACTAAATTGACTACCGTTGTTTCATGAACGCCACCGCCAATCCAGCGGATACAAAAGTAAACCCTGCTGACACATTTAATCCACTTATCAACTTGGGTTTGCTTTGTAAAACTCGCTTAAGGCGATGCGAAAAAATACCCATTAGAGAAAACCCAATAGCTGTCATCATTGCAAACCAGAGACCATAAACAATCATCTGAACAGATACACTCCCTAGTGCTGGATTAACAAACTGCGGTATAAAAGCCATTACGAACAGACCTGGTTTAGGGTTCAATGCCGCCGATAAAAAACCAGTCATAAAAATACTACCAAGTGGCTTTTTCTCAACGTTTTCAATCGCAATCAAATCTCGCCTACGCAATACTTTAATACCCAACCAAATTAGATAGCTGGCACCAATAATTTTCACGATGTAAAACGCGACAACTGACGTTTGAATAAGCAATGTCAGGCCTGCTGTTGCTGCGACAACATGAAATAGAATGCCCATTCCTGAGGCAGAGCCTGATACACACGCAGCTAATTTACCCTGACTTAAGCCTCTCGCGATTGCTAAGATGTTGTCTGGTCCTGGAGATAAAATCAGTAAGATACATGCCGATGTATACGCTAAAAAGACTTCTATGGGGAACATTACAACCTTTCCTTGTAAATATTTAATCTATTCGAACAAAAAGAGACGTTAAAGTTCCAATCAAAATCAGGAATTGTGCAATTGAAGGTGTTGGATCAACGACTCTGACCCCATTGATTCTAAAGATACTTAATATATTGCTTTGATGTTTTACGCTCCGCAAAGCCAATTTGCTTGTAAAATTGATGTGACCCATCGCGATTCACATTTGAGCTGACAATGACTTTATCTAGTTGCCTAGCCTTTGCCCATTCGAGTACGCTTTGCACTAATTGTTTACCAACACCTAACCCTCTAGCAGAATCAGATACAACCAACCCTGTAATCTCTGCTCTATCACCTCCTTCAAGCGTAAGTCGGTGTTCTATTACAACCCACCCTAAAACCAGAGTATTTTCGTTTTGCGCTACTAACACTTTATATTTATCCGATGATAAAAGTTTTGCTAATCGCTTCGCTAGTTCACCTTCTGTGCTGTGGTAACCCAGTTGCGAAGTCAGCTCTGTAAGCTTTTCTGTATCATCCATTGTTGCTTGCCTTACAATCAACTCCATCGTCTCATATCCTTTATATATTGATAATTTAAGTATCAAGATGCGGAAGTATTGAACGTTGTTCTGTTTTTCGCATCTTTTGAACAACCAACAAAAACGAATTATCAATCATACGCTCAATTTCGCCTTGTGGAATGGAGCCGTCTAAAATAACCGTATTCCACAGCCGTTTGTTCATATGGTAGCCGGGTATAACAGCATCAAAGATGTCTCTCAAAGCTTGTGCTTCATCAGGGTCGCACTTAAGATTTAACCACCAATGGGTCTCGTTTAGCTTATTTGCATTCATTTTTGCCAAAGATAAAGTTGCAAACATCTTATCTTTTACTTTGTAAACATCCACTTCCGGACCAAAGGGTTGGCTAACACTTGCATATGGTTTTGTCATTAAGTATTGATGTACTGCCTTGCTGTCCATTACGAAGGCTCCTTTGAGACAAACATTATTTTTTCTACCCCTAACTGAACAATTAGAACTGAATCTTGGTTAAACATCTCACAGTATTTGCTAGCAAGTGATTTAGCCGCAGTAATGTCTTTAGGTGTCACTTCATACAAAGTGACAATTTTGGAGCCTTCCTTTTTACCTTTGTAATAGCCAGCACCAGTCACCAAATTGAATCCAGTAAATGTTTTGGCAAGATGTTTGGTCTCAAACTCATGCCATTGCGCATTAGTTATCACACCACCAGTTGGCTTTGATAAACCAAAATACATTTGAAGACCTTGGTGGCGACTTGATTCAACAAGTTGCTGTTCTGACTGAGTGTAAGAGCTTACGGAACAGCCAGAAAGAAATACCAAAACGAGAAAAACAGACAGCGTGCGAACCATCATTATGAGCTCCTTTCTTCAAGCTAAATTCAAAATTACTTAGATGTATGCTTTGCTATGTTGCTACATTAACCGTTCATATACCAGCGTCAATCAATTGAGTGTTTTAGTACATATCTAAGAAAGCTTTTGTTTGATGTTGACAATGCTCATGTAGAAGCTGAAAGCAAAAAGCCAGTTCTAAACTGGCTTTTAAAATATTTAATCATTAATTTGGGCGATGAAACTTACTTTAGGCATGAAGTTTTAGATATTTCTTCACCTTTTTCATGGCCATTTTTTGCTTTAAAGGCGACAAATAATCAATAAAAAGATTGCCGTGTAAATGGTCTATTTCATGTTGCATTACAATAGCCAAAAACTCATCACTCTCAATTTCTATTGAATCGCCATTTCTGTCTTGCGCTGTAACTTTTACCGAAGTATAACGCTCAACTTCAGCAAAATAGTCGGGTACAGACAAGCACCCTTCTTGGCCTTTTTCTTTGTTTTGTCCCTCACTTACTTCGGGGTTAACCAGAATTAATGGGTCATTGCGTTCGTCGGAAATATCTATAACCACAACGGCTTCTTCTCTACCGACCTGGGTAGCCGCCAAACCAATGCCATTGCTAGTCGCATACATGGTTTCCAGCAAATCATCAATTAGAGTCTGAATACTCTCGATGTTGTCTACTTTTTTTGCTTTGATTTTAAGTCGCGGATCTGGTGCAGTTAAAATTTCTAAAACAGCCATAATATATACATTCTCTTATATCCTTTAAACTATGCAGTTTTGCATAGTTTGAGTAATCTAATAAATGCGTTGGGTCCGTGTAATTCAAGGCTTTGCTAGCTATGATTACCATCAGTGGATCAAGCTGAAGACCGGATTATACTATGGTTCGGCCAGATAAATACAACTCATTTATCGTGGCCTTGATTATTAGTCAGTTGTCTAGTTTGTTTGCATAGGAAAACAGTGATGGCGCGCCACCTGTGTGCCAGAACAACACCTGCTTTGAGTTGCCAAGTTGGCCTTTTTTTATTTTATCTATTAGTGCCGCCATTGCACGACCTGTATAAACAGGATCTAGCAAAATCCCCTCTGTACGTGCTAAAAGCTCGATCGCATGCCGCTCTGGCGCACCAAATATCCCGTATCCATCGCCCAGATACTGATCGTCCAAAAACACATCGCTTAGCCCATAGCGTTGCTCCAATCTTAGAAAACCGCTCGTTTTATTCGCAAGTTCAAGTACCTGTGATTTAAACGAGGTGGTATTTACCTCATCTTTATCGATTTGCACACCCACAAGCTTATGAGTAGCGTTTAAAATTGAATTTGCCAGCATTAAACCTGCATGAGTGCCCCCTGAGCTAGATGCAAAAAATACATGGCTCAAGTTATAGTCCTGTATTTGAGTCGCCAGTTCCAAACCAGCACTAATAAAACCACAGGCTCCCAATTCATTGGACCCTCCATAAGGAATAACGTAGGGCTTTTTACCTTGTTTGACTAGCGCATTAACAACGCAGGGAATATCTTCGCCTTTGCGGTTTTGCTTTGTCCAGTGTATGTTTGCGCCAAACAGTTTATCTAATAGTAGATTCCCATTTTGCGCTTCAGGCTGAGTTCCACCCAATAATAAGTGACATTCAAGGCCCAACTGAGCGGCAGCGGCAGCAGTCTGCCTACAATGATTTGATTGTTGCGCTCCTGCCGTAACCAAAGAGTCGTAGCCCTTGCTAACGGCATCACCAATAATGAACTCAAGTTTCCTTGTCTTATTACCTCCAAGTGCTAGCCCTGTTAAATCGTCTCGCTTCATGAGGATGTCAGGACCGCCTAAGTGGCGAGATAGATTCTTTAAAGCGACAACAGGTGTTGGGAAAAAGCCAAGTTGAGATTTTGGTAATTCACTTAAAACATTGTAATTTTTCATACCTTTAGTCCCTGTATTTTTTACCTAATATTACCCACCTCCTGTGAGTTTTCAATTCTACCGCTTTCAATAAAGACACAATTACACTCTACATGACGCTCAAACAAACTTAATTACTGAGATGTAAATACATTTGCATAATCAATTTCGATTAAAAACCTCATTATGACGTTCGTCCTAGGCATAACAAAAACTAAAGGAGTGAATTTATGAAGTATTTTGTGTTTATCTTACTGTGTCTAATTAGTGGTTTTTCTCAAGCCTCGTATCTAAATTACAAGTACGAACATTTGCCAACAGAACACACGATTGTTTCTTCCTCTTTGAATAATGAAGCAAGAAAAGTATGGGTTATGTTGCCAGAGGGCTATCATGCTGCTGAAAATAGCGAAAAGAAGTATCCTGTTGTTTATACCACCGATGGCGAAAACCTACAGTATTTGACGGGTCACAATATGTGGTTCTTAAACCGCATGGGAATGCTGCCTGATACCATTTTAGTTGCTATCAACACTCGACACCATCGAGCGAGGGATCTTACTCCCACGGCGCCAAAAGACAGCCCGATCCCAGCATTAACAGGTCAAAGCAGCCAACTCAAAGCATTTATCACAGATGAGGTTATTCCATTTATTGATGACACTTACCGTACCGATGACTTTAGAGTGTTATCTGGCCACTCGCTTGGTGGACTTTTTACCATAACAAGCTTACTCTCAGATCAAATGCAGCCTTTATTTAAAGGCTTTGTCGCCATTGACCCTTCGCTTTGGTGGGATAATGGCATCGTTGCCAATTGGGTAGAAGACGCCGAAGATACCTTTGATGAAAAAGCGTTTGCTGTTTATATTGTTGCAGCTCATGAAGACAATGTCCCCCCTGAGCATGAGGCGCTGTATTTAAAACACATTCATGCCATAGACAAAGCGGCCCAAGTTTTAATTGATACTGATGCTACAGCTATTCGTTATGACATTACAACAGACGAAAATCATGGCTCAGTCCTCCATGTTGGGGTTTTTAGAGGGATCCGTGAAGTATTTAAATGCTATCCAAATGTTTGTCAAAAACCAGATAACGAAGAATAGTTAAAGCAAATAATCGTGCCACCGTCGATTAGGTGGCGTGTCACGTGAACACTTTGATTTAGCGAATACTACATTGGTGTTGCTCACCATCATCACCAATGTCATCCCAGCTCGCTTTTGAGTCTACCCACAGATGATGTGCAACACGTACTCCGTCTAAATAGATATTATCAATGAGCCCAACAGGAATATACATTCGTTGTTCATCATTTTGTCCAGGTAAACTTGAACCACACTCTTCGCAAAAGCTGCATACCCAGTCATGTGAAGGCTTGTGCCAATATTTAACTTTTTCTTTGCCTTTAAGCCATTTGAAATCAGCCCGGTTTGCTATCATTACGGCAACTCCATTTGTGCCAGTTGCCCTTCGACAAATAGAACAATGGCACATATAAATGGCTTGCTTTTCCGTTGGGACATTAAACTCAAAGTTCACCGCGTTACAATTACAGTTACCTTTTATGTTACCCATTATTCGACCCCTTCATGTTATTCTGCATTACTGATTATATCTATGTAACTAAAAAGAATACAATTTAGCCAATAGCGCATAACTTTTCTAAACTTACTTACATCACATCTTATGAGAGAATGTTGGTTATGGACTTTAGCACTGGTTTGTTAGTCCTGCTTTTTGTGATTTTTGCGCTATTTACGGGGGCGTTTGTACGCCATATATTGAAGGGGACGCAAGTACCCTACACCGTTGCTCTTTTGCTACTGGGAATTGCCATCGGATTGCTACAACGCGCAGATGTATTTCAATCTGAAGCACAAGCTTTTGGCGAAAGTCTTGCGTTAATCGCTGAAATTGACTCACATTTATTTCTGTACTTATTTCTTCCCACTCTCATTTTTGAAAGCGCATTTGCTATGGAAGTCCACTTGTTCAGGCGAATGTTTACACAAATTGCGTTGCTTGCAGTACCCGGCCTGATGCTCGCTATTTGGCTCACTGCCGAACTTATATTTGCAATTACACCAGATTCTTGGCAGTGGAGTTGGGCAATATGCTTAATGTTTGGCGCACTCATTAGCGCGACAGATCCAGTCGCCGTCGTGGCTCTTTTAAAAGAAGTCAGTTCTCGTAAAAGGTTAGAAACACTTATTGAGGGAGAATCACTGCTAAATGATGGTACCGCAATTGTGTTCTTTTCGTTGTTCTTTACCTGGGTCACGGCAACATTTTCGGGCGCCATGGTCGATGGGATCACCTCTCCGTTGCACGTTACCCTAGAGTTTGTAAAGGTAGTTTTGGTTGGATTAATAATCGGCCTTGTAGTTGGGTGGCTTTGTATTTTATGGATAGAACGCGTGTTTAATGATCCAATGATTGAAATTTCCCTCACCATTGCTGCCGCCTACTCAGTTTTTTTTATCGCCGAAAACTTTCATGTGTCTGGCGTCGTTGCGGTCGTCACGCTCGCTATTATTTTTGCCAGTATCGGCCGAACAAGAATTAGCCCTGAAGTAGCAGGGTTTTTGCATCACTTTTGGGAAATGATGGCGCATATGGCTAACACTTTAATCTTCTTGCTTGTTGGTATTTTAGTTGCAATTCGAGTACCTCTTAATGACATACAAGCCTGGCAAATGCTCTTTGTACTCTATGGCGGAATTTTAGTGATCAGAGCAATCTCGATCACGGTTTTTATGCCCGCGCTAAAACGTTTAGGTATTGGAATTAACTTTGCAAAGGCCGCGGTCCTTTGTTGGGGAGGACTGCGAGGAGCGGTGTCGTTAGCATTGGCTCTCGCAGTGGTCGCAAGCGACATTATTCCAAAAGAAATTGGTGACCGGGTGTTGTTTTTATGTGCAGGAATAGTGGTGCTCACCATTTTAGTGAATGGCTCAACAATGAGCCTACTACTGAAATTGCTGGGGTTAAATTCGCTCCCTCCGGCAAAACAAGCCACCGTAGATAAAGCGCAGACTAAAATTAGTGCCGAACTCCATAGCATGTTGCCCGTTATGATGACAAACGAGTTTCTAAAAGGCGCCGATTGGGAGGTTGTAAAGCAAAAGGCACAACTTCAACTTTATGATGAAACAATAGATAATGAGTCCATATCAGAGCATGAACTCAACGTTGCATATAAACGAAGACTGTTAGAGACAGAGAGAAAGCACTACTGGACGCAATTCGAACAAGGCATGTTAAGTAAGCAAGCAACCTCCAAACTAGTAGAAGCGGTTGAAGCAGCACTAGATGGAGAGCCATGTATTGGCCCAAGAACCTTTATCGATAAAACTTGGCAAGTACCTTCTTGGTTTGCGTCATTTAGAAGCTACCAATGGCTCAACAGGCTGTTACTTAAGTTTTATTTTAATAAGCTAGCTCTAGGGTATGATATTGCCAGAGGGTTTATTCATGCGCAAGAGGCCCTAGAAAGTCATATACATGCGTTAGCGCCCAATGAATCATCGGCTGAGGCCGTAATGGACATGGTTGATGCAAACAAAAAGAACACACTTGAAAAAATAAATGCGCTACGCGAGAGTTTTCCTGAAATCATACAATCTCTGCAGTCTCAAGCGGCCACTAGAATGCTGCTTAACAGAGAACGTGCAGTGATCACGGAGCAACTAAAACAAGCAGTCCTAGACAAGCCTGAAGCGCAGAGACTACTTATGTCCGTTGAAGACAGAATGCAAGCGCTGCAAAAACAAACCATCTTTAAATCGACTCAAGAGCAAAGGCTAGTCAATGACATACCTTGGGCTAGAAGCTTATGTCAAGAAACACGCGAACAGCTCTCTACTTTAATTGAGCACAATGTGTATGAGACAGGACAAACAATTTGTAAAACAGGCCAACCCCTTAACAAAATAGGTATTGTTAGCCGAGGGAGTGTAAAAGAGCATTGGTCTGTGATGAATAATGAAGCGCAGCGCCAAATTTGCACTAACAAGGGACCTGGTGAATCAATTGCGCTTTTAGCATTGTTCACATCTATGAGTAATACGCACTGTGAGAGTGAAACTCCATGTGATGTGATGTGGATACCTTGTGACAAGCTAAAGCAATTAATGCAAAAAGATAACCAGCTAACACTCGTGGTGTGCAAACTTATGAAGGATTATTCAATATAAAAATCATAACGGGTTCAAAACTTGATGAACCCGAAGAAATATAACTAAGTACTATGCCAGAAGGTGCGCATAGTCTCGAGAGGCCATAACAGGCACGAATTCAGTAATCGTATAAGTGACAGCGCCACTTTGGACGAATGGGTCTGAAGCTAACACTTCTTTAATTTGCTGCTCATTATCATGCATTGAAATCAGTATGCCACCTGTTCGGGGTACTTTTCGACCCCCAAACATGAGCGTATTAGCTTCATATTGCTTTGCCAGATAACATTTGTGCTGCTCAGTTAACTCCGGTGTGATCTTTTCCAAATCTACAAAGTTCATATCAACTAGAAACATAAATCCCTCGCTTTTTTTACTGGTTCATATAGAGTTGCTACTTATTTCGTAGCGAATCGTATCGCTACTATTTTAGAAGCGCAAGAGTTATGACTACCCCATTACCAAATAAATCAGTGAGAGGTTCAAGTTCTGGTGTCGCCATCATGGCTGTATTTGACCTCCTTGGACGTAAGTGGAATATGAGAATCTTATGGGAGTTACACAAAACTTCTCTGAGTTTTAGAGCTTTACAACAGAGTTGTGATGGTATGTCGCCCTCTGTTCTTAATACTCGAATCAAACAATTGACAGACGCCAAACTGGTTATCTCTTCACCAGAAGGTTATAAACTGACCGCACTGGGCACCTCGCTCATGGAAACGTTAGATCCGTTGAGAGATTGGTCTGCTCAATGGAAGGAGCAGCTATCAAAATAACACCCACTTGGTTCAAATTAGCTTACTAACCAACTGGTTTTTATATAATAATCAGATAAAAATTGTTTCTTCATCGATTATTACTTGTTATGTTTTAGCCCGTCCAATAATGTATCCTGAGAATAAAAAAAGAACACAAGGAAAGTAGTAATGACACTTAGTTCAACTTATAAATTCTTCTCCTCAATTGCACTCATTGCCATGAGTTGCACTTATGCAGGTACACAAAAGCTCTTGCCCGATGATGGAAAAGCGGAGGATCAGTTTGCTTTTAGCGTCGCAATCGATGGCACAACCGCTTTGGTTGGCGCACACAAATCCGATACTCAGCAAATTACTGACTCTGGCGCTGCTTATGTATATTCACTTGGTCCAAATGGTTGGCAACAACAGGCTAAACTGATTGCCAACCCCGCTTATGCGAATGATACCGTTGGTGGCAATGTTGCATTGAAAAATAATAGTGCCCTGCTTGGCGTCATTAAACGAGATGATAAAGGCGAAGATGCTGGTGCGGTAGTAGCCTTTGAACGACATAATAAATCCTGGTCTCAAACCCAGATCATAACTGCAATTGATGCAAAGTCTGGAGACGCATTTGGACAGAGCATCGCGCTCACGGAAAGGTTTCTCGTGATAGGCGCGCCCCACAGCGACGCACCACACATCGACTCTGGCTCTGCGTATGTATATGAACGAATAAATAACAAGTGGGAATTCAAAGCCAAGCTCACTGCAAAAGACGGCGCCCAAGGAGATCTATTTGGCATAAGTGTCGCCATAGATAACGACACAATTTTAGTCGGCGCAGATCTACATGATCAGGTAGCAGAAAAAGCAGGCGCAGTATATGTCTATGTGTTTAATGGTAAGCAATGGAATCAACAAGCCAAGTTGGTCGCAGCAGATGGCGCAGATACAGATATTTTTGGTGTCAGGGTCGCACTTATTAAGGATACAGCTTTAATCTCTGCCAGAAGAGACGATATTAAAAGTGCCGGTATTGACGCGGGGTCTGCTTACATATTCCAGCGTTCACACGGTAAATGGATTCAAAAGCAAAAGCTAATAGCGCCTGACGGTCAGGCTGATGATAGGTTTGCTCGAGGAGTCGCTTTGTCTGAAGATACAGCTTACATTACAGCTATGCACCATGATGCAAAAGGCAATAACGCAGGCGTACTTTATATATTTAAAAAGCACCTTGGCAAATGGCGATTCAATTCGAAAGTATTCGCACCAGACGGTGCCCCTGAAGATAGGTTTGGCTGGAACGTCGCCGTGTCGGACACTACTGCTATTGTAGCTACCCCCCACCGAGACGACAATGGTAATGGTTCAGGTGCTGCATACATCTTCGACTTTTCTGTACCAAAGTCTTCATTTAAAGATCAGGATGCTACGAAAGCCTTTATTCCTCAAAAATAGGCTAGAGTCCACAGAGCGCAATTCTAGAATTGCGCACATGTAATAATGCCAGCTAAGTCTCTTAAATTTATACGTTTACCTGTACTTGCTCATACCTGTTCTTACAGTTTCGATGAATAGGTTAAGACTTCATCTAACAAACAGCTATGAGCGTTTAAGAGACGGTAGTCATTATATGGCCATGTTAGCTTCACTCTAGAAAGCGATCGTTCAGCTAACTAATTCCTACCCCATTGTGAGTTAACGTTAATATACTAAAGGCCTGTTTTGAGCGAGGAACGGCCGTTGGTAGAGAGCAAAGTTATGCAGTTTTACAAAGAACCTGATTTTGTCCTATTACGTTACTACTAACCGTTTTGGGGGAAAGTGGCAAACTGGAATTTGCCACTATGTTATATGCCTGTTTACATTAGCAATTGTTAGTGGAATTATGAAGGTATGTAATATGAGCCGCTTTGGTGTGTTATAAACTACAAAAGTGGAAAAAATAAGCTATTAGAGCACACAAGGAATAAATTCAGTGCGTGATTTGAAATATATACTTCAGCAAAAGTATGAGACCAGCAGAGCATTGGTTATAGGGATAAACCAATATGCAAATGCTTCTCCCTTAGGGTATGCGGTGAGCGATGCTGATGAAGTGCGGAAAATTCTCATAGATGAACTTGGTTTCGAAGACCAGAATGTTTCATACCTTGCAGATCAAGATGCGACAAAATCGAATATCCTAAAATCATTTCTACGATTTACAAAAGACGACGTTAAAGTAGACGACCGTTTATTTGTCTTCTTTGCTGGTCACGGCCATACAAAAGCTGGAATAAAAGGCGAAGTCGGCTATTTAGTTCCCTTTGATGCAGATATGAATGATTACTCGACTTTCATCCGTTGGGACGAGCTAACACGAAACGCTGAATTAATTAGAGCCAAGCATATACTTTTTGTAATGGACGCTTGTTATGGGGGGCTTGCTGTACATAGAGACCTAAGACCTGGTAGCAGCAGATTTCTAAGAGATATGTACCAGAGGTTTTCTAGGCAAGTAATTACTGCTGGTAAGGCAAACGAAGTCGTAGCGGACGCAGGTGGTCCTTTGCCTAATCATTCAATTTTTACCGGTCACTTTATTGAAGGGATTAGGGGCAAAGCTGCGAATGAATATGGAGTTATCACTGCTAGCGGTTTAATGGCGTACGTTTATTCAAAAGTAGCGAATGACATAAAGTCGGAGCAAACACCACATTATGGTCAGTTTGACGGCGACGGCGACTTTATCGTAACAATGCCCGTTAGCGAAAATACAAAAGATGATGAAACTAGGGATACAGATGAACTCATTACAATACCTTATGTAGATGAAATAAGGACTTCAAAGACAACAGATGAAAAAATCGAATACACCAAAGAATTGATATCTTCAGTTAACTCACAGATTAAACTCCATGATTTTGCAATCGAAGAAGTTCGTCGATTCTTATCCGCAACAAGCGAAGATAGCTTTGCCACTAGCGTTAGCTTTTCTAATGATGAGCTTCTTGAACGTATTTCATCCTATGAGCTTCACACCAAAGATCTTTCAATGATTTTGGCTTGCTTGTCTTATTGGGCAAGTGAAGAACAGTTGGGTTCACTTACGAAAATCATCTCAAGGTCTTGCGATCGTTTACTTGAGAGTCGCGGGGGGGGGGGGTAGCATGGGTGAACCTTAGATGGTACCCGCTTCTTTTGGTAATGTACCATGCAGGGATCGCTGCATTAGAAGGAAAAAACTACAAGAGTCTTGCGTCAATTTTTTACACTAAACTTGGTTTCTCTGATTACGATAACAAAGATCCATTTTTTGCTCTTAGAGTTGCTAACGCTGCAGACGAATTAGTTGACGTTTTCAAAAGAATTCCTGACCATGAACGAAACTACACACCAATTAGTGAGTACCTATATAAGCTAATTCAACCAGAGCTGGATGATATGCTTTTTCTTGGCAAGGGCTACGAGGAACTATTTGATGAGTTCGAAATATTATTTGCGTTAGTTGTGGCTGATCTTAATAAGCAAGACGATAGATACGTATGGGGCCCTTTAGGGAGATTTGGCTGGAAAAACCGCAGGCATGGAACCTCTCCATTTGAAAAATTGAGAAAAGAAGCCGCTCGTAGCAAAAACAATTGGGGGCCAATTAAAGCCGGCATGTTCGGCGGCCGGTATGAAAGGTTCGAAGAAGTGGCTGAACAATATAAAAATGAAATTTTGGCAAATCTGCGATGGTTCTAAGCTCTAACAAGTCGCTGCTGTCGGACAAATTTTCCGCTGCGCTCCAAATTTGCTGCAGAGCACGGCGTTACGGTTTTAGGTGAAATATTTGAATTTAGATCGCTGGAACAACACGGAAAGCCTGGTTATCTCAAAGTAAATTCATGATGTTTTTCAGACGGCTGCGCTGCGCGCGCTTATCTTCTGGCAAACCTATTACTTGTGTCAAAGTCGCTTGTATTATATTAGATAACCGCGCTTTGATAGGGTTCAATTGTGCTTCAATACCGTAAACAGCAATCATCATTCATCCCAGAATATCATGTGTGCATACTCATTTAACAGTTACCTAGCACCTCAAAACATGCACACTGTTCTTGAGCTTTTTCAGCTCGCCTTTGATTTATTTTGATTAGATAATCCAAGCACCAACAGTGGGATCCCAGCTCCAACGCAACCTAATGCAGGTCCCCAAAAGGAGAATGATTGCAAAGAGAGTGCAATAATCGAAAAGACAACACCATTGGCAACTAGTACTGCGCCTACAACACTCATTGACTTCCATTGTTTTTTTGAGTCCATTCTATTTCCTTGTCAGTATAAATATATACGCTTTCGACCGTTACATCTTATAAAAAGAAAGCAAGCCACGCTATCAAAGCCGTCTTAAAAACAAACAACATCATTGTCAATTGTGAACCAGAACCTTATTAATAAATTCCTAAAATTGGCTTTTACAGCATGACAAACTGCACTTTAAGGAGAACCAGCGGCCATAATAGTCGCTGCCAAGAAAACCGCAGGTACAGTGACAACAGCATCGATTGTTATCGTAGCCGGCGTCGCAATTATTCTTCCGGCTGTTTGAGTAAATGTTCGAGGTTGCGCTATTAATATAGGATATTCATTTTGCAATTTTTCAAGTGGAAGTTCCCCTTCTATTAGATAACGCTTTCCAGTTACTTGGCGTTTTAATTGTAATTTTTCTTCAGGGTTGTTCTTGGTAAAGCCTAGTGATTCTAGGTGAGAAACTAACTTTGGTGACAATTCTTTCTCTGCAACAGTTAAAGTAACGCTGCCTTTCACTCTATTTTTACTATCAAGCTTAAAGTCATCGAAATGAGGAATAAACTCTACCTGACGAGACAACTTTAGGGCTTCCCCAAATGCCTCATCAATCGCCAATAGATAGGCTGTTTCTGTCGTTGTTACAAATAGCTCGCGGGTATCACTTTTAACATAAAACCCGTTAAGACTTTCTCTTTGATATTCAGGCTCCCACAAGCTCGCTGTACAGCCGCTAATAAGCAACACTAACATAATTAGATATTTATACATTGATTCTCCTTATTCTTATAAGTTTTTATTTTTCACAATAACAAGCAGCTATACGGTTGTCACCTTTTAAGATATGTTCTATTAAATGCAAAAATAAGACGAGCGAAATACAATTGCGCCATTTAAATTTATCAATTTAACTTCACTAGCCACCTCGATGCCTAACGCCGTTGTAAACATAAACCCTTTGGCCTATCAAAAAGGTTACAATCAACAATGATGATTTTTGCCTGCTTGAATGTAAAAGTTGGTAAGTACTGTAAAAACTGAGTGCATATACAAAACGTGTCTGTTGAAGAAACTCAAACTCAAGCTTCCACCCTACCCCCTATTTGTATCGCTGATTCTTTTTCTATGGCTCAAATCTCATAACAATCGATATCTGTGCTACAGCGATAGTTGCATCGAACGCTTAGCTGCTAGTTTCTTCGGGTTTAAATATTTAAAAACAGGATTTTTTTCAGAAAATAATACGGTATATCAAGCATCTTATTATTCGCCAAGGGCCCCTTTTAGCTTATTTATTAACTGCTCAACGTTATATTGGCTGTATACTTTTATGCCATGCGAAGACAGCAATTGAGCAGTAACGCCTGCTCCTGAGATTTTAGTACCTGTAAAAGTTCCATCGTAGATTTGCTGACTTCCACAGGATGGGCTACCTTCCGCCAAAATCGCATATTCAATACCATGTCGCTGACAAAGCCCCAAAGCTTGCCTTGCTCCTACCAGAAATTCGCTCGTCACATCAACTCCATCATCGCCTATAACACGTGCTGTACCATCAATTACGTCATTGCCATAACCCCCCAGTATTTCCGCAGGCGCTCTCGGAATTGGCAGTCCAGCAGATACTTCAGGGCAAAAGATCATAAGCTCTACATTTAGGTCCAACCACTGTTTATCTGTTTTTTCTAAACATAAGCTACTGCCGTTGTATCTGACTTTATTACCAACCAAACATGCACTTACGAAAACTTTTTGCACTCGTTTTTACTCCGCTGACTAAATTTAATAATACGCAACTATGATACAGAAATCAGGGCTTAACCGGACTTTATGCGACCAAATTATTGGTGCGATTACTCTTAAAAACGTTTGTTTTCATCAGGTAGCGACCAAATTTCGTGGTGAAGGTTGAACCGCTTAAAAATTGCCTTTGCTTCTGAAATAGTCCACTTTTTCCACGCAGGGTTTAAATGGTTACCATACCAAACCTTTGCAAATTCCCAGATATGCTCAATGGGTTGCACATCCCCTTTCTCTATTTCGTGCCTATAACACCAATCATCAATTTGTGTCTGTGATTCAAACAACAACATGGTGCTACAGGTGTAAATCACGTTGTCCCATGCAGCCTGCATCGGAATCGGAAAATGAACATAGAGGTTGCTCGGCTCTAATTTCCCGTTTTTAACTTCAATCACTACCTGCTGCCCTTCAGCCCCTAGCGTTGTTGTAATACTAAGATCTTTATTTAGTAAAAAAGCAGCACCTAACGCGCACCATGCACAGTTTCCCCACCATGATTTGTCACCAGACTGGATGTAAAAGTTAGTAGGTGCTGTAGAGAATGGGTGCATGACCCATATTTCACTGGAGTGCGGATGTAAAACCACACCATGTATCTCTTGTAGCGCCTTCAATGCGCTTATGACATCATCTGGCGATCGTTCAAAAGCCTGAGCTATCTGAGAAATTTTAGGGGCGCGCCCTGTTTCTACAAGATTATTCATGATATGAAAATGCAGTGTTGAATTATTTAGCAAGGTATACACTCCTTGAGTAATTCTGCAAAAGAGAAATTAATTTTAAATTTACCGCTTGCTAAGAAAAATTCAAATATACAAGCCTAAACTCGCTGAAAACCAGCTTAAAAATACATATTTATTTCAAATATATCGATTTTAGTAGATATAAGAATCATTTATTGCATACGTATTCAATAGAATGTTCTGCAAAGAACTATATATTGTAAATCTCATGTAAATGAGAGGCACAATAATGAATAAAATAAAATTACCAATCGCCGCAAGTTTTGCAGTACTTGCCTCAACAAGCGCCTTTGCTGCACCTAGCAGCGTTGGCGAACCAACTACATTTGTTCACCTTTTCGAATGGTCTTGGCCAGATGTAGCCAAAGAGTGTGAAACCTTTTTAGGTCCACAAGGCTATGCAGCAGTGCAGGTTTCCCCTCCAAATGAACACATTACCGGTAGCCAATGGTGGACTCGATATCAACCCGTCAGTTATCAACTCACCAGTAGAGGTGGAGATAGAAACGCATTTATTGCCATGGTTTCAAGATGTAAAGCAGTAGGTGTTGATATTTATGTTGATGCAGTAATAAATCATATGGCCCATGGAAGTGGTAAAGGGGTAGCTGGAAGTACATTCGCAAATAAACAATATCCTATTTATAGCCCAAATGACTTCCATCAAACCTGTG
The DNA here is from genome assembly GCF_001625655.1 of Pseudoalteromonas luteoviolacea DSM 6061. GTDB lineage: Bacteria > Pseudomonadota > Gammaproteobacteria > Enterobacterales > Alteromonadaceae > Pseudoalteromonas > Pseudoalteromonas luteoviolacea. The sequence continues at coordinate 75,297 of NZ_AUYB01000098.1, read as the reverse complement.
CAATTAATCCTACAGATTACGGCAACAACGCGTGGCGAGTTCAAAACTGTGAACTCGTTGGCTTACACGACTTAGACACGGACTCCCCTTACGTTCAAACTCAACTAGCCAATTTTTTAAACGACCTCCTTTCAGTGGGTGTTGCAGGATTCCGACTTGATGCCAGTAAACATATGCCTCCCTCAGATATTGGCGACGTGCTAGCAAAATTAAATAAAGAGTCGGTTGTATTCCAGGAAGTTATAGATCAAGGCAGTGAAGCCATAAAAGCATCTGAATACTTCCAAAATGGGCTGGTTACTGAGTTTAAATACAGCCTTAAACTAAGCGAAACATTTAAAACCGGCAAGCTTGCCTGGCTTAAGTCTTTTGGCGAGCAATGGGGTTTTATGCCAAGTTATAAAGCAGTGGTATTTACTGATAATCATGACAACCAAAGAGGCCATGGAGGTGCAGGCTCAATTGTTACCTTTCACGATGGAAAACTGTATGACTTAGCAAATGTCTTTATGTTGGCTTTTCCTTATGGCTACCCAAAGGTGATGTCAAGTTACGAGTTTAATGGCGACACTGATGCAGGCGGACCAAACGTCCCCGTTCATCAAGGTAACACGCTAAACTGCAATGCTCAGCAATGGCAATGCGAGCACAGAAGGCCTTTCATTGCAGGAGCGATGCGTTTTAGAAATCACACAACTGGTAACTGGACTGCTTCAAACTGGTGGGACAATGGCAATAACCAAATCGCTTTTTCTAGAGGTGATCAAGGATTTGTTGCTATTAACCGAGAGTCTTCGAGCATGTCAGTAAAATTACAAACTGGTATGAAACCTGGAACATACTGTGACGAGTTAAGTGGAGGAAAAAATTCAAATCAATGCGTAGGAAGAAGTGTTGTTGTTGACCAAGACGGCAATACGCAAGTTTCTTTGGGCGCGATGGACGCGATTGCCATTCATCACGATAGTATTACCGATGGGCTTCCAACAACAGGCGATTGGCAGCGCACTATCGTTTTTATTAAGGCCGAAACTCAAGATGGGCAAGACATGTTTGTTCGAGGTGGCTTAGATCACAGTGAAGCAGCAAAACGTGGCATGGATTGCCAAGCCAACCCTAATCTATGCCAAATTCCAATCAAACATCTAAACTTGCGCAACACCACAACCGCGCCTTGGAAAACTGGTGACTTACATTTAGATTGGCAAGCATCTGAGAGCGGACAATCGGCCCAAGCGCAAGGCACTGCATTAGATTGGACGACTAATCAATGGCCACTTCAATGGGGCACCAAAAAAACCTATAACCAACATGGATTTGGAGAGTCAAGTCTAAATCAGTGGGGACCACACTATTGGAAGTTAGAGGTTGAGATGGATTGCAGTAAAACTCATCAAGGCTGGTTTGAACTTAAAGCATACGTTAAAAATGGCCAAGGCTGGGAAGATAATATTGCTCAGCAAAATCGCCCGTACAACAGTAATAACCACTTTGCAAAATGTGGCATGTTAAATATGTTTGAATTTGGCAGCAACCTGCATTTTGTTCAAGCATTATAGGTCTGTTTGTTACCGAATTAGACTGAGAACCGATTAATCTCCCTTAGGTTATCAGCCCCAAGCAACCATTGCTGAGCAATGGTTGCTTTTTTGAATAACTTCAATAACTAAAGTCTATAAAGCAGCAATTTCTTTACAAACAATTTCAGTACCATCACTAAGTGCTCTTAATTCGCCTTTCGCCACTGAATGCGATAATGGCGCTAAGCCACAGTATGAGCAAGGGTACAACTATTGAGCGTATCTTAAACGCAAATTTCGTTTCTAAACCTGCCATACGTGTACTTAGTTTAAACTAAGCACTCGCCCTACTTTAACTCTCTCATCAAAATATTACGCGTAGCTCGCTGACCACTGCTCAAGAATCGTTTGGTAAGGTTTGATAAAGTTTTCTTCTGCAAACTTACCCTGCTCTTTTGCTAAACGACTGCGCTCTTCTCGGTCATAAACAATCTGAGTTAAAGGTTAATCTACGTTTTTTAGATTCGGCTTATAGCACGTGCCAGCGACTGCATTTGCGTTATAAATTTCAGGACGATAAATTTTCTGAAATGTCCCCATGGTACTGATAGTGCTGATTAATTCTAGGTTACTATAATCATTCAGCAAATCTCCAAAGAAGTAGAACGCAAAAGGCGCTACGCTATTTGGCGGCATAAAATAGCGAACCTGCAACCCCATCTTCTTAAAGTATTGCTCTGTTAAAGACGACTCATTAGGTAGATATTCAAACCCGAGTACTGGATGTTGATTCTCCGTTTTATGATAGATTTTATTGTCTGAAACACTCAAACAAATAACCGGTGGTTTTTTGAAGTTATTTTTATATGTACCTGAATTAATAAATTTGTATCAATCACTTACGTTCTTTAAAATACATAACCCCCATTTATGATAACCAATATACTTAAAAGCAACATGCTGAGATGACTATTTCACTCAGGTAGCATTACATCCTCTAATTGCAAAAAAGTTGAATGGAATAAGTGAAGTACTGTTGTTGATTTTATACTGTGCACTATTAAGTAGTGGGCGTGCTTTACAGGTTTCTTTGTTGACTTTCTTCTCTACAAACATGGAAAAAGCAATCAGATGTACTTCTGAATGCGGCATCGTGCGCCGTTTGGCTCAATCGGCTATATAAGTCTGGTAGCAGACAATTTGATTTTAAAGATAGATTTGGGAATTGTATGTACTTCTTGGTTCACGACCCCCATTGGAGCTAACGCAACGAATTACTTGCCTGTACCTACAGTTAAAAAGATCTTTGCCATGTTGCTTGTCATCATGGCTATCAATATGATTTTTAACTAGCAACCAAATATAAAAAGGACCAAAACATTCTGGTCCTTTTTTGGCGTTTCTTGGTACTTATGTTTCGAGCCCTTTATAAATTGCTCTTAACGTATACCTAAATTCAAGAATATACCTATCACTGTGCGGTAATCGCAAAAGTACCAATAATCAGGAAGATCCAAAACACAAGACCTATAAAGATCCACACGAAATTCAATAATGTGAATCTATCATTTTTATTCCCATTTGGATCCGCACTGGCTAAATTAATCAGTGACTGCGCTTTGTGCAAGCAAAAGCTTGAAATAATTAAAGTTATGTACATAGAATACATCGTATACGGCAAGCCTATTTCGTTATCAGCAAGGCGACTACCTATATTTCCCAGTATTGATGCAACAACAAATAAGGTCGCGTAATGAAATATTCGGCTTGGTTTTGCTTTATGTTGTATTTCGTACTTTGTTTCCATCAGAGAAAACAAGGAATGTGCAAAAAATATCGAAAAGATACCCCTTGCGATCGGCCATAAGTCTTCCCCAGTGCTCTTTTTGTATTCTTGCCAGTGTTTAAAAAACCAATACACGGAGTAAAAACCGAACGTCATTATATTCAGTGTCCAAAACTTTCTTGGAGAAACAATATAAAATTGCATTTCTGCCAGCTCATCGGTGATCGACTTTGGTAAAACTTCTTCTGTCATTGCATCCTCATTGCGAATCTAACTCAGTGTAAAATTGACTTTAAACCATGCCACGCAAATGCGTTTTTTGCAATTAAAGGTTACTTTGTTGAACAAAAAACGCACCAGCGTTCAATTGGTTGTTGAACGCCGATATTAAAATTGAGCAAGCTCACTTTAGTCACATGCAATGACTATCGCACTCGAAGCTGTGGCACGTAGAGCTATTTTCCCCAACCCGACTTGCGCGTCTCCAACAAATGATACCTTAAATGGTGATACAGTCTGAGATAGCTTAGCATCTAGACTCTCGAAACACGTTAGAGGCACAGCGACCTCTTGCCAATCATCAGTTAGCGCATTCAATATTTTTTCAGGTAAACTGACTTGCGAACTGCATTGTTTTTCTCCTACACAATTCATCCCTATAGAAGTTTTTGAAAGTGAGCCTGATTTCAAAGAGATATCAAATGTTAAGTAGGCATTCGATTTTACATATGCACTCAAGTCTTCTGGGAAGCCATGTTTACTGAGCAATTGAATTCCTGCAATATCTGAATTAGTAAAAGACAATTGAAAACTGTCCTCCTGAACAAAACGATCAATGGTTCTAAATTCGACTCCATTTAGTTGCTCGCTATTCGACTTAACCAACTTGTTCTCATTACGTTCAGTTAGGTACAGTGCCCATGGCTTTTTAGGCTGAACGTCGTATAAAAACTCTACTTCATTGACACTTGAGCTAATATCAAACTGCTCATTCAAGTTGTCTTTCAGAGTGTCTGTTGTCGCATAATTCAGCCCATAGCCATATTCGAATAACGGGGCTTGTCCATCAAATCGATTTACATGTTGAGTTGGTGCATTGGGCCAAGAAAATGAAAGTCTTCCTGAAAAATCGTGCTGAATATGGTTATTACCGTCTCTCAAAATCACATCAGCAATACCATCACCTTCTGAGCCCGGTAACCATAGAGCGACAAAGGCATCACTGGCATTTAGCTGCGCATTGACCCACATAGGACGACCGCTGATAAACAAGGATACGACGGGTATACCTTGCGCCTTCAATGACTTTATTAGCTTCAAATCCTTGTTTGTCCCATATTGATAAGCCAAATGAGGCCTATCTCCTTGCCCTTCAGCATAAGGCTCTTCTCCAAACACGACAATCGCTATATCAGGTTTGTCATTGTTTGCGAAAGAACCATCAAGACTCAGTGTAATATTACCTCCAGCTTTCACCACCTGCTGTTTGATACCTTCATAAATTGAAGTACCGCCCGGAAAGTCTGAGTTTGCGTTATTAGTCCCCTGCCATGTAATGGTCCACCCGCCAGACTGCTTACCAATGTTATCTGCACCATCTCCGCTAATTAAAATATTTTGTTTAGGCGATAAAGGTAAGATCCCAGCCTTATTTTTGAGCAGAACCATTGATTTTCGTACTGCTTCTCTGGCTAACGCTCTGTGTTGCTGATTGCCCATAATTTTACTGTCGCCAGCGTAAAGTCGCATTGCAGGGCTTGGTTTATTAAATAGACCTGCGCGTAATTTCACCCTAAGAATACGACTTACTGCATCATTTACTCTAGTTAAAGGTATCGTCCCGTCTTCAACCTGATCGACGGTATTATAAAATAAAGGTTTCCAACTTTTAGTTGGCGCCATAAACATATCTAAACCAGCATTGATCGCTTGTGGACAACTTTCATTGGAACACCCTTCGATTTGCCCGTGACCGTTCCAATCTCCTACAACGAATCCATCAAAGCCCATTCTTTCTTTTAATACAGTCGTTAATAGGTATTTGTTGCCATGTATCTTATCGCCATGCCAACTATTAAAGGACGCCATCACAGATTGAGAACCGGCTTTTAAACCGCCAACGTAACCCTGTGCGTGGATCTTAAACAAGGTTTCTTCGCTAACAACATTGTCGCCTTGGTCATCACCTTTAATTGTGCCACCGTCACCAACAAAATGTTTAACGGTACTAATAACATGTTGTTCTTTGAATACTTCGTTGGATAGCCCATCACCTTGCAGTCCCTTTACAATTGCATAGGCATAATCTCTGACGATTTCTGGAGCCTCTGAGTATCCTTCATACGTTCTTCCCCACCGGTCGTCTCGTACAGTGGCAACCGTTGGTGCGAAAATCCAGTCTATTCCTGTCGCGAGAACTTCTTTGGCCGTGGCCTGAGCAATTCTTTCTATTAACTTAGGGTCATTTGCAGCGCCTAATCCAATATTATGCGGAAACAAAGTTGCGCCAATAACATTGTTATGGCCATGGACCGCATCTGTTCCCCACATAGTTGGGATCGTCGAGCCATCCAAAGATGCATCAATTGACGCTTGATACATAGACTCCGCCAACATAACCCAATCAGTCACAGTTGCGTGCTTATCTCCATTAGGAAAAGCACCACCTCCGTTTAAATATGACCCAAATCCATATTTACGCATGTCTTCTACTGTGATATCGCGTATTTCTGGCTGTATCATCTGTGCTACTTTCTGCTCAATCGTCATGTTGGCAAGAAGCTGAGCTACACGTAATTCAACATCTTTAGATACAGGGATCTCCGAGGTAATATTGGGCCAAATAGATGGGTCTTTCCCTTGCTCGGTTTCAGTTTCAAGCCTTTTAGACTGCCCGCACGCGCTAAGCAGAGTTACCATGCAAACAGATAGTACTGTTTTTCGTTTCAACTTATTCATTACTCAGCCTCCTTACCTGATTTTTTATGACATCCCCAAAGACCAAAATAAGTAATGAAGATATAGCACGCTGCGGGTAGGAAGAATGAACTCTCCAGCCCGATATTGTCAGCAAGAATACCTTGCCAAATAGGTATGATTGCACCGCCGACAATCGCTAAACACAATAAACCAGAGCCACGACTTGCATCTTTACCTAGGCCCGAAATCGCTAAACTAAAAATCGTAGGAAACATAATCGAATTGAATAAACCAACCGCGAGCATCGCCCACATAGCAAGTGCGCCAGTTTGATTCACTGCAAATATAATCAGGCCCATAGAGACAACAGCATTAAATGCGAGCACCTTTCCACCAGCAATTTTTTGCATCACGGCAGCACCAATAAAACGCCCAATCATTGCGCCTCCCCAATAATAAGCAATGAGCTTGGCTGCTTGTGCTTCATTTAATCCAGCAATACTTGGTTGATGTAAAAAGCTCACCAAAAAACTACCTATAGAAACCTCAGCACCCACATATAAAAAGATCCCAATAGCTCCTAGCATCAAATGAGGATGATCTGTCAGAGGTCTTGTGTTCGTTGATGACTCTTCCTTTGATTCAACAAGCTTTGGCAATTTAAGCACAGCAAAAACAACCGCCAGCACGGCCAATGTTGCCGCGAGTATTAAGTAAGGTACTTTTACTGCTTCGGCGCCGTTCGATACGGTACCTTGCTCTGATGAGAACAAAAGGTAAGCACCAAAAAATGGCGCAATGGTAGTACCCAAAGAATTAAATGCTTGCGTAAGCGTTAATCTTGACGGTGCTGTTTCTGGTTTTCCAAGTGCGCTTACATAGGGATTGGCCGACACTTGCAATACAGTTATGCCAGACGCCAGTACAAACAGCGCTAGCAAAAATACTTCATATAGCCCGATAATTGCCGCAGGCACAAACAAAACACACCCCAATGCAGCAATCGCAAGGCCGAGTACGATCCCTTTTTGAAAGCCAATTTTACCGACCAGATTTCCAGCTGGAATAGATACAATAAAATAGGCGCCAAAAAAGCAAAACTGAACCAGCATCGCTTGTGTGTAACTTAACTGAAACGCCCCTTTAAGGTACGGAATTAAAATATCGTTCAAGCAGGTAATAAACCCCCACATGAAAAATAGACTTGTTAGCGCAGAGAGTGCAAAACCAATATTTTTTGGGTAATCAGAAGATTGGTCCACATGCGCAGCTTTTGAAGCAAACTCGGTTGCCATAATAAAAACTCCAACCAGCATCGAGCCAATGCAACAGCGTCTGTTGCATGCTCAATACTTAAAAATAACTAAGAGATAAAAAAGTGATTAGATTTATTGAAAGCTGTATCTCACACCCAAGGTATATCTTGGACCGTACTGCCTTGCGAATAAGAACTGTCGTTCATACCGACCAAAGCCTTGTTCAGTTTCATCGTTGAGGTTTATGCCCTCAAAAAAAACCGTCCAGCGTTCATCAAGGTCGTAATTTACGCTGGCATCTAACTGTGCATAAGTTTTGGCAAACTGTGGCGGATTATCAGCCGAACCTTGATCTTGGCCAACACCTATCAAGTATTCATCACGCCACGCATAAGTCAGCTTGAGAGACAGGCCATCTTTCTCATAAAAGACTTGTGCATTTGCAGAATCGCTTAGTCCCGTAAGCGGTGTTTGCTGATCTAAGCTATTCACATCAAACTCTACGTCGCCATCCACAAATGTGGCATTGAGCCCAATGCCGAAGCCACTTTCACCAAACACATGTTGAAATGCCACTTCGAAGCCATCAACATGTTTAGTGTCTGTCGCATTAAATGGCTTAGTTATCTGCCAAACTAATGACGGGTCATCATCGGCGGGCTCTATGTAACCTTGTGAATTAAGCGTCGCGCCATTGGCCTGCATTTGCAGAAAAATCGCATCGCTAGATGCTTTTTCACCACGTGCTTCAATATCGGCAACAGCTTGGTTCCATCTCGGACCTTGATAGATATCTTTAAATCCATCGATGATTGTTTTGTTAACCTCATTGCCAACAAAGTTTTTGACTGATTTTTTAAAGTAACCTATTGCCGCATAACTACTTTCATCATAATAATATTCAACGCTTAAATCTAAGTTTGTAGATTCAAATGGCTCTAGATTCGTATTACCCTCATTGCCGTTGCGAGATCCTATTTTAGGGCTACCAGAGAGCACGCGCCCGCCCGCCAAATCTCCCAAAGGTGCACGTGTAATGGTTTTTCCCCAAGAAACTCGGCCTACCAGCTCATCGGTAATATCTACTTTTACATCAAGCATTGGCAGTAGCACATCATGCTGCCCTTCAGAAGTATAAGTATTATCCTCTGGGAGATATTGTGTGTGCCACTCACTGCCACCTAACCACCAAACCGAAATCGGAATTTGTTGTTCATCAACACTTGTTACATCTGTCTCTTCATATCGAATCCCGATGTTTAAAGCAACTGGGAATGAGGCGACTTCAAACTCCCAAGCACTTTGAACATAAAAGCTCATTGCCTCTTCTTGAACAGAGCTTTGAGAAAAGTTGCCCAAATCATGGTAAGCCGTAGTGGCAAAATAATCGTCACCACCGAGCACGTCATTGGTAAGGAATGCTTCAGAGCGTGCTACGACCTCGTCAAAGTCAAAGGTATAGTAGTAATTCGGGCTCAAATTTGCACCACCGCTGGCAAATGAATCCAGAAAATCATTGGTATTGTTTCTCTTAAACATGCTATCAGGGAACATTTGCGGCCATGCCGGATTAAATAAAAACCCGCCAATTAAACCACTCCACGCGTTAGAGCCGCCCATCGTTTGATCCGTCATAGCAACACCAAATTTGACATCAATCAGTGGAATGTCAAAGCGGTCATTTTCCCATGTTGCATCTATTTGTAGCTGCTGAACCTCTGCCTTTCCGGGCGAGTGAACAAACTGGCTAAAGTGCGAGTCAATTTCACTTTCAAGCAGTGTTGTAGAGCCATTCAACCAATGTATTTGCGCATGTGGAATATCACCAAACCGGTAATCATAGGTTTTAGTTCTGAGCTGATCTGACCCCAACACTAAAGACCCTTCACTGCCGATCCCCTTATCTACACCATTATCAGTTTCACTCGAGGAGTCGTGATAGTCCAAAGATACGTGCCACGCGTCATTGATTTGCCAATCAATATTGATTCCAGCTGATTTTTCAATGACTTCGGTTGTTGATCGCGACGCAGTAAAAGAACCATCATTACCGCTGATGTCTGCGAATACCGCTGTGCCATTTTCATCTAACTCATAGGCATTGATATTGCCGCCATATTCATTCCACATCCCCCAACCAATGCCATTTTTGCCTGTTACGGCTTTGGTATGGGTATAGTCTACAGAGAGCACTAGGTCATCCGTAGGCGCATACTGAAACACAATATGTCCGTTTGTTCGATCCCTTTCTAGATCTTCAATGCCATAGTTTATGTCTCTAGGAAAAAAGTAATCTCCTACTCGTTTTCCTTCGTTATCTAGTGGCCTAGGATCGATCACCTTGCTGTCATCAATATTACCGGGCAAATCAACATTGGCTTGCCAACCCTGAATATGCGCTTGCTGTTTTTGAAAATCTCTCTCATGGTGTGTGAGAGAAAATGACACTCCAAACGTATCGTCAATAAAGGTATTTGAATACAGCGCAGACAGTTCTGGCGTCACATCGTCATTGACGACATTGGATGAATCATGAATCGCCTTTGCAGAAAAGGTATAACGTTCTCCGGGGCTTGCAAGAGGCTTTCTTGTTACGATATTCACTGTTGCACCTAGACCACCACTTGGGTTTTCCGCGCGTGCTGTTTTGAATACCTCTAATGCCATTACACCATCAGCAGACAAATTCTCAAGGCTGTAAGACCTTGAGTTACCAGTGCCTGGCATTTGTCGACCATTTAACGTAATTAAATTGAAATCCGGACCAAAACCTCTGACTGTGATCTGGGAGCCTTCACCATTACTTCGACTGACCGCAACACCAGTAATACGCTGTAAAGATTCAGCCAAGTTGGTATCAGGGAATTTCCCCATTTCCTCAGCTGAAATCGCATCGACTACCCCAGATGAGTTTCGTTTAAGGTTCATTGCACGGGTCAAGCTCCCTTTGATACCACGGATCTCAATCACTTCTATTTCTGTATTTTGTTCTTCTGCCTTTATGGCTGCTGATTGCTCTTCGGCAAATATCTGCCCTGACAGAGCTAATGACACACACAAAGCCACGCGCGAAGATACAAATTGAACTTGTTTCATAACTAACCTACTAAATTCTGTGTTCTGGGGGAATATTCCCCTTGTATTTGCCGCGTTACGGCACGGTGATTTCTGCGTTATCGACTCTGTAAACCGCACCTTCTCCAGTGCCCCATGCAGGAAACATCATAACGACATTTATTTTTGATACATCCAAGCCTGCGTCAGCCAACGACTGTAGAGAGTAGGTATACGTTTGCCACTGCCCAACCACAGGTGTTTGCGCTTCGATGCTTGCATTTAAGTCGAGTTCAACATCTGTTTCAGCATCAAGCGATTCAATTTTGAATTTCCAAGTACTACTCGTATCATTAGGAGCATTGACCACTTTCATATCAAAACGTATAACACCGCTGGCAACTAAATCACTGGCATCAAAGTGAGCACCATCGTTTGCTAAGAACCCCATTACCGTGGGTTCTGCGCCTATTGAAAATTGCGCAGTTACACCGTGATCAGCATCGTCCTGCTGCTCTGATGGAGTCGAACCACCACAACAATCCCACATTGGCCAACTGCTGTTTTGTCCATCTTTGAACAGGGTTAAGGACTCTGGCTGAGGTACTGAACTTTGATTGTAAATAAGCACATTATCTAGTCTAAATACTGCACCTTCTCCGGTACCCCACGCTGGAAATACCATCACAACGTCAATCTTAGTCACGTCTAATCCAGCAGCGACAAGACTTTGCAAAGTAAACGTGTACGTTTGCCACTGACCAACAACTGGGGCTTGTCTTTCTAGACTTGCCGTTAAGTCCAGCTCGACCTCTGTCGTCGCATCCATTGATTCAATCTTGAATTTCCAAACAGATTCTGCGTTATTCGGCGCATTGACCACTTTCATTTCGAATTGAATGACACCCGATTGCAAAAATGCGCTGCTGTCGAGATAAACTCCATCATCTGCAAATAAACCAACCACTGTCGGTTCGCCACCGATGGTATATTCCGCCGTCATGCCATGTTGCGCGTCGTCGTTAACAATAGTTGGAGTAGTTCCTCCGCAGCAGTCCCATAACGACCACTGTGTAAGCACATCATCTTGAAACAACACATGCCCTTCAAATGTTGGCGCGTCTGTTGGTTGATAAAACTTTAAATTATCGACACGATATAATGCACCTTCACCCGTCCCCCATGCTGGGAAGATCATCACCACATCAATCGCACTCACATCTAACCCAGCACTAGCTAGATCAGAGAGCTTAAATGTATAGGTTTGCCACTGCCCAGTTACAGGCGCTAGTCCCTCTATACTGTTGTTGAGATCCAGCTCTGCCTCTGTCTCAGCATTATTGCTTTCTATTTTTAGCTTCCAAACAGACTCTGAGTTGGCTGGGGCATTGAGCACTTTCATCTCAAACTGAAACATACCATCAGCAAACATCGACGACGCATCAAATGGCATTGGCTCAACACCTTCTGCAACGATATTTTCTGCACGCGAGATAAACCCTAATACTGTCGGCTCGCTACCCACTGAAAACTCTGCGACATTGCCATGCTCTGCATCGTCTTCAACGATTTGTGGTGTTGTACCGCCGCAGCAATCCCATAATGGCCACGCTGGATTCACAGAGTCGTCAAAGATGACAAAAGACTGAGGTACCGACACATTGTCGCCTGCAATACGCATATTGGTTACTTGATATACAGCGCCTTCACCACTGCCCCAAGTTGGAAAAATCATCACAGCATCAATAGCACTGAGGCTCAAACCACCATTAGCCAGAGCTTGCAACGGAAATGTATACGTTTGCCACTCTCCCAAAGCAGGCGCTTTACCTTCAATGCTGGTGGTCAATGCCACTTCTACTTCTGACGATGCATCCACACTTTCAACTTTGAGAAGCCATGGTGTATCAGCTGCGCTGGGCAAACTGACCACTTTCATATCAAAACTCAGCGTACCATTATTGAGTAGTGGGCTGGCATCAAAAGGTGATGCGGTGCCAGCCTCGTCGGTAATAAACTCTTCACGAGAAATAAACCCGTTCACTGTTGGGCTTTGACCAACCACAAACTCATAGACAGTGCCTTTTTCAGCATCATCGACTAAGGCTGGTGTTGACCCGCCACAGCAGTCCCAAGCTGGCCAGTTCGGATTGGGTGTACCGGCAAATATATCTAGATTCTGGGCGATACCGGAAGAAGGAGGGATTGGCGTGGGCGCTTTGCCCTCGACTAATGCATCCTCTAAACTATCAAACCCTCCGCGCACTGTGTCACAACCTTTGCCCGTTTCTGGGTTAATTTGGCATTGATACACACGCACGTAATCGATTTCAAAATGCTGCCCATTGGCAAAAGCAGAGGCATCGACGCCTAACTCATTGACACTTTCAGGCCAATCTCCCCCAACCGCAAGATTGAGCAACATATGGAATGCTTGGTCATACGGCGCATTATCCCAATGTGTCTCTAATTCTCCTGAGTCTTGTCCAAAGTACTCAGTAAACCATCCGCGAAAAATTAAGCCACGGGCAATATCATCGCTGTCGTAAAGTACCTGTGAGCGCCTTTGGGTCTGATAAAGGAAGCCATCAACATACCAACGAATTTCTCCTTCTTGCCACTCTATTGCATAAGTATGAAAATCGTCTGCTGGGTTCATGTCATTAGGCAATAGATATTCTTTGCCGCTGGATTCATTGTCAGGCCAATCTTTGCCATAGTGCAAAGTGCCATATACATGGCGCTCTAAAGTGCCATCATCTCGTTTTGCTTTGAGATTTACCGACTCAACAACGTCGATTTCACCAGACTTTGGCCATCCCCCGTATACCTCATCCGTGGGTAAAAGCCAAAATGCTGGCCAACTTCCTTGGCCAGATGGCAATTTTGCACGTACTTCAAAACGTCCATACTTGAAATCTGCTTTGTTTTTAGAGCTTAGCCTAGCTGACGTAAAGGGCTTTTTCTCTCCCTCAGCAGCGGGCAAAGCAACAATATGGAGAATGCCATTTTCAATATAGGAATTCTCATTGCTGGCAGTGTAACACTGTTGCTCATTGTTGCCGCCGCCGTCACAATTGACTTCATGCAGCCATTTGTTGGCATCAATGGTGTCTGTTTCGAACTCATCACTCCATACGAGTTGCCAATCAGATACGGGAACTTCTGGTGATATTTGGCTGGTATCAGTGTTCGTTTCAGCGCCCCCGCCACACCCTTGCAGTGTCGCACTCAGCAGGCAAACGCCAAACACTTGGTTTACTGTTGGTTTCATTTCATCACTTCCACATTTGCTCACAGTGCATACGTGATAGTTTCTTCTCTAGAAAACATCACACTGTGAACCTTGGCACATTTATCGTTGTCATTTGGCCAAATGCATTTATTTTAAATGCAAATTAAAAATGTAAATTTGGCAGTTAAAATATTGATAGAAAGATAATATTGTGACAATTAAAATGCGCTATCGCGGTGCAATTTTGCGTCAATGCTGGTGCAGCTGCACCTCGTACGACAAGACGAAACAATTACACGATGAAATATGAGGCATAAATGTGAACAATTGCCGCCATGCAATTGTCAACCTAACAAGTTCCAGCATCAAAACTTGAATCAGTCACATATTCATTGTCTTTTTCTGCAATGCAAATAACCCCATTGAAGAAAAAGACACATACACCAGGTTTTGTCTCATGCGACTCAATAATTACAATACGAATTGGATTAAAGTTAGCACCTTAATAAAGTCGCCCCTTACGTTGATTCTCCCTAATACGAGTAATTAAAGTCAGAAAGAGTTGATGGAGGTAAAAACTCAACCACCTCTTTTATGTTTGCAACAGCATGAATTTAATATTGATTATCTAGATTAAGTCACATCCAAGCATTGTCAAACTCGTGGATGACATAACCTATATCGTCCAACCAAGTGCGTGGGCTTTATTATAAGCTTTTTGACTAATATCTTGAGCAACAAAATGATGATGCAATATCATCACACCTAGCACATGATTTAATAATGCATCGTTTTGTATTTTTTCTGCATCACTAGTAGTATCGCTTTCTTGACGTTTAACTAAGACTTCCAAAAACCCCGGATCAATTAGCTTTGCTTCTTCAAGTTGTACAGGAGAAGCAAACCTATCTAAGAGAGATTTTAACTTTTCCCACTTTTTGTTATCTGTGTGTGCTGGAGGAGCCATAAAAGCAAATTTTTCACGATTGTATAGAGTTTCAGGGATAACGCCTTTAACTGCTTCCCTTAATACATGCTTTTCCCTTGTACCTTTGATTCTCATTTCTGGTGGGATTAATGTCGCAAATTCAGCTAGTTTATGGTCTAAAAACGCTGGCCTAGCTTCCATTGAGTTAGCCATATCGACCCTATCACCACCCCAAGTCAAAATTTGACCTTCCAACATTGTTTTTATCCAAACATACTGGGCCTTATCAAGTGGGTGACGACCCGATAGATACTTTTCGTCAAGTTTTTTGGCAATAGCTTTACCTGGCTCATATCCGCTTAACTCTTCCCTCCTCGAATAGTGCACCAATTGTTTTGCTGTATCAGTACAACCTAACCAAGGTTGTAAACAGCTGGGAGTAAAGCCAACTTTATCGTTAATTTGTTCAGAGGAATACTCGTCCTTTGGCAGCATCGCCCCTTTGAATAATTTATTGCTTTCTTCCAGCGCTTTTTGCCAAGCTTTCGCTTGTTCGCTGGTCAAGCCATCCATACCATGCAAAAACATATCCTTTCTAAAGGCAGGATAGCCTGCAAACAGTTCGTCAGAGCCTTCACCAGTTAGTACCACTTTATAGTTAACATGTCGTACTTGCTGAGACATCATCAGTTTAGCAACTGCTAGCGTGTTATAAATAGTACGCTCGGTATGCCAAATGGTGCGCTCGAAATTGTCGTATAACAGTTCTGCATTTAACTCGAGTATTTCTTGGTCCGCACCAACGGATTCCGCCATTTCCGTAGCGATCGGTGTCTCGTCATAATCTTTATTATCAAATGCAATCGTAAACGCTTTAAGCGGTTCTTGGGACGCCGCAGAGGCTAGACCTAATATTGAACAAGAGTCGATACCACCAGATAGATAGCAGCCAACAGGTACGTCAGCATTTAACCTTAACTGAACCGCTTCTAATAAATGCTTTCTAACACCGGAAATATAATAGTCATCTGAATGTTGTAGACGCATCCCAAGCTCTGGAAAATTTATATCCCAATACTTGGTGGTTTCGATTAAAAACTCGCCATTATCTCTAGTGATTTTGAGCATATGACCTGGCTCAACCTGAGAAATACCTTTGAAGGCAGTAGTACCAGGCACCATAACCTGTATTAATTGATGGAAAAGTCCTTGAGTATCAATTTCGGCTTTAACCTTTGGATGTGCAAGCACGACTTTGACTTCTGAGCCAAAAACAATCTCTTCTCCTGTATTCGCCCAATATAAAGGCTTAATACCAAAACGATCTCTGACTAAATAAAGCGCATCTTCTTGTTCATCATAAAGAGAAAAAGCAAACTCTCCCCGTAGTTGTTCCAATGCTTTATCTATGCCTTCTTTTTTGAATAACCATGGAACAATTTCAGAGTCACTTTTTGAAGAAAAATTCAGTCCCTGTGCCATTAAATCTGCTCGAATACGTTGATAGTCATAAAACTCTCCGTTATGCGAAAAGATTACAGTCCCCTTGAGAAAAAACGGTTGTCGACCCCTCTCTTCATTTAAGTCAATAATTGAAAGGCGAGAGTGACTCATACCAATACCTAGATTGGCTGGATTACAATAACCATAGTTATCGGGGCCGCGATGGTGTTGAATTGCAGCCATATTTACTAAAATTTGTGAATCAATGGGGTGACTTTGAGAAGATGTAAAAACACCTGCGATACCGCACATAAAAGGCCTCTATAAAATTAAATAATATCAAGAACACGTTCGGCACGACGAACGAGACACGTTAAAAGTGCTTGTCTTAAGAAAACGGCGCCACGCGCCTGGGCAAAATACCAATTGTGGGGTGTAACGTCGAGTGAAGTACACAACTCCTCGCCACGTGCTAGAGGATGTAAAATAATAGCATCTGGCTTTAAAGCAGATTGGTTAGAAAGTTTATATTTTGTACCGTATTCCTTAAATGTATCTCCCTCCCAAGCAATAGCATTGATATAAACAACGTCTGCAAACTGTATAGTCTCAGCAAATGCACTAGTAACCGCAATGTTTAATCCTGCCTTTACAAGCTGCTCTTGCTGGTCTCGATTAAACACACTACTTTCTTCTTCGTTGGCAATTATGGTGACTTTAGAAAAAGCCTTAGGAAATTTGGCAATTAATTTTAAAAGACTTCTAACCGTTCTCATTTTTGAAGGCATACCAATGATACAAATATCAATGGGATCTTTAGGGTGCTCTTCGATCAACTCTGGCCGCCACTTGAAAATAGTGTACAAGTCGGCAAGTGCCTGTGTTGGATGTTCATCTAATCCATTGCCCGCATTGATGATCGGAACCCTCAAGGTGTCCATCATCTCTTTTACCGAGCCCTCATTCGAGTCTCTTAGCACAACGCAGTCACCATAGTTGTTAAACATTTCAGCTACGTCACTTAAGCTTTCACCCTTCGCAATGCCTGTCGTGGAACGATCAGTAATTGACATAATATCTCCACCTAAACGATGCCAAGCACTTTCAAACGACAAGCGTGTTCGCGTACTTGGCTCATAAAATGCTGAAATTAATATTTGCCCTTGTAACGATGTAGAAAATCTACCTGGGTTCGCTTCGTATTTGGCTGCCAGCCTAAATAATTGCAATAAAGTTTTACGATCGAATTGATCTGAAGAATAAACATGCTGATTGGTCAGCTTTTCTAGATGCTTACCATCTTCCATAATTGAACGTAACAAACTTTTGGGATGTGCGTTGCCATATACGTCGGGCTTTTGTCGGTCAAACTGCACGATGTCTTTAAGCTCTGAATCTACCATAAGGATTTGCCTTTAAAATCTTTGAATAAAAAGTAAAGTAACAACAGTGGTGATATAGCAGTCATGGCCAAAGCACCATAGATAATGAGAAGTAAAAGCTGTTCGGATATATACATACTATTTACCGCATTGGCTGTGCCATTCAAACATAATGGGTTTAAATCGCATAAAGTACTGACAAACCAAAAGTGAAATAAAGCAAGAACTTAGTGCAGCGGTATAAAAACCAATTTGAAAGTAACAGATCAAACCAGTAATTGTACCCATTACCATCGCGATAAAAGCGCCACGACCCGATAGACTCTTACCATACAAACCATAAATAATTGGCCAAATCGTTGATGCAACAAACGCTCCGGTAAAGTTAAGTAACGCGCCAAGCGTTGCCAATTTGGGCAAACAAATCAGCCAAGTAATCACACCTAGCAAAATAATCATGGCCTTATTAAATGCCATGGTCTGCTGACTAGATGCATTCTTCATGAGTGTATTTTTATATACATCATTTGAAATTAAGTCTGCTGTTGCAGCTAATAAGGAATCCATGCTCGAAGCAAGCGCTGAAAAAATAATAATAAACACCAAAATTGCCCCTGATGCTCCAAGCACATTTGCTGCAACTAGTGGGCCGACCATATCTGGCGATTCAGGGAAAATACCAAGTGAGTAGGCTGATAGCGCAATAAATCCGGTTACAATTGGTATCGGGAACCACAATAAGCCTGAAACCAAGAACGATTTTTTGCCAACACCTTGTTTAAATGCGAATGCTCTGGACCACCAAACATTTGAATGAAATATTTCACCAATACCAAAGAAGATATTATTAAAGAAAAACATAATTGCAGCTGGAAAAAGCAAATTAAGTAATTCTGGTTGGTGCTGTTGAACATCTTGGTAGACATTTTCAAAACCAGCTTGGTTAATGCACGCATAAGCGATATATACAACGCCAGATATAATGATAATAGTTTGCGCAAAATCCGTTGCGATTACCGCTCTAAGACCCCCTAATAGCGTATAAGCGACACAAACAAAAATAATCACTGTCATGCCTGTGTGATAACTAACAGGGCTTAAACTTGATAATAGTATTCCGCCAGCCATTCCCAAACTAATAAGCCACCCAAGCGCATAACATAACGAAATAATGAGAAAGGCGATCCAAGCCGCTTTACCATATCGTGTAAATATAAAGTCACCGCTAGTGTACCCAGTTGGTAATAGCTGCTTAATTTTATTAGCCAGTGGCGCGAATAAGATCAGCCCCAAAGCGGCCATACTGTAACCAAGCATCCCCCACACTCCAAATTGGAAGGTTAATTGTGGAGCTACTAATGTGGTATTGCTGGTAACCCAAGTTGCCATCGCCGTAGCAGTCGCTAAAGCAAAGCCAACATTGCGCCCGGCTAAAACAAACTCATCGTGAGATTTAGAACCTTTGCCAAGGTACCACCCCCACAGTATCCAAAGTATCGAAAAGGCGGTTAATATAACGATCGTTGTATGAAAATCTATTTGAGTGGATGTCATGCTAACGCTTATACCTTCGAATACTAATTATAAGAACACAAAACAATACAAAACCTAGAGCAAAGAAAACTACAGAATTGACAAGAGGGTAATGCTGCACAGTAAAACGCAGGGTAGCCCCTTTACCAGCCTCATTATTGAAAAATTGTATTGTGTATTTACCGTTTGGTAACCCTGAAAGAGTGAGGTGACTTTGATCGCTCATTCGACCTGAATTTACAACCTTCCCTGCATTTATTAGACGAAAAATTTCACAATGGCCGCCACAGTCTTCATGGGGTATAGCAAAACTGCCATACCCTTCTTTTAATTCATCAGCTTTGGTTAGGTGTGCTGAAAACAGGCATAAAAATAAGATAACTAATTTGATAGCGCTTAACGACTCTATTACTTTGTATTCTAATTAAATTAGCATCGGTTTGAGTACTAATCAATCGATTACCTTCTAAATTGTAAATGCACGGTGTTAAATTTGTTTTATTTATGTGCATAGAACAGAGCCACTCTTTACATTTGAACGTATTGGCCGCTAATCGTTCTTAGCAGTCTGTCTGGTGAAGTCTAAATTATTCATCAAAGCTTTAAGACCTGATATATACAAGTTTGTCGTACTTTAATTACCATGTGATTCTGTCGTAGGTGCTAATTACAACTTTCACCAGAAGCAACAGGCCTGTAAAGAGATAGGAATTGAAATCATCTTTGCCAGTTTTCCTCAAGGAAAAGGTCGTATTGAAGGTGTCTTCGATACTCTGCAAGTCAGATTGACACCCTGACGACTTAACAATATTACTGAATATAACGGGCGCAACTAGCTGCTTCCAACACGTCTTCACCCCGCAGTTCTGGCGTAAAAATTCTGATTGTAAAATCAATCTAGAACATCAGACAGCGAATATACGCCTGTATCACGATACACCAATCTTGATGAAACCTGCATCTCCAAGGTCTACCGGAAAACCCGCAACAACCATACGTTTAGTTTCAGGGGAGAATTCTACTTCACCGACTCACCGCTTAAGCACGTAATCGCATACCAGAAAATTGAAATTCGTACGGATAAAAACAAGCGGTTCTATGTGCACTTCGCCGAACGAAAACTACAGTTAACCGAAGTCAGGGAGCGTGAAGTATTGGCACAGGCTGAAAAGCTAGAAAATGTGGCAGAAGCTTCCCGTCTAAGTAGTGTCTCCCACAATACTAGTTACCGCCATCATGAACGGATAAAACAAGGCGGAGTAAAGTCGTTGAAAAGTGAGCAAATGCAAGTTCTTAACCACAGAGCCTTACTGTCAGAGCCATTAAGGAAGTTGTCATCGAATTCTCCTTAGTTAACCCACACATGGAACAATCCAATGTATCACGGCTACTTAAGCCTGAAAGAAACTTCGACATACGTGCTAGCTGCGCGCGCAATATCTGGCTAAGGATAAATATCAATACCACTTCGTTACGGTTAGCAAAACTTAGTGAAGCTCGGTAACATTGATAGTGTGATTATGTCAAAACCGCTTGTTATTTATGCCGTCAGTATCCCTTCACAATCATAACAGTACACATTATGGCTACAAAAATGTATCTCCCACCCGAGATCTCAACAATGACTTCAATGTGTCACTATAATTCCGACTCACTTTGAGCCTGATATCCCCCCCTAAATCCAACATCGATTCATTGTTCTTTAGTGTGGTAAAGCTTTTCACAAAATTCACATTTACTAAGGTCGATTTATGGATACGTGCAAACGTACCATTATCAAGCTCTTCACTGAGTCGTTTGAGCGTGATCCTGACAATATAGTTTTCCTTATCTGTATGAATACACATATAATCCCCAGCGGCATCAACCCACATAATCTCATCCACGCATAAGAAAACTTGCTCATTGTCATGATTTTTAATCAGTAATTCATGTCTTGGTTTTTCTGGAAATGGCGCACTTTCTTTATCTAACCACTCTTGCAGCTGCGAGATACTTAACCCTGAAGACTCACCTAGTGCTTTTAAGAGTTTAGCTTTCTCTTCACTTTTTTGGGTATGCTTAGAGTCGGCAAGCGAATGACGTATTCTGTCTACCGATTTTTTAAGCCTACCAAGGTTCACAGGCTTCATTAAATAGTCCAACGCATTGAGTTCAAAGGCTTCTATGGCATAGTCACTATATGCACTTACAAACACGACTAATGGCATTGTGTCTGACTGCAAACCTTGAACGACTTCAAGCCCACTGAGCCCGGGCAACCTTAAGTCGATAAACAACACATCTGGCTGATGCTCATGACACAAACGAATTGCATCGTCACCGTCAAACCCTTCTCCCACTATCTGAATATCAGATATGTTTTCAAGTCGCAGCCGTAACCCCTCTATTGCTAAAGGTTCATCATCAACCAGTACCGCAGTAATCATATTATTTCCAATTCTTATTTTACTTTCACAAAAGGTATCACAATCGTGACGCGTGTTTTTGTATTGCCATCTTCCACACTCAGCTGGCACGGCGTACTAAAAAAGGTTTCTAAGCGCTCCTTGGTATTGCTTAAACCTATCCCAAAACCTTTTTCATTAGAGCTATTTGATGCCCCGCCTTCGTTTTCTACAAAGATCCGTAAATGCTCATCTTGCTTGATCACCCGAATATCTATTACGTTTTGTTTTTTTCTTGCTTCAACGCCATACTTAATCGCGTTCTCTACGATCGGCTGCAAAACCAAAGGTGGAATTTTGGCCGGCCTAGCCTCGTCGCTAACTTCAAAATTTACCTTGAGGCGTTCACCAAACCGCACCTTCTCAATACTCAAATACAAATCAAGCAGCTCTAGTTCTTTGCCAAGATGGCTGGCATCTGACGTGTCATGCTGAAGTGAAGCTCGAAAGAAATCGCAGAGTTTATCCAGCATTTCCTGCGCCAAATCATTTTCACTTTTCATAATCAAAGTAGAAATGGCATTCATTGTATTAAACATAAAGTGGGGATTTAACTGGTATCTCAACATTTGCAGTTGAGCATCTTTAGCCGCAGTCTGGGCCCTGAGCAACATTTCATGCTCTTTTTGTAAGCGCGCGTTGTATAACATAATGAAGAATATCGCTGTCCACACAAACATGGTAGAAACCGAAAACAAAAACCAGCCGCCAAATTCGAGCATATTAAGCTCTTGGTACCATACTTGGTTGTACACAATTGTTTTGTATGAGGCCAATTTAATTATATTAAACATCAAACCTAGTACTGCAGCACTGACGAAGCTCGTTATCAAAGTACGCTTGAGCGGCCAGTGCACAATACGCCTTATAATCGACCACTGTATAAATGACAGAACAAAGCCACAGCTTACCTCTACAGACAAATTCAACAGTTGCCCTTTTAAGTTAAAGTCGCTGTCATCAAACTGAGGATGAATAATAGAAATATAAACAACCACAGTGTAACCAAGCCAACCAAGGATCTGTAGTGACCAAAATTGATGACTTTGTTTTGAAAAAGCTTGGAGTGAAATTGTTAATTCTGACTGGGTCTGCGCATTCATTATTGTTGTACGGTATAAACTTATCCTACGTCAGTATAAGCGCACATTTCCTAGAACCCCAAATCAGCAACAACATTTTTGAGCATGCTCATATTTATTTCTTGAGAAGAAAGCTGAGTTTTAATCCATTGAATTTACTTGGCTTTGTAAGGGTAGAAATAGGAATAGGTATTGAACCACACAAACAAAAACGCCCTCGGCCAATATAACCGAGGGCGTTAAAACCGAATAATTTTTAAAAGCTAGGGCAAATTAAGCTGATTGCTTACGCTGCGCATCTTTTTGAGCTTGCTTTTGCTCTTTGCGTTGACGAAGCGCTTCTTGTGCTTCATGACCAATATGACCTTCACCACGCTCTTTTGCTAGCTCCATTTGCTTCTGGCGCTCAGCAAAACGGGCTTTTTGCTCTTCAGTCACATTGTCGTAGCAGTGGTGACAAGAAACCCCTTCCATGTACTGCTCTAACTTCATTTCTTCTTCAGTGATAGGCATGCGGCACGCGTGACACTGCTCGTAAGAGCCTTTGTTTAGGTCATGATCAACCGCTACACGGTTATCAAATACAAAGCACTCACCTTCCCACATCGTTTCTTCTTTTGGCACGTCTTCTAGGTATTTAAGAATACCACCTTCAAGGTGGTACACCTCTTCAAAGCCTTGCTCTTTCATATAAGCGGTAGACTTTTCACAGCGAATACCGCCAGTACAGAACATTGCTACTTTTTTATTCTTCTTAGGGTCTAGGTTTTTTTCAGCCCATTCAGGGAATTCACGGAAAGTTTTAGTTTTTGGGTCAACCGCATTTTTAAATGTGCCGATTTCAATTTCGTAATCGTTACGTGTATCAACTAATACCACTTCTGGATCAGAGATTAGTGCATTCCAATCCTCTGGCTTAACATAAGTACCAACCACTTTCTTAGGGTCAATACCATGCACACCCATGGTCACAATCTCTTTTTTCAACTTTACCTTAGTACGGTAGAACGGACATGTTTCGTCAAAAGACTCTTTATAAACAATGTTGTCCAAACCAGGTTGCTTGTCCAACCATGCAAGTAACGCATCGATACCTTCGCGTTTCGCCGCCACAGTACCGTTAATACCTTCTTCCGCAAGTAGCAAAGTACCACGTACCTCGTTCTCTTCCATAACTTGCAATAAAGGTTGACGGATCTGCTCAAAGTTAGGCAACAAAACGAACTTATACATTGCACAAACAACATAAGGTTTAGTCATAATAATTCTCTTTTATAAGCTTTAAAACAACCTACACTTAAACACGACGCGTAGGCACAAACCGAATCGTAAATCCGGCGCTGAGGCGTGTATTTTACGGATTTATAAAACAAATGCAAAACACGCAGAATCAAGTGCTGAGTTTTTATTCCAAGTGATTAAAACAAAAGCAAAAACAATTTTAAACTGAGATTTATATAGTGCCTTTGTCTGGCTCTTTGCTATAATGGCGCGTTTTTTAGAATAATGACTGGAGAAAGTAACTTTGAGATTTTCCGAACTCGGCCTTGACCTTCGCTTTGAAAAGCAACTACAACATCAGGGAATTAATGAGCCTACTGAAATTCAAGCACATGCCATCCCTACCGCTTTAGCAGGCCACGATGTTTTTGCACAGTCAAAAACCGGTTCAGGAAAGACCTTAGCGTTTTTGTTACCTGCTGTGCAGCGTGTAATGAAGCAAAAAGCGCTGAGCAAACGAGACCCTCGTGTACTCATCGTTGCCCCTACTCGCGAGTTGGCCAATCAGGTATTTGCGCAGTGCCGCTTGTTAATTGCCGGTACCTCAATGACAGCTACCAAAGTACTTGGCGGCGAGAACTTTAACGACCAAGTTAAAGCACTACGTAAAAATCCGCATTTTGTTATTGGCACACCAGGTCGAATTACCGACCATTTAGAACAACAGTCATTACATCTAGCTGGCCTTGAGCTACTTATTTTTGACGAAGCCGACCGTATGTTAGACCTTGGCTTCGATAAACAGCTAAACGCTATCAACAGTCAAGCTGACCACCGCCTGCGTCAAACTATGGTATTTTCTGCGACGCTAGAACATGCCCAAGTAGAGCTTACAGCAAAAGCGCTGTTAAAATCTCCTAAAAAGATCCTACTCAGTGGCAGCAATGAAAAGCATGAAGACATTCAGCAGGCACTGTATTTTGCAGACCATCTTGATCACAAAGAAGCATTACTTAAACATTTTGTGCAACAGGACGAGGTTGGACAGTGCATTATCTTTACTGCAACCCGTCAAGATACAACACGCTTGAGTGACTTACTTAACGAAATGGGCATTAAAGCCATTGGTTTAGCTGGTGACTTAGCTCAGAACAAACGTCTTGATATTATGGATGCGTTTAGCCGCGGTATTTATAAAGTGCTAGTCACAACAGACGTTGCTTCTAGAGGCCTTGATCTGTTAAATGTCACTCACGTAATTAACTTTGATTTACCAAAACAAGCGGAAGAATATGTACACCGTATCGGTCGTACAGGTCGCGCGGGCTTTAAAGGCACCGCCGCTTCTTTAGTTGGTCCAAAAGACTGGAAGAGCTATCAAGCAATTGCGCAGTATTTAAAAGAAAAGCTCACCTTTCATACCGTGGAAGGTCTTGAAGGTAAATTCAAAGGCTTTAAAGAAAAACCTAAAAAGCCAGTCTACAAAGGTAAAAAACCAACCACTGGTAAAAAGACTGAACAAAAGCGTAAGTTTACTAAAAAGCCTAAAGCGCCTAAAAAACCTATCGCAGCACCATTTGATGTAGATGGTAATGCACCACTTCGCAGAAAACCAAAGCCAGCTGAGGAGTAAGCCATGCTAGGTACAAAGCAATTTTTA
This sequence comes from Pseudoalteromonas luteoviolacea DSM 6061, assembly GCF_001625655.1. Classification (GTDB taxonomy): domain Bacteria; phylum Pseudomonadota; class Gammaproteobacteria; order Enterobacterales; family Alteromonadaceae; genus Pseudoalteromonas; species Pseudoalteromonas luteoviolacea. Next base: position 49,831 of record NZ_AUYB01000098.1, on the reverse strand, counting down.
ATGATTGAAGAGATCAGCGCTGAAGGCGCATACCTAGACGGTAAAGAACTAGGTGATGTATTTTTGCCACTCGACGAAAAGCCTGAGTATTTAGAAGAAGGCGATAATGTTGAAGTGTTTATCTATTCAGATAACCAAGGGCACCCTTGTGCTACGACAAAAGCACCATTGGCTCAAGTTGGTGAATTTGCCTTACTTCGTGTAAAACAGATTAATAAAGTGGGCGCGTTTATGGACCTGGGCATAGCTAAAGATGTACTTGCGCCTTACAACGAGCAAAAGCCAAAAATGCGTGAAGGCTATAGCTATCTTGTAAAGCTTTACTTAGACAATGCCAGCAAACGTTTATGCGCTTCGAGCAACCTAAATAAGTTTGTTAATAAAACACCTGCTAATTACGAGAAAAACCAAGAAGTCGATTTAATCGTGGCTGCTAAAACAGATCTTGGCTACAAAGTGGTTATTAATGAAACGCACTTTGGTATGGTGTTTTTTAACACGGTATTCAAGCGTATGTACATTGGCCAGCGTATGAAAGGTTATGTTAAGCAAGTACGTGAAGGCGACAAAATCGACGTGCTGCTCGAAAAACCGGGTATAGAAAAAATTTCTGGATTAGGTGAGCAAATTCTTGCAAAGCTAGAAGAAAACAATGGCTTTTTACCACTGGGTGACAAGTCAGACCCACAACAAATAAAGCAAGCCTTCTCTACCAGTAAAGCCAACTTTAAAAAAGCCATTGGTGGTTTATTTAAACAAGGTAAAATTGACATAGAAGCAACGTCTATTTCCCTTCGCAAGTAATAGAATTGGGTGATTAGAGCTGGTTTCTCAAATCACCCGACAACCCTAATTAAAGCTTAAATCCTTCAATGTAATGCGCTGCAATATCATCCACAAATTGAATTGGTAGTGCGCCAACCAAGTTTGTTAGCACAACAATTGAAACATTGCTTTGTGGATAATGGATCATGGTTACGGCATTCCCGCCACTTGCGCTCACCGCAGAATGGCGCTCTCGGTCTAACACTTGCCAGCCAATAGCATAGCCATTTTCTAATCTGTTAAACCCCTGTATTTCGCCGCTTTCTAATTGCACCGGAGTCCAAAGCATACCAAGGTTCTTTACCAACTTTTTAGATTGCAATGCGATTAGGTATTGAGCCAATTCTGTTGCTGTTGAGTTCATTCCGGCAGCGGTTCTCATCATATATGAAAAATTTCCATAAATATTAATGAAACGTTTTTCGCTTTCCTCGAAAAGATATTGCCTAGCTTGGTTTTTAATTACCGGAGTCATATATTCAAACCCCGCTGCCGCCGTCAGGCTCATACCAACTGGGTTCAGTTGATGCTGGGTTATAAAATTGACAAAATTACCATCAACATATTTATCAATGATTTTGCCAACAATAACATAGCCTGTTTGATTATAATCAAAACGGGAATTAACAGCAGATACCATGGGTAACGTTTGTACCTTTTCCCAAGCAGCTTTTGGGTTACCTCTTACAATTAAATCAATATAATGACCACTTAAGATTTTTGGCAAACCCGATGTATGAGCCATTAGGTGTTTGATTTTAATCTTGTGCCACGACTTGGGTAGCTCTGGAAGGTGTTGACCAATTTCATCGTCTAGTGTTAACACGCCTTTTTCCACCAACTGAACCAGCGCAACGCCAGTAAATGCTTTTGTCATAGAGTTGATCGAAAAAACAGTGTCGTTTTTCACTTTGATATCATCTTGTAGGTTTGCAAAGCCGTAACTCTGAGCCTTAACAATCTTGTTATTTTGTACTACGGCCAGCTGCAAGCCAGGTATATTACCCTTCGCCATTGACTTTTTTATGAGTAGGTCAACTTCGTCGGCACTGGCGAGCCAAGTTGTAAAAAGGCATGTAACAGTAAAAAAAGAGAGAGTGAGTTTTTGAAGCAGGCCAAAACGTGTTTTCATAGTTATTCTTATTTTTAGAATTTTTAATTTGCTAGATTAACTGCAGAAACAACTCATTTAGTCACTGTCTAGCAAGAAATGGATATTCAAGCCAAACGATACCAAAAGTTGAGAGGTGTGAAAATAAAATAAGGTGAGTAATGAGCTTAAGTCAAAATTACTCGGTAACTTAAGCCCACTGCTTGTATTTTGTTGTGACAGCTTAAAAATTAGATCTCTTGGATCTGGTCAAGCGAGTCAATAGTAATGTGTGTTTGGAAGTAGTATTTACTTGTTTTCTTGCCTCTAGAGAAAAAGGCTATTTTCTCTCTTTTAGCTTCCCCTGTTACTTCGACTTTTTTACCAATAAAGTATACGTTTGGGGTTAACCCCTCTTTTCGAATAAACTCTTTGACCACTTCAGGTGTTAACGCAATTGTAATGGACCTTCGATCTCTATAGTCTTCTTGCGTATTCAAAAAAACTTCGCCTCGAATTTTGTCACCGGCCTTAATTTCAAATTGAAATGTGCCTTGAACGCCGTTTGGAGCATTTTCTTCAGTTGCTGCTATCAAATCCATTGTTTGATCCAGATTATAAGTCGAGCTACATGCACCAAGCAGTAGCGTTGACGCCAATACTAGATATTTCATTTTATGAGTCCTTTTATTTATATTGTGTCCCCGTATAATATACATTGATAAACTATTTTCCATAACCCATTCATTTAAATTTAATATTTGGTAATTAATAGGCAAATAAATAGGCTTAGCTCTTAGGAGCTCACTGCGCTATTTATTATTACTTTCAATTTGTTCGATGCGTTGCCAAACTGACTCAGTTTCTGCAGTCAACATTGCGTACCCGCGAATGTCACCATTTCTTTGCGCATGCATTGCTTTTTCTAACAAAATCCCATGCTCTTTTTTTAGCTTTTTGGTAGGGTCGGATTTAAAAATACCAAACATATATTTGTCCTCAGAAGATTAGTCAAAGACATAAACGTATTGAGGCGTAAAAAAGATTAGAGTATGAAAAAATTTTGCGATGCATGTTTTCAAAACAACTTACCCGAATTTCATCCCGATGACCGATTGATGGTAAGTTAGAACACCGTAACATCATATGAAAGCAATGCCTTGCCCCGCTTTATAGTAAACCCGTTGCAAAGCAAAGCCATAACATTAGAAATGTGTAACGTCTCCTAGCTGTTTTCTGACCAAACTGCGAATTCGTTGCCACTTGGCTCTTTAAAATGAAAACGGCAGCCGCCAGGGAAATCAAAAATGGGTTTTACAATCTCTCCACCGTGCTCTTCGACTTTGGCAAGTGTTGCCTTTATATCGTTACTATAGAAGACCAATAGGGCCCCGCCATTACTCGCTACAGTACACATATCTGCCCGATAAAAGCCACCATCTAACCCTTGGTTAGAGAATGCGGTGTACTCTGGTCCATAATCCACAAACTCCCAACTAAAAACGGTTGAGAAAAATGATTTTGTCGCCGCTAGATTTATCGCGGCAAACTCTACATAATTTAACTTTTCATGCTGGTTCATTTTACGCCTTTTATTCTTGTTATGATCTTTGAGTCATGGTTGATAATACCGATGTCTATTATTTAAAGAAATACTAAATCTGTAACTCATGATAGCGATTTTTGGTCAAAGAAAATACTTAGATTTTATCGTTTTTGAACTACTAGAAAGACACTAGCAGATAACAAAACCCAGCATTAATTAATACGCGCTTGTTTTACCTCTGCCTTCACGGCTCCAATAACAATCACAGCGGGCTTACAGATAAAATTTATTATGGATGCTTTGCAGTTTAGCTTCAATCTAGTTTAAACCCACCCACAGCTTGCCTTAATCTGTTTGCGCTCGCCATTGCTTGCTCAGCGACTGACTCGTTTTCAACTGCCGTGTCAAAGTTTTCACGTGTTCCCTCTGACATATGAGTTAAATTATTACTGATATCATCTGTAACTTTACTCTGCTCTTCTGTTGCCGTCGCTGTTTGCATCGCCATATCTGACACTCGTTGAGAGGCCGTTGCAATCTGACTCAAAGACTCGAGCGTTTGCGCTGAACATTCGACTGTAGACTGAGTCGATTCATTGCCTTTTTCTATAGAGGTAACTGCTTGGCCAACACCTTGTTGTAAGTTAGCTATCATTTCTTGAATATTTTCGGTTGACTGCTGAGTCTTGCTAGCAAGCGTCCTAACTTCATCAGCAACAACTGCAAATCCCCTTCCTTGCTCTCCCGCCCTTGCCGCTTCAATCGCGGCATTAAGTGCAAGTAGGTTAGTTTGCTCTGCTATTCCACGTATTACGTCTAATACCGAAGTAATATTGGTCGAGTCTTCAGATACTTTAGAAATAGTTTGAGAAGCATTAGCAATGATGTCTGAAAGATGATTTATTTCGGACACAGTTTTGTTTGTAACTTTTGAGCCTTCGTCAGTAAGTTGGTTCACATCAGAGAGATCTTGTGCCGTTAAACTTGCATTTTCTGCAACTTCTTTAATCGCATAAGACATCTCATTAACTGCGGTTACTATGACTTCTATCGCCTGCAATTGATTAGAACAAGTATCATGAATGCTCTTAGAACCTTTTTCGAGTGCTTCGACTCCGTTTGTAACTGCCATCGACTCATTGACAATGGTTCTAATTAAGTCTGACAACCCCGCCACAAAGTTATCAAACTCTCTGGCAACATCCCCTAATTCGTCTTCACGAGTTGAGTTAATTCGCTTTGTTAAGTCTCCATCTCCCTGGCTCATATCCCTAAGTTGATAGGCCAAGTCATTTAACGCATCTGCCATTTTTTTCGGTGCAACCAGTCCGATTGCTATAATTGTACAGATGACAATCGCGCTGAAAATTAATATAACGATTAGAGTACTATTCACTTCGCTAATAGATTCAGAGCTGACTTGCTCACTAATACTGTCCGCTGACTCACCAGCCACATTAAAATAATCACGTAACGCGTTAAAGCTCTGAGTCGCACTTCCTTCACTTTGCAAAATGGCTGCGTTTATATTACCTTGCCTTACAAAATCAAAGACCTTTTGAGAATCGGCTAGCCAAGTACGATATTGGTTATCAAAACCTCTAAGCGGTGATAGTGCACTAGGATAGTCCGACATAAGGTCTCTGTATTTGTTCATTCTATCGAGTGCTTGCTTCGCATTCTCTTGGTGATCCGCATAAAGATTCTGATAATTTTTATCTATATTGGTTGCAAACAGTAAGTGTTGCTCTGCTGCGAGTGCTTGATATAAATCTCTATCAGCGTTGATAACAGCAGAAATGGCTGGATTGAACTTATTACCAACTTCATTCAAACTGCTCTCTGTTTTGGAAATAAGGTACAAATTGATTAGAACAACAACTACGAAGAATATGGATATCGCAATGAATAGAAAAGAATATTTAACCTGCAGACTCTTGAAGCTCATATAAGACCACTCTAGTTCTCACCCTCTTACAACTATAGTAATCAATATCTAGCTTTTTGCATTGTTGATTTATCATCCAATATAATTTTGTATTACTCGTATTTTTATATGAATTGTTTCGCCAAAATGCCGAAGGCCCATAAGCGCTAAGCTTTCCACAGTTTAAAACAATACGCTAGAAATAATAAAACAGCTACAAGCCTATGATTTATTGCTTTGTTTAGATTTACTAACCAGCCAATAAACCTTTCTTTTGCACTTGCTACACTTAGCATACGGAGCGGACTATTGTAGAGAATGCCAAACAAAAACCCATGAAACAGGTAAAATCAGTAATAGCAACGTGTCATCAAAGAAATCCTGTTTTAAATCAACACCTTAATAAAAGGAAACAAAAATAGTGCCCCAGTTTTGACAGTGCCTAAAAACAGGGTAACTAGCATGCACTATTTATCGCTCGTTATCTGGCTAAAATTTAAGCCCAAAAGTTTTAAGCGCACTTTCACATTGCTTAGCATCTGTAAATTGAATCGCTTCAATGCCCATCGCTTTAGCACCTGCAACATTTGGGGCCATATCATCTATAAATACGGTTTCGCTTGCGGTTAGGCTAAATTGAGTTAATAACGCATCATATATGGCAGGCTGTGGCTTCAATACTCCAAGATCGGCCGATACAATTGTGCCTTCAAATAAAGGCCAAAATTGGTAAGTTGATTTCAAAAAATCGACTATTTCATGGACATTATCGGTTAGCGCGTAAACTTTATAGCCTGCTTTTTTAACTCGTTCGATCAAAGCTACGGAGTTATAGACTGGTATTAAAGAATGCTTAATGTAATGGAACAAGCGCTCGCAATCATCTTGGCTCAAATCAAGCGCCTTTTGGTACCTAAGTTTTGTTTCTGCCTCTGTCGTCAAGCCTTTGTTTAAATCTAGCCAAATTTCAGAGTGAAATACGCTCTCGACTAATTCAGAGTGAAGGCGTGTCTTACCAAATGTCATGCATATAATGTCTTCTGGGGACCAGCGAACCACAACATTCCCTATATCAAATACAACATTTTTAATCACTGTTTCCATTTAAATTCCTTTTGAATAATTGGCTTACTGAGGTACTCATCGATACTACTTTACATACCATAATCCTGCCACAAGAAATAAGTATGAATGCGAGTATTTACGCTTCAAATTAGTTTGGATTTTCTAGGTGGTTCTTTGTAGACAAAGCTAAGTTCAGGCAAGGAGCATATACGATAGTAGGCCAATTAAGGCCTACAACAACAAGGGTTAAGGACTGTTAGTAGTGTTGATATTTTAGCAGTCGTCCGAGTAACACTGCCAAGAAACAGGACACTTAACAGTGGGTAGACAACCTAAAGAGTCTAGGCCTTGACCACCACCTACTTGTGGAGTTTGCTGTAAGTTAAGCGACTTATTTGAAGTGCTTAGGTTTTTCACTTTCTTTTTACTAAGTTTAAGTAACATCTTAATTTCCTTTGGTTAGTTACATTCAACAAGGCAACTTTACCAGGTTTTTATATTCACTCAAGATCTTTTTACTGAAATATTTATTTAAATCAAGCAATGTTTGAGAATTAAACAGTCAGTATAATTTAGTTATTTAGCATTAAATATATTATAAATGTTTTCATTTTGAACAGTTTTAACATTCATATATCTTATTTCGTCAGTTTTAGCTCAACATCGGCATAAGCTCTTGCAATAAAACAAACGTTATTGAAAGTGCAACAGGGAATTTTTTTTAGTTATTTCGATATCAAAAGTTTGGTTGGAAGGTTACTTAGCTGGCTAGTAGCCTATTTGAGGGCAGCAAACCAATTTGGAATGTCATCACCCTATTCATTAATATTGAATAAGGTTTGCTCTCGATTTTATATTACAAAGGGGTGATCTAATGACAAGAGGGAAAAGCTGAGCATTATTTATGCCCAGCTTTTTTGCAATGACTTATAGAGATAGGCCTTTTAAAAGTGCATCATCAACATTGTTAGCCAATGTTACTTTTAACTTAGGTGTTCTCTCCATTTCACGTTTGATTGCGAAATTAGCTTCTTCGTTGCGCGCCCAACTACGGCGTGCAATACCATTGTTCACATCAAATAATAACATTGACTTGAGACGACGCTCAGCATCACTTGAACCATCAAGCAACATACCAAAGCCACCGTTAATTACTTCACCCCAACCAACACCGCCACCATTGTGGATTGAAACCCAAGTAGCGCCACGGAAGCTATCACCAATTACGTTATGAATAGCCATATCCGCCGTGAAGCGACTGCCATCGTAAATGTTTGACGTTTCTCTGAACGGTGAGTCCGTACCACTTACATCATGGTGGTCACGACCTAGCACTACAGGACCAATCTCACCGCGCTCAATCGCATCATTGAAAGCTTTCGCAATTTTCATGCGGCCTTCTGCATCTGCATATAAAATACGTGCTTGTGAACCAACAACTAGCTTGTTTTGCTTCGCATCGTTGATCCAAGTAATGTTATCTTGCATTTGCTGCTGAATTTCTTCAGGTGATTCTGCCATGATTTCTTCAAGAACTTTTGCGGCAATTGCATCTGTTTTGTCTAGATCGTCAGGCTTACCAGATGTACAAACCCAGCGGAATGGACCAAAGCCATAGTCAAAACACATCGGGCCAAGGATATCTTGTACATATGAAGGATATTTAAAGTCGATACCATTTTCTGCCATAACATCGCCACCAGCGCGTGATGACTCTAGCAAGAATGCATTTCCATAATCAAAGAAATACGTACCTTTGGCTGTGTGCTTATTTACAGCGTCAGCATGACGCTTAAGCGTTGCTTGTACTTTTTCTTTGAATACTTCTGGCTCTTCACGGATCAGTCGGTTTGACTCTTCGTAGCTAATATCAACTGGGTAATAACCACCTGACCAAGGATTGTGTAATGATGTTTGGTCAGAGCCTAAATGGATGAAGATATCTTCTGCTAGGAAAGATTCCCATACATCAACCACGTTACCAATAAATGCGATTGAAACGACTTCTTCTCCAGCTTGTGCTTTTTTAACACGCGCAACAAGATCAGGCATGTTGTCTACTAGCTCATCGACCCAGCCCTGCTCATGGCGTTTAATTGCTGCTTTTGGATTTACTTCAGCACATACGGTAATACAGTTAGCAATATTACCGGCTTTAGGTTGAGCACCACTCATACCACCAAGGCCCGCAGTTAAGAAGATCTTACCTTTTGGACTTTCGCCTTTCTCTAGCACTTTGCGGAATGCGTTCATAACGGTAATTGTCGTGCCATGTACAATGCCCTGAGGACCAATGTACATGAAAGAACCAGCAGTCATTTGACCATATTGAGTTACACCAAGTGCGTTGAACTTTTCCCAATCGTCTGGCTGAGAATAGTTCGGGATCATCATACCATTTGTAACAACAACACGAGGAGCGTCTTTCGAAGATGGGAATAACCCCATTGGGTGGCCAGAATACATGTGAAGCGTTTGGTCTTCTTCCATCTCACTTAAGTATTTCATAGCAAGTAGGTATTGTGCCCAGTTTTGGAAAACCGCACCATTACCACCATAAGTGATTAATTCTTCAGGGTGTTGTGCTACTGCAGGGTCTAGATTATTGTCAATCATTAACATGATTGCTGCAGCTTGTTCGCATTTAGCTGGGTAATCCGAAATTGAGCGCGCTTTAAGTTCGTAGTTAGGCTTAAAACGGTACATATAAATACGACCGAAGTCTTTTAATTCTTTCGCAAACTCAGCCGCTAACTCGTTATGCCACTCTTTTGGGAAGTAACGTAAGGCATTTCTGATTGCTAACTGCTTTTCGTCAGCACTTAGGATATCTTTACGCTTTGGCGCGCGATTTGCGCCTGCCGGATAAGGCTTTGCTTCAGGTAATTCGCTAGGGATGCCCTGCTTTATTATTTCTTGAAAATTCATGTCGGATTTCCTTAGTTCACTGTAACCGTAAATGCTTGTGACTTAACAAACTCAACCATCGCATCGATATCTGGCTTAAGTAGTCTGTCTTCTTCAAGTTTCGCGACCTTTGTACGGATCAAGGCGTGATTCTGTTCAATAATCTCTGAACAAGAATTTGGCCTTCTAAAATCAACTGCTTGAGCTGCGTACATCAATTCAATCGCGAATATTTTTTCAAGGTTACCCAAGATTTGATTGAATTTACGGCCTGAAATACTACCCATTGAAACATGATCTTCTTGGCCCATCGACGTTGGTACACTGTCCGCTGATGGAGGGAAGCAAAGTGATTTGTTTTCAGTAACCAACGCAGCGGTTGTATACTGCGGGATCATCATGCCCGAGTTAAGACCACCTGATGTTGTTAGTAGTCGAGGTAAACCGTGCAAACCTTCAAGTAGTAAGTAACAACGGCGATCTGAAATGTTACCAAGCTCTGCGGCTGCTATCGATGCGTAATCAAGCACCATCGCCAAAGGCTGACCGTGGAAACTACCACCCGAAATGGCTTCTTCTTCACTGATCACAATTGGGTTGTCTGTTACTGAGTTCATTTCAGTTTCAGCAAGTTCTTTTAAGTGGTTGTATGCGTTACGAGATGCACCATGAACTTGTGGAATACACCTTAGAGAGTATGGGTCTTGTACACGGTCACACTCTTCGTGATCAGCCATGTTTTGAGAATCTTTGAAAAGAAGGCGCATACGCTTTGCGACAGCAATATTTCCTTCAAACGCGCGAATAGCATGAAGCTCTTCACGGAATGGCTGCTCACTACCTTGCATCCCCTCAATACTCATAGCACCAGCAACATCTGCTAGATCAAGCAAGTAGCGCATTTTAGTCAGGCCGGTTATGGCATGAGATAAAATAAACTGAGTACCATTAATCAGTGCAAGGCCTTCTTTTGAATCAAGGTCCATTGCTTCAAGGTTGTTGTCAGCAAGTACTTTAGCTGCAGGTTGGATTTCCTCACCTACCCAAAACTCACCCTCACCTAATAGTGGTAAAAATAAATGAGAAAGAGGCGCTAAATCACCCGATGCACCAACCGACCCCTGCTCTGGAACGACTGGAATAATATCTAGTTCAATAAACTTAAGCATGCGCTCAACTACAGCCAAGCGGATACCCGAAAAACCTTGGCTCAGTGCATGGACTTTAGTGATAAGCATCAGTTTAGAAATAGACTTGGCGATTGGATTACCAACACCAACGGCATGCGTTATAAGTAGATTTTTTTGCAGTAACTTAGTTTCTTCAGGGGAAACTTGCGTATCACACAACGGACCAAAACCGGTATTAATACCATATACTGCTTTATCAGATGCTGCCATCTTGTCTACACGTTGACGGCTCTTATTAATTTTATCTAATGCTTCTTGACAAAGTTCCGCTTTAATACTGCCATCGGCAATGCCGTTTACAATATCAAGGTTCAGACGATCAACACCATATCTAAACGTCATCTTTTTCTCCTAAATATTTGTGTTTTATGAGCAACTACGTGCTTTGATGGCGCAATGTTAGCTTGTGCAAGATGTTTTATAAATGCATAATAATCGTAATTCATTCCGGAATTATCAAACTTTAAAGTTTGACGTTTTGGAATCAAACGAAAGTTGGACAAATGATGCTCAGTAGCCTGCTTTTAAATTCGTAACTCATTATAAAAAGAGAGGACTAATGCAAGTTCATGACGTTGATTTAAGGTTGCTTAGAATTTTTGTGGCCATTGTTGAATGTGGTGGACTTTCAGCAGCTGAATCACGGCTCAATATTGGCCGCTCAACAATTAGCTCACATCTATCTGATCTCGAAGTGAGGTTGGGTATTAAGTTGTGTAAACGTGGTAGAGGTGGCTTTGAATTAACCGAACCAGGTCGTGTAACTTATCAAGCGTCACTGGAACTGCTTCAACAGTGTGAAGCTTTTGCAACTACAGTCGCAAGCTCTAAAAATGAACTCTCCGGTCGTGTAACTATTGCGACTATTGATACCATGGTAAGTGACCCTCGCTGTGGAGTGGCACGTGCTATCTCTAGGCTAAAGGCCAAGGGGGGTAACATTCAATTTGAAGTAAATGTATGTGAAGCCAGGGAAGTCGAAACGTCAGTTATAAATGGCCGGTCTCTGGTTGGACTTGGTGTAAGTCGCCATCACTTGAGAGGACTGGACTACTATCCACTGCATGATGAAACCAACTTTTTATATTGCGCCAAAGGGCACCCGTTATTTGACTGTAAAAATTCCGACGTTATTAAATTACTCAAAAAAGCTGAAGTAGTTACCAGTAACTATATGCGTGATAGAGAGACGCGAAACGATGGATTAAACTATCAAAATAGCGCTATAGCTTATCATGACGAGGGGATCGCACACTTAATTTTGTCTGGCGAATTCATCGGATATTTACCCCAGCATTATGCCAGCTACTGGGTTGATAAGGGCTTGTTTAAGGCTATTTTACCAAATAAATATTCTTATAAAATTCCAGTGGTTTTAATTACCGCAAAAAACAGTACCACCTCTCCCCTAGCCGAAGCGATTATTGAAGAATTAAAACGGAGCCATTACGCCTGACTACAAACTTAATCCATTTAAACAATCTATTGAGATTAGTCAAAAAACCAAGAAAACAATGCGCCTCCCATAGTTAACGGCAATCAATATTCGATTGCCGCGCGACCTTTGGGAGAGAATGCTGATAAGTGCGACGGCTGTATGCCTACCGCTAGTTCTTTAGGTGTTAATACCTTAATGTACGGATAGTGATGAGCTATCAGTGACTCTAATGTGGCATTTTGTTCAAATAAAATACCACGTTCTCTGATCACTCCAAATGCTACGAGTGGGCTGTAGCAATTCATGAAAATGCTGCAACTACTTCCCTTTCCTATAAAAGTAGCGCTGTAGTAATTTTTTGGATATTCATAGCCTTGAATAGTTTTGATTTGTACTTGTCCCAAACGCCCTAACATATAACAAAGTTCAGTAAATTGTTTAATATCAGTTGGCTCTACGTTATAACCCATAAACTCTTCTGGCAAGAATCTCATATTTCCCCTTACTACCTTAGCCAATTCAATAACTGCTTAAGTGCTCATTAAACTCGCCTATTGACTTACTTCAGTACTTTAAATTTTTTAGTCATCCCTTGGCTTTTCGGTGCAACTAACCTATAACCAAGTTTCTCATAAAATACAGGTTCATCTGCAATCATTGATACATAAGAACCTTCAAATACAGCCGACTCTAAATAATTATCGATAGACTCCATTACTTTTCGTCCCAATCCAGCTCCTTGAAAAGCAGGGTCCACCGCAACATCGACTATTTCAAAATTGCAGGCACCATCTCCCACTACTCTTCCCATGGCAATTAATTCGTTGTTTTCATTTCGTATACTTACACCGTACAAGGAGTTTTTTAGGCCAATTTGAGCAGCTTCTAGCGACTTGCCTGATAACCCCGCTTTTAAGCGCATTTCACAATACTCTTGGGGTGTTGGAACTAAGTTTTCAATTTTGTGTGTCATACGACTCTCCTTACAAACGTTAATGTATGATACACAAATACTGTATGTATAAACAGTTATTAAATTATCTTATTAGCTAGGGAAAAGTGTCGTAAAAAATTCAATAAAGCAGTGCCTACAGAAATCCAACGTTCTTAGGCTAATCTATAAAGGGGGAGCGCAGTAAACAACGAAAGCGGTTCGCCAATCGCAGAACCACTCTCGCCTTTAATTAATTAGTTAAGGTGACTTGCACTAGAGGAAAGTGACTCTTCAGACACTTCTATATCAAATTGTTTTAAGATTGGACCATTTCCATACCAATATGTACCGTAAGCGCATGAATTTAAGCTCTCCCAAGTGCCATCAGTGTATAGTACACGACGCGCACATGCTTCTGCATTTCCACTTGGTTGCCGGCTACTGTTGGTAAATCTACAGTATTGCCCATTGTTACAGTCCCAACGACCAGAACTGCCGTAGTAAGACCAAGTCACTTCAGCAATTGGTTTGCTAGCATTCAGCCTAAATACCACTGAAGATACCGGTGAAACAGTTGGGCTAGAACAAAAATTGGCTGACCATTCCTGAGGGGTTGGCGTACCACTAATTACACATTCCACAACCGCAGCTTGGCTTGATATGCTTGCAATACTAAGTCCAATAGCAGCAAGTATTGAATAAGTTTTCATATTAATTTCCTTTTTGATTATTGTTACTTATTAAAAACCTCAATTAAGCTTGCAGCTTTTTAAGTACCCGTCAACTTTCAAAAAATAAACGAAAAAACAAATGAAAAAACAAAATTTACTGCGAAAATCACAATACAATTACCAACATGGTTAAATTAGCAAACTGTAATTACTGAATTAAATACAAAAGTTTATGATGATTGTCATTTTATAAAGCTAAACCAGTTACAAAAGTACAACAATTTACAATGTAGCTAATTTTAGTTCAGAGTTTTAAAAAGCGATGTGGTAACCAAATCTGTTAGAAAATTTTCTATGCTATGATTTTGCTAAAAGGCCACCTCTGCAATGACAAATAATTAATTCAAATAGATATTTAAATTTAAAACCTTTATTCCAAGCTGTCATTCTAAAGTATTTAGAATTAAGCGGTGATTTTTTGTGATGATATATGAACTTTTGTGATAATACGCCAAGCTGCACCTGCGCCCTCTTTCATCACACTATCCATGTCGCTATTTCGAGTCCAATTAACGTTTATGTAAATAGTCAGAAACTTGATAAGTCTTTAATGCATTTTTAATTTGACTGTCCGTTGTGGTATCTGGAAACAAGAAATAACTGGGTGCTACTATCTTGGCTTTTGACTCGATACGGATCTCAAATATGTTTTTTACAGGGTAACTTTCATCTGCAATATCTCTAATTGCCTTTAGATATCTTTGGCCAAGATCAGACTCAATGTCTATCACGTCGGCAGTACCTTTGACTTTAAACCCTCTCTGCTCAAAAACATCCACCAGCGATACACACACATTAGAATTTACTAGAATGTTACCTTCGCTAATTGGAGATGCAATATTTGCAATCAATAAGATATCTTCACTAATTAAGGTGAAGACTTCTTTAGGAGAAACATTGGGCACTAAATCTTCACCTACTGTCGCTAACCAACACAGCACACTTTTATTTACATAGCTTTTTAAATCCATATCCGAGGCTCTCCCCATAACTCATTAAGTTCAATCTAATTCATTGCCGAGAAGCTAGCTACCTTGAATTAGTTTGTATTAGTATTTTTCATAAGGTCACGCCTTGCTCTTAACCTTAAATAGTCATTCAATCAACTACTGGCCTTTTTCGAACCACTCTAATTACTGTGCTCTTTTATACTTTACCGCTGATTTACGAGCGACGTTTATGCCTTGAGTTTTCGTTATTTTTAACTGACATACCTTTAAACCTCGTACAAAGTAAGCCTTTTAATAAGATAGCTAGTGTCTATTTTGCAAATACGCCCAAAGTGGCTTCTATTACGAATTTAGAAGTGATAATTTACAAAACAAAAAAGTGTAATATAACGTGACTAAATACCTCTATTTCTTGATTTTGTGGCCTTGGGTATTTTCTGCCAATGTTGAAGCATCAAATAGTGCTCTCAGGTTAAAGCAAGTTTTGCAAAATAACCTCCGTGGCGTAAGTGGAATTTCGAACCCAAGGGACATAGCGATTGCCCAAAAACGAGGCATGGTGTTGGTAGTTAGCGGGGATGATGATGCTCTGACTGTTTTTAGCGCAGATGAAGATTTTAAATTATCACTCTCTCAAAGCTTTTCTGATAAAAACTTCCCAGAACTGAGGTTAAAAGGCGCATCAAGTGTAAGTTACTCAAAAAGACATCATAGCGCTTATACCACATCGTTTTATAGCGGCGCACTTACCTCGTTTTCTTATAAAGACGAAGCACAGCTTTTACCAACGACAACTCTTTCAGATAACATAAATCACAACCTTGTTTTCAAGTCATTCGATTCTATAAAAACACAAGACTCCCTTGGCTTATTAGGGGCTTGGAGTTCAGTCATTACTAATGATGGACAGTATTTATTGACGGCTAGCTACCAAAGCAATACTGTTTCTGTTTTCAGCCTTGCTCCAAAGGGAGTGGCGTCGTTCAAAACAAAGTTGCTACCAAATCATGATTGGGGACACCCCACTTCTATAGAGCAGACTGCGGACAGTAACACTATTTTTGTAGCTGGGTTCGAGAGCAACCAAATCTTTATTTTAAATAGAACATCTGACCATCATTTCGTTTTAAAGCAAACACTCTCACATCCGACACTACTTAATCCACAAAAACTCTCAGTGTCTCGCAATGGCGAGTACTTATTTGTTGCAGCAGCCAAAAGTAAATCGCTTATTATTTATAAACAAGATGCAGATGGTCAGTACCTCCACCACCAAAGCATTTTAAATGATCAACTCCCTTCTGGTGGATTAAATGGAGCATGCTGTATTGCAATGTCATTAGACGAAAGCTTATTGTTTATCAGTGGAGAAGCTGACAAAGGGATTTTGATATTTAATAAATCAAAAGAGACCGATCAAATTACGTACCAGCGACATATCAAGTCAATCGGGGGGATTGCGATAGAAAACGTGTCTGTGTTAAAAACAACTGATGATGGTAAACATTTAATGGTTGGCACCGGGAAGAACAACCAGCTATTAATTTTAGAAATAGTTGAATGATATTTAAAGTCAAATGTTATTGACAGGCCGACTCACCCAATTCAACAACAAGCGAACAAATTCAGCCTCCTGCTCTATTGGTAACATATGACCGCTGCCCGGTGTGATACAGATTTCGCAGTTCGGGAGGCTTTCAAAAACATCGTCAAACCAGTCGGTGTTCACAAGTACGTCACTTTCGCTATACCAAAAAAACAGCGGAATTTTCATAGAGAGTAATCTTGCCTTTAAACAATGTCGCTCTGAAGTATGCGTGTATAGGCTTATAAACTCTTCACCACCTAGATCACGATCCATCTCTTGAAGTAAATCTATATTTTTTTGATTCACATTATTAGCGTCTAATAACAACCTTGCTCTGCTAGCACTCAACCCACCGTACCCAAAGTTTTTGATAAAGGCGAGCGTTTGGTTTCTTTGCTTTAGTTCATTTTCTGATAACTTCGTGGGGCTATTTGAGATAATAAATAATCTACTTACCTTATTTGGATACAAGGTGCTAAAATAGCCAGCAATATACCCACCTAACGAAAACCCCAACAAATTAACTCTCTCTTCAGTGATTGACTCATTGAGGAGTCTACAGATTTCATCAAATGAGCAATTATTTGGAATTTTTAGATGAATAAGCTCTACTTTTACGCTCAATGTCGATTTTGCAGCCCCCCAAAGCTTATGGTTGCACATTGTGCCTGCAATTACGTATATCCGTTTTCGCTCCATTACACGCTCCCTATGATTAAGACAATGAATAGATCAGCTATATATTATTTAACAGTATTAAAGGTATTTTTGGCAGACTCAATACGGGTTACCAAAGTGTTGACATAACTCCGACTCAAAATCACAAAGGAGATAAGAAGAGCATATGCACACAAGTCTGCAAGTATCTGAATTAAATAATTACTATACATGTTTTTGATAGACCAAAGTGAAATGTTTACAGTAAACATTGTATGTAACATAAGCAGTAAAGTAGGGTTTAACAAAGAACCGCTGTCCACACTAAAAATTTTTGTCGGTGAGAATTGGGTACTACAATGCTTATAAAGCCAAAACTGAAAGTAGAAAATTGCAATTAAAGGCATTGGGGTATAGTCGTAAAGCGTATTTACTCTATTCGCGGCCAATAAAACAAGCGCAGTAACAAAGGGAGTAAAGTGCATAAGTAAACGTTTAAAGTACATTACTTTGCGTGAAACCGATAAAATATACCCCATACATAACGGCCCGAGCAATAAAGGTGATGCACTAATAAATACCAATATATAATCTGGAACTATAATTGGTAGCACCCCCTCATTATCACCTATTATCAGACCTAAAGGCCCTAAAATAAGCATCCAATAAATTGCAAACTCAACTGCAGTTTTAATTGTGAGACCTTGTTGAATCATTATATGAGATGTTGTTATTAAAAAGGAGACTACTATGCTCAGTAGATAACACAATAATAGTAAATCTATTGCCAAAATATGCTCCTCTAAGTAAATGTGTACGTCAATTCAATGGGTCTTATGGCCTCACTAAAGTAACCATGTGTTTGTACAAGTTAAAGCGCCCATTTGTAGGGACGCTGACATTGCGACTTGCCATTAGAAAGCCCACTCTTTTTTAGCAAATCTCAAAGTTTTTTTAAAGCGCCTTCTTCAAGCTAAGTTAGCATCACTTAGACTCAGATCAAAAAAACATATCGAAATTTCAATCTTTATTAATTCGTTTTTTACATCAATAAAGGGGGTTCTTGTGCTTAAATCTAGGTTCGATAAAATAATTACTTTTTCGTTTGATTAAACATAGAACAACATTCTAAAAATCGATGACTCTTTTCAAAAGCAAATCGCCTCACACAACCAAAAGAAATTACTAATCAAAACACCTAAAACAACACTATACGAAATTAAAAATCATTCATAACAAATAATAACGCGATTATTAAAATATAATATTCAAATACTTTGAAATAAATTACTTCCCTCAAAAGTTAAAAACGCCTTTGCAATTTGAAAAACAATAATAAAATCAACGCTCTTAATTGGGGTTTACATGAGGGTTTTTACTGGTTAGCTTAAAAAGCAGTTATCCACTTTATAAAGAGGATAAAGACAAGCTAATCAAATTTACTACATTTTATACTGATTGGTTTATTTAGCTATTAGTACGAATTAACTCAATGTAAGAAGTTAAATCGAACTCGATATATGAATTTATTCATCAACAGAATTCAATAAAAACTATGTGCTTTAGCACAACAACAAGGGAATATTTCCCAAAAAATGTTATCAAAGGAGTTACCAATGAAACTTAAACTACTCGCCGCACTAACAACTGGCTTGCTAGCGACATCAGCTCATGCGCAAATCGTTGTTAATGATTTAGACGGTTACAACAGAACGTCTGTTTATACTAATGGCGCTGTAGAGCGTATTGTAACGGATTCATTCAATGCGCGTACTTTTAACGCTTGGGTTTACTTTAGAGAAGGTGGCTCAGAATGTAGCAGTGGTTATATTTATGACGAAATTACAGGACAGCAGTATGGTACCGTAAATATTGGCACAGCAGGCCCAGGCGCGAGCATGGTTGATACTGTTTACTTCAACGGCACATTTAGCGATGAACAGCTGCAGCGCAATCGCGTATTAGCGTTAAACTGTCAAAACCTAGCGGGTGATCAGTACAAAGTCTATCATAAGTTTTCTGGCCTTCCGACCATAACTTGGGACACAAACCTTACTGGCGTTGGAGAATACAAAATGCCGGATTGCACAGGCGCAAGTTCTCACTGTGGTGGTCGAGGTTGGTATGAGCAAGTTAGCTATACCTCTTCACTTCATATAAACAACAAAAATGAAGACACTTATTGCACATCAACAATGAATGAAGGTTTTACTTCTCGTGTATTTAATGGTTACGACAGTACACCACTGTTCCACACTAATCATTTCGCATTAGAAAATGAAGTTTATAACTTCACTGGACCTGCATTTAGACAAGTAGTCACATGCCATAGCCCTGTTGGCCAAGTTCAACGCACTCAAGTTTGGGTTGTCTATGGTGAAAATGACATAACCTTAGAAGTTGACCACACAACTTATAAGTAATTAACCGAAAACTGAGAAGTTGCACTTCTCATATTGTACGAGTCTCTTTTGCCCAGTTACTCGCTTGTTCTAGCTTATTGAGTAAAAAGTGCGATTTAAGCTCACTTACTAAATAACATAGAATACAAAAAAGGCACCAGTATTGGTGCCTTTTCCATTACAGTTACTGCACTGAACTATTTCGTATAGGCTCTGGGCATATTCGAGTCAGTCGTGTAACGCTCGCGCAGTTTATCATGACGAGATTCAGTCGTTACTTGTTCACCGTTAATCCATATTTTATCGATGCGAGTACTAAACTCGAACGGATCAGCAGTCCAAAGAACAACGTCGGCACGTTCTCCTTTTGCAATTTTACCACCTTCAATACCAAAAGCATCAGCAACATTTACTGTCATCGCTTTTAATGCACCGTCATGTGTCATACCATTTGCGACTGCAATACCAGCATCAAAGCGCATTTGGTAAACATTGTGGCTACCGTCACCTGATACATTTAATATCACTTTCACGCCAGCTTTCTCTAGCTCACCAGCATTGCCAAGATGCGCATGCAGTGCATCAAAACCTGTAGGCAAGTTTGAAATCGCACTAACAATCACAGGTACTTCAGCTTTTGCCAGCTGCTCTTTTACAAGTACCGCATCATCTGCACCACTGATAATCAAGTTCAGGCCGAATTTTTCTTTCAATGCCAGTAACTCAAGAAGCTGAGAAGCTCTAGACGCGTAAGCTACTACTGGTAGTTCTCCTTTAAGAACTTGCGTTAGTAACTTCTCTTCTGATGACGGATCAGCATCTTTCTTCTTGTCTTTCTTTGATTTTAGCTTCTTTTCTTGCTCAGCTAGTTTCTTTGTAAAAGACTGCAAAGCAGCTGCTCGAGATGCGTCACCGCTTGCGGCGCCCAAGTCAACAATTAGTGCTGTTTTGCGATCTGTAACACTGCCGAACTCACCTGATAAATCAGCGACAAATGCAAGTCCCATAAACACACCACTTTCACCCCAAGGCAGAGATGGCACGCTAATATTTTGCGTCACACCACCCTTTCTCGCATAAGGGATCAAGCTTGAGCGAGGGTTAAAAGCTGAGCTAGGATCGAATTCGATACCTGATTTATCATAAGCATCAACTGAACGTGATACGGCACCTACTTCAACAAGACCAAGGTGGTTCATGGAACCAATCAATCCTGGCGTCATTACTTTACCATTTGCATCGATAGTCACATCCGCCTCAAAAGATTGAGGGTTAATCGACTTGATCTTGCCGCCTTCCATTACCACTGTAGCATTTTCCAATACACCTTGATCTGTATGTGTATGAACTGTCACGTTAGTAATTGCAGTAATTTGAGCGAATGCTGCTGAAGAGCCAAGCAATGCACCAGTTAGTATAGATAATTTAAACTTGTTCATTGTCACTCTCCTAGCGCTGGCCTAACATAAAATCACTAACAGCTTGGTATTTACTGTCTTGGCGATCATAGACTTTAGCACCATCGATAAATACTTTCTCTGCTTTTGAGTACACACTAAATGGGCTTTGGTCCCAAATTACTACGTCAGCTTGCTTACCTGCAGAAAGCGAACCAGTTAGCTCCTCTACACCCAGCGACTTGGCCGCATTGTAAGTGATCCATTTGATCGCATGTTCTTCTTTGATATCAAAGCCAGCTTCATTCGCAGAATACATTACTTTTGCAGCTTCATGGTTTAAGCGTTGAATCGTTGTATCAGAATCAGAGTGGATAACTGCGCAAGAGTTTTTCGCAGCGTCAACAATCGCCACATTTTCTAGTGACATGTCATACGCTTCCATTTTAAAGCCCCACCAATCAGGCCAAAGTGCAGCACAGTTACCGTTTTCACCTAATAGATCAGCAATCTTGTATGCCTCGACGCCATGGTGGAATGTACCAGCATGGTAATCAAACTCTTTAGAAAGGTCGATCATCATCGCCATTTCTTCAGCTTTATAACAGTGGTTATGGATTAAAATTTCACCATCCAGCACACCACGTAATGTGTCTAACTTAATGTCACGATGCGGTGCATCTGGATTTAGACCCGCTGCATATTCAGCCTCGTATTGTTCCCAAGCGCGTTTATATTCAGTGGCTTCAATCCACGCCTCGCGGTACCCGGCCATGTTACCCATACGCGTTTTAGGTGCAACGCCCTGACCGCCATATACACGTTTCGGGTTTTCACCACACGCCATTTTTAGACCATATGGTGCACTTGGAAACTTCATACCTTGCATTGTATCTGAAGGCACATTTTTCAATGTAACAGCACGACCACCAAATAAATTGGCAGAGCCCGGCAAAATTTGAAGTGACGTAATACCACCTTCTCGAGCGCGGTTGAAGCCAGGATCCTGTGGCCATACTGAGTGCTCAACCCAAACCTGAGCAGTATTAGGGTTAATCATTTCATTGCCGTCTTGGTGTGATTCTACACCAGGGTTCGGGTACGCACCTAAATGAGAGTGGTTGTCAATGATACCTGGCGTGACCCACTTACCTGCAGCGTCGATTGTTGTATCAGCTGAAACAGACAGGTCTTTGCCAACTTGGCTAATTTTGCCATCAACAATATATACATCGGCATCGTTAATACGTTCACCAGTGCCTGTCAGCACCGTGGCGTTTGTGATTAATGTACTTGAAGTAGAGTGAGGCTTATAAGTACTTGGATATGGGTTTTTCTCGATTGTGACTTTATCTTTTTGAGGGCCAGAGTCTTGCTGACACCCAATAAGAGCTGTGCTTAGAGCAAGCACGATCACAGAGGGTTTAAATATTTGCATTTTTTTCTCTCTGTAGTTTTTATGTGACTGTAGCTAAAATTCACAAAATTTTCGATATAAAAACCTCAAAATGCAATAAATTATGATGAATAACTGAAAATTCTCAACATTGTTTAAGAAAAGAACACAATATACAAAGCCAATGCTGAAATTTTAGACATACTTTCACATACTCAGACACACTTTTGAAATAGGTTTTAATGAATAAATGAAAAGATGGTAAAACCGTTAAAACAATACGTTGATTATTTGCTAATCAAAAAAAACATGAAATTTATTTTCCCCTGTCAGTCATAATTGCCATTCATATTTCTTTTAAATATTAATTGGTTACAACCTGTACGTAACGAATACACAAATCCTTACATTCCCACAATTTTCAATTACAGCATTTTTTTCATAAAGCGCCAATACTGAGGGGGAGTCGCACAAAACACCAAAATTTGGAGAACTAAAATGAAAGCTTTATTGACTGCTGTTGCACTAGTTGGACTTGCATCTACTGCTCACCAAACTCAAGCTGTTGAATTTGTCGCCGCTGACGATAGTATTGCAACAAATCTGTGTATGGCCTTTGCGTCTAACCGACCACATATCATGCTGGAAGAATTGCGAGGAAAACAATCTCTGAAAAAGAATATTGCAAATAAACTACACTGTAACGATATGGATTTAGAGGAATTTGCCGAAACTTATAGCCTCACTCGCAACGCCAAGTTTATGAACATTGAATTGGACACTAAAACATCCATCAAAGACTTAACCACTCAAAAAGCGCCTGCTACGGTTGTTTTATCGGGTTCTAAATAATGAATGTTATTAGACACAAAACAGAAAAGTGCGCATTATTCTAACTGAAAATGCGCACAATTTTGTTATAAGAAACTAGCGATTAAACCAAACAGACCACCAAATACGCCGCCCCACACGACTAACCAGCCTAAATGAGTATGAATCATATTTTGAACAATGTTTTTTACCATCACTGGAGTCAATTCATTCAAACGTTCATCTACTGCATGCTCAATTGCTCCCCTGATTGAGTCAAGTGATTGACCATTAGTCAAAACGCCAGATACTTTCTCTTTAAATTCAGGCTCTTCACTGATCTCTTTGAGAGCTTCTTTCATTTTGTCAGTGAATGTATCACGCATTGGTTCTATAGCTTCTTTACCGCCTACCATTGCAAGCATTGCTCCAAACTGCGAGCCTTCAATCACTTGTACTAATTTGTTGAAAGCAATTGATAGATCAGCTTGCTCAATAACTGGGTTTAAATCTAAATCAATTTGATTTTTTGAAGCAAAGCTTTGCAACTTATCCTGATTGAAAAATTCATCTAAAATCAGTTCCTTAATGGCGACTTTAAACTCTTTAAACTTGATTGTGATGACACCCGAACCATATAACCCAGGTACTTTTTCAAACAACATATGTACAGCAAGCCAGTTAGTGACCGCACCCGACAAAGCAAACATCCCCATCGTCAACACTAAGTCGTTTTCACCTAACCATCCGCCAAGCACAACAGCCACAGCTAATAAGTTTGTAACTACACTTTTATTCAATGTGGTAATTCCAATACAATTTAAAAACTGCTGCTATTCTATTAGATTTAAATTTGCACTCAAGTATTTGTGTTATAGCTAAAATCGTCCATAGTTAGGAGTAAGCGCTTTGGCACAGTTGGACAGACTATGTGGAATCTTGTAAATCAATACATCAGTGATGCAATTCATGACCATTTTGAATTTACTCGAAAAACCCAACTACCCTGCAATTCTAAATCCAAAACCTTCAAAATCGAAAATGACAAACACAGTTTTCTTGTCAAAGTAGATCATGTGAGCGCCCTTGAGCGCTACGAATGCGAAGCACAAAATCACACATTATTGATCAGAGACAGTGACTTTTTAGTTGCCGACCCCATTACCATAGGTTCGAGCCTTGAGTACTGTTTTATCGTATTTGAATGGCTGCATACACAACCAGATCAAGAAAACTGGTATGACTGCGGAAAAACACTTGCGAAGATGCACACTCGCCATGAACAAGAAATGTTTGGTCTTGAACAAGACAACTACTTATTAGGATTAGCTCAACCAAATCAATGGCACAAAAAGTGGTCCGTATTTTTCGCCGAAGAGCGAATAGCATGGCAATTACAGCTCCTGCAGGAAAAGAACATTGCGCTCGTCGATATTGATCAATTTGTTGAACAGCTAAAGCCTTTACTCAATCATCCTCTTCAACCTTCTCTATTACACGGTTATTTTTGGCGTGGAAACATTGCTTTTGCCAACAAAAAGCCCTGTGTATATTCCCCGGCTTGTTACTATGGAGATAGAGAGGTAGATATAGCCAATAGTGAGTTGTTTGCTGCTCTACCAGATGCGTTTTACACAGGCTACACTGATACCTACCCTTTAGAGCCTAGCTATCAGCAACGTAAACCTATCTACCAACTCTATACGCTATTATGCCACGCTAACCTGTTTGCAGGCGACTATATACTCCAATCTCAGAAGCAAATCGAAGCACTGTTAAAATAGCTGTCACTCAGCGGTAATAATTGCAATTAATGCTATAATAGAGAAAGGAATGACAGAGCGGTTGTTGGAGAAAAACCATGAAACAGCTGTATCACCAACGCATTAGCTGCCCTCACTGTGGTCATCACATCTTTGTGGATTTAGATACCAGTGAAGGCGATCAAGATTACTATGAAGATTGCGCGGCTTGTTGCAACCCGATTCACCTTAACATGCATATTGACGAAGCCATCAATAAATTGGAATTGAGAATCGACAGCGACGACGAACAAATATTTTAATCGATGCGATTTAGCGTGTTTTTTCTTAAATAGTGTTCGACAGTATTTACGATTGTGTAAGTTTGCTGGTCGACTTCAATATTGAGCTTATCGCCCATTTTCGTGCGGCCAATATTGGTGATTGATAGGGTTTCTGGAATTAAGTGTAACCAAAAACCGTCTTCGTCTACTTGCCCTACTGTTAAGCTGGCACCGTTTACCGATATAAACCCTTTGTAAAATACATATTTTGACCAATCTTTGGCGAGTACCAGCTTAATTTTAACGTTTTCAGCTGTTCTTACAATTTGGTCAACAGTCGCCATATCATGAATATGGCCAGAAACGATATGTCCACCAAGTTCAGTACCAAAGGTGACTGATCTTTCAAAATTAACTTTGTCACCACATTTAAGGTTGCCAAGGTTAGTGAGCTTAAGTGATTCATCAATAACATCAAAACTAACTTGGCCTACTACATCTGAGCGACTCGTTTCGAACTGTACTACCGTCAAACAACAGCCATTTACTGCGATACTCGCTCCAATAGTTAATTGCTGCAGGTACTCATTACCCACAGACAAAACCAAGCGCATCACGCCTTCATTTAAAAGAGTACCAACCACTGACGCTTGAGTTTGAACAATACCAGTAAACATGTTTTTTCCGAGAATAAAATTATGCGCCTAGTTTACCCTAACCAATTCCTGCCTGAAACAATATGAAACAAGTTATTTCATAGATAAAAAGCTAAAACTTCAATAGAATACATTTTTTCAGAATTACCGAGTTTTTTATGAAGTTCGAACTTTGGGAAGCCAAAAGACTTGTGCGACTGGCAACGCCAGTTTTCCTTGCTCAAGTGACATTGGTACTAATGTCTGTTGTCGACACCATGATGGCGGGACAAGTAAGCCCAAGTGATTTAGCCGCTCTATCCATTGCCACTGGCGTGATGAACCCGCTAATGTTTTCTTTGCAATCAATTCTACTGGCAATCACTAGCCTCGTTGCGCATAGTTATGGTGCTAAAGATCAAAGCAGTATAAAACGCTTTTTTCAGCAAGGCTTATACCTCGCGGTGGCTCTGTCCAGTTTGGGGTTTGTCGCGAGTTATTTTACGCCAGGCCTATTCGCAAGTATTGGTACAGAGCCGCATATTGCGCAACTCGCACAAGATTACATTGATTATGTAAAATATGGGCTCGTTGCATTTTTGGTGTTCTCAGTATACCGAAATGTAACTGAAGGTATGGGCAATACCAAAGTGGCATTTTACATCGGCGTATTAGGTCTGTGCATTAATGTCGTTGCCAACTACATTTTTATCTACGGCAAGCTAGGTATGCCGGCACTTGGAGGCGCGGGCTGCGGTGTTGCTACTAGTATTGTTATTTGGACTATGGCAATCACTCAAATTTGCTACAGCCTCAAAAGCAAAACAATAAATGGAAAGTGGTTATTAAGTGACTTTATGAGACCACATAAAGAAACATTGCTACAAATTTTTAAATTAGGCTTACCCATTTCGTTCGCTACTTTTTTTGAAGTGACTTTGTTTGCTTGTATTCCTTTATTTATTGCTGATCTAGGCGCTGTTGCTGTTTCAGGGCACCAAGTTGCGGCTAGCGTTACAATGATTCTATTTATGCTACCTTTGAGTTTATCAATGGCAATTGGTATTCGAATAGGCAATATCAGTGGTCAAAATGACGTACCGAAACTAGTTAATAGTACGTTTACTAGCTTTATGCTAGCTATAGTTATTGCAGCATTTGTTGCACTTGCTACCTACATTGTGAGAGATGACATTAGTTGGCTATACACTCAAGAAAAAGAAGTAGCATTGCTTGCCTCGAGTATTATTGTACTTGCTTGTGTATATCAACTACCCGATGCGCTGCAAGTTGCAGCAAATGGTGTGTTAAGAGGTTTAAGGTACACTAAACCAATCACCGGAGTGACATTTTTCTCCTATTGGATAATCGGCTTTACTTTGGGTTACGTATTAGCAAAAACAGATTTAATTGTTCCAGCAATGGGACCCACTGGCTTTTGGGTAGGCATTATCGTTGGATTGTCAGTCGCTGCCATATTACTTATTTACTTCGTTAGGAGAAAGCTCGTTGAAATGCAAGCTACTAGTAGCGCTTAGTATATTTTCACTGGGGTGCACACCTGCCCCCAGTGATTTGAACAAAGAGTATAGCCAACGTCTGGCAAACGTTTTGGAAACTGATGCGCCCGATATAACAAAGCCCACATTCAACAAGCTACCTATATCTCCCCTACCTGCATCCAAATACAAGATATCAGTCATTGATTTAGCAAAGCTTGGTCATTGCCGTGTTGCAACACATATAGCAAGCCACAACAATCAGTTAGGAAAACTAGCGAAACCCAGTGAGGTGTTTAAATACAACGTAAACTTTGTAAGGTATGCGCAAGAGTGCATTAAACACAAAGACACAGACTCAGATGTACGAGAAATACTAACCAAAGCGCATGCACAAAAAAAGGCGGACCTTCCAGCCACTCTGGCACATGTATTTACCAACGAGAAAGAGCTAACGCAGTTCCTTTCTTTGACCTTTAATGAGATTACTTACGACACAAGTAACACAGAGATCAAAGCTCAGGAAGCGCTTTCGACACTTTCCAAGCTCACCAATAGCTTGAACTCCCCACATCTAATAGAAGAACAAAGCCTGACCACCGCACTGGAAAAGCTCAACAACAATCACTACGTTCAATCTCTATTGACCAGCACCAAAAAACAGATAGCGTGGAATAGGAGCAGCACTAAATGGTTGAATCAGTTTTCTCTAGAGAACACAGTGTGTCCTGAAGGGAAAAATAAGAATAAAGCTAAGGTCCTAAATAACGTATTCCAAAAGTACTACATTCAAGATGTTCAGGCTTATCAATCAAAGTTGACTCAACGTCTACACTCAATCGAGCCGTATTTTAAAACCTTTTCACAAACGTTTGGATCAGATACATACCCAAACCCCATAAGCCCCTTACTTAAAGAACTAAAACAATCTGCGAAACAACATGTATTTTGGTGGCAAAGGTTCTACAAAGTGTGCAAAGTAAAACCATTGTGATCAAAAAAAACTCAGACAAACAAAAATTTAGCAAAGATACTTGATCCTAAGTTCAGAGCACTATATATTAGCCGCCGTTGCACAGAAACACTGTGTATTAGTACGACCGTAGCTCAGTTGGTTAGAGCACCACCTTGACATGGTGGGGGTCGGTGGTTCGAATCCACTCGGTCGTACCAATTTAACAATATTAGATTACAAATATAATACGACCGTAGCTCAGTTGGTTAGAGCACTACCTTGACATGGTAGGGGTCGGTGGTTCGAATCCACTCGGTCGTACCAATCTAATCTTGTTAAATTATTAAATTTTTATACGACCGTAGCTCAGTTGGTTAGAGCACCACCTTGACATGGTGGGGGTCGGTGGTTCGAATCCACTCGGTCGTACCAAACATTTTATCTTTATACAACCGTAGCTCAGTTGGTTAGAGCACTACCTTGACATGGTAGGGGTCGGTGGTTCGAATCCACTCGGTTGTACCATAAATGCATAACCCCTACTTTCTCTATTTATCATCTACACTGAATTTCCCATAATAAAAACGCTTGTGAATTAAGCCCAATGACATTTTTTTAATCATTTTTTCCAACCAACTCCAAGGGTTCCAATAACCTTATATCAATGCCTGTGTATTCTTCGAAATTTGCTTCATTCATATGATACCAGACAGGTGTTGTATTCTCAGAAAAGCGCACTACGGCGAACTCATGTTCAAAGTGTTTATCGCCAATACCTTTAGGCCAATGATCTACCCAAATTAGCTGATTTTCTCGTTCGACTTTTTCATCTTGCTCTTTCCCTGTATTTAATTTTAAGTAGTACTTTAATCCCTTGAGTACCAAAGCGCCTGCTATTGCCCATGCTTTGCTTGTTTTATTATCGGCAATAAACGTCTCAACGGCGGATATTACTGAGCTTTTGGCGAGTTGAGCATCCATTTGTTCAACAAAGAAGCGGTTTTTTTAATATCAGTATAAATATGCTCGATCCTATTTGTTGTCGACGTCCCTGTATTTTCGGGTAAAGCTGTACAAATACCAATGTGCCTATCATTATTATCGATAAAGATTCGTATACGGCATTGTCCAGCAGAGTTTTTCCAAAACCCTTCATATTCATATAAAAAATCTTCAATTTTACGCATTATCTTGTTTCCTTTGCATAACTCATCTATGTCTAATTCTGAGTCAAGTGTTCTTAATTTTGATTTTTGACTAAGGCTACTTATAAAAAATGAAACCCCAGCTCTTAAATTTTAAGCCCCGAAATTGAGACGTAATAGTCTGTAATACCCTTTTGTCCCCACTCCTCTAGGATGTTAAAAGCCCACAATCAACGAATTAATTATGAAAGGAGTTCATCATGAACTACACATTAAAGTTACCTCTGGTTATGGCGGCACTCATGCTGTCAGCATGTAGTAGTTACAACGACCGGCAAACTACCCACAACGACACTCAAAAGTACCTAGTTATTAATGGGGGAACGATAATAACAATGCAAGACGGTATGCTTTCAAAGAACCCAAAGCATATCTATGGAAAAGATTACTCAGTACTGGTAAAGAACAATAAAATCGAAGCCATTGGAAAAACAACAGAAGTCGTTAACAGTATCCCTCAAGGTAGTCAAATCGACTACTTTGATTTGAACGGTCAGACATTATTACCTGGTTTCATTGAACCCCATGCTCATTTACAAATCACAGTTGCAGGTGCACAGTTCGCGGATTTAATGCCCTGCCTTCCTGATAAGTACCAATCCATATATGAAAAAGGCTATGGTGTGCTTTTCAAAGAAAATGAAATTGATGGTAAGACCAAGCCATGCTTACTTTACCTTGAAGATGCATTGAATGCTTTAGCTTACCAAGGAAACCAAAGTAACGTTGCACCATGGTACATTGGCAACGGGCTGGATCCATCTCGAATGCAATTCAATACAGACACTGACCTAACAGAAAATGCTGAATTCTTAGCCTACCCAGCCAAATACATCGAACAAGTAAAACCTTTGAAAACGAATCCTGTCTTTATTTTGGATCAATCCGGCCATCTCGCCTATGTAAATCAGCAAGCATTTAAAACTGCGGGAATTTGTGGCACCAAATTTGATATTACACCTCAACAATTTGAGAACAAGACGGGTATGCAGCCAAGTAAAGAGCAAGTGGATTTTATTACTCAAAACCAAGGAAAACAGATCCTTTGCGGTGGTACTAAAGTAGAAATGGTCGAATCACAGAATTTGGCTAAATTTCAATTTGGCTTTCCAGATGGTGATTGGCAAATTGCGGAATATGAAGAAGGTAATAACGATTACTGGGTATTCTCCGGCTTGTTAAACGAAGAATCAGCCTTTTACCCCCTACTTAACACGCTGATTGATAAAATTAAAACTCCATCAGAACAAGAAAGCGACATGCTCCATGTGCTAAACATTGCTTCTCAACAAGGAGTCACAACCTTCACCGAGGGAGGAGGTTCTAGCTATGAGATGATTAAGAGTTATCAAAACATGGCTATGTCTCCTGACATGCCGACAAGATTGAGAACGCTGTATACTTGGGATGGCAATTTGTGTAGCCCTGATACAGATATGAATAAAAACTGCCATCAAAAAGTACCTTTTGATAATGCCCAATATAAAGGTTTATTCTCTGCTGAGGGGATCAAGCTTTGGTCTGATGGTTCAACTCAGGGGTGCAGCGCTAGTTTATCCGAATCATATTCTGATACAGGGCTTTGTGAAACGGCTAAAAATGGGCACGCAAACTACACCAAGGATCAAATGGTTAAAAACCTGAGTAAATTCGCTAAAGATAATTGGTATATTCATATACATGCAAATGGCAACCAAGCTATTCAAAACTCAATTGAGACATTCAATACACTTGCCGTGAAGCATAGCAATTATAAACAGTTACCAAGCGTGCTGATCCATTCAACCGTTAATGGAACAAGTGACAGTCCAGTACATATTCCTGATTTAATTGAACAAAATCGTAATGGTAATGTGCCCAACCTATCTTCCAGCCACCTAATTGGCCACGTCGCATACTGGGGTGATTCGTTTAAAAATGAACTTGGCGACAAGCGCGCTAAACATATTAATCCAACGCATACTGAATGGGAAAAAGGGATCCCACTATCATTGCACAGCGATATGTCTATAACTCCGCTCTACCCACTGTGGTTTATGGAACAAGCTATTACAAGAAGAACTTGGAAATACCCTCATTTGAACGGAAATGGAATTCCATTAAATAAAAGTGAAAGTTTATCTCGTTACCAAGCCTTGATGGCCGTCACCATAAACCCAGCCATGCAACACAATATTGCGGATAAAGTGGGCTCGATTGAAGTAGGAAAACTAGCTGATTTTGTGGTTTTAGCTGAAAACCCAATGGACGCTAATGCCGTTAAGAATACTGACATTCACAACATACAAGTTTCATGTACATTTTTAAATGGTAAAAAAGTCAAATGGTACAAAGCTGACAACAAAGATGAAGTGCTAAACACGCCAAATTGTACGTTTGAAACCAACGTCGGTGCGAAATACATCGCCAATCTAAATTAAGTTATCAAATTTGAGAAAGTAGCCAGTGATCAACGAGGCTACTTTTCAGGCAACAATTAAAATAGGAGAATCACATAATGACAACACATAATTCCATATCCAACTTCATTGCAACTGTAGACCGAGAAAAACTCGCTAGCTTAGTTGATGCAATTAACGAACAAGATAGTTCAGGAAGCGTATTACGCGGTGCGCTCTCCCTTGAAGATGCCGATCAAACGATGCGAGATATGAATACACTACTTTCATCTGCCACTGGAGCCGCACTTGCAAAGTTTCTTGAGTCGGGCGACATCAAATACTTAGAGGCGCTTGAAAACTTAAATCACCAAGCCAAAGCTTCTACAGAACACTTTATTGAACTGTACGAGTCCGTATTGAGACAAGGCTAAGGCATAACCGCTAAATTCAAACAAACATTTGAGCTGTTGGGAGAAAATTTAATTTCGCATTTTTATCCAAGTCACCGCCTAACTAGTACCCGAAGGCCATTGAAGTAATAATGGCCTTCTTCCAAACAAAATAACAATCACAGAACATGATTCTTGATACACACAGCGAGAACCTTTTACGATTGATAACTTTTTAAGTAAGCAAGAGTGTCAAAGCTACATTGGCCATGCTGAACAATTAAGGTTCAAATCGGCTGATGTAGATATAGGGGATAAACGGGTCATTATGAATGATATTAGAAACAATGAACGTATTGATTGGATGTCAAACTGCCTCGCCGAAGTATTGTGGCAAAAGCTTAAACCGTTAAAACTTCTCCAACTTTAAAGCAAACATGCTGCTGGGCTTTCCCATAAGTTTAGGTTTTATCGTTATTTGGAAGGACAAAAGTTTAACATGCATAAGGATGGAAGGCAGAAAGTAGATGGACACCAAACAATGATGACTTTACTTATCTACTTAAATGACAATTATGATGGTGGTAGAACGACCTTTAGGCAAGACAACATAGAGGGATGCTTAAAACAGGTAAAGCCCTTCTATTTGAACATCATTTATGGCATCAAGGTGCAAAAGTATACGCTGGGTGCAAATACATACTTAGAACTGATGTCATTTTTAAAGCATAAAAATTAGAGCCAACCTCTTAGCTGGCTCTTTCTGCTTTTCATGTTGCTTTAAACACCCAACAAACTATTTAAAGCAGGGTGCACCTGCATTTTCGCTTTCTCTTCAGAGTATGGCGTCACTGCAAGCAACGGACAATTGAGTCTTTGTTTAAGCGTTTCTATGTTGGCATCATACTCCGCCATATTTGGGTCGATTTGATTTGCTATCCAACCAACACACTTTGCGCCTGACGCTTCAATAGCTTGTAACGTCAAAAAGGCATGATTTAAGCAGCCTAATTTCATACCTACAACTAATATGACTGGTAAGTTTTGCTCTGCAACCCAAGTGGACAAAAACTCTTCTTCATTGATAGGAAGCACCCAACCACCAGCACCTTCTACCAATGTAAATTCAGCCCCAAGTGTCGAGACATCAGCTAGTTTATTGGTAAGATCCTGCTTTGAAATATGCACGTCGACCCTACTCGCAGCAATATGTGGTGCTATTGGTGGAGCAAAACAAAAAGGGTTGATTTGTTCGTAGGTACCGTGAACATTTGCAGCCTCCATTAATGTCAGCGCGTCTTCATTCACTAGTTCTCCAAACGCCTCCTCTGCTCCCGCAGCAATTGGCTTGAATCCCAGGGCTTTTTTCTTTTTAGATACCAAATACTTAAGTAGTAAACTGGTAACGTATGTTTTTCCAACTTCGGTATCTGTGCCAGTAATAAAAAATTGACTCATTATTTTGTTAACTCCAAAAACGCAACTTCATAACTAACATGGGCACAATCTCCATTCATAGGATAGGACGCCAATAAAGCTTGATAGCTTTTCTTACCGACGAGCCCTCTTCTATTTTCATTTCCACTGAGCTGATTCGCGCCAATGTTTTTTACCGATTTCAAGGCCTCTTTCGGTGAATCGAACATGTCGACCAAGCAACGTTTACTGACTGAGCGAACACCAAAACCTGCATCTCGAGCGGCTTGCAATAGGTATTCAAACTCAATGAACTTATTCACATGGCAATGGGTATCGACGCCCTTCCATGCAGCGGCAATCTCTCTCAATGAACCGTCAACCACAATAGAAAGGTGAGCCCTACCATTAGACTTTAAAACTTCATGAAGCTTGCTAAGAAGTTTTGGTAAGTCACTACTCCATTGCATTGCAAAATTACTAAAAACACAATCAAACGAGCTTGGCAAAAAAGGCAAATTATCCATATCTGCACATACTTTATAAGCTTCCTTTGGTCCTTGGTAAAGCATGTTTTGGCTTAAATCTAACGCCACCAATACGTCACTTTTTTGGGATAACGCTTTATGGTGTTGCATCGGCCCTGCTCCCAAATCAAGCATGCAGCCATAATTTTTGTTCATGCTTGCCAGTAATATTTCAGCTGAACGCTTTTGTACGTTTGCATGCTTTAAATATTGAGCTGATGCCCGCGAGAATTTATCTGCGACTTGCAATTTTAGCGCGGCACTCATAGAACATCCTCCAAACACCTTACCAAGTATTCGATGTCTTCTTTCTCATGTTCAGCAGTCAAAGTTACACGTAACCTTGCCGTATTGTAAGGTACTGTCGGTGGTCTAATAGCGGTTAACCATATACCATTTTTAGCAAGCGCTTGCTGGGCTTGAAGCGTATTTTCTGCGCTTCCTAAAACTATAGGCTGAATTGCGCTTGTTGATTCTTGAAGTGGGATCCCGGCATCAAGCGCAATGCGTTTAAACAACTCAATATTAGTGTGTAAACGACTTCTTGCTTCCTCACCATCGCATAAGCGGGATAACTGTGTAGAAGCAATCTCAACCAATGCGGGGGACATTGCTGTCGAATAAGTATACTCACGATTAAACTGCAACATATAATCAATCAAGCGTTTACTCGCAAGTACCGCAGCACCTTGGCAGCCCATCGCTTTACCAAAGGTTATGACGAGTATATCGGGTTTTACCCCGCTTTCAATTGAGCCAAGACCATTGCTGCCACAAACGCCAAAACTGTGCGCATCATCGACCATCAACCAAGCTTCATGCGTTTGACAAAGATTTTCTAGCGCTTGAAGAGGCGCGCCATCACCATCCATTGAAAATATGCCTTCGCTGACAACTAACTTGTTCTCGGCATTGCTTTTTTCCAACCTAGCGCGCAAATGCCCCATATCGTTGTGATTAAATCGAATAAGCTTAGCTTTACTATTTAAGCTGCCATCGATCAGACTTGCGTGGTTTAGTTTATCTTGAAATACAGCACTGACTTGACCAACTTTTGAATCGTTGAACAATGCACTAAGAACGCTGAAATTTGCAGCAAAGCCACTAGCAAACAACAAAGCTCGCTCATACCCAAGCAGTTGACAGAGCCTTGCCTCTAACTGTCGGTGTGTTCTATGGTACCCAGTCACTAGAGCGGAACTTTTACTACCAGCACAAAATGTGGCAGAAACAGTTAAGTCTGCTAAGCCCAAATAGTCATTACTAGCAAAGTTTAAGTATTTTAAACCATCAACTTGGATATGCCTCGCCGTGGCTTTTTCTATGCAAGTGCGCTGACGCAATAATGCATCTTGCGCCCTTGCATCAAGCGCATGCTCTATAAATTCAAACGCCATTTATTTTGCTTCGTAAAACAACTCAGAAGTTGCCTTGTCAGCAATTGCTGAGTTCAAGGATGCTTCATATGCTTCATCTGAGTAGTCTTCACGCGTCTCAGGCTTCATGCCCAGCTTTTTCAGCAAGTTCATGTCAGCGTCAGCTTCTGGGTTCTCAGTTGTTAATAACTTATCACCATAGAAAATTGAGTTGGCGCCAGCAAAGAAACACATAGATTGCATTTGTTCATTCATTGCTGTTCTACCAGCAGACAGTCGAACGTAGCTCTCTGGCATCATGATACGTGCAACAGCAATCGTACGGATAAACTCAAAATGGTCTAAATCTTCCACGTCCTCTAGTGGCGTACCTGCTACCTTGACCAGCATATTGATAGGCACACTTTCTGGTTGCTTTGGTAAATTAGCCAATTGCATTAACAAACCAAAACGGTCTGCGGCTTGTTCGCCCATGCCTACAATCCCTCCTGAGCATACCTTCATGCCTGCATCACGAACATGGTCAATAGTATTTAGACGATCTTGGTATGTACGTGTCGTGATGATTTGCTCGTAATACTCAGGTGATGTATCCAAGTTGTGATTGTAGTAGTCAAGGCCAGCTTCTCGTAACGCATGCGCTTTTTCATTGTCTAGTTTGCCCAGCGTCATACATGTTTCTAAACCAAGTGCGCTAACCTCTTTTACCATTTTTTCAATGTATGGCATGTCTCTGTCTTTTGGGTCGGACCAAGCAGCACCCATACAGAAACGTGTAGCGCCCTTTTCTTTTGCTAACTTAGCCTGAGTGACTACTTTTTCAACTTCCATTAATCGCTCTCTTTCTAGGTCAGTTTTATAGTGACCTGATTGAGGGCAGTATTTACAATCTTCAGGACAAGCACCTGTTTTAATCGACAACAATGTAGAAATCTGCACTTCATTTTGTTTGAAGTTTTTACGATGCACACTTGCGGCATGAAAAAGCAGATCGTTAAAAGGCATTTCAAATAATGCTTTTACTTCATTGTGTTTCCAATCGTGACGAACGATGCCATATTCCATAACTTATTCTCTTCTTTTCTGGTTCTTTTTTCGCCAGACAATTTGACGGTGATTGGCTTAGTCTACTTCTTGCTTTACTATTGTCAACGACACAGACTAGCAAAAGGTTTACAAGTGAATAATAATCAATCGATAGATTTAGATTTTGATAGAGAGCATATCTGGCATCCATACACTTCGATGATAGATCCTCTTCCTGTTTATCCTGTTACACGCACAGATAAAAACAGAATATTTCTTGAAACCGGTGAATCGTTAGTCGATGGAATGGCTTCTTGGTGGAGTGCCCTTCACGGTTACAATCATCCAAAACTAGTTAAAGCTATGACCGATCAAGCAACGACCATGAGTCATGTTATGTTTGGCGGTATAACTCATGGCCCAGCAGTAAATCTGTGTAAAAAGCTTGTTGAGATCACACCAAAACCACTACAAAAAGTGTTTTTGGCAGATAGCGGGTCAGTCAGTGTTGAAGTCGCTATCAAAATGGCGTTGCAGTATTGGCTAAGTCAGGGGCTCAGCAACAAAACAAAGTTAATGACGGCAAAAAAAGGTTATCATGGAGATACGTTTGCGGCGATGAGTGTGTGTGACCCTGTAAACTCAATGCACAGTATGTATCAGGGCTTCTTACCTGAGCATATATTTGTCGATGCCCCACAATCTGGTTTTAGCCAACCGCAAAGTAAAACTGAACTTGCAGCATTAGAAAGCGCGTTTCAGCAACATCATCAAGATCTCGCCGCTTTTATCATTGAACCCATAGTCCAAAATGCAGGTGGAATGAACTTTTACAATGCAGAGTATTTAAAAGCATTGAGAACACTATGCGACAAATATGATGTACTTCTAATTCTCGATGAAATAGCCACAGGGTTCGGTCGTACCGGTAAGATGTTTGCCTGTGAACATGCTGACATTGCACCAGATATACTTTGCATAGGTAAAGCGCTCACGGGTGGTTGTATGACCTTATCTGCCACGCTGACAACCGAACAAGTTGCACTGGGTATAAGCCGCGGAGAAGCCAAAGTCCTGATGCACGGCCCCACTTTTATGGGTAATCCACTCGCATGTGCCACTGCACTTGCTAGCCTTGAACTTCTGCAAGAAACAGACTGGCAAGCAAATGTTGGAAGAATTAACCATGCCATGCAAAGCTTACACCGCTGTGCAACACTGGATGTGGTTAAAGAAGTGAGAACCCTTGGCGCAATTGGGGTTGTTGAGTTATTTGAAACAGTAGATGTCGCTAAGATACAAAAGTTTTTTATTGAGAAAGGCCTATGGATCCGACCTTTTGGAAAGCTGATTTACATCATGCCACCTTATGTCACGCCAGACGAAGATATTGAGAAACTTAGTGTGGGGATCTATGACGCAATTGAGCAAAAAGCCTATTAGATAGACTACCTTCCGGTGCGAGACATACCTTGCATCGGATTTTACTTCTTTCGACTTTCAGAAAACGATTAAATTTCTCTCTAGTCTGTATATAATCCAAGCACATACAAAGAAAAGTATCACTTTTTCAGTATCTTTGATGATTTGTACCTGAATTTACTTCAAGTTTTTGCTACAATACGCCTCTTATTTTTAATCTAGCAAGCCGAGAAGTAGTAAGTATGCAACAATCCGTTCAATTGCAGCCGGCAGAGGCCTATCAACCACCTCGCTTTACTGTGTATCAACACCGTCAAATTGATAAAATCGAGCAGCTTGACAAACTGCCAGAGCACCTTCGCTTTCAAATGAAGGTGGTTGCTAATGTTTTTCCTTTCCGTGTGAACAATTACGTTATTGACGAATTGATTGACTGGGACAAGGTACCAAATGATCCTGTATTCCAGCTCACCTTTCCACAGCGTGGCATGCTTGATGATGAATCTTATGATGAAATGGCAGCGTTGTTAAAGCGTGACCATACGCCAGAAGAAGTATTTGAGCTTGCTACTAAGCTCAGACAAAAGCTAAACCCGCATCCAGCTGGTCAAATGGACAAAAACGTACCTTCTTTTGAAGGTGAAAACGTGGCGGGTGTGCAGCACAAGTATAAAGAAACTGTATTATTCTTCCCTGCACAAGGCCAATACTGCCACTCATACTGCACCTTCTGCTTCCGTTGGGCTCAGTTTGTTGGTAAAGCAACACGCTTCAATAACAATGACGAAGAGTTATTGCACAGATATTTAGAAGAACACACAGAAGTGACTGACCTTCTAATGACCGGTGGCGATCCAATGGTAATGCGTACAGTTAAACTGCGTAAGTACCTTGAGGCATTAAAAGAGCCAAGATTTGATCATATTCGTACTATTCGTATAGGTACTAAATCTTTGACATTTTGGCCGTTTAGATATGTAACTGACCCGGACGCGGAAGACTTATTAGCGTTAATTAAAGAACTAGTTGATGCGGGCAAACATGTATCTTTCATGGCTCATGTAAACCATAAACAAGAATTACGTACCGATGTTGCTAAAGAAGCCATCAAACTTATTCGTAAGACTGGCGCTCAAATCCGAACTCAAGCACCACTACTTAACCACTTGAATACAGATCCAAACATGTGGGCTGAAATGTGGAAAGAACAAACTCAGATGGGTATGATCCCTTACTACATGTTCATCGAACGTGACACAGGTGCTAAACGCTATTTTGAGCTACCTCTTCACAAGACTTGGGAAATCTTCAAAGATGCTTACAAACAAGTTTCAGGTGTGAGCAGAACCGTTCGTGGACCGTCAATGAGTGCGGGCCCTGGTAAAGTTGAAATCTCGGGTGTAACAGAAATTGCGGGCGAGAAAGTATTTGCACTGCGCTTTATTCAAGCTCGTAACCCTGAGTGGGTACAACGTCCATTCTTCGCAAAGTTTGATGAGAATGCGCATTGGCTAGACGATTTGAAACCAGCCTTTGGTGAAGAGAAGTTCTTCTGGCAGGAAGAATACGAAGCAATGTAATGCAAAAAAAAGCCGACTCTAGAGTCGGCTTTTTACCATTCAAATATATGAGCCATTTTACTAATCGTCTTTAGTGCCACACCATGTACATTACGCTTGGCGTATAAATGTTGCATCGACTTGTCTTTCACTTCACCGACTATCACTTCTTTTACCTGATAGCCCATCGCTTGAGCAGCGCTGGTATAGGCGATAAACTCCCACTTCTTAATGTTCGTGTTATCCGCAATGACTAATGGTATCCCTTGCGCTAGTGCATTAATGAATCTAGCCAAGTTCAAATTGTGATACTGAGATAGTTTTGATTTATTAAACTCGTAACATCCGTCTTCGTCAGTAAAATAATCATCTGTTGAACATATAGTAAATTGGGAGTCATCTCCCGCAACGAGTTCATCAGCAAGTGTTTGAGCATAATGTGTTTTACCAGAACCTGGCAAACCTCTGAGAATAAAAGCTTGTTTCATTTAATGAAATTTCATTCCGACTATTTTTCTAATTAACTGGGCTATAATGCCATAAAAATGCCCTTTCGCACAGTCTCTTAAGTGCTCAATAACAAAGCAGTTGAGGATTTAAAAAGCATTTTAAAGAATTTTTTTGACATAACCTTAAATTGGTAGTTTTTTTATGTAGCTATCAGGGGTAAGATACGGATTACGTGACTTCACACACTAACAAGCGAATTTCGTTAAATAAAAGCAAGTCACAGCAGAATTTGCGCGCAGCACATTGAATTATGTTTCTGAGTGCATATATAGATAAAAACAAGTTGGGCACAATGGCCCTTACATAATTAATCATTTTGGAGTAAAGATGAGCCACATAGCGATAACGGAGCTACTAGCAGGCACCGTTGCGGTAGACAGCCAAGTTACGATCAAAGGCTGGATCCGTACACGACGCGATTCAAAAGCGGGTATTTCATTTCTTGCCGTCCACGACGGTTCTTGTTTTGACCCTATTCAAGCAGTAGTGCCTAATTCGCTTAATAATTATGAAGAAGTAACTCGTCTTACTGCAGGCTGTTCTGTCGCTGTAACTGGTATACTTGTAGAGTCACAGGGTAAAGGCCAAAGCTTTGAGCTTCAAGCAAACTCTGTTGAAGTACTGGGCTGGGTAGAAAATCCAGACACATACCCTATGGCTGCAAAGCGCCATTCAATCGAATATCTACGCGAGCACGCACACCTACGCCCTCGCACAAACGTAATAGGCGCGGTAACTCGTGTTCGTAACTGTTTATCTC
Source organism: Pseudoalteromonas luteoviolacea DSM 6061 (assembly GCF_001625655.1). Lineage (GTDB taxonomy): Bacteria > Pseudomonadota > Gammaproteobacteria > Enterobacterales > Alteromonadaceae > Pseudoalteromonas > Pseudoalteromonas luteoviolacea. Next base: position 9,292 of record NZ_AUYB01000098.1, on the reverse strand, counting down.
AAGCTATTCACAGATTCTTCCATGAACAAGGTTACATGTGGATCAGCACGCCTATCATCACAGCGAGTGACTGTGAAGGTGCAGGCGAGATGTTCCGTGTATCTACATTGGATATGAATAACTTACCGCGTACTGATAAGGGCGATGTAGATTACAATGAAGATTTCTTTGGAAAAGAAGCTTTCTTAACGGTATCTGGCCAATTGAATGGTGAGACATATGCAAGTGCAATGTCAAAGATTTACACTTTCGGTCCAACATTCCGCGCTGAAAACTCGAACACATCTCGTCACCTAGCTGAGTTCTGGATGGTTGAACCAGAAGTCGCATTTGCTGACTTAAATGACATCGCCGGCCTAGCTGAAAGCATGCTTAAATATGTATTTAAAGCCGTGCTTGAAGAGCGTCGTGATGACATGGAGTTCTTTGCTCAGCGTATCAATAAAGAAGCTATCTCTCGCTTAGAGAACTTTGTAGATAAAGACTTTGCACAAGTTGACTACACTGATGCAATTGAGATCTTAAAAGCGTCTGGCAAAAAGTTTGAATATGACGTTGAATGGGGCGTTGATCTTCAATCAGAGCACGAACGTTACTTAGCTGAAGAACATTTTAAAGCGCCAGTAGTTATTAAAAACTACCCTCGTGACATTAAAGCATTCTACATGCGTCAAAACGAAGATGGTAAAACAGTTGCTGCAATGGATGTCGTTGCGCCTGGCATAGGTGAAATCATTGGTGGTTCTCAGCGTGAAGAACGCCTAGACGTATTAGATGCTCGCCTAGAAGAAATGGGCTTAAATAAAGAAGATTACAGCTGGTATAGAGATCTTCGTAAATACGGTTCTGTTCCTCACTCGGGCTTTGGCCTAGGGTTCGAACGTCTAGTTGCATATGTAACAGGTATGGGTAACGTTCGTGACGTTATTGCATTCCCGCGTACAAAAGGTAGCGCAACATACTAATTTGAAAGCGATTTCAATTAAAAAAGCCCCTTCATAGGGGCTTTTTTACTGGTATTTCTGAATTCCAAGAAAACGAGAAGACTATAAGTTATTACTCAACACATAATTTTGACATGAACCCAGCTCAGTATATCTGTGCGCATGTCCCAATGTTTGAGGAGCAACTCCGTGCAAAGGACCGCCGTTTACACGCCAATTTTTACCTTCAAAGCTTACTACATCACCAGTACTATAAACACTAGGGTATGGCTGCCACTCCTCCGCACATGGTTGGCATTTAGGTAACTCATTTGCAATCACATCTAACAATTTAAAGCCTTCATCCCGTGAGTCTTGGTGCAATTCCCAAATGAAAATACCAGGATAACCGTTCTCAGAAACGAAGTCTGTCTTGGTTTTTAAGAGCTCTGGTGTCTCCCAAAAATGAACATAATTGTCCAACTCATAAGTGCCTTGGTTATAGTCGACTCCTTCCCCCTTTACCATTGTTTCTACAATTTCTCGAGCTGTAAGCGTCTTTACAGGACCACTGCTTAATGGGAAAGACTTGTTGTAAAAAGGGATCCCTAAACTTGTTTTGGATACTTCATACTTGGTGATCATGCTCTGACTCCATTCAGCTGGGTGAACTAATCCACCATGAATATATTCCCAAGCTGCATGGTGGTTCTTTGGCGAGCCGCCCCAACCACCTGTATAGTCGTAAGCCATAAAACGAATAATATCCGCATACTCATCTAAATCTTTGTGGAAGTTAATTCCCGACCAACCACCAGCTTGCACATCAACCGATACCTCTAGATTTTGGGGTAACTTTTCTCTGAGTTCTTTCACCAAGTTCAGTAGATAACCACTTTCAACCGGATTTGGCTGATTGTATGTACTCCAATCTTCCCAATCGACATCAATACCATCTAAGTTATGTAACTTTGCATAGGCAACTAAATTGTCTACTAGATTACTTCTAGCTACGGCGTCCATAGACAAGAAATCCACACCAGCACCGCCAACTGAAATCATGACGCCGGTATTGTTAGCATGGGCATGTTCAACGATATCGTCGATATAACGATCGGCTTCAGTCGTATCTAGAGAGCCATCTGCACGTGGGTATGCAAATGCAACAATGATATGCGTTAGTTGGTCTGTAGCTAAATCTTTTACATCCAGATCACCACCAGCTGGATAGTCCCAAGTTGAATAAAACCCTTCGACTCTAGGACAGTAGTCTGCTGCTAGCGCGTTAATACTTACAGCACTAAAACTCATCGCAGCAATAGCGGCTAAATAACTTTTTTTGAACATAACCTTCTCCATGTTGTATAGAAATTAAATTCCCTTTTTTAATAACATGATTAAAATGCTTGTTATATTGAATTTTTGTAAAGGTTATAGGCTCCCACAGATTATGTGTTAATCCATTTTTGAGCAATAAAATATATAAGTTAATTCGAGGGGGATTATTCTATAAACAAGTCATTCGCTTTTAAACGCATGACTTTTCATCACAGTGGCAACCAATCTAATAACATCAACCCATGCTTGTCTCAGCTCTGGATTCCAGTCATCGCCAAGGCCCTTTTTCAATGTGTATAAAAGCGCATTTCCCACTGGTGTAAAATGAGATGCTTTGACACCATAATTAACGTGCCTTTCAGCAAGCTTCTGTAAAACAGGAACTAAACTATCTAAATCATCTAGAGACCTAACGGCTACTTTGAGTGTCGCCATGAGTTTTTGTCCTTGGCTCTTCATGCTGCTTTTGAAAAGTGCTTTCAAAGATGGGTCATAATGAAAAAGGGTATTATAAAAAATCTCTGCAGCTTGCTCAGCAATTGGCTCTACTTTAGTGAAGCTGTCTTGTACTAATTGCTTTTGTCTTGCGGTAATACTCATAAGAAACACCCCATTCTAAAGACCATACACATACTCTAGTCCGTAATCCTCCCCTCTGCTAATAATTGTGTAAGATTAAATATTTAATTGCTGATTCAATCAATAATTCGGCCTGCATAATGAAAAATTCTAATTGAGAAATGATTTCAAGAGGCTTTTGGCCAAGCCTCTAAGCTAATTAAGGAAGAATTGGTAAACGATATTTAAACTAACAAGGTGTCAACAAACATTTAATTCGTCAAAAGTGACAAGCTTTAATAAAAATAGACAGCACCGAGTGTTGTTATCAAAGTCAAGAACTCAGTACTTCACTCTACTTTTTCCTCGAGTAAAAGTTCGCAAATATGAAGTCTCTTTCTGCGATGCTGGCGTGACAATTAGAACATGTATGTTTAATGGTTGGCTCACTCCCTTTCCCTGCCAGAATAATATTGCCGAGCTTGTCAAATTGAACATACTCCCAGTCACCATAACCATCAGAATAGCCTTTTTGACGCTTTATCATCATAGTAATGGTTAAAGCATCGTGGGGTGCACCGGATTGAGAGGAAAAGTTTTCTTTTAAAACAACGGTACCCGGCTTGTACATCTTAAAGTTGGGCTCAGCTAATTCTTCCTCCTCTTCTTCTTCGTCATAGTCCTGATAATATCTAAGGTATTCGAGGTAATTGTTTTCGTAAACTCTTACATCTTTATTAAGAAAAACGACAATAAATTGCTGCCAGTGCAATCCAGAGTGTTCAAACCCTGTTACTCGATGCCAATCTGTCCGGTAATCTTTGAGCGCTTCCTTGTATTTATCGGGTACTTTGAACGGATATACCTTAAAAGGATCTGCACTTACAGAGCTCGTACCAAAAAAAGCGCTGATACAAAGACTTGCTAAAATATGTTTCATTTCTTAAGCCTTATTTAAGAGCCAATTTTAGAGTCGCACGTTTTTTACCTTTGTACATCACATCAACACTGGTTTCTTGTCCTGGAGCAAGCTTTAGCTCCACAGGCTCATACTTGGGAATTTGCAGCACAAACTCGCTATGTGTACCCACATCTAAGTTAATTGAATAAACTTTTTGCTTTTTGCTGAACGGTATCACCTGGTAAGCATCAGATTGAACATTGGCAATGTAGCTGCGCATTTTTGGATGAATTTTACAGCCAATACGTGTTAGTGTGTTATCAGCCCAATCCGCTGACACTTTTGTCGTTTGGCCCTGATTCATAAGCCCAACATCGAATTTAACGCCCGAATTTGGGTCATTTGCGAAAATATTGTGCTGAAATTCATCTGAATTTTTAAATGTAATTTCGCCCTTTGGTCCGATAACCACTGCTTTCTTATCAAATACTTTATTCGATTGATCTAGCTCTGCTTTTTGTGGCCCAACACCTCCTTTAGCATACACAACCCCTACAAATGATGGTCTTTTAACAAACTCTAACTCGCCTGTCAGCATAGCCGCGTTAGTTGAGAATACTGAACCTAGTCCAATCATTAACATTGCGTACTTTTTCATATCTACTCCTTAATTCGGTAAAATTGGTCTTTCGATTACTACTGGATCAGTCAAAGCTGCCATAAACGCAATCAAGTCTGCTTTTTCTTGTGGATTTAAATTGAGGGGCAAAATGAGCGGACTGACATTCTTTGCATTTACCGCGCCCATGTCATAATGATCTATTACCTCTTCTAAGCTTCCTAATGAACCATCATGCATGTAAGGTGCGCTCATTATGATGTTTCTGAGGCCAGGTGTTTTAAAGGCGCCCTTTAACTCCTTATTTTTATCAATTGCATAGCGTCCTTCATCGCCACTTTGAATACCGATGTTATGAAAGCTATCATCGGTAAAGTTTGCGCCATCATGACATTTAATACACCGCGCTTTTCCCACAAAAAGCTGTAACCCTCTAACTGCTGACATAGACATGGCTTCTTTTTGCCCCGCAAGATATTTGTCAAAAGCCGAGTCATCACTAACAATGGTCATTTCAAAGGCGGCGATTGCTTTACCCACATTTTCGAATGTCATATCACCATAAAGCGCTTTAAATTCTTTTTTGTAAAATGGCACTTTGTTTAGCCTGTCCAATACATCTTTTGGCGTCATTTGCATTTCAACATCTGACACCAACGGACCCAACGCTTGCTCTTGCAAAGAACCCGCTCTACCATCCCAAAAAAAGATGCCTGACCAAGCTAAGTTATAAAGGTGAGGTGCATTGCGACCAAGTATATCTCCGCCACTGCCTATCCCTTTTGCTACTCCATCACTAAAGCCCAACTCTGGATTGTGGCAAGTTGCACAGGATTGGTTTTGGTGCTTTGATAGTCGATTATCAAAAAATAGCATCTTGCCTAATTTAACTTCTCTGTCCGATGGTTCTTCTTCATCTATATATTCGATGTCATCTACATCTGGTGTTGCCAAATTGCCGAAAACAGGCATATCTTTGGCAAATATCTGAGTGCTAAATATTAAAGGTAAAGCGGCTAAAACCGACTTCTTACAATCCATTACTCGTCCCCCGAAACAGTTTGTTTACACATATAAAATTTAATGACTAAACTTTGACCTTATCGAAGGATTGACTATATTTGTCAATAAATCAAAAAATTAGCCCCTTTTAATAAAAGTTTCGCAAAACAGGTAAACGCATTCATTTGACTTTAATTAAGATAGCTAATACCAACTCTGAGACACTCATAAAAACATGATGATTTCTAGATTTGTTCCAGGTATCGCTGCGCAAATGCTATTGGCTTTTGGTGTAATAACATCACTCGGGATATTCAGTAATTTTTTTGTTTATCTAAGCACTGGCACTCTCGCGCAAAACTTCACCCACGTTTCTTCTGTTTCAATTCCTTTGGTTAATGTTAATTCAGATCTCAAAATGAATATTTTGGACTCTTTGATTACATTGGAAGAGCAAATAATAACTGGGAATAACAACACTGCGAAAAGTAGTGCAATTCAGAGAAGAGACTCGGCTTGGCGAGACATTGATGATGACTTTGCCAAGCTTAGCCAATTTTCGAAAGAAACAGGCTTTGATGAAACGAAGCTTAGAAAAATAGAGACACATCTTCAAAAACTGAAATACGAGCAGAAAGTGATATCCGATATCGCAAACACCCTCGATAACGAGCCTGCTGTTAAACTGCTTGTCACAGAGGCTATACCATTGGCAGAGTCTATGGTTGCCCTTCTTGCACAAATAATTGAAATTGAGAAAGAGGAAGATGTAGATGAAGACAGGTTTGAACTCTTCAAGTTGCTGGTTGACTCAGAAGTCAGTTTCGCAACTGCAATATCGGAATTAAGAGCCTTTTTATTAACACGCGAACAAAAAAACATAGATGGATTTGATCAAGCATGGTTTCAAAATAGCGACGCATTCGTTTCGATTTTAGATGACTACGAAGACCTTTTTACTGATGAACAATTAGAACTTTGGAATGCGTATAGCGAAGAACGGGAAAAACTGGCACCAATCACTATTCGAGCCTTCGAAAAGCAAGCGAGTGAAGAGTCAAACTTTGCTAACAATCATCTTAGAACGGTTATCAAACCACTTACAGCGATGATATTTAGTGAACTTCAAGCAATGAACAGACACGTTACAGACGTGACTGAGCAAGGTATTGATGACACGCAGAATGCACTCTCTGATATGTTTATCGTGCTGGCTATAAGCTCCATCCTCACCATAATCATTGCAGGTACGATAAGCGTTGTATTTAGTAACAAGCTCAAAATGCGCGTTCAGTCTCTGCTTTCACGTGCTAAAAATATTTCGGTTGGGGACTTTAAAACCCAAACTGATTATTTCGTTATTCGATCAAACGATGAACTTAACCAGCTCTCAGAAAGCTTTAATCATATGACCCTTTCTTTGTCTTCCACAATTTCAACAGTAAGAAGACAGTCTAGACAGGTGGGGCATTCAGCGCACCAAGTTGCTGCAATTGCCACTGAAATAAGTACCGTAGCTAAAAATGAAAATTCGAGCTACTCGGAAGTTATGCGCGTAATTGAATCATTTATGGATCTTTTGGTTGAGTCTGGGCAGGCTATAGAGCAAAGCCAAGGCGTTTTAGAGCAAGCCAAGACACAAGCAGACACGGGTATTCAGGCGGTAAACAGTAATTTGGACGAAATGAATAAAACGGTGGATGTAGTTACACTTGCTTCTGAAGGAGTAGAAGAGCTTAAAACGGCTAGTGAAGAAATTGAGTCCGTCACAGATGCTATTTCAACTGTTGCAGATCAAACTGCGCTAATTGCACTCAATGCTGCAATTGAGGCCGCTCGTGCAGGTGAACAAGGCCGTGGTTTCGCCGTTGTTGCTGATGAAGTTCGGAATCTAGCGCAAAGAACAGCTAACTCCACTGATGAAATCAGAAACGTTATTTCACAACTTACCAACAAAGTAGGTGATGTCATTCGACTGATGACAGATATTATTCACCAAGTAGATGTGAGTAAGGCTCGTTCAGATGAAAGTGGTCAAGCTCTTAGAGCAATGACAACCACAATAGACAGTATTATTGATTCCAATGACCAAATTGCCCATCGTTCAGACGAGCAAAGCAACCAGATGCTCGAAATGCAGATAAAGCTTCAGCATTTGTTTTCTTCTCTGCAACAAAATGCCGAAAAGGCTCAAATGGTCTCCATGATTGGAGGTGATTTGTATCAGACCTCTGAGCTTGTTAATAGCTTAATGGATGGCTTCCATTTTGACGAAGATAATGATTTAGTTAAGAAAAAGCACGAAAAAAGGCGCTCTGACCGACTTGAAGCTAAAGTCAAAATTAAAATATCACAAGATGATAAAGACTATTCGACAATTACTAGAGAGCTAAGCTGTGTTGGATGTGGGATACGCCTAAGCAGACAGCTCAACCAAGAGTTAGATATCGATTCAGCAGTTATGTTGGTAATGTATTTACCGAAAAAAAATTATAAAGAGTATATGGCTCAAGCGCCGATGAAAATAACAGCTCGGGTCGTGCGCAAAGAAGATAGAGACAGTGAATATACGTATTATGGACTCGAATTTTCGGCAAAAGGAGCGGATCAAAAGGATGCCCTATCTGAGCTCTACGAGTTTTTTGATCAGTAACCATGCTTAAAAAAATACCCAGCCTAAGCTGGGTATCAATATTAATTAAAATCGAGCTTTTAATTAAAGGATTTCTAGTAACTCAACATCAAAGATTAGCGTTGAGTAAGGCGCGATTGAAGCACCCGCACCACGCTCGCCATATGCAAGGTCGTGAGGGATGTATAGACGCCATTTTGAACCAGTTGTCATAAGCTGTAGAGCTTCAGTCCAGCCTTTGATTACACCATTTACTGGGAATTCAGCTGGTTGGCCACGGTCATATGAGCTATCGAATACAGTACCGTTGATTAGTGTTCCGTGGTAATGTACACGCACTGTAGAATCAGCAGCTGGCTTATCGCCTTCGCCTGCAGTAATTACTTCGTACTGTAAACCTGACTCAGTCACAGTTACTTCTGCACGTTTAGCGTTTTCTTCTAAGAAGGCAGTACCTTCTGCAGCAAGTACTTTAGCTTCTTCTTCACGACGAGCTTGGATCTCGCTGTTAATTTTTTCAAAAGCAGCTTGGATCTCAGGGATCTCAACGCGGAATTCACCACCAGTATAGGCATCTTTCATGCCTTCAAATACTGCGTTTAAATCAAGACCTTCAAAAGGGTTTGCTTTTAATTGCTCGCCCATTTGTAGACCGATACCGTAACTCGCTTTACCTGCGTCCGTATTGAATAAATCTGACATATCAAATTCACTTTATTTATCAGCTTAAAAGGACGCGCAGTGTAGCACAGAGAAATCGTAACTTATAGGGCGCCGCTCAAAACGGCACACTATAAATTGAAAAGAAATTAAGATTGCTGTTCTTGATGTCGAGATTTAAGTTCTTTTACAAGAAAAGTAGCGAAAGGCAGAGAAAGCACCAAGCCAATTAAAAGTTCATTACTATAACCAGCTAGTTTATCGCCAAAAAATACGCCGAAGCCTACAATGCCAAATAATGAAATAACAATTGATGCTAAGAAAGGCCATAACTTTTCATATTTTGTCACAAGGTGACCAATTAGTGCGTTATAAAAAAACGTATAAAGTAGCGTTTGCCATAAGGTTGGCTCAGACTGTCCGTCAATTGACATAATGACGGCCATTTGCAAACCACTTAAATAGAAAAAGCTAAAGACAATCCATAGTGAACAATGTTTAACAACATTTTGAGCCATTGAACTCTCCTAACGAAAAAAACCGCCATTAGGCGGTTTTGGGAATGAGGTGGCGGAGAGATAGGGATTTGAACCCTAGATACGCTATTAACGTATGCCGGTTTTCAAGACCGGTGCTTTCAACCACTCAGCCATCTCTCC
>NZ_AUYB01000097.1 GCF_001625655.1 Pseudoalteromonas luteoviolacea DSM 6061 | reverse complement strand
ATGTCTTCGCATGCCACTAAGTATCTATCGATGATCTGAGGTGTAAATTCAGGCACTACCGCAGAAACCATGAGGATCTGATCGATGTTTGCAGCAACAACTTTAACGCCGTCATAAAAGTCAGGACGAGTTAGCTGTGAGCGTCGCTCTTCTACGGCCTCAATAACGCCAGCAAGGTCGCCTTCACTTACTTTGGCGCGACGAAATATGACATTATCGCCACATACTATGCTGCCTACGGTACGTCTAATATTACAGCGCAGTACTTCGCCATCTTGAGCTTCGACATCTGCATGCTGACCAAAGCGACTAACAACAGTCGCATTTTCTGTGGGGCCTAAGTTATCTGATTGCCATTGCAATTCAGCGCTTTCATTATGTTTGGCTTTAGCCAAACGCTTTTGGTGGTTGGCCTTAATCCTTCTGGATTGGCCATGACTGAGTTTTTTACGTTTTGCCATATCAATAAACTCACGAGACGAATTATTGCGAATGATTGGTGTATAAGCCATTCATAGGCTATAACTCAATAAAATTGCCCCGCTTTGTAAAAAAAAGCTTTTGGTCGAGTGATGAAGCTAATATGATATATCTAATTGCATTGGATCTAAAGGAAAGTACCGCTAAGGTAGTGTATGTCTTTTCATGAATCAAACTTGGTATGGCTCGACCTAGAGATGACAGGGCTAGAACCTAAAACAGATAAAATTCTCGAAATCGCTACGGTGATCACTGATGTTGATCTCAATGTGTTAGCGGAAGGCCCTGTAATTGCTATACATCAAAGCGATGACTTACTGGACAACATGGATGAGTGGTGTACCAACCAACACGGTCGTTCAGGTCTTACCGCTCGCTGTAAAGCGAGTACTTTTGATGAAGCTTATGCTGTTAAAGAAACACTCGATTTTTTAAAACAGTGGGTCCCACCTGGAAAATCTCCCATGTGTGGTAATTCAATTGGCCAAGATCGTCGCTTTTTACATAAGTATATGCCCGAACTAGAGGCATATTTTCATTACCGCAACTTGGATGTAAGTACCATTAAGGAACTGGCGCGTCGTTGGCGACCTGAGTTGTTGAAGGATATTCAGAAAAAAAGCTCGCATTTGGCATTGGACGATATCAAAGACTCCATCATGGAGTTGAAGGTTTATCAGCAAAAATTCTTCAAAATTTAAAAAAAGTACTTGCAAAGCTTTTCGTATCTTGTAGAATCCTGCCCCGCTTGAAAGGACAAGTTCAATATTTATTGAGATGTGTCCAGAGCGGGTATGAAGCGGCACTAGCTCAGCTGGTAGAGCGCGACCTTGCCAAGGTCGAGGTCACGAGTTCGAACCTCGTGTGCCGCTCCAATCTCTTATCTTATATTCTCTTATATCAATTCCTTATAACTATTTTCTCTATTAATCCTGATTTTTTGCATAAAAACATTGCTTATTTTTAGCGCTATGCGTAAAATACGCGCTCTTTCGGCCATATTAGTCGTTCCTTGCCTTAACCCGGCTGGCCGAAACGGGACGAGGCTATACTAACCGTAAGGAATATCCATGCGTCATTACGAAATCGTATTCATGGTTCACCCAGACCAAAGTGAGCAAGTTCCAGGTATGATCGAGCGTTATACTGGTTCTATCACTGAAGCTGGCGGTACTATCCACCGTTTAGAAGACTGGGGTCGTCGTCAACTGGCTTACCCAATCGAAAAGCTTCACAAAGCACACTATGTTCTTTTGAACGTTGAAGCGCCAACTGAAGTAATCAACGAGCTTGAAACTTCTTTCCGCTACAACGATGCAGTGCTACGTAACCTAGTTATGCGTACTAAGAACGCTGTAACTGAAGCTTCTCCTCTTGCAAAAGAAGAGAAAAAAGAAGCAGCATCTGCTTAATCGTTATTGATTCGGATTTGACTTACCTTTAGAGGTTATGGTGCAAACTCAAACTGACCTGTATACAAATCAATTTGTTTTGTCTGGGGTTGTTTGTAAAACACCGAAATATAGTCAAAGTCCTGCTGGCATCGCGCATTGTATTTTTGTTTTAGAGCACAGATCGATGCAAGTTGAAGCCGACCTTAATCGCAACAGTTATGTTCGCATTCAGGTGGTTGCCAGTGGAGATAAATTCCGAACTCAACTAGAGCATTTATACGTTGGGCAGGGGTTACAAGTCAGCGGTTTTTTAAATCGCCACGAAAGCCGGAATGGTTTAAGTCAACTTGTACTTCACGCACAACATATTGAAAGAATTAATTGAGGAAATTACTCATGGCACGTTATTTCAGACGTCGTAAGTTCTGCCGTTTCAAAGCAGAAGGCGTACAACAAATCGATTACAAAGATCTAGCTACTCTTAAAAACTATGTAACTGAAAGTGGCAAAATCGTACCTAGCCGTATCACAGGTACAAGCGCTAAGTACCAGCGTCAGCTAGCAGCAGCTATCAAGCGTGCTCGCTACCTAGCCCTTCTTCCGTACACTGACTTACACAAGTAAGCCGGCTGATTAATAGTTTTTAAAAGGTGTAGAGACATGCAAGTTATTCTACTAGACAAGATCGCTAACCTAGGTAACCTAGGTGACCAGGTTTCTGTTAAATCTGGCTTCGCACGTAACTTCTTATTCCCTAAGGGTAAAGCAGTTCCTGCAAACAAAGCTAACATCGAAACTTTCGAAGCTCGCCGCGCTGAGCTAGAAGCAAAAATCGCAGAAGAGCTAACAGCTTCTCAAGCACGTGCTGAAAAACTTGAAGCACTAGCTGAAGTTACTCTAGTTTCTAAAGCGGGTGACGAAGGTAAGCTATTCGGCTCTATCGGTACTCGTGACATCGCTGAAGCGATTTCTGCAGTAGGTGTTGAAGTAGCTAAAGCTGAAGTTCGTTTACCTCTAGGTACTATCCGTGAGACTGGCGAATTTGACGTAGCTATCCAGCTTCACTCTGACGTAACGGCAACTATTAAAGTTATCGTTATCGCAGAAGCTTAATTTATTTAAGCATAAACCGCACACCCTGTGTGCGGTTTTATCTCTCCCCTGAAAAATAACAACGACATAAATTTTCAGTGTAAAAAGTCGGTTTTTAGAACGATTGCTCACGGAAGATTCATCACACAAGTTGAAAAATTAATCTAAATCACAATATTGGGCATATAAACGTCTTATATTTTAGATAAAAATTACTCAAGTAATTGCTTGTAATAGCGTACCCATTTTATATAAGTTTGATTTGTGATAATTTAGTTAACTCTTTTGTACTAGACACTTTTTTTTGCTGGTTAATTATCATACAGTGTTATTTGTAGGTAATGACAGCGTTATCATTCAGATTAGGAGAACAATGGTTAATAGTCGTTATTTGCGTGGATTCACTTTAATTGAAGTGCTAATGGTCGTGGCATTGGTTGCTATTCTTGCAAGCATTGCATTGCCAAATTACATGGAGTATCTACGTAAAGGAAATCGTGCTGATGTACAGCAGATGATGTATCAAGAAGCCGCTAGACTAGAGCGTATTTACTCTAGAAATGGAGGCTATCCAAATACAGATATTTTTGAAATTGTACAGAAGTCAGATTATTACACATTGAGATATGTGCCACTTGGTAAGCCTGACGGTGCATTAGGTACACATAGAAACTTGGAGTTTAACCTAACCGCGACACCAAAATCTGGTAGCACTCAGGCATCGGATGTATGTGGTGTATTAACGCTCGATGAGCAAAGTAATGAGTCTTCACAGGGGCAAAATAATGATTGTTGGTAAGTCTAAAGAGCAAGGCGTAACACTGATCGAATTATTAGTATGTGTTGCTTTGGTAGCTGTATTAGCCAGTTTGGCAATGCCGTCTGTGATCACCTACATTAAACAAGATAGAGTGGACTCAAATGTTCACACCTTGAATAGTGTTTACCAATATGCGCGCAGTGAAGCAGTAAAAAGAGAGCAAACAGTTAAGCTTGTAAAGCAGGAGTCAAATTGGCTTGTGACGACCATGGTGGATGGCAGGGAAAAAACGTTACGTAAGTTTACAATTGGACACGAATCTATCTATGTCGATCTTGTAGATCGTGAGGTAAGATCAACGGGTGAGCTAAACTTTATGAGCAATATATTGGTAAGCGACAACGATAATAGCACACGAGATTATCGTCTATGTATTTTACGTAGTGGTCAAAGTTGGGTTAGTGAGGCAGCAGAAAATTGCGCGTAGTAAAGGGCTTTTCACTGATTGAAGTGATGGTATCTATTGTTATCGCCGGAGTCGCATTACTGGGACTTGCAGGTGCTCAATTAAAATCACTCCAGTTTGCGAATAACAGTTTTTATTACACGGTGGCGTTGGTCAATGGACAAAACGCCATAGAACGAATGTGGAATGAACTGTGTTATTTTGAGCATGAGGATCAAGACCTATTATTAATAAATAACCCTCGTGTTGCTAATTTACAGCCTGAAGATTCACGATTTACATTGAGTATTGAGCCGAAAATATACAATGATGCACAGTCTACTCCACTTATTTCAGAACGAAGAGACGTGGAGTTTTCAGTTAGTTGGCAAGATAGCCGAGTGAATGAGGACAGCGCTTTAAATAAGATTACTTTAGTAGCCAGTTATGTTTATGTTCCTGCTCCCGATGAAGGTCAATGTGTATTCAATAAACCAGCGAGTTAAGGGATATACCTTAATTGAGTTACTCGTTGCTATGGCTGCGGGATTGTTTTTGCTGTCTGGTGTAGCGATGTCGTATACTGCGATTAAAAGCACAGTGGTGGCGAGTAAAGAGCTATCACACGCGCAGGAAGTTGTGCGTTACACCAGCCAAGCTTTGACTCGCAGTATTAAGCAAACCAACAAGTTTCCCGAAGTCTCCAATGAGATCTCAAATAAGTTCACAGTATTGACTGTTCATCAAGGTGCAGGGATGTTGGCTTGTGATGGCAGTATTCCCAATGCTGCATACTCAGAAGTTTATACCCTGATCAGTGGCTATTTAACGTGTGATATTGGCAATGGGCCGGTTCAATTACTTAGGGGCATACAATCACTGACGTTCAAGAGTTCAGGGATCTTGGTCAGTATTTCTGTGACCCCAGAGAATATTCCAAAGCAATTTGAAACAGGTATTCAAATTGATATTGCGGCTAGCCGCTTAGTGCTTGATAAAGCCGTTTGGCGAAATCCAACTTAGGACTGACAATCGATGCAACGTTTTGTAAGACAATCAGGTTTTACTCTTGTCAAAGTCATGCTTTTAAGCACGATGGCGAGTGTGGTTGTGTTCACGTCGATGAAAGATACCTTGGTACAAGAGCGTCTGAGTGGCAACTTCCAAAAAGACCTTAATGCCAGACTTCAAGCTGAAAAAGGCGTCTTTGCTAGTGCTGATGATTTGAATGATTACATCGCGAATAACTCGGACGCTACGGCGGAACAGCTTATAGCTGCAATACCTGGGCTCAATGATGATGCTAATAGAGAATATGGCAGGGGTAAGTTTGCAACTCAGCACTCAATTGTTACGAATGCCGATGGTACTACAAGCATTGAAATTGCAAGTTTGGGCCAAAAATATGCGCTTAATGCAGCCAATAATATGGTTGCGGTTTTTACCTACACTGAAGCCGTCCTAGAGCCAACCTTTAAAAATGCGGTGACTGGCTGCAAGGGGGTAAACCTATCCGGTAGTGGCTTGGTTGACAGTTATGATTCTTCAAAAGGAACATACGATGCAACACGCTCTAGTAATGGTGATGTAAACACGGTGATTGGTGATGCCGATGTGGTGTTATCTGGTCATTCACCCATTGAAGGGGATGTAAAAGCATCGGGAATTTTATATCTAAAGGGGTCCTCTCCAGTTATTGGTGATGTGCAGTCTAATACGGGTATCGATATTTCTTATGGCGGTGGATTGCGAGTTCAAGGCAATGTATTGACACAAGGCTTTGTGACGCACCGAGGTGGTGATATTTCTGGTGTTGTACGCGCTAACGGTAACGTCGAAATGCTGTGGGGAGCCGATATTCTCAATGAACAAAAAGAAGCACTAGATATCCAATATGGTGGCACAGGTAAGTTTGAAGAGGCCACCGAGCACTCGCAAGATGGAATCAACTACTCAGCTGCGAAGTTTAATGTAAACCCTAATGTTGAAGCGGTGCGAGTGTACGACCCAACTTCTCCTGATTACGACCCCACAAACCCAGACAAAGAGTGTGATCCGCTGGCATTACCAGCGAATATGCCGAATGTGATTGATGAAAATAACAGTTATCTAGACTTCACAGTTGGTGCTCAACAGGAGTACAAATTTACGCCCCACATTGGCAACTATACAAAAGGAGGGGATGGTTCTTCGCTCAACGCGCAAGCAACGAATATCTATCTGTTTGATACCAATAAGCAGAACCACGACAGGGCAAGTACGCCAGACACTGAATATGCTTTTGGTATGAAAAATGTCAACATTGGCAGTGATGGTGTCGTTGTTATTGATGGTGGTTCAATCAAAGGCGGTGACGTAGTCTGGTTAGTTGATGGTGATTTTACCATGGGCGGAAACAGCAGGCTGATAATCAAAGAAAAGTCTAGCCTGACTATCTTTGTAACAGGTAAAGTCAACTTAGGGGCCAGCGCACAAATTGTCACTGAAAAACCTGGTATCACAGCCAGTGGTTGGGGCACGTTTAGTATTTTTTCATCGTATCAGGCTGATCCTAATGATCCGAGTCAAAAGAATAAGCCTGGCGTCAAAGTGAGTGGTACCTCTTCATTATATGCGGTTATCTATGCACCTTTAACTTCTATTTCGATGACGGGGAGTGGTCAGTTTTTTGGTACCGTTCGAGGTGCCACAATCGAAGCGCATGGTGGCAGTGGTGTACATTTTGATGAAGCATTGAAAAACCTGAAAATAGGCAGTGGCGGAACCGTAAAAACACCGGCTCAATTGAAGTTTGATGGCTGGCGATATAAACACCCTGAAGCATTTAGTAATACCGATGAAACGTCCGGCAATGCAAAGTAAAGTTTGTATTGCTGGAAGCTGTAGTGACCAATTCCTTTCTTTATTTTGGCCTCCCAAGTTAGCTAATCAAAAACTTTTTAATTCCCTTTAAACCTTTTCTGTTTCGTTTGCGTCTCATTAATTAAATAAAAACACTGCAATGGCGGGTGAATTCTCCACATAAAACATGAAAAAGTGACTGCATTAAACTTTGATTTTATTTGGTTATTGCTTTTTTTCTTGGAGAGATATGTCATCATCTTCGCCTTGTAGTAAAGGAATTTAAATATGTTGGTTGATGCACAAAACGCATTTGCAGACGATACGCTTGACGAGCTAGTGCTGCGCACTCAGCAGGGAGATCAGGTTGCTTTTGCCGCGTTGTATGAACAGTGTCATCGGCGCGTATATGCGCTGTGCTTGAGGCTACTTGCTGACCAAGCACATGCGGAAGATGCTTGCCAAGAGGTGTTTGTACAGTTGTGGCACAAAATCTCTCAGTTTAATGGGCAGTCACGTTTCACCACTTGGCTTCACAGTGTGACCTCGAATATTGCTATTAGTTATCTGCGTAAGCATAAAAACTGGCTACAAAAGGTTGTTAGCATTGAGAATAGTGGTATGGATGAAGCGGGTATAGCTTTGTGTGGGGACTTGAATGGGTTGGATAAGTTGATATTACGATTGCCTGAGCGAGCACGATTGGTGTTTGTGTTACACGCAGTTGAAGGGTACAGACACGAAGAAATTGCAACTATGCTATCGATGGCGGTTGGATCGAGTAAATCTCAGTATCACAGAGCCAAAAAGTTGTTACAGGAGTGGTATGAAAATGACTAAATCGAACTTTGACGAGTTTTTAGCGAAGGGGTTGGAGCAAAAAAACAATCCAGAACAAATGCCAGAACCTCAAAAGTCGCTTTGGCCTGGCGTTGAAAAAGCCATTAACTCCGCGCCTCACTCTAGTATTGATAGTGAAAGTCGAGCAACGCGCAGTGGGGCATGGCGAAATCTCTCTGCCATTGCTGCTTCAACACTTATTGGTATGTGCGCGGTGTATTTTAGTATGAAGCCACCAGAGCAAAACCCCGTAGTGCAAATGAGCGCTTACTTCGAACAGCAAAAGCAGACTCTACTTGTGCAGTACGGTTCTCAGCCTGCGCTGACCAATGATTGGCAAGTACAGTTGCAAGAATTAGAGCAAGCAGAACAAGCGATTAAAACGGCGCTAGAAAACGACCCCGAAAACGCCGCGTTACTGCAAATGTTGGCGCAAGTTTATCAGCAGCAATTAGATTTAATTAACCGGGTGCATCAACCCCGTTGGCAACAGATTTAGGAGAAGTAGGATGAAAGCAATTATATTGAGTTTGGCATTGTTGCCCGCAGCGGTACTGGCTGGCGAGAAAATTAATAAAGAGATTGATATTGAGCAAGATGGCAAAGTATTTATCGAAAACCAGCGTGGTAATGTCGTTATCAAAACGTGGGACAAGGGCAAATTTAAAGTTGAAGGAGAACTAGACGAAGCGGCTAAAGGCTTCAAGCTTGTCAATAATGGTAGCAAAACAGAATTTATTGTAGAGATGCCTTCTCGTGTTAAAGGGTGGGGCCGTCAACATGAAGGGTCTGAATTAACTATTTTCATGCCACGGCAAAGTGAGTTGGTGTTCGAGGGAGTCCAAGTTGATATCGAAGTGTCTCAGCTTCTGGCTGGCGCGTTTATCAAAACGGTTAATGGAGATATTAAAGCGAGCCAAATTGAAGGTAAGGTAAGGTTGGAAACCGTGAATGGCAATATTGATGGCAAGGATTTAAGCGGCCGCGTACGATATGAGACTGTCAATGGTGATATAGAGGATATGGGCTCTGCGGGAAAGTTGCGTTTTAATGCCGTAAATGGATCTATAGAGAGCAACACTTCAGCCAAAGAGATCAGGCTCGAAAATGTCAATGGAGAGGTCGAATTTGAAATCGCTGAATTACAAGAGCTTAGGTTGAATACGGTAAATGGGGAAATTGAAATCCGCACCAAGAAACTGTTGCCAAATGCAAGGATGAATCTTGAGTCTGTCAGTGGTGATGTCGATTTATATTTTCCGAAAGATCTTTCTGCGCGATTTGACATTGATGCCCATGCAGGTGGAAAAATCATTAATGAGCTAAGCAGTGACAAAGTTAAAAAAGCGAAGTATGGTCCTTCTCGTGAGCTAGAGTTTAGTATAGCAGGTGGGGATGCAGACGTTGAAATTGATACGGTCAGCGGACGTATCGCTCTGAAAAAGAATTAATTGAGCGGAACGACCTGTGTGAACAGGTTGTTCCTTTTCCTTGTATAGCTTTAGACAACTAATCAGCATTCAGTTTTTTTTGATTTAGGGTTACAATAACAAATCCACTCATTTGTTTTTGTCGTAATATGGCCAAACCTGATCAACAAGTCGATACACTAAAAGTTCCTCCACATTCAATTGAAGCAGAGCAGTCTGTTTTGGGTGGTCTGATGCTCGATAACCAAGCATTTGACCGCGTAGCAGAGCTTGTCGTTGCTCAAGACTTTTACACCCGCACACATAAACTGATCTTTGAAGCCATGACTAAACTCGTTGAGCTTGGTCAGCCAATTGATTTAATAACGATTTCTGAAAACCTTGAGAAGAATAACCAACTCGATTCTATCGGTGGTTTTGCATATTTAGCTGAAATCGCAAAAAATACCCCCAGTGCTGCCAATATTGATGCGTATGCCAGTATTGTGCGTGAAAGGGCGGTAGTAAGAGAAATGATCTCTGTTGCCAATGAAATCGCGGAGGCGGGCTTTAACCCTGAAGGTCGCACAAGTCATGACCTATTAGACCTTGCTGAAAGTAAAGTATTCAAAATTGCTGAACAACGCAGTAAGAGTACTGAAGGACCTCAAAATATTCACAGCATCTTGGAAAAAACCATAGATAAAATTGAAGAATTGTATCAGTCTCCGCAGGATGGTGTGACAGGTGTGAGTTCGGGTTATTCAGACTTAGACAAAATGACGGCGGGCTTGCAGCCTTCGGATCTAATTATCGTTGCAGCGCGTCCTTCAATGGGTAAAACGACATTTGCAATGAACTTGGCAGAGCATGCTGCGATGACACAAGACAAGCCTGTACTTATTTATTCTTTAGAGATGCCCTCCGAACAGATTATGATGAGGATGTTGGCATCACTTGGCCGCATCAACCAAACCAAAGTGAGAACCGGTCAATTAGATGATGACGACTGGGCAAGGCTCTCTTCAACTATGGGGCTGTTGATGGAAAAAGGCCAGATGTACATTGATGATGCATCAGGCCTAACGCCAACAGATGTGCGCTCGCGAGCACGCCGTATTGCACGAGACCATGGTGGTATCAGTATGATCATGGTTGACTATTTGCAGTTAATGCGAGTACCAAGTTTGTCTGACAATCGTACTCTAGAAATCGCGGAAATTTCACGCTCATTAAAAGCACTGGCAAAAGAGCTCGAATGTCCAGTTATTGCCCTTTCACAGCTAAATCGTACTCTAGAGCAACGTGCAGATAAGCGACCTGTAAACTCTGACTTGAGGGAATCGGGATCGATCGAGCAGGATGCCGACTTAATTATGTTTATCTATCGAGATGAAGTATATAACGATGATAGTCCAGATAAAGGTACTGCAGAAATAATTATAGGTAAACAGCGTAATGGTCCAATTGGTAAGGTCAGGTTAACCTTCCAAGGTCAATACTCACGTTTTGACAATTATGCTGGGCCTGCACTGGATGATGAGTATTAAGCCCAAATAAATAAGGGTATTAAAATGCGTTTAGCAACAGCCGAAATAGATATTAACGCGCTGCGACATAATTTGGCTATCGTAAAACAAATGGCGCCGTCTTCAAAAGTGATGGCGGTACTGAAAGCCAATGCCTATGGGCACGGGTTAGTGAAAATTGCGCAGTGCTTACAGGGGGCAGATGCGTTTGCTGTTGCTCGTATAGATGAGGCTTTAGCACTTAGGGCGGGCGGCCTGACAAAGCCTATTATTCTCCTAGAGGGCTTTTTTGATTCAAGTGATCTGCCTATTTTATTGGCCAATAATTTTGAGACTGTTGTTCATGATGAAAATCAGCTCGCTGCTATTGAAGCTTGCCAGTTAGAAGCACCGATATCGGTATGGCTGAAAATAGATACAGGCATGCATCGCTTAGGTATCGAGCCTGAACAATTTGAGGAGTTTTATACTCGCCTTAAACAATCTCCGAATGTTAAAGCTGATACTAAGTTGATGACCCACTTTCCTTGTGCTGACGATCTCAACAATCACTTTACCGCCCTGCAAATCGCCTCTTTTACCAAATTGGTCAAAGGTCAGAGTGACGCGCTGTGCTTGGCCAACTCCGCTGGTATTATTGGTTGGCCTGATGCGCATTTTGACTGGGTACGCTCAGGTCTCATGCTATATGGTGTATCGCCTATGCTTGATTGCGTTGGTGTCGATCATGCATTGAAGCCAGTGATGCGTCTAAAAACTCGTGTTATTGCAATTAAGCACGTTGTGTCTGGTGACCGTATAGGATATGGCGGTCGTTGGACCTGTAAAGAAGATACGACACTTGCAGTGGTTGCTATGGGTTATGGCGATGGGTATCCTCGCCATGCGAGAGAGGGGACACCTGTGGTTATTAAAGGTGAACGATACGGTATCGTAGGTAGCATATCCATGGACATGATTACCGTGGATATAGGCAGCAATGACAAGAGTATTCATGTTGGTGATGAAGTGGAAATGTGGGGGCCTAGTTTGCCCGTAGAGGAAATTGCAATTTGTGCAGACACTATTCCATATGAGCTACTCTGTAACATTACACCGCGCGTTAGCTATGACTATCAGGCTGACGGGTAACCAAAGTTAAGGGCAACTTAACAACATTTATTACTCAAGGAGCTGCCCTTGCATGGTTGCCACAACTTTGCGAGGCCCACCATGATCTCTGTGTTCGCCTAAATAGATACCTTGCCAAGTTCCAAGCTTTAAAGTGCCCTGGTAAATTGGAATTGTTACCTCACAACCCAGTGTACTGGATTTGATATGCGCTGGCATATCGTCATCGCCCTCATAATCATGTCTGTAGTAGCTTTGATTT
This sequence comes from Pseudoalteromonas luteoviolacea DSM 6061, assembly GCF_001625655.1. Classification (GTDB taxonomy): domain Bacteria; phylum Pseudomonadota; class Gammaproteobacteria; order Enterobacterales; family Alteromonadaceae; genus Pseudoalteromonas; species Pseudoalteromonas luteoviolacea. Next base: position 51,902 of record NZ_AUYB01000097.1, on the reverse strand, counting down.
TGTGGCACGTAGTGGTTAAAGTGGCTTTCCATATCCATTCTTACAGTAGGGTCAGCATTCTCATTTATTGTGAGACTGGCAGAGGTATGTTGAATAAATAGGTGTAATAGGCCGACTTTGTAATAGCCCAATTGAGGAAGGTGTGTGAGTAATTCATCGTCAACGAGATGAAAGCCCCGAGCTCGAGGCCTCAACGTGATTACTGTTTGGTGCCAACTCATAGTTTATCGAAGCTGACCTCTATGTTTGCGTTACCATCATCAGATGTGAATGGCATAATGATTTTTGCGCCTTCACATTTATGTGTAATGGTGTGCCCTGGTCCCGAAACAACCAATGGGGTCGCCATGTCGAAATCATAACCTTTTTCACCTAGTAGGTTTTTGGCTCCGCCAGTAACCATATTGGTGATTTCGCCTACCATGTCCGTTACTTCTTCATTAATACCGTCAGGTCTTTCACCTAGCATTCTTTCCATAATGGCCAGTGCTAAGCTTTCGTCAAAAGTAATTGAAAAAGAACCTTTGGTTTGCGGGCCAACCATACCAATTAGTCCCGACACATCTCCTCTGGCGACTTCATCTTTTTTTATCTTTGGCTTCCCTGGCGTGAGCTCAGTTTGTGCCATTGTAGCTAATACATTTATTAGTGAAGATAAAAAAGGGTTGATGAACTCAACATTCATATTATTGTTCCCTTGTTTTATTCATTGTTGCAGTCATTGTCTTAAGTGTAGTGGCTTTTTTACCAGCTGCACTACTGTTGGCACTTTTCGCAAAGCCCGTGAGCTTCAATCGTCTGTGCTTTAACTTTAAAGCCTTTTTCTGCTGATAAGTTATTCAATTCGTGAGAAATTGCACCAGAGTGCAGCTCTTGCACATGTCCACAGCTATCACAGATCAACAATTGAACTGGATGGATATGATCAAAATGGTGACACAGCATAAACGAGTTAGTGCTTTCAATTTTATGGATGAAACCAAGTTCAGCCAAAAAATCCAGCGCACGATACACGGTTGCAGGTTTAGCACTGGCCTCTGTCAATTTTAATTCTTCTAACAGATCATATGCACCTACGCCACCTTGTTTTGTCGCGAGCAATCGAAATACTTTTTCTCTAATCGGTGTAAAACGGGCTCCGCGGTTATCGCAGACCTGTTTCGCTTTACTAACAAGTAGTTCTATATTCATCTTCTAAATCCTTACACTACTTCCCAATACTAACATATTCATTTTAATAGTCTTGTATCGACAAGGATTTATTCTCAATATTCAACGGTTGAAGAGCATATTGCGTCAACCACGCCTCAAAATCAATTTTTGACATAGGTTTACCTAAAAAGTAGCCTTGACCAAAGTCACAATTCATTGCGGCCAAGGTCTCTAATTGTAGTTGTGTTTCTATACCTTCGGCGATCACTTTTATACCTAAATTATGCGACATGACGATGATCGCATTAACCAGCTGTTGCACTTGCTCACTGGTATTCATATCGAAAATAAAACTTTGATCTATTTTCAACACGTCGAATGGATATTGCCGTAAATAGTTAAGAGAGGAGTAACCTGTACCAAAGTCATCCATTGAGATGAGAATCCCCAGTTGGTGTAGCTCAAACAGGGCATCTCTGACGAGCTCATCGCCACTGAGTAATACGCCTTCGGTAATTTCTAGTTCTAGTAGAGCAGTGTCGATTTTAAACTCACTGATTAAGTGGCTTATGGTATTAACTAAACTGGGGTCTTTGAATTGCCTTGGCGATAAGTTAACCGCGATACGAAAAGGTGTGCTCAGAGTTATTTGCAAGTTGTGGATCTGCTTGATTGCCGTTTCTAAAACAAATTGTCCTAGCTCTATGATGTAACCCGTTTGCTCGGCAAGTGGTATAAACTCGCCAGGCGATATCCACCCTAATTCATCATCATGCCAGCGCAGCAACGCTTCGGCGCCTACGACATATTGGCTGCTCAAATCATATTGAGGTTGAAAATAGACCTCAAACTGTTCATTGGTTAACGCCAAACGCATTTTCTCTTCAAGCATTAAGCGCCTATTTAAATCTTGGCTCATGCTTTCGGTGAAAAATGAAAAGGTGTTACGACCAAGTTGTTTTGCACTGTACATAGCTGAGTCAGCTTTGCGTAGCAATTCATTCGGGGTTGTCGCGTCATTTGGAAACACAGCTAAGCCCAAGCTTAGGGAAATTGTAAAAGAACGATCGTCTATTTCAAAAGGTGAACGAAAAAGATGTACCAACTTAGTTGCGATGGCGGATATGTGATGCTGATCGGTGATATCTCCGAGCAAAACAATAAACTCGTCTCCTCCAAGCCGAGCCACAGTGTCGTGTTTGCGCAAGGCGTTTTTCAAAATTGTGGCTGAGTGCACCAATAGTTTATCGCCCACCTCATGGCCCATTGAGTCGTTTACTTTTTTAAAATCATCTAGATCGATAAACCCAACCGCTATTAACTGTTGATTTCGCTTAGCTTCATGGATCATCTGCTGAAGCCTATCAAGCGCGAGAAAACGATTTGGTAATTGGGTCAATGTATCGTAAAAAGCATGATGTAATATCACCTCTTCTTGGCGTTTTTTATCCGTAATATCACGCACTGCGACGACCAATTTATGGGATTCGGGAATGGCACTTAGGCGCGCTTCAAAGTGCTTTATAACATCGTCGGCGTCGATTCGGTATTCAATTTGGGTGAGCTGCCCGCTTTGCTCTGTGGCTGAAATTGCTTTGGTAAAATGCTTCGCCGCATGAGCGGGCAAAACATCAATGAGTTTTTGACCTATAAATGGCATTTTTGGAATATTCATTGTGCCGTTACTGCCATAATGGCATTCCAAAATCTTACCTGTTTTGTCCACAATAAAGAAAATATCCGGTAGCGCTGAAAAAATGCCTTCTAACACACTTTGCTTTTCCAGAGCGCTTTGCTGAGCTTGATTTTTTTGCTCAAACCCTTGTTGCAGTGTATTTGAAGCACTGTGCAAATTGTCTGACAGTCGCTTTAACTCACCACTCCCGGTTACATGGGTCGCATGGTTGAACTTAAAATCGGCTAGCCGATCACTGAGTTCGAGCAAAACAGCAATGGGTTTGTGAATAAAGTGATAGCTGATGGTAATTGCCAGTAGGGAAATCGCCAGTACCGCAGCAATAACAATCCACACGTTGTGATTGTAGTGTGTATACAGGTTGTTTATTTTCTCAGACAATGAATATTGAGTGACTATAAGGAAAGGTCGGGAGTTGGCGTTATCATCTTGGGCACCTGCATGATGAATTTTTCCGAAACTAGTGAAAAGCGCATGCTGTGTGTTATACAAATGCTTTATTGGAACTTCTTTTGAGAGCCCAACCAGATTATTTGAGATTCTGGGAAATAGCGTCAACGCATTTGCCCCAATTTGATTAGGCGTTGAACTATACAAAATGTTCAACTGCTTATCGGTGACGATGACTTGCGAAAACTGCTGAACATGCAATGTGCTTGTGATAATACTGCTAAGTGTTGATATTTGTGGTGCTACTTCAAGGCTTTTTATGGTGTGGGACAGCGTTGTTGATAAATGTGCTTGAGTATCCTCTATCAAAAAGTCCTTCTTCACCTGAAAGCTAAATAGGATCAACGACAGTGCGAAAATTGCAGCACAGCATGTAGAGATCAAGGTTAGCCAAAATTTGAGGTTTATAGAACGCGCTTTATCCATTATTAGTCCTTCAGCACTCAGTTAGTGACCAGCGATACTCTCTATCACTTAATCATTAGTCCTTTAATTTGCTACTGTTGAATGTGCGTATACACTCCTGTTAGAACAATAACACCAGCTAAACGCTCGCTAACAATGTTTCTGTGCTGGCTACCTTCGAGCTAAGTATAGTTTAAATCACAAGATGTGAGCGGGAGAATCGTCAAAGCAAACCCCATGAGTGTGTTGTTGTGTGTTGCCGGTTGCTTAGTAATGGGCTGATGGTGTGTACAATTAGCTTATCAAAAAGATTGATTAAGCGTTTTATATTCATGAGTTAGATGGCTCTATTTATCAGTCAAAAAGAATTCATACTGAGCCTATATGGTTATTATACGAGCCAATGCAACGATACTGTCTTGATGTACGTGTTCCTATTTGTATTGATTGGTGTAATGGCGGGTAATTTACCCCATTTGGCGAATTGGGTAGTGTTCATAAGGAAAACACAATAAACCTCTGTGTTGTTCGGTGTCAAAAATTAAGTCAATGTTAATTTTAAGTAATTTTGATTTATTTTTTTGTTTTGTGTGTTAGCATCATAAACACAGTATTTTTTAAAAAAAAGAATATTCAGTATTCTAGGTATTGTATTTTGTAGTCTAGTTGTCGTGCCTGCGTGAGTAGTATTTTCTTTTATTGGGCCTACATTAAGTTTTTGTTATTTATTTCTTTTTTGTGGGTTTTGGCGCAGTTTTTTAACTAAATTCAATTCGAATTTTAGTTGATCAGCCATGTTAATTTACAACTTAAACGCCCTTACTGGTGACCAAACAAGGTAGTGCACAGTTCGGTTTGTTCGTTGTGAATTTTGAATTGATTATATTTATTCAATTTTAATGGTTAAAGCTAGGATTGCGAACAAGTACCTAATTGCGAAACCTCCAACTTAGTACGTCGACCTAGCTCTTAACTGAGAGATCAATTAATCACTCTTGTTGCGGGCATGGCATGAAAACAGACTTAGTGACTGCATTAGTTACATTGGCAAAAACGCGTGGCGACGATACCGCTTTTCATTACTTTTTCTCTGACGACCAACCTGGTAAAACGCTTTCTTATCAACAATTAGATTATCGCGCTCGGCAAATCGCCGCGCAGCTTAGCCTTCACTTTGAAAAAGGTGATAGAGCTCTATTACTTTATAATTCTGGATTTGAATTTGTTGAGGCATTCTTCGCTTGTTTGTATGCGGGTGTCGTCGCAGTACCTGTTTATCCTCCTAAAAAAAATCAGAACATAGCGCGATTGAGGAGCATTATTTTTGATGCAGGTGCGAAAGGGGTATTAACAAGCGAAAAAGTCAATGCCATAGCGAGGCCACTATTTGAAGCCGAAACAAGCCTCAACAATTTGGCATTATTTGCAACAGACTCGATACAAAATGAGGTTCCAAAAAACTGGCAGGTGTCGCAAGCTGAACCCCATGAATTGGCATTTTTGCAGTATACCTCAGGTTCTACAGGCGCACCCAAAGGAGTGATGGTAAGTCATGGCAACATTGTAGATAACGAAGAAATGATGAAAGTGGCATTTGGCCATGATGAAAGCACTCCGATTGTGAGTTGGCTACCTCATTTTCATGATATGGGTCTCATTTTTGGAATATTGCAACCTGTTTATATTGGCGCCACTGCTTGCTTGATGAACCCTACCTACTTTTTACAAAAGCCGTTTCGCTGGTTAAAACTCTTGAGTGAATTTAAAGGAGTAACATCCAGTGCCCCCAACTTTGCCTATGACTTATGTGTTGATACGATAACGGAAGCGCAACTAGCTGAATTGGATTTATCTCATTGGCAATCGGCGTTAAATGGTGCAGAGCCAGTCAGAGCAAGCACGTTAGAGCGCTTTTATCAGAAGTTTAAACAATGCGGTTTTCGCCGGGAAAGCCTAGCCCCTTGCTATGGTATGGCTGAAACCACCCTATTTGCTACGGGTGGTAACATTCTTGAAAAGCCAACGATACTTTGCCTCGATAGTAAAGTCATGTTGCAAAACCGTGCACAGGTAAAGACGTCACCCGCAGATGCTGCATTTATCAATGATGGTGATTATTACTACGCCGTTTCAAGTGGCCATAGTTGGCAAAATCACCAGATTACAATTGCTTGTCCTGAGACTAAGCAGCGTTGTTTAGATGGAGAAATTGGCGAGATTTGGGTAAAAGGAAATAGTGTTGCAAAGGGATACTGGAACAAACCAGAACTAAGCACAGAAATTTTTGATGCGTATATCGCAGGGGAAGAAGATGGGCCTTATTTACGCACTGGAGATCTTGGCTTTTTACACCATCAAGAGCTATTTGTGACGGGCCGCTCTAAAGATGTGTTGATCTTTAGAGGAAAAAACTACTACCCACAAGACATTGAACTTTCGGTCAGTGAGTCTGACCCCGCACTTGATGCAAATGGCGGCGCCGCATTTTCCATTACTGTGGGCGACGAAGAGCGTCTAGTGATTGTGCAACAAGTTAAACGCACAGCAATCCGAAAGCTAGACGCAGAAAGCGTTTTTGCCAATATCACTGCCGCAATTGTCGAGCAGCATGGCATTACACCTTATGACGTTTTATTGATAAAGCCTGGTCGAGTATGCAAAACCTCCAGTGGTAAAATCCAACGCCAAGAAAACAGAAAACAATACCTTGAAGCACGTTTTGAACCTTTGGCAGCGCACAAGGATAAAGAAGAAGTCAAAACACAAAAGCCCGCTGAGTCAACTGGCAATTCAAGCGATAGTCAACAGGTACGTTTGTTAAAGGCCTGCGCGCTGCTGCAGCAAGTTATTGCGTCAGAAGTGGGGGTCGAAGCTGCGTCATTGGAGCTAGATGCTTCCTTTTTGTCTTTGGGTGTGGACTCGATGAAAGCTGTACGTATTTCTGGCGAACTGATGGAGCTACACGGTATTGAGCTGGAGTCGACCGTTTTGTACGAGTATCCAAGCATCAACCAGCTAGCGGAGTATTTATGCCAATTTGAAGAAGTATGTAAAGCGCTGGATGGCGTCACAGAGGTGCGATTAAATACATCAGTTCAAACTGGAGAGCGTGGTACTACGCAGGGCGCAATGCCTGCAAATCAAGCTCCTTACCAAGAAAACTCGAAGGCACAGTCGAATGACATTGCTGTGATTGGTATGGCATGTCGTTACCCACATGCAGAAAATACAGAAGCATTATGGCAGTTACTTGAGTCGGGCAGTGACGCCATTTCATTACCTAGCGAGACACGCAAAGCGTTAGGACAGGACATTAATAGTGAGCGGTTTGGTGGATATCTGTCTGAAATAGAGCTTTTTGACCATGCATTATTTGGTATTGCACCCAGTGAAGCCAGCCATATTGACCCCCAGCAAAGGTTGTTGTTAGAAAATAGCTATCATGCAATTCAATCAGCTGGGTATGTGCCCTCTACGTTAGCTGGCCAGCGGGTTGGTGTGTATGTCGGGATCTCGCAAAGCGATTACTTTTCACTTTCTCAACAAAGTCAAAAAAGCCACGCTTACCTTGGTACAGGCACAGCGTTAAGTATTGCTGCAAATCGATTATCGTATTTTTATAATTTTACCGGTCCAAGTCTTGCAATCGATACGGCATGCTCTTCTTCACTGGTTGCACTGCACCATGCCATGCAGGCGGTTCGTTCAGGTCAAATTCCTATGGCTATGGTGAGCGGCGTCAATTTGATCCTGAGCGATGAAGTAAGCGCAGCATGTGATAACGCGCAGATGCTGGCCAATGATGGTCGATGCAAAACGTTTTCAGCGCATGCAAATGGATATGTGCGAAGTGAGGGCGTCGGTACAGTATTGTTGAAGCCTTTAAAGCAGGCCTTGCAAGACCATGATGTGATTTATGGTGTGCTCAAAGGTAGTGCGGTGAATCAAGATGGTCGCAGCAATGGGATTACAGCGCCAAATGGGCGCGCGCAGCAGGATGTAATTCGTGCGGCACTCGACAGTGCACAGGTTTCGCCGCAGCAAGTGCAATACGTAGAAGCACATGGAACAGGCACTGAGCTTGGTGATCCAATTGAAGTATCGGCACTTCAGCAGGTATATGGTGAAAAAAGACAAGGAGAAGCGCTTTGGGTTGGCTCTGTTAAGGCCAATATAGGACACCTTGAGTCTGCTGCTGGGCTGGCTGGCTTAATAAAAACACTACTGTGTTTTGAGCATCAACAAGTCCCCCCCCAGCGTTACGTGGGCAAGCTCAATCCGCATATCGCTTGGGATAAGTTTTCAATAAAAGTACCCAGCACACTCGCCTCTTGGCCAAAGCCAGTAAATAGCGCAGCAATTGCAGGCCTGAGTTCGTTTGGTTTTGGTGGCACCAACGCACATGTGATTTGTGCATCTGCACCTGTGAATAAGCACGAGCACGCGGTACTTTGCCAAGATCCACCATTTTATGTCTTGCCATTGAGTGCGAAAACAGCAAGTTCGCTGGCAAGGTTGGCCAAGCGTTATGGAGAACGTTTAGCAGACGCCGATAAACAAACGTTTAATACTCTAGTTTACAACTGTGCTGACAGCCTCCCTTCCACAGGAGTAAAGCAAGCTTTTTATGGTACCTGTAAAGAAGACCTACTGCAGCATTTACACTCTTTAAATGACCCTGCCAAACTCGAGAAACAAGGGAAGAGCATATTTAATGGCTCTGCGCCTAAAGTTGTGTTTTTATTTACCGGCCAAGGGGCGCAGTATCCAGATATGGGTAAATCCCTTTATGATACCCAAGCGGTTTTCAAGGCTGCAATTGAAGAATGCGATACGTTACTGAGCGAGCATTTTGAGGAGCGCTTGCTAGATGTTTTATACCAAGGTGACAAAGCGGGCTTGATACATCAAGCCCGCTGGGCACAATTGAGTGTATTCGCAGTTGAGTATGCTTTGGCAAAATTGTGGCAAAGTTTAGGCATCGAACCTGATTTACTGATCAGTCATAGCGTTGGTGAATATGCTGCGGCATGTATCGCTGAAGTTATGTCGTTACCAGCGTGTATTGAATTGTTGGCGGCACGCGCAGAGTTGATGCAACAACTCCCGGCGCAAGGGACAATGGTCGCGGCGCGGTGTTCCAGTGAGTTTGCGCAGCAACTTATTCAACCTTTTACGGCAGAGGCTGCTATTTCGGCATATCATGGTGAAGCCGGTGTGGTATTTTCTGGCAGTGACCAAGCGATGGGTACAATTTGCCAAGCGCTTGAACAAAGCAAGATCCGGTTTAAGAGCCTAAATACCGCACGTGCATTCCATTCACCATTAATGGAACCAGTATTACCTCAATTTTCTCAAGTAGCTGATAAAGTCACTTTTAATCAGCCTAAATACAAGTTCGTATCTTCTCAAACAGGGGAGGTAGAGCATACAGCATTAACTACTGCCAATTATTGGGTAGAGCAAATTGTTCAGCCCGTTCGATTTGCATCATGTATAAATGAGTTAAGTGCATTAGAGTCCTTTGTCACTTTGGAAATGGGACCAAAACCAATTCTAAATGCGCTGCTTCAAGAAAACCTACCACGTGTTGATGCACTGTATTTAAATGTTTTAAATGCAGTTGGAAGTGACAACGAAAGATTAGCTGCAGATGTGGCGAGCTTGTGTGAAGTCGGTTACAAGTTGAATTGGCAGCACATCTATCAGGTGTTGCAAGATTTACAGCTACCTAGAGTGCCACTACCACTTTATCCTTTTGAGCCTTCTCGTCATTGGATCTCTGATGCAAAGCAAAAATCAGTTAAGCAAACACCAGCATCATCGACGGCAGGTTTTGAGTCCGCGGATGAAGATACACGGCGAGCCGCCATCTTAGAGTTTGTACTTGATACATTAGCCAATGAACTTGGGATGCTTGCTACGCAAATCGACACTCGCATGCCGCTGCTAGAGATGGGTGTTGATTCGTTGATGATAATGCGCGCCGTCCGCACTTATGAGAAACAGTTTGATTTGGAATTTAGTGTTAGACAGTTTTATGAAGAATTGAGCTGCGTTGAGTTATTAGTTGAGCATGTTATTGAACACAGTGACTATCTGAAAGTATCAACTGTGGTTGCTCAGCCCCAACACACGGCAGCAGCAACTTACAATGAATTAAACGAGTTAAAACAGCCTCACCAAACAGAGCAAGGGCTAATTGCCGCTATTTGTCATGCGCAGCTTCAAGCTGCGGCATCGATTACCAACGAAATTGCAAGGCTGGGAGTAGAAACTGTAACCGCACAGCAATTACGGTGGCTGACTAATCAGGCAACCAGCGATCATGATTTGGTTAAGTCTCAAGACGAAATGCCGATACTGCAAAAGAGCAATACATCGCCAGCGGCCAGCAAACAGCCTACTCAGACTATTTTACCTGGGTTTCAACAAAAGCAGCTTCAGGCTGTAACTAGCTCTTTTGAAGTTAAGACGCACGCCACAACACTTTGTGAACATTACTGCGAAAAAACGTCGAGTTCAAAGCAGTTAGTGGCTGCCCATCGTAAGCACCTAGCCGATTGTCGTGCTTCGGCTGGATTTCGTTTATCGAGCAAGGAAATGCTCTACCCAGTCTTTGCCAAGCGTTGTGAAGGTTCACGGATCTGGGATATAGACGACAACGAGTACATAGATATTACGATGGACTTTGGGGTCAATTTATTTGGCCATAAGCCAGAGTTTGTGAATGCTGCACTGGTGGCACAGTTGGACAATGGAATGCAGCTTGGACTCGCTAGCCCTGCGGCATGCGAAGTGGCTGAACTCGTCGTAGAGTTAACTGGACTGGAACGCGTAACGTTCTGTAACTCGGGTACAGAGGCAGTCATGACAGCGGTGCGATTAGCGAGAAACAAAACAAAGCGAGATCGCATTGTACAATTTTCAGGGTCTTATCATGGGCATTACGATGGTACGCTTGCGACCCATGCACCTGATGGTTCCGGAGTAGAGCCGATGTGCTCAGGTGTTCAAGCTGGTGCAATAAGCGGTAATCTGGTGTTAGATTATGGCGAACAATCGGCTTTAGCGCAGATCCGTGAACACGCTGAGTGTATTGCTGCAGTTTTAGTAGAGCCGGTACAAAGCCGCCACCCTGCTTTACAGCCTTTTGCCTTTGTAAAGCAGCTTCGAGAATTAACGAAGGAACTGGGTATCGCGTTAATCTTTGATGAAATGATCACTGGGTTTCGTGCACACCCTGGAGGTGTTCAAGCGCTGCTTGGGATCCAAGCTGACATGGCCACCTACGGGAAAATTGTCGGAGGAGGATTGCCAATCGGTGTGGTCGCTGGTAGCGCGGAATACTTGGATGGTATTGATGGTGGTAATTGGCAATATGGCGATAACTCATATCCGCAAGCGGACACAACATTTTTCGCTGGGACGTTCTGTAAGCACCCGTTAAGTATGGTCAGTGCGGCTGCGGTGCTCAAGGAAATTAAGCGTCAAGGGCCGCAGTTACAGGCACAATTGGCACAAAAAACTACATACCTGCAAACCACACTCAATGACTTTTTCACCCAGCATGGCATTCCTATTGGCGTCGAGTCATACACATCTCTGTTTCGCTTTACCTTTGCACAAAATCTCGATGTTTTCTTTTATGAATTACTTAATCGTGGCGTATTCATTTGGGAAGGCCGCAATTGTTTCATCAGCGCAGCGCACAGCGATGCAGATATTGAGGCGATAATTGCAGCTGTTAAGGCCAGTGCATTGGCGTTAAAAAACGCAGGTTATTTTAGCAATGAGCAAGCGTTACCAGAACAGAGGTCGCGTAACACCGCTTTTGCACTGACGGAGGCACAACAACAGTTGCTGGCCTTGGCAATGCGTTCAGAGCAGGGGGCTTTAGCGTATCATTTACAGGCGAGCGTTAAACTAAGTGGCATGGTCAATATTGACCAGCTAAGCCATGCTGTTGACCGCGTGATTGCTGAATTTTCGATACTGAGTTTAGGTGTTGATATTGATGCATTGACTCACACGGAGCGTCCAGCGCCGCGATTAGAGGTCATAACATCATTGCGTCTCAATGAGGCAGAAGCGTTGCAGCAGTTAACGCAGTGGCGCTATGCTCCATTTGACTTTGAACATCAAGCATTGTGCCGCTTTGCTATCGTGCAAGCTGAAGAAGAACAGCATTATTTGAGCATTGTTGCACATCATATTGTCAGTGATGGCTTATCTCTACAGCTCATTATCGACAGAATCGCAGCCCACTATAATGATGATGCTGAGGAGTGTGAAGATCTTCCACAGTACGCAGACTACGCATTTGAGCTGGCTGCCTACCGGCAATCTAAGCTGTATCGAGCAGATCAAGAGTTTTGGATAGATAACCTAGCCGACAGTGAAGCACTGGTTTTACCAACGCAGCAACAGACTTTCGAGCAAAATGGTTATGGAGTTAAGCAACTCAGTTTGCGGATCCCTCCAACAGTCATTGCTAATATATCGGCACTTGCTAAGTCACAAAGCTGTGGTCTGTTTGCTACGTTATTGGCGGGATACGTGGTGTGGTTGCATAAGTTGAGTCAGCAACAAGTGATAGCTGTAAACGTACCAGTATCTGCGCGTCAACTATTGGCCAAGCAATATGACGTGGAATTATTGGACCAAAAATTGGTAGGGTATTGCACCAATATGATGCCATTGGTTGTGCGTGTTTTGCCACAAAGCACTTTTGCAGATGTCATCAAACAAGTTCAATCTCAAATGTTACATGGACTAGATCACGCTAACTTCCCTTATTCTGCACTGACAAATCAAAATCTTATTTTGCCCACGACCGTTTTTAATTTAGATAGAGTGACTCAATTTCCACAATTTCACGGTGTTGAGCTGAGCCCTGTCAGTACCCACACGCGTTACGGTCACTTTGATCTAAACTGTAATATTCTTAACGTCGGTGACAATTGGCTATTAGAACTTGATTTTAACAGTGACAAGTTTGATGAAGTTATGATGCAAAGCTATGCACAGGCATGGCTTTCGACACTTGCTAAAGCGCAGCCAGAACAAGTGTTATCTAGCACCGCATACGCCCTGCTAAATGAGGATGCACAGCGTATGTTGGTGACTGAGCAAATTGCAAAATTGCACAGTGAACAGTCAGGCATAACATTACTCGATATGATTGAAGAGCAAGTGTTTACTTCTGCTAAACGCATTGCAGTTCAGGATTCGGATTTACAGTTGAGCTATGAGGTTTTACACCAACGTTCAAATCAGCTAGCCCACTATTTAATTCAGCAAGGAATCAGTAGTGAGAGTCTTGTCGCTGTGGCGATGATGCGTAGTTGTGAGTTGCTGGTAACGTTGTTGGCCATACTCAAAACAGGTGCCGCGTACTTACCATTGGATTTAACTTTTCCTCAAGCGCGAGTCAGAGATATTGTGACAGATTCTCAGACCGATTTAGTACTCTGTGACGCGCAGTGTAGCAGCATTCAAGAAATGCTTAGCAACGGTTGTCCTTGTATCAATTTAGACAGTGAATCAGAGTCGATTTGTGCTTGCAATGACACCGTGCCAAGTCGCAGTGTCGCACCGCAACAACGTGCCTATGTTATTTATACTTCGGGCTCAAGTGGTCGACCCAAGGGCGTTGAGATACGCCACGATGCATTGGCAAACTTCCTACAATCAATGGCTCGCATGCCTAGGGTGCAAAGTGCAGACAGAATGCTGGCTGTAACTACCGTTGCTTTTGATATTGCGGCACTTGAATTGTACTTGCCGTTGGTATGTGGTGCGTTTGTCTATATTGCTGATGACGTTGTGTGTAGTGATCCTTTGGCGATTACTGAACTGTTGGATACCGAGCAGATTACGATAATGCAGGCGACGCCAACATTGTGGCGTATGTTATTAAAAGCTTCTGCGAGTAGTGTCTCGGGATTGAAGCTACTAACTGGCGGCGAGCCCTTGGAGCCAAATTTGGCTGAGACTATGCTGCGCCATAGTGCACATGTGTTTAACATGTACGGGCCAACCGAGACCACCATATGGTCGAGTGTGGAACAAATCACTGATGCCAATGATATTTGTATTGGGCACGGGATAGACAACACAGCATTGTTTGTGATGCCTGAGCAAGCCGAATGTGACAGCTTACCATTGCCTGTAGGTGTTTGGGGAGAGCTTTGGATTGGTGGAGTGGGTCTCGCGAATGGTTACTTAAATCGCGCAGAACTAACACAGCAAAGTTTTATTACTCAGCACTTTGAAGGTTCACCAATAAGACTTTACAAAACGGGTGATAGAGCTCGCAGGTTACCTGATGGCCGTTTCCAGCTTCAAGGCCGATTAGACAACCAAGTTAAATTACATGGTCACCGCATTGAGCTTGGTGAAATTGAATATCAAATTCGCAAACTCATTGGCAGTGATGACGTTCGGGTCTTGGTTAAGCAAGATCACGAGGGAGCTGCGAGTTTGTGTGCTTATTGTATCGAACATGGTGAGCTTAAAGTTCAGTGGAGCTACGGCGCAATTCGCCAGCACCTATTGATGAAACTGCCAAGCTATATGGTGCCTGAGTATATTAGCTGGATAGAGACCTGGCCTCTAACCCCAAATGGCAAGCTAGACCTTAAAGCGCTCACTTTACCGCAAATAGAGGTGACTCCAACAGACGTACTACGCCTCCCTGAAACGCCCGAGGAAACTCAATTACATGCATTTTTTAGCGCATTACTACCGATAGAAAAACTCAGTACAGACGTGAGCTTTTTTGACTGCGGAGGCAATTCAGTACTTGCTATGCAGTTGATATCTAGAGTGAACCAGTGTTTTTCGGTGCGTTGCACTGTGGCGGATGTCTTTGAATATCCAAGCATTCAATCCTTGGCGAAACGCCTTATTGAAATTGGCAAAGGTAATACATCAAGTAACCCTCAGGTAGAGATAGTAAGCGATATAGTCAGTGGCCGAGATATTAGCGCCGCTTTTGATGATCAATCCATGACAGAGATGGACTTGTAGAATGGAAAATTCAGCGATAGAAACTTTGTTGGCCGAGTTAGATGGTCAAGGGATATTTGTGTATTTACAAGACGGGCGCTTAAAGCTCAGGAGTCGCAACAGCGATGTTCCCGCCGAAAAGTTAGCGCTGATCCGAGCTCACAAATCGGAGTTAATCGCCTATATGCAAAGGCATCACCAAAAGGTGGGGAGACTGTCTCGAGCGCAGCAGCGTATCTGGTTTTTAGAACAGTACGAAGGAGAGCTAAATGCATACAATATGACTGGCTTGTTGAGGTTGTCACAGTCATATTCTGTAGAGCAAGTGGAACTCGCTATTAATAAGGTGCTTCAAGATTACGACGTGTTACGCAGCCAATTTCGTCAAGAAGGGGGGGAGGTCAAGCAAGTTGTCGATCAAGACGCAGTACTCCATGTTAGTGAAATTGCGGCCTCATCAGAGTTGGACTACAAAGCAGCAGCCACATTAGTCCAAGACAAACTTCAATATCGTTTCAACCTAGCTTCAGATCTTTTAATGCAAGCCAGTTTGCTGACTCACAATGGACATGGCAATTGGTTGTATCTGTGTATGCATCATATTGTCGCTGATGGTTGGTCCATTAAACTCTTTACTCAAGCGCTGTTAGATGAATTAGCCGGTCATGTGCGCCAAGTGCCTGCATTGCAATATTTGGATTTTGTCCATTGGGAAAGTCAACACCAGCAAACCGCAGAATATAAAAAACAACTTGCGTATTGGCGGTCAACTTTGGCTGACTTTACAGTGTTTGAGTTGCCAACCAGCATGCCACGTAATACTTATAAGCATTATCAGGGTGCGCAAAATCGTATCTTATTAAACCCAGATGAGTCTGCGCAGTTTGAGCATTACTGCCAAACCCTGGACGTTACCTTATTCTCAGGATATCTGGGGCTTTTTTACGGCTTACTTCATCGATACAGTCAAAACACAGATATTACCGTGGGTGTGCCAGTATTAAATCGAGAACGACATGACTTTGAATCCGTAGTTGGGTGTTTTATTAACACGCTTCCTATGCGATTAAAGGTGTCAGGTGAGCAATCGCTTAACGCGCTATTGACACAAACACAGGCTCAATCTGTTGAATATCTGGCGAATCAGGCAGTGGCAGTTGAAGATATTATTGATGCGATGGAGCTGGCCAAGTCCACTGCACATTCGGCCTTGTTTCAAGTGTTGTTTAATTATAATGGGGTTGCTAAGCAAGCCCTAGCGAGCGGGACCCTGACAGGGACCTTGCAGGAGCTGGATAATCAAACTGCAAAATATGATTTAACCTTGAGCATCAGTGATGTTGAACAGGGTACTGAGCTTTGTTTTGACTATGCGAGTACTTTATTTGATGCACAGTTTATTGAGCAGTTTGCAAGTGATTTTAAGTCTGTCATCAATGCTGTGGTCACTCATCAAGGGAGTACACCGCTTTGCCATATCAGATTGTGCTCGACGGATGAAGAGACCACCAGTTCGGTACAGCCTTTCACTGACATGACCAAGCCTAAGACCGTCATTGAGGCCATTTATCAAGGAGCGCAAAACTATCCAAATGGCTCAGCTCTGGTGCAAGTAAGCCCAGATACATCAAAGGCCATAACTACCCTGAGCTATCGTGATTTATGCTTACAAGTAGACACTTTAGCTTGCCAGTTATTGACTATGCGCGATACCAGTTCTGGGCCTTTGACTTTACTGGTAAGTAAAGAGATAGACTGCATAATTTGGATGCTCGGCGCAATGCGTGCTGGGGTAACTTACTTACCGATAGATGCGGCAACACCTGCAGCTCGTATTTTAGAGATTATGCATCAAGCTAAGAGCGACTGGTTGCTAGCGCCCGAAGCGCATATGGAGGCGCTTGTTGAGTTTGAAGCGCATAGAATTAATGTCTTTTGCCCGAAAGTGCTTCGCGCTCAGCAGCTTGAAAACGACAGTCTTCCTGCGTTCCCTGACGCGAGAGATGTTGCTTATATTATGTTTACCTCGGGCAGTACAGGCAAACCAAAAGGCGCAGAGTTGAGCCATGAGGCGCTTGATTGCTATGTGAATGGCGTGTCTGAGTCTGTGCAATTTAGCCAAACTACTTGTGCTGGCGTAGTGACTGGGCTTGCAACTGATCTCGGCTTAACAGGGATCTTCCCTGTGCTGGTGGCCGGTGGGGCCGTGGTCATAACGAACACCCAAGAACCGGCTTTGCTTGTCGATTGTTTAGTTAAACAAAGGGTCAACTTTGTGAAACTTACGCCTTCTTTTGCTACAGAGCTGTGGCCATGGTTTGAATCTGCTGATGGGCTGAATATTGCTCAGTGGGTTTTAGGCGGGGAGTCACTCAGTGCGCAATTAGTGGCAAATTTATACTCGTTACCGAGTACAGAAGGTGTTTTAAACCACTATGGTCCCACAGAAGCATGTATTGGCGTGAGTGCATTTGCTGTACCAAGGGGTTTTGATGGGCAAAATGTGCCAATTGGGCAAGCATTTTCTCATGTCTCATTTGCAATACTAGATGCTCATCAGCAACCCGTACCTAGAGGGACTCCTGGGGAGCTCTATATTGGTGGGCCCAGTGTAGCCAAAGGATATGTAAACGATGAATCGCAAAGTGCTAGAAGCTTTGTCACGCTCATAGACAAGGGGGCTGAACCTCTGCGTTTTTATCGAACTGGAGATCGTGTAAAACGCAGTTTTAATCATCAAATTGAATTTTTGAATCGTCTCGATAATCAACCAAAAATAAATGGATTTAGAGTTGATTTGGCTGACATTGAAAACAAGCTTTGTACATTGCCTGAGGTAAACTCTGCAGCCGTGATCAGTCGAGAAATTGCTGGCACAGAAACACTACTGGGGTATTTTGTTGCCAGCGATGAGGCACAGGATTTGGTACTGTGTCAGCAGCATATTCGACAAAAGCTCAAGCAACTTTTACCCACGTATCTACTTCCAACTTATCTAGTTAGCTTAAAAGTGCTGCCAAAACTAGCGAATGGGAAAATAGATCGTAAACATTTACAACAACTAACGTTGTCAGTGAATGGGTCAAGTCGATTGCCTCAAACTCAGTTACAGCGAGAGCTCATCGCGTTATATGAATCTCTCACTGGGTGCACAGGTATTGGCATTGACGATAGCTTTTTCAGTGTCGGAGGTCATTCGTTATTGGCAATGCGGTTACTCAATGAGTTAGCTGCAACATGTTCAGTCTCGCTAAGTTTAAAAGAAATATTTGCCAACCCTAGTGTGGCAGAGCTTGCGGATTGCATTAATCGTCATGAAGCAGACAGTGACGAAATTGCTATTAACAAGGTCGCGACTCAGTCTCGATACCCCTTATCGTTTGCACAACAACGCATTTGGTTTGTCGATCATATGCAAGGTCATAGTGAGCAATACAACCTACAAGGTACTTACACGCTGAATGGCCAGCTTGATTTTAACTGCCTAGAGCAAGCCTTTAACCATGTGATAAATACGCAGCAAATACTGGCGTTTAACTACCATCAAGACCAAGGTGGTGATGTTTATCAGTCGCTTAATCAGGCACTGTCATTTAAGCTTAATCTCGAGGACCTTACGCAGATTTCTCCTCAGCATCAATCCCGTGCCGTGGAGCAATCAGTGGCACAAGATGCTCAGCTGTCATTTAAGTTATGTTCGGAATTACTACTGCGAGCAAAAATACTCAAACTCGCTGACACTGAGCATGTTCTGATTATCACAATGCACCATATTGTCTCAGATGGGTGGTCGATTGGGGTTTTGGCGACAGCCATAAGTGAAGCCTATCGAGAATTGAAGGCTGGTAATGTCTTACCATTGAACGCGGCAGGGCCATATTCCTACATAGACTACATTGATTGGCAATTACGCGGAGCACAGTCTGAAAAGTGGCAAACGAGTTTGGCGTTTTGGCAAGAAGAACTCAGTAACTTGCCGCTTGAGCATGCGCTGCCGACAGATAGAGCCAGATCTAACCAAGTTATTCAAGGTGGTGGATTATATTGTGTAGAACTACCTAAAGCACTTAGACAGTCAATCAAAGCATTTTGCCGAGACTCAGGTTTTACACTGTTTCAAGTGTTAAAAACGGTATTTAGTTTATGGCTAAGCCGCGCTCAGCAGCGTCGTGAAGTTGTGCTGGCAACACCTGTATCTGGGCGAAGCATGCAGGCATTTGAGCCGTTGATAGGCAATTTCATTAATACGCTAATTCTGCGTGATAGATATACCGATAGCACTGATTTTATGAGTGCACTCCAGTTAACTCAAACGCAGCTTGCGACGGTTCAATCTCATCAAGAAATCCCGTTTGATATGTTGGTGGAAGAGCTTCAGGTACCTCGTAGCTTGGCAATACATCCACTGGCACAAGTGGTTTTTCGAGTAAACAATGAAGTCAATGAGACCCTTAAACTAGACGGATTAGATGTTACGCTGCACGCTCAAGCTCAGCGCAGTGCCAAACTAGACTTGGAAGTATCGGTGATAGATGGTCAAGCTAGCTGCACCATTGAATGGTTATATGATACCGCAATTTGGGATGAGCAAAGTGTGATTGAATTTGGCGAACAATTTCAATTGGTATTGCAACAATGCCTAGCTGATCCAGAGTTGCCTTTATCTCGGCTACAACTTTGGTCGCCACAGGCCCAGCAACTATTTATCGCCAAATCTCAACCAATTGAATTTGCTTCAAGCGAGCTGATTTCGTGGTCGACACAGTTTTCAAATATGGCGGCTCGCTTTCCGCAAAACACAGCAGTGAATTTTGCTGGTGAGCAGTACTCATATCAAGCTCTAGAGCAGCTATCTAATCAGTTAGCCCATTGCTTATTGGAGATGGCATTCCCTGCACAAAGTTGCATTGCACTGTTGCTACCGTCTGGGCCTTTAGTACCTTTGGCCATGCTTGGCATCGCGAAAGCTAACCATATTTACGTACCACTGCATAGCGATGCACCAACCAATGTGGTCACACATATTGTGGAAGATGCCGAAGTGATGTTGACTCTGGCTTTAAGTGGGGATGCAGAAAAACTGATTGAAGCGGGTACAGACTTCTTGTTGTTGGATGATGTTTTAAATGCCGAATCTGTGCTCAGTGCATATCCTGCTCACATACCATCTGGAGATGACTTAGAGCCCTGTGATATCTCTTTAGCTAAGCGTCTTAGTTATATTATTTATACCTCGGGGTCGACTGGACAACCAAAAGGGGTGCCGATATCTCATGGAAATTTACAGGGTTATTTGCAGCATGCACATCGTCAATACGTAGCTACTCATACACAACCTATATGCGCTGTAATGAGTACTCCGGTTGCGTTTGACGCAACCGTGACAGCAATTTTACCAACTTTGACAATGGGTGGTGAACTCACTATTACGCGACAAGGAGGGGAGTTAATTCCTGATTTGATCGAATTGCTTTGGCAGGCTCAGGAAAGCTTATTTAAATTGACACCCGCACACCTTCGAGCAGTATTGGCACTAACAAGTGATGCATCGGTGTGTTTGAGTGCGCATACAGTCGTGATCGGGGGTGAAGCACTTGAGAGTGATGTCATTGCTGCACTTCGGGCCAAGTTGCCAAACTGTCGCTGGATCAATGAATACGGTCCGACAGAAACAACCGTTGGTGTGAGCACTTTTGAAATAACCAATGAAATATCGACAGACTTGCTGACTCGAACACCTGATGTGCCGATAGGGTTGCCGATTGAAGGTGTTACTATGCTGGTGGTGGATGAGTTTAATCAGCCGGCAGTGCGCAATATGCCCGGAGAGCTACTCATTGCTGGTAAAGTGGTGAGTAATGGCTACATTAACCAACCTGAATTGAGCGCTGAAAAATTCACAGAATGTGCGCTTTGCCAAGCGCAGTCAATGCGCTGTTATCGTTCAGGTGATATCGTGAAATGGCAAATAGACGAGCAAGGCTACCCTGAACTCCTACGTTATCTTGGACGGATTGACGAGCAGGTCAAATTGCGTGGCTATCGTATAGATTTAGAAGCAATATCGCACCATATAAGAGCATTACCGGAGGTTGAAGACTGCGCTTTAACACTGGATGAGGCTCAGCAACGCCTTGTTGCGCACCTTGTATATCAAACTGGAATGGCACTCAGCGAGCGGCAAATCCGTCAGTCATTAACAAAGCACTTACCGCCTTATATGATACCTTCAGCATTTCATCAAGTTTGCGCGATTCCGCTGACTCGAAATGGCAAGGTTGATAAGCAAGCGCTAATGGACGCCTTGCATGACAGTCAAATGGTGAGTAGTACTGCAACGCGTGTGCATTTCGAAGCGCTGTCAGACATGGAAAAGTACATACTTGATTTATATAAAGGAGTTCTACTGACCGAACACATTGGCCTCAATGATAGCTTTTTTGAATTAGGTGGACATTCATTATTAGCCATCCGCTTAATCAGCCAAATTCGACAGGAAAAGCAAATTGACATTACTTTGCCGCAATTGTTTAAAACGCCAAGTGTAAGTGCGCTAGCAGCAGCCATCCCTCAATTTGACAAGATCACTAAATCACATCAAATCCCCACTGTTTCAAGAGAAAACTCGCTGCCACTTTCATTTGCACAACAACGCTTATGGCTTATTGATCAATTACAAACGGGCAGTGCCCAGTATCATATGCCCGCAAGCTTTATATTCTCGGGTGAACTTGATCTAGTCGCTTTTAGTACTGCCTTGAATAGCGTGATTGCACGCCATGAAGTGTTACGCTCAATAATATTGCCGGGCGCCAGTGGTGAGGCGCCAGAACAATTGCCCAGAGCTCAGGTAGAGACGCCATTGGTGTATGAAGATATAACTGCACTGGAGCCTGCGCAGCAAGTACAAAGAGAGCAGTTATTGGTGTCTCAAGTGTGTGACAAGCCGTTTGACTTAAGTCAGGACGTGATGTTGCGCGTTACGATAATTAAACGTGCTGAGCACAATTATTGGGTGCACTTTAATATGCATCACATTGCCAGTGATGGGTGGTCCATGGCTATCTTAGTACGGGAATTAATTGCTTTTTATCGCTACCACAGTGATGAGCAAAGCTTTCCGCTACCTGACCATTTAGCGACTCCATTATCGATTCAATATGCGGATTATGCGCATTGGCAGCGCGAAACACAGTTTGTAGAAATGCAAAACGCGGCACTTGCGTACTGGCTAGAGGCGTTAAATGATTGTCCTGTTTTACACCAATTACCTTTAGATTATGTCAGGCCGAAAGTGCAAGAATTGGCGGGCCTTCGTCATAACATCAAATTGAATGCATCAATTACTGAAGCGCTTCGAGTGCATTGCCACACCCAAGGTGTCACCTTGTTTATGTGGTTGCACAGTGCGTTTACACTGTTAGTGATGCGTTTGAGTGGAGTAAACGATGTGGCAATAGGATCTCCTGTTGCCGGTAGGGAGCAACAAGCCCTAAACGATCTAATTGGCTTCTTTGTAAATACCGTCGTGATCCGTGGAAAAGTTACGCAGGAGATGAGTTTTAATGCATGGTTAACACAGCAAAGAGACGTTATTCTAGGCGCGTTTAAACATCAATCTTTGCCGTTTGAGCAATTAGTTGAAGCGCTCACTCCAGAGCGTAGTTTAAGCCACCAGCCTGTGTTTCAAATTCTTTTTGCCCTACAAAATAATGAAGCTGCTGATTTTGCTCTCCCCCATCTGCATATAGAAATGGAGCCTGCTCAAGCGCCTCGAATGAAATTTGACTTAGAGGTCAACGCGATAGAACGCGGTGATGGCATTGAATTCGAATGGAATTTCAGCCGTGCTTTATTCAGTGCTGATACGATTAAAGGCTTTGCCGATGCGTTTCTTGTGCTGGTGGAGTCTGCATTACAATCCCCTGAACGCCCTATTTCGCAACTACCTATACTTAGTACTGCCGAGCAACAAGCCATTATAAACGCAGGCGCGATGCAAAATGTGCAGGAGTGCGCGCCGCTTTGTCTACATGATAGATTTGAAAATATTGCTTATTTGCAAAAAGATAAACGAGCTGTCAGCGACAATGCTGGAGTGAGCTTGAGTTATAGTGAGCTTTGGCAACGTTCGGGTGATTTGGCTAAATATTTGTTAGATCAGGGAGTTCGGCCGAAACAACGGATTGCGGTTTGTCTTTCTCCATCAACTGATATTGCGGTTTCTTTATTGGCAATTTTAAGAGCAGGGTGCGCCTATGTGCCTATTGACCCCAAACTGCCAGCTAAACGCATTCAATTTATTCTACAAGACAGTCAAGCAACGGGGCTCGTAACGTGTAACGAATTGAAGCGGACCTTGGCCAATTTATCTGACTCAATTAAGCAAACACCGCTGATTTTATTTTGTATTGATGAGTCAGAATTGTGGATGGGTAGCAAAGAAGAGCTGCCGAAATCAGAGGTATCAGACTTGGCTTATGTGATCTATACCTCGGGGACGACAGGTCGGCCAAAAGGGGTGCAGATCACTCACCAGAATTTATATCACTATTTGTCATATGTAGTAAGAGACTACACCAATTGCGACTTACAAGGCAGCATCGTCAGTACACCGCTTGCGTTTGATGCGACTGTGACTTCCTTGTGGGGCGGTTTGCTCGCAGGACTTGGTATTGAATTTTTGGATGATGGTGAGCAAATGCTGCCGCAACTAGCCAAATGCTTATTCTCAGATCAAGCAAAGCTATTTAAAGTTACACCTGCACATCTTCAAGGTGTTTACGAAATCATAAAGGGAATGTCATTGCAGCGCACCTTTAATGCTAAGCATCAAGTGGTGATTGGTGGTGAGGCTCTCACCTGCGAGATATTGAGTAAACTAGAGACGTTCCTACCTAAAGCTTTATGGATTAATGAATATGGCCCAACCGAAACCACAGTTGGGACCTGTGTTTATCATTGTGACGGTGATGCACTTAAAGCACTCACCAATGCGAATTTCAGGCATGTACCAATAGGTGCACCTTTGCCATACAGCCAGTGTGTTGTGCTTGATGAAGCACAGCAGATCGTACCCCAAGGCGTAATCGGTGAGCTCTATGTGTGTGGTGAAGGGGTAACGTCGGGTTATGTCACGGATGTACCAAATCTTGAACATAAATTTGCCTCTTTGTCATTTGGGACTAGCAATAAGGCCCATCGATATTATCGTACGGGAGATAAAGTTAGATGGGTGATAGATCCGGTTTCTAATAAGGTTCAGTTGAGTTTCGAAGGGCGCACAGATGAGCAAATTAAATTGCGAGGTTATCGGGTTGAACTACATGAAGTAGCGTATTATTTGCAGCAATTACCTGAAGTTGAAGAGGCATGTGTATTACTTAACGAGAAGCAGGATAATTTAGAAGCATTCGTTGTAACAAGTCAAAGCACAGAGCATGCACAACCCAAGCTCATGGATGAAACATTACACACTTTATTGCAGTCTCAGCTGGTGATGCAATTACCGAGCTATATGTTGCCCCATCGCTTTATACAAGTGAGCAGTTTTCCCCTGACTGTTAACGGTAAAGTCGATACTCAGAAACTAAAAGGTATGGCACGCAATGTCCATGTGAGCCATGAGGTGGTTGCTCCTCAGACAGAATTAGAGAAGTCTCTTCTGGCGATATTTATCCAAGTGCTTGAAGTCAATCAATGTGGCGTGACAGATAGTTTCTTTGTTATGGGAGGTCATTCGTTATTGGCAGTGCAATGTGTCGGTTTGATACAAGAGCAGTTAGGCGTGACGATGCCGGTACGGATTCTGTTTGAACGGCCCAATGTCGCAGCACTGGCGAAGTGGGTGCGGATCAATGCGTCTCTTGATGCTGTCGAAAAGGGAAATGCTCAAGACACTCCACTAAATGACTCTTCGAACGATTCTTCGAACGATTCTTCGAACGATTCTTCGAACGATTCATCAGAGGAGATGTTCCTGTGAATGGTGGTGAATTACAAGCAATTGAATCCTTGATCGAAGAAGCACTTGATGCCGGAATTACGTTATATGCCAAAGAGGGGAAGCTAGCATTTCGCCAAAAGCATGGCTTTCCTGATGGATTGAAACAGCGCGTTATTGCAAAAAAAGATCAATTGTTGGCCTATTTTCAGCAGCACAGTGCCATAGGCGATAAAGCACAGAGAGTTGAAATTCCCAAAGCGCAGGTATCGCAATTTATGCCTTTGAGCTATGCGCAAGAGGGGCTGTGGTTTATTGAGCAGTTACAGGGGAGTCGTCAGTATTATATGCCGGCAGAATTTCAACTGCTTGGTAACATCTCGGCAAACGCATTAGAGCAAGCGGTTCAATTTGTGATTCAGCGCCATGATAGCTTGCGTAGCACTTTTCATGCGGATCATGCATCGCAAGGCAAGCCGTTTGTTAAGGTCCAAAATGCATTTGAAACACCGTTTGAATACGTTGATATAAGTGGCGTTGAAGGCGACAAGCAAGTACACATGCAATCTAGATTAGAAAGCTTTTATGCGCGCCCATTTGACTTGTCGAAAGACCTGCTTATACGCGTATTGCTGGTTTCAGATGAGCAGCGTCATTGGTTGGCTTTTAATATGCACCATATCGTGTCTGATGGTGCATCAATGGCTAACTTAGTGGCCGAAATAGAACATTGCTATAGCGCCTTACTCAAAGGTGCTCCAAAAACTTTGCCGCCATTGATGTGTCAATTTGGCGACTATGCCGAGTGGCAAAAAGCACACTTAAACGACGCCTATTTTGAGCCTCACCTGTCATATTTTGAACGTGTCTTACAAGACAAATCACCTCTGCAATCTTTACCACCAGATAAGCCCAGAGCTGCGGTGCAGAAACTGCAAGGCGCGCGCTATGTTCAAACCTTGCCAGCTTCGCTAAGCAAAGCTCTGGTTGCGTTAGCTGCACAGCAACAAAGTTCCTTGTTTATGTGGTTAATGAGTACCTTTATGTTGTTTATTGCTCGTATCAACCAGCAATCCTCTGTTCTCATTGGCACGCCGGTACTCGGGCGAGACAACCCGCAGTTAGAAAAACTGATAGGCTTATTTGTGAATACGCTTGTCGTTGAAGCAGAGATAGAACAAGACTTAGCATTTTCAACTTGGCAAAGTGCCCACAAAGCACAAATCCTTGAGGCGCTTGAGTACAGAGCCTTGCCTTTCGACCGTGTAACAGAATTAGCTGCGGGTGGTCGAGATCTAAGTCACCACCCAGTCGTGCAAATTTTATTTTCCCTCACACAGGGCCAAGATACTTCGTTGCATCTCCCTGGACTTGAAGTCATTGAGACCGCGCCTGTAGATGGCGAACCTGTTGCAGTGAAATGTGACCTTGAGCTAAATGTGCAACAGTTAGACGACACTTTGGTGTTACATTGGAAGTATGACAGTAACTTGTACGAACGAGCCACAATAGAACAGTGGGCGAACAGTTTTTCAGTGATGCTCAATGGCATTATTACTGCGCCCAATACACCGGTCGGGCAACTCCCACTGATGGATGAAGCGCAAAAGTCAGCGATGTTGGCTCAGCCCCAATGCCAATATGTTGATTGGCCTAAGCAAGACACTATTGTCTCTCTTTTTGAGCAGCAAGTAGACAAGTTTGCGTCTAGAGTTGCATTGACGGATTCTGACACGGCTTTGAGTTATGAAGTGCTGAATCAGCAGGTCAATCGACTCGCTGCTGTATTGCAGGCACAGGGTATAAAACCTGAGCAATTGGTACCTGTTAGCCTGTCTCGGGGTATCGATATGGTAGTGACTCTATTAGCTATTCTCAAAGCTGGTGGTGCATATGTGCCTATCGATCCTAGCTACCCGATTGAACGTATTGAATACATTGTCGGTGATGTCGGGGCTGACATACTGATTTGCGATAAGCTGACACGAGAAATATTCTCCCATCTTGCAGTGGACGTGTTGGTTGTAGAGGAAGCATTGAATAGTCGTGCTTTAGAGTCTACTAAACCTTATAAACATGTCGCGATACACCCTCAGCAGCTCGCTTATATAATTTATACATCGGGTACCACAGGCAAGCCAAAAGGCGTGCAAATCGAGCACCGTCACGTGGTACGACTTTTACACCCTACACCCAATTTATTTGATTTTAATGAGCGAGATGTATGGACCATGTTCCATTCATTTTGCTTCGACTTTTCTGTTTGGGAAATGTATGGCGCGCTGTTGTTTGGCGGCAAGCTCGTGATGGTCAAACAGGATGTTTACAAAGACACATCGGCGTTTGCAAAACTGCTATTGTCAGAACAAGTGAGTGTACTAAATCAAACCCCCAGCGCTTTTTACGTATTGCAGGCTTGCATGCTATCACTGCAGGCTGAGTTGGGCACAGTGCCTTCTGTGAGATATGTAATTTTTGGTGGAGAAGCGCTGCAGCCCAGTAAAATCAAGCCTTGGCGTTCTATGCTACCCCACTGTGAATTAATTAATATGTATGGGATCACCGAAACAACGGTGCATGTGACGTTTAAGCGATTAAGTGATTCTGACTTAGAGCTTGGGGTTAGTAATATAGGTAAACCGATACCAACGACTTCTTGCTATGTGTTGGATGAGCATCAGCAGTTGCTCCCACAAGGTGCTGTTGGTGAGTTATACGTTGGCGGAGAGGGGGTCGGGCGTGGTTATTGGCAACGTCCCGAACTAAATAGTGCGCGCTTTATTGAAGTAAGCTTGTCATCACAACATCGTGAGCGTGTTTATCGCTCGGGTGATTTAGTCAGGCTATTACCCAGCGGTGAGATGACGTATGTAGGTCGCATCGATGATCAAGTCAAAGTACGTGGCTACCGCATTGAGTTGGGTGAAATTGAAAATCAGCTCAGGTCGCATCATTGGATTGATGAGGCGGTAGTACTGCTGGACACGAATGCTTTGCTAGGCGCGACGATTGAAGCGTTTGTAAGTGTGAATTCCGACGCTCAATTTCATAAGATGACTAATGAGCTAATCGCGTTTTTAAAAACAACCTTACCTGATTTTATGTTGCCGCGCAGTATCGTTAGTGTGGTGGAAATACCGCTTACCAGCAATGGTAAAGTTGACAAAAAACAACTGCTCTCATTGCTGGAAAACTGTGAGCAGATTAGTGAATACGAATCTCCAAAGAGTGAGGCAGAGCAACAAGTCGCAAATGCTTTTGAACAGGTATTGCATTGTCAGCAAGTCGGTAGAGACAGTGACTTTTTCAGTTTGGGTGGACACTCATTACTTGCCGTTGAATTAGTCAGCTTTTTACAAGCCCAATATCACGTATCGGTGTCGCTCAAAGATGTCTTCCAATTTTCAAGCGTGGCTCAACTCGCAGCACAACTTGATAAGGGAGCAGCGGTATCGGATGAGATAGGTATACCCGTATCCAACGATCAGCTTCGTGCGCCGTTGTCGTTTGCTCAGCAAAGGCTGTGGACATTAGATACGCTTGACACATTGGGGGAAGATGCTGCGCTTTACCATGTGCCACTACTGTTTGATATACAGGGGCCATTAAACCAATCTGCTTTCGAGCGAGCATGGCTAAGTGTTGTGAAGCAACACCCTGTGTTACGCACTGTGTATAGAAAAGCTGAGCAGGGCAATATCGAGCAGCATGTACTGCCAATAAAGACAATGCCAATTGTATTTGTCGATGCGAGTGATAAATCTCCAGCGGAAATAGAGTTTGCTTGGCGCAAGCTACAACGCGATGATGGTCAACGCGCATTTGATTTGCAACATGATCTTATGCTGCGGGTGCACTTACTAAAGGCATCCTCATGTCATTTTAAACTGTTAATTAATATTCATCATATTGCCTGTGATGCTCATTCGCTACGCTTGATCGTCAGGGATTTTACAAAGGCATACACCGCGCTATGTACAAATAGTGTATTTAACACTGCAAAAATAAGTAAGCCTAGCTCGACGAGTTATATTGATTATGCTCAGTGGCAACGGGCTTGCATGCAACAACAGTCGCTTGAACAACACCGTGAATTTTGGCTGGCGCACTTATCAGGTGCGCCAGTGGTACATCAATTGCCCCTTGATAGGGCTCGTGCCAAACAGGCCGCTCAGCATGGTGGGCAATATGTTCAGCATTTTAATAAACAAAAATATAAACAGATAACCGAGCAGAGCCAGAATTTAAGTGTTAGCACTTTTATATGGCTTCACACTTTATTTTCATTATGTGTAGCGCGCTTTAGCAACACCCGTGATGTGGTCATAGGTTCCCCATTTTCGGGTCGAACAGCACATCAGTTGGATGAAGTTGTTGGGTTCTTTATTAATACATTGCCTATTCGTATGTGCTTTGACGAGCAAATGACAGTCAAATCACTGATGGAGCAGCAAAAAGAAGTGATGCTAGCTATTCATGAGCATCAAGCAATGCCATTTGAAAAAATAGTGGATACATTGCAGCAACCGCGTGATTTAAGTCATCACAGCATATTTCAAATTAGCTTTGCTTTTAACCCTAAAGAACATACTGAGTTGAAGTTGCCTGAGTTAATTGTGACACCTGCTATGACAGAGCAGGTGAAGGCCAAGTTTGAACTGGATGTCACCTGTAGTGAAGGTGATGAAGGGTTGACTTTAAATTGGATCTACAACAAATCATTATTTGAACCTGTGACCATTGAGCGCTTGGCCAAGGCGTTTGAAGTGCTTGTCACTGGCGCTTTAGCGTCTACGAGTGACAAGGTCAGTTTGTTACCGATGGTTTCAGACTGGCAAGGGGCAGTTCTACATGGGCGCAGTTGCGCACATCAGGCAAATGATGTGATCTCGCAAGTATTGTCCCACCAAGCTGATCCTGCTCTTTGGCAACGTACCGCGCTGTTAGAGCCCGATGGTCGGAAGGTCAGCTATCAAACACTTGAACGCAGTTCGCAACAGCTTGCGCATGAATTACTAAACGTAGGCGTTACAGTTGGTGATACTGTGTTGCTATGCCTTCCCGCGGGTATTGATTGGGTGGTAGCAATGTTTGCAGCTATGCGTATTGGCGCGAGTTATGTTCCCGTCGACCCTGACTACCCAAAAGACAGGATACGCTATATCGCTGAAGATAGCGGCTGTACGTGTGTTGTAACATACACCAAGCTGGCCCATTTGATCGGTTCTCCAGAAAACCTCTCAGCCCAGATAATTAAATTAGATACGAATCGCGCGCAGCTAAATGTCGAAAGTTTGCCCGTTTTGCAACTCGCAAAGAACCAACCTGCTTATGTCATTTATACCTCAGGCACGACGGGCCAACCAAAAGGGGTAGTCGTACCACAAGAAGGGTTAAGCAATTTATGTCAGTGGCATCAACATGCGTTTGCAGTAGATAGTCGCAGTGTTGCGACTCAAACCGCGAGTGTGGCGTTTGATGCAGCCACATGGGAAGTCTGGCCTTATCTATGTGCTGGTGCGACGCTAACTTTCGTGCCAAAAACCACCTTTAGCGATGCAAAGGCCCTCTCAGCTTGCATGGATAAATACGCTGTTACGCATAGTTTTTTAGCCACCCCAATTGCAATGGCTGTGATGGCCGACCAAGCATTTTGTCCTCGTGATTTACAGTATCTGTTGGTGGGAGGAGATAAACTTGGCGTGACAGACACGCAACGCTTTAATTTCAAGCTGGTTAATAACTACGGTCCCACAGAAACCGCTGTAGTTGCAACTTCGGGCGTAGTAGAGAATCACTTAGAAATCCCTAACATTGGTGGACCAATCGACAATACATTGCTGTTGGTTTTGGACGGTGCTGGTCAGTTACAACCACCTGGCGCGGTAGGTGAGCTGTATATTGCGGGTGCAGGAGTCGCACTTGGTTATCTTAACCGTCAACAGCTTAGTGAACAGCGGTTTGTCCACTGGAAGGCACCAAATGAGGAGGTGATTAGAGCATATCGTAGTGGTGATTTAGTGCGTCAGGTAGACCATGCTCACCTTGCATACCTTGGTCGCAATGATGAACAAATTAAGCTGCGTGGTTACCGTATTGAACTGGATGAAATTACTGCTCAATTAAAACAGTCTGTAGCAGTTGAGGAGTGTGTTGTATTAGTGTGTAAAAGTGCCAATGAGAGCCAGCAGTTGGTGGCTTTTGTGGTCCCCGCGAATGCTGACCTTAAGGGGTTTAGTGCGCGAGCAGTGAAAGAGCAACTGCAAAAAGTATTGCCTAGTTACATGTTGCCGAGCCATTACATCGTGCTCAGTACATTGCCACTGACAGCGCATGGCAAAGTGGATAATCGAGTCTTGCAAGCCCAGTTTGAAGCGCAACACATTGAGTCAGATTTACACACATTACCAGAGCAAAACGCTTCGCCGCTTCAAAGTAAGTTACTTGGACTTTATCGTGAGGTACTAAACAGCTCCTCTATGGATGTGAACAGTGACTTTTTTGCTTTAGGTGGAGACTCAATTTTAAGTATCCAAATTGTTAGCCGTGCTCGAGTGCTCGGCTTGGATCTAAACGTGGCAGATATATTTGCTTTCCCAAGTGTGGCCAAGCTCAGCAAACATTTGAATGACTCTCAGCCCGACCTAGAACAAGGCGATGAGAATGTGATGTGCGAAGGGGTATTGATGCCATTACCTGCGCAGCAATGGTTTTTAGAGCAAGAATTTGAAGACCCTGAACACTGGAATCAGGGGGTGATGGTATCTGTAGACAAAAGCGTTAAAACTGCTGATATCTACCAAGTGATGGAGTATTTGATTGAGCATCATGACAGTTTAAGGCTAATAGTCGAGCGGCCCAATTTACTTAAATTTGCTTCCGATGTTGTCATTCTGCAAGTTGTTGATGTGTTGGATGTTAGCAATACAGAAGACTGGCGAAACCAATTACACACGCATTGTGAACAAGCTCAACAGTCATTGCGCTTTGATGGCAGTATCTTGTTTAAAGCACTATATGTTGTTACGCCAGCTGACGAGCAAACGAATCGATTGGTGTTGATCGCCCACCACTTATTGGTGGATGGGGTTACTTGGCGTGTGTTATTAGAAGACTTGGCGCAAGGCCTAGAGGCCAGTACCAGTAACTCAACAATGCCAAAAAGACGACAGCAGGCAAATCTTCAACAAGTTTCAGCCCACTTTAGGGAGCACGCGCAGCAAGTTGCAAAGGTGAGTAACTGGACTACTTGTGTGGCGGCTGCTAATGCCCAACAGTTTATAACTTCGTCTTCAACGAACTCCTCAAGCGCATTGGCGCAATTGCAGTTGACGCTGTCTAGGGAGCATACTCAAACATTACTAACCGATGCCAATCAACCTTATAACACGCGTATTCAGACGCTACTGTTGGCTGCTTTGCACCTAGCCGTAATGCAGCAATATCAGGTGCAATCACAGGTGGTGATGATGGAAGGTCATGGCCGCACGCAATTACAAGGACAGGTAAAAGGAAGTGAAACTGTAGGCTGGATGACAGCCATGTATCCACTGCATTTATATGCTAATTCTAATGCTGTGAAGGATGTGATTTGTGCAGCAAAAGAAGCCTTGCACAGTACACAGTTAATTTCAGATGAGTATGGCATGTTACGCTATATGCATCCCGAAGAGAAACACAGAAATGCGCTTCATATTGATACCAAGGAGCTCATATTCTTTAACTATCTTGGTCAGTTAGACACGGTTATCCGTCAGCAAGGTGTATTGGGAGATGCCGCAGAGAGCTGTGGAACCTTGATCGGTGAGCAAAACCATGCTTTTTATGCCATGCAGCTTACGGCTGCAATTTCGGCTGGTGAACTCAGTATCAATATAGACTTTGATACAGCTTTGATAAGCAACCATGATGCAAATGCATTCAAACTTGCACTAGAAAGTGCTATTGAAGACATCATCACCCATTGTAAAGGGTTGTCCAAACGCTGGTACACAACCAGTGACTTTTCGCTTTTAACTCGTTGCTCATCACGTCAGTTAAATAGTTTAGTGGCACAGTACAAAGCTGAGAATGTCGCTGATATTTATCCCTTGAGTTATTTACAGCAGGGAATGTGGTTTCAAAGTCAGCTAAGCCCTTCAGACTGCCGGCCTTATCTTGAACAGAGCAAGATGATTTTTAGGGGGCATTTTGACAGCGAGGCATTTGTATATGCATGGCAGCAAGTCATGGCGCAGCACAGCATATTGCGCAGTGCGTTCAATACATTAGACGGAGAGCCAGTACAATTGGTATTGGAAAACTGTGAACTCCCTATATGTATTGACGCCTATCTCGATATACCTGTGAATGAACAAAAAGGTCACCTAGAAACTGTGGCAGAGCGAGAGTATCAGCTTGGTATTGCACTCGATGCAGCGCCTTGTATGAAGCTACGTTTGCTGCCTATGGCTCAGTCTCATTGGGGATTAGTTTGGACTTACCATCACATGATCATGGATGGGTGGTCACTGCCGGTACTGTTCAATAAGCTTTTACGTTTTTACAATGCTCGAATTGCAGCTCAAAGTGCCTTAATTCAACCAGATAACTATGTAGACTTTATTCGATACATTAAGGCAAATAAACAGCCAGAGGCTGCGCAGTTTTGGCAGACATATTTACAAGAAGCATATAGACCAACTTTGCTCAGTGAGCATCTTCAAACGGGTGTTCACATAGAGGAGGCCGAGTATCGAGAAGACACGTTACAATTCCCTGTAGCTCTGTGTGAGCTAATTAATAGATGTACAACAAAGTTGGGGATCACGGCCAATCATCTTATCCAAAGCATGTTCGCCTATTGGTTGAGCGTGTGTTGTCAGAGTCAATACGCCTTATTTGGCCAAACTATTGCGGGTCGACCTGCTGCATTACATAACATGGAAAATCGAGTTGGTGCTTACATAAATACGCAAGCGGTATTGGTGCCAGTTGATTTAGAAACGTCTGTCCATGACTTTTTGCTGGGGTGCAAAGATAACTTTGCATCTTTGACCAATTATACTCAAACCGCGTTGAGTGACGCGCATCACTGTAGTCCCATAGACAATCATAGTGATCTTTTTGATGTTTTATATGTGTTTGAGAACTTTCCTCAATCCCCATTGGGAGCTCAAGCGAATGCGCCATTTGAGCTAGTGTATCGCAGCGAACGAGATCAAACGCATTACCCCTTTACGCTGGTTGTATCGGGTAGTCAGCAGCTATCCTTAACTGCTTGCTACCAAACAAGTTTATTGTCAAAAGAGCACGCTACCCATTTCTTGGCGATGCTTGCGCACTTAATCGAGGTGGTTTGCAACTCGCCGCAGCGGCTATTGGGTGAGCTCCCACAAGTGTTGCCAAATGAACGCAGTGCAGATAAATCATTGTCCATTCCGACTGCGAGCTTTGGTTTTTCTGATCGACAAGGCGGGCAGCCAATTCTCTCTCAAAGTTCCATTCCTGATGCCTTTTACGAGGCCGCAAAACGGTTTGAACATGATGATGCGGTGGTGTTTTACGATGGGGAAAATAGCTCACCAGTCCACAAATTGAGTTATGGCGCATTAGATAAGCAGTCATCACAATTGGCGAGTTGGTTACAAGCCCAACTTGATGAATGCAGTGCGCAACCTATTGTGGGCATTTGTATTGAACCCAGTATTGATTTAGTCGTCGCCATTTTAGCTGTTTTGAAGGCTGGGGCGGCCTATCTGCCAATCACTGCTGCTTTGCCTGAAAGCAGAAAGAGCCTGATTGTCAATGACGCTGGAGTTGCTTTGATTTTGGCTGACAACCAGCTTTGGCATACGGAGCAAGTTAACTGCAAGACATACCTGCTAGCGGAAATAGATTGTGTTCAAAACACCAGTGCTCAGATGAACATTGCTAAATCATCTCCGACAGATCTATGTTATGTGATTTATACGTCAGGAACTACAGGCGTACCAAAAGGCGTTATGGTAGAGCAGCGAAGTGTTCTCAATTATGTGCGCTTTTTATCTCGTGAATATGGCATTTCTAATCGAGACAACTACTTACAATTTGCTAGCTTCAGCTTTGATGTATTTGCTGAGGAACTGTTTTGTAGCTTATTGAATGGCGCAACCTTAGTGCTCAGTGAGCAGACAAAGCTGTTGGATGTGCAGAAGTTAAGCACCTTAAGTCATCATGCCGATTTAACTCTTATGAGTTTACCTACCGCGTATTGGCATCAACTTTGTGCGAGTGAATTTTGCCTTAACCCGCAGTTGCGCGTCATCACTATTGGCGGTGAGCAAATGCAAGTAGCTGCATTACGTAAATGGCAGCAGAAGCAGGGAGAGCGCATACATTTGATCAATGCGTATGGACCAACAGAGGCAACTATATCTACAACCTTACAAGATGTGACTCAATTCAAAGGCGATGAAGTTGCCATTGGCCGAGCTGTTGCCGGAGTCAAACTGCATGTGCTAGATGCACGTTTAAAGCCTGTTCCTAATTATGTTTCCGGTGAGTTGTATGTTAGTGGTGTTGCGCTTGCCAGAGGCTATTTAGGTGATGAACAAAAAACGACACAGTCCTTCATTGTCGATCCTGATACTGGAGTCAGGTTATATAAAACTGGCGATAGAGTAAAAGTTAATGACCAAGGAGAGCTTGTTTATATTGGTCGCCAAGATGGGCAAGTGAAAGTGCGAGGCTATCGCATCGAGTTGGCTGAAGTCGAGCGGCAAGTGTTGGCTTTGGATGGCATTGAGCAATGTGCAGTAGTGATTAAGCAAGATGCCAGCGACCATGCACAGTTAGTTGCCTTTGTAGAATTCGGGGACCAATACTCCTCTACGGCAGAATTAATTGATCAGCTGAAATTGCGCTTACCCAGTTACATGGTCCCTCAGCAGTGGGTGCCTATTAACCGTTTACCTCATACGTCAAATGGTAAGCTAGACCGCAAAGCCCTCACTTTGCAGGCGCAGCAGCTAAAAGCACAACAGAAAGAATATAAAGTGCCTGAGAGTTTATTGGAAAAATGTTTAGCTAGGCAATTTGCCACGCTGTTAAAGGTAGACCGTGTAGGGCTTGATGATGACTTCTTTTTACTGGGTGGTCACTCATTATTAGTGATGCGCTTGGTGGCAGGAATTGAAGCACAACTAAACTTATCTATTCCGTTGACTGTCGTGATACAGCACCCAAGTGTCGGTGCGCTAGCAGGATATATTGAGCGGCAAAGAAAAGAGTTACGAGAGAATGAAGCTGTTACACGTACATTAATGTGCTTGCAGGATGGTGAGGCCGGTTTTACTCCTGTTGTAATGATTGCAGGCGCTGGTGGTATGTTGATGGCGTTTCAACGTTTAGTCGAAGAGTTGGACTCGCGGATCCCAGTATATGGTTTACAACCTGAAAAAATAGCAAATAAACCAGAGATTGTTGGGTCGGTGACACGCACCGCTGAACACTACTTAGCAGCCATAAAAATGTTGCCATCTGTACACTTGGTTACTCACTCCTTCGGTAGTTTTATTGGTTATGAAATGGTCAGGCAAGCAGAGCAAGGAGAAATCACTTCTTTGACAATACTCGATACACCGTTACCAAGTAAACCGGCGAGTGCTGTGAGCGAAACTCAAATTAGCCAATTTATACTGGATAATCTTTGTGAGTTTTTTGACTTATCACCGCGACAAAATGAGATTGCCCACTATATTCAAATGGCTGAATCGACAAAGCTTGAGATGTTAGCCAGCTGGTTGGAACACGTTGGTATTTACTTCTCACAGGCTCAACTTGGACGGTTTTATCAAACATATAGGGCACAGCTACTGGCAAAAGTCGTACTGGAGGCCCCATTACCAGATTTACCTGTTACCGTGATTAAAGCAGCGAAAACGTCAGAATTTGAGGGTCAAGAAATCAAATTAGACATGGGATGGCAGCGTGTGGTTAGGGACATCAAGGCGTTTGAAATAGACGGTGATCACCTTTCAATTTTACGAAACCAAGAGGAAGTAAAACACCTAGTGGTAGAGATAGAAAGTAACTACATACTGCACAAATAAATGTAAATATTATGTTGTAATTTTATCTTACCTAGTTAAGGATGGGAATAGAATGGATCAGTTACTAGCGCTCGATAATGAGGCCAATTTGGCCACAAGAGATAGGTTTATTCATGACCTATCG
Organism: Pseudoalteromonas luteoviolacea DSM 6061; assembly: GCF_001625655.1. GTDB lineage: Bacteria > Pseudomonadota > Gammaproteobacteria > Enterobacterales > Alteromonadaceae > Pseudoalteromonas > Pseudoalteromonas luteoviolacea. The sequence continues at coordinate 15,048 of NZ_AUYB01000097.1, read as the reverse complement.
GCTCACAAGCAAAGTGGATTAGCTTGGGTAAAGAGCCACATAAGAGAGATCAATGAATGGGTAGACAATGACGGTGTAGCATTGCTTCGCGGTTTAAATATTGTGAGTACGAACCAATTTAGCAGCATTTTAGAAGCTATTTTTGGTGAACCATTGAGCCAATACGTGTACCGCTCTTCGCCGCGCACTGCATTGAGAAATAATGTCTATACCACAACGGAATATCATGCCGATCAGGTGATTTTGCAGCACAACGAAAACGCGTATTCCAATTGCTGGCCAATGAGAATGGGCTTTTTTTGTGTGGTGCCTGCAAAAACGGGTGGTAATACCCCACTGGCAGATAGTCGTGAAGTCTACAGAAAGCTTCCACATGCCCTTCGTGATAAGTTTGAAAACCTTGGTGTGATGTATGTCAGAAATTATGGTGATATCGATTTGCCATGGCAAGAAGTGTTTCAGACCCAAAGTAAGGAAGAAGTAGAGGCTTACTGCTGGAAGAATGACATTATTTTTGAATGGAAGTCGGATAATCATTTACAAACTAAGCAGATTAGACCTGCGGTAGCCACTCACCCGCAAACCAAAGAGAAGGTTTGGTTTAACCAAGCGCACTTATTTCATTGCTCCAGCATAGACAATCAAATGCCAGAGTCTATGCGCGAAAGTATCGGTTTGGATAGGTTACCTCGCAATGCCTATTTCGGAGATGGTACTGAGATTAGTGCCGAGGACATTGCAACAATCAACGAGGTATATGAGTCGGTAACGTTTGCATATCAGTGGCAGCGCAATGACATTATGTTGTTGGACAACATGTTATATACCCACGGTCGAGAAGCGTATACCGGGACCCGTAAAGTCTTGGTGGGGATGGCAAAAGCAGCGTATTAGCCATTGTAAAAAGCGAGAAGAGTTTTGTTAGTAGTAGAGAAGTTGGCAAATTAACTTAACAACTCTAAGGAAACAAAAAATGAACGGGCTTTATCAACAGCAACTGAGAGTCATATGCTTGTGTTGTCTTAGTATGCTTTTGACTGCGTGCTTTAATAACAGCGTGGCAAAAGACAATACCATCACGGCTGAACAAATTGAGAAATTTAAGCTCACGGTTAATGACTACTGCGACAAAATGGTATTTTTTGGCAGTATTTATGTCACCTCGGGTGAAAGCGTGGTGTATGAGGCCAACTGTGGACCACAAAACATTCAGTACAATGTTGCTAATACTTCGGATTCTAAGTATCGAATTGGCTCAAATACTAAAGAGTTTGCAGCGGCTATTCTGTTAAGAATGCTTGCTGGCAAGGATCTTAAAACAGAGACCATTGGTGATTACTTACTTTGGTATCCTAAAAATCAGTGTGCAGATGTATCTTTGCATAACTTATTGAGCATGTCCTCCGGCATTGACAATTATAGTGATAACCCAGAGGTTTATTTGAACTGGGGTTGGCGACCGTATTTATACGACGATACGCTTAACTTAAATGGCCCTGAAGGGTTTGGAAATCGTTTTTGTACATGCACAGAGCAAGACAATAAGCCCAGTTTCACACCAGGCTCTAAGTTTACCTACAGCAACTGCAATTACTATCTGATCGGCAATATTATTGAGCAGATTGCCGCTGGCAAACAAGGTGAAATAGACCCCAGCTTTTATTTTAGAAATATCGTAAAAGAGCAAATTTTAGATCCGCTCAGCATGACTGACAGTGGCGCATTCAACGCCATTGGTATTTATGAAAATATGACCACAGGGTATGTATTTGACGAAAACCAATATTTACCACTGACCACGGGCCGCCCGCCAGAAACTGGAGGCCCTGCACCTTATGAGCACATTTTTAAAAATCCATATAGCAATCCATTGGTACTTTATTCTGCGGGTGATATGTACTCTACGGTAAAAGATATGCATAAGTGGGATCAAGGTTTATATGGCGATACGATTTTAAATGCTGAGCAAAAAGAAATGGCATTTTCGCCTTATCAAAACACGCAAAATAGTGATGAATGTGAGTACTTTGGCTATGGTTGGTTTGTCACATACATCGACCCTAACCAATATGGCAAGGTAGCAAATTGTCCAGACGATCCTACCAGCACCAACCTCAATAAGTATGAAAAGTTCCTACAGTATTCTGGAAGTTACCCCTATTCATGGGTAACGAGCTTTTCGCGTTTGCTTGAGCGTGACCAGACGGTGATGGCATTTAGTAATTATCATAAAACCGGTTATGAGTCGGATTGTATAGCAGAAGAAATCCGTAACATTATTTTCTATAACGATCGTCATCGCACTGAGCAATGTCAGGAAGTATTGGACGGTGCAATAAACTAAGTAAATAGCATTATTAATTGGGCTGCCTGTAGTAGGGCATCAAAGAAGTAACGTGCTTTTGTCGGCCTATGATTAACACGAATTCCTGCTTTTTCAGATGAAATTGCAGCGATAAGGGCAAGTCAGTGACAATGAAAGCAGTATTAGTATTGTCCTGGTTTGGTGGGTTCAACAACTGTTTAAATCTACATCATAGAGGATGAATTATGACAGCGACAAAAACAGCAAAGGACGACAAGGCAAGTGAAGCAACTGCATCAGCTTCTGCTAGCGCATCAGCGACAGAGCAGTCTAGCACTGCAGTACAGGCAGAAGACCGAGCAGCCGTGGCGCAGATCATTGTTGATAAGTACTCTAAGTGGTCATTTGGCTCAGGGTTAATTCCCATTCCAGCCGTCGATTTAGTGGCTTTAACGGGTATTCAAATGAAGATGATTGGTGAAATTGCTAAGGTTTATGGCCAATCATATAGCGACAATAAACTGCGTGGCACGGTCAGTGCTGTGATCGGGGGGTCATTCCCGCAAACGCTTGGTGGAGCAGGCTTAAGCAGCTTCTTAAAAGCGGTACCGGTGATTGGAACTTTAAGTGCGATCGCATTTATGCCTGTGGTTTCTGCAGCATCTACTCATGCGGTAGGTAGCACCTTTATACGTCATTTTGAAAACGGTGGCACGCTAATCGACCTTAATCTCGCGAGCATTAAGGGTGATATTGCGGAAATTGCTGCTAAATATCGTAAAGACAAAGGTGATGCTAGCGCACAGCCGAGTGGAGCCACTGCACCATAGTAGTGGCTAATTCTAGATAAACCAGCAGGCTACCTGTTGGTTTATCTACGCAACATATGGACTTCTGAGGAGCATATTATGATTATCGCGTTGTATTTGGTGCTATGTATATTATCAGGATATTGGGGACGCAATACATTTGCAGGCCCTGTTGGCTTTTTTCTTATAGGTTTGTTTTTTACGCCGATTGTCAGCTTACTAATTTTATTACTGGCGCAGATGCGCCAACCTCAACAGGAAAGTGAGGACGACTAGCCACATAAAAAATAGATGCGCTAAACGAGCAAGGTTACCTTGAGTGACGTTGCCCATAACAACAATGATAAGAAAATTACAATGGTATTATACGATCTGATCAGTCGGAATATAAAAATTAAGAAAAGGACTTTCGTGGCGTTAGGCTGTATTTCTGGCTTGGCGAATGCGTTGGTACTTGCTTTGATTAACAATGTGTCTGAAAACATTTCAGATATTCACAAAGAAAACCATATTCTTTATTACCTAGTGCTGTTTATTCTTACTATTTCGATTTATGGTTTGACTCAGCAGCGCTTAATGACAAAAGCGGCCAAAATGGTTGAGAAAGCCATTGATAGATTGCGTGTTCAAATATTTGAAAGTGTGCGCCATACCGAGCTTTCAACATTAGAGAAAATCGGCAAGGAACGCATTTTCAATACACTGAGCAAAGAGTTGCAAACCATATCTCAGTCCGCCCAGCTATTTGTTATTATCGGACAGTCCATTAGCTTGGTATTTTTCACTTCTTTATACATTGCTTGGCATTCGTTTGTTGCTTTCTTAGTGATCTCAATACTCATTTTGATGGGAGCGAGTATTCACCGGCTACGCGCCAACGAAATTCAGCGCAATATGCAGTTATCTTTCGAGAGTGAAAATAAGCTGATTCAGCGTTTATCTGACCTACTTGACGGCTTTAAAGAGGTCAAGCTGAGCGTGCCGCGAGCGGATGATTTAGAGCATGAGTTTGTGATGGACTCAACGCGAGCCAAACGCGCTAAAACAACCACTCAAACCTTATTTGCCACCGACTTTGTGTTGTCGCAAATCACTTTCTTTGCTGCAACAGGGGCGATGGTTTTTATTGTCCCAAGTTTGTCTCATGTTTATACGGATGTAGTCATTAAAGTCACCACGGCCTCATTATTTTTAATTGGACCCATTACCAGTATTGTGGGCGGTATCCCTATATACACGACAGCGACGGAAGCTGCGCAAAACGTATTAGCACTGGAAGATGATTTGAAGCGTGAGTCCACGCAATCACATAATCAAGATCATGAACATGTTTCTCATGTACATGGCTTTGAAGAGTTACGCTTTGAGGGCGCGTATTACCAGCATGCCCATAAAGGTGGTGATAGGCCTTTCTTTGTAGGGCCCGTAGATCTCAATATCAAGCGTGGCCAAGTAACCTTTATTACTGGCGGAAATGGTAGCGGTAAAACCACCTTTATTCGCATGCTGACAGGTCTTTATGAATTACAAGCTGGACAAATTGTATTGGATGGTCAACCTGTTACAGAAAGTATAAGAGATGCTTATCGCAGCTTATTTACAGCCGTATTTGCCGACTTCCACTTGTTTAAACAGCTGTATGGTATCCACCACAATAGCCAAGAAGAGATTGACGACTGGCTTGCATTTTTGGAGATGAACACCAAAGTCAGTGTTAAAGACGGGGAGTTTAGTAGCATAGACCTCTCCACCGGCCAGCGAAAACGACTAGCACTATTGAGTACCATTTTAGAAAATCGACCAATTTACATCTTTGATGAGTGGGCAGCCGATCAAGACCCAATTTTTAGGCGCAAATTTTATGAACAAGTGCTACCTAAATTAAAAGAACGTGGTAATACGGTGATAGCCATCACCCATGATGACGCTTATTTCCACCTTGCTGATGTACACTTGAAAATGGTCGAAGGACAGTTAATGGAACACCATGAAGTTGAGGGTAAAGGAGTAACACCATGAACGTCATACTCCCTTCAGATATTACACTGACGATTATCATTAGCGCCATATTGGCGATTATTTTATCCAATTTACTTATGCGTTTGCTTAAACGCTACCAACCTAAGTTAAGGCGGCGGATTTTGTCGTGGCGCTTTCGTGCCGGATTAACCTTACTGATCAGTATTTTTATAGTAATCGCGCTGATCCCAGTAATATTTATTAAGGTGGATTCGGGGGAGGTCGGTGTACTTTGGAAGCGTTTTGCAGGTGGTACCTATTTAAAAGAGCCATTGCAAGAGGGGACTGTATTGGTATTCCCATGGGACACGCTCACAATTTATTCGAGTCGCTATCAAACAGCTCATACCAATGTGTATGCCATTACCAAAGAAGGGCTGAGGATCACGCTCGATATTACTGTGCGTTATCGCCCTGAAGTGGAGTATATACCATACTTGCATAAACTCGTTGGCCCCAATTATGTAGATGAAATTATCTTACCCGAAGTGAGTTCGGGTGTTCGCATGATTGTCTCTCAGTATGATGCTGAACAGGTATATGGTAATCAGCGAAAAGAAGTACAAGAGGAGTTGCTTGGTCAGGTGCTTAATGAGTTAGAACTCAAAGAAAAATCGATGTTACGTCAAGAAGCCAAAGACATGGCGGGGCATCACTTGGTAAACCTCGATGATGTATTGATAAAGCGTGTTGATTTGCCAGACAAAGTCCACACCGCAATTATTTCTAAAGTGAATCAAAACTACATTTTAGAAGAGTACAAAATGCGGGTTGAAGTCGCGAAAAAAGAAGCTCTACGCAAAGAAGAAGAGGCTAAAGGGATTGCATTATTCCAAGAAAAGGTCAGTGATGGTATCTCTGAAGCGTATTTAAAGTGGCGCGGTATTGAAGCCACGATAGAGCTTGCCAAATCAAATAATGCCAAAGTCGTCGTAATTGGCAGTGGTAAGGATGGCTTGCCGCTAATACTGAATACTGAAAGCAGTTTGACATCAGAAAATGCCCGCTTTAAAGAGACGCATAAACCCGGTGAACTCAAGTCTGAATTGGATGAGAAAGACGAGTATTTAAATAGCGTTGATAAGTATGGCCATAAAATAAAACCAGACCTTCGCCAACCAGATAAAACACTCACAGATCCCGCTTTACAAACTGGTGAGCCCATGGAGTATTTAAAGTAGAACCCAAAGCGCCTTTGCCATTGAGCGGGCGCTTTATTTTTTACACCGATAGGAGAGTGGCCAAAATACGTGTATTAAGCAACATAGTTCAGCTGTGCTATGGCTTTGTACTTGCTTTTAAGTAATATAAATCATGAGTTAAGGACATAGATACTTAAAAGCATCCAAAGGAGATACTATGAAAGTTTTATCCAAATTATCAGCGCAAAAAACGATACATAACTCAAAACAACCCTACATACCAAACCGTGAAGAGCTAAGCAAAGTATGTGGTGGCTCAGGAACGCATAAAGGCAAAGATCCCACAGAAGGAGAACCGGACAACGCAACAAGGTTCATTCCATAAGAGGCAGTTGAAACTGCTGATAAAAATTACGTCAAAGGTTCTACATCGGGTGTTATTCAATACTTGGTAGGGCCTTTAAAACACATCAATATGCTAAAGAACAACACAAAAATAAGCAGGATATGATTTATAACGAGAATATATAGAGATTAAGGAAAACGTTTGAAATTTGAATAGATTTAAAAAATGGTGGCCCCACCTGGACTCGAACCAGGGACCTACCGATTATGAGTCGGGTGCTCTAACCAACTGAGCTATAGGGCCATTTTTACGTGATTGTGTGAAAACAATCTTTTGAAGCGCTGGCAGTATATGAACTTTTTAGGCGCTTGTCACTAATAAAAGCTGAAAAATCTAGCTTATCTTGTTCAATTGATTAATAAAAAGGCAAATTGTTTAGTTCCTAATAAAGAAAAAGCCGGTTTTAACCGGCTTTTCACATTAACTTTGCCTTAAAGGCCTAGTTTCTTCTCCAGATAGTGGATGTTTGTACCACCATTTTGGAAGTTTTCGTCTGCTAGGATCTTTTGGTGTAATGGTGTGTTGGTCTTAATTCCATCGATCACCAGCTCGTTTAACGCGTTGCGTGCACGAGCGATAGCAACATCACGGTTTTCACCGTAAGTAATTAGCTTGCCAATCATTGAATCGTAGTGTGGTGGTACCGTGTAATCAGCGTAAATATGGCTGTCCCAACGAATACCTAAGCCACCTGCAGGGTGGAAACGTGTGATCTTACCAGGAGACGGGATAAACGACTCAGGATCTTCAGCGTTGATACGACACTCGATTGCGTGACCTTTGATAACAACGTCATCTTGTGTGATTGATAGAGGTTGACCGGCAGCAATTTTTAGCTGCTCTTTGATTAGGTCAACGCCAGTAACCATTTCAGTTACAGGGTGCTCTACCTGAATACGTGTATTCATTTCGATGAAGTAGAATTCGCCATTCTCGTATAGGAATTCAAACGTACCTGCACCACGATAACCGATTTCGATACACGCACGCGTACAACGGTCACCGATGAACTTACGCATTTCTGCAGTAATACCAGGCGCTGGCGCTTCTTCAACTACTTTCTGGTGACGACGCTGCATTGAACAGTCACGCTCACCTAGGTGAATTGCATTGCCTTGACCGTCAGCAAGTACCTGTACTTCGATGTGACGTGGGTTTTCTAGGAATTTTTCCATGTAAACCATGCCGTTGCCGAAGAACTGCTGTGCTTCAGTTTGCGTCAGTGCGATTGAATCTAGTAACTCTTCTTCTGAGCGAACAACACGCATACCACGACCACCGCCGCCGCCTGCTGCTTTGATGATAACAGGGTAACCGATGCGCTTAGCGATTTGGACGTTACGCTCGTTATCTTCAGTTAGTGGGCCATCAGAACCTGGTACACAAGGTACACCTGCTTTACGCATTGCTTCGATTGCAGAAACTTTATCACCCATTAGGCGGATAGTGTCGCCTTTTGGACCGATAAAGATAAAGCCGCTTTGCTCAACTTGATCAGCAAAGTCTGCATTTTCAGATAGGAAGCCATATCCTGGGTGGATTGCAACTGCATCAGTTACTTCTGCCGCAGCGATGATGCGAGGAATATCAAGGTAACTCTCAGACGCAGCTGGTTTACCGATACAAATTGTTTCGTCTGCAAGTAGAACGTGTTTAAGGTCACGGTCAGCAGTTGAGTGTACTGCAACCGTTTTAATCCCAAGCTCCTTGCAGGCACGCAATACGCGAAGTGCAATTTCACCTCGGTTTGCAATGACTACTTTATCTAACATAGTGTTTGCCTTCTTGGGAATTATTCGATGATGAATAGAGGTTGATCAAACTCAACTGGCTCGCCGTTCTCAACTAGGATAGCTTTAACAGTACCTGCCTTGTCAGACTCGATCTGGTTCATCATCTTCATCGCTTCAACGATACAAAGCGTGTCGCCAACATTAACTTTAGCGCCAACTTCAACATAAGCAGCTGCTGTTGGTGAAGATGCAGAGTAGAAAGTACCAACCATTGGAGACTTAACTTGGTGACCCGCTGGTGTTGCTGCTTCTGCTGCAGGTGCTTCAGCCGCTGGAGCCGCAGGTGCTGCTACTGGTGCCGCAGCAGGTGCTGGCACTGCGAATTGCTGAGGCTGAGCCATAACCGGTGCACTGCTGTGACGGTTGATACGTACTGACTCTTCACCTTCGGTGATTTCTAGCTCTGCAATACCTGATTCTTCTACTAGTTCGATTAGTTTTTTAATCTTGCGAATATCCATAACTTGGCCCGCCTGTTAGTTAATTTGAGTTATTTTGGTTGCGCAACTGGTCAATAGCTGCCAGTAATGCGGCATGATAGCCAGTTGCACCTAATCCACATATTACGCCCTTTGCCACATCCGAAAAATATGAGGTGTGGCGAAATGGCTCGCGTGCGTGCACATTAGAAATATGCACTTCGTAAAATGGGACGCTGATACTGAGCAACGCATCGCGCATTGCGATACTGGTATGTGTAAATGCGGCTGGGTTAATAATAATGCAGTCCACCTTGCCATAATGGTCGTGGATAGTATTAATCAGCTCAGCTTCACTGTTGCTTTGAAAATGAGTCAGCGTCACATCGTGTTGTTCTGCGCACTTTATCAGTGACTGCATTACCTCAGCTAAGGTTTGTGTGCCATATTTATCTGGCTCGCGTCGCCCTAACATATTCAAATTGGGGCCATTTAGTACTAAAACCTTAAAATTTGCTGACATAATGCGTGAAATTCCTTTAAATGGGAAATAAACCGACTTTTCGTCTTTTGCTTTGTCTAACTTAAGCGCTTGTGCGATAAATAGCAAATATTTCTCACGTTCGCGAACTATTATAGAGTGTTCGAGGTAAATAGCAGCAAAATACTGGTCTAATCAGAGATAAAGTGTCGCCTACTTGATGGCTAAACTCAAGTAGGCATGTGGAAGGGAAGGATATTTACTGGTAATCGCGCACTTTACGTAGGTGTTCTGCAAAGTCTTCTGCATTCATAAAGCCAGTTACGCGAAGTTCAGGGATTTCATTGCCGTCTTTGTCGAAGAACAGCATACTTGGCAATCCAAAGACAGTGAAATGGTCCATAATTTCAAAAGTTGTGTCATTACTCTCTGTTAAGTCGAGCTTCAATAATTCGAAATGCTGGAACTCTTTTTGTACTTCAGCTTCTGGGAAGGTGTACTTCTCGAACTCTTTACATGCGACGCACCAGTCTGCGTACAAATCAACAACCGCGATTTGGCCTTGTTGATTGGCTTTTGCAACTTCAGTATTTAAACCCTCTAGGCCTTCAATCAACCTAAACTTTTTCTCTTCTAGCTGCGAACTAACAACGGTAGTTTGAGAAACAGGTTGTTTGAAAAGAACTGACTGGGCCATAAGAAAAGCACTGACAAATAGCGTCATGGACATCGCCCATAAAATAGTTTTGCCTTTACCTTGTTGCTGACCGCTTTGCCAATAGTGCAGGTAAAGTGCTGTAGCAATGGCAAGCACAGATGCCAACATCACTATGATGTCAAAGTCTAAAATACGCTCTAATAGTATAAGTGGTACAAATAGCATTAAGAAGCCGAATAGGGTTTTCACTTGTTCCATCCAACCGCCGGCTTTGGGTAGCAATTTCCCACCAGATGTGCCAAGTAGAAGTAACGGTAGTCCCATTCCTAAGCTCAGTGCGTACAAAGTTAAGCCGCCCACAAGGTAGTCGCCACTTTGAGCAACATAAAGCAATGCAGCAGATAATGGTGCGGTGGTACACGGGCTAGCAATAAGGCCCGATAAAACGCCCATCATAAACACACCTGTATAATTGCCCCCTTTTTGTTGATTGCTGATCTCCGTCAACTTACTCATCATGCCACTTGGCAAACGTAGCTCAAACCAACCGAACATGGCAAAAGCTAAAATAATGAACAAGATACTAAAGCTGATTAGTACCGCAGGGTGCTGAATGTAGCCCTGTATATGACCGCCAAAATAGGCGACAACAAGGCCAAGAGCCGCATAGGTAACAGCCATACCTTGCACATATACAAATGAAAGAGAAAATGCTTTTTTAGTTGAGAGGTTTTTCTGCCCAGCAATTAGGCTAGACAAAATCGGAAACATTGGGAACACACATGGCGTGAATGCCAACAGCACACCCACTAAGAAAAATGCACTTAGGTTGGCAGCAAAGCTTTGTTGGGCTAAACGTTCATTGAATGACAATTCGCCATCATCTTTTTGTATCGGCTTTGAAACTGGCTCGCTCTGCTGCTTGGTATCGTGAGTGGTGGCTGGTGTGACCGCAGCAGCACCAGAGCTGCCAAATGCAGTTAATGGAATTTCGATAATTTCAGGCGGGTAACAGAGTCCAGCTTCGGCACAGCCTTGGTAGCGAATTTTTACCACCGCACCTTGGGCGACATTTGAAAGCTTAGACACCACAGAAAGTTCATCAAAATAGACTTCGGTACGACCAAAGAATTCATCCTCGATCATTTTGCCCTTCGCTAGCTCAGGGACTTTTATGTCAGCCTCCTTGCCTACAAACTCAAGTTTATGCTTATAAATGTAGTAACCAGGCGCTATGTCCCAGCCCGTAAATAGCACACTACCTTGTTGGTCAAAATCGAACTGAAAAGCTTGATCGACGGGTAAAAATGTCTGTTGTTTTGGCGCCAGTAAACTATCTAGCACATTATTATTGGCCTGAGCCTGAAAACTGCTGATAAAAAGCAGTGTGAAAAAAGAAAAAATGAGCGTCGTCAGTCGCATTAATTCAGTACCTCTTCCATCCAGTTAAAGTATTGTTGTGCACCATTGGTTATTTCTATGACCTGTACTTCAGGCACATCGTAACTATGCTCTGTTTGGATCACTTCAATGACTTCATTAACCAGTGCGGATTTTGTTTTGATCAGTAATTTAAATTCGTCACTTTGTGTAACTTCTCCTTGCCACATGTAGATTGACTCTAATTGGGGCAATATGTTCACACAAGCTGCTAATTTATTTAACACTAAATGCGCAGCTATATGCTTTGCATTATCTTTGCTATCACAAGTCGTCATGACCAATCTGTATGGAGTACTCATCGTATTTTGCCGACTATTCTGTTTTATCCATATAGTATCGAAAGACAACCGGGATCCCAAGGTGTGCTCGTTGAGTTGCATTTATATACTATGAACTTTCATTTTTGGTTTTACTCTAAACAACAAAGTGTTGTGCTGTACAAAGCCACATAAGAAAGCCAAAGAGTTATAGGATGCTGACTGTAAGCTTGAAATTAGACCTGAGAAGCCATACATCTATTTCAGTTTATTTGGAGAATCTATGTTTAAAGTTCTTTTTCTACTATTTATTGTTGTACCAATTGTTGAAATAGCATTATTAATTCAAGTTAGTGATGTCATTGGTGGGTTTGCGACAATCGCATTGGTTATTGCTACTGCAATCCTTGGCGCTAAGCTAGTTAAGCAACAAGGGCTTGGAGCTTATTCCAATGTACAAAGCCAGATGGCATCGGGCCAATTGCCGGGCCAGGATTTATTTACTGGGTTATGTGTGATCATCGCGGGTGTATTCTTAATGACACCAGGGATCATGACAGATGCTTTGGGTTTTATGTTATTGACCCCAGCGATTAGACAAAGGATTGCTAAGACCTTAATAGAGCAAGCCAGTGTAAAAATGAAAAGCTCAGCTCAAAGCAACATGTTTGGTCAAGGTTTTGGTCAACAACACACACATCAAGATGCACAAGCTCCCTTTGAAGGGCAGAAATATGATCCTTTTGAACGTAAAGCCCCTCAATCTGAGTCTCAGCCAACTACAACAATTGAAGGTGAATATAAGAGAAAAGATTAAAATTTTTTAATTTTTTCTCTTGGGTTTTAAATATCCACCCCCATCTAGAATTGCAAGTTAAGTTTTAATCCAGAGGGTCGCGTTTGAAGCCTCCTTTATAGAGGTCGCGGCTCACTCTGAATAGAAAGATTATTTCTGTCATTGTTCAGAAAAGTTAGGAGAACTAAATCTATGAACATTCGTCCTTTACATGATCGCGTTATTGTTAAGCGTCTAGAAGAAGAAACTAAATCTGCTGGCGGTATCGTATTGACTGGCTCAGCGGCTGAAAAATCAACTCGTGGTGAAGTTGTTGCTGTAGGTAACGGCCGCGTGTTGGACAGTGGTGAAGTAAGAGCACTAGAAGTAAAAGCAGGTGACACAGTACTTTTCGGTTCATACGTTGAAAAGACTGAAAAGATCGAAGGTCAAGAATACCTGATCATGCGTGAAGACAATATCCTAGGTATTGTTGAGTAAGCATTAGCTTGTAAAAAACAAAGTAGCTTTTAACTAAAAGAATTTAGAGGAATAAAAACATGGCAGCAAAAGAAGTTCGTTTTGCAGGTGACGCTCGCACAAAAATGCTTCAGGGTGTTAACGTATTAGCTGACGCAGTAAAAGTAACACTGGGTCCTAAAGGCCGTAACGTTGTACTTGATAAGTCATTCGGCGCACCAACTATCACTAAAGATGGTGTTTCTGTAGCGAAAGAGATTGAACTTGAAGACAAGTTTGAGAACATGGGCGCACAGATGGTTAAAGAAGTTGCGTCAAAAGCAAATGATGCAGCAGGTGACGGTACAACCACTGCAACAGTTCTTGCACAATCTATCGTAAACGAAGGTCTTAAGTCTGTTGCTGCGGGTATGAACCCAATGGACCTTAAGCGTGGTATCGACAAAGCAGTTGTTGCTGCTGTTGAAGAACTTAAAGCGCTTTCTGCACCATGTGCTGACACAAAAGCAATTGCACAGGTAGGTACTATCTCTGCAAACTCTGACAAAGAAATTGGTGACATCATTGCTGAAGCAATGGAAAAAGTAGGTCGTGAATCAGGCGTTATCACGGTTGAAGAAGGCCAATCGCTTGAGAATGAACTAGATGTTGTAGAAGGCATGCAGTTTGACCGCGGTTACCTATCTCCATACTTCATCAACAACGCTGAAAAAGGCCAAGTTGAGCTAGACAACCCACACATTCTACTGGTAGACAAGAAAGTATCGAACATCCGTGAACTACTTCCTACACTAGAAGGTGTTGCTAAGACAAGTAAGCCACTACTAATCATTGCTGAAGACCTTGAAGGTGAAGCACTTGCAACGCTAGTTGTAAACAACATGCGCGGTATCGTAAAAGTAGCTGCTGTTAAAGCACCTGGTTTTGGTGACCGCCGTAAAGCTATGTTGCAAGATATTGCTATCCTAACTGGTGGTACTGTGATTTCTGAAGAAATCGGTCTAGAGCTTGAAAAGGCAACACTAGAAGACTTAGGTACAGCTAAGCGCGTTGTTATCACTAAAGACGACACTACAATCATCGATGGTGTTGGTGAGCAGGCAGCTATCGACGGCCGCGTTTCACAAATCAAAGCACAAATCGAAGAAGCAACGTCAGACTACGACAAAGAAAAGCTACAAGAGCGCATGGCAAAATTGGCTGGCGGTGTTGCAGTAATTAAAGTTGGCGCAGCAACTGAAGTTGAAATGAAAGAGAAGAAAGACCGCGTTGAAGATGCATTACATGCAACACGTGCTGCGGTTGAAGAAGGTGTTGTACCAGGTGGTGGTGTTGCACTAGTTCGTGTTGCTAGCAAGATCGCAGGTCTTGAAGGTGACAACGAAGACCAAAACCACGGTGTTAAAGTTGCACTACGTGCGATGGAAGCGCCACTTCGTCAAATCGTTTCAAACGCAGGTGATGAAGCATCAGTGGTTGTTAATGCTGTTAAAGCGGGCGAAGGTAACTACGGTTACAACGCTGCAAACGGCCAGTACGACGACATGATTGAAATGGGTATCCTTGACCCAACTAAAGTAACGCGCTCTGCACTACAGTTTGCAGCATCGGTTGCAGGTCTGATGATCACAACTGAAGCGATGGTTGCTGAAATTCCAAAGGATGAGCCAGCTGCTGCACCAGACATGGGTGGCATGGGCGGTATGGGCGGCATGGGTGGTATGATGTAATAAACATCATCTCCTAAGCACTACACGCTTTAGAAAAACCCTAACATCTTGATGTTAGGGTTTTTTGTGTCTGAAAATTGCTAAAGCTTGATCTGGACCTCCCAGCTTTCACTAGACAGTTTTAACTCAGAAAAATATGCTTCCTCAAATTTAGCAGGTGAAACACTGCCTGTATGCGAGTGACGTTTTTTCGGATTGTAAAACATTTCTATAAAAGTAAATATCTCTGCTTTCGCATCATGGCGTGTTGAGTAAATCTTCCTGTTAATTATCCGCTTTTTAATCGTTGAAAAAAGCTTTCCGCAACGGCATTGAACTGCTTTAATTAAAC
>NZ_AUYB01000096.1 GCF_001625655.1 Pseudoalteromonas luteoviolacea DSM 6061 | reverse complement strand
CTTACTCAGGTGAGTAGGGCCAGTTAGGAGGCACAGCACAGGCACATGATGTACCTGACGAAAACCAAGTGCGCAGAGATGAGCACATACCGATTTAATTTTTCGTTCTCTGGCAAGGACGCCAGCCTTACTCAAGTTAGTCCTTTACCCTGCTAGATCTAGCAGCTTGTTGGGGGCAATTAAGTTGCTTATATTTAACTCATACACAAACAAAAACAGGGCAACATCATGAAAGTTAAATTAAAAAAGCGCGAAGTAAAACAGTTATCTCTCTCTAATTCTGAAATCAAGGCACAAGAAACAATGCGTGTTGCAGGTGGTATCAAAAATCAACTCGCATCTAATTACAGTTGGACAGTGGTAACATCACACATCAGTGATTGTCCAATTAATATGCGTTAAAAAATTAATACAACTTTACCTTTTCTGATTAAGAGCCTTGTGGCTCTTTTTTCGTTTTCTAAGCCTTTGTTTCTTGTGCTACACCACAATATAAAAGTTAATGCATTAAGCAAGTTGCGCGTAATTTTAATTACGTTGAATGGAAGTATTGAATGGAAGTGGAATAGCAATTAGCAAGATGAGTGAAACTAGAAAAATAGCCCGACCTTAAACATACTCAGTGCAAATCATATTGCACATGTTTAAGGTCAAAGGGGTGCTTACCTGGGGGTGTAAGTTCATACCACAATCTGATTATAGAGTGTGATTGAATAGATACTTAACGATGGCTTGTTGTCTGTTCGCGCTATTGGTTTTTTCAATGCAGTTGCTTAGATGAAAATTGACTGTACGTTCCGATATACCCAGTATTTGGCTGATCTCCCAAGATGTTTTTCCCTCAGAAGCCCAGAGAATGCAATCACGTTCTCGTTTGGTAATTTTAATTTTGTCTTTAGAGAAGCTGCGCTTTAATGCTAACAACAGGTGAGGCCCTAAAATACTCCAATGCCATTCTTGTTGTTGTGGTGCAATGTAAGTATCACTTGTGATCAATACGCTGCCTAAAATGCCGCTTACGCCGCGCAGTGGTATCATCAATCCATATTCACTGCCCTTCACTTCTACTGAGTAAGGTGTGTGACTCTCTCTGCAATGCTCATATGTGGTATCTAAATTCACTCTATTTTCAATAGCATGGTGTTCATGCCCAATTACTTGATGTTGATAAGACGTGGGTGACTGTGGTTTAAAGCCAATTAAATGAATTGTGTCACATTCAATGATGGCGGCAATGTCACTCAGCCATGCTTCGATTTGACTCGGTGAGTCTAAATTTCCCGCTTTATCAATAAGGGGTTTAAAACTCAATATATCTGAAAATGTGTTTTCTAAATTGTTATTAGTCATTTTTTTTCCCGCAATTTATGAGCATTGGTGAGATAATAGTGGCGCTAATTTCATGACCTTGCAAATTTCTTATATTAAGTTAATAAGCATTTAAAACAATCACTTGCCCTTACTTGTTATCTTGAAAATGATTGGGAAATGGATTCTTTATAAGTATGTCAGTGCAGGCTATGATTTATTAATTATTCCGAATTATTGAAAATAACTTTTTTGCAGTTGATTTGCCTGGCGCAAGCTTGGATAGGAGGAGGTTGGTAATGCATCTGGTAAGTAAAAACACGCCAATACACATACCTTAAAGATCAGACTGTAGATTGCTAGTCAGTTCTTGGACAACTAGCAGCGCAAGTATATTGCGCTAGGTTAGTCAACATTGGCAATGGGAGCTGGCTGCGGTCAATATTAAACAAACACTCGTTGTTGGCTCGACGATAGTCTGCATCAGGAGCCAATCGCTGTGCAGCAATCGTGAGAGTTTAAGGTTTTAAACCAACAGAGGTTGCCGGCACTAAACAGTTGAAATTGAAGGCGAACTTATATTAATACTCCGACTTAGTTAGCTGCTATTGTGAGCTTAGCCATTATTCATCTAGAGTATAGGTACACGTGTACCAAATTGTATTTATGCACAGTTGTTCATAGGAAATATACAGGGTTAGCTCATTGATATTGCAGATTTAAGCGGTGATTTCGTGCTCTAGCATTTAAACCTGACGAGTTGCGAGTACCAATTAGCACCTAAGTCTTGTCGTTGCGTGTTGCGGTTACTATTGCTGAGCAAAGAGGTATTTTTATGGGCGGACACCAAAGGCACTAGGGTAGGCCAAATAGCGCAAAGGTTTGGGTTTATTAGGTGTTTGTTTTGCGGTGTTTAAATATGAAAAAAGCGCCCTTAACAAGCAACGGACACGGTGCTGCTTGAAGAGCGCTTGAACAACAAGTAAGTAAAAAGGTTATAGTAATTCTGTGAACTTAAAGGACTCTCCTATACCAAGTACACGAACTTTAAAATTCGGTTTTAACTCCTTAGCGGCATAGGCAAGTCTGCGCAGTGGCTCATTCACATGCTCGAAACCAAGTTGCCATGTGCCGTACCCCCAAGGTATAAATATTTTACAGTGCAGATCTTGCGCTGCTTTTATCGCATCTTCTGGTGAAAGGTGCACGCTTCTGTAGTGCTTGCCATACGCTGTTATCGGCATCATGCAAATATCGATATCGCCATATTCATTTTGTATATCTTTAAATATAGGGCTGTATCCTGTATCACCAGCAAAGTAAATTTTTAGCTCGCCAGTATTGATAATCCACCCACCCCATAAGCTTTCATTTTGGTCGAAGATACTTCGATTTGAGTAGTGATGGGCTGGTACAAAGTGGATTTTGTTTTTCTTGTATTCAATGTCCGTATACCAATCCAGTGCAAATACACTGTTAAATTTGCCATCGAGCTCATGCTGCATACCCAAAGGTAAAAATATATCTAAGTCACTTCCCAATTTTGATAGAGTGTCATTGGAGAAGTGGTCATAGTGGTCGTGAGATATTAATATCCCATCCACAAAAGACAGGGCTTCGGGCTCTACTGGTGGTGGCCCTAAACGCTTTAACTCATCAAACAACATTGTCCCAACAGTGCCAATCATGCCATCAAACTCGCCAAACACTGGGTCAGTCAAAAAGCTATTACCATTGCCGTCTTGAATTAGAAAGCTAGCATGGCCCAACCAAGTAATCATATTGCGTGACTGGCTATTTACCGAGGCCGGGTAAAGGTTGTCCCGATAATTGTAGCCATGCGTTTTGTCAAACCCCGAGTAAGAAAGTCTGAATATGCTGTCTTCAATCGGTTTATTCTCTTTAGGCGTCTTAAAGTCCATTGTATCAATCTCATGATAAGGCCCCAGATCCGTGAACGGCGAAGCATAGAGATTTTTGTATGGCGCTACAGAGTCAGCGTGCAGAGCATTGTTCATTTTTACTACTGGTTGTGGCATCTGATTGGTATTGCACGCCGCAGTAGTTAATATGGCCGCACACAGTCCTATGTATTTAACCGATTGCATTGTAGTTCCTTTCAAATTTATATGATGTTTGTTACGACACACTTAGCAATTGCTTGAAGTCGGTTTGCACTGTTGGTCTTTTCAATACAGTTGGATAGGTGAAAGTTTACGGTACGCTCAGATACACCAAGTATTTGACTAATCTCCCACGATGTTTTGCCTTCGCAAGCCCAAAGTAAGCAGTCGCGCTCACGTTTAGTTATGGCCACAAGACGCTGTTTAGAAATCTTGATATAAGCGTGTACTAGGTATGTGGCAATAGATGACCAATACCAACAAAGGTGTTCAACGTCTTGTGGATCTTCAATTTGCAAAAGCAAAGCTCCGTGCTCATTGTGACCTGCATGTACTGGCAAAATATATAAATTCTGTGGATATAGGCTTCCAAACTGACTTAATGAAACCGCTGAGGATTCATTATTACAGTGCTCACGCACTTCTTCACTGAGTAATAATTGATTAATTGCACTGGATTGATTGCCAAATAATTTGCTTTCAATTGACGTCGGCGTTAGATGGTCAAAGGCAATGAATGCCAAAAAGCTTGGTGCAGATATCGCTTGTAATTCCGATACAAGATTGCGAAATTCAGTTTCATTTTTGACGTTGTCTATTTTACTAACCACCTCACTAAATGCGGTCTGGGTGTAAATTTCTGCAGTTGCCTGCGTCATGATTGCTGAACTCATATCCGGTGCTCCACTATTGAGAAGTATGGTTTTTATGCCTTAAGGAGATATCAATCACATATATCTGTGAGTTATCACGTTTTTAATTGGCCTTAGTCTTGATTGCTAGGGCTTGATGGTCCTGTGACCGATGTATCTGAGCTGTCTGCTCTAAGCTGTGGCATTGTGCCGCCATTGATGAACTTAGTCATTTCAGATGGTAGGCGTTTGTTGTCTTGGCTCAGGTTTTTAATGTTCTTTTTAGTAACTGTTAGTTTCATGGTCGTGTCCTTTATATTTGTTGTTATGTATTTTGTGTTGTTATTTTTATAGTTGATGGGTTGGACCAGACGGTACAGTTACTGATGTGTCTGAGCTATCTCGAAGCTGCGCCATTGTGCCGCCATTGATGAACTTAGTCATTTCAGATGGTAGGCGTTTGTTGTCTTGGCTCAGGTTTTTAATGTTCTTTTTAGTAACTGCTAGTTTCATGGTCGTGTCCTATATATTTGTTGTTATGTATTTTGTGTTGTTGTTTTTTTATAGTTGATGAGTTGGACCAGACGGTACAGTTACTGATGTGTCTGAGCTATCTTGAGGCTGAGCCATCGAACCGCCATTGATGAACTTAGTCATATTAGCTGGAAGGCGCTTCTTGTCTTGGCTTAGGTTTTTGATGTTCTTCTTTGTGATAGCTAGTTTCATTTTTTGTGTCCTTTTACTTATTTGTTTTTGTATAGAGCTTGTAAAAATTTTTTGTTGTTTAAGTTGTTTGCCTAATTGGCTGGGGTGTTTTTATCGTGCCCCGTAACTTGAATCCTAAGTTAGCAAGAATTTTCCAAAAGTTAATTATTAGAAGGTTATGATTTGTACATAAGGTTTCGTGTTAAATTATTGATTTTTATGGTTTGTTATATTGAAAAAGAGTTTAATTAGAACTTTTACAAGTGTTTTTAACGGTATTTACGCTTTTTATAGCCATCACAAAGTTTGTTCCTAAAGCAGAAATGCAATTGAGAAATGATGGTTTTTGGGGTTTGGTTTTGGCGGTGTTGACGTAAAAGAGGGAATTAAGAAAGAGAAATACTGTGATTGGCTTCTTGGTTATCTGAGGATAATGCTGGCAATTTGTTAGGGGTGGTTAAAAAATGCACTAGTGAGGGGTTGCGTAAGACCTAATTAATGCATTGATGTGATAAAAACTTTTATAAAGAATAGCAAGTACTCGTCAGATGAGCATTCAAACCATGATTTTGACTATCAATTGAGATAAATCTAGTTAAAATATCAGCAATCATTTCTGAAGCAGATTATACACTGCGAATATGTTTGACTGTGCACATGGAGTGGCAGCCTTAAAGTGTATGAAATGTGTAGGAGATAGTAAGTAATAAAAAGGATTCATCACAGATGGCATTAAACACAGTTATTTTAGCTGCGGGTAAAGGTACTCGTATGCGTTCAAATTTACCTAAAGTTCTTCATCCAGTTGCTGGTAAACCTATGGTTCAGCATGTTATTGACAATGCAGTTGCTATGGGTGCTAAAGCAACTAATTTAGTTTACGGACATGGTGGTGAATTATTAAAAGAACACTTATCACACAACGCGGTTAATTGGGTGTTGCAAGAAGAGCAACTTGGTACTGGCCACGCCGTTGCCGTGGCTAAAGAACACATTGCTGATGATGATACCGTATTGGTCTTGTATGGGGATGTACCTCTTACTAAGCGTTCAACGCTAGAAAGGTTATTGGCGGCGACACCTGAAGAAGGATTGGCAATATTGACTGTGACGCTAGAGAATCCAACTGGTTATGGCCGTATGTTGCGCGAAAATGGCAAACTTGTCGGTATTATTGAGCAAAAAGATGCATCCGCTGAACAATTAAAAATTCAAGAAATCAACACCGGCATTATGGCTGCAAATGGCGGCCTATTGAAAAAGTGGTTGGGACAACTTTCTAATAACAATGCTCAGGGCGAATACTACTTAACGGATATTGTTGCGATGGCACATGCTGAAGGCGTAGAAATAAGTTCTGCGCAGCCTGATGATGCAATGGAAGTGGAAGGTGCAAACAACCGTGTACAACTTGCGGCTTTAGAGCGTGCATATCAAGCGCGTCAGGCCCACGAATTAATGATAAATGGTGCCAGTCTAGCTGATCCGGCTCGTATTGACGTACGCGGTGAAGTGATTACTGGGCAAGATGTTGAAATAGACGTTAATGTTATCTTCGAAGGTAAAGTTACAATTGGTAATAATGTACGTATTGGACCAAACTGCGTGCTAAAAGATTGCACAATTGGCGATGGCGCTGTGATCAAAGCAAACTCAATTATTGAAGAAGCACAAGTCAAAGCTCTGTGTACTGTTGGACCATTTGCAAGGCTTCGTCCAGGTGCATTACTTGAAGAAAACGCCCATGTTGGCAACTTTGTCGAGATGAAGAAGTCTCGCTTAGGTTCTGGCTCAAAAGCGAATCACTTTACTTACCTTGGTGATACGACAGTAGGTGAGAAAGTGAACATCGGTGCAGGCACGATTACTTGTAATTATGATGGGGTTAATAAATCACAAACCATTATCGGAGATGGGGCTTTTATTGGTTCTAATTCGTCGCTGGTTGCGCCAGTGACTGTTGGTGCACAAGCAACAGTGGCCGCTGGCTCTGTGGTCACAAGCGCGGTTGGTGATGAGCAATTGGCTGTTGCTAGAAGCAAGCAACGAAATATCTCTGGATGGCAGAGGCCAACGAAGAAAGCTTAAATAATATGACTAAAAAGGGAATTTAATTCCCTTTTTTTGTATCTCGTTTCTTTCTGGTTTCCAAAGTGATACATTACGGAGGGGTTAATTAAAATTTAACAATAAAAACAATTAATTCAGGTGTACAAGTTATTATGGAAAATCTCTTTCGCAAAGAAGTACTTGAGAACAAGCGACACCGATTAGAAGGAGCTGTGAGTTTAGTTCAACCACCCGTGTTTAAGACACTCACCTTTCTGATCTTATTTGTGGTGACCATCAGTATTATCTTTCTTGCAGTCGGTAGCTATGCGCGAAAAGAGCGTGTATCGGGCGTGCTTGAGCCAAATACTGGGATCCTGAATATGGTTGCGTCACAAGAGGGGATAGTCGCTGAAGTCCTCGTTGAAGAAGGCCAATTTGTAGAAGCCGAACAGCCTATTTTAAGAATAGCTTCTGCCAAGCACAGCACTCAAGCACTCGAACTAAATCAGGCTTTGGTGAATCAATATACTTTTCAATTAAAAAATATTGAGCGTTTAATTGCGCAACAAGAGCAGCAGTTTCAATTGGACTTAAATGAGCTAACGCTGCAAAAAGTCAGTGCTAAAAAACGTCTGGATGAATTGACAAGCCAGCAGGTTACATTTTCACAACGTCTTGATTTAAATAAGCAAATGGTAAGCCAAATCAGTACGTTAAAAGGTACTGGCTATATATCTGAGCTTGAATTACAAAGACAAAAAGATACCTTATTATCGCTACAACAACAGTCTTCTAATATCCGTACAGAAAAACTCAGTTTAGAGTCACAAATAGAACAATTCGACACACAACTAGAAAAGCTGCCATTAGGTCATGAAGAGCGTATTAACCAACTTAAGTCTGAGCGTGCTCAGCTAAAGATTCAACTTACGTCCATTGAACAGCAAAGACTCGGTGAGCTGAGAGCGCCCAAAGCTGGTGTTGTAACTGGCTTATTGGCAAAAGTGGGCAAGAATGTAGTTTCAGGGCAAAAACTTTTGAGTGTGATCCCTGAAAACAGCCAGATGCAGGCCGTCATTTATGTCCCTACATCTGCTTTCGGATTTATTGAACAAGGGCAACAAGCAAAATTGCGTTACCACGCTTTTCCGTATGAAAAGTTTGGCATCTATGGTGGAGAGATTAAACAAATAAGTACCAGTTTGATCTTACCGGAAGAAGCCATCATTCCTGGGATTATCAGTGAACCAGCTTATCGTGTCATCGTGTCTTTGTCTGAACAAGATATTCAGGCCTATGGCAAGTCTACACCTTTGCGTGCAGGCATGATGTTAGACGCAGATATTATCATCGAAGAACGTTCGTTACTGAGGTGGTTATTTGATCCGGTATTCAGTATTAAAGGACAGCTGTAAGCTGCAATAACGATAATAAAAGGCTTTGTATGCATCACGAAGATAACTCTCCGGTACAAAAATTACAGTTTTGGTCAAGGAATTCACTGCCTATCATTTTGCAGTCTGAAGCAGCAGAATGTGGATTGGCAAGTTTGGCAATGGTGGCCGCTTATCACGGCTACCACAGTGACCTAACTACATTGAGACAAAAGTTTAGTATATCCATCGAAGGTGCTACCTTGCTGGATATCATGCATTTTGCTGAGCAGCTAGAACTCAGCTCCAGACCTTTGAGGATTGAATTAGAGGATTTAGACGCACTACAAACCCCATGTATTTTGCACTGGGATATGAATCACTTTGTGGTGTTAAAAAAAGCCAACGAAAAGCGCATTGTTATCCACGATCCAGCGTCGGGCGAAAAGACCTTTACCTTGGATGAGGCGTCCAAGCACTTTACTGGCGTCGCGCTAGAGCTTACCCCAACTAAGAGCTTTGAGAAAAAAGAGAAAAAACCCAGCTTAAAGTTTGCGGATTTTTGGAGCCGCATCACCGGCTTAAAGCGTTCTTTGTTATTGATTTTCTTGCTTTCTATTTTACTACAAGTGTTTACGCTTGCAGCCCCATACTACATTCAGTTAGTGATTGATGATGTGGTACTTACGGGAGATACTAATCTATTGACCGTACTAGCCACGGGCTTTTTCTTAGTATTAGTGTTTGAAATTGCCACGAATGCGTTGCGGGGGTTTACGTTGCTGCATTTTGGTAATCAAATGAATATCCAGCTAGGTGCAAACCTCTTCCATCACTTAGTGCGTCTACCTATTTCGTACTTTGAAAAGCGTCATATGGGCGATGTCGTGTCGAGGTTTGGCTCGTTGCAGCAAGTAAAGCAAATTCTGACCACAGGCGTAATCGAGGCAATTATTGATGGCTTAATGGCCATCATAACTTTGGCGATGATTTTCTTTTATAGCCCAACGCTGTCGCTGGTGGTATTGGCGGCTGTAATTGCGTATGCGCTGGTTAGAATCGCAATGTATAAGCCATTTAGAAACATCAGTGAACAAGAAATTATGGCCCGTGCAGAAGAAAACTCCAACTTTATGGAAACGGTGCGTGGCATTCAAACAATCAAACTGTTTGGTTCGGAAGTTAAGCGAGAAGGGCAATGGCAAAACCGCTATGCCAATGCGATTAATCAAAGTATTCGCTTGGGCAATTTCCAAATTGGTTATGATGCTATTAACCGTGCCCTATTTGGGATTGAAAATATCTTAGTGGTCTACTTGGCGGCACATTTGGTGCTTGAAGGCGGCTTTAGTACCGGGATGCTATTTGCATTTATGTCATATAAACGCCAGTTTATGGACAAAACAGCCAACCTAATTGAAAAACTGATTGAATTTAAGATGGTGGGCCTGCACTTCGACCGTATTGCCGATATTGCATTGACCGAAAAGGAAACTCTGCAACCAGAGCAACTGAAGAAACATACCGTCAAAGGAAAGGTAGAGTTAAAAAATATCTGTTTTTCATATTCTGATGCTACGCCAGATGTTTTGCACAACCTTTGTTTAGATATCAACGAGGGCGAATCGGTGGCTATTACGGGCCCGTCTGGCTGTGGAAAGTCCACATTACTTAAAATTATGTTAGGCCTCAATCAAGCCAAAAGTGGTGAAGTGCTCATTGATGATGTGCCGATTGAACAAATTGGTGCAAGACAATATCGTCAGCAAATCGCAGCGGTGATGCAGGACGATGAACTACTATCCGGTTCTGTGGCTGACAATATTGCATTTTTTGATACCCCCATTGATATGGAGCGTGTGGTCTATTGCGCACAGTTAGCCGCTATCCACGATGATATTAGCCAAATGCCAATGGGCTACGACAGCTTGATTGGTGATATGGGATCATCTCTTTCTGGCGGTCAAAAGCAGCGAATTATATTGGCGCGGGCGCTCTATAAACAGCCTAAAATTTTGTTTATGGATGAGGCGACGAGTCACTTGGATACCTCGTTAGAGTCGGATATTAATGAGGCTGTAAGCCGATTGAATATGACGCGTGTGATCATTGCACACCGTAAAGAGACCATTGCTTCGGCAGATCGTGAGATCCGTTTGCAAAAAGTTAATGTAGAAGAGCTCGAAGCCGAGCAAGAGTAAGTTTAGTCATAGCCCTCCTAAACTTTGGAGGGTGATATGTGGCCAAGTTTTATTTAGATTTTTGTTGAGCTTCAGCCTTTATTGAGAGCACGTAAACGTTCAATTTACTAAACCTCCTAATCAATATGTACTTAGGTTTTAACTATTGAGCTAGGGATCTATTTAAGTTAGTTTTTATGGCTATAACAAAAAAAATAAAGCTTTATAATTAAGGAAGACCATGTCAGAGCATCTTTTCATCACCGACAATCAACGCCGGGAAATAGCGGCAATCATATCGTTGTTAGCAGGACGAGTCAGCGATAACCTCAAATCTGGAGAAGAACAAAACGGTTTGCTAAGTGGTATTGCAGGCCAATTACTGTTTTTATTTAAAGCACATCAATTCGACGAAAACATTGTGGACGAAGAAGTCTTCGGCGAGAAGCTTGAAGAGCTGCAAGAGCAGTTGACGGATCAAAGCTTTGAATTAAGTAATGGCCTAGCAGGACAAGCTTGGGTATTGGAGTATTTTAATCAAGCCGATCAAGAAGATTATGACCCTGAACTTTTGAATGAAGTTGATGAGCTGTTCACTGAAGCGTTAAATCACAATCCGTGGCCAGGTGAAATCGAAATGGTGTTGGGTCTATGCGGTTATGCGCCTTATGCATCGAGACGTGCTAAATGTTCAGATCAACACAAGCTATATGGCACCATCATAACTGGCTTAGAAAGCACTGCGACATATTTTGACAATGGCCATATTGCGTGGTCACAGCCAGCTGAATCAGTATACCGATTTGATACAGATGACAAAGAAAAGCCAGAGTTCAACTTAGGGTTGGCCCATGGCGTACCGGGTATGATTGCAGCGCTATTACCCGCTTATCGCATCCCTGAGCTCAAAGAACGAGCGGAAAAATTATTGTCAGGAGCCTGTGAGTGGTTGATTACGCATCAAAATTCGGCAAGTGGTAAAGACGCAGAGCATTCTTGTTACGGCTCATGTGCAGGCACTGAGACACATTCTAGGCTTGGTTGGTGTTATGGCGATTTAACCATAGCGATGATTTTAGCGCGCGCGGGTCAGGCTTTGGATAGGCCAAGCTATGTGGATCATGCATTAGAGGTGGCTTTACACGCGACTAAGCGAGATGCAGAAAATGCGTATATTAATGACGCTGGTGTCTGTCATGGGTTTGTCGGACTGGCATTAATTTTTAACTTGCTCAATGAATTGATGCCACATCCAAAGCTGAAAGCGCGATCTATCTACTGGGTAGAGTATGGTTTGCAAAAGTTCCGTGAGGGCGGCATTGAATCGCTGTACTCATATAATGGTGTCACAAAAGAACATGAGGAAGAATTCGGCTTCCTAATGGGCTACTCCGGTATTGGGTGTGCACTCATCAGTTTGTTAAACAAAGATGATGATACAAGCTGGACCGAATGCCTGTTGATGTCTTAAGGGGAAGTGTATGTCTTCAAAACAACTAAAAAATGACAACTTTTTTGTAATTCGAACACCTCGACTGGCGCTTGAGCAGTTGGCTGCCTTTGGCGAAAAGGATGCCGATACGAATATGTTACTCAGTGCTTGGCTGGCTACAGCTGGTGTTGAGGAGGCTATTTACTTGGCCAGTCCTTCACTGCTTGAGCGTATTGACCAGTGGCGCACTAAACCAGATTCTAAACAAGGCAAAAAAGTTGCCCATGCACTGATCAAATACATGGTACGCATGTGCTCAAGGCCAACACCGTTTGGTTTGTTTTCAGGTATTCACAAAGGCAATATTGCACAGACCACGGAACTGGCGCCTGCGGATCACTGTAAAGATAGCCGCAAAACACGGTTAGACATGTTTTACCTGTCAGCCTTGAAAGAGCATTTTATCAAACATGCATCTCGCTCGGATAATTTAACTTACAAACCAAATTCATCCCATTACTTTATTGCCGAGCAATGTCGCTATATTGAGACCTATTTGTCTGACGACACCATGCAGTATCGTCTCAGTGCAGTAGAAAGCGATGAGTACTTTAGGTTTGCTTTAGAGCTCGCTAAACCGGGTGTGAGCTTCAATGGTTTAGTGTCTCAATTCAAGGCTCAATACCCAGAGGCCTCACAAGAAGAAGTAGAAAATTATATTCAAGATTTAATTGACGAAGGGGTGCTGCTGGCAGATATTCCGTTGCCATTAACAGGCGACTCACCAGATTATGCGTTGTTAAAGTCTATTGAGGACATTAAAGAGCTAGATGCAGCAGATAAATTGGCCATGGCGCTGTCTAAAATTGAGAGTTTAGACGCTGCCTCAAGTGGTGAAATTACCCCTTACAAACAATTGCTTGCACACTTAGAAAGCCTGCCAGTAAAAGCGCAGGAGAATAAGCTCTTTCAAAGTGATATTTACCGTGCGTTTACTCAGTGCAGTATTTCAGAGATGGAAATGAAGCGCGTGCAAAAGCAATTAGAGCTCATTGCTGGGCTGACAATCACCGAACCACCCAATGGTTTGAGTCAGTTTATGAGCAAGTTTAATTCGCGATTTGAGGGGCAATTTGTTCCACTGGATGTGATTTTAGATGATGAGTCTGGCATTGGGATCTCAACGGAGACGGGTTATGAAGCCCCCTTGGTTGCCGGTCTGAATTTGGCGCGAAGTGGTGCAAATCAAGCTACTGTGCCAGAAGTTAGTATGATCGAAAATATTGTTGAGCGCGCTTTGAGCCTACCAGAAAACCGTGGCAAAGAGAGTATTGTGCTTAAGAGTAAAGAGCTTAAGTCAAAAGTGAATAACAAAGACGCGGTGGCAAACTTTCCATACTCATTTGGCACCATGTTGAGCCTATATCAGGATGAAAGGGGTAACCCTGTCTATAAGTTTAATGGGTGCTATGGGCCTTCTGCAGCCAACTTGCTTGGGCGTTTCTGTCATTTGGATGATGGCTTAAAGAACGCGGTGACTGAGCACTTGGAGCAAGAGCAAGCACACAGTGAAGATGTGATTTTTGCTGAAGTTGTGCACATGCCGGAAGGGCGTCCAGGCAACGTTATCGCCAGACCACATTTAAGAGACTACGAAATTGTCTTTATGGCAGATAGCTCTTTGGATGACGAGTACCAAATTCCATTGAGTGACTTGTATGTGTGGGTTGAAGGACAAAAAGTGAAATTGTGGAGTAAGCGCCTCAACAAGCAGGTTATTCCGCGTTTATCGAGTGCCCATAACTATTCTGCTCGAAGCCTAAGTGCCTATAAATTCTTGTGTATGTTACAACATCAAGAAGGCCGCGCGCCTTACTTTAAGATGCCAACCAGTACCGAGCGAGCGGCGTTTGTTCCTCGTGTCATGTTGGATAACCTCATTCTGAGTGAAAAAATATGGCGTATTGAGCGCACCGAATTGGAAGAGATCAGTAAAAAAGGCCAATTTAGCCGCGAAAAGCTCGATATATTGATGGCAAGATACGCTTTAGATGCGCAAGTTAGCTTTGCGATGTCTGACAATGTCCTGCAGCTTGATTTACGCAATCCGGACATGTTTGCTATTTTGTTAGCTGAAACAAAGGGTCATACCAATGTTGAGCTCAAAGAAGTGCTGTCTAACAGTTATCGCTCACGCGTGGTCGATGAGCAAGGACTGCACTATAGCAACGAAGTGATTGTGCCGTTTATTAATGAGCAGGCGCGTGTACATAGCCATTTTTCTGATGACCCTTATGCCAATATTACGGCAGAGCCGATTAAGCGCCGATTTGGTGCTGGTTCTGAATGGTTAAGCCTCAAGATATATTCTGGCAACTCTCTGGTTGAACAGTTGCTAACTGATGAATTACTCCCTTTAATTGAGCAAAGCACAGAGCTTTACGACAAGTGGTTCTTTATTCGCTATGGCGATCCTGATTGGCACCTTCGACTGCGTTTTCATGGGGATCCGGGCCTACTTTGTGGCCAGCTGCTCCCGCAACTAAATGCGTTGCTTGATCCAAAGGTGGAGTCAGGAGAGCTACATAAAGTTGAGTTGATGACCTACGAGCGCGAAGTAGAGCGTTACGGTGGGCCAGAATCCATGAGCATGATTGAATCGCTGTTTATGTATGATAGCCGATTAATCGCCCAAGCATGTGGTTTGATAGACGAACATGGTGAAGATGTTCGTTGGCGTGTCGCACTCGCTTGCACGCATAGATTACTGAATCTGTTTGAGTACAGCGACGAAGCGCGCTTTAAGTTGATCAGTAACCTGCGAGATGGCTTCGGCAGAGAGTTCAACGAAACCAGCGCGCTGCGCAAGCAGCTTGGTAATCGTTATCGTGAATACCAAGCGCAAATGGATGATGATTTTATCAAGCTTTTACCAGAACAGGCTGAGCAGTGTGATGAAGTGCAAACTGCTATGCTAGCAGTGCTAGAGCTATGGCAACAAAGTGCGGCACCTGTAGTGGAAGTATTGAGTCGTCAAATTGAAGAGGGACAATTAAATTGTACGCGTGATTCTTTATTAGGTTCTCTACTTCATATGCATAACAACCGTATGTTTAAAGCATATGGGCGTGAACAAGAACTGGTGATCCATGATTTGTTACGCCGCAAGTACTTCTCGGCAGACAAAAAGGCGTAAGCCAATTAGCGATAAAAAGCGCCTCCTGGGCGCTTTTTTTGTGCGTAAGCTAAGGCAAATCGATCAGAAGTGACTATAAATATAAGCAGGATCAGATTATTAGGTAATAACATGAAATATATAAATGGATTGCTTGTTGGGGTTTTCTTATTTGCACAAAGTGTATGGGCCTCAACGATTGCAGACGAGCTCAAAGTGTTTGAACCATACCTTGGAACTTGGCAGGCCAGCTTCTCGATGGGAGAAGGTCAAAAGGTAACTGACGTGAGTCGCTGGGAGCGCGCATTGAATGGCACTGCAATCAGAACCTTACATTCAATCAATGACGGCGCGTATGGTGGAGAGTCTCTGCTGTTTTGGGATAAAGGGCAGCAAAGTATCGTGTTTTACTATTTTACTACCGCGGGCTTTTATACATCGGGCAAAATAGAAGTTTTGAGCAAACAGGAGTTTGTGGCTTATGAAGCAGTCGAGGGCAATCAGGATGGCATCACGGAAGTGAAGTCGACCAGTCGATTCAAAAATGGAGAATTTACCGTCTCTACCCAGTATTTGAAAAATGGCCAATGGACTCAGCCTGAGTTACGTACCTATCGACCAAGCAATAAATCGGTGAAGTTCAAATAATGGCTTTGAAGCGGCTATTTTTTGGTATTGGCTTAGACACACAGTCCAAGAGCCGTATAACTCAGTGGTTGAATCAGTCAATAACACATCAAAAGCCCGCGACGTTGGCGCGCAATTGGCATATTACTTTGGCATTTTTAGGACAGGTTGATGAGCCAACCACGGAAGCTTTGATCCAGTTTGCAGGCGAGCTTACCTTGCCTCCATTTGAGCTTCATTTTTCGCAAACAGGATACTGGCCACAAAATGGTATTTTTTACTTACAGCCTATGCCTTGTGAAGTGCTCAACAACTTGGCAGCACCACTGCGTAAGATCTCAAAGGAGTGGCAGTTATATAGCTGTCCCTATAGATTCTCACCGCATATTACCTTGTTTAGAGGGCATAAAGGGGAGCCACAAGTACAGGCTCCGGTGACGCCATTTACGTTGTCGGTGAGAGAGTTTCATTTATATCACTCACATGCCCTTGAAGATGGCCTGCATTACACACCAATTTCGTCATTTGAGCTTAGCGCTTGAGTTTAATTGAGATTTGATTCAATACGAAATGGGCGAGTCTGCGTAATAAACCAACTGACCCACTTTGCAAAAATAACTTGGCGGTTGCCTTATTGCGTGCGGTGCTCACATGTTTGCGTTTGCATTCTTTGGCCGCCGCAGACCAATTTTCTGTACGAATAGCATTGAGTAACTTTGGCCAAGCTCTGCTGAGGTTAGTAGTGCCAAGGTTGTACGCCATATCGAGGAGTGCCAGTTGCACATTACTAGGCATTTTTTTGAATGGAAGATAGCCATTTTTTGCACTAAAGAGCGCCGCTAATTCTTGCTCAAATTCGGCTATTTTTTTCTCCAATAGCTTTAAACATTCTTCATGTGGCAAGTAGAGCTGGCAATGTTGTTCATACCAGCTGGCTAGGCGCCCCTCGGGGAGTTTAGCAATTGTGGCAAACTCCTTTGCTTTTTGCTCTCGACTGGCAGCCTTTTTGGTGGATTTATCTCGTAGCGTCATTTTTGTCAGTGCTTTTGCATCACTGACAAGAAATCCGGCCCCCACCGTCACATTGCCGCGTGTATCGAGGTATAAGTGGGCAATCACACCTTCATATAAACAAATATGCTTCGCAGCATGATGGCTATTTAACTTTTTAAGTTTGAACAATGCGCAACCTTTTTAACTTCTGATGCTTTGTTAACTGTGTAGCATTGCTTGAGTAAAGAGCAATAGCAAGTATTTACTTCAATGTCATGAGCAATGTTGCTGATCTTTTCCCAAAGGTGGCCATTAAAACTGCTGCGATCCATGGAAAAAAGCACCAAGTCATTGCCGTCTGCGAGCAGGGCATTTTGTGGGTCACTGGTAACATACCAGCCAAACTGTTTCATGTAGTTGATATCTTCGTTGTCGGCTTGCACTTCTCTTAGCGCTTCTTTGTATGCATCCAAATTACAGCAATGATTTAACAGTGCTTTAAGGTTGTCATAGGTATTACCTTGATACTCAAACTGCATTGACTTGATAAGAGCAGGGCCTGTTCCTGAGTTAATTACTCTGACCGACATACGCGCACGTTCAGCTTCAAGATCGTAATCACTGTAGCTGACCTGTAACCAGGGCCAAGTTTCTGCATGCAGCTGCCTTTCTGCGGCTGCGACTTGCTCTTGGGCTGCTTTTGCCTGCATGTAAGTAGCATAAAATGAGGCTGCCGAAATCAATATTGCACACAATGCCAAAATACTGTTCATCTTCGAGCGAGATAGGCGCAGCTTAAACTTTAATGGGAGTTTGCTGTTATTCGTGTTGGTTGGTGGCTGTTCTATGGACATCACTCGTTCCTATTTATGGCGCTAAAAAAATGGTCAAACGTTCGCCAATTTGCAGTGTTGAGCGAGACATTTGATTCCATTGCTTGAGCTTATTGATAGAAACGTTGAACTGTTTAGCTATACGCCACAAGCTGTCGCCTGATTTTACCGTATAGGTAACTTGTTGCTCTGCTAAGATCGGCAAAAGGAGTTTGTCGCCGATACGAATTTTGTCACTTTTCAATTGGTTAAATGACTTAAGTTGTGACACATTCACGCCATAGCTGGCTGCTATCACACTCAAGCTATCGCCACGACGAATGGTGTAAGACTGCCACTGTTGGCTAGGCATAGTTGGCAAGTTTTGTGTGTACTGCGCCCACTCTTGTGCCTTTTCAACGGGCATCACTAGTCGGTTAGGGCCACCCAAGAGAGCAGGGAAACGGGCATAGCCAGTGTTGAGCTTTGCGAGCATTGACCACTGTGAACTGTTGTCGAGAATTGTCGCACTGGGTAGTGATACAACGGTGATGGCTGGTGTGTTATCAATCGCAGGGAAGGGCATCAGTTGTTGCTTCAAAAGCTGTGTAGCAGCGAGCAGCTTAGGCACATAGTGACGAGTTTGGCGTGGTAAATTTAGGGCAAAAAAATCAGTGGGTTTACCGGCTTTTCGGTTATTGGCAATGGCTCTTAAGACACGTCCCTCGCCGGTGTTATACGCGGCGATTGCATGATACCAATTGCCATCAAAACGGCGATGTAGATAAGTTAAAAAATCCAGCGCTGCATTGGTTGAATCAATGAGGTCCTGACGGCCATCATACCAAGGGTTGATTGTTAAACCGTAATGCTTGGCAATGAGAGGAGTGAGCTGCCACAAACCCGATGCATGTTTGTGAGAGTATGCCTGCATATCGAAGTCGGTTTCTATCAGAGGCATCAAAGCCAATTCAATGGGGAGGCCGCGCTTTTCTATTTCGGTCACTATGTAGTACAGCAAGGGTTTGGCACGCTTGCTGATGGTATGCATATAGTTGGGGTGTTTTAAATACCACTCAATGCGCTTAACGACGCGGGGATGCTGTGACGGCGCAAAGCTGACTTGCTGACGTATTCGCTGCCACACATCTTTTGCATCTTGTGGCTTAGTTGCTGGGGCATCGTTAACCTTTTGTAAGGGAGTGTGCGACAAAGAGTCACTGTTGCTGGGCTCCTCGAGAGTAGGCAACTCCGATGGCAGGCTATGCACATCCTCTGAAGACGGGGTCGTTTGGCATGCAGTTAGGGATATCGCCAAGGTAATGAGTAATAAACGTTTGAGCATAATTCAGCAGTCTTGTTCTTGTTCTTATTCCACTATTTTATAAGTGAATGAAATAAATAGACAAGTTAAAAAAATTGGGACAAAGAAAAGGAATTAAATAGAGGTTGGTTGTTTTTTGAACTAAAATTGAGTTTGTTGCGTTTAAGTAAAGTAGTTCCATTCAGTAAGGGGTATTTTTATGGACCGCACAGAATTGAGAGAGCAGTTCGAACACAGCTACATGGATCCGGTAATTTTGAGTTATGCAGACTCCAACCACTATCTTGCTGGTGGTCTAGATGTGCTGGGTAACTACCATCTAATCACCGACAAACAAGGTAAAATTGTTACTTACAACTCGCTGAGAGAAGCAGAGGTTGAATTGGCGGAGCTCGGAGCCACAGAAGCCACTTTTGATATGGAAACCGCCTACGATGAAATGGTCGGTAGTGTTAGCGATGGGCATTGTCGCTTCAAACTGCCACTGGTCCACTAACTTGGACCAGCCCACCTAGTTGGGGCGCAAGGGCCCCGCATCATAAAGTACCAAGCAGTGACAGTGTGATAACAGGGTCGACTCGTTCATCGAATCGCATTCCCCCATCGTATTCCTCACCACGTTGCGGTGAATAGAAAGTTTGGTCGTACGTAAATTTTGCAGTGTTGAGGGCTGCAATTTTGACATTGACTCGAAGCGACGCAAAGACTTGATACTCTGCAAATGCATTTACCTCGATGTGGTCTCGTTCAATAAATACCTCGTCTTGATAGTAGTAAGTTGCAGATTCTGGTAGGTATATGTCTACACCCCAGCTGTGATCTGGCATGTCTCGTCTAAACTCTATGCTGGTGCTGTGCGGTGTCAAACCTGTTGTTGCACGAGTACCCGTTAATGGGTCTCGGTAGTGTGCGTTTTCGTATTGATAGTCGACACTTAACTGACTACCAGACAGCCACGCATCCGTATCCCACGTCAATGCCAGTTCAGCACCTAAAAGTGTGGCACTACCAGCATTACCCAAACCGGATTTGCCATTGTCTAACGTGATGATTTCGTGAATATCTTTTTGCCACTGCTGGTACATCTTGAGGTTCATAAACAGCTTGTCTGTTGGGCGAACATTGAACTGTGCAGCAAGTTCACTGTATTGGCTGGGCAAGAGGCGGTTGTTTCCTGATTGACTGCGCTCGAACCCTGCATTTTGGCTAGCAACAAAGTGATTAAAATCCAGCTGATCCACGTGATGTTGAGCGGTTAATACCATATCCCAATTAGAGGTAGGCTCATAGCTTAGGCGCACAAGCGGTTTTATAAAGTTTAGATTACTGCGGTGCGTGTTTTGCCTACCACTGCTGAGCTTGGTGTGCTCTGCATTAATCCGTGTATACAGTTGCCACTGTGGGTTTAGAGTATGGGTAAAAGCAAAAAATGGTTGATAGCGCATTTCAGAGACTTTGCTGATTAGAACTTCATCTCCTGTATGGGTGGTCGCATCTAATTGATTGCGACTGATTTCGAGTCCGAGCTCCGGTTTGTACGTTATCGATGGCACGTTCAAGTTAAACTGAATCACTTGTTCTTGATGAGTTTTGTACTGTTTAAATATGTCCGGAGACTCGCCAGTATCACGGCTTAGAGAGTCGTTATCCGTAGTTTTTTTACTATGTAATGCAACAAATTGCACCTGTTTGTCTTGATTTGACTGATGCTGCCAATCAGCACTGAGTTCATGCTCACGGGTATCAATAGACTCATTGTATTGCCATAGTTGGGTCAACTCTGCGTGAGTCTTGCCATAGGGTCTAATAAAGTCTGTTTGCCAGTCTTCATTGAGAGTTTTTGCTGATAGCACGAGTCTGCTGTGTTCATGATTTCGGGTACTGCTCAAAGACAATAGGCGACTATTCAACTTTTCAAAAAAGTCTTCACGGCCAACTTCAGTTAGCAAATTTTGTGCAGAATATGCGTGCAGTGTTGATACCGATTGGTGTCGCTCATCTTGATAATGGGCATTAATTTGATGTTGCCATGTGGCTGTCGGTAAAGATATCTGAGTAGCAAGCTCACTGGGTCGATAAGACTGATATGCTGAAGTGAGCTTACTGCGTGCTTGCCAGTTGGTTGTTGCGACGTTGTCATGGGTGATGATGTTTACAACTTGAGTAAATTGGCTGGCACTGGTAAAGGGGTGGCCTGCGCTGTAAAAGTGTATTTCGACAATTTGCGCTTTAGGTAGCTGGCTTAGGATTTGGCGTAAAGACTCTGATTTTGACGCGGGTACTGCACCATTGATTAATACGTTACCTCCAGCAGCAGCCAAGCCTCGATTCGCGGTGCTTTGTGATAAGGAAAACCCTGGGATTTGCTCTATTTTGTCTAGTGCATTTTGTCCATACAGCTGTGTTAGTGCTGTACCTTCATAATTGATTACGGCGAACTCTTGCTGTGGACCTTGTACAGATTGTGCTGATACTGCGGCAGGTATGGTGAGAAAACAGCAAAGGAGTCCTAGGAGTAAATGTTGATGCTTCAATGGCTGTTCCATGGCGGATATTCTTCCTATTTGTTTCGGTTTCAGAACCTATTGGAATAAATCAAACCACATAAATCAATAAATTAGGGATTGTTGGGTGTCTCTTGGGGCGGTTGGTTGGGGGCTGTACACTCGTCCCTAAGAAGCTAGGGACGAGTGGCACGGTAAAACTATGCGACGTTTTTTAGTTTGGCTTTCACTTTGGGTTTAAATGCCTTACTCAGTGCCACAGACTGGCCATTTTTGAGGAGTACTAAACCACTGCCAGAAGGCTTGATCTGGATGCGTTCTACGTAGTCCAAATTGACCAAATGCGAGCGATGGGTGCGAATAAATTGTGAGTCTGGTAATTGTTGCTCTACTTGTTTGAGGGTGGTGCGTTTTAAAAACAGCTGCTCTTGGGTATGAAATTCAACATAGTTGCTAGCGGAATTGATGTGGGTTATATCATCAAAGCAAAGGCGCGACTTTTTGCTCCCACTGTCTACCTCTATACTACTGGTTTGCGTGAGTTCTGTACGCAAATAAGTATGCCAAATAAAGCTGATAACAAACAGCACCAGCGGGTGTGAAGGTGCGAAGTACAATAAGGTATAGGCGATATTGTCTTTGAAAACAAACAGGTCAAAAATGCTTTGATAAGTCATAGAAATGCATAACATCAGAGCTAAAATACCGATAAACCGCTGATGAGTGAGTTGTTGCTTGCTGTGGTACTGGTGCAGTAAGCGAAAGATGATTGGGGTCAGTACATACCACAACCCCCATTCTTGAAGTGCCCAAGAGGGGTGGTTATTGATTTGTTGTGCTGCGGGCATGGCATAGTCGTAAAGTTCATAGGTGCCCGTCAGAAATAAGATCAGTGCACTCCATCCTGCAATAGAAATTAACCATTCCTTTTTAATTTGCTCTGTCATCATATAACCCTAAATCAGAAACGCGCTGATAGTTTACTCAATTTGTTTCAATTTCCCACATTATTGCGACGATATTGTGTCTTTTTTCGCTAACCAAATACACAGCGGAAGCAGGCCCCTTGCGGCTGACTTAAATACAATAATTCGCCACCATGTTGCAGCATAATTTGCCTAGAAAGGCTTAAACCGATACCGGAGCCTTGTTGTTTGGTGGTGAAAAAGGGCACGAACATCATTGTCTGTGCTTGCTCAGTGATCCCTGAGCCATTGTCGATAATATCCACACAGAGTTTATCGTCATCATTTTTAAGGACCTTCAAGGTGACCTTTGGTGCTGTTTGGTCGCCTATTTCAAGTGCCTCTACTGCATTTTTACAGAGGTTTATTAAAACTTGCTCTATCTGGTTGGTGTCAAGGACACACAGCGTATTGTCAGATGCTTCAATAATAAAAGTCACGTTGGTATGTTGCAGGCAAAAGAGCTG
The DNA here is from genome assembly GCF_001625655.1 of Pseudoalteromonas luteoviolacea DSM 6061. Classification (GTDB taxonomy): domain Bacteria; phylum Pseudomonadota; class Gammaproteobacteria; order Enterobacterales; family Alteromonadaceae; genus Pseudoalteromonas; species Pseudoalteromonas luteoviolacea. The sequence goes on along the minus strand of NZ_AUYB01000096.1, from coordinate 124,752 downwards.
CTTAATGTTTTTTAGTAGTTCACCAAGTTCAACCGTAGCGAGCTGTGGGGCGGGTAAGCTACTCAGTTTTCTGAATTCTTGAATAAACTCACTCAGGTGGGCGCTTCTTGACGCCAGAGTGGACAGTGCCAAATGGAGATCTTGTTTATCTTCCTCTTCATCAAAACTCAGTGAGTCAGGCAACAATGCAATGCAGGTCTGTGCCATTGAAGTGAGTGGAGTGATTGAGTTTGCGACTTCATGGGTCAGCACTTTTGTGAGCTGTTTGTAAGCGTCCTGCTCTTTGGCATTAAGCTGCTCTTTTATTGATTGTAAGGTAATCACTTTGTACAGCTTTGCTTGGATCCACAGCGTACTTACCTGTATATACAAGGTGTCATGAAGCTCATTTTTCTGCCAAGAAAAGGTTTGGCGGCTGTTTTTACTGGTGTTTTTAATAAACTCAACAATTTTAGGATTGTTGTTAGCGATGGCATCGAGGTGCTCGACTTTCAGGCCTAGTTGCTTTGTTACCGCAGCACTTTGTTCGATAATTTGGCCTTGGTCATCACAAATTAGCATAGCCAGATCCATGTGGCTGAATACGGCATTGATAAACTGTATTTGCTGCTCAGCGGCTAATTGCGCTGCTTGCATTTGTGCCTGTGCGCCACGAAAATCTTGGCGTAATGGGTGGCTATCAGGTAAACCCAAGGTGTGATCGCCATTGGCAAGGGCGCGAAACAGCTGCATAGGTACGCGCTTTTCTTTGCAAAAGATATGATGTAGCCAAATGATTAATAACAGTGCTGAAATGGCTATGACAATTGTGGTGGCGCTGAGCCCGAAAGTAATAAGGGCCAGTTGCAGTAACATACCCATACCAACTAACCCGCAGGCCGCGATAAGGATTTTAAATTGGCTATTCATGATTACAGCCCGTATTTTTCTAAACGGCGATACATGGCACCTCGGGTCAGACCCAATGCCTTGGCCGCATGGCTGACGTTACCTTGATGGTGTTTTAATGCGGCTCGAATTGCTCTTTGTTCAAGCACGTCTAAATCAAATGTGTCGTATTCTAGCAAACTGTTGGATTGTGCTGAGGCTGGGGTATTTGGCGCAATGAGTACATGGTGGATTGCTAACTCGGAGCCTTCAGACAAAATAACTGCGCGCTCTATGGTATGGGCAAGCTCACGCACATTACCCGGCCATGAATACTCACATAATGTGCTCAACGCACTGGGTGGAAGAGCCAGTTCGCGGCGGTATTTTTGTTGGTAAATATTCATATAATGATCGACCAATAAAGGAATATCTTCTTTTCGCTCGCGTAAAGGAGGGAGGTTTATTTCTATGGTATTAATTCGATACAGTAAATCTTGTCGAAATTGGCCGTCCACAACCGACTGCGGGAGCGCGTCATTGGTCGCGCAAACCAAACGAATGTCGACGTCGATAGGCTGATTGCCTCCAACAGGGGTGATCTGTCGATTTTGTATTGCAGCCGGCAATTTTACTTGTTGATCGAGCGGCATATTACCTACTTCATCCAAGAATAAAGTGCCGCCATGGGCCAACTCAAAGCGACCCACCCGATCCATTTTTGCGTCGGTAAATGCGCCTTTTTTATGGCCAAATAGTTCACTCTCAAACAAGCTGCCGGATACGGCCCCCATATCTAAGCTTATAAATGGCATATGTGCGCGCGTACTTTGAGCATGAATGGCGTGTGCCGTGAGTTCTTTACCTGTACCGCTTTCTCCTGTGATCAGAATATTGGCGTCAGTTTTCGCTGCTTTATTTAAAGTATCAAACACTTGCAACATGGCGTCACTTTGCCCCAGAAACTCGCTTTGGGGCTGGCTAAGTGCCTGACTTAGCCCTTGAGTTTGTCGTGAAAGTTGATTAATCGCTTGTTTGTCTTGTGCATGGGCAAGCGCCGTTGCGATGACGGTTAATAGCTGATCGTTTTGCCAAGGCTTAGCGACAAAGTCCGTGGCGCCATTTTTTATGGCTTCCACTGCTAATTTTACATCACTGTATGCTGTCATTAAGACCACGGCGATACTTGGCACTTGGGTGTGGATCTTTTTGAGCCAGTAAAAGCCCTCCTGCCCACTAATTGCGTCACGGTTAAAATTCATATCAAGCAAAATGACATCAACTTGGTGGGTATTGAGTAGCCCTTCTACGTCAAAAGGGTTGTCTGTGGTGAGGATTTTTTTGTGATGTTGTTTTAGTAGCAATTTGGCGGCGAGCAATACATCAGTATTGTCATCCACGATAAGTATGGTGCCCTGCTTTTCCATGCTGATGACTCATTGTAGTTATTTTTGACCCAACCAGCTTACCGTAAAATCCCCAAAAGTGTCCAATTATGGACAGGTGAGTGTACTATAAGCGGACACTTAATCATTTTATACTTTTTTATATTGTAATTAAGTTATTGTATTTTATGTGATTTTAATGTTGGCATCAAAGTTGATTAATGATTAGGTATCAAGGCCAAAGGAGCTGATGTTATGGACAAAAAAATCACTAAAACAAATCATCGCCGTTATATCAAACCGGCACTTTTTAGCTGCTTTGCTTTATTGGTTGGTTTTGGCGCGTATAGTCTGAGCCAATCTGCGGAGCAAGGACAAATGCAAACCGTGAGTAAAGCGGGGCTGACTGTGAGCTCTGTGATCAGCGGTGAGTTTAGAAATGCGCTGAATATCCGCGGACAAGTTGTGCCAAAAACGACCATTTTTTTAGATACAGTGTCAGGTGGCCGTGTTGAGGGCAAGCTGGTGGAGCAGGGCGTCTATGTTGAGCAGGGACAACCTCTGGTGCAGCTGTCTAACACGAACTTGCAATTAGATGTGATGAGCAGAGAAGCTCAAGTTACTGAGCAGCTTAATTTTTTACGTAACACTCAAATGACCATGACCACGAATGGTTTAAATCTTAAGCGTGATCTTTTGGATATCGAATTACAGATCAGTCACTTAGTGCGTAGATTACGTCAGTCAGAAGCGCTACTGAAAGAAGGCCTAATCAGCCAAGATGAAGTGGACGAAATTCGCCAAGACCTGCGCTACAACCGAGACATCCATGAACTGACTTTAGAGCGTCAGAAACAAGAATCCAGCATCCGTGAAGTGCAATTGGCTCAATTGGAAGACAGTGCCAAGATGTTACAAAACAACCTGCAGTTTGCGCGTAAAAACCTCGAAAGCCTACAGATCACGGCACCTGTATCTGGATATTTAAGTGAGTTGGATGTGCAAGTGGGTGAATCAAAGCAAGCTGGTGCACGTTTAGGGCAAATCGATATTCCTGGTGAGTACAAACTGGCAGTGAGCTTAGATGAATACTATTTAACGCAAGTTTCTCTAGGTATGGCCGTTGAGATTAGCCACGGGAGTAACACATTGCAGGCTGAGGTTAGCAAGATTGATAGCCGAGTGACCAATGCGCAGTTTCAAATTGAAGCGCAGCTCCCCTCAGGAATTCAAGACATCAAACGTGGCCAAGGGCTAGATGCACAGCTGATGTTCAGCGATGAACAAGCGCAGGCTACATTACTGCCGCGCGGCGCATTCTATACAACCAGCGGTGGGCATTGGGTTTTTGTGGTGAATAGCGATGGTAGCCAAGCCGCGCGCCGAGATGTGCGACTGGGCAAAAAGAATCAACATTACTATGAGGTGGTCTCAGGCCTCGCGCCAGGGGAGCAAGTTATCACATCTAACTACGGTAACTTCGATAAAGCCCATGTATTAAATTTAACCAACTAAAAAAATTATAAGAACCTATAAGAACATTAAGGAACAATCATGATTAAGCTTTCTAACTTAAATCGCGTGTTTAGAACGCATGACGTTGAAACAACAGCATTGAATGGCATTGATCTGACGGTTGAGCAGGGGGAGTTTGTTGCCATTATGGGACCTTCTGGGTGTGGTAAGTCCACATTACTGTCAATTTTGGGGTTGTTGGATGCCCCGTCTAACGGCAGTTACAGTTTCGATGGCACAGAGGTTGCGGGATTCTCAGAGCAGCAAATGGCAAATTTACGCAAGGCTTCAATAGGATTCGTCTTTCAAAGCTTTAATTTAATTGATGAATTGACGGTATTTGAAAATGTGGCTTTGCCACTGCAGTATCAAAATGTTTCTAAATCTGAGCGCAATCAGCGTGTTGAAGAAATTTTAAAACGGGTGGCAATTGACCATCGTGCCAGTCACTTGCCGCAGCAATTGTCAGGTGGCCAACAGCAGCGAGTTGCGGTTGCTCGGGCGCTGGTGATCAATCCTAAATTAATTTTAGCGGATGAGCCAACTGGTAATCTTGATTCAAAGAACTCTCAAGAAGTGATGATGATGTTGCGCGAGCTAAATCGCGAGGGCACGACTGTGATTATGGTGACCCACTCTGAAACTGAGGGTGAATATGCCGACAGAGTAATACGTTTGCTCGATGGCAAAATCATTGTGGATAAAGCGAGTCAGGTAAATCACACCGCGAGCGTTGCTTAACACCAAAGGCAAGCAAGGAGCCCAAGGAGGTATTATGTTTTCAAGTTATCTTACAACGTCTTTACGCGCATTTTCCAAGCATAAACAGCATTTTGCTTTAAATGTTTTGGGATTAAGTATTGGTTTGGCAGCGGCTATTATGGTCACTTTGTTTGCTGTGTATGAACTGTCGTTTGATCGTACCCAACCCAATGCTGAGCGGGTGTATCGCGTACATACAGACTACCGCAGTTGGGGTTTACAATTAGTCGGTACGGCGGGCAGTGACGCACCTGAAATGATGAAAGAACAATCGCAAGTAGAAGATGTTTTATTACTTGCTAGCGCTGATGGTTTAGAGTTTTACAATGCTGCACTGGCGCTTACAGTCAAGGTTGCCGACAGGCAGGTACAGTTACCACACTTTTATGCGGTCAGTGGCAACTTGCTCGACTTCGTAAATTTAAACGTGCTGTCAGGGTCGGTGCAAGATGCCATTTCTTTACCAGATCAACTCGCGCTTAGCCAAAGCACAGCGATCAGCTTGTTTGGCCATACCAATATTGTTGGAGAGCAATTAAATCATGACTCAGGCAGTTACACGGTAGCCGCTGTATTTGAAGACCTACCAGAAAATACGCACTTTTACTTTCATACTCTGACGGCGGTTCCTAAGCATGCAGAACCGGATGTTCACGGTTATGTATACATGCGCCTGACACCTAATGCTGATGCAACAGCTGTCGAAACAGAGCTCAACCGCACATTTAACGACAGGCAACAAGGTCGTAGAAAAACCCTCACCTTGCATATGGTGCCAATGCTAGATGTGTACTTTAACAGCCGTGGTCCATTTGAAATGAAGCAAGGTGGCTCCGAGCAAGTAATGTGGGTGAGCGTCGCGTTAGCGGTCATATTACTCTTGGTGGCAAGCACCAACTTTATTAATTTGAATATCGCGGCTGCTGCCAGACGTGCAAAAGAGGTCGGAGTCAGAAAAGCACTGGGAGCAAGCCGATTGCAGCTGGTTCAGCAATTTTTAACTGAAGCATTATTAGTGGTCAGTATTTCAGGCTTGATTGCCTTAGCACTGATTGAAATCACATTGCCTTGGGTGAATCAAATGCTCGGCAGAAACTTAAGCCTAGACTTTTCTATTTGGTTTTTAGTCTCGGTGGTTGGGGTGATTATATTAGTGGGTGTGCTTTCTGGACTTTATCCTGCATTATTTATCTCATCATTTAGCGCAAAGCGCGTATTAAGTGGTGATCTACAACGAGGCCAAACAGCAATTTGGGTACGAAAGCTCACTCTATATTTGCAAAGTGTTTTGTCGATTGCTCTGATCATCGCAGCAGTGACGATTTATAAACAGATGGCTTTAGTGAATGACTTGGAAGTTGGGTATGGCAAAACCGACCGACTATTGGTGAAGTCGTTACCATCAGAGTTATTGTTTAAAGCTGATAATAACCGTCTATTTGACAGTATTCGTGCGCTACCGGGTGTATCACAGGTGACAATCAGCAATACAAATTTAACGGTAGATATGAATGGTGAACTCTTTTTAACTTGGCCTAATGGTGAGCAAATTGAGGGTACGCAGCCTACCGTGTCAACGGGGTATCATGCGGTGGAGACATTGGGGCTGACATTACTGGCAGGACGAGATTTTGTTCCCCAATACGGCGCTGATTGGGCACATACAGACGATCAAGATGTGAGACGCTATGCCATCTTAATAACCGAAAGTTTAATGAAGTTGGCGGGTTATGATGATCCAAATGACATTATTGGTAAGCAAGCTACTGCGCATCGTGGGCGCACGCAAGTGACCATTGTTGGTGTAGTTGCAGATGTAAAACTGGGTTCAGCTAAACAGCAAAAGCTGCCGCTTTCCTTCCGTTTGGGTGTTAATAGCCTTCCTAGTGCAGATATTGTGGTGAAGTTGGACAAAAGTGCATCACCTGAGCAAGTATCTAGGCAACTTCAAGCAATGGTGGTTGAGCAGCTTAAGCTACATGAAGTATCCATCACACGCATTGAGGATGAATATCAGCGTGCGCATATCAGCGAGCACCGCGTTCAACAACTGGTTTTGTTTTTTAGCTCATTGGCGGTGTTTTTAACTTGCCTTGGCGTGCTTGGTTTGGCTTCTTTCTCTGCACTGCGCAGACAAAAGGAAGTCGCTGTTCGCAAAGTATTAGGCGCCTCTCGCTATAGTATTGTGAACTTATTGGCACGAGAGTATCTGGTATTGATCGCCGCTGCGGTACTACTGGCGTTCCCTGCGAGTTATTGGTTCTTGGATGGCTGGCTGAGCCATTTTAATGAGCGCATTTCACAAGTGGTATGGGTATATGTATTCAGTGCCATGTTTGTTGCGCTGAGCACTTGGATAACGGTGGCTTTACTGGCGTTTCGAGCGGCCAGCGTGCGCCCATCTCTTATTTTACGTTACGAATAAAACCAAAAAGGGTCAGCATAAAGCTGACCCTTTTACTCATTAATCGCCGTTTATTCGCTTTTTGGCGCACTAATGTGTAAGTGACCATCTTTCATGTCCATGGTCATTACGAAATGCTTGAACACATCGTATCCAACGATTCCTTTTACTTTCACCCCTTTTACATGACTATCAGTTGAAGAATACTGGCTCACTAAATTTACATTGTTGCCTTTGGCTGGAAATGTAACTCGTACATTAGATAAAGTAAAAGGACCAAACTTGACCTCTTTTGCTCTCACGTTTTCTGTTTCACTAGAGGTATTCACACCGGAAAATTCTACCTTTTGGTTGTCTGTATCTAACCAGCCAAACTTATCGGCGTAACGGCGCTCGATCATAATGCCGCCAGTAAAACCTGTGTCTAGTAGCATCCATGCAGAATCACCTTCGATTTCTACCTTAACGATAGGTTGGCCGTAACCTTTTTGAATTTTGAAGTCGATATTTTCATACTTCTTAAGGTCCAAGTGGTCATGGGTAAGTAGGCGAATACGGCGGTTTGGGTAATCGATTTGTGTGTTAAACAATTTAAAAAAGCCACGACCAAATAGCAATGAGTCACTCGGATCGCCCAAATCAAGCGCAGGCAGCCCCTCTAGGTTTGTGTCAATACCAAAAAACGACACAGGTACCTTTTGGTACACTTTATTTCGTTTTGTATCAAACGCACCTTGAATGTGTATATTACCGCTGTGATTATATTTAAGCTTATGCTCAGTAACGAAGTTTTCGTTAATGGCATTGACCCCTGCACCTGTATCCAACACGGCATAGCTGTCGATGTCTGACACTTTCACCGGAATGGTGATGAGGCCATTTTTATAGGTAAAATCTAGCCAAGGAGTCACAGCTGCAAAGCTAAATGCATGGAAAAACACGCACAGTAATATAAGAGTATGTTTCATTTTAAAGTTCAATTTAGTTGATTATCTATCCAATTTTGCCGGGATTCTAAGAATTATCACTTTTGGTAGCAAGTTTTTTATACAAAGAGAGCTTGAATAAACAACAAAGTTTCGACTACAATGCACGTAAATTTCGAAACGAAACTTATGTGAAGGTTAGATGACAAAACGAAACACGCAACAGCGCAGACATACCATAGTCTCACGAGTGAATAGTGAGGGTGAGGTGAGTGTTGAGACGTTAGCGGCCGAGTTCGAAACATCAGAAGTTACGATTCGAAAGGATTTAACCGCACTTGAAAAAAGTGGGCTACTGCTGCGCCGTTATGGTGGCGCAGTGGCATTACCTAAAGAGATTGTGGCGAGTGATGCGGACAAACAAGATCCGCTGCGTAAAGTCGCCATCGCCAAAGCCGCAGCCGCACTGATCCGTGACCACAACCGCATTATTATTGACAGTGGTAGAACAACGGCAGCTATGATCCCTGAACTCGCTAGCAAGCGCGGATTGGTGGTTATGACCAATGCCATCAACATCGCCAATCGACTGCTTTCGTTAGAAAATGAACCTACCTTATTGATGACCGGAGGCACTTGGGACCCCCACTCAGAGTCGTTCCAAGGCCAAGTTGCTGAACAAGTGCTACGCTCTTATGACTTCGATCAGCTATTTATTGGCGCCGATGGCATTGACGTGGCACGCGGCACAACGACGTTTAACGAATTAATTGGTTTGAGTAAGGTGATGTCAGAGTCTGCCAGAGAAGTCATTGTGCTGGTGGAGTCTGAAAAAATTGGTCGCAAAATACCGAATTTAGAGCTGCCTTGGCAGCAAGTCACGACCTTGATCACCGACAACACCTTGGCGTTAGACATGCGTCAAGCGATCGAGGCCCATGGCGTAAACGTGATCTGTGCAGAGATCACACAAGATTAAACACACAAACGTGCAAAAAATGGAGAGATTATGTGTGGAATCGTAGGAGCTGTGGCAGAGCGCCCAGTTAACCGAATCTTAATTGAAGGTTTAAAACGTTTAGAATACCGTGGATATGATTCAGCAGGCGTTGCGTTAAGCGACGCTGGCACTTTGAATACCGTTAAAGCGGTCGGTAAAGTGGCTAACCTTGAAAGCGCATTGGATAGCGCAAACGTAAAAGGCACAACTGGTATTGCACACACACGCTGGGCAACTCATGGTGGTGTAACCGAAGCGAATGCTCACCCACATTTATCAAATGAGCAAATCGCACTTGTGCACAATGGCATCATTGAAAACCACGAAGCATTGCGTGTTGCACTTCGTGACGATGGCTACACGTTCTTATCGGATACAGATACAGAAGTGATGGTGCACTTAATTCATCAACTACGCCAACAACACAAAACATTGTTAGAAGCAGTTCAAGCTGCGACGAAACAGTTAGAAGGTGCTTACGGTACGGTTGTTTTTGACAAAGAAAACGACAACGAGATCATCGTCGCGCGCTCTGGTAGCCCTTTGGTTATTGGTTTAGGCCTAGGCGAGAACTTTATTGCTTCTGATCAGTTGGCACTTTTACCTGTAACGCGTAGCTTTATCTTCTTGGAAGAGGGCGACGTTGCACGTATTACACGTGATACGGTTGAGATCTTTGACGTTGACGGTAACCCTGTTGAGCGTGAAGTCGTTGAGTCAAACATCACGCAAGATGCTTCTGGTAAAGGTGAATACCGCCACTACATGCTAAAAGAGATTTACGAGCAACCACTGGCTGTACGTAACACCCTTGAAGGGCGTCTTGAAAACGACAAAGTAGCAATTGATGCCTTTGGTGACAGCGCCAATCAAATCTTTAAAGATGTAAAGCACGTGCAAATCATTGCATGTGGTACTTCGTATCATTCGGGCATGGTAGCACGCTACTGGCTAGAGCAGTTTGCGGGTGTAAGCTGTAATGTGGAAATTGCATCAGAGTTCCGCTATCGTGAGTCGTTTGTGCACGAAAATAGCCTATTAGTCACGATTTCACAATCAGGTGAAACGGCGGATACGCTTGCAGCACTGCGCCTTGCGAAAGAGCAAGGTTATATGGCTTCAATGACCATCTGTAACGTACCTGGCTCTTCGCTGGTACGCGAGTCTGACTTGGCATTTATGACCAAAGCAGGTGCTGAAATCGGTGTTGCTTCAACCAAAGCTTTTACTACGCAACTTGTTGGTTTATTAATGCTAACCGCTTCTATCGCGCAAGAAAAAGGCCGTGATCAGAGTGTAATTGTTAATGCAATCAAAACGCTACCAAACAAGCTGGAAGAAGCACTCAGCATGGCTGATGGCATTGAAGCGTTGGCTGAAGAGTTTGCAGACAAGCACCATTCATTATTCCTCGGTCGTGGCTCTCAATACCCGATCGCGATGGAAGGTGCATTGAAGCTGAAAGAGATCTCATACATTCACGCAGAAGCTTATGCAGCAGGTGAATTAAAGCACGGTCCACTGGCACTTATTGACGCTGATATGCCTATCATTGTTGTTGCACCAAACAACGAACTACTTGAGAAGCTTAAATCAAACGTTGAAGAAGTACGCGCCCGTGGCGGTATCATCTATGTATTCGCGGACAAAGACTCTGCGTTCTCATCAGATGATACAATGCGTGTAATGAACGTGAACCACGTAGAAGACATCATTGCACCAGTTGTATATACAATTCCTCTACAGCTATTGTCATACTATGTTGCCGTTATCAAAGGCACCGATGTTGACCAACCACGTAACCTAGCGAAATCGGTAACGGTTGAGTAATAAGGTTGAATAGAGTGAAAAAGGTTGTGGGTGAACAATAAAGTTTCACCCCATACAATAAAGTATCATCTCAAACAATAAAGTTTCATGCTGGATGTATTCTTAATGGGTCCGGCTTTTAAAAGCTGGATAGTCTCAAACTACAGGTGGTCAAATATAGAACCTTTGCTAGGGGTGAAAAGCTTTTCATAGTACTTTGTCGCATATTCGTCTGTCATTCCAGAAACGAAGTCACAAATTACCCTCATTTGCTTACGTTTTACTAAGTCTTTAGTTGATTGCCTCTCTTTTTCTTCTTCCGATAACCCATCAAGTACTGATTTGGCTGCTTTCTCCCAAACTTTTTTAGTCTTGTTGGGTAGGAATCTCTCAGGATCTGTTGCCAATACCTCAAAGAGTTCAATTATTAGTTTTTGACCCTTAAACTCAAGCTGTTGTACATTTTCATTGTTGATAACAAGTTCTTTAACCAGGTCAAATATTGCTTTTCTTATCTTCTCAACATCTCCAGTGAGCTCAACGTTCAATCTTAATAAAGGCTCTAAGCACTCGGAATCATTTTCGACTATTTGGGTGTTACTAATCATTAGGTTTACTAAGGAACCTATAGCGTCTTTGCGTGTATAGCTTGACTCAAATAGATCTGTTGTAATCTTGTCATACGCACAATCTGGTCGCATGGTACTAATTTTCGCAAATAACTCTTTTCTTTGCCTACCACCTACTTCTTCTTCAAAGTAGCGCTTCCAATCACTCTGACGGATAAGTTCCAGAGACAAGGCATCTTCAAAGTCATGCAAACTGTATGATATGTTATCTGCTAGGTTCATGATTGAGCAGTCTAATGATTTATATTTTGTAAGCTTATGCTCGGTTTCTGGAGAACGACGATCCTCATCATTCTTTGGCTTATATTCCATGCTTGCAGTAAACTTTTCTTTATCTTCCTGTGAAAAAGGTTCGAGGATGAAGTCTACAATGCCTTGATCATCATCATGATAGCATTTTGGTGGTTTTTGTTTCGCAGCTTTAAATAACCAGTTCGGTGTGTCTTTCGTCTTTGCTTCATAAGCCATGTCATTAAGTAAAGAACTGTATGCTGCTGGATATTTCAATACACCAAGTAGCATTCTACGTGTTGGGTTTAAGCCATATCCTTTGAGATATTTATCTAAAGTCCCAAGAATTCTTAAAGTCTGCCCATTTCCTTCAAATCCACCATAATCTCTCATACAGTAATTTAGAGCTACCTCACCGCCGTGTCCGAATGGTGGATGCCCAATATCATGTGCTAGACAAATAGCTGTAATTAATTCACTTGGAGGTAACTTATCTGCGTTTTCTACTTTTTTCTTACTTAAATACTGAACGATGCCTCTACCAATTTGTGCAACTTCCATAGAGTGTGTCAGCCTAGTTCGATAGAAATCGCTTTCTCCTAAGCCTAGAACTTGAGTTTTTGATTGAAGCCTCCTGAATGCTGATGAGTGAATTAACCGAGCTTCATCTCTGTCGTATTCGCTACGATGATCATCTTTCCTTAGTTCTTGTGGGGACTGGCGTACTTCCCAAGCTGAGTTTTCGAGACTCATAGTTCCTCCTAGCTGTTCCTTGATATTAAAAAAATGTATATCAGCACCATACTTTGGACTGACTGTAGTAGTTTATTTCAGTCAGGTTGCAATGGAAAGTGCTGATACGCTATGCTGAAATTTCAATCAGTTATAGCGGTATATTATGTCTAGGAAGATTGGCCATACTGAGGCTCAATATCGTAAGTGGGTTAAAGAAGGACGCGGTGCAGGTGACAATCAAGATTATAAGCCTTGGTTGACTGTTTACGATGCACCTTCAGACGGTCGTGTACATCGGGTTTTTGGTTATAAATCAAAACGCACTCATCATTTATTATCCGATCTTGAACTGTCCATGTTTTACTTGCTCGAGTGGCGGGAGGATGTGCTGCAAGTCAAAGAGCAGTTCCCTCTAGAACGCGAGATAACGCTTGAGTTAGCGGAATCTGCGGGTATCAAGCACCCAAATGTTCGTGGCGTTGATCAATACCTTTCAAGTGACTTCTTTGTTGAAACAACCTCAAGAGATCTTCCCTACTTTGCGCTACAGGCCAAATACGTCAGCTCATTTGAAGATCAGCGAAAAATAGAAATACTCGAGCTCGAAAAGCGCTTTTGGCTTGAAAAGCAGATCCCCTGGCAAATAGTCACTGAGCAAGAGATCCCCAAAGTGGTTAAGACGAATGTTGAGTGGATTTATCCATTGCAAGGCGAGCATGAAGAAGCTGAAGACTCAGCCATTGAGCACGCCAGATTCTATGCCGATTACTTTGCAAAACATCCAGCTAAAACGCTTATAAATGCCTGTAAAGAGATAGATACCGCTTATGGACTAGACTTAGGGGAATCGTTGTTTGAAATAAGAGCTTTGCTGGCTGACAGGTACTTTACTTTCGACATTTTTACGCCAGTACAAAAGCTTCAGGTGGGTCAACTCAGATTAGGTAATGTTGAGCAAATTCAGGAGGTATTTCGTGTTTCAAATCAATGAAGTATTGCAGTACGAACAGACCTTATATCGCATACTAATGGTGTTTGATTACTACGCTATTTGGATCAAAGTCCATGATGATAAGGCCTTCCCTGAGTTCGTTAAATTGGCTGAATTGGAGCAAGGCTTTCAGAATGAAGTACTAAAACGTGCGGCGGACCCATATAGTGACATCATCACTGTCATACCAGAACCCGGTTCTACAGCACAGGTAAAACGCGATGAGAACTATGCGGCAATTAAGCCCTTGGTAGAGCATGAAGATTTCTACGAGCCTAAAGCGCGTGGCAAAGTGGTTCATCAGGTTATGGCCGATACGGGCAAGACTAAGCAGACGATCTATCGTTTTGCACGTCGCTACTGGCAGCGAGGCCAGATCCCCAATGCATTGTTACCGGATTATAAAAACTCAGGGGCAAAGGGCAAAAAGCGCCGGGCTACAACAACAAAGTTAGGCAGGCCTCGTAAGTATATGAAAGGTACCGGTGCCCTGATTGATGATTTTACTGAAAAACTGTTTCGTATTGCTATTGAGCGCCATGTACTGACCGACAAAGGCAAATCATTTAGATATGCACACAACAGACTTAAAGATATATATGCGCAGTATTTCCCAGATCTTCCGGAAGAGGAGCTGCCAACACTCAGGCAAATGGAACACTTTTACAAACGCGAATATCGCCAGGTAGAAAAAATTGAGGCTCAGGCCGGAAAGATCAAACTGCAAAAAGACATACGGCCTTTAACAGGTACCGCCGTTGCAGATGTTTTAGGCCCGGGAATGCGCTACGAGATTGACGCAACAATTGCAGATATTTACCTGGTGTCTGACTCCCAAAGAAGCAATATCGTTGGTCGCCCAGTAATTTACATGGTAATCGATGTATTCAGTCGCATGGTGGCGGGGTTTTATGTCGGCTTTGAAAACCCTTCGTATGCAGCCGCCATTCAAGCACTTCATATGGCAGCGGCTGATAAAACAGATTATTGCCGCGAGTTTGGCTTTGATGTAACACCAGAGCAATGGCCTTGTATAGGCCTACCCACCGCATTGTTGGCTGACAGAGGCGAGCTAATGGGGCATCAAATTGAATGCCTGGAAAAGGGTTTTGGCGTTCGCCTTGAAAATACACCCCCATTCAGAAGCGAGGCAAAAGGCATCGTCGAAAGAGCATTTAATACTTTTCAGCAGGCATTCAAGCCGTTCGCACCAGGTGTGGTCACAGGCACCAAGACCAAAAAGCATGGAGACCGGGATTATCGCCTGGATGCCAAGCTTACGATTCAAGAGTTCACCAGAATTATTTTAGCGTCAGTACTTTATCACAACCAATATCACGTAATTGAAAGCTATGATAAAGCCGCAGATATGCCAACGAACTTGCAAAATAACCCGCTGGCTATCTGGAATTGGGGCCTGCAACATCGTACTGGTCGTTTGAGAAAGCCTGAGGCAGAGCATCTCCGTGTAGCACTGATGCCGAGAGCTCGCGCAACCATATCCGAGTCAGGTGCTTGTATATTTGGTTTGTATTACACCAGCGCGGAGCTTTTGAAGTTGGGCTGGATGCATCGGGGGAAGGACGTTAAACGGCCCAAGAGTGTGGAAGTGGCATATGATCTGGCGATAGCAGATCATATCTATATTTACTGCGGTCCTAACAGCAGCGATTACTTTGTGTGCCAGTTAGCCACACGTTCAAGGCAGTTTTCCGGAGCGAGCTTCTGGGATGTATGGCAGCAAAGTGACGAATTAAAACACACTCATGCTGATGCAAAACTGATAGCTGACCAGCAAAAGCGTGCTCTGGAACGTCAAGTGATCGATGTGGTTAAGCAGGCTGAAAAGGCCGCACCAAAACACATTGGTTTGTCGGATGCTGAGCGTATTCACAATATTCGTGATAATCGAGCTGAAGAAAAAGCCAAAGAACGTAAAGAGCGTGCTCATAAGCCAGTAGAAATTGATACCAGCAAATCGGCTCAAGTGCATTATCTCTCTGAACCGGATGATGATTTGGACTTTCCTGACTTTTCAGATCAGCTGTTTGGGGAGGATGACGACGTATGACTTTACCACCCAACATTTTCCGCGCGATGTATCAGGAGTCTGAGATTGAGCGCTACAAAGGTAATCCGTTTATCGAAGCGTTGCCAAGAGTGAGCAAAATAGAAGAGCTAAAAACTAAACTGGAGGGTAAGGTAAAATACAATCCCGCAGCCGGTTATTTAGATGCAAGGCAGCGTGCTCATGAATTATGTGGCTTGCTTGATGACTTTTTTCAGCCGCTTTCGATGCATGTGGCGTTAGAAGAAAAAATAGCGCTGATGATCCGTGGTGGCTATGTTGCCAGAAACATCGCTACTGGCCAGTTACAACAACACTTGCAAAATGGCTACGAGCGGCTGATGACGGGAGACATTAGTAGCTTTCGTTTTGCCGAAGCGCCCTCAACGGCACGTTGTTTATCACTTATTGGTTGCTCTGGATGTGGTAAAAGCTCCAGTGTGCTACGAATACTGGCCACCTACCCGCAAGCGATCTATCACGAACAATATAACACTTACCAGCTCACCTATTTGCGTATCGAATGCCCAGTGGATGGGTCATTGAAAAGCCTATGCTTAAATTTCTTTCAGGAGGTTGATAAACATCTGCACACCGATCTTACTGAAAGGTATGGACGCAAACGCCATAGTACTGAGGTGCTGTTGTCATTTATGGGGCAAGTCGCTAATCAATATGCTATTGGCGTGTTAGTGATTGATGAAATTCAGCGTTTAGGCCGTAAGCAAAAAGAAGGGCAAGAACGAATGCTCGAGTTCTTTGTGGCCTTGGTGAATATTATTGGTGTGCCGGTGATTTTAGTTGGTACCCCCAAAGCAAGGCCCATATTTGAACTTGAGTTGCAATCTGCAAGGCGTAGTACTGGGATTGGCTCTATGGTGTGGGAACCCCTGCCACAGCATAAAAATAGAATCGATAAAACAACGGGTAAGCCAAAGCCCACCGAGTGGCGATTGTTGACAGATAAGCTTTGGCAGTATCAGTGGCTGATCCATCGCGATGAGCCGCTCACAGAAGAGATCCGCAACACCTGGTTTGAGCTGTCTCAAGGTGTGCTGGATATCGTGGTTAAGTTATTTGTACTTGCGCAGCTTCGTGCCATTATCACTGGAGTTGAACGGTTATCTTCAAAGTTACTTATGAAGGTGTACGAGTCTGAACTACAGCCTATTCATCCGATGATTGAAGCACTTAAATCGGGAAAAGTCAGGAGTATCGCCAAATATTCAGATTTGAAATACAAAGAGATTGATAAGCGATTGCTAGAATTGAGCAAACAGATCTCTGAAGTTGCCGCTACTAAGTCAGACACATTACCTTTTGCCAGCGACTCAGAGGCCATGCGGCTTTATAACCTTTTGCTAGGCATGGGATGTGAATCTGAGTTATTGGTACCGTTAGTGCAAAGAGCCATTGAAGATTATCCAAACCTTCAGGTAAGAGGGCTTATTCCACTCGTTCTAGAATGGTATGAGCAAACGCCAATCGAAGTGGAAGAACCCAAAGAGAAGCCAGCACTCATCAAGCTCAAGGACTGGCATACATTGCCTAGTGACGACTTACGGTTTGGTTATTCTCAACACAAAAAGCAATCCGGCGAGCTTTATCAGTATTACAAACAGCAGGGAAAGATATTCGATATAGAATCGTGGCTTAAACAGAGCGTGTAAGGTGTTTGATTTACCCATCCCGTATCGCGATGAGCTGATTTACAGTGTTATCGCTCGGTATGGTGTATATAGCTTAGAGCTTTCACCTAAACAACTGCTCTACAATCTGCTTGGCAGCAAGACGTTTGTTGCTGCTGTGGCATTGCAGGGCCATTTGCAATTGCTTGCTTCCCACTACCAGGGAAATGCAAAACTAACGGCCGAAAAGCTGTTGAAGCAATACACGCTATACCCGCTGTATGCCCCCTTTGTTCATCCAGAAATCGCTCAGCGAGTGAAAAATGACTTGCTCTCTGGTAACGGTTGCTCCGCAGAGTTGCAGCTTGGGAAAGCCGCCTCGGTTGTAAAAAGCCCTGTGTATTTAAAGTACTGTCCGCGTTGCCTGGCAATGCAGCTCGATAAATATAAAGAGTGGTACTGGCATCGTCTCTGGCAGGCTCCCGGGGTTGTGAGTTGTCCAGTACACGGAAGCTTAATGCAGAGTGCTGTACATGTTCACTCTCTTCATAAGCATGTGTTTTCTGCTCTCAATCCGAGTGTGCTCCCTGCTGCTGTGGCCGAGCAGTTGCCTGCTAAATTTCAAAGACTGGCGGGATACACACAGGTTCTGTTAGATGCACCTGAGGTTGATATTTATCCAGAGCAGTGGAGTGCATTCTACCGAGCGCTGGCGACGCGTCTTGGTTTAAATCATGGTAAACATATTGACCATACAGGGGTCAGTCATATCGTGCATAAATACTGGAGTGCTCTTGGCTTGAGTTGGCTCGGGCTGAGTATTGATGATGGTGTTGATTCAAACTGGCTCAAGACATTATTTAGAAAGCACAGAAAAGCATTTAGTTACTTGCAGCACTTGCTGGTTTTGCAGGCATTTTTTGATGAGCACCTGGACATTGCTGGTTTACTGACAGATGTTTCAAAAATGGGTTATAGCCAGGAACCAGGCAATCAACCTGCGGCACCACCTCACACCGTTGAGCTTGCCAAACGGCAAAATTGGCAGCATGCAGTAGCCAGATACGGAGTTAAGGGAGCCAGACAAAGTGGCTTTGCAGATCTGTATATATGGTTGTATCGACATGATAAATTCTGGCTTATGGCGTTTAATCAAGCGCACACGAAACAAGGCATTAAGCGTAAGCCGAAAGTAGATTGGTACCAGCGTGATCTGGCATACGTAAAGCGACTTATCAGGCTGAGAAATACGTTGGAGCTTAGTCTGGAAGTCCCAAGGTTGACAAAAAACTGGTACTTTTTGCATGTAAATATTCCGTTGTCCCAGATCAAACAATTAGAAAGGTTGCCTTTGTGTAAATTGTTTTTTAATAAATACTGTGAAACTATAGAGGAGTACCAATGCCGTCGTATCGCTGTGGCATGTATTAATTGTGTTCGACATCACCATGACTATAGAAGTTGGCGCATTCAGCGTTTAGCACGGCTCAGTAAGGATAGGATCCGCCCCATCACGGCGGAGTTATTGGGAAGTGTTGTAACGAATGAAGCAAACGAGCAGATTCAAAAATCTACCAGATAACGCCAGGATCCAGGGGATTGGCAACGTTTTCAAGTACCACGATCGTAAGACATGGAGCATTGGCGTTCAGTTTAATAACTCCCATCGCAAATCCCTTAAGTTTAGCCAGCTACCATATTTAAGCCGCCAGGTTGTACTCAACCAAACTTCCACGGCAACACCGCCTGGCTTTTCAGTCGAAATTACATTGCCCGAACGTGATCTTTGGGAGAGGGGAACAGTTGAAGAGTGTGGTTTAGTTAAGTTCAGGCACAGCAATGAACAATCTCAAAATTGTTTTGTGTTCAGGTCCGAGGGTAAAACAATTTACCTTCCTCAGCTTGAACTGGCCAGAGCACTGTTCTTTACCAATAACTATTTGGCAAATGCGGCTCTGATCCATAACGCACTCGACTTTGAATTTGACGTTGACTACGACCCTGAGCTCGTAGGTGACTTTCAGCCTGATGTGATGATCAATGCCTTACCAACATCACTGTGCCCGAAAATCTTGTTCGACAATGATGAGTTCAGGCATCAGATAGCCTGGATACTGCTCGACGACGATGTAAAGCATTCTTTTCAGAGCATCTATGCATATCTCCTGGATGAGAGCGTAATAACAGAAAAGTATCAACAGTGGAAATTCCGGTTTGATCCGCCTCAACTTGAAGGGGTAAGCATTGCGGCCAGAGGTTGGCAGTCGCCAGATGAAAAAACCTGGTTTATTAACCGTATAGAAGCCATCGATGGTTTGTACTTTCCAGATATTACTGACATTGGCTATGCACACCCAAACTTTATTGAGAACAAGAGAGGTTCTGGTAAGGGGAAAGGTGGCACCTATCCGCAGTTACCGACACAGAGAGAAATAGATGAAGACAGTGACGGTAGCGAAGATAACGAGTCTGCGTTGATATTTTGTGATGCAACGCAGCGCACATACAACAGAGTACCACACACTCGTAAAGTCTACACAAAAGCTCGTAATGGCTCAGGCGGTAAGAAAGACGAGGAAAAACCCAGTACCTTACCACCCGAAGTAAGCACCGATGACCCAAGCTCACGAGGTGATAAGCCTCGAGCTGCCATTGATGGGTTAGATGATCAAACTGATAACGACGCTTTGAGTCACAATAAATTCGATGGCTTCTTCAAAATGCTGGAGCTATTAGAAAAAGAACATGGTGTTAAGCAAAATAAGCACATTGTTCGTAAGCTACCAGCAGTGGGGCGCAGTGAGAGTCACCTTATGGTAGATGGTTCGCCTAGATGTATGGCTATTGTACGGATTGAATATCAAAGCGAAGGCTATTTCTTATTAGAGGTGGATACCTCAGACGGTAAAGCCTCAATAGCCACCAAAGTCATTTCAGCGCGAGCATTAGCGCCAAAAGGCCTGTTACGAGACTTTATAGCCGAGATAGAAAGAGGGTTGCTCAGCAAACAGTTCTGTTGGCCAAAGAAATACTTTGATGCGCTAGTTGGTGAAGGCAATCACAAAAGTGTTCCGCATCAGAAATCTAAAGGCAAAGGTGGGTTGAGTGAGGTAGATGTGCATAGATGGGCAGAGCGAGTGCTAAATGTTTTCTAGTAACGAAAAAATTTCAATAATTACTGGGTTTTCTAAATAGTACCTAGGTATTGAAATTGCTCGATAAAGTGCCTTTGTAACCTAATGAAATTAAAGGTTAAGGAGGTCCCTGCATTTTATAAACTATTCAATAATGACGTTCTATACTATAGAATGCTTGAATAAGTTTTTAGATTATGTCATGTGACTAACGAGTATTTGAAATCATGAACCTGCATTCGTTACCCAAAAAAAAAGAATTGGGTGCCTACTACACTCCACCAGAACTTAGCCAAATCTTGGCTGATTGGGCGATTCATGGGCCTGATGAAAATATCTTAGAGCCTAGCTTTGGTGGGTGTGGCTTCTTTGAAAGCAGTATTGTGAGGTTGAAAGGTCTTGGCTGTAAAAAGCCAGAAGACAGGCTGTTTGGTGTAGATATCGATAGTCAAGCATTTGACATTCTCAGTAGTAAGTTTGGGAAAGTCATCAACACCAAAAAACGTTTCATTCTTGATGATTTCATAAGGGTCAATCCTAACGATTTTAGTGTGGCGCTATTTGATGTCATTTTAGGAAACCCTCCTTACGTATCGATGCATAATATGACGCTTGAACAACGCAAATCTTGTGACGATGTTTTGGCCAACTCTGATTTTGTGCAATATTCGATTGGTCGTAATGCTAGTCTGTGGGCATTTTTTTTACTCCATAGTTTGTCGTTTTTAAATGAAGGTGGTCGAGTAGCTTGGGTTTTACCTAGTAGTCTGCTACATGCCGATTATGCAGTGAAATTACTTGCAGTACACCAAAAACACTTCACGCAAATCAAGGTAATTAAGCTAGCAGAGCGATTCTTTAAAGCTGAGGGAGCAGAGGAAACATCAATTGTTTTAGTTGCTGATGGTTTTACCAAAGAGGCACATGATGCTAAAGGCCTGATAATTCATTCTGTGAACAACCTTGCTGAGCTAGTAAATTGTATTGGCGCCGATGAAGAGGCAAACACCGCAGAAATTAAAGATTATAAATTTAATGTAATTTCTCAAGAAGCAAGGCTGACCTACTCACAAATAACAAGCTCTCCCCATGCCAAACCTCTTGGATACTATGCAGATGTCAAAATTGGCATGGTTACGGGTGCGAATAATTATTTCGTAGTGAATAAAAATACAATCGACGAGCATTCTTTACCTGCGGAATGTTTAAAGCCTGTAGTAGGTCGGTTTTCATCCCTAATGGGGGTTGCACATGGAAAAAGGCAGCAGAATCTAATTCAAAAAGATGGGCATAGAGCTTTTTTGGTTTGTCCAACTGAAGAGCAAATGAGTGATTTAGATAGCCCTGTCGCTAAGTATTTATCACAATTATCTAAAGAAGAGATCGGGGGAAATAAAACGTTCAAAAAGCGACCTAATTGGTTTGCGCCAGGGTGGGGGATTGATGGCGTAATTCCTGATGCATTTTTGTCTTATATGATTCATCGCGGCCCACGCATTGTGATAAATAAAGGTCGTTATAACTGCACTAATTCTATACATAAAGTAATTTTTCACGATAAGAAAATGCGAGCTAACAAAAAGTTGGCATTGGCGATTTCAATGCTATCAACGTTTTCTCAATTCTCTGCGGAGGTTGAAGGAAGGGCGTACAGTTCAGGCGTTTTGAAGTTAGAGCCGACAGCTGGTAAGAGGATTGTACTGCTTTTTTCAGATGATTGTGTACAGAGCTTGTGTGAGTTGCAAAAGCCGATTGAGGTTGCTTTGAAGTCAGAAAAGTATGAGCATGTTGCAGAGCTAGTAGATAATGTACTTATTAAATGTGGACTTATTTCGGAAGAAAAATTAGCTGTTTTGCGTGTTGCCGTAGAACAGTTAAGGTGTGAAAGATATAGAGGCATAAGAAGTTTTTAATTGAATTTTAATTTGGTGAAGGGAATACATGAAGCAAGACAATAGCTTAACTGATGATATTAAAAAAAAGCTTATAGAACAGCTCTCTAAAAATGATGTTGATGCTGGGGAAGTATTAACTCTTTCTACAAAGCTGTCTAAATTAGATAAGGAAAGTGTACGCTTCACAGTCGATGCTGATCATGTAAGTAGACTCGGGCTTGAGTTAGTTTCAAAAAAAGAAACGGCACTTTCAGAAATAATAAAAAATTCTTATGATGCTGATGCGGATACTGTAGACGTCGATTTTCACACTGATGGAAATAGGTCTTGGCTAGAAATTATAGACAATGGGTCTGGTATGAGCAGAGAAGAGCTCGTAGACGGATTCATGAGGATATCGACTAGCTTGAAAAAGAATGAGGAGTACTCGAGGAAGTATGGCAGGAAAAGAGCAGGTAAAAAAGGCATAGGTCGTTTTGCAACTCAACGTTTGGGGTTAATACTGACAATCTTCACTAAGCGTGAAATTGATGAAAGTTGCTTGAAAGTCGAGATCGATTGGAAGGACTTTGAGTCAGAAAAAGAGCTAATTGCAATTTCTAATAAAATTCTAGAAGCAACAGATACTCCATTTCAGCAGAGAGGATTTAAATCAGGCACTTTATTGATTATTAGTGAGTTACGAGACAATTGGACTGAAAGCCAAATAAAAAGAGCTTATCGTTACGCTTCTGGTTTATTGCTCCCTTTTCCTGTATCCAAAATAAATTCAAGTGAAAGCGAACATAAAGATCCAGGGTTTTCCGCTGTTATCAGAAGAGTTATGGATGGAAACGAAATTAACGTAGTCGATTCTCATGATATGTTCTTAAAGCATGCTCTTGCTGAAGTAGAGGGTTGGATAGATGAAGAAGGGCAGGGTTTTTGGCGGGTAAAAAGTAACTACCTCAAGTATGATTCCGGTACAAAAAACTACATGACTAAAACTCTTTCTCAATACATGGAGAAAGATCAGCAATCTATAGAACAAATAACTGTAAGCAAAGTCAGTAACGTTAAGTTTAAGGCTTACTATTTTAACCCTAAGGGTATAGCTCATATCCCGAAACTGCTGAGCTCGACAGTGTATGAGAATTTGAGAGAATCGGGGGGAGTAAGGTTGTATCGAAATGGCTTTCGAGTACTGCCATATGGAGAGAAGTTCGACGATTGGCTTCGGCTAGATTGGCATACCAAGAGCCGAACGATATTGCCACCCGTAGGTAACCAGAATTTCTTTGGGGTTGTAGAGATTAATCCTGATACTAAGGGAGACTTTGAAGAGGTGGCTTCTAGAGAAGGGTTGCTGGAAACCGATTCGTTCAATGCATTAAGGGAGTTCGTATCTTCGTCAATCTTATCGGCTATAGTTGATTTTAGTTATGCACTGGGACAGAGCAAAGTATTTTCTGGTGAAAAGGATTATGTGAAGAAAGACAGAGCTACGCTTAAAGATGCTCTAGAAGAACTTGCGGAGTCTATAGAGCAACTAGAGAGCACACCTGAATCTGAGGACACTAAAGCTCCGTCAAATGGTTCTTTATTTGACGAGAAGGCTACTTTACCAAGTGAGGGTGGTAGTGAAGGCTCTAGAGTTGTTTCCAATGAGCTTATTGAAAATATTGTTAAACAAACTAAATATTTAATAGATAAGACCGAAATGTATCGCATTCTCGCGGGCCTTGGGCTATCTATGGCCGAGTTTACTCATGAAGTTAAATTCTCAATTTTAAAAGTTTCAGATAACTTATCAAAGTTAAGAGAAAAAGTTCAAAGTAATGAGTTTTGCTCAGAAGTTGAGCAAGTTTTTTCCGCTATTGAGAATTTAAGATCTTATACATCGTTTTTTGAAGCTAGTTTCCAGTCATTAACAGATAAGGAGGGGGAACTAATCGATTTAAGAAGGTTTGTGAATGAGTTCATCGAAGCGTTAGCAGATACCAAACATGAAGATGAGCTAGTTAATATTAGCCTGGAGTTGAAAGGTCTTGATTTTATTTCTCATAAGGCACATCGAGCAAACTTTGATTCTGTCTTAGTTAATCTTTACTCAAATGCAAAAAAAGCAATTTATAGAGCTGGAGTAGCAGGCAAAATCCAAATAGAGTTGGAAGAAACAGAAGATACTGTTGAGATGACCTTTAGCGATAACGGCTGTGGAGTCGAGGAAGAAAATAAAAGTAAAATCTTTGATGAGTTCTTTACTACTAATACTCAAGTATATAGCGCTTCTGAAAACCAACAAATGTTGGGAATGGGACTTGGGTTAACCATTGTTCGAGAAATTGTAGAGGGCTTAGGAGGAGAAATCGATTTAATTGTACCAAAAGAAGGATACTCAACGTCTTTCTTAGTAACCCTACCTAAAGCAGACGAGAAGGATATCGAAGGTGACTTTTAAAATAGCTGTTGTCGATGATGAAGATGTAACAAACTTACTAAACAATTTGAATCTTAGAGGTTTGTCTTATTCACAAATAAAGCCATCATCTTTTCAAGATGATATAGAAAGTATATCTGATCAATATGACCTGATTCTGATGGATCAGAAGCTAGCTGGTAACATTGGCAAAATACCGTATATGGGGACAACTCTTATCCAAGAGTTAAGAACCCGAATGGCCGAAAATAAGCTAAAGCCAAAACCTATAATTTTGTGGTCAATAGCTGGAAATATAACAAGTTACCAAAATGAAAAGTCCTCTCACAACCTTGTAGATGCAGTTTGGAATAAAGAATGGCTACATCACGTGAATGAACATAAGCGAGATGAATGTTCCAGAAAAATGAAGACTCTTGTGTCTGGATATCGTTCTATTTCATCGTTTCTAGTTGATTACAAAGCAAATGATGACATGAAAGCAACACAGCTGGTAGCCAAAATTTTTGGTATAAAGCCTGAGTTAGTAGAAGGTTATATCCCGGAATCTGTATTTGGTCACTTAGCTAATAAGAATCATCACATCACTCATACTATTTCAAACTTTCTTATTAATGCGATTCTCCGATTCAATGGCTTTCTTATTGATGAACATACACTTGCAGCTAGGTTGGGGGTTGAGATTGGTTGTTCTGATTGGGGGAAATTAAAGAAGAATTGTTTAAGTCACTTCCAATTCAACGGTGTTTACTCTGACTTTTACTCTCGATGGTGGGCCTCTGAGTTTGAGACTTGGTGGTTAGAAAATGTGTCTCCTGAACATCCAGCAAATTTAGAAGCGCAAGATAGAGTCGAGTTGCTAAATGAGAAGCTCAGCTTATCTCTCGTAGTGGCAAAGCCAGCTAGAAATCATGTAGAAAGCCGATTTTGGTATAGTTGCGTTATTAATAAAATAGCAATAGATGAATTAGACAGTTACAAGGTTACGTCCTCAGAGCGCCGAGAATGGCAAGATCACTTTTACGCAAGTTTTGATGCAATAAACGAAAAGAAGCATAAAGAGAATGGATATGAGCTAGCGCAGCGAGACAAGGAGAGATTCCTAAAGCTAAGGAAAGAGAAAAAATTATGAATGAGTTGGAATTGTCAGACTCGCTACAAGATTTATGCGATATTCTAGAGTCATTTTTTGGGCGAGGTGTTAGAGATGTATCAGGGTTAAAACGAGCAATTAGTAGACTTCGTACACGAGCACGGAACCCAAAGCAAAAAAATTATCCACTAAACATCAATATCGCGCGTTTAGTATTTGACGTTCCCAACACACATAAACATACCTTGCCAGTAGGTATAACTGAGTCTACTCTGTCTGTCTCAATTAAAATGGGGTTTCGAACGTCTACAGTTTCATTTGATGCTATAAGTGAACTGAATATTGACTTTGAAGTTTCATCATATAACTCAGAAGGGAATACAGTAAAAAGCGCTTGGCACCTTGATTACCATAATGTAGTAGGTAATGAGCATTTTTCTCACCCTCAGTTCCATTTTCAATTTGGAGGAAAGAAACTTAGGGAGTCATTGCAAGAGAGTAACTCTCACTTGAATACAGGTGAATTATTATTGATGGAAAGCCCACGATTGATGCATCCGCCATTAGATCCTGTTTTAGCTATCGATTTTATTTTCGGTAATTTTCTGGGTGAAAATGCTTGGAAAGCTTTGAGAAATAAGAAGCCTTTCGGCAAGATCCACAAATTGAGTAAAGATATGTTTTGGAAACCTTACTATAGTGGAATTTCTGATTATTTGTTAAACCCCTCGGCTAAGACCTCCCTTGGTTTGCACCCATAAGTGGGAAAAATTTATAGTGTCATCACAGAGCAATGGTAGGTTTAACAAATGAAGGTCTTCAGCTCATTAAGGGAGGCCTTCTATTACACACAGTGAACTGTTGATTACAGCTCATATTAGTGACTCTGAAAAACTGACAATTGGATGAAGCTTTATTGTTTAATATACGGCAGCTCTAATGGAGGTTTCATTCATGGTATGAAACTTTATTTCTTAAGTCTCAAGTTTCAAAACCAAAATACAGGTCCTGCAGTCTCGGTTGGTATGAAACTTTTTTGCTAGTCCACAAAGGTTGTGGGTGAATAATAAAGTACTCTCCAACATTTGAAAAAGGCGCGCAAGCGCCTTTTTTGTATGTGAAGTTTAAATCTGTATATTTATCAGTATTCACGTACTAACGTTAATTTAATTGCGCCACTGAATTTTCACGGTGAAGTTTGAAAGGCGTGTATTTCTTGTGCGGCAAGTGTCTCGCGAGATGTACTGCGGGCAGTCGTTATTCACTGCTGGGTTGTTTACACGTGCACGTAGTTCTAATTCAATGTCTTTTAAAAACTGGCCATTTACAACTGCGGTTGTATCGGTATTTCTCAATGGAATGCCAGAACCTCTGCGATTGCCGCCGCCGCGTTTTAAAGTGGAATCGAACTTGTTGGTTGGTCCCATAAAGCCCATAAGTATTTCGTAGTCTGCGACCAAAACTGCTTCTTGGAAGGTGTAATCAACACTAATCGAGTTGATCTTAGCATTGGCAGGTACATTGTAATGGGTTATGCAATTGCTGAAAGGGAGTCTTGGTTTTGGCTGCGTGCTGGTCCAAGGGTTAGGGTAAAAACCATCTGTATAAGGGATGGTGACATTGTATGTGACTCTGTTGCCGTGTCCGTAATCACCGGGTAAAAAGTTACCGTCTTCTTTCACTAGGTTTAAGGCACATTCACCTTGGGCGGCCAGTGCTGATGCTGATACAAACATAGATACAGCGATTGCTGTCAATGCATAAACTTTTTTCATCGTAACGTATCCTTTTACAAGTTTATATTGATTTTCAGTTGTTTAGAGTTTTTTTCCTACTTGTCCCATCGCCAGAAGCGTGGTGAGACCTTCCTAACATAACCCAAAAAAGAGCCCAAGCAAGCGATGAGATCAATAAAAATCAAAATTTAATAAACAATTTAATAACAATTTTGGCGCGCAACTTTTACCCCTCTAAAAAAGCTCAGAATATTTATAAAATTCGCATATTCTGAGTTTTATTTCTGGTATTCAAAGCAATCAACTTGAATTCTTTAGGTCTTGAGGTGTATAAAAAATAACCGCCACTGGGTGGGAGTGAGCAAACCCATGGAAATAAATTAAGGAAAAAAGTATGAAATTAGCATTGAGTAAGAAAAAAATTAAAGCACTATCGAATGATAATAAGCGTATGCCATCGGATATGACGCCAAAAGTTGCAGGTGGTGCATATACTGAAGAGACTTGTGCCAGTAATTGCAATAACTGCGGTGGTGGCGGTACCAACCGCACCGCTGGTAATTATACGTGTTACACGTGCCGAGTGACCGACGCTTGCCCTACAGAGCTGTGCTAAGGGTTAACATATAATAAGGGTTGGATAGCCAACCCTTAACAACATTTAGTAGAAAGCAAGATATTGGTTAGTCTGCTTGAGTCAATTTTGTTGTGGCTAACCCTGCCACTTCAAGGACATCTTGCCAGCTCACATATTTAAAGTTTTGAGGCTTATCTGGTAAACGATTACGGCCATCTTGGATCACCAATAAACCTTGTGGGTAATCTTTTGAGTGCAAGGTCGTAGATAGCTCTAACCCGTCGGTTTCTGAGGAACCGTCAATCCCGTTAAATCCATCTAATCCCACACGAAAACCAGCCAGATGTTTGTACGGTGGTGTCGCTTGGTAAAGTTGATAGCTGTTGTTGCCTTGACTCGAAACTACAAGGATGGGGGAGTCTCCAGAGGACAATGCGATGCCCTCCACATCATCCACTAAGTGTTCTCCAACTGTGGCGATAGAGTGTGGTTGGCTGTTATCTGCTGGGTTGAGGCTGATGACCCAAATGCCGACATCTTCTTCACCAATAAACAGACGCTCGTGCACATCATCTGCCACGCAGCCCTCTGGCTGTGAGCCTAATTGAATTTTACGTACTACTGGGGCAACTAAATTGCCATTATTTACTTGCAGTTCGTACTGCAGTGTCAGGCCGTCTTTGTTGTTTGCAAACACATAATGTTTGCCTTGGTAGGTTGCCATACACAGACCGTAAATTCCTGTTAACTGAGCTGGTGTCGTGCCTAGGCGTCTTACCTGACCATCGGCTTCTATTGCGTAAAATGCCAAGCTATCATCATCACGTTTACTGGCTGCAACTAGACTAATCGTGCGCCCTTGCCAGCTAAAACCATCGCGTACGTCGACGTTATTGAGTCGTCCATCTTCAAATTTTTGCAGTAGGTTTCCTTTTAAATCATAAATTTGGAGACCCTGTTTTTTATGTGTGCCTAGTACTCGTGACTTTTCTGGGTCATTTGGGTGAACCCAAATCGCGGGGTCATCCATGGCATCACCAAATTGCTCCGCAGGCTGACTCTGTGCAATCGGGCGGACGACTTTTAATTCAGGGGCCAGGGCGATGGAGTTAAGTTTTACCTGTGCGACGCTATACTGGCCAGTTTCTTCATTAGTAAAGCTGAGTTGTACTTGCTGGTTGGTTGTGTGCGTTAAGTTCAACATCGTTGCTGTTAGCCCTGTTAACGCATAGCTTGTGGCGGGTTGCCAGCTATCTACTTTTTCCGGGGCATCCCAGTAAAGTAAATTGTCACCACTTTCTAATAATGCGAAAAGTTCGCCAGAATCACTAGTGGCAAGGCTTGAAGCTGGCTCAGCTTGTTCGCCATATGGTGCAACTAAAGAGACGGGATAATACTCTGGATTGTCTTCAATACGTGCTGGATAGCGCCAAATACCTAGCGGTTCCGTGACATACAAGTAGCCTCGGTTGGGGTCGACTGCGCACGAATCGGCATCATAAGGCAGTGCCAGTTCACGCAGTAATAAAGGCTCTTCTAACCAGCTTTGTTGTTGGCGCAGTAGCCATTGTTCAGCTCGGCCACGGCCATCAGACACAAAAATTGAAAGTGTTTCATTAGCGGGGTCGGCAAATAAGCAAAGATTATCTACCAGCAATCCTGTTTGAGAGAGTGAAAATTGTGGCGTCAGTGTGGCTGTATCGGCGTTCAATGAGCCGACAAATACTCTATCATTACTGGCTTCCTGTGCTGCGTATAACCATTGGTTAGTACTTAGCGGACTGAGGCGTACTTGCTTAAATTCGCCTTTTTGCTGTGCGCTAAGCGTATCGCTTTGATATAAACTCAAACCTGTTTTTTCAGATACCACCAAAACCTGATCGGCATTGGGCACTTGCCAGCTGTCGACGGCGCCTGCGGTCAACGTTGATGTGGATAGCGGCAGCGATTGCGATGTGTGAGCTGGCTGAATATCGTGACTTTGGCAGGCACTTAATGCTCCCAACAAGCCAAGCATCAGCGTTGTTTTATAAAATTGCGATTTATTCATGGTTAAATTCCGACGTAACTAAAATTCATTTTGTAAATACAGTCTCCATTTCCGCACTGCGCATGCTGACTTTAGCTTGTCGAAGTTGCGCTACCTCTGTTTTCAAATCGACAGAGAGCAAACTAGTGAATGTATGTATCTGCTGAGCGGCTACCTTAGAAACCCTGTATTGCAGTTTTATTTCAGGGTTAAGATACATGGCTTGGATGTAGACATTTCGTCGTCAGTTCGGACCTTTTTGCTGCATGTTGTGAGCTAATTTGTCGCGAAAAATAGGGCGTTAACGGCGCTGTGGGCGGCTTTGAGAAGCACAAAAACAGAGATCGCCACAGTAATGCAGCAAGAAGCCGAGCTGCTTTGTCTGGGTCTAAATAGCTCATACATTAAACGCTTAGCGCCTTAAAAGTGTCATAAAGCACGTCTAGGATGCTGCCATGACTAGATTATTCCCCAATCAAAAACAGCATGTTGTCAGTTTATCCATCACTTTGTTCGCCGGAGTGTTGCTGACATTGCTCGCCTTTATCATTGGTGATTTAGAACCTATGAGTGCCATCGACTGGATGGATTTTGTCGGTGAAGCTGCCGCTACGATCATGGCGGCCATTTGGTTTGTGTTACTGATGTTGTGCCGTCCCAGAGGCTGGGTAACGATATTATTACTCATAGGATCTGGTACTTATTGGTTAACAACTTGGCTTGACTTGCTCGATGAACTCCTTGCCTATCCACCAGATAACCGCCTACTTGCCTGGCTTGAATCCTTGCCTGCACCGATTAGTATGTTCTTGCTCACTTGGGGACTAGTTGTTTGGTTTAGTGAACAGCAAGCAGTGAATCGTCAACTCAAACAACGAGAGCATTTTCACCGCGAACACAGCTTAATTGATCCGGTGACACAGTTGTATAGCCTGCGCTATTTGTTGGTTCAGCTCAGCAGAGAGGCGTTACTACATGATAAGCGAGAGCAGCCCCTTTCAATGGTGATGGTAGATATTGATGGCTTTGCTCACTACAACCGAATACATGGCCCGCGCCAAGGAGACCAAGCATTAAATGAGGTGGCTGCGGCGCTTGAAGTGGCATTGAGAGATACCGATCTTGCCTGCCGCTATACCAGCGACCGATTTGTAGTGTTACTGCCAGACACGCCTCCTCACGAAGTGAGCGTGTTTAGTCAGCTGATGGAAGATTGCTGCAACAGTGCTTTAAAAGGCAAGCTCAAGGTCACCACAGTGCAGTTGACGCGTCAAAAAGAAGAACCAGAACAAGCCTTGTTCGAACGTTTAAATCAACTTTTGGTCAGTGCTAAGCGCAGCCAATCACAAACGGAGGTCGCCTGATGCAACGAAGTTTCGCTTGTTTGAATGACAAACGTATGCCCGCGCATTTCCTCATCGCTATGTTGGAGCTGGCAGAGCAGTACCGTGTTGAACCAGAATCGCTATTGCGAGGTTCGCAGTTATTCTTGGATGATTTGGCGTTTCCGGAGGCACAAGTTGCGCCCGAGCAGGCACTTTATGTGCTCAAAAAGCTGAAAAGAGAGCTTGCCGATCAGCCACAGCTGGCGATGGAGTTAGGTCAACGCATTGCTAGCGGTCATGGCCATGTGTTATTTGATCTGTGGCGTTATGCCCCTAATCTAAACGAAGCCCTGGCAGCATGGGCAAGGTCACAAAATCATATCGAAACACTGCTGCAACTCAATGTACAGCGCCATCAAGGTGAAATCTACATTCGGCTGACCGAGTCAGCATCTTTAAGCACGCAGCAAAGAAGCGTATTTGAACTGGCACTGTCAGCATGCCGCCTGCTGCTAAAGGAGCAATTAGGCGCGCAGACTTGGCTCAAGGTTGAACTTCCGTGGGCACAACCTAGCCATAATTTTCATTATCCGGTTTACCTTGGTGAGCATATTGAGTTTAATGCGCCGCGCTGCGCCATTATTCTTTCTGAGCAGGTTTTGTATCAACCTTTTAAGGAGGCAAGTGTACTGCGCTTTGCACAAACTAAGCGTGCAGTTAGATTGCACCGTCAAGCATCATGTTTGCTACAAGCGCATCTGCGCAGGTTGATCAGGCGTCGCCTCAGCGATCCTTGGAACTTAGACATAACAGCACGGTCTTTGGGGATGAGTCCAGCTACGTTAAAGCGACGTCTTAAGCAAGATGGGACCAATTTCAAACTGCTGGTCGATGAAGTAAAAGGGCAAGAAGCACTGCACTTGATGGCGCTAAACCAATGGAATAACAGTCAACTTGCCAGCAATATGGCTTTTTCTGACGAGCACAGTTTTCGCAGGGCATTTAAGCGTTGGACAGGGGCGGTGCCCAGTGCGTTTCGTTGTAACTAATCGACAGTTTTAATTGTATATACAAGAAGCTAAGTGCATATAACTACTTAGATTCATTGACATTCGAATAGGCTATTTTAGAAATCACTTCAGGTGTTACTTCGTCTAAGTCCCCCAATTTATCAAGAATTTCACACACTTCTCGGGAAGATTGATTCAATGCGTCAATGACTTCCTCTCCTAAGTCATCTTTCAAATTCTTTGAGTGGTTAATAATTAGGAAATTGCTCTGCAAATTCCTCACCAGATGATTAACGCCAGAAATGGTTTCTCTATATACCGTTATTTTTTCTAGCTCTTTTTCTAACGCAGCATGTCTGATGAGCTCGTTAAAGTACTTAATGGTGAGTAAGGCACAGGACCAAATGGCGAGGAGTGCAATGCCACGGTTAAACAGCACCTTCCAGAGTTCTCCACCACTGGGGGAGCTGAAATAAGCAATAACAGTGAATAATGAACAGAGCACGGCCAAAATTAGTGTGAATCTTATGTTTTTGGCCCACAAAGAGATGAGAATTGGAATGATATGGGGTACACCGCCCGCAACCCCCAACGGAATATGTGAGTCGACAGCAAAAACAATGCACATGGCCAAAATGGAGATCAGCATCACGAGGTTACTATTAGCATGTTGAGTGGTCATTTTTGACATCTTTCCTTAAAGGCTTTTGCCATAGGCGGTGCGGCAGCACACTCTGTAATGAAAAACTTGAACGACTATGGCGACTCGAGTGGTGTTATTTGAAATGTTAGCTTAATTCTAGAGCGATGGCGGATAATTGGTGCAATGTGAGAGGCACAGTGAGGATTGCAAGCGACATTTCTTAGCATGAAAATAGGCAGAGGCTTTGTAATTCAGCAATGTTTGAGCGTGTATTGATTAATATCAAAAGTATAACTGACAGTGATATGAGCCAGTAGGCACTGGCTCATTAAATGGTGAGCGATCAAACGAAGAAATCTCGCTTAGTTACGTGACTCGACTACGTTAGAACACGCTAGCTACCAAGGAAAAGGTCCTTTGATAGCTTTAATTATGTAAATAGTTAATATGTAATATTTCATAATTTAGAAATTAAAAAATGACCATAAAGTGTTAAGTAAGCTGTCTATTTTTCACCTTTAAGATCAGCATAGTTAGCAACAGACCACAGGCTATGGCCATCAATGCATAGCCATATATCTCGTAGGTGTCGTAGATAAACGTCAGTGAGTGCCAGCCCAATGCATTTCTTAAGGCATTTTCAATTAAGGCTAAAACATTCACAAACCCTGCGGCTATAAATAGCCAATGAAACAAGCCATCAAAATCTGTGAGTATGATTTTACTAGAGCTTGAGAACAAACGGGATATTTGAACTCTTAACATAAACAGCAAAACAGCTAGTAAATTTATTAAGATCTGCAACCCAAAAACAATAGTGCCAATAATGAGGAAGTTGTCACCCAGTTGCCCTAAGTTCACAAGTCCATAAGCAAATGTCACATGTTCAACTAGAGTAACTATAACGAGTATCATTGATATATGACTAATATTAGGCTCATTGTTAAATGTACCGAATGCATAGAAAAATGCTAAAACTACAATATACAAAAACACAACAGTGTTAGGGTTGTCTAATTTGATATAGAAAGCGGTAAGCGCAATTACTGTAGCAAATATTAGATGTACTAATTTCATAGTTTGAATTGCTTACTCTAAATTTCTAAATAATAGATACCGGTTAATATTTTTAATCGGCAGTGAGGGTTAATATGGCTCAATCTAATCATTAGGATCCCTTTGAGCTGGGTTAATTGAAATGCCTAATTTTGAATAGGCTGAGGCTTTTTTTCAATTGGTATCGTGGTCGCACATGCTGAGTGTGGTCGACTTGGTTTATATACTGAACCGCCAACTACTCCCTTCAGTAATGCCTTATCCAGAGATCTCATCATTATTCCTTATCCTTAATGTCTTCTTGGTTAGTTAATTTGTTCGATATATTTCTAATCTGTATCATCAGGGGGTTAATGTCAATTTTACAATAAGCCAGCCATTTGAAAAAATGACTGATCCTAGGCTCGCCTACCCCAAGCTCATAATTACTTACAGTTTCTCTGGTGATATTTAGCTTATCGGCCATTTGTTTTTGAGTTAAACCTGCTTTTTTCCTCATGGCTTTGAGGTCGTCACCGCTTATCACATTTGATTTCCTTATTATGCAAATATCAAAGTTTTTACCTACTAACACCTAAGTTGATCTAAATGACCTCTATCCAGTGCGTGTTGAGAGGTTAATCAAGCTTTGATTAGTTTGCTAAAAATGCTGATGGCTAGAAAATTTCTGATAAATAATCCTTTTTATAAAATTCGAAGATTTTTCCGCATTAAGCACTTTATATTATTAACAATGTATTTTCATAAGTAAATATGGAAATGAGTAAACACAGTTGATAGAGAGCATTGGCGAGGGAAGCGATGAAAAACAATGTAGTGAGAAGAAAGATAAAGGTGAATAGCCTAATGACGGAAGTGCAGCATAACTTACGTCGACTAAGAAAAAGAAACAAGCTGACACAAAGCCAATTGGGTGCAAAACTCAATGTAGATCAGGCCACTATCAGTAATTTTGAAACTGGTAAAACAGTGATGACCGTGGCCCAACTCTATGAGATGTACTTAATTTTTGGCGACGATTTTGACTGCCCATTTATTCATTATACCGGTCAGGAAAATAATATGAGTAACAGTTTCTAGTCGCACCACTGACTTTTAAACTTTTTCTATAAATAGTATATGAAGCGAGTTTTAAGATGTAAGTAGAGGTGCTTTATCAATATAGGCCATCCTAACTAATATTTTGATGTCCTGTGACTATCACAGACAAGCTTATTAGTTGAATTGTTTACTTTTTTCCTATCGTTGGAAAAAACACGCACACGAATGAATAGAATACATTGCGTTTCATGCAGCCGGTATATTTTATTTTTATTCAGATGGCCACCTTGAAAAGCAATTCATTCCCCAAAATCAACACATTTCACGCCAATAGTAATACTTTGCGATCAAACTTAGCTCTTTGACTAAGCATTTTGTGCTCAACCATGTATATCCTTATTAGGAACTAAAAAGTAAACAACATGTAAAGGAGACCGAAATGAAAGCGGTTTATTTAAGTGCAATAACACTCACGTTGGGTCTGAGTATTAATCAGGCACAAGCGGCAAATTGTGAGGGTGTGAAGGTTTATCCAGACTGGCCAAAATTAGATTGGCAGGGTAAACCGAGTCATGCAGATACTGGCGATAAAATGCAACATGACAATAAACTCTATCAGGCCAACTGGTGGACAAAATCTGAGCCTGGCAGTAATACCGCATGGCAATATTTGGGGCGTTGTAGTGACGGCACTCAAATTACACCGGTTGAAAAGTACGGCCAATTACGAGTGTGTGGCACGGGTCTATGTAGTGAGAAAAACGAGCGTATTCAGCTGCGTGGCATGAGTTCTCATGGATTACAGTGGTATGGATTAGGTAAATGTATGACAGACGTTAGCCTCGATGTGTTGGCGTATGATTGGCAGGCAGACATTGTACGACTGAGCTTGTATGTACAAGAGGGTGGCTATGAAAATGATCCAGCTGGGTTTACGGCACAAATGAATACCCTAATCGAAATGGCCAGTCAGCGTGGTTTATATGTCTTGGTGGATTGGCACCAACTTACCCCAGGAGATCCCAACTTTAATTTGGATTTAGCAAAACAGTTTTTCACCGACATTGTGACCAGTAATAAACATCGCAAAAATGTGATTTATGATATTGCCAATGAGCCAAATAAAGTCGAGTGGTCACAGATCCGCCACTATGCAGATCAGGTGATTCCGGTCATCAGAAATATTCAGCCTAATGCTTTGATTTTACTGGGGACACACGGTTGGTCAACGTTTGGTGCATCATCTGGTGGTAGTGTTCAAGATGTACTTAATGACCCGGTGAAATTCGACAATATAATGTACACTTTCCATTTTTACGCGGCATCCCACAAAGACTATTATCGTAGCGTGCTCGACCAAGCATCAGATGTGCTACCTGTTTTCGTTAGTGAATGGGGCACACAAAACTACGATGGCGATGGCCCCAATGATTTTGTCAGTGCACAGCAGTACATCGATCTCATGGCGCGCAAAAAAATCAGCTGGACCAATTGGAACTACTCAGATGATTTTCGCAGTGGAGCAGTGTTTAAGCGCGGCGCCTGCACCAGTCAAAATTTTTCCGACAGCCAACTCAAAGAGGCTGGTGCTTGGGTAAAAGCACGAATCAGTGAAGGGAAATAAGCGCAGACTTTGTATAAGGCATATTTACAATTAATTGCTGATGTTGTGGCTGTGCCTTATTAAAATACCATCACGAGGAAACGTCATTTAGCACGAGCATTGAACGAAATATCGTCTACAGTTTTAGAGTAAAAAATCAAATCAAGGCGATATTTTCCCTTAATTGGGTATAGGAAAAAAGTTTTAGTTATTTATTTTAATGTTTTCATTTATTTAACTAGTAAATAATGATTTTTTCTGTAAAAGTGTGAGCTGTAAATTATTTACAGTCGTATAAGTTGTGTTGAATAAAATATAGTGGTGCAGTGATGTTACAAGCAATTGCTCGATACGTTTCTAGTCATATGACTACCGTTGTGTTACTACCGTGCTTACTGCTAGGAGCGGTGATTTTTTATGATGTATCTGTGTCGGCGAAGCGGATGAATGACGCCTATGACGCAGAATATAACGCGTTTTTAAGCCACGCTGTATTGAGCGTGATCCATGAAACGCAAAAGGAGCGCGGCGCATCCGCCGGGTTTATTGGTTCCAAGGGAGCCAAGTTTAGAGATCAGCTGCGCCAGCAGCGAGGTCAAACAGACAGGTTCTTGGCCAAACTAAAAGAAGAACAAAAACACTGGGACTTAATGCCTGAAATGGCCAAAGAACTCGATGAATTCGAGCGTAAGTTTAGCCGCCTTTCCACGGTGCGTGGGCAAGTTGACAACCTTTCTATCCCTCTATCTGAAGCGTTAAAGTACTACACCGATATTAATCTAAAA
The DNA here is from genome assembly GCF_001625655.1 of Pseudoalteromonas luteoviolacea DSM 6061. GTDB lineage: Bacteria > Pseudomonadota > Gammaproteobacteria > Enterobacterales > Alteromonadaceae > Pseudoalteromonas > Pseudoalteromonas luteoviolacea. The sequence continues at coordinate 87,456 of NZ_AUYB01000096.1, read as the reverse complement.
GCGCTGCATATTGTTATCACCGCATCAAGGTTAAGTAATGACCACACCATCGCCTCTGAGTTGGTGGCAATATACAACTTTTCCAGTGCCAAAGAGTCTGCGGGTATTGAGCGAGCGGTATTGACGAATGTACTTAGTCGCGATGGCTTTACTCCGGCACTAAAAACTAAGCATGTGGCTTTGATAACTAAGCAGGAAGTCTATTTGGATGAGGCGCTTGAAGCGTCTCCTCTAGTAATGAAACGCATGTTTGAGCAGGCGCTAGATACCCCAGCGATACGTGAGATTGAGCGCTTTCGCCGCGGCGTAGCTGATAAAAACTCAGGATTTGGACTAGATGCTGAAACTTGGTTTAGGGCTGCGACAGAGCGGATCAATGCGTTAAAAGATGCAGAAGAAAAAGCACTGAACTTGGTTGATGAAACCGCAATTAAAATTCAGCAACATGCGGTGCTGATTTTAGTGATTGAATTTATAATTTTAGTTGTTGGGCTATTGGTTACTGCGGCGTTGTTTTTTGCGATTCGTTTGCGACGCCGCCAATCGAGTATGATTGCAGAAGGCATTGATATCGCGCGCTTACACAAGAACCTGGGCCACGAGATTGACGTCATCTCTAAAGACGACTTGGGGAATTCAGCACTCAATATCAATAACTTAACGAGGCAGTTTGAAGATGACCTCGTTGAATTTGCCCGAGTTTCTGCGCAAATTGCTGGTTCATCTCAAGAAACGGCAGCGGCAATTCAGCAGAGCCAAGAGAACCTAATCAGCCAGCAAACAGGTATACAGACTATTGCGTCGGCCTCTGAACAGATGAGCGCAAACATTCAGGTTATTGCAAACTCTATGAATGAAAACGCGGCAGCTGCTAAAACGGTAACTCAGGAGTCCTTGCAAGGGCAGCAAGTGGTTGCAGACGCTGTACAGGTTATTCAGCAGGCTTCTGATGACATGGCGCGTTCAGCTACAACTGTAGATGCCCTGAACGAGCGCGTTGGTAGTATTTCTTCTATGGTTGAAATGATCAAAAGTATTGCGGAGCAAACCAACTTGTTGGCACTCAACGCAGCCATTGAAGCGGCTCGTGCCGGTGAACAGGGGCGAGGCTTTGCTGTTGTTGCCGATGAAGTGCGCAGTTTGGCAAGCCGTACTCAAAAATCAACGGAAGAAATTGCAGCCTTGGTATCCGAACTCCAAACCAGCTCATCGGAAGCATCCAGCGTGATCACGCAAGGCAAAGAAAATGCACTGGAAGCAGCCGAGCGTGCAGAGGCTATTAAAAAAGCGTTAGAGCAAATCGTAGAACAAGCGCAGCAAGTAGAATTGGTGACAGAATCTGTTTCGAGTAACACGCAGCAGCAAAGCAATGCGATTGATGAAGTGAGCCAAAATATCACTGCCATTTTCCAAAAAGCCACTGAAAATGTCACAGGTGCAGAGCAGATCAGTGTCGCTGCAACCGACATTGCCAGCGCGGCTAAAGTGATGGATAAGCTGATTGCACAATATTCTGTGAGTCAATCGGTCCGCTAGACAAGTGTGTTGAGACTCAGACAGAGTCTCAACACTGGTTTTTTGATCTTTCGTTTGGCGTGGCACGTAACAACTTAAAAAATTTAAGATATTGGTTATGCAACACGCCATTACCCCCAAAAAATTACTCAACAGCAAATGGACATCGGTGAGTCCAGCGCATAAAGAGAAGCACTTTATTGTTACCAGCGTCGAATTTGATGAAGACGGTCGTGTGATCGAATGCATCATCGAAGCGGTGATGACGAATCGCGAGCAAGATATTAACTGGCGCGAGCTTAAAGACCCCAAAATGTGGAAAATGGGCTGGAAATAGCCCGCTTGTCACTGCGCTTTGTACGCGACAAATTCTCCTTTACCCACAGGTAACAAAGCCGTTGTGTAGTTAGGACTTTGATTAAAATAATGCATAAATGCTGCTAACTCTTGTGGATGGGAGGTTGCGTTGTCACACACTACGATGCCTGCTGGGCGTAGTAACCGCTCAATATCAGGCAAAATATCCATATAAATGCTGCGATCTGCATCGAAAAAAACAAGATCATAAGTGCTTTCTAAATGTGTAAGCTCGGCAGTGATATCGCCATGGATACTGTGAATTTGCACATTCAATTTTGCCCTGTCGATATTATGGCGTGCTTGTTGGTGTTTTTGCGCGTTATATTCAATGGTTGTGATGTGGCCATTGTTCGCAAGTGCGCTTGCCATCCATAATGTCGAATAAGCGTTAGAAGTACCTAGCTCCAAGATGCGCTTGACGCCACAGGCTTTAATTAAAAAAGCCAAAAACTCTCCGGTATCTTGGGTGATATTAAGATACTTAGACTGTTTATCAGATGCTTTTGCGTCATTCTCTTCTCCTAGTTTTGCAAGATCAGTGAGTAATTGTGTTAGATGGGCGTCAAGCATGATGTCAGTCCTTGTAAGTTAAACGATTAGGGCGCTATTTTTAACGATGACATAAGCGCCAAGTAAGGTAAGTGCTGAATAAAAAATACGTTGAAACACGGCTACGGAAATGCGCTTGCGTAGCTTCGCACCCACAAACATACACAGTGTCGCAGGTAACAAGGCAGCTACAGATAATGCGCTAGTTGAAGGTGTTAAAATACCTTGCCAGATCAAACCAATACTGAGCCCGAGCGACGAGCAAGTGAATAAAATTCCCATTGCTTGAATGAGTTTTTCTTTGGGTAACCCGATGGCTTGTAAGTAAAACACACCGGGTACGGCAGAGGATCCTGTGAGGCCGGTAAATACGCCATTGCAAACGCCAAGTAGGACGCCTGCGCGTGGCTGCCAAGGGGCACTAATGCGAGGTTTAAATTGTATAATGCCCAGGCTGCCGTAGCAGACCAGTAAAACGCCTAAAAGCAGCGACATATGTGTTTGATCCACAAACTGAGTCAACAAACATCCCAACGCCACAGAGATAGTCGCAAAAAAGAAAAATAGCCGTTGTGTAAGCCATAAGGTGTGCCAATATTGACCGCTGATCGCTTGCACAATGTTGGTAATAAAAGCTGGCAGTGCAACTAGGGCCATAGCTGGATGGATCCCAATGATGGCAGTAAGCAGGCCCAACACAATGGGAGGGAGGCCGAGCCCGACCACCCCTTTTATCAACCCTGCAAACCCAAAAACCCCTAAAATAATAGCGGTGGTTACATTGGTATATTCCATTAGGCGCTCTCTAGCGCATTCTCTGGATAGCGCGCCTCGACGCCGTGTGTTGCAAAGAGTTTTAATGCGATAAGGACATCATTGAGCTCTTCTTCATCTAGTACGTCAGGTTTGTTGGTGGCAAATTGTTCGACCAATGCCAGAATATCTTGCTTGCGATTTTCAATGTAAACATTGGTTTGTTGATAATCAAAACGCGTTGCCCCCTCTAGTAAGGCATCCATTTTTTTGTTGTTTTTCACAAACTCAATGTCAAACTCACCCAATTGCATGAGTACATAGCGACTTGGCGTACCCAGCGCCATGGCGTTGGCAAAACGGTGCTTGAGCTTAGACGGGATCTGAAACACCTCGCCAAGCGGTACATGGTAGATTTGATGCCTGTCAGGCAATTCAATGTTTATGGCGCCCTTGGCACAATAAATCATATCGGATACGGATTGATGAAAATGGTAAGGAACAGCTCTATGATCTAAATTGAACAAGCTGACGCGAATGCCATTTTCATAGTAAAACTCTTTCATTTCCATTGTTTGCTCCTTGTCATACGGTTAAGCATGGACGTTGTTTTGTTCAGTTCGTGTGTGTTGTGACTTAGTTTTTTGGTAAATATGATCGACCCAATCATGGGCAACACTTTGGGCTGCTTCGACAAATGCTGCGGCAAAGTTTCTTTCGTTTTGCCAATATCGAGTGAGTACGCCAAATGAGGATAAATAGGGAGATACCTGTGCCTGAAGGGTATTCGGGTTAGTTCGCATAGCGCGGTATGATTCATGCCCCTGTAACTGAATACCACCAGTTTGGTAACTTTGCTCTGCGTGTGGCCGCAGCTCACCCCGTGCAACTAATGACTTTACTAGGTTGTCTGGGTGGCGTTCCAGCTTAAAGCTTTGCCCCGCCGCTAAAATGATACCATCTAGGTTAAATGGCTCTGGTAGTTGACCATCAGTAACCACAATGTCCTTTGCACTCACTTTTATTGCATCCTTGTGTTCGTAACCGAGCTGACAACTAGACAATATGCCAGCTTCAAACAAGGCTATCAATTTTTGTGCATTGAGCAGCGGAATTGGTACTGCGGTGCGGATAAAGTGGGTGTCAAGTAAACTGTCGTAACGTTGTTTTTCATCGGCCGTTAAATAGCGATAAAACTTCATGCGCCTAACCCGCAATAACACGGTGTGGATCAGGGCGTTGTCATGGGGCAATGTGACATCATATTCAAGCTTTTCTAGAGCCGAATCAAAGGGTGGATGGGCAACTTCATACCAGCCAATCGCACCGCCTGAGGCAGTTTTTAATTCCATATCAATGAGATGCAAAATGTCGTCCAAGGCGAGGCGTTTCCCTTGTTTTTGCTCTAAATCGAAAAACGTATCTTCTGTGAGGTACTTAAACTGGTGCTCAATACGTTTGTCACGCACAGCTGGAAAAAAGCCACAGCGACTCAGCGCATGGATCTTAAGTTTAGCTGTGATTTCATCAGCTTTAAACGCAGTGACTTCGCCCTCAGCGTTGTAAATAAATTGGCCTGATTCGACCAGCGATAGGATTGCATCAATTCCACTTGGCCCCATGCCTTTGATGCCAATATGTTTGGTTTTTATCTCACCCTTTTGCGCTTGCTGATTTAGCCATTCTTTTAATTTTGAATACGGATAAGGTGAGGTAAGCACTCGGTCATCATATTTGTTGGTTTTAATACTGTTCCAGTGACCTGTGCAAAGCAATACCCTGTCGAACACCTGTGTGGTTTTATTGAGGCTTGCCGCTTGTCGAAATTGCAGTGCAAAGCCTTGTTCAGTTGATTGGCCATCAAGTACTTGGCAGTCGTTGAAGTGATGCAGTTGTATGCCATTCTCTTTGGCAACTAGACAGTACTGGTCAAATCGAGCTTTGAGGTATAGACCAAAAAGCGCCCGTGGATAAAAGGCGTCTTGATCTGGCTGCCACTGAGTGACGTCTTTTAATTCTGGATGTGTCACTTTGATCAGATCAGGTATTTGCTCAGCTAATTCAACCCGTTGCTCACATAACCAATCATAAAAGTCGTTGTCAAATAACGCCATCATATAGGTTTGGTTGTTGCACAAGTGAGTAGGTAACAGCTCTTCACGGCAATAGGGGTGGCCAGGCCCATTGCTTTTTCGTTGTTCGATGGTGACAACTTCGATATTGCGACAATCCAGTTTGGAAGCGACGAGCTGCTTCACTAAATGCACGAGCGCAGCTGTACCCGAAAAGCCAGTTCCCACAATGCAAAACTTAGTCATGTTTTTACTTTGCATGGTTATATTTCCTTATACTGGCCCAGTCTTCTGGGCCATTCTCACTACAGAGATTCTAGTGCCAGCTTAATGCGATTTGCGGCTTCTTCGAGTGTGGCTTTTGTCCGGCCACAGTTCATACGAATAAAGTGTCGCAATTGCGCACACCCTTCAGCAAAGTGCATACCGCCAATGGAGGCAACCTTGGCCTTTTCTAGGATAAACGCTTGCGCTGTTTCAAATCCTGCTGCGGTAATTTTGTCTCCATAGCTTGATAGATCGACAAAGATAAAGAAACCACCTTGAGGTACTGGCGCGACTACGCCCTCTATGGCATTGAGTAGATCGGCATAGTTTTGCAAATTTGCTCTAGAATCAACGGCGCGCTGGTGTGCCACTTCGTCCATATACGCCTGCATGGCTTCGTTGGTGGCCACTTGCGCATAGGTTGCAGCAAACGAATTTAGGTTTACTTGCACGCGTGCCATCATCGATATCAACTTGGCTGGGGCGCAAATATAGCCTGCTCGGTCGCCATGCATACCGTAGGTCTTACCCGGGCCTGTGACTATGGTCGTGCAGTCCCTTAACGCGTATTGGGTATGATCTTTGTCGGTAAATGTATAGGCCGAAATTGTATCTGGGCCGTCTAAAATATGTGACTCATATGGGCAGTCAAACAATACTTGGATCTCAGGTAAGTCGCGCTTAATTCGCTCAATATTGTGTTTGGCAATCACATCGGCCAGTTTACATTGTTCTTTGTACGAATAAATCTTGCCTGATGGGTTAACGCAATCTCCAAGGATAATCATTTTGGTTTGATCGGTTATCGCGGCTGCGAGCTGATCTGGTTGCAACCCTTGCTGATAAAAATCATCGACTAAAACAGGCACCATGGTCGCATCGTGCAGTGCCAGCATGTCGGCGTAATGCGGCCAGTTGGGAATTGGTACAATTACTTCATCCCCTGGATTAAGCAGAGTATGAAAAGCGACTGTGATCGCGCCTTTTATTCCGCCAGGTGTCACCATAACTTCATCGGCTGGAGAGTATCTTAATCCGCGCAGGCGAAACACGCGATCACTGATGGAGTCACGTAAAAATGCAAATCCAGTTACCGGCGCAAATTCATGAATGGCACGTGCATCATTGTGTATGAAGTTAATTACCGCCTCGTCAATTCGCTTGTCGGCCATATTGTCGAGTGTGCCAATACTGAGATCGATCACCTGTTGGGCTGAGTTGGCATTTATACTGGCTATTTTGGCTTTTGTACCATGAGTAATTGATTCCCTAAGGGCCAAGGCGGAGCGAGAAAATACGGAGTTATGCATAAATCTCTCCCTGCTCTTGGGCTTCTAATTGCAGAGTTTTTTCGTACATTGCGTGCCACATTTCTTCTTGTACTTTCAGCATTTCATTGGCACCAAACATAATTTCATTGAGATCGCTCTGTGACTGACAATTATTGATCACGCACTGACGAGCATCTTCGGCATGGCGCTCTTCCACACCATTATCGACATGGGCATTAAAGTAGATTTCCACTTTATTCAGATACTGTTCTTTATCCAGGTGCTCACGGGTTAGGCGGAAGCCTTCTCTAAATGCTGTGAGCATGTGATCTGCATGGGTTTCAAGTGCCATTGCAACTCCTAGCATTCTTTGATAACTATTTGAAATAAGTGATGTTACTCGCTCTCTGTAGGCTAATGTTTCTGGGAGGATATAGTGGCTGTTTTTCGCATCTACAACTTTTAATGGGTGTAAATCAAATTCCATCCCACCAAATAAATTTAACGCATTTTCCATGAATACTTCGTGGCAGTGAGCTTTATTTCCCATGCCAGTCTCTTCACCAAGAATATAAGAAAACAAAATTAGCGTATCCATATCATTAACTTCAGCTGCCCTTGCACACACTTGTGCAATGCCTTTTACCGTAAGCTCAGTCCGATAAAAGAAATTAGCCCGGAATAATGCATAGCTTTCTGGGCTCCATTTATTTTCTGCTAAATGTAAAAAGTATTTGTTTTTAAATATTTTGTGATTTTCTAGTTCGGTTAAAAAGGTATCTAACTCGGATTTTTGATTTAGATTATTTGCAGACATGTGTAATTCCTTTTTGGTTATTAAAATTTTTTAAATGGACAGCTGTTAATGCAAAAGGATTGCTGTGCGAAGAGTATTTGATCGATAATTAAGATCAAAGTATTAGACCTATGTCTAGGTTTTAGGTGTGAACCTTTTATAGGTCCGTGGTTGTTATTGAGACTGATTGCTATTAACAATTGGTTTGTGAGGTAATTTAAACGACTCTTTAAATTTTTAAACTAGTTAATTCATATATCTGGTTGTTTATTATAATTTTGGTGTTTTTTGGAGTGTGAAAATCAAAATTGATTATTTAATTATTTTAAAAGGTAACAGCCTGTTACTAATCTTTATGAGTAATAAGCGACGTTTTTTTATAATAAAAAGAAATATAATTGAAAAGAGCTCAAAATTACCTTGTCTATTTTTTGTTGCAAGTGGTCTAACCATCATGTAGTGAATAAGAATTTTTATTTTTTCAATTTTAGCGCCCAGCCAAGCCATTATTTATATTAGGCATGAATTGTGAGAGCACTGTGGGCTGGCGTGGGCAGTGACAATGTTGCAAAGAGATCACCTACAACCATGGCTATTCATTTGTATGATGCTGTTTCTTGTACTGGTTGGGAGTGAACCCCGTGTGCTTCTTAAAGGCAGAATAAAAGGCGGATTTTGAGTTAAAACCCACGGTCATGGCAATATCAAGTATGGTGTTATGTGTTGTTTGTAGGTACCCCTTTGCTTCGGTAACACGATACTTATTGATATAGTCAAAAAAGCGTGTGCCCAAATTCTCATTTAAGGTTTGAGAGATATAGTTTGGTGAGGTATGTATGTGGGCGGCTAATTTGGGCAGTGAAAGTGACGCATCTAAGTAGAGTTTGTCGACTTGCATTGCGTGCTCTATTTTTTGACTTATTTGGTTGGCTTGCGCAGGGTCTAAAGCACTACGACGATATTTTTGTTCGCCATTTTGATTGGCCTCTTTGCTGTCCATCTCTATTAATTGCGCGCTATTGTGAGAGGTTGGTAACGAATAGAGTTCAGCAAACCCTGGCTTTTGCCTGAGGCCCCAAAGTGCCAAACTATACACGACCAGTAAATACAAAAGTGGGTAAATCCGATCATCAAAATAAATTGGCGTGAATAGGTTATCGAGTACCAAATTGATGGCGGTAAAGACCCAAACACCGCCGACACTGATGATTAACCAACTCAACCAATGTAGCTCCTTTTGTTCTGTAGAGGCGAATACATCTTGTAATTGATTTCGATAGCTCTTAAGCCGTGCAATAATTTTGAAGACATACCATGCTGACTGGAGCACCCAGCCCATTATGCTTAAGAATGTGAAAATCAGCACACCATAAATGGTATAACGCATCATGCTGGGCGCTTGTTCGACGACACTGAGTTGCTCTGTCAATAAAACAGCATTTACATACTTGGTGGGTAAACACAGAGCAGTAAGAGCGAGCAAGCTACCAAATATAGCTGGGATAAAATGTTTAAACTCACTTTTACTAAGCTGCCACGGAGTTTGGCTAGTTAGACCTTTTGTATAGAGCCATAAGCAAGGAGAGATGAGCAGTAGTGCTGGTAATGAGAGTATCAGTATAGTGACCTGAAGTTGTGGCAATAGAAGCCTAATGGAAGGCATACAAATCACCATTCCGATGGATACTAGGCACAAACTTAATGGCTGGTAAATCCATCTATCTTGTGCGCGTAATAAGAGCTGATGAGTGCTAAACAAGATGATACAAAGCGTTGCTATATTAAGAGTAAATAGTATCGGCTGCTCACTCATCATCATGTTCCTTGGCTTTCCTCTAATATTAAAACAAAGTTTTTATATCATATAGTTAGGGGGGGTTATTGGTTCTTTATGTGAGTGCTGAGTCAACCAAATTAGTCCTCGCCAATAGATAAGGACGATTTTTTTAGGCGGTTTCTCATAATCCATTCATGTGTATCGAAACAAAGAGTGAATTAAAAATGACAGCACAATTGCAGCATACTAAACAAGATAATAAATTCAACTGGCCAGTGGTGATAAGCTTATTTTTGCTCACCGCAATTCCTGGCATACCGGCAATTTTTATTGTGGCTCTTGTACTTTTGGGGGATGGGGCCATTGCTGGCGTTTCACAACTGATCAATGCGCAGTATTTTTATGCGCCTGCAGCGATACTTACACACGGTAGTACGGGGGCATTGTTTTTTTTAACCATGCCTTGGCAGTTCTCACCACGTATCAGAATGCGCCGACCTATATGGCATAAAGTGAGCGGCCGAATCGCTGTGGTTTCTGGGTGCCTGATGGCCATGTCTGGGGTTTGGATGCATATAGCGCTGTCACCTGATGAACTCGGCGGCCGATTTATTGCCCTAGTAATTTTAAGTATGTCGATTTGTATTGCCTTTTCAGTAGCTGTGGTACATGTGGTAAAGGGGCGAATTGCCCAGCACCAAATATGGATGATGCGCGCAGTTGCACTCGCCTTGGCAGCAATTACACCACTTTTCACTGGCGCAATATTGCAGCTAGTATTTAGCGCTTGGACTGGTCTTTATGAAGTGCTTGCGGCTTTACACCATGACTATGATCGCCTGATTGCGATAGTCATCAATTTGATTGTGGTGGAGTGGGTGATTCAGCAAAAGCGCATACCTTGGCGAGAAGGCTCAGCACTGACACAATGAACATCGTGCTTATTTTCAAAATTAAATTGAAACTGATTTAATTTTAAAGGTTATTATCAAAATATTTATTATGGAATAGAGTGGTAATTCAACCAACACTAGACTGAACGTAAAATACGCGGCGGGAAAGATTATGAAACAGACAATTTTAATCACTGGTTCAACAGACGGAATTGGACTTGCAACCGCTATCACGTTACTTAAAAGTGGTCATCAAGTACTGCTTCATGGCCGTAGCCAAAGTAAACTTGATAGCGTATTCAAAGATTTATCAGCGCAATTTGGTCCAGATGTCATTTTTAGCTACCGTGCTGATTTATCATCAGCCAAAGAAGTGAATGCGCTGATTGCAGATGTGCGCAGTGAGCACAAGCAGTTGGATGTACTGATTAATAATGCAGGTGTGTTTAACATTGATCAAACCCACTCGGTGGATAATCTAGATATACGTTTTATGGTCAACACCATTGCTCCTTTTATGTTGACGCAAGGGTTGCTACCGCTACTCTCACCACATGGTCGGGTAGTCAATCTCTCTTCGGCGGCACAGGCTCCATTCAAAGCAAATGAATTGAGTGAGCATAGTGCGCTGTCTAATGGTGCAGTCTATGCAAAAAGTAAGCTGGCACTGACTATGTGGTCACAGTTCTTGGGTGAAAAGCATAAAGACGCAGGCCCCATGATAGTTGCAGTGAATCCCAAATCATTTTTGGCAAGTAAAATGGTGCACGAAGCTTATGGTATGCAAGGCACAAATATTCAGCAAGGCGCCGATATTTTGGTGTCAGCGGCGCTCTCTGAGTCTTTTGCAAGTGCGGGTGGGCGCTATTTTGACAATGATATTGGTCGCTTTAGCGCACCACATAGTGCTGCGGCTGACGCTACATTGATGAGCGAGTTGATGGCAGAGTTAAATACCTTATCGATTAAATTAGGTTAACAAGGTTTATTCCCAATATGGGACATCGCCAATATATGCCTTGAGGTAATCAATGAAAACGCGCACTTTGGGGGCCAGTAATCGAGAGTTTGGATACACAGCCCAAAGTGCAGTGTCATTGACCAAAGGCGTATCTTTGAGCACTTGGATTAATTTACCTTCTTGTAGCGCTTGATAGGCGCACCACATTGAGCAAAGCGTGATGCCCATACCCCGAATACAGGCGTCTCTAATTGCTTCGCCATTATCAATTTGTAACCCGTTATTAGGTTTGAACTTTATATTGCCTTGTGAATTGGCAAACACCCAGTGTTCTATGCCCGTTAAGTTGATGGTTGGGTGAGACTGAAGCGCTTGCGGTGTACTGGGCATACCGTGCTGTGCGACATATTCTGGTGAAGCGCACAGAATTCGAGTGTCACTGGCAAGCTTACTGGCAACCAGCGTTGAGTCACTGAGTGCAGCATTACGAATGGCAATATCAAAGCCACCCTCAACCATATCGACAATGGTGTCGCTCAGGCGCAGATCGATTTTTAAATCAGGGTAGAGCAACCTAAATTCGGCTAACGCAGGCACGATATGCATCCGTCCAAACGATGCAGGTGCGGTGATCCGCAAAGTGCCTTGAGGCGTGTGGCTACCTGCGCCAATGGCAGCTTTTGCACTTTCAATACTCTCTAGCACAGATTCAGCGTGTGGCAAAAATGCGAGCCCTTCTTCGGTCAGTGAGACCTTACGGGTTGTTCGGTATAACAGCTTCGTACCCAACGTTTCTTCTAATTTATTGATATGAGCACTGGCGACCGCGGCAGAGAGCCCCAACTCTTTGCCAGCCAAGCTAATATTGTGTGTGGCGGCAATGCGTGTAAATAGCTTTAAATGTGCGATGTTCATTATCAATAAGATCTTAAAACTGATTGTATTTTTATGGATATTATCAAAACTATAGTTAAAAAATATACTAAATCCATTCAATCAGCGAGGATTTAATCATGAAAGCAATGACAATAAATGCATTTGGTGGCAGTGACGTATTTACAGAATCAGAAGTGGATAAACCAGCAGTGACCGCGGGTCATGTGCTGATCAAAGTACATGCCAGTAGCGTTAATACGGTGGACACAATGATCAGAGAAATGGGCCCTGCTCTACCTCTATCTCCGTCGTTACCTGCAATCTTGGGCATGGACTTCGCTGGTGTAGTTGAGTCAATCGGTGAAGGGGTTGAAGGGTATCAAGTTGGTGATGAAGTCTACGGTTGTGCCGGTGGCCTTGCTAATCTACCAGGTACTTTAAGTGAATACATGCTGGCTGATGCTGACCTGATTGCACATAAACCAAAACGCCTAACCATGGCGCAGGCAGCTGCATTACCACTGGTGGGGATCACGGCTTATGAAGGGTTGAAGCGGGCAGGTGTTGCTCAAGGGCAATCTGTATTAGTGCACGGTGGTGCTGGCGGAGTTGGGCACATTGCTTTGCAATTGGCGAAGTATTTTGGTGGTGACGTTTACGCAACAGGTAGTAAAGATGCGCAACTCGAACTCATAGAAAAGCTGGGGGCTACACCCATTAATTACCAGACAGACTCCGTTGCGGACTATGTGGCAACACATACCGAGGGAGCGGGTTTTGATTTAGTATACGACTCTGTGGGTGGTGCCAACTTACTTAACTCATTTGAGGCGGCTGCATTAAATGGTCAAGTGGCGACAACGGTTTCACTGGCAGAAATTGATTTGTCAGTTGCACATTTTAAAGGGCTCTCTCTACACGTCGTATTTATGCTTATTCCCATGCTACACAATGTAAAACGTGCTGAGCATCATGAAATCCTTGCTTCCATTGCCAATATAGTTGATGCAGGTTATTTAACACCTGTCTTAGATGAAAGTACCTTTTCTTTTTCAGATATTGGACAGGCGCACGAAAGACTGGCGAGTGGCCAGGTGATGGGCAAAGTTGTTGTCAGTAACAAGTGGTAGTTGTCGTACTTTGAGGTCGAAGAGGCTATCACTATTGTGCAGATCAAAATAGGTGCGCTTTTTAGGCACTGCCGCTATTATAAATTTATGGTTATAAGTTTATGAGTTGTCAGTGTCTTTTTATTTGTTATCACTATTATTGATTTTTGCATTATTTGGTGTGGCGTCGACCTACTTGTTGCGCTTTATGTATAGTTACTGGATTCAAAAGCGCATGGTCTTAAAATACTTAGGGCTGGCGGGGCTGTGTGTCGTGTGTGTTGTGCCATTGGTGATATTGAACTACTTTTTGGCTGGGTAGACAGTAGCTAGGTCGCTACTGTCAATTCGATTATTTTAACACGATAGACTGGCAGGCATTGCTGATACACAGTGCTTGGATTGGTAACACAGGCTCGCATATATCACTTGCAATAGCATGTTGATTTTTGGCCTTTTCCGCCGCTGTAATGGCGTGCGCTGCGCGTTCTACTTGTTCTTCATCTACATTGCGAGACGAGTAAACCAAATACTTACTTGGCCCACCACATGTTAGGCGCTCACCAACGGCGATGACTTTACACTGGAAACTGGCATCACAGCCTTTATCTGCAATTAATTGCTCAAGTGAATCACTGTCTTCACTTTGTAGCGGTTGTGTTTCTGTGTAAGTGGCTTCACACCCAGCTAATAGCATAAGTGACAAGCCTACAATCATACCGGCCTTTCGCTTCATCGATAATCCCTAGTTGGTGACTTATTTGTGCCCTCTAGTTTAACACAAGTATTTTCAACACATTGTGTTGCTGGTTGACGCAAATGTTCACAAATGCTGATCATACCGTGTTTGGCATTATATTGTGCTTCGGAATCAGTGAGCTTTTTAGCCAGTTTATAAACTTTTTCTAGGTCCGCTGTTTTTGTAGAAAATAACAAATAGCTAGAAGGACCACCACAGGCACGGCTGCCTACCGGAATAGCCTGACATTGGCTACTACTGTCACAGCTTTTGTCTTTGGTGATGAAGTTTAAATATGCGTGTTGATTTTTAATACTTGCTTCGTCAATGGCATCTTGGTCATATTTGGCTATTGGCTCTGCTTTGGTAACCATTTTGGCTGGGGTTGGCTTACTCATCCCTGCATCATGGCGTGTTGCAGACTTAGTTTGCAGTTTTGCAGGCGCAATCGGCTTTTTATTTGGTGTGGCTTGTTGTTGTGGTTTTTCAGGCTGTGCTTGCTGTTGTGTTTGCTCTGAGCCGGCCTCTGTAGTGGAACATCCTGATATTATCACTAGGCTAGCTAGTGTTAGCTTAAGTGCGTTCATAATCTATCCTGTTTATTTTTTCACAGTGTGCCGCGCTTTTTCCTCAGATACAAGGGAAAGCGCTCAAGGGTAAGTGAACTGACCCTGGGTAAAATCTACACAAATTATACTCTTTTAGTAAGTTGGCATCGCCCACCTTTATTGCTGCTGAATGGCATCGGTGAGCAAATATTTTGCGTAGTGCAGTCCACATACCCTCTAAGATTAGAGCGCTTTTAGTTTACAGGCCACCCTCAGTCAGCTTTTGAGGATCGAGCAAGGCTTTTAATTCATCTTCGCTTAGATCGGTATTCTCAGCTGCTACTTCAATGATTGGGCGACCCTCTTTGTATGCCAATTTGGCAATGGCTGCGGCTTTTTCATATCCGATCACCGGATTCAGTGCAGTCACTAAAATTGGGTTGCGAGACAATGCCTGTTGAATACTTTGCTCATTAACCTTAAATGTCGCGATCGCTTTGTCAGCAACAAGGCGAGAAATGTTCGCCAGTAGTTCAATGCTTTGAAGGATATTATAAGCAATGACAGGTAGCATGACATTTAACTCAAAGTTACCTGATTGACCACCTACGGTAATAGTTGCATCATTACCTATCACTTGTGCGCTGACCATTGCTGCGGCTTCTGGTATTACTGGGTTAACTTTACCCGGCATAATGGATGAGCCAGGCTGAAGTGCTTGCAATTCAATTTCAGACAATCCAGCTAGCGGGCCTGAATTCATCCAGCGCAAGTCGTTGGCAATCTTCATATTGGCAACAGCCAACGTTTTAAGTTGGCCCGATAAGGCTACAATGGCATCTTGAGAACCGATATTGTAGAAAAAGTTTGGACTTGGGCTAAAGCGAATACCGATATTGCTACTCAGGTAGCTATTAAAGGTTGCTGAAAACTGCTTATCAGCGTTTACTCCAGTGCCAACTGCTGTACCACCTTGTCCAAGCTGATAGACTTTATCTAGAGAAGCTAAAATACCTTCATAAGCTGAGTCAACTTGTTGCTGCCAACTGCTCAGTGTTTGGGCAAATGTCACTGGCATTGCATCCATCAAATGAGTGCGGCCAGTTTTAACGTGGTGGCCCACTTCTTTGCTCTTTTTCTCGATTGTTTGTGACAGGTGTTTTAATGCTGGTAGTAGCTCATAAACAGCGGATGTTGCACTACTTACGTGAATTGCCGTCGGGATCACGTCATTTGAGCTTTGACCCATATTAACGTCATCATTTGGATGGATCGATAGACCGCTTTGTTGGCTGGCTAGCGTGGCTATCACTTCATTGGCGTTCATATTCGAGCTGGTGCCTGAGCCTGTTTGAAACACATCAACGGGAAACTGGTCCAGATGCTCTCCATCAATTAAAGCCTGACAAGCTGTAGTGATGGCTTTTGCTTTGTCTTTGTCTAAGTGGCCCAGCTCTGCATTGGCTTCTGCGGCGGCTTGCTTGATATAGGCTAGTGCGCGGACAAAGCTGGTTGGCATCGTCAGCCCACTGACTGGAAAATTATTAACAGCACGTTGTGTCTGCGCTTGGTAAAGCGCGGTTTCAGGTACTTCTAAGGTGCCCATGCTATCAGATGCGGTACGGTAAGTGGTCATACTGACTCCTAACTAAAAGGATTAAATTCGTGGCTAATGATCCGTGCTTCTCGCTCAAGGCGATAGAAAGGTGCCATAGAACGATGTTGTTTTTTATAAAATCGTTTTAGTGCGAGAAGCGGTTTGTGAAGCTGCTCAAAGCACTGTTGTCTAAAGCTTTGATGAACCAAAGGATCGGCAATGTGATTGAGCAATTCAAAAAAGACACGTCGTAGATAGAGTTCTTGTAATAACACGCAGGGTTTTCTTTCGTACCATTTGGCCAAATTAAAACCGTCCTCAATAAATTGTGCTACATGAACAGGTGCATCTAAATGAGGTCTTTGGCATTGTGTTTCTAAGCGGGGCTGAAATTGGCAAAGTACTTGAGGGGTAACCATGGCGCATTATATTTTAGTGTAACGATAATTATTATCATTACACTAAAATAGGAGATTAGCAACCCTTGCTGGTTGGATTGTACTGATGTGGTTGTAACTCAGTTATAACCGAGAATAAATTGCTCAGAGGTTTGTTCTTTCTCTTGTTCTTTACTGCTGAGTAAGTCAGCAACTTCTTGTTGATATGTCGGTTCTGATTCTGGTGTGTTGTTTTCAGGAATATGACCTAAACTCAGGTTGGGCATGTGTGTCACTTTAGAATACTTCATTATGGTATCTCCATTTAAGGTATTTGAACGGGCTATACATAACTACTTATAGCCAATACCAAAGTTTTTTGCATACCATATACCAAAATTTTTTTCTCTTTATTTATCAAGTTAGTAATGAAATTGCACTGATAAAAGTTTGCATTATTCACTGAAAGTTGCATCAATTAGGCGCGTATTTGTTCAATTTAGGTGCAAAATGAAAAAACCTTTCTCCCAAGCATGTGAAAACAATAAAGATCCTATATTGCAAAAGTTGCTACCGTTTTTTGCTGATGTGACCCAAGTTTTAGAAATTGGCTCTGGAACAGGGCAGCATGCAGTGCATTTCGCAAATGCGATGCCAACGTTAGAGTGGCAAACCTCCGATTTGGCATATAACCATGATGGTATTATCAGTTGGTGCAAAGAGGTTAATCTAAGTAACTTAAAACTACCTGTCGTGCTAGATCTGAATATGGACACTTGGCCCATTTCAGGTGCTCCTGCAATGTACACAGCTAATACCTTGCATATTGTATCTACGAAGCTGGTGAAGCAGTTTTTTGTTGGAGTCGCTGAGCATTTAGCCACCAATGGTAAATTGGCCGTGTATGGGCCGTTTAATTACCAAGGTGAATTCACTTCTCAGAGCAATGCGCAGTTTGACGCGTTTTTAAAAGAACGTGACCCAGAGAGTGGCATTAGAGACTTTGAATGGATCTGTGAGTTGGCCGAAGGGGCTGGGCTGACATTGGTGACCGATCACGCGATGCCAGCCAACAATCGATTATTGTTCTTTAAACGGCAGTAAGCTTTGACATTGTTGATAATACTGCGCAAGTTGGGCGCGCTCAGTATGGATAAACTCAGCAATGGCCTGCTCAAATAACGGGTGGGCAATTGTATGAAATGAGCGTGTATATACGGGCTCAAAGCCGCGTAATAGCTTGTGTTCGCCTTGGGCTCCTGCGTCAAATCGTTGTAACCCTTGCTCAATTGCACGCTCTATTCCTTGGTAGTAACACAACTCAAAATGTAAGTGCTCACTTTCTTCTAGGGCTCCCCAGTACCTTCCATACAAGGTGCCTTCATCAATTAGATATAAACTAGCAGCAATAAATGAACTGGCATCTTGGTTGGGGTCAGTTTGATAAGCACAGCATAACGCCGTGTTGTTAGGTAGATTGGCAAACAGCAAGGTAAAAAACTGTTGTGTTAAGTAGCCATTATGTCCTGAGCGTTTGCGATAAGTTTGGCAGTAACAGCGGTAAAATTGATAAATCACCTCGGGGGTGATTTGTTCCGTTTGTAGCCATCTTATATGTAAACCAGAGTTGTGCACCTGAGCGCGCTCTTTCTTTATCATTTTTCGCTTGCGTGCTTTCATCGAAGCCAAAAATGTGTCGAAATCAGCATAATTACGATTGTGCCAGTGAAATTGCACACCAAGTCGTTCCATCAGCTTTTCGGTTGGCCAATTTTCCTTGTGATAGGGGAAGTTAATATGAAACCCAGACCAGCCATGGTGTGACGTGGAGTCGTTCAGGATAGTTAAAATGTATTGGAGTAATGCATCTGTTGGTGCTTGACATAGCAACCTCGGGCCGACAACTGGGGTGAATGGAACTGCGCTGAGCCATTTGGGGTAATATGCGAGATTGTGGCGCTCATAGGCCTCAGCCCATGCCCAATCAAAGACATATTCGCCATAGGAGTGGCTTTTAAGGTAACCCGGTAAGATGGCAACGGGTTTGGCTGTGTGTTTTTCAAATATTACTAAATGATGGGGTTGCCAACCTGAATGACCGCCTACTGAATGGCTTTGCTCTAACGCGTCGAGCCATTCATAACTGGTAAAAATGGCTGTACCCGCTAATTGTTGCCAATCAGCTTTTGGGACCTGAGAGACCGCGTTAACAAATTGATGTTCAAAACTTTGATTACTCAACGTGGGACTCCAAAAATGTCAGAATTTGCTTACTTAAGTTGTTAAAGTCTGGATTGAATGTCACACGTGCCAGTGGTTGATACACCATTTTATTGCTTGCATGGTGCTCACCGAAGGTAATATTTTTGGCTGTTTTACAGGCTGCAAAGGCGTCGTTGTCTTCAAAATAGCTGCCGCAATGGCGATAGCTACCTTCTCTGCCGTAATAAGGGTGGCTTTGCGGTATTAATAAGCCGACATGGGACATATCGACGACATTGTCTAATTGGCTTATTTGGGTGACCTGAATTTTGTCACTAACGGCCATGCCATTTCTCGAATAGAGACGTAATTGTAGCGAAGCAGTATGATCATTTGCCCAGCGATTCAGCAAACTGAGTGTTGCGTGGCTGTCTATGGTGGCATCTACATCACTCATAATGGTCAATATTGGTAGGTCATTAGGGATATTTGTGTTCATCATTTCAACCATCACGTTATGAACTAGTGCGGCAGCTGCGAGCGGAAAAGACTCATACTTAGCAAAATCCAGATCAGCGTCTTGATCAAGCCAATCCATAAATGGGACCCAATCAACCCACTGGGCAAGCCAACTTTTCTTATTATGTGATTCGGTGGCTGGGGCCACTAATACCAGTGCTTTTAGATTGTTTGGTTGAGCCTGTGATACTTCAATTGTGGCAAGCGCGGCACCCGTAGAAAACCCCATAATCGCAAATTGTTGAAAGTCTGCTGACATACGGTTGATAGCGTATTGCACATGTTTCTGCCAGTCCTGATTACTTACGTGGCGCAGGTCATCTGCGGCTGTGGCGTGACCCGGCAGTAGTAATGTACGAACATTGAAACCTTGTCTATACAAGTCTCTCGCGATGGCATTGAAGATATAGGGTGAATCTGTGAGCCCATGGATCAATAGCACAGCTTTATTATTGTTTGACTGAATTAATTGGTAAGGAGCAATGTGATCTAATACGGTTGGATCCTCACGTAGCACATGCGTCAAACTGGGCAGTGGGCAAGGTAGTTGAGCGCGTTTATTACGTGCTGAAATTAACGCTCTCGTTTGTTTTACATATTGTGCAAAGGTCAGTTTATCATTCACCGCGATGGTCGCATTGCCTTGATCGTTGGCGATGCGATATTCACCCGTTTTTTTACCTTCAATAAAGTTTTGATGATTGGCTGGCAGCGTTGTGCAATCTTGCGCTGACGCTGCCATTGCGCCGATAATTGAAATTAAGCCGATGAATCTTTTGAGCATAGTTTTGCGTAATGATCTAAACATGCTCCTAGCTTATCGCGATCAAGGGGTTTTGCAAGGTGGCTATTAAAGCCAATTGCAATGGCATATGCTTTATCTTCAGGCATCACATCAGCAGTCAAAGCGACAATGGGCAAACTATGTTGATCATGTGTTTGACGCAGAGTTGAGGTCGCTTGATAGCCATCTAATACAGGCATTTGGCAGTCCATCAGGACCAGATCAAAGTGCTGTTCTTGAATGCGAGCAATGGCCTGTTGACCATTTGGTACTAATTGAAATGTTACGTTAAACGAATCCAGCATAGATTTGATCACAATTTGGTTAACTGGATTATCTTCCGCGACTAACACATTTAGCTTGCTAATGAGTTCGAGGTCAAATTGTGGTTTTTGGGCATTCAAGGCATCCCCAAATGGGCATCGTAGGCTAAAGCAAAACTGACTACCTGTGCCCAAGACGCTTTCTACGGTTAAATGACCCGACATTAACTCGCTTAGCTCTTTGCAAATTGCCAGTCCTAAGCCGGTGCCACCATAACGGCGCGAAGTGGAGCTATCAGCCTGAGAAAATGGAGCAAACACATGTTCTAATTGATTTTGTTCAATACCAATACCAGTATCTGCAACAGTAAACTGAACTCGATAATCAGTGGCACTTTCAAATATTTCACAATGTAAGGAGACGTGGCCTGACTCTGTAAATTTGATGGCATTACTACATAGATTTATCAGTACCTGTTCGATGCGCAGTTCATCTCCTTTTAACCAAACTGCATGTTCTACATTGGTGTGGAGTTTCCAGCTAAGGTTTTTAGCTTGAGCACTATTCGCAAAGAGGCTATCCATACGTTTAAGTAGCTCTTGTAAATTAAAGCTATGTTGCTCTAGTTGCAGCTTATTGGACTCAATCTTAGTTATGTCGAGAATATCATTGACTAAGTGGAGCAACGTTTTGGCCGCCATATTGATATTATTGACATAGCCTTGGAGAACTTCGATTGATTCTGAAGTGCGTGTTAACGATGCAAAACCAATCACAGCATTGAGCGGAGTGCGTATTTCGTGACTCATATTGGCGAGAAAGCGGCTCTTTGCTTGGTTTGCTTGCTGGGCATCTTGCAATGCGAGGTTCAATGACGCTGTGCGCTGTGCAACTAAGTGATTAAGCGCATTATTTTGATAATTATAAAGTAGCACGATAAAGGTAATTAACGCGCATATACTGAGTTGTAGAGTTAACAACCATATAGTTTGTTGATGATTGAGTTCAGTGATAAAGCTGTCTTTAATTGCTAGCGTGAGGCGCCAAGTTTGGCCTGCAAATTGGATCTGCGTATAGTTATGCGTGCTGGCATGATAAGGGCGCAGCGAAGCATCGTGGTTGCTAAAGAATGGCGTGTCGCTGTTGCCATCAAAGAAAGCCAAATCATAATTCTTGGCTTGCGTGGATTTTAACACTGAGTTGAGCAGTACATCTGTTTGCACGACACCGATGGCGTAGCCTGTTATATCTGCATGGTTGTCTTGCTGCTCAGTGCTTTGCTGAAATACAGGCGAAAAGAGTATGTACGCAGACTTAGCGGGTGTTGTTTGAATGAGCTTGACCACATTCGTTGCACGTGGCTGCAAAATAATTTCAGGGTCTTCTAACGCCGCTTTACGATTAGCTCGAGAATATATATTAAAGCCTAACGAAGTGAAGTTTTCGGCCTGAGGTGAGACGTATTTAACGATAACCAGTGGATCGGTTGGCGATAGGGGAGCGCCTTGTATTCTGACTTCGTTGCGATACAGTTGATTGAGCTCATCTTGTAATTGTTGAGCCTGTGTCTGTGGCGCTCTTTGCCCCCAAGAAAGCGCAAATAAAAATGGGTAGCGCTGCCTTTGTTGTTCAGCGATTTGCTGGAATTTTGCCAATTCAAATTCGGGCAGTGATTGTAATTTTGCAGCCATTCCTTGTACTGCCAACATGCTGAGATTGACGTGTCGAAGTACCAAGTTTTCGATAATATTGATTTCGCGCTGCGCTTCTCGTTTGGCTGCATTCAAATTACCCAAATTATATAGATAGGTGGTCGCGGTAACAGACATAAACAAAATAGCGCATGTGGCGAGCATAATACGCTTATGCTGATAGGGGCGTGTGGTAAATACAGTCATATTCAGCAGCATCAATAGCAGCGGGGCAAAGATCAAAATCCCCAAACTATCCCCTAACCACCATGCTATGACGTTTTGCCAGTGTTGCGAAAAGGCATACAGAGGGTTAAACAGACTCAGAGAGAGCATACCTATATTGGCCGACACGAGGTTGACCAATATCCCTACTAACAATACGTAGTAAGCAATATACTTACGAGAGCGCATTAATAATGGGTCGCCAAGCCAGAGGCGCATTATATAGCCACCTATCACCCCTTGAAGTACAGCACCGGCTGCGACAATGATGACTTGTAAAACATCCGTATAGTTATTAAACGGTGACTGAAAACCAAAATAAGTAGTCCAATTAAATAGAACCGATGCGCCAAATATTGCAGGGGCAAATCGCCAGCCCCATAAGCAGCAACCTACTAATGCGATGCCTGCAGGCAGCCAAATTGGCAAAACTTGATTCTGAAAGGCGAATAAAGTGAATAGCTTACCAAACCCAAAATAACCTAAAGTAAGTAGTGCATACGCAGCTAGGTTATGGATTGGTGAGCGAAATTGAACTTGCATGAATTACTTGCCTTTCGGGGTCATAACGGAACTCCACGTTTATTGAAGGTCTGTTTTAATACGATAGTTGACTCGACCGCTGCGATATAGTCCAAATTTGCCAAGCTGTGCTTCACAAAGTGCTCATAGCTGGGCAAGTCAGCGGCAATGATTTCAAGCAAATAATCATGACTACCGGACACCACTGAGCAACTGCGTACTTCTTTTAATACATCCACATGATTTTCAAAGCACTCGGCTGCTTGTACTGAGTTTTTGGTAAGGCGAATAAATGCATAAACAAGAACCGAGTAGCCAACAGCTTGCGGTGAGATATCTGCATGATACCCCAAAATCACACCGTCTTGTTGGAGTTTTTTGACACGTCTCAAGCAGGGGGTGTCTGAGAGGCTAGCTTGCTCTGCCAAGGCGGCATTGCTCAAGCGCGCATTACTTTGTAGTGCACTTAGCAAAATGCGATCTTTGTTATCAATATCAGGCATATTAGTTAAATCTGCTATATAAAGGGAGAAAAAACAGGTAATTCACTAATTAAGTTTAACGATTAATAAATAATTGGCAAATATCCCTCTTACACTTTTGTTAGCCTGACAATGATGTATTTTTTAGGATTTTGACAATGACGCAACTAACAAAAGATTTTGATATCTGGATAAGAAATGATTTTGTCGAACTCAATGATAGATTGGAGGCGGCTTATCGCGATCAATCAGATAGAGCCAATGTTGAAGGTGTCGGTGAGGATATAAAACAACAGCTCTTGTTACAGGGAGAGCAGCATATTGAAGCACTGCTGGCTGAGGGAAATACCGATGAAGGGTTTGACAGTGCCTTTGATCTGCTTGGTAATGTGGGTTTGTATATGGCTGCTTGTCGTCGCCATGAAATTACGGAGCCCAGCCGGGAGCTCTACTCCCCCTTAAAAGCGGCATCAGCTCTTGCGATGCACATTGGTTCTTCCATCGGTGTTACTCCCCGATTCGCGACTGCCCATTTAACCACGCATAATTCGGCGATTGATGGCGTTTATAAACGTTTTACCAGTGACCCTGCTGAGCAGCTTTTTATTGATTACAACACCCGCGGTATCTTGGCGTACAAACGGGCTGCTGAAGCCTTGCTAAAAATTCAACCATTGGGTATTTCTCATCCGATGACGCCGGTTTTATTTGAGGAGGTGAAACGGGCTTTACTCGATGTGATTGGCTCAAATCAGACTTTGTTCAAGCAACTGGATACTGAATCGTTCTTTTATGTTGTTAGACCATACTATAAACCATACCGAGTGGGTAAGGAGGTATATCGTGGTGCCAATGCAGGTGACTTTGCTGGGATCAATGTCATCGACATGATGCTGGGATTGTGCCGTGCCAACGATGTTGATTATGCTCAGATACTGGTCGAAAAGTTACTCTATATGATGCCCGAGGATCAAGCTACATTGCGTGAGTGTATGCGTTTGCCGAATTTAATGGATGCATTCCTAGAGGCTCAGACTTATCGAAACCAAGCTTGGTATCAAGAGTCGTTAAGTGTTTTCTTACAAGCGTGTAAGCTACATGGAGATACTGCGATCCAACACCATAATCAACTCGTTGAAAAGTATATCTGTCACCCCGCTAAATTTATGGCGAGTAACCACTTAGAGAAGGTGACGGCCAGTGGCCCACCTTTAGAAGTGCTTCTCAAACAATTAGAAACACTTCGAGACAAGCGTGCTGCGGCTAAGCGCGCAGACCTAGAAACTCGGTTTGCAGATATCCAGCAACTCAGAAGCACCTTGAGTGGAGGAGGCAACCATGCAAGCGAGTGATTTTTATTTGCCCACAGAAGACTATTTGCTTAGTCATTCGGTTGGGCGCATGCTGAAAACAGCGCAAGCAGATTTTAATGACCACTTCATGGCTCCATGGCAACAGCTCAATCAAGAACCTTGGGTGCAGTGGCTTGAAGGAGTTGAACGTTTCACAGCAGCGCTGGCAGATTTACTTGGTAGTCAAGCCAGTAATTTTTGCCCTCAGGTTAATTTGTCGAGCGGGTTAACTAAATGGCTGATGAGCATGCCCGAGTTTCGCGAGCGTCGGGTCAAAGTGTTGTTGAGTGAACATGACTTTCCGAGCATGGGGTTTGTTTTGCAGCAAGCTATGCACGATGTTGAGTTAACCTTTATCCCAGATACCGAAGATTTGAGCTGCTTTGATACATGGGAGCGCTATTTAACTGCAGAGTACGATTTGTTGTTTGTCAGCCATGTTTATTCAAATACAGGACAACAAGCACCAGTAAAACAGATTATTGACCATGCGAAAAAGCACCACTGTCGTATTGTGGTGGATATTGCGCAAGCGGCGGGAGTTTTGCCCATTGATTTGGATAAGTGGCAGGCTGATTGTGTTGTTGGTTCAAGTGTAAAATGGCTATGCGGTGGTCCGGGGGCTGGATTCCTATGGGTTAGTTCTGAATGTGTGTCATTGTGTCAGCCTATGGATGTAGGTTGGTTTTCACACCAAAACCCTTTCGAATTCGATATACATCATTTTGTACCTCATGAGAGTGCACTGCGTTTTTGGGGCGGCACTCCCTCTGTGGCGCCTTTTATACTTGCTGGGCATAGTATTGAGGCATTTTCTCAGCAGGGTATCGAGCATGTGAGAGCGCATAATATAAATTTACTCAAACAAGTGTGGGAAGCTCTCTCACCGTGGTGCGTTTCTCCGCAGAACCCTTTGCAGTGTTCTGGCACAGCAATTATTAACCCGGGTACACAGTTGGCAGCCTGTACTCAGGCTCTGAAAAATGAGGGGATCGCAGTCGATACAAGAAAATATGGCATACGCGTATCACCCCATATTTACAATGAGCGTGCGCAAATCATGCGCTTTATTGACGTCGTACAGCAATTTGTAAACTAAGAAACTAGTCAACAAAACCTAACGCCCGTTTGGTTTTGGCTTTAACGGAGCGCCAATGTGTTACAGGAATACTTGGCGCCTGCTTGTCTAACTTTTCAAAGTCTATATCTTGAAAGTCTATTTCGCCTTGGTGGGCCAAAATAATGGATTTTGGCTTTAGGCTTTTCACCAACTCAAGTGAATTGCGATATCTGTTGGGATAAAACACAGGATATGGGGGAATAAACTGGCCTCGAACTTTGACGAACAAATCGGCGATATATATACAATTACGTGTTTGATGATAAAGAGATAAATCGCGATCAGTATGGCCTGGAGTATGTCTGGCTTGCCAATCTTCGAAGCCTGGTAAAGGCTCAGCATCTTCAAGGTAATAATCAGCATTTAATTTGCGGTCATACCAGATATTCTTTCTTGCTTTGTTTTTTCTACCGGCCACCCACAGTGCCAAAACCATATCTGACCAATGCATTAATATGCCATCCAAACCACTATACCAGTGCCCTGCAACATTGGCAGTTGCTATTTGTGCGCCGGTTTTAGTCCGTAAAAGGTGGGCGCCACCTGCATGATCTGGGTGCATATGGGTGACAACCACCAGCTTTAAATCGGTCACTGGTCTAGATAGCGTATGCGTAATGTAATTACACACTGTGTCTACATCTGCTCTGCAGCATCCGTCAAGCAACAGGAGTTTGTCAGAGTATTCGACTAAATAAATTTGTTGAATGTAACCTTCAATAAAGTGGATATGCATAATCGCGCAAGCCAAAGCGAGTTCATCTTTTTATAGTTAACACATCTGACCAGTTGATTGAAAGAGAAAAGTGCAGTAAAAAATGATTGATGTGCAAAAAGAAACAAATGACGTGACAAATTTCAGGCATAAAAAAACCGTCCAAAGGACGGTTTCTTCACAAAGAACTGGCGGAGGGGGAGGGATTCGAACCCTCGATAGGGCTACAAACCCTATACTCCCTTAGCAGGGGAGCGCCTTCAGCCACTCGGCCACCTCTCCGACGCAAAACTTTTTAAAATGGCGGAGAGATAGGGATTTGAACCCTAGATACGCTATTAACGTATGCCGGTTTTCAAGACCGGTGCTTTCAACCACTCAGCCATCTCTCCATGGGCACAGATAATACTTATCGAATTGGGTGCTGTAAATAGTTTTTTAATCGTTTGCTGAAAAAATAAACAAAAAACCGAAGTTATTGAATTTTTTGCCCGAAATTTATACTTTTTGGTAATCTACGAAGGAATTAGAAGTGTATTTTGCGGTGTAAAAGTAAAAATGTGACATCTATTGAGGATGTCACATAGAAGAAGTCAACAGATTTACTTGTGCATGACCACATAACTCAATTGTAAAGACTGGCCAATCTTACTCAACCATTTCATCCATTGAACACGTGGTGTTTGGACATTTTTTAATGTTGGGTTGGCAGTGGTTTGCGTGTTGCTGCACGCTGCAGCTGTATTAAGCATATCTGTGTCTCCTACGACGATTCATTGATTGGTTACATGGTTATTTTGCATGCAAGTTGAGTGAAATTAAAACGATAAAAATTGCTGTTGTCGCATTAGAAAATTTAATGGTTGTGCTTTTTTGTTTTGTTTTAAATTTCATCTATTGAATAAGTATTCATAGGTTTAATCCATATCTGTAGAGCTTTTCTGTGTTTGTTTTTGTTTTCTGAATACTTATTCAGATAATTTTAATTAGGGAGTTTTCTGTTTGTTAGTTATTTATAGGCCACAGCAAGGAAAAAAATATTTGGCACATATAAAGTGGTTGAAATCACAAGCGCAAGATCGCTCAATACAGTTGTATTGGTATGAAACTACTGGGTACTTTGAGGCAGATCTTGAACGGCTAAAAATTCTCGTTTCAGGATACACGCAGGTTATTGTACTAGGTGGTGACGGTACACTTAACTTAGCCATTAATGCCATCGCAGGGACTGAAGTTGCTTTGTCTTTGCTACCTTGCGGCACAGGCAATGACTTTAGTCGACAATTTGGCTATTCCACACGCCAATGGCGCAACACGGTATTTGCTGGGAGAACTCGTCACATTGATGTGGGTCAGGTTGATAAGCGCTTCTTTATCAACATAGCTGGGGTGGGATTTAATGCTGAAGTTGTCTCAACCATGGGTGGTAAAAAGCCTTTTGGTAAATTAAGTTATACCTTTGCTGGTTTGTTGAAATTGGCTTTGTATCGAGGGACGCAAGTGGAGTTTGGACTTGGGCCAATGCCTACAATGATGTGTTTGTTTAGCAATGGTCGTCATTTTGCGGCTGGCTTAACACCTGCTCCCCAAGCTCAACTAGATGATGGTTTGCTAGAGGTGATCACTATCCCTGCCGTCTCTTGGTATAAAAGGTTTTGGTGTTTTGCACTGATGTTATTTGGTCAGCATACTCGGTTATCTTGGGTGTCTGTAAGGCGGTGCCAACAGATAGAAATTAAAACTCCCAGCTTAGCTATTGAAGCCGATGGCGACTTAATTGCAACAACACCCGCAAAGGTCAAGTGCAGAGCGGCGTTGTTGCAGTTTAAAGTACTTAATTAGCCTTGATTGGTTGTGGTTCAGGGCGCCGTATAAGTTTGACTACGAGCTGTTTTGGCATCAAAACCAATAAGTTGCCAAGGCAAATTAGTCCAAAGCCTATGAAAGTGTTTGTCTGCCAAGTAAACCCTTCGAACCAAGTGCTGAGTAGCACTGCCACCACGGGAAAGAGCACTATGATGTAGCTGGCGCGTTCTGGGCCAATATTTTTCAGTAACGAAAAGTAGCAGGCAAAAGCGATAACGGTGCCAAAAATTGCTAGGTAGAGTAGCGAACTCCAGTAGCTCACATCAGCTTGTACAGTGAACGAGAGTGGGCTAAACAATACATATAAGCCTAATAGTATACTGCTATAGAGCATGCCCCAAGCGTTGCCTTCCAGCACTCCAACCCCCTGATTAGAATTGCGAATACTGACCATGTTACCTAATGAAGCGATAAATGTGCCCGTCAGCGCAAGCACTAGACCAACAAAAGTGGCTGAAGAAAAACTTGCTGCACTGAGATCTTGCCAAAATAGCGCGACAATTCCCGACACGCCAAGCAGCGCACCCAAATACGTTTTTAAAGCAATGGGTTTGGCGAAGAACAGTCGTGTGTTCAAAATGTTGAGAACCAGCATAAATGAGAATGCAATCGAAGCCATCGCGGATGTAAGGCTACCTTGGGCCCAATAAAGCAACAGATAGTTGAGTCCAAAGTTACCCACGGCCAATAGTATGAAAAAACCATGGTCTATCCATGTGAATTGCATCATCGGCAATTTACGCCATATAACAAAGCCCCACATACACAAAGCTGATATCGCAAAGCGATAAAATAGTGATACAACTTCATTGACTTGACCCAATTGAAATTCGATTGCCAGCCAAGTTGAGCCCCAGATAAGAACAGTAACGATGTATAACAGCCAGTTTCTCATTGTCGTTCCCTTATGATTTGACTTGATTATTGCAGCGAATAGCAGTTTACTCTGAACTTCTGTGTATAATAGATACAGAAAAATGATTTTTTGACCTGTACAGATTTAAGTTGGAGAAATCGATGCATCATGGCCAGTTCCTTTACCAACAGGTAATCGATGTGATCAATGAAATGGTCACTAATGAACTGCTGACCCCAGGTTCTAAGTTGCCTTCATTGCGAAAATTAGCGCAACAGCTTTCAGTCAGCATTCCCACCATCAAGCAAGCTTATTATCAATTGGAAGCACAAGGTCGCATCTACTCGAAGGAAAAATCAGGGTATTTCTTATCCGACCACGGAAAGAGTACGTTGCCCAAACGTTGCAAGTTGTCTGTGGCACCCACGGAAGTGAATAAACAATCTCTTATTGAACAAGTGTATGAAGGAATACATTCACCGCATTGTGCTCCTTTTGGCATAGCGAACCCAGTGGCTGCCATGAGCAATGAGTTAGTTCTTGCAAAAATGATGCGCCAAGCGCTAAAGCAGGCTGGTAGTCAAATATTAGAGTATGGCGCGATGGATGGCTTGGACAGGTTGAAACGTCAAATTGCACAGCGTTATTTGCATATGGGGCTTTCGGTGTCAATTGACGACATGGTGATCACCAATGGTGCGCAAGAGGCATTGGCGATTGCATTGCAATGCGTGACTAAACCTGGGGAGGTTGTTGCTGTCGAGTCTCCGTGCTATTTCGGTATCATAGAATTAATTGAAAACTTAGGCTTGCGTGCACTAGAGATCCCTGTTTGTCCGGACGATGGTTTATGGTTAGAAGATCTGGAAAAGGCCTTGAATGAACACGAAGTGAGCGCATGCATTTGTTCAACCAGCATCAATAACCCGCTCGGGAGCGTCATGCCAGAAAGCAGGCGCCAAGCCTTGCTAGAAATTTTGGTCGCGAAAGGAGTGACCCTCATTGAAGATGACGTGTACGGTGATCTGCACTTTTCTAAACACCGTGGAAAACCTGCCCAATACTATGCATCTGAAGGGCAGGTGATCACATGCGACTCTTTTTCAAAAACGGCCGCACCAAGTTATCGTGTGGGGTGGATACTGGCTCCGGGTTTTGCAGCACAGGCTCGACGTTTTAAGCGGGCATTGAGTTGCTCTTCTTCTTTAATAAATCAATGGGTACTGGCTGATTATTTAGCATCAGGTGATTACGAAAGGCATTTGCGCAAACTACGACAGCGCTTGATGGACAACAAGCAGAAAATGCTGATGTGTATTCGTTCATTTTTCCCGAGCGATGTGCGGGTGAGTGATCCCGGTGGGGGGTGTGTGGTTTGGCTTGAGCTAGGCTCAGACGTGGACGGCGGTGAATTGTTTAAATTGGCGATGGCGGAAGGTGTCAGTATCACTCCGGGGCAGTTGTTCAGTGTTTCTGAGCGGTTTCAAAACTGTATTCGCATCAGCTATGGGTTACCTTGGAATGATGGGGTGGAAGCTAACATAAAGAAATTGGGTGACCTAGTCGCAAAACTGAAAAGTGGCGAGCATTGAAGAAGTGCTCACCACTCTGTTGGTTGGAAACCTTCTCTTACTCTGAGGTATAGCGCATTAAACTATAGCTGGACATAGCTGGGATGTTTTGAGATAAGGCCGTTTCCTGTGCCGCGATGCGCTCAAAATTGCTACATAGAGAGGCGGCACGTTGTTCAAGGTTTTTGGCTTGGGCTGTGACCTTTTCTTCAATCTGCCTACCCATGTTTTCCATACGCTGTTCAAATGCAGACATATCACCATTGGCATTATTCATTTCTGTACCAATGGAAACTAACAGAGAGCCGATGGATTGAAACATCGCACTTTTTACAGCGTCTTCAATGCGCTCCTCGAATTGATGCTCAAAATTTTCGCTAAAGTCATGGAAAGCTTGTTCACCCATGACGAAGCTACCCTGTTGATAAAACGTGCCATGGATCTCTTGATTGAGGTCGTCTAACACAGTGGATAGGTTATCTAATCCGTGTAAGTCAAAAGCAGCCCCCACTTCATCAAGGGCTACTTCAGCGACCTTAATGGCGTCAGTGGCCATCTCTGCAACTTTAGGTAACTCTACACGTAAAGTGTCTGCGTACTGTGCAAGTGCGCGCTGTTGCTGTGCAGTGACATCTACCGGTTGGCCGTTAATAAAGGCGTACCCATTGGCATCGATGGTCAGCGATCGTGAGTGAGGTGTGGTAATCGCGACTTCGTTTGGGGTAATCGCGACATTATTTTGAAACTCAACCTGGCAATTATCGTTTGAAAAAGAGATGCTGTGGTCATTGTGTGCTAGCGCAGAAGTGGACGACAAAATAGCTGTAATAAGTAGCGCGTTTTTCATTGTAGGGTCCTTATTCGTTGATGACGACTAAGAATAATCAAAGAAGATGCCAAAATTTTTATTTGTTTTAAATCAGTTTCTTATGTGTTTTCGGTTCGCTTTGAGTGTAATTTAACTAATCGCATTGGCTAATTATTAGCAATATTGGCTAACTATTAGCTTAATCAATTTTATAAATCGTCACGACAAAAATCATTCACTGTCAAAGTCACTTATTTAGGACTAAATAAACTTATGTGTAATTGACGCACCGATGAGATGCCGTTGTATCAAAATCCTCATTGTGGGCGTTGAGTCAATTGAGATTTTGACCTCGTTGGGGTTGGCACAGTTTATGTTGAATAGGAGTCTATCATGGGTAAAACATATTCCTATGATCCATTGGACGAAGAATACCAAGATGAGTTTGGTTCATTGAGCGAGAAGGATACCAATAGACAGCGCCAAAAAGTGCGTAAGAAATTGGATGATTATCTAGAACAAAAACGTTTGAGGCGTAATTTAGGAGAAGATGATTTCGACTACTTTGACGATTAGCTTGCGTTATGTGTAGTAGAGAGCATCGACTGGCTTGACTTGCTCTCTACTTAGTTTTGCTTGCTAAGTATTGACGTTAGTCTTTAAACGACTTGTGGCAATCTTTACAACCTTTCGCCCAATTTCTGAACGCTTTACTGATCACTTTTTTATCTCCAGACTCAGCAGCTTTTGCCAATGCCTCAGCGTATTTTGCAAAGTCAGCAGCTTTTTTGTCAAACGTTGCCCTATCTTTCCAAACAGATGGTAATGCGCTGGTGTCTCCTTTATCTGAGCCTTGAATAAAAGCTTCCCATGGCATTTTAGAAAGCTGGGCTGCATTGTGTGCACGCTCGGAAAAACGTTTAGCGTCAAACGGGATCTTTCCTTTTAGCATGTCACCCATATCACCAATTTGATACCGAATAAGTTGGAAACTAGCTTTGCGGTACTCAATTGCATCTTCACTGTTTTCAAACATAGAGCTGGCCTGAGATTGACAGCTCAGTCCTAACAGCAGAGTTAAAAATGTTAATGACCTTTTCATAAGTGCCCCTAAATAAAAAATTCATCACCTTTGTAAGGGTTTCTTTATGAATTAGCAAGGAGAATGGGGTTAACAGATAGTAATCAATATTTGTACCGTAAGCGGTTTGTTGCTGAAACGGGGACTTAAGAAAAAGTCTATTTACAGTTAATTTAAATAGTGTTCATTTACTTTCTTTTACATTGAATTTTTATTAATTTTAACAATGACTTATGTTTTAGTTAAAAGTAAAACTGAAATATTTGTAACTTAATTGTATTTCTATTATTGCAATTAACCATGTAGTCACATTATATTGATGAATGATTCTACTCTCTAAATATAAATAAACACCAAATTAAACAACAAGTCCTAGGGGAAACTATGGCCAAGTATTCATTCAAAGCGACAGCAGTAGCTATGGCTGTCTCAGGTGCTCTTACAGCAGCGTCGGCAAGTGCTGCAACATTAGAGACCAATACACGTTCAGTTAACACGCAAGCAGCTAAAGTTGAGCAATCAGCTAAACAAGAACACAGAGCTGAAGCTTTTCTAGTTGTACTTAAGCAAGAAACTGCCGCAGATCTTATGGCTCGTGGCAACTACTCTACAAGCGATGCACGCAGCACGGTTGCTTCTGTTGAAGCTATTCAATCAAATGTTAAGCGTGAGTTTGCTACATTAAATGCAGACATTAAGGTTGTAGGTTCAACTAAATTATTAGCATCAACGCTTATCGTTGAAGCGTCAGATGCTGCGCTAGAGCAAATTAAGCAAAACGCAAATGTTGCTCGCGTATTACCACTTTACGACTACGAGCTACATGTTGCTGACGCTAATGATTATATCAAAGGTGCTCCAGTAAACTTGGCTGGTTTCACTGGTAAAGGACAAAAAGTTGCTGTACTAGATACAGGTATTGACTACACGCACAAAGTATTCAACCCTGCTGCTGGTACAAAAGAAGCATATGAGGCGGCGCAAGCAGATCCAAGAGCTGTTGAATGGCCACAAGGTCAGGTGAAAGGCGGTTACGACTTTATGCGTAACGACCCAGATCCAATTGAAAGCGATCCTAACTTCCCAGATCCAACAAGCCCTGATGACGGTGCTTCTTCACACGGTACTTCTGTATCTCACTCTGTAACTGGTATTGCTCCAGACGTTGAACTTTATGTTTACTCTGTGTGTGGTGGCGGTTGTCCATTCGCTGCACAGTTAGGTGCACTTGAAGCTGCAATGGATCCAAATGGTGACGGTGATATCAGCGACCGTGTTGACGTTATTAACATGTCACTAGGTGGTGAGTTTGGTTCAACAGACCGTGTTGACGGTACACAATTCTTAATTCACCAAGCTGTTAAGATGGGTACTAACGTAGTTATCTCAGCTGGTAACGATGGTAACCACCCGTTCCGTATCGGCGGACCAAGCACAACACCTAATGCACTATCTGTAGGTGCAATGGGTCACCCAACTATTAACGAACTATTCGCACTTGGTACTATCGATGGCAAGTCTGTTGAAGTAGGTACTGCTGGTTTTGGTCCTCAAGACCCGTTCTCATTCTCTAATGCAGACACTGAGCTTGTATATCCTGATGCAAACCAAAATGGTTGTGAAGCATTTGGTGACGACGTTGACTTCACTGGTAAAGCGGTACTAATCGACCGTGGTGCATGTGCATTCGTAACTAAAGCGCTAAATGCACAAGCTAAAGGTGCTAAGTATGTAATCATCGCTAACAACGTAGCTGGTGGTGCACCTGGTCTTGGTGGTACAAGTGACGAAGTGACAGTACCAACTATCTCTGTAACGCTAGACGATGGCGCAGCGCTAAAAGCGACATTAGCGGCAGGTCAACAGCCAGTATTTACTTTTGGTATTGAGTCTCATCTAGCTATTGATACAGTTGCTGACTTCTCTTCACGTGGTCCTTCAATGGACGGTCTACTGAAGCCAGAAATTACAGCTCCTGGTGTTAACATTCAGGTTGCTGCAACAGGTACTCAAGATCAGCTAGCTGGCGCAACTGGTACTTCATTCTCTGGTCCAATTACAGCTGGTGCAGTAGCACTAGTACGTGAAGCTCGCCCTGAACTAAGTGCTGCACAAGTTAAAGCGGTACTTATGAATACAGCTAACCTAGACGTATTCATGGAGCCAAAATCAATTAACGCAAACGCTGAATTAGCGCCAATCAGCTTAATCGGTGCTGGTCTTGTTGACGTTGAAAAAGCTGTAGCTTCACAAACAGTAGCGTGGGTACACCACGGTGATTACGATACAACACAAGCGGCACTTTCTTTTGGTTTCGACGTACTAGAAGAAACAACGACTTACACTAAAACGGTATTCGTTAAAAACTTCGCAGGTGAAGAGAAAACTTATAATCTTCGCACTGCAGACCGTTATGCAAGCGATACGGCATTAGGTGCGACAAGCTGGGAAATCCCTGCTTCAGTAACTGTTGGTGCGGGTGAAACAGCTTCTTTCCAAGTTAAGCTTACTATCGACCCAAGCAAATTACCTGCGTGGAGCCTACCTAACCCTCAAAGTGCAAATGACCTAGCAGCACGTGCAGCGTCTCTAACACTTTCTGAGTTGGATGGTGCACTAATCTTTGACGACCAATCAACTGCTGATACTGATCACGACATTCACATGGTATATCACGTACTACCTCGTGCAAACGAAGGTGTTGAAGTGACTGTACTTGAAGAAGGTGATAAGCGTATTCAAGTAACGAACAACGGCTTCACAACGTTCAATGTTGTTACTGACCAACTTGTAGCAGTAGGTCAAGAAGCGTCTGCTGAAGACAAGCAGTTCAACATTTTAAGCTCTTCATTCAATGTGTATGGCAGCAGCACTTGTGACTCAGGCGCATTCTTCACTGCATCAATGGCATTACGCGATGAGCTTACAATGCACCGTCAAGCGGGCTACCGTATGGCACTAGATGTGAACTACGATGGCGTGTATGACTTCTTCCTACAAAACTACAACGATGTAGGTCGTAGTGCTGCGGTTATCGGCCGTGCACGTACACTAAGTGGTCCAATCGTTAATGGTGAAGACCAGTGGCAGTTCCTAACTGCAATGTTCCATGAAGGTGGTTCAAACACAATTACTTTCACTGGTTGTTCAGACCTAATCGGCCTAGATACTTCTAACCTTGGTGATGACATCATGATCCAAGCTCAAGTAGGTATCGGTAACTACCAATCTGGTATCTTCGAAGTAACAGACACAGTAACTGGTCACACAACATTCGCAACAGCACCTGCTTCTCTAGTTGATGCAGATGGCAATGCGGTTGAGTCTCTAGCTCCTGGTGCATCTGCATTTGTAGATAGCTATAAGCCATTTACGCTAGCTTCTGATGACCAAATTCTTGCGAACATCACAGCTGATATGCTACCTGCAGTAGTTGTTCCAGTAATCGCTGACGTTGAACTAGAAGTTTCTGAAGATGCTCCAGTTGGTCATGTAATCGGTCAACTAGCACTTGCTGAGCAAGATGGTGGTGCAGAGCTATCTGCATTTGAGGTTGTTGCACAGTCTCATGACGGCATTGCAGTATCTAGAACTGGTGAAGTGACAGTTTCTGAAGCTGGTGCTCCTGACTACGACGCAGGTGTTATGTCTGTAGAGCTAACAGTAGTAGCTTACGATGCGAAAGGCTTCAAATCAGAAGCAACAAACATTATTGTAGATGTAATGAACGCTGTTGATGAAGAAGCAGAGAAAACTCCAGTTGTTGCTGAAGGTCAAGAGTTTGACGTACAAGAAAACGCTGAGTCTGGCACAGTAATCGGTATGCTTGAGTTCATGGACCAAGACGACAACGTTGCTTCATTCAAAGTTGAAGGTTCAAGTGTTGTTGCAATCGATGCTGAAGGTAAAATCACGGTTGCTGGTGAAGTTGATTTCGACCAAGGCGCTTCTTTCGAAGTAACTGTGACAGCAGTTGATGCTGACGGCCTTGAGTCAGAAGCGGTAACTGTTGTATTCAATGTTGAAGAAGACGAGCTAGAAGGTAAACCGATGATTGAAGAAGGTCAGAGCTTCAACATCGAAGAAAACAGCCCAATCGGTACTGCTATTGGTACAATCGCATTCTCAGACTTCGACAACGACGTAACTGAGTTTGTAATTACTGGTACTACGCTTGTATCTGTAAATGCAGATGGTCAACTATCTGTTGCTGGTAACCTAGACTTCGAATTTGACCGTCAGTTCAGCTTCGACATCATGGCGAAAGATGCAAAAGGCAAGTACTCAGAAAAAGTACGTGTTGAAGTACGTCTAATTGATGTAGCTGAAGACAATGGCGATGATGATGATTCAGGTTCATTGGCTTGGTTGACGTTACTTGCTGCACCATTTGCTGCACTACGTCGCCGTAAGCAAAAATAATTTAGCGATTAATTCGCTCTAAAAATAAAAACACCGGCAATTGCCGGTGTTTTTTTATGTCTAAAATCTAGGAAAGTGGGCTTTAATTCAGCCTTTTCATTGCTCTAAGTGGCACTTGTAGTGCGGGTATAGTCGTACAGCGGTTCACTTTAATTGTTAAGGCTCTCGCCACATGCCCGGCGAATGGGCATGTAAAAAGAAATGAGTATTGAACAGCAAAGAGCAGTAGAAAGGGGCATGAAATGCCCAAACTGTGTTATTGATAACTTAGGCTGGGAACATGCTGGCACGGTTACGAGAGTAAAGCTTAGTAAACTTAACCTATATCTTTAAATATCATGCCTCTTCTCATACTTCGTGTGGCTAACATTACTTCAGCGAGCAATGACACAAATGCGCCAATGAGGAGCAGCATTGCGGCAATAAAGCAGCTCGATACCGTGATGCCTAGTGGCCAAGTGTAAAGGTGAGAGACAAATAATAGCACTACAACTGCACAGACCATCAATGCGCTCAGTACACTCATGCTAAAAGCAATATGAATGCAGCGAGAACGTTTAAGTAGTGCTCGCATCTCTTGCGTGAGGGTGAAGTGTAAAGCTTCTTCTAGGCTCGCGTTGAGCTTTCTATCGAGCAATCGAGCTCGGTCGGTGATACGCGCTAAACGATTTGATAGCACACCTAAAAAAGCGGCAATCCCAGTTAATAAAAATACGGGGGCCACAGCGGTTTGAATCACTTTCGCCATGGTCAGTATATTTACGACATCAGAGGTTAATTCCACGTTACTTGCTCAATGATATTTTCGGTTTCTCCAATTAGAGTTTTAACTACACGATTGTTTTCATCAAGTAAGATAAGTCTGGGTACTCCTTTATTTGCGTACTGACTATAAATTTGGCGCTTTTCATCGGCAATCAAAGGGAATTTAACACGATAGTTCTTTGCGAATTCAGCCAAAGACTCTGGGCTTTCCTCTCTTCCGATTGCCAAAATGGTGAGGCTACTGTCATTTATCAATGCTGAAGCATTTAACTCACTAAAGGTACGCTTGGAATCAGAGCACCATGTTGCAAACAAAATGATCAACTTATTGCCTTTAATTTTTGACAAATCGATTGGATGGCCAGAGATGTCCTCAAAGTGTGTGTGCTTAAAAGGCTGCCCATCACTAATGTAGGTCTCATAACCTTGGGAAGGTGCGTCATTGTCCGTGGTACCACATGCCGACAGTGACAAGCCGATAGCAGTTAATAACGCTATTTTTTTGCGTCTATTTATCATTGTGACTTTCCTTATGTTAGGCTGGCACTATTTACGCTTATTTTATGGTACAAGGCAAGCTTTGTGGTGTGCACAGGTATAGTAAGGCTTGATTTAAAACATGGTCTATTTGAGTTTATTTTTTAGTGCGTTTATATCTGCAACATTATTGCCTGCATCATCGGAATTGCTACTTTCTGGCATGGTTGCTCAGCAGATGGGATCTGTTTTAGCCCTGTGGTTTTTTGCAACCGTAGGTAACGTGATGGGTAGTTGTGTGAATTATTATCTGGGTACTCGTGTTGAAGTTTTGAGTCACTACCGCTGGTTTCCCGTTTCTGAAAGCAGTCTTTTAAAAGCCAGAAAGCATTATCAAAAGTATGGTCCGCCAAGCTTGCTGTTTGCGTGGTTGCCAATAATTGGTGATCCGCTCACACTAGTAGCAGGCGTCTTTAAAGTAAGACTGCGTGTGTTTTTACTTTTAGTGACATTGGGTAAAGGACTGAGATACGCGCTTGTTATTACTTTAGCAATGAAGGTGTTTTAGCACGACACCACCAATGGGTGCCGTACTCAGGGGTTTACTGATTAAGTGCTTTGGTCCACTCCAATGTGAGTGAGACTGAGTCGGCAAAGCGCAGAGCATGAGGCTTGTCTACGCGGACTTTAGCAAAGGTCACACCTGGATGTTGATGACATTGTTCGAGTATATCTGCGACCAGTTTCTCAAGTAGTAAAAAGTGCCCATCTTCAACGAGTTTAATTACGGCTTTTGTAATGGTCTTATAGTTAAGGGCGTGATCAACTTCATCTTGTTGTAAACACTCAGTATCAGCTGGGTAGTGGATTTCAATGTTGATAACTACATCTTGTTTTTTCTCACGTTCCTCTTCATTAAATCCAATAAAGGTTCTTAGTCTGAGGTTGGTGATATTGATTATCGCGTTATGCATCATGGCATATCCTTGCAGTTTAGCCGTTCTTTACAAGCTGTAAAAACTCATTTCTTGTTTTGGCATCTTCTCTAAAGTTACCCAGCATGACAGATGTGCGCATCTGTGAATTTTGCTTTTCGACACCGCGCATCATCATGCACATGTGTTTTGCTTCTACGATTACGCCAACACCGCGAGCGCCTGTAACCTCTTCAACAGCCTTTGCGATTTGATGTGTCAATTGCTCTTGAATTTGGAAGCGACGAGCAAACATGTCTACTATACGAGCAAACTTAGACAAGCCTAACACCTTACCATCTGGAATATAAGCGATATGGCAGCGGCCCACAAAAGGAAGCAGGTGATGCTCGCACATTGAGTAAAGCTCAATGTCTTGGATCAATACCATGTCATCGGCATCTGAAGTAAAGACGGCATTATTGGTTATTTCGGATAGAGTTTGTCTGTAACCTTGGGTTAAATACTCCATTGCTTTAGCTGCACGTTTTGGTGTATCTAATAAGCCTTCTCTTTCTATATCTTCACCAACCGCGTTGATGATTTGTTTGTAACTGTTCTTTAATTCATCATGCATAATATGACTCGCATTCTTTTTGAGAGCGCCTCCACTGCCTGCGCTCTGGTGTTTACTTTAGGTGTCTGCCGCCATCAACGGCAAGTGTTCTACCTGTTATATAGCTGCTGTTTAGCAAAAGCTCTATAGTTGAAATCACTTCTTGGCACCCCGGCTCTATTCCCATCAGTGACTTTTTGAGTGTTTTTGCTCTGTAATCGGCATCATCATCATCATTGAAAATAATCAGGGAAGGGGCGATGGAGTTAACTTTAATCTGTGGTGCATACTTAGCTGCGAAAGAACGACTTAGGTTGTCTAATGCCGCTTTACTCGCTGCGTAAGCAATGTGCTTAGGGCTGCCTTTTTCAGCAACATAATCGGTAATATGAATGATATCAGCCACTTCGTTTGAAGCTTCAAGCAAAGGTGCCAGTGCCAAGTTAAGTAAATAAGGCACTTTGGCGTGAATACGCATCATATTGTCAAACAGTGCATCGTGATCGGGGTTGAGCTTTTCGCAATCCCAGCTCGAGGCGTTATGGATCACCGCACGCAGCTGTGTTGTGTGTGCTTTCACTTGGGTTACAAGAGAGTCCCGCGCATCTGGCTGATCAAAATCTATTTGGAGACACTTTACACCCTGTGCTTCCAATGCTTGAACAGCGTCATGCTTGGTTCTATAAGTTATGATGACCGGCACATCTTGCTCAATAAAATATTTCGCCATAGCAAGGCCAATGCGCTGAGCACCACCCGTTATCAAAATTGGGGCTTTCATGGATTTTCCTTTGTTCAATAGCTCTTTTCAGAGCTTCATGCCTGCAAGGTATTGACCCGTGCAGGGGGTCTTTTCCATTTTCTCGTTTTTTACTGGCTGTTACATACGAGTAAAAAAGACTTAGTGATCACTAAATTAGCACGAGTTTTTATAGGCTGTACATAACTGATGTTATAAACCTGTTAATTTAATGGGGGCGGACAGCCTCTGAATATTGTAAACTGGAAAAGCAGAGGCTGAGAATGATTTATTCTTCGTCGTAAATTGTTGGGATTGGCTGACGCTTATGCTGAGTACGTTGATAAATGGCGATGAGCTTCTCAGTAACCTCGTCAGAAACGGAGCGGCCTTCAAGAAAATCATCAATATTATCATAGCTTAGTCCCAAAGCAGCTTCGTCAGCTAGCCCAGGCCTATCACATTCCAGGTCTGCGGTCGGTACTTTATGTACCAATTGTGCTGGTGCACCTAAGTGCTCAGCTAATGCTCTTACTTGGCGCTTAGACAAACCAAATAGAGGTGCTAAATCACATGCACCATCGCCAAATTTGGTATAGAACCCAGTTATATTTTCTGCACTGTGATCGGTGCCAACCACTAAACCTTGGCTCAACCCTGCAATTTCGTACTGAGCAACCATACGCTGACGCGCTTTAACATTACCCTTAACAAAGTCTATTTGTGCCTGCTCAGGCAAGCCTAAATGCGCCTCTTGCATCGCTAACATGGCTTGTTCATGTAAGGCGTCTGCCGCTGGCTTGATATTGACCGTAAGCCTTTGGGTTGGCTTAATAAAATCTAAAGCTAGTTGCGCTTCATCTTCATCTGCTTGAATACCATAGGGCAAACGCATTGCAATAAACTGGTAAGTTTTGTCATTTTGCTCTTGGTTTAATTCGTCTACAGCGAGCTGGCAGAGGCGTCCACATGTTGAAGAGTCAACACCACCACTTATTCCGAGTACCACGCTGGTACAGTGAGCTAATAATAAGCGTTGCTTTATGAACTGGACACGACGTGCTACTTCTGCAGCTGCGTCGATTGATGGTTGAACTTTCATTTCGGCAATGATTGCTTCACGCATTGGAAATCCTCTGGCCTGATTTTAATTTATGCAGTGCAGTTTAAATGATTCTAAAGTCTTGGAGCAATGACGTTTTGAGAGTTATCGCAATCAAAGTCCAAGATGTTGCTTGATTACCCGTAATTCGGCTTTTAATTGGTTTATCTCATCGAGCAGTGCACTTAGCTCTTGCGGCTCATTTAATGGCGCTTCTGCATCTTGAACTACTTCGGTGTCACCAAATAAATGCTGGTAACGGCTTTCACGTTTGCCAGGCTCTCTAGGAAGTTTCACAAGTAGCTCTTGTGCTTGCAGCTCCTCGAGAGCTTGTTCAACTTCAGAAACGTTACCAAAGGTAGCTAGACGGCCACTGCGTGTTCTCAATTCACCTGGTGTTTGGGGACCTCGTAACAACAATAAGCAGATTATGGCGCGTTGTTGTTCGTTCAGTTGTAAACTACTGAACTCCGTATTACAAAATCGGTGTGTGTACTTTGATACGCGGCCTGAAAGCGCTTCATCGCACATAACTAGCCTCCGATCTTGTAGTTGCTCAAGTCCATCCATAACTTCAGCTTCGCTCAGAGAGAGCACAGGTTCACGATTTGACTTTTGGTTACACGCATTCGTCAGTGCATTGACTGACAATGGGTACTGATCTGGGGTAGTGGTCTCTTTTTCTAGCAGGCACCCAATTAGCCTTTGCTCAATAGTGCTGAGTTTCATAGATTTCCTTTTTTAATGCGTATTACAACTTGAAACACATTTCTGTGACTTAACTCTTGTGCATGTGTTCAGGCTCAAAAGTGTCTATGCGTCCCCAAAAGTGTACTTACTCTATGCTATTTATGGACATTTTCCTAGCGCTACTGGTCCATTCGTGGAGTGCTTTGGTCAATAGCTCAAAGTTAATTGGTTTACTTAAGTAGGCGTCCATTCCAGCCTCAAGACACTTTTCCTTGTCTCCTTCCATAGCATTGGCCGTCAGGGCTATTATCACTGCATCTTGATGGCGCTCTCCACATACACCTTTGCGTATTTCTCGTGTGGCTGTGTACCCATCCATTTCAGGCATTTGGCAGTCCATTAAAATCACGTCATATGTATTTTCGGTACTTTGTAGCATT
Source organism: Pseudoalteromonas luteoviolacea DSM 6061 (assembly GCF_001625655.1). Classification (GTDB taxonomy): domain Bacteria; phylum Pseudomonadota; class Gammaproteobacteria; order Enterobacterales; family Alteromonadaceae; genus Pseudoalteromonas; species Pseudoalteromonas luteoviolacea. Next base: position 44,773 of record NZ_AUYB01000096.1, on the reverse strand, counting down.
TCTAATGCAACACGGCCATTTATTGCGCAATCGACTTGAGCTCCTAGTTTACTCAAAAAGCTTAGCGCCACTGTTTGGTTGATTTTATTGTCTTCTACTAACAACACTTTACAACCCAATTTTATGTCTGGCAAAGTTGATGACTGGGCATTGTCAGCTTGCAATAAGGCGAGCGCATTCGCTGGAGTAAGTGGTGCAAGTAAAGTATTACTACTATTGAATTGAGGGTGGCCTGAGAGCTCGTCTAAGGTGTGGCATAAAATTGCGTATTTTAGTTTATGCTTCTTGATTAAATTTAGTAGTGCCTGAGAGTCTAGCTCCGAGCATTGAGTTAATATCGATGCAGTAATAATGAAAGCTGGCTGCATATTATGCTGTGACTCAACAAAATCAAGTGCTTCAGGCACATTGATGAAGTGCTCAGTGGGGATCCGCCAGGCATTCAGCATATGCCGTGCGCTCAATTCTGTTTGCGGGTGTTGGTCGATAATGATTAAGCAGTTGCTGGTACTGTCTATAGCCTCAATAGGTTTCGCATCTTGCAGCTCAATATAAAAGGTAAAGGTGCTACCGACATCCAGTTTACTATATGCATGCAGCGCTCCACCTAGTAACTCACACAATTGCTTTGCAATTGTTAAACCTAACCCCGTTCCACCGAATTTTCGTGTGGTTGAGAGATCGGCTTGTGTGAATGATTCAAATATTTTATCTAGTTGTGCTTTGCTAATGCCAATGCCTGTGTCTTCGACGCTACACCACAGTCTGGTACTCGAATTGGTTTGCTCGGTATAGCATGTGAGTGTGATCTTCCCGTTTTCAGTAAACTTAATAGCATTACTTATCAGGTTGTTGAGAACTTGTTTAAGGCGGTGTGGGTCGGTTTTGGCAAATTGGCATTGCATGTTACGGCTGTCTAGAAACAGCTCCGTATGTTGTGCAATGGCTTTGGGAGCAAAGGCTGCAAAACAGTCACTGATGATTTGTACCAGATCCGTTTCAACCACATCGACTGTCATTTTACCCGCTTCGATTTTAGAGAAGTCCAATATATCGTTGATGATGGTGAGTAATGATTCAGCAGAGCTCTGTGCGAGTCCAAGGTGGCGTTTCTGTCCATCATTTAAGTTGGAGCTGGCGAGCACGTCGAGCATGCCCAAAATGCCATTCATGGGTGTTCGAATTTCATGACTCATGCTGGCTAAAAAGGTGGCTTTAACTTTGGCAGACTGCTCCGCTAATTCTTTATCCATAATTGCTTTATTTTGTGCTTGCTGCTGTTGTTGGCTGCTGTACAAGCTGGCGACCATTGCTGCAATGGCCTTGAGAAAGCGACGATCACTTTGTGTCCACTGCGGATAAGAGGCATTAAATTCAGCGCTCAGTACACCAAAAATAGTGTCTTTAAACAGAATCGGCATAAATACGATGGCGTCGATCTCAAAAGGGGATAGATATTGCTCAGCGATGGAGCGCGTGATGTTGTGACTTGTCGCTGCCCATGCTTCTATGGGGGCTCTCTCTAAAAGGGCGTTAAAAAGTGCTGACTGTGATGCTTTTCGCCATGGTGGAAAGTGCTGTAGACGATCTTTTTTGGTGTTGCTAAAGCACACTGGGTATAAGTGGGTTTGTTCATGATTGAAAAGCCAAATACTGGCTCTATTGGCGCTGACACCTTGGCAAACCGTGTCTATACATAATTCTTGCGCACGGTCTAAGTGATTGTTCAAAATCGCTTCATGAGTACTCAATTGAACAAGTAGCTCATTGTTTTTGGCCACCTTCTCATGTTCAACTTCCATAATTTTGCGGTCATGAATATTCTGAATAGAACCAAAGACCTCCACAGTCCGTGCACCCATCCTTTTAGTTTGCGCTTTTATCAAGACCCAGCAAGGTGGTTTGTCCCGAGGAACAATCAAAAACTCTCCTTCAAATGAGGTCCCTTTGCGGATGGCTTGTCCCATTTCATCTTGGAATTTCTTACGCTGTGCGCCACCTTTAAAAAATTCAGTGCTACCCATCCAAGAGGGTTGGTAATGGCGGGGAACATTAAAAATTTGTTGAGTGACACTAGACCAACTAATGTCGTGATTGCCCAAATCTACGGACCATGCACCGACCTGAGCTAGAGAGCCCATACTGGTTAGAGAATTAGCTTGATCTTCAAGTTGCTTTAAAAGGCGTGTGAAAAATACAAACGCAATCACAAAAAACAACACAATAATTAATAAAGCTAGGCGAAATGGCCACAGTGCGGATTCTTCCCCTGACCAGCCAAATCGAGGCGCGGCATAAAGGACCCATGAGCCAGAGGGCACGCTAATACTAAAAGCCAGTGGGTTGAGTTGATGGATATCACTAGAACCATAAAAATAGGCCCCTTGCTCACCGCGAGCATGTTGCCCCTGAATCGCTATTTGATAGTTATCTTCTAATTCTTTGAGCCGAGCACTGGCATAGAGTTTATCCATATCTATCACCACGGATAGTAGTCCCCAAAAAGATTTCTCTGCGGTGAAAACTGGGACTCTGGCAATGAGGGCTTCACCACCTTGCATCAATTCTAGAGGCCCTGCGAGCACAATTTCTCCACTCTCTTTAGCTTGCAATGCTTCTTTACGCTGAGTTGGATGAGTAAGGTAATTGAGGCCTAATGCGCGTTCGTTACCTTCCAGAGGGTAGGTGAATTGCAAAATCATATCTGGCGCAGCACCTAAGTTTCTTAGTATGTCTTCTGATTCAAACAAGGGCGCAGCAATGCGCTCAAACTCTTTTTGAGTCAGTGTGCCTTTATTCCCAAGGGCTATGGCCAAACCCCTTACTAGCTGAATGTTGGCCGCAAGTTTTCCCTCTATGCGTGTGCGGTATACATTGATGTGCTCGTAAGTGCTGTTTTTTTGCACTTCAATCATATGCTTGTGATTCACGCGATCAATGTACCAACCAGTCGCCACGATGACAGCGAGCAATAGGATTACGCTAAATTTTGAGAGAAATGCTTTCCTTTGCGGTACAACCGTCTCTGTTTGCATGTCTTTTCAATAGATTCCATGAATCTTTTAACTATAGTTGCCCCTGATTGAAGTCGCCAAATCAAGACGTGTTTTATGTTATTTTAAACTTGATGAAACCCTATCGTCATAGCATGACATTTTTGTAATTTGATCATGTTAAGACTTTGAATGCCCCAAATGAATTGCTATACATGAGAGGGTAAATTTGTGGGGGTCGACACAGAGCAATGTGTTAGGCATCTATTAGAGTAAGGAAAGTATATGCTGAAATGGTTAAAAGTTTTGATCACGGTTGGGGTACTTGGTGGGTTGTCCGTGACCGCGATAGTCTATGGAGTATTGTCTCTTAGCTTGCCAGCATTGGATGGTCGTGGCTATTCCAGTGCGTTAGAGGCACCAACTAAATTGAGCCGAGACTCTCTGGGTCACGCTGTGATCAACGCGCAGAGCCGTGCCGATGCTGCCTATGCAATGGGCTATGCTCATGGTCAAGACCGTTTTTTTCAAATGGATTTGTTGCGCCGTAATGCTGCGGGAGAACTGAGTGAGTTATTTGGGGAAGGTGCTATCTCCTTAGATAAGTCTATGCGATTTCATCAGTTCCGCTTACGCAGTGAGCAAATTGTAAAAGCCATGGCGCCGCAAGAGCGACAGCTACTTGAAAACTATGCCAAAGGGGTCAATGAGGGGCGCATGCAATCAGGGGTGCCCAGCTTTGAGTACTTACTTTTAAGTGCAGATGCAAAACCGTGGCGACCTGCTGATTCACTGCTGGTCATTTATAGTATGTATTTAGACTTGCAAAGTGCGACCTTTCGTAGAGACAAAACTTTGATTTATATTGCAGAGCTTTTTGGTCAAGAGATGGTTGATTTTATACTTCAACCCAGCACTTTTCAGGCGGCTTTAGATGGCAGTCAAATCAACAGTTCAATCGTAAATATTCCAGAGTTACCGAATGATGGGAAGTTGGTTGAACAGCTGCATATTCAAGCTAGTCCACTATATGGCAGCAATAACTGGGCGGTCACTGGCGAACTTACTAAAACTGGTGCTGCAATGGTATCGGATGATATGCATTTAGGGCTAAATGTGCCCTCAATTTGGTATCGGGTCCAGCTGAATTACGCCAGTCATCAAGGGGAAAATGTGCAAGTAACTGGAGTGAGCTTGCCTGGTGTGCCCGCCATTGTTGTTGGTAGCAATGATCATATTGCGTGGGGCTTTACCAATGGATACTTAGATACAGCAGATTGGGTTAAACTAACGGACAGCGATGAGATAGAACAAGTAACTCAAACTATTTTGCTGCCCGACGGGCAGAGTCATACTTACGACTTGTTAATGAGTCAATTTGGTCCGGTGAAGGCATTTAATGATAAACAGTATGCTTTGCAGTGGGTTGCCCACCAGTCTTACGCTGTCAATTTGAATCTGCTTAAATTTGAAACGGTAAAATCGGTTGACCAAGCACTGTTAGTAGCACGTAATATTGGTATTCCTGTACAGAACTTAATGGTGGTAGATGCCCAGGGCAATGCTGCTTGGCAGCCCACGGGGGCTTTACCAGCTCGAGTATTCCCTAATGACCTGTCGGTCCCTTCATCGCGGGCTGAAAAGGCACATTGGCAAGTTAATGAAGAGCAGCGTCCAAGTGTCATGAACCCCAGTAATGGTAAGCTCTGGACAGCAAACTCGCGGGTCATGTCTGCACTAGATCAGCGCCGTTTTGGTGATGGAGGGTATGCACTTGGGGCACGTGCGTTGCAGATCCGAGATCGCTTGTTGGCACAGCAGCAATTTACCGAAGCAGACTTTAATGCGCTTCAATTAGATAACGAAGCAAAGTTTTTAAAGCCATGGCACACACTGCTATCAGAAACGCTCGTTGCGGCACAGGCTGGTAGTCAAGAGCACAAACAAGCTTTGGCCTATTTAAAACAATGGCAAGCATGTGCATGTAGTGATTCCGTTGGTTATACTTTGGTCAAAGCATACCGAACGCAAGTCATAGATATTCTTTTTGCAAGGCTTGAACAGCAGCTCAAACAGCATGATGAAACTTTAAGTCATTTGAAACGGTATTTTGAACCTGCTCTTTGGCAATTGATTGAGCGCCAACCTCAAAGCTGGCTCAATGGGCACGAGTCTTGGCAAGCCCTATTGGTGGAGGCACATATTCAAAGCAAAAAAACTTTAGCTGCAAAGCATGGTACTCAAATGGCTAACTGGCAGTGGGGCAATGTAAACGCGCTAACAGTACAACATCCATTTAGCAAGCAGATGCCCGTGTTAAGCCGCTTTTTGGATATGCCAACTGTGCCAGGTTTCGGAGATAGTTTTATGCCCGCTGTACAAGGGAAAGATTTTGGTGCATCACAGCGTTTTATCGCGCAGCCGGGATATCTCAATAATGCGGTTATGACTGTTGCGGGGGGACAAAGTGGTCATCTTCTTTCGCCTTACTATCGAAGTGGTTTTGACGCCTATGCAGAAGGGAAACTTACTCCGTTGTTGCCCGGCGATATCACTCATACTATAGAGCTTCTGCCACAACAATCTGAGCAGCACTAAGGTACTGTGTGACTGGGGTTATTAGCTTAATTGGGACGTATGGCCTGCTGTTGTAGTTGTAGTGCAGTTACGTCCTTTTGCTTTGCTAGCATAAAGTGCATCATCAGCAAGTTGCACCGCAACGCTAAAGGGTAAAGCTGGGTGCCATTGAGCAATACCAAAACTCATGGTGACATTAAGTGTATCGCCATAAAAGCCCTGTGTTGCGATATCGCATCGAATACTTTCAGCCCGAGTTTGAGCTTGCTCAAGGTCACAATTAATGAGTACCAGCAAAAACTCCTCTCCACCCCAACGTACAGCGATGTCTGAGTTGAGTGCAAAGCGGGAGAGTCGCAGTGCCACTTCGACTAAAACCTCATCGCCAGCGTCATGGCCGAACTTGTCGTTAACAGACTTAAAGTGATCTATATCGGCCATGATCACACACATTTGTCGAGATGTTGCAAGGCAATCTTCCTGGGCATTATTTATGAGTTCTTTGGCATAGCGTCGGTTAAATAAGTTAGTCAGTGGATCTTTTGCTGCAAGCGTTGCTAATTGATAGCGGTGTGAGAAGGTGATTTCGCGAATATGTCCAATCGTATAAATGGAAGGCAAACCGCATATCAGTACATTAATAAAGTGAATGTAAGGAGCCAGTTCACTAAAGATAAAAGTATTTTGGACGTTATCGAATAGTTCAAATAAGGCAGCAAAAGCAATCACTAAACCCAGTGCAAGTGCTGAAGCCAGTTTTAGTTTAAGCCGGTAATCAAGCAGAATTAAACTTGCAATGGTCCAAAGGTAATATTGAAACCCGTAGGTCATACCTAAAGTTGCGCACACGAGGATAGAATGCAAAGTGACTTCTACACAAAAAAGCCGTAACGAGATATGACTCTTTTGTTGGTGTAAGTAATAAATACCCAACATCCAAAGCGTTACACTACCAATATTGATCAGTGCCAAGAAGTACACATCACAATACCAAAAAAAGAAAATCAAAAAAGTATGAAGCGCGCAACAATAGTAGGCCAATTGTTTAAAGAGTCTATTTTTGACCTGCTCAACCGCATCGGGTTTGCTGAAGTAATGTTGACTAGTTGGCACGCAGATCCTAACTATATTGATGTGTTTACTTTCAAGTATAGGTGAAGGATCCTGCGGTGAAAAATAACGCCCCTAGTTTGCTTTGGAGATTCTCTGTTAGCTTACCATGACTAAAATTGCAGCGATGGCGATTAAAATAAGTCCAAGCGTATCGCGTTTCTTGGGAGGCGATTTTAGCCACATAGTTGCAATTAAAATAGTGAAGAATACTTCAATTTGCCCAAGTGTTTTAACATAAGCCACGTGCTGCAAGCTCATTGCACTAAACCATCCAATAGAGCCAATACAGCTAGCCAAGCTGACCAATAAAATCAGTGGTAGGTGTTGTCGAATTACGCGCCAAGACTGTGGCTCTTTAATCGTTAGATATAGACTTAATATAACTGTTTGACAGCTCAACACCCAGAAGAGCACCCAACCAGCGCTATGGGGGAAAGGCAAAGCACTCGCCAAACTAGCTTCTCTGACCCACAGTGATGTAAGCGCAAAGCATGTGCCACAAGCTAGACCAAGAGCTGCTGTTTTTAGGTTGAAGTTTTGTAAGTTAAACCCACTCAGAATGAGTACCGCAATACCACCAATAAGCACACCTAACCACCCTAGTAAGGTCAGTGCAGAACCAAAAAATACCACGCCCAGCACTGCGGCAACTAAGGCTTCACTTTTTGCAAGGCCTGCACCTATCGCAAAGCTTTTTTGTTTAAACAGACGCACCATTAAAGCCGTAGCGACAATTTGCATGAAGCTTGCTGCGACGACATAGGCGACTAAGTTGTGCTTAACCTCAAGCTGAGGAGCTGGTTGAAATGTGTAGAGCAAATATACATAGAGCCCAGCCAACGGGAGAGCAAATAGAAAGCGAGAGAGGGTCACTGTAGCAACACTCGCATGTGTACTTAATTTACTTTGTAGTGCATTTCGCCATGCCTGACTAAATGCTGCGAGGCAGGTAAAAAAAATCCATCCCATAATTGGCTCGGCTTGTATGATTTATATACTAAGTTACTATTTTTATTACTGGTTTTCGAATGAAAAAAAATGATGTTGGATATTTAGTAGAGTAATGCAACGGTATGTGACAATCTGTCGCAGTGCTGAATTTGGAAAACATGCCTATACTCTAGAGGATGTTACTCGTAAAGCCACTTGATGTTGTTAGGTGGCTTTACTTATTTCTAGTCTCCTTTTATACCGCTCTAATTGCCTCTTTTTTAAACATATGAAGTGCGCTTTAATAGTCTAAAACTTGGCCTGAAGGACACCCCTATGGATGTGATTATTATCTGTGCAGTGATAAGTATGTTGTTGCCTTACTTCGCAAAAATTCCAGTCATTGTTGAAATGCATAAAGCGGGAGGGTACAACAACAAGCAACCTAGAATGCAGCAACGTCAGTTAACTGATGCAGGGGCGCGAGCAGTAGCCGCGCATTACAATTGTTTTGAGTCTCTCGTTGTTTTTGCTGTTGCCATCGCTGTAGTAATAGGCACTAATAATACTGCCAGTACGGTTCAGTGGCTGGCGATGACTCATATAGGTGCACGTATATTCTATTGCATATTTTATTGGCTCGACTTAGATATGCTGCGTTCAGTTACTTGGTTGATTGGAATTATCTGCCCCATTATGATGGTTGTATTAAGCCTGTGAATGTTCCAATACAAGGGCATTGAGATTAATTTGACAGTAGTCTCCCTCTCTGAGGGTTTCAGGGTTCAGAATTAGGTTAGCAATACGTACGCGGTTGAGATCGACTACACGTCTGCCGCAATATTTGGCCATTTTTCTAATTTGGCGATTGAGCCCTTGTTTAAGAATAATCGAAAAGGTTTTTGGCGCAATTTGCTTGACGACACAGGGGAGTGTGAGTTGTCCATCGACAGGGATCCCTTGTGACATTTGTAGACAGAACTGAGTGTCAATGTCCGCATCTACCGTAACGATGTACTCTTTCTCTTGATGGTTGTCTGGGTGGATCAGTGCATGGCATAGCTCCCCATCATTTGTCAGTAATAATAACCCTCGGCTATCTTTATCGAGTCTGCCGATGGGGTAAACCCTAGGGCCGTCTGGCAGCTGGTGGAATAAACTAGCGGGATCATGTTCATTGAGTTTGCAATCCACGCCCACAGGTTTATGGTAGAGGTAAAGCAGTTTTTCTGCTAAGCCTGAAACCCGTTTTCCTGAGACATAAATTTCGTCTTGGTCATTAACGTGGTCGATGTGATTGGCCGGATGGCCATTGACCTGTACTAGTCCCTGATCGATGAGTCTTGACGCCTGACGCCGTGAGCATACACCGCAATGGCTGAGGTACTTGGCAAGGCGCATTGGGAGGCTATCAGTTGATCCAGACATAAATATCACATTTTATTGTATTGAATCGCGATTATATCAGAGCAGGTCGTTTTGAGTCACAGATTAGAATCCAGCCGAGCCTGCGCTTCGTATGACAGTTAATTTGGAGTGCTACTATGAAAATAACCCTCACTGCGCTGTGTGATATGCAGCCGATAACCAAATTTGTCGCGAACTCACTAGATGTTGCCTTGTATAACTTAATAGCCTGTGTGGGCGACGCAGAATATATCGTGGTAGATAGTGGGGGCGAAGCCATTCGCGCTAGAAACCCCCTTGAACTGCAAAAACTGGTGCAGCATATCGACTACCTGCAAATGACAATTCGCCAACAGAGTGCCTATGATGAAATGATTGGCCAGCCCACTCGCCAAGGAAGCAATCAATTAGAGGTACCATTTGGTAATAATAAACTGTATTAGCAGTACGAGTTCACATTATTGACAAGCATTGAGTCGATACTGCGTGGAACGAATTAGTTCATGGTTCGTCTATAGAAGCTTTGGTAAGGTAATACAGTACAAAAACCAAGCATTTTAATCTGCGCAGTGCGCTTTTGGAGGGAGATTGAAAAAAGCAATATTTACCTTGGCAATTGGGGATAACCCTATGTATCAGGCGGCGATACATAGTTTCAGGCATTACGCAGAAAAAGTCGGGGCCGACTTGGTGGTTGCAGATTCATTGACATTTAAGGTGCACATTGACTCACCAAAATTTGGTGCCAACCCAGCTTGGGCTGAAAAGCTACGCATAGGCCAGTTGTTGAATGAATATGATCGCGTACTTTATTTGGATGCGGATATTTTGGTGCACCCAGATACACCTGATATATTTCAAAAATATGATGACTTAGATGCTATTTATATGCTCAATGAAGGGGCAACGTGCTCGCGTGAGGTTGAAAAGTCGTTAATAGAGAATACCTTGGGTAAAATTGATTGGCCAACTTTTAACAATAAACCCGTTTACTACAATGTCGGTGTGATTTTGGCTTCTAAGGGGTGTCGTTTATTCGAATTTGCAACGCTTTCAAAACTCCAGCAAGTCTGTAATGAGGTTCGATTTTACGAGCAGACATTGTTTAACTATGCGCTGTTTGGCAACCAACTTAAACACCAGTCGCTTAGCGAAGACTTTAACCGTATGGATATGTTTGGTAAGCAAGATTATTGTCGAGCAGGCTTTATACACTACGCTGGCAAAGGGTACGCAAAGAATAATCGTCGGCGTGATGTACAATTTTTAAAGGATTTTGCACAGTTATTTCAGGGCTTAGTTGAAGCGCAAGAAATTGAGCGCCTTAAACGCATTGCTTGGCAGCAATTTTTAAATAAAGTAAATAAAAAGTATCCATTGCCAAATGCTTTTATCAAGGTGCTTTGCACGTTATTTGTGCCCAGATAATTGATCATAAAAAATAAAATCAGCATTATTTTTATGTAAATTCACACTTTATTAAAACAATCATAGATACTACAGTTACACTTAAACTAACTTAGGTTAAATTGGTGTTACTTGTAGTGGAGATCAATAAATTACAGCTGGAGCTAAATCAGTGTACTGATCTCGTGCGAGTAGGTGAGCAACATGAGCGTGGTCACCTGATCCCCGCACGTGCGATTGCGAAAACAAAAACGTTACTTTCATTGGGTGCTAATGATAATTGGGCTTTTGATAGAGCTTTTCAGCAGCTTAACCCTGACTGTAAAGTGGTTGGCGTTGACTACCAATTGAGTTTATCTTCTATCGTCAGTGGTGCATTCAGTAGTGGGGCTAAGTCATTACAAAGTGCATTGCTCGGGCAATTGAAGCAAAGCAAGCAACATGTAAAAGCGTTACTTAATCGTGTACTGCTATACACTTTTTATAGTAGTGGTAATCGATTACTTCGTCGCAGAGTGAGCGATCACACCAATGAAGTAGATATCAGTCTAGAAACATTGATCGCTGTGTACGGTACCATTGAAGACAATGCCACTATGCTGAACATCAGTATGTCGTGTGATGAATACCATATGGTAGATGATATTATTCGACTGGAGAGTATGTTGAGTGTTGTAACAATCGAACTCTCACCAGTGCCAGACTGCATGTCTCAAGTAAACCAATTTATTGAGCGCATGTCGGAGTCGTTCGAGGTGGTGCACATTTCTGGCGGCGAAATTGACGAGCATAGCCAAGCGCCATTAGAGCTGACGTTTATGAATAGAAGGCTTGCTTCGCCTGCAAAATAATCTTTGTGTTACTGCACCCTGTTGTTCTTTTACCCCTTCTGATTTTATTCTCTTGGTTTAAGAATAAGCTGTGCATTTTGTTGGTCTATTTCAAATTTGAAATGACGTAAAAAGTTCATGCCGAGTAATCCTGGCCCTTGTTCAGATGCTGTCATAACACCAAATTCAAAGGGTGTTTGTTGCTTAGAACCAATTTGGATCCCCGAACTTTGATAAAAAGGAATCTCTACAACACCGTTGGCTGTACTCACCCGTCTAGAGGCCAAAAAGTTTACATCGAAAGCCAGTTGCTCAAACTGAGCAGAGGTGAGTGCGGTGACACTCGCGCCAGTATCAATCATTAATTCTATTTGTTGTCCGGCAATTTTGGCCTGCAAAATATAATGCTCGCCATGTCGTGCAAGTGGGATCATTTCCACTTCTTGGCCTTTGCTATTGAGCTCAGAAAGCAATGGCGCAATGAGTTTATGTTGTTGCTGTTGGTGAGATAGTTGTGTAAGTAATAGCTCTGCTTCTAAGTTATTTTCAAGGGCTAAATGGGCTTTAGCGATATGTGCCACTAGGACCAAATTATCGGGTTGCTCCCCCAACCAAATTTGACCTTTATCTATCAATTCATGCCAATTGTTTTGTGCCAGTAATTCTGCAAGTACATCAGCTATGAGCTTGGACAGGGTCTCTTGGAGATGAGCATGCTCCGGGAATTGTCGCGACAATTGAATATATCGATAAATCGCCTCTATGTGTTCTCCACGCGCTAAAAAAACCTCGGCCTCAAATTGCAGTGCGATTAAGTCTTCGGGTGCAATTGCTAAATATTTTTGTACAAATAGCAGGTAATCTGCAAGTGCATGGGAGGTCGCTGTACCAAATGTGCCTTGCAAGCTTTTTATCCAAGTGTGGATGGTTTGAGCTGAGCGACTATCCAGTGGCAGGGTTTGCCATTGTTCGAACGCCGCAAACAACTGTCCAGCGGCAAATGTTTGTTCCATTACGACACGTGTGGTTGATATGTGCGAAGGGGCAGGTGGATTCGCTGCTACACCTTGTGGAGTGGAGCTTGTGCCGTTTTGTGCAGGATTGTGAGATGGCTGTTCAGTGGTAAAAGCTTGTTTTAGCCATGAATTTGGGCGATGCCAATCAAGGTAAATATTGAGAGTAAGGGAGCAAAATAACAACAGGTTAAACATGTATTTCATTGTTTCAAATCTCCCTTATGCTATGAATTATTGGGCTATATGAGGCAGTACAGCTTGTTTAATGGCGGTTGCAAAGTCGCGCGAGAAGGCAATGCCCAAGGCTGTTAGTCGAGAGTCTGCAAGAGCGCAATTGTATGGTCTAGTGGCACTTTGCGTTGGCTCCGGCAGCGCAATAAGGTTATCGGGGTTTTGCCCCAGTGCATCAGCAATATGTCTGGCCATTTGGTACTTGGTCATTGATTGATTGTCAGAGATATGAAAAACCCCGCCAGTGGCTGACTTAGGGTGTTGTAACAGCGCTTGCAATGTTAATGCAATGTCTTCGACATGGGTTGGGAATCGCACAGCCCAATCATCATGGGCGCTGTTCGTCTGAGCGAGTATTTGCTGAGCAATAATTGTCACGGCAGATTCTGCAAGATTTTCAACCTCTCCATATAAAACCGGTACGCGAATAATGGTATGCAATGTGCTGTTTGTGAGGATCGCTTGCTCTGCCAATGCTTTACTTTGGCCATAAAAGTTAACAGGTGAACATGCTGCACTTTCTAAATAAGGGGCAGATTTACCATCAAATACATAGTCAGTACTAATAAAGATAAAATGGATATTACGTTCACGGCATTGGTTCGCCAAAAATTCTGCGGCTTTAACATTTAATGCAATGGTTGCTTCATGGTCGTTTTCGCAAACATCGGGCTTTCGCTCTGCTGCTGCATGGATCATTACATCTGGTTGGTGCTTGTCTAAAAAGTTAACGATAGCATCTTCTTGATTTAAATCGAGTTGCTCAATGGGTGGCTTTGCCCTACTGAAACCTGTGCCGATCACTGTGTGCGTGTGTGCTAGAGTTTTGAAGAGTGTACGGCCTAATAGACCTGTCGCACCTGTAACAACAATTTTGCGCATAAACTGAATATCACCTTGATGTATTTCTTGCCATATTAACTCTGCTTTGGTTGATATAAAAAGTAATATCGACGATTTCCTTTTTATACAAGATCTGCTGACGAATTGAGAAGTTGCGGGTTAATGCCCGCTTTCACAGAGAAACAGCACTGTATGGGGGCTACTCTAATAGCGAGAGCTGATGAATATCGCTTATTTCGATATCTGCGAGCCCTTTGTACGTATAGGTTGTTTGTTGATTATTAAGCCATATACTTTGGCAACCCGCCAAGTTGGCTCCTTGTACATCGGTGTCCAAGCTATCACCAATATGTAAGATCTGCGCCGGTTTTACAGCAAGGTCTTGGCAAGCGCGTTGAAATAAAGCAGCATCTGGCTTCGCTCTCCCGTCAGGACCAGCAAGATAAACGCGCTCAAATACACCCGCTAAATTAAATTTATCGACCTCTACATTCCCATTGGTAATAGCGATGAGCGTATATTTCTTAGCCAACTTTTGCAGCAAAGCAAGAACCGAGTCGGCAACCGTAATGTTGCTGCGAGCGTCTGCAAATGCCTGATACGCATTGGTTGAATGTCTTGTGATTTCATCATTTGTTAAGCCTAACTGTGACATGCCAAATTTTAACGCTACTTTTCTCCATGTTGTGACATCGTCCTGCAAGTGTGGCTGTGTTGCACCGACATGGCGTCTGCACTCTAACCAGTAATCACCTTCTTTATTGGCCCACTCTGGAATTGACTGCAAGTAATCTTGCATGGCACTGATGGCGTTCAAAATAATTGGGTGGTTGTTATAAAGCGTGTCATCTAAATCAAAGCTTAAAACTTTGACAGGGTTAATGGCTCGATTAAATCGCATAATACTCGTTTTGCTTTGTGCTATTTAATTCTATTGTACGCGAAAACAACGGTTACGGAGCAAATTGACAGTGCCTTTTATGGGTTATTTCTTTTGCCTAGCACGTGGATGAGTTTGGTCATAGACTTTAGCCAGGTGCTGAAAGTCCACATGGGTGTAGACCTGAGTTGCTGATAAACTGGTGTGGCCGAGCATTTCTTGAATAGCACGCAGATCACCACTTGACTCTAGTAGGTGGCTGGCAAATGAGTGGCGTAGTTTATGTGGGTGTACATTGGCCGAAATCCCCTGTTTGACTCCCCATTCTTTCATTCGGGCGCGGACATGGCGAATTGATATACGTGTCTTACGCTTACTTACAAACATGGCTGATTCTTCATCATGAGCAAAAAGTGGTCGTAACTTTAGCCACGCAGCAATGGCATCAAGGGCCTTTGAACCAACAGGGATAACACGCTCTTTATTCCCTTTACCGAGTACTCTGATCTCGCCTTCTCGAATGTCATTTAAATTGGTGTTAACCAGCTCACTAACACGTAATCCACTAGAGTACATCAGCTCCATCATCGCTTTGTCTCGCACGGCCAGTGCGTCTTCGGTGTCTATTTCCAGTAGCTGGAGCATCTGGTCAACATCGAGGTTTTTAGGCAGCGGCTTTTGAAACTTAGGGCCTTTTTGTCCGGCCGCAGGATTATGCAGCAGGGTGCTATCTGCCTGTTTGGTTTTTAAAAATTTATACAAGCTGCGGATGCAACTAAGCTTTAAATTGATGCTTCTGGGGTTGTACTGCTTACTGCGCAATGACATCGAAAAGCGGCGAATTTGTTCGCTACTAACCGAAAACCAGCCATCACTTTGCGCTGCAAAAAAATGGGCGGCCAATTGCAATTGTGTTTGGTATTGGCGTACGGTGTGGGCGGAGTACTGCTTTTCAAATTGTAAGTACGCCATAAAGTCAGAGATTGGCTGCTGCCATGATGGTGTGAGTGTATTGGCACCATCGCCGTTCATGCGAGCTCTTTTAAACGCAGCTGTAATGACGATACCAGCTCGTTGACAAATAGATTGCCATTGTCGGGAGAAAAGTGGTCAGCGCAATCACTTGCAAAGGCAAGTATGGCGGTTGGGTCATCACTTGGTCCCAACAGGTAAAGTGCAACAGAACGACAATCAAATCCACTAAACAGCTGTTTTTGCTCTTGCTTATCTAAGCGGCCTAGATAGCGAGGTAGTTTATTTAAGCGCCTTTTTACTAGTCCCTCTAATGTTGTGTCGTATTGAATAAGTTGGCATACATTAATTTTTGGCGACTGTGTGAGAGTATCAGCCAAGATATCAGCAAGCTCTTGAAAACTTTGGCAGTACCAAAGTGCACGTTGGCAATCATTAAAAAGCTTAAAAATGAGTTCATTTTCTCGGGCAGAGTCCATCATTCGCTCTATCTGCGAGTGTAACTTGGCATTTTCTTCGCGCAGTAATCGTTGTTGCATCAACGCGAGGTTTGGCGCGCCTTGCTGCTGAATATGTAAGTTGAGATCGAGTAACAAATATGGGTGCTCAATCAGAAAGTTAGGGTTTTTTTGTAAAAAGCCCATTACTTCTGTTTCCGTTACTGCGTTTTTTTTCTCACTCATATTGCTACCTGTCCATCAAAAACATGTTCAGCAGGGCCTGTCATTTTCACCGGCTTGTTAGCACCATTCCATCGGATCTGTAAGGTACCACCTGGCAGGTCTACACGTACGGTGTCCGCCAACTTACCCTGTTTGATACCAACAGCGACAGCACCACAAGCACCGCTGCCACACGCTAAGGTTTCATTTGCTCCGCGCTCCCAAACTCTAAGCTTGATGTGTTCACGGTTAATGATTTGCATGAAGCCTATATTGGCGCGCTTGGGAAAACGTTCATGATTCTCCAATAGCGGTCCTAATGTGTCCACGTCTGCGCTTTCTATATCATCTACCTCAAGCACACAATGGGGATTGCCCATAGAAACGACACCGCAGAATATGGTGTGTTCACCCGCCCTTAGAATATAGGTCAGTTCGCTTTGTTGTGCTTTGAATGGAATATCTTGTGGCGCAAACTGTGGTGTTCCCATATTAACAGTGACTTGACCGTCTTTCTCTGTATAGAGAGTGATGTCGCCCCCTTTTGTAGAAACACTGACTTTATGCTTGTTAGTCAATCCTTTCATACGGACGAAGCGGGCAAAGCAACGAGCGCCGTTGCCACATTGTTCTACTTCAGTGCCATCACTATTAAAAATTCGGTAGTGAAAATCCAAATCTGGTGAATAGGGCGGCTCAACCAGCAGTAACTGATCGAAACCAATACCAAAGTGTCGATCAGCAAGCTTGCGGATCTGATCTCGGGATAGAAACACATTTTGAGTGACATTATCTATCACTACAAAGTCATTTCCTAAGCCGTGCATCTTTGAAAAATTTACAAACATATTACCTTACTATTGAGTCGCTGAGTGCGATATATACGCAAATTATTATTCTGAAAGTAACGCTTCACCATGCCATAGAGACTCTAACGATTCACGAGCTCTGACTAAGTGTGCGGTTTCCCCATCTACCATTATCTCAGCAACTCTCGGTCGTGAGTTATAGTTGGAGCTCATGGTAAAACCATATGCCCCAGCGCTTCGCTGTGCCAGCAGATCTCCTGGTTGTATGGCCAATACTCTGTCTTTGCCAATAAAATCGCCCGTTTCACATACCGGCCCAACCACGTCGTAGGTATGTTCAGGTGTGCCATCTGTACGAGGGCTTACCGCAATGATTTCTTGCCATGCCTGATACAGAGAAGGGCGAAGCATATCGTTCATGCCTGCATCTACAATAGCAAAATGCTTGTCGGTTGTTGGCTTTAAATATTCCACTTTTGTAACCAGTATTCCTGCGTTTGCAGCAATGGCACGGCCGGGCTCAAAAATCAGTTCTAGTTCTGAATAGTTGCTTAAACGATCAATGACTTGTGCAGCATAGGCACTTGGATGAGGTGGTTTTTCGCCCTCATATGGGACGCCTAACCCACCGCCAATATCTAAGTGCTTTAGCACAATTCCGGCGCGTTTTAGCTTGTCTACCAGTGCCAGTACTTTATCTAGCGCTGCTAGAAAAGGTTCCACCTCAGTGAGCTGAGAGCCAATGTGGAAATCTACACCCACCACTTCAATGCCAGGCAGTGCACATGCCAATTGGTAAACGTCAAATGCCTGTTTGATGTCGATACCAAACTTGTTCTCTTTAAGCCCAGTTGAAATGTATGGGTGTGTTTTTGCATCAATATCAGGATTGACTCGAATTGACACTGGTGCAACTGTTTGCATTTGGGTTGCTGTCACAGAAATGCGTTCCAGTTCGGCTTTTGACTCAACATTAAAACACTTGATTTGCTTTTCAATGGCAAATGCGATTTCGTCGCTGGTTTTGGCGACACCAGAAAACACTACCTTACTCGGATCGCCGCCAGCTTTGAGCACTCTGGCAAGCTCCCCTTGCGAAACAATGTCAAACCCAGCACCTAATCTCGCCAATACATTCAATACTGCTAGATTACTGTTTGCCTTAACGGCATAGCATACCAAGTGAGTATGCGCAGCTGCTGCATCTGTGAACGCGTGATAATGACGTTCCAGAGTCTTGCGCGAATAAACATAACAAGGGGTTCCATATTCCTTGGCAATGTCTTGCACAGCCACTTGCTCGGCAAAGAGCTCATTATTTTGATACTGGAAAAAGTCCATTTATCACTCCTTTTCGTCAGTTTTTGCTTTATCCTGTGCCTCGGGCTTGGACTGAGTTGTGCGATTTTTATCTGCATCCTCAGGCAAATACAGTGGACCACGCTGCCCGCAAGCTGATAACGTTAAGGTGCTAGTTAATACTAGTGCCAGTGAGCTAAATTGAGTGTATGTCGCTTTCATTAGATTAATGATGTCAGTGCCTTTATAATCGCAGAGTAACAGAATTCGCGAAAAAAGCAGCTTTTGCGGTTGAAATTTATTCCCTGATTGAGGGAATGTTTGGCCTTTGTTGCCGTAATTAAGGAGTTAGCCATGACAGATCACGAATATCATCAATTAGCTGAGGCGCTGATGCTGACGATCGAGGAGCAGATTGACGATTGTGGTGCTGATTTAGACTATGAGTCTGCCTCAGGTATTCTCGAAATCATTTTTGCTGATAAGTCTAAAATTATTATCAACAAGCAAGCACCTTTGCATCAAGTATGGGTCGCGACAAAATTTAATGGGCATCACTTTGAATTGCGTGATGATAAATGGATTGATAACCGCTCGGGCGCTGAATTTTGGCAGTTTATGTCTGATGCCGCGACTCGACAAGCAGGTCAAACAATAGAGTGGCAACACGACTGATGTTAGAATTTGTAGAATACGCTGCAAAACAGCAGCACAAGGCAACGGTAATTTGGTTGCACGGACTAGGTGATTCGGGTAACGGCTTCTTGCCGATTGCGCCAGAGCTTGGTTTGCCAGACGAGCTGGGTGTTCGTTTTGTATTTCCTCATGCACCGATCCAGCCAGTGACGGTCAATGGTGGTATGGAAATGCGTGCTTGGTATGATATTAAAAGCATGGACCTTGAAAATCGAGCTGATGAGTCTGGAGTGAGAGAGTCAGCGGCATTAGTGACAAACTTGATTGAAAAAGAAATTGCAGCCGGTATTCCAGCAGATAAAATTATCTTAGCTGGCTTTTCTCAAGGTGGCGTGATCAGTTTGCATTTAGCACCAAGACTCCCTTTCCAAGTTGCAGGCGTGATGGCCTTATCTACCTATATGTGTGCACCTCAAAAGCTTGCAGACGAGGCACACCAAAATACGCTGAATATTTTTATGGCACATGGTAGCCATGACCCAGTTGTACCTATGTCAGCGGGTAAAACAGCGTATGACGCGCTTGTGCATCAAGGATACGATGTAAGTTGGCAAGATTATCCCATGGAGCACCAAGTATGTTTGGAAGAGCTCAAGGCGATTAGAGCGTGGTTAATCTCGCGCTTGTCATAGTGAAATTAGGACAGACGAATGACTCAACGTATAGTGATTAAAACCAAAGTGACTGATGCGCAGTCGCAGCCAGCAACAGCAAACTCAGTGAGTTATCAATATCATTGGCGACGTATAATTACCGTGCTGGTCATGATGAGCTTTGGTGTGATGGCGTTGTCTTATGGCGTATTTAAGTCGGTATATGCGGATGATTCAACGACGGTAAACTCCGATGCTGTGGTTTTAGCTGCGTCAGTTGCAAATAATCCCGTAACCCCAGCTACAGAGCGTCCGTCTGTACCTCAAATTCAAGACAATCAAGCTTTAAACTCAGAAGTTAACGACATCGAGCTAACAACTCAGGACGAGCAGGTTGTGGCCGAAGCAGAGCCTGAACTATCCTCTGTAGTCGTTGTTAACGTGGCCGATGACGCAGATAGCTTGTTAATTGTGGCATCAAATGACACTGAAGAAGCAAACGTACAGCCAGAGCTACCTGCGCAACCTGAGTTTCAGGAAAGCCCTGCTACCACAACGCGATTTGCTGACGATGCACAAATTGCCAGCGTTGCGCTCAATGCCAAAGTGGATACTAGCCATATCAGTCGCGCGGTTCTTACATCTGGTATTGAAAATCGCGAACCAGTTAACGTACTTAAGCACCTCGTTGAGCAAAATAGATTTGAAGAAAAGCTATATTTCTTTACCGAGATCAAAGGCCTCCAAGGCGAAGTGGTGCAACATTTGTGGTTTCACCAAGAGCAACTGATGGCTGAAATCACCTTATCCATCAGTGCGCCACGGTTCCGTACGTACTCAAGTAAAAATATTATGCCAAGCCAAACTGGACAGTGGCGCGTAGAAGTCATCACGCAAAATGGACAGTTGTTGGCACAAAAATCATTTCGAATTTTAGCAAAGGCTCCTTAGGAGCCGACAAGGCAAAACATGACAGACACAAAAAATATTGTTCGCATAGCTACGCGTAAAAGTGCACTGGCGCTTTGGCAAGCGGAGTATGTAAAAGCGCAACTTGAACATTTTCATCCAGACCTTGTCGTTGAATTGGTGCCCATGTCGACCAAAGGCGACAAAATTTTAGATACGCCTCTGGCCAAAATTGGTGGTAAGGGTTTGTTTGTAAAAGAGCTAGAGCAAGCGATGCTAGAGGGACGTGCTGATATCGCCGTCCACTCAATGAAAGATGTGCCTGTAGATTTTCCAGAAGGGTTGAAGTTACACACTATCTGTGAGCGCGAAGACCCCCGTGATGCATTTGTTTCTAACCAATATCAACAAATAGCTGAATTACCAGCGGGTGCCGTTGTGGGTACTTCAAGCTTGCGCAGGCAGTGCCAAATCAGAGAAATGAGGCCAGATCTGCAAATCAAAGATTTACGTGGCAATGTGAATACACGACTTGCTAAGCTGGATGCCGGTGAGTTTGATGCAATCATCTTAGCTGCTGCGGGCCTGATCCGTTTGGAAATGGCGGAGCGTATCGCCAGTTATGTGTCAGTTGAGCAATCTTTGCCTGCAAATGGTCAAGGTGCGGTAGGAATTGAGTGTCGCAGTGATGATATCCGCGTGCAAAACCTGCTGGCACCACTTGAGCATGCTCCAACCCGTGCTCGCGTTTTAGCCGAGCGCGCGATGAATCGTCGTCTTGAGGGCGGTTGTCAGGTACCAATTGGGGCATATGCTGAGTTGCAAGGAGATCACATTTATTTAAGAGGTCTTGTGGGCGCTGTTGACGGCAGCACAATCTTGCGTGCAGAAACAACAGGGTCTTTACAGCAAGCTGAAGCATTAGGAGTAGAACTAGCTGAATCTCTGCTTGAACAAGGTGCAGATAAGATTTTAGCTGAGGTATACAGAGACGCTTAATGTGAAATTTGCCATAACTCGGCCGCAAGGAAAAGGGGATGAATTAGCCACTGAGTTGGCAAAACAGGGGATTTCAGCGCTGTGCACACCAGTGCTGAAACTCGAAAGCGTAGAAGCTTCACAGGCCCAACTGGTTGAAGCTTGTGACGCTGAGATCATCATTTTTATTTCACAAGATGCGGTGCTTAATTTCGCTGCACAACTTCAAAAAGCAGCTATACCACTTTCTACACATGCTCAACTCATTGCGGTTGGTCAGCAAACGGCCGATACCATAGTAGAGCACTTTTCTCGCAATGCCATTGTACCGACTCAGCAGGACTCAGAGGGGTTGGTTGCTCTATCAGTTTTGCAAGAAATAGCGCAGGTTAGAGTGACACTGGTAAAAGGACGTGGCGGCAGAACGCATATCGCGAAAACGCTGAAGTCACGGGGCGCCTTAGTTACAATGTGCAACGTGTATGAGCGATGTTCGATTCATGAATATTCTTCTGACTGGTTAGACCACTGGATGCAGGAGAAGATTGACGGTATAGTGGTAACCAGTAATACGGCAGTGGATGCGATATTTAACAGCAAACAGTCTGCACATTTGCGTTGGCTTAAAGCGCGTTACTTTGTCGTAGTAAGTGCGCGTACTGCGCAACATCTCAAAATACAGTTTAAAATAACCGATGAGCAGATCATCGTGAGTGACGGAGCAAGTAATGAGTCACTCTTTAAGACGATCTGTAAATTAACTTCCCAACAGGGCAGCGCAATGACGGAAAAAAACCAACAAACAAGCACGTCTGAATCAAAACAGAATATGGAAGTCGCAGAGGAGAATACCGAGCGCGCTCCCAAAGCAAAGCTGAGTAAGACGGCTGTGGTGGCACTTTTAATTGCGCTGACGGGCGTGGGTGCTACATCAGGTCTGTTTTATTACAATCAACAACAAGATGTGCAGCGACAGAATTCACTTGCTGCGCTTCAGCAACAAAATCAGCAGCTACAAACCCAACTTAGCAGTGCAATATCATCACTCAATCAGTTGCAGTCACAGTGGCCGAAGCAAGAGCAACTTGTGACTGAGCAATTGGCAAGGCAGCAAGCTCAGGTCGCTGAAAACCTTCAACAAGCACTGTCAAAGGCGCGCCAGCAAGTAGGCGGGGCGCTTAGCTCAGAGCTACGTTCTTTGGCGCGTCATGCCGAGTTTAAAGCATTGAGTGAGCGAGATTACTTAGGTTCAGTTTTGGTGTTAAAGCGTCTAAAACAAGCTTTAGCTGAAGAAACTGGCACTGATGCGTTGCGGTTAGCAATCAGTACAGACATTGCCAAATTACAAGCACAACCAAAACCAAAGACGGAAGCCTTGTATATGGAGCTGGCTGGTTTACTGTCGCAAGTAGACAGTGTGCCTCTCAAGACCTTCGAAAAGCCAACGGTGTCTGAGCCACACTCTACTGTTCTGAGCAGTGATATTAGTGAATGGCGCGAAAACATCATCCGCAGTTTAGAGAAGATTAGTGCTGAATTTTTAACGGTTGAGCGACATGACAAACCGGTTATTGATCCGTTACTTGATGCACAAGAGCAACAGTTAATTCGCAGCCAGCTGCGCAGCTATTTACAACAAGCTCAAACCGCAATGTTAGACGGGCAAATGAGTATTTATTTTAATGCTGTAGAGGGCGCGAAGGACACTTTGAATCGTTACTTTAGAGTCGAGCAGTCTGCAGCGAATAGCATGCTTAACACACTTAAAACGCTACAACGGGCTGAGTTTGGCACTTCCAAAGATCTGCAATTAGCCACACCTAACGCATTGAAGGAGTGGCTGCAATGAGGCAATTTATCAAACGCACTTTGTTCGTCTTGATTGTGATACTGCTGTTTTGCGCCGTATTAGCTGGATCGCATTTACTCATAGATGAAAAAGGGTATGTGCTGGTTTCTTTTGGTCAGTACACAATTGAAAGCACACTGGTGTCGCTGTTGTTTATTGCCGTCATTACTGTATTTGTAATGTGGCTCACAACGAAGCTTGCCAAAACTGTGTGGCGGGTAATAAGAGGGGTCACTGCGCGTAGAACGAAAAAACGTCAGCAACGTGAAGAGGATGCATTTACTCAAAGTGTTTGGGCGCTTATTAACAATCAACCTGATAGCCTTGGTTATACATTGCAGCTGTCTGAATTTCCTGAAAAGTGGCGTGATCAGCAGCTTGCTATCCAAGCCAAAGCAGCACTACACATTGGTCAAAAAGTGGTTGCTCGTGAGTATCTCCAGCAGCTTTCTGAGTCTGCTCAAAGCAAAGTTAGTGAGCTATGGTTGGCTGCTGAACAAGATACGCAAGCACTCACTAGCCTAGCTCCACAAGCGCAGATGAAAAAAGCTTCGCCAACTGAATTAAATGCCTATGTAAGCGCACTGCTTCAGGCAAAAGATTGGGACACTTTGCAGTCAACTATTGAACAACGCCATAAACAGTTGCAGTGGTCTGGTACTCAGTGGTCGCAGTTTTTTGCTGCATACTTTGAAGCGATTCTGCGCCACAGTGACAAAGATATTCACGCACTCTACGGCGCTTTTCCGAGAGCGCTGCGCGGACAGAGTCATGAAGCGTATGTACACGCTTGTGTGCGCTTTGGGCACATTGAGGTAGTTCGTAAAGAGTTGCTGAAAATGCTTAAAAAGTCGCAATATCAAGAGTTGGCGACGATCCTGCAATATGCTGGCGGTGGTGATATTGAATTACGCAAGGCCATTCAAGCTCAACTTAAGAAGCAACCAGATCAGACTGAACTGTTGTTTTGTCTCGCGAGCTTGGCAAATGGGGAAGGGGACCATGGACTTGCTGCGAAAATATTCGATTCACTTTCAAGTGCGCCATGGCAAGCACTTTGGCAGCATCAGGCTGAAATCGCCTTTGCCAAAACAGGCCAATTTGAAAAGGCTTATTTGCTAGTGAGCAACGTACAGAATTAATCGAGTCAGCCAGTGTCGCCGAACACTGGCTTTTTAACAGCGTTTCTTCCCAACCCTTTTCATCGCTCCTAATCGCTTGCCTCTTAAGCAATTGCTCTTAAGTCAACAGAGGTCTGTTGAGTTATATTTTGCGGATAATTGTCCTTGTATCTAAACTTGATCTGCGTATGATCTGAAAAATTTTATCTGCAAACCGAGTGCCTTATGATCAATACCAAACTACCTTTACTTGATTTACACCGTCACTTAGACGGTAACGTGCGTGCTGAGACGATTTTAGAACTCGGTCAGAAATTTAATATGCCTTTGCCTGCAAATGATGTAGACGGTTTACGTCCTCATGTGCAAGTTATCGACAACGCGCCAAATTTAATGGCTTTTTTAGCGAAGCTGGATTGGGGGGTTAAGGTGCTAGGTGATTATGATGCGTGTCATAGAATTGCAGTAGAAAATGTTGAAGATGCCATTGTACAAAACATGGATTATACCGAGCTGCGCTTTAGCCCATATTACATGGCCAAGACACACAATCTTCATCCGCAAGGCGTCGTTGAAGCAGTTGTCGATGGCATTAGCTCTGCAACACAGGGCCAAGATATCAAGGTTAATTTGATTGGTATTATGTCGCGTACTTTTGGCGTTGAGAAATGTCAGCACGAATTAGATGCATTACTCGCGTTTAAAGAAAGTCTTGTGGCCGTAGACTTGGCTGGTGATGAGTTGGGTTTCCCTGGAGAGTTATTTATTGAGCACTTTAAGCAAGTACGTGATGCGTACTTAGGCGCTACAATTCACGCGGGTGAGGCCGAAGGTGCAGTGAGCATTTGGCAAGCGATTAAAGAGCTTGGTGCTACACGTATTGGGCATGGTGTTAAAGCCATTGAAGACCCACAGTTAATGGATTTCTTGAGAGATAACCGTATTGGTATCGAGTCTTGCTTAACGAGTAACTTACAAACTAGCACTGTGGCGAGCATTGAAGCCCACCCGCTTAAGCAATTCTTGGATCATGGTATCTTAGCGACAATAAACACTGATGATCCAGCCGTACAAGGTGTTGAGTTAGACAACGAGTTTGCAAAGGCTGCTCCACTTGCAGGTCTGAGTGAATCGGACATTCAAAAGGCACAAAGAAATGCAGTTGAAATTGCATTCTTAAGCGACGCAGACAAGCAAGCATTGCTACAAAAGTACGTTTAATGTTGAATTTGAGTTGCTCATTGTTTTGAGCAGCTCAAATAATCCTCTCTTAATGCATTGATCACATGGCTTCGTGTGACAATGGCAATCACTTTATCGGCTTGTACAACGGGATAAATCTTCGGCTTATCGTGTTGCATTTGGGTCGCCAAATCTACCACAGTGGTCTTTTTTCTTACTGATAATGGTTCTGTTGTCATAAGTTCTGCAACTTGTGTTGCACCATCGCAGAAATAGCTGCTTTGTAGAAGAGGTGCTAGTAGCTGCTGCTCTGAAATAAATCCGACTAGTGCGCCATGCTTGTTTTGTACAGGAGCGCCAAATAAATCAAATTTGTGCAGTTGCTCAATCGCTTCTGTAATTTCGGTGTCTGGGGTAATAACCGGGAACTGGAATGACATGATGTCTTCAATAAATTGGTTTGCCATGGTGTGTCTCCTGTTTTGTGTTAGGAGTAGTATGGGCAAATTCAGTTTATTTTTAAAATTGATTAATTGTATCACTTTGATTTGTTTTTTAGATTAAGCGCGCAAGCGATGTGCTGCGCGCTGCTGCATTTATTTGATAAATGCAAACGCATCCGCGTACATGAAATCGCGATTCGCGCCGTGGTTGATAAAGTCGTCGCGAACAATACCAATCATGTTAAAGCGACCAGCCATGTATACGCTGTATGGCTCTAGTGAAATGATGTCTTTCATTACCGCCTGATGTACATAGCCTGTATGTCCTTGCCACGCGTCTGAGGCATGTTCAACAACAGGGATAAACTGGAAGTTTTTCTTGCTTGCGGCCCATGCTTCCATCTCTGCTTTAGCATAGAGCGCTGACTCTTCTTTCACGCCCCAGTAGAACAATACTGGCTGTTCATAATTAATTTCAGCGAGGTGGTCTGCCATAGATTTCACGTAAGAAAATCCGGTACCGCCAGCTAGCAATACGATAGGTCTCGCTTGCTCTGGACGAACTTGAGATATACCCAATCCAACTTCTAGATCTACCTCTGTACCATCAATATGCGCCGTTTTTAAGTGCTCAAGCGCCTGCATGGCGTATGAGTCAGCACCTGACGCACCAATGTGCAGCTCTAATTGCTGTTTATTGGATGGGCTGCTGGCAATCGAAAATGCACGCTTGTCTTTTTCACCAAGTACCAGCTGTAAGTAGTGGCCTGCTGAAAATTCTGCATCTTGTTGTGGCTTTAACAGCACTTTGTAAACAAATTCTGTGAGAGGTGAAATGGCCTCAACACGCGCTTTTAATATTTGCATTTCAAACCTTATTATTAAGCACCTTGGCGAAAGTATGCGCACTGTAACATATTTAATCGCGACTTTGTTATATCGCGTCGCTTGACGTTTACCCGAAATTCAAACAAATTTTTATGAAAGTGCACAATACTTATTAGTTATTTCTTATCCATAATGCCCAGACTGTCCCAGATATCGTCGACTTTGCGCTTGATATCTTCATCCATCACTATAGGCACACCCCACTCACGGTCCGTTTCTCCCGGCCATTTATTGGTCGCGTCCATACCCATTTTTGAGCCTAGTCCTGATACCGGTGAGGCGAAGTCTAGATAGTCTATTGGTGTGCTTTCTATCATGGTGGTATCCCTAGCTGGGTCCATGCGTGTTGTAATGGCCCAGATCACATCATTCCAGTCACGAGCATTAACATCGTCATCGCAAACAATCACAAATTTGGTATACATAAATTGTCGCAAGAATGACCAAACACCCATCATCACGCGCTTGGCGTGTCCTGGGTATTGTTTTTTCATGGTCACGACGGCCATGCGATATGAACAGCCTTCAGGTGGAAGGTAAAAATCTACAATCTCTGGGAACTGCTTTTGCAAAATGGGCACAAATACTTCGTTAAGTGCCACGCCCAGTATCGCGGGCTCATCTGGTGGGCGGCCAGTGTATGTACTGTGATAAATCGGGTTTTCGCGGTGCGTAATGTGGGTGACGGTCATAACGGGAAAGTCATCTACCTCATTGTAATACCCTGTGTGGTCACCGTAAGGGCCCTCTGGTGCCGTTTCGCCTTGCTCTATGTAACCTTCAAGCACAATCTCTGCACTTGCAGGCACTTGTAAGTCATTAGAGATCGACTTAACGACTTCGGTTTTGCTGCCTCGCAAAAGGCCCGCAAATGCATATTCACTGAGCGTATCTGGCACAGGGGTTACTGCACCCAAAATTGTTGCTGGATCTGCACCCAGTGCAACAGACACCGGATAAGGTTTGCCTGGATGCTCTTTGCACCATTCTTGAAAATCTAGTGCACCGCCCCGATGTGACAACCAGCGCATAATTATTTTGTTTTTACCCAGTAGTTGCTGGCGATAAATCCCAAGATTCTGACGTTTTTTGTGTGGTCCTTTGGTGACTGTTAGACCCCATGTAATGAGTGGGGCAGCATCGCCTGGCCAGCAATGCTGAATCGGAAGCTTAGTTAAATCTACTTGGTCACCGCTCAATACAACTTTTTGACAAGGTGCCTTTTTGACTTCCTTGGCGGGCATATTAAGGACTTGCTTGAAGACTGGAATTTGGCCCAACGCTTCTTTGATACCTTTTGGTGGCTCAGGTTCTTTGAGAAACGCTAAGAGCTTACCGACTTCACGAAGTTCACTGACATCTGTTTGGCCCATCCCCATCGCGACACGCTTAGGGGTGCCGAATAGGTTGGCAAGTACGGGGATATCAAATCCTTCAGGGTTTTCAAATAAAATTGCAGGACCACCGGCACGTAAGGTGCGATCTGCTATTTCAGTCATTTCTAATTTAGTGGAAATGGGTTGACTGACGCGGACAAGTTCGCCTTGCTTTTCAAGCAGTTCGATGAACTCTCTTAAGTCTTTATATTTCATTTTAGCCTATTACGCAGTGAGTAAGCCTATCTGTGGCTGCAAGTATATCAATTCCCCACACGCTGAACATACTCTACGCGAGGAAAGACGGATTTAATTCGCTGAAATGATTACGGCAACGAGAAGGCAAGTTTAACAAGTGTAAGTACACTCATATACGAGCTGGATGGTCAGTTAGATTGGTTGTTGAGCAGCTTTTTAAGCCCGTTTTGAAGTCTATTGTTTCCTTGATTTAGGCTTTGGGCTATAGTCTGAATGAGTCGACGGGTATCTATTGGAGGCGGCTTGAAGACAATAACAACAATAGTTTACCTCATACTAAGTTTAATGGTGGTGACTTATACTGCCCACTCAAAGGCGCAAAGTTTGCCTGCTGGCGTATTTGATAATCACAGCGCAGTAATGCTGTTAATCGAACCTGACAGCGGTAAAATTGTGCGTGCCAATCAGTCTGCGGCTGATTTTTATGGCTACAGCAAAGCACAGTTAGAAAATCTCTACATTCAAGAGATTAATCAGTTCACACCTCAGCAGGTTGAAAAAGAGCGACTCTCCGCACTCAATGAAGGGCGCAATTATTTTATTTTCCAGCATCGCTTAGCTAATGGTGAAAATCGTACTGTATCTGTTTATTCATCTCCCTTTATGAACAATGACGGGGATGCTTTATTATTTTCCGTAATTCAAGATGTCAGCGCAAGGCGAAAACTGGAGCATGCGTTATGGCATTATCAAAGTAATCTTGAACAGCAAGTTGCGTTACAGACAAAAGAAATCAAACACGCTAGCACAGTTCAGGTTTTTTTATTGAGTAGCGTTATTGCTATTCTGGTAGGGACTACGGTAATTCTAGGCTGGGGTTTCTTACGCATACGTAAAACAAAACGTCGCTTGGAATATCAAAGAGCTAGATTAAATGCGATTTTTGATTCCATTGGTGACTATCTTGTATTTACCGATCCAGATGACAAAGTGTTGTCGGCAAATCGAGCAGCTTATCAAGATTTGGGCGACTTAGATGGTAAAATGATCACTGAAGCGCTGGGCAACGGCGCATGTACAGAGGTGACGCAATTTGAGCCTAAAGAGTGTCGTTTAGACACCAATTTTGGCGCCTTAGATGTGGAAATAAGTAAGACGGATGTGCCGGACGGCAGCGGTGGTCTATATGGCCATATCTATCTGTTGCAAAATATCACCCAACGTCTCATTGATGAGCAAGAGCAGCGGCTCGCGAGTACGGTATTTTCAACCACCAGTGAAGGTGTATTGGTTTCTGACAAAAACAATTGCATTCAAATGGTCAATAAAGCATTTACAGAAATCACCGGTTTTAGTGGGCCTGAAGTGATGGGAAAAACGCCAGCCATATTTAACTCTGGACGTCATGATGCGGCCTATTTTACTCAGCTCTATGATGCGTTAAGTTCGAGAGGGCATTGGGAAGGAGAGATTTGGAATAAGCGTAAAAGTGGAGAGGTATATCCAAGTTGGTTGCAAGTCTCGGCTGTATTTGATCAACACGGTGACATTGATATGTATGTGGCGTTGTTTAATGATATAACTTCGCGCAAACGCAATGAACAATTGATGTGGCAACAAGCAAATTTTGATAATTTAACTGGGCTTGCGAATCGACACCACTACCATGCCAAATTTGATATTGCCTTAACTCAAGCAGAGCGCAAACAATCACGGGTTGCAGTCTGTTTTATCGACCTCGACCGGTTTAAAGCGGTCAATGATACTCTTGGTCACCATATTGGTGATTTGTTGCTGATTGAAGCAGCAAATCGCATTCGAGAATGCACCAGAAACTCAGATACTGTGGCCAGATTAGGCGGAGATGAGTTCGCCTTGTTACTGCCAGAAATGGAGATGATCGGTGACATGGAAAAAGTGGCAGAGAAAATTCTCACCGCTTTGAGCGCGCCGTTTCATCTAGAAGGGCATGAAGCGTATGTTTCGGGCAGTATGGGCATTACTTTTTATCCGGATGATGGTGAGGATAGAAAGGTACTATTGCGTAATGCAGACAGCGCCATGTATAAAGCCAAAGAAAACGGCCGGAATTGCTTCCAATTCTTTACCGCAGCAATGCATGAACACGCAAAGGCACGTAGTCAGTTAGAGGGCGCATTGCATCGAGCGCTGTCTAACCAAGAGTTGAGAGTGGTCTATCAACCCATCGTTGGTAAAGATAACGACTTAGGTTGTGAGGCATTATTACGTTGGCACAATGAGTCTTTGGGGGAAGTATCTCCTGCCGACTTTATTCCTATCAGTGAAGAACTTGGGCTAATTTTGGCGATGGGTGAATGGGTGCTTTACCAAGCTTGTGCACAAGCGCGATCTTGGTTGACCAAAACAGACAAACCTTTTTTTGTTTCTGTGAATGTATCTAGCACACAGTTCAAACGTCAGGATATCGTGAGTTTAGTTAGCAAAGTCCTCAAAGATACGGGTCTACCTGCAACATGTCTTACATTAGAGATAACCGAGACTGTGTTAGCAGATAACTCCGATGGTATAGAGCAGCAATTAGATCAACTACGCAGCATGGGAGTTGGCCTAGCCATTGATGATTTTGGTACTGGGTATTCGTCGTTGGGGTACTTAAAGCGCTTCCCATTGTCCAAGCTAAAAATAGACCGCGCATTTATCAAAGACTTACCTGAAGACGAAGAAGATAAAACACTCATTAGCGCTATTGTTTCTATGGCTAGCAAGTTAAACTTAACAGTAATTGCAGAAGGGGTTGAAACGGCAGAGCAATTGGCGTTGTTACAGCAACTTGGTTGTGATTATACCCAGGGATATTTACATGCTAAACCTGGTGCTGCCAGAGACTTCGAACAGTTTTTGATAGCTTATTCAAAAAGTGAGGCTCACTCGCAAACCTGATGCATCTGGCACAGAGACTTGAGCGCTTCAATGGCTTTGAGATTGCCTTGAGTTTTTGCAGCTTTGAGTAGCTCAAATGCTCGAGGTAAGTCTTGAACTCCACCTTCTGCTGCAATCAACATGGTTGCGAGGTTATACATCCCCCATTGATCTTGGGTTGCCACTGCTTCTTCAAATGCTTGGCGCGCCGCCTCAAATTCACCTTGTTGATATAAGCTGATCCCTTGGCTGTTTTGTGGTGAAAACTGCGCTCTCTGGTGTTTGGGAAAATGAGCAAGTGCACGCTTTTTTACTATGCCACCTAAGACATAAATGTCATTGGGACGATACGCAGCGTAAACACCACCACTTTGGTAGAAATTAGATATTTGCGAGTGTGTCAAGCGCCAAGGTTGCGATTTAAAGTAATCATCAAGCATGAGGTTGTCTAGCTGAATTGCACGCTTTGCATCGCGTTTTCTTGCATAAGTATAACGACCTTCTTTCAGGGTGATGTGCTGCTCATCTACAGCAATGACTTGCGTGACTCTAAACTGCGGTTGATAGACGCGATCAGTTTGAATTCGGCCAAAGTCAACCATAATAATATCGTCGACCTTTGGAGCGTTAATCCACTCCAGTTGCTGTGTTTGGCTTTGTTGGTGTTTAACTATCCAGTATCCACAAAACCCCACAACCAAGAAGGCAATAATAATTGCTTTATATCGACTGACAGATGCTGAAATCACATCGTGTGTGCGAAATAGGGTGCTTTTTATCATTGCCATCTCCGTGGTTGGTTACACTGTTTTAGCTCTTATGCGTGTCGAAGCTAAGATAGCATGGCTTCGCCTCGACACAAAGAGGTCGTTATTTACCCGCCATAGCGGTTTCAGCATTGGCTGCCATCAAGGCAAATACTGCATAAGCCGCGGTATTTTGCTTGAGCTTATCAGGGTCTACTTTGTCTAACGTATCATCTGCTGTGTGGTGATAGTCAAAGTAATCAGTTCCTACTTGATGTAAATCGAAAATAGGGGCCGAAGTCATTTGCTTAAATGGGATCAGATCAGGGCCTCCTCGAGCGGCATTTTTGCGTATGTATTTGATGCCTAGTGGCTTTAACTGCTTAGCAATTTCGCGTACTGCAGGCAAGGACGCGGCATTGACATTTGATTCAAATGCATACACCACATCTGCACCAAAATCAGACTCTGCGGCGGCAACTATATTATCTAATCGGTCTTGGTAATGTTTAAAGTATGCTTTTGCACCCCATAACCCTAACTCTTCAGCTGCAAACAATACAACGCGAATGCTTCGCTCAGGCCGCGTGTGATCTGCAATATGCTTTGCCGCAGCCATGGTGAGCGCGACACCTGCACCATCATCCAATGCACCTGTGCCCAGATCCCAAGAATCTAAATGGCTGCCAAGTAGCACATATTGTTCTGGGTACTTTGAGCCTGTGATTTCACCGATAACGTTATAGCTAGTGCCTTCACCTAAATCTTCAGTTTGAATATTGAGTTCTACTTTAACTGGTTTACCAAGCGCAATTAGTCGTGCTAACTGATCGGCGTCGGGGTTGGCAACCGCTGTAGTGGGGATCTTACTGACGCCCTTGGTATAGTGGCTGCCACCTGTGTGTGCAAACCGGTGATGACTGGTACTGACTGAGCGCATCATGTAGGCGATAGCCCCTTTCTTAGCTGCCTCCACAGCACCTTTATTTCTGGCTTTTACTGCGGGCCCATAGCCATTTCCGTCTATGTCTCTGTTCATGCGGTAATTGATAAACGCAATTTTGCCTTTCAGGCTGTCGGCTGGCGCTGCAATTAACTCATCAAATGTTTCGAACATGACGACTTCGCCGGATAAGCCTGCTTTAGGTGTACTGACGCTATTGCCCAGTGCGGTTAAATGCAGAGGTTGTTTGCTTGGGGTCAAAATAAACCCTGATTCATGATAGCGGCGCCATTCGGGGAATTTGGAAGGTTCCAACCAGACTTTGTCAAAACCGAGTTGTTGGAACTTTTTCTTAGCCCAGGCGACGGCCATTTTGTCGTTTTCTGTACCTGGGAGGCGAGGACCTACTTCTGTGGTTAATGATTCAACAAGTTGCCAGCTCAATTCGCTATGTCGTGCATGCTCACGAACCTTTGCTACAGTGTCTAATTCAGCTTGGCTAAATTCTTGGGCCAGTGTTGTGTAGCTTGTGCACAATGCGACGAGCGGTAATATGCTAGTTTTAATCAAAGTACGAAATACTCGTTTCATAATGGTCCTTGGTCGGTATTAATGTGGTTATTTTGACACCAAAAGAAATTGATTAAAACGTAAATAGGATGAAATGCATGGCATGAAGCTGTTATGAGCTATTTTAGAAAATGTGAAAAGGAACACGCGGTGTAATTTTGTAAGTGGTATAAGCTTACATGTTTTCCACAGTATACCAAGGGGGATGATCTTTGATAAAATTAACACAATTTGATTTGTCAGGAAAACCATGTGAACCCGCAATTTACTCAATTAACACTTCGCGCAGAGTTACAATCGGCACTAAGTAAAGCTGGATTTAGCCGCATGACGCCTATCCAGTTACAAAGTTTACCTGAGTTGCTGGCTGGTAAAGATGTGGTCGCACAAGCAAAAACTGGCTCGGGGAAAACATTGGCCTTTAGCTTAGCGATGTTGCAAAGTTTGGTTGTACAAGCATCGCATATTCAGGGTTTAATTTTAGTACCTACCAGAGAGTTAGCTAACCAAGTTGCTGAAGAAGTACGAAAATTGGCTAAGGATCTGGGTAATGTAAAAGTGTTGACCATTTGTGGCGGTGAACCCATTGGACCACAAATTAGCTCATTGGAGCATGGCGCCCATGTTGTTGTAGGTACGCCTGGTCGTGTCGAGGAGCACTTGTTCAAGGGGACATTGGACTTAACGCAGGTCAGTCACTTTACCTTAGATGAAGCAGATCAAATGTTGGAAATGGGCTTTGTGGATGCCATTGAAAATATTGCAGTATATTTACCTCCTGCTCGTCAAACAATGATGTTCAGCGCCACTTATCCTAAAGATATTGAACAGTTATCAGCGCGCTTTATGCAATCGCCGATATTAGTAAAAGGTGAAACTGAAACACTTAACAAACAGATCAAACAGCAGTTCTTCCCGCTCAAAAACAACAAACTTAGATTTAACACACTGAGACTATTGCTGTTGCAACATAAGCCACAAAGCTGCATTGTTTTTTGTAATACCAAAGTTGAAACGAAAAAGCTTTTTAGCGAATTACAACAAACAGGATTACAGGTTGCTGTTTTGCATGGCGATTTAGCTCAGATCGAGCGACAAAGAATGCTCTTAAGGTTTGCTAACAAAAGTGCATCTGTGCTGGTTGCGACTGACGTAGCTGCGCGGGGGCTAGATATAGATGATATCGACATGGTAGTGAATTACCATATGGCACTGGATCCACAAACGCATGTACACCGCGTTGGGCGCACAGGGCGTGGTGGGAAAAAGGGCTTTGCTTGCTCCCTGTATGGTGAGAATGAAACATTTAAAATGAAGCAACTTTGCGAGTTGTACGAAAGAGAGTTCAACCCGTCGCCAACACCACCACTTAGTTTGCTTGATAAACCAGCTTACAAGCCAACGATGGTGACTATTGTGATCGACGCGGGTAAAAAGCAAAAAGTTCGTGCCGGAGATATAGTCGGCTGCCTGACTGGTGAAAACGGTATTGGTTCAGCGCATATTGGTAATATTACAGTGCAGGATAACCAAGCTTACATCGCGATATTCAGAGAAGCAGTGAAACCCGCGATTCGAAAATTAAATGCTGATAAAATCAAAGGTAAGCGAATTAAAGCTAAGCGATTGGTTTAAAGATGACTTTATGCAGCTCATAAGAGCGCTTTGAGCTGCGCATATTCACGTTTGATTTGGTTGAAATCTGCAGCACAACCGCCCTTATCAGGGTGACATGATAAAGCGAGCTTGCGCCAAGTTTTTTGTAGTGTGTATAAGTCGTATTTAGAAGGCAATTGCCACTTTTCTATAAGCTCGATTTGGGTTTGTTGTGATACCAAATTGTTGGAGTTAGTCAAATAGCTTTGCCAAAACTGCGACAATAATAACTCAACCTCTTCTGCGCTTGTGTCATAGTTTCCCCAATCTAAATAATAGCTTTTAAGCGGGTCACTTTCTTGTAGTGTGTTTCGCAAGTTTAACTGGCTGGACCCTCGCTTGGTGTTTAGATCCGTTATATAAATGTCTAAGGCTGAAATATGCACATCACAATGGCTATCTCGCAATTCGTTTTGCAATTGGTACAGCCCATTCATAATTATAAAGTTTCTTTTAAACAGATCCTTATGAGGGTCTTTGTCTAGTTCAGGTAATGCTGATTGGGCTTTTAAATGGGCGGCTAGTTCATGCACTTTTAAGTGTGGTGTAGCCGAGATGACGTCAAAAATAATATTGAGAATTGGGTTGATCATTGTTCGGCCTGTAAACATAGTGTATCTTCATGACCTTAAATATTGTCGATGAAATATTACGCTATTGCAAATTGGGATGGCATGGATGGCATTAATGAACACGTGCTGGATAGTGATTTTTACTTTAGGATTGAGTATCTTCAGCTATGCGTCTGAGCAGAGCAACGAAGTACAATCACTAGCGCAACAAATACAGAACATTGCACAACTCGAAAGCTGGCAAGAACAGCAAATGGTTGGAGAGCAATTGTTAAACCACCCTCAGCTTTCGCAACCGCAAAGAGCTTCTCTGTTTCAAATCCTTGGTAGATCTGCTTTTCAAAATGGTGAACTACGTAAAGGTATTCACTTTTTTAAACGGATGGAGATTTCATTAGGTGAAAACCCCGATCCACAACTCCATTTTACGGCAGTAAAAATGCAAGGAATAGGTTGGTACCACTCGGGAGAGTTTGCGGCTTCTGAAAAGGACTATGTACGCGCATTGGTGCTAGCGAAAAATCACCAGCCGCCAATTGAAGTGGCACATATTCAAAATAATTTGGGCTTAGCATACGTAAAAATGCACGATTTAATGAGTGCCTTATCCCACTATTTAGATGCGTATGAGCTATACAAGCAGCATGGTAATGAGCAAGATCAAGCTGATATTATTCTTAACATCGCGGGTGTGTATATACGTTTGTTAAGATATCAAAAGGCCGAAGAGTTGCTGCAAAAGGCTATAACATTGTTCGAAAAGCTTGGAGATAGCTACGGTATCGCGCTCTCGCAAGCCAATTTAGGCGTGCTATATACTCAAACCTCTCGCTTTGAGCAGGCTGGCGTTTATTTACAAAATGCCATTGACTACTACGAGGCGGTCAATGACGTTAAACACCTATCATATGAATACAGCAATCTTGCGAAAGTAAGTATATCGACTGGTGATATGGCAATGGCGGAAACACACGTAAACTTTGCTATTTATTATGCAGAAAAGGCAGAAAATGACTCAAATATGTCTGAAGCTTTATATGTGCAGGCGCAGATATTTTTAGTCAAGGGGCAGATTACCAAAGCAAAATCTGCGGCACAGCGTAGTTTAGAAATGAATCAGTCCCTCGGCGCAGAGTTACGTGAAAAAAGGGCCCTGTCGATAATTGCGCTGGCGGAAGCTGCGCAAGGGAGTACCGCTGAGGCATTACAGACCTTGACGGATTATGATCGGGAAATGTTCAAGCTGTTAAATCAGGCGTTATTAGAAAAAGCTGAAAAGTACCAAAAGCGATTTGAAGAAAGTGAATTAAGCCAAGAGCTTGCGCAGCTCAGACAAGCACAGCAACTTCAGGAATTAAAGTCAAAGCAACAACAACAATTAATGTGGATGAGCGTTTTGGTGGTTGGTTTTGCATTACTTGCGCTTGTGGCTTGGTATCGTCGTACGATTGAGCGCAAAGCCAAACTAGATTTGAGCAACGAGGTTGCAGAGCGTACCGCCGAGCTGCAAAAAACAGCGGATCAATTGCGTAGTGCGAATCAAATTAAAAGCCAGTTTCTTGCCAATATTAGCCATGAAATACGTACCCCGCTGACCGCAATTCTTGGTTACAGTGAAAGCATGTTGCATGAGCATAGAGACAATGAACGGCTCAAAGAGTCACTCACCGTACTAATGCGTCAAGGTAGGCATCTGAAAGAGCTGATCAGCGATGTATTGGATCTTAGTAAGATTGAAGCGGAACAACTCGAACTTGACCTAACTGAATTCAAAGTCGAGTCATTGCTATCTGATGTGACTGATATGTTCCATCACCCCTGTTTAGAAAAGTCGTTGGAACTGATTGTTGATCACCGCTTGGATACACCTTACCGGGTATGCTTAGATTATGTCAGGGTGAAGCAAGTATTAATAAACCTACTAAGCAATGCGATCAAGTTTACCCATCATGGCTATGTTGAATTATTAGCCGAGCAGCAAGAAGATGGTATCTTATTCAGCGTGACTGACACAGGGATTGGAATGTCAGCATCCCAACTAGAAAAGATTTTTGAGCACTTCCAACAGGGTGATAACAGTATTACACGTCGCTTTGGGGGATCGGGCTTGGGGCTAAGTTTATCTCAGCAGCTTGCTGCCATGATGGGAGGGGTGATCAAGGTTACAAGTGAACCGCATGTAGGCAGCCGGTTTTCTTTTTGGGTTCCCTGCGTTCGATTAAATCAATTAGATGATGCAGCGCCAATTTCACAGCCAGAAAAGCCATCGGTTGAGGTGTTCGAAGGGCTAGTACTCCTTGCAGAAGATCATGATGATAATAGAGTGCTGTTTGAGCGAATACTGTCTCAGCTCGGTGTACAAGTCGAATCTGCACTAGATGGCAAACAAGCTGTTGAAAAGTGCCTGAGTAGTTATCCAGATTTGGTGCTGATGGATATTCAAATGCCGCACATGGATGGGTTAGAAGCATTGAGCTTATTGCGTCAGGCAGGCTATGAAGGGCCTATTTATGCTTTGACAGCAAACGTGATGGAGCATGAAATTAAGTATTACTTGGACAATGGTTTTAACGGCCACTTAAGTAAACCTCTAGAAAAAGACAAACTAATCGCTGTGCTGCAAGCAACGCTGGGCGACAGGTATCAACCTCAAGCAAATACTGAAATGAGCCTAGATATGACGGATTTAAAACAGAGTTTTGCATCTACCTTAGAGCAAGAGAGATACAAGCTCATCGACTTGTGGCAAGAAGAAGATTATCCAGGGCTACAATATCACTGTCACAAGCTCGCAGGTGCAGCAGCAGTATTTGGCTTTTTACCAATTGCAGATATCGCAAAGCAATTCGAAACTGCCCTAAAAGCACAAAATACAAGCCAATATCAGGATCTGTTTTTGATTCTCTGCGATGAGCTAAAAGTACATGCCTGTTCAGAACAGTTCGATATCACCTGAATCTGATGCATCATCAATAGGAGTTGCTTGAGGTTTATTAACAGCAACTTCAGCACTATGGGTACGGCTTTTATCGACTCGAGGATCTAAGTCTGGTTGTGGTGTTTCGGTTTTGAAGATACTTAGCTTTTCATGGATACTGGTTGAAAGATTAATGAGATCTGTACTTGAAACTGCCTGAATCTTAGAGCTAGATAGCGCGTCTGAATTTAACTCAACCATAGACTCAATACTTGACTGCGCCTCATCAGAAACCTCTTTTTGCTGTTTTACTTGGCTGTGAATACTATGGGACATAGCGTTGATATCTAGCATGGCATGTTCAATTTGGTCGACTTCTTTCGTCGACTCTTCCGATAAGCTAACTGTACGATCGGTTTCTTCTAATGCAAGTAACATAAGTGAATGAGCACTGTCTGTACCCGCTTGGATTTTACTCACCATGGTACGCACTTCTTGTGTTGATTGACTAGTTCTTGCGGCTAGGCTGCGCACTTCATCAGCTACTACGGCAAATCCTCGGCCTTGCTCTCCAGCTCTGGCAGCTTCTATCGCGGCATTCAAGGCCAATAAGTTTGTCTGGTCGGCGATAGAATTGATGACATCAATCACGGCACTAATGGCATCACTGTCCGCTTTGAGGGCCTCTATTTGTTTACTGGTTTGCCGAATATGTTCAGCAAGACTGATTAAGCTTTCTTGGCTTTTATCAGTATCGATGCGGGTTTTTTTAACGGCCTCTGTTGCGTCTTCCACAGATCGATAAATCTTATCTAAATTATCATCCAGTTCGCGAGAGACGATAAGCATACGATTGATTGAAGCCGCTAGATCTTCACCATGGGCATGTTGAATTGTGGCTTTCTGTGTCATTGAAGCATAAGTATCTCGCAAGTCATCAGCCATTGGTGCGAGTCGTGCTGAACAGGTATAGACTTCGCAAATAATATGCTCAATGGTCGCAATGCCAGCGTTAAGGGCTAAACAGGCATTGGGGAGTTGTTTATCTTGTTCATCAAACCGGTAAGTAAGATCAATATTGGTATCCGCGAGTAAAGCACTGACCAAGTTATCGAGATATGTGCCTTTATGGCTAAACTTCAAAATAAGGAGGTAGACTGTCAGGGAGCTTAAGATGATGAAGCTACACAAAGTAAGTGTTGCAGCTAAAGAAAAATCAAAATACAAAGCACAAAGTACGGTAATTGTAAGATTGGCGCACGTGGTACTAATCGCTCCGACGTTTAAACGCATTGCCTGAGTCTCCTTTCTATGACCTTAAAAATTAGAAACTTTTTCCAGTTTAGAATAATAGGTATAGACTAGTTCATAGTGAATTCCAAGCTTTTACAAGGCAAAAAAAAGCCTGCTAACGCAGGCTTCTTACTGATTATTTTCGCTTCATGGAATCGAAAAATTCATCATTCGTTTTGCTCATTGATAGCTTGTCGATGAGAAACTCCATCGCATCGATCTCACTCATTTCATGAACAATCTTGCGCAAGATCCACATCTTCTGTAATTCGTCCGGCTTGGTTAATAGCTCTTCACGACGAGTACCAGAACGGTTAAAGTCGATTGCAGGGAATACACGCTTCTCCGCGATCTTACGGTTTAGGTGAAGTTCCATGTTACCTGTACCTTTAAACTCTTCGTAGATAACTTCATCCATCTTAGAGCCAGTATCGATAAGCGCAGTTGCGATAATAGTTAAGCTACCACCTTCTTCAACATTACGTGCTGCACCAAAGAAACGCTTAGGCTTGTGTAGTGCGTTTGCGTCAACACCACCTGTTAGTACTTTACCTGATGAAGGGATAACAGTGTTGTATGCACGCGCTAAACGGGTAATCGAGTCTAATAGAATTACAACGTCTTTTTTGTGCTCAACTAGTCGCTTAGCTTTTTCGATGACCATTTCTGCAACTTGGACGTGACGACTTGCTGGTTCATCAAACGTTGAGGCAACAACTTCACCTTGAACAAGGCGCTGCATCTCAGTTACTTCTTCTGGACGCTCATCGATAAGTAATACCATCAGAGTTGCGTCAGGGTTGTTGTAAGAGATCGACTGCGCAATATTCTGCAGTAGCATTGTTTTACCGGCTTTAGGCGGTGCTACGATAAGTGCACGTTGACCTTTACCAATAGGTGACGCAAGGTCTAAAACACGCGCAGTGATATCTTCAGTGCTACCGTTACCACGCTGCATAACCAAACGTTCGTTAGCATGGATAGGAGTTAAGTTTTCGAACAAGATCTTAGTTCGAGAGTTTTCTGGCTTATCAAAGTTAACTTCGTTAACTTTTAGTAGAGCAAAATAGCGCTCGCCATCTTTTGGTGGACGGATAAGACCGCTAATTGAATCACCAGTACGCAAGCTAAAGCGTCTGATTTGACTCGGCGATACATAGATGTCATCCGGCCCTGCTAGGTATGAAGCTTCGGAAGAGCGTAAAAAGCCAAAGCCGTCTTGGAGAATTTCTAAAACACCGCCGCCATAGATGTTTTCGCCGCTTTTAGCGTGAGCTTTTAAGATAGCGAAGATGATATCTTGTTTTCTAAGACGGGCTACGTTTTCGAGTCCCATTGACTCGGCAAGTTTTACAAGCTCATTTATTGACTTGTCTTTAAGTTCGCGTAAATGCATATTGGTGGGTTCTTTAATTAACGTTGTTTTCTCGTCGCACGAGGGATTGAGTTGAAATTCGATAAAAAGGTTTGTGGCTCTATAAGTTAGCAGCTAGCCATCGAGTCGTCCAGTCTTTATACAAAAAATTAATCCATTTATCTATAATTTTCGCTGGCAAGCAAATAATAGTGAAGCCCAATCCACTGTGTAGTTTGGGCTTTTAAGTTTTTAAGCGTTGTCGTTTAAAAACTCAACAAGCTGAGTTTTAGATAGCGCGCCTACTTTAGTTGCAGCAACAGCACCATCTTTAAAAAGAAGTAGCGTAGGAATACCACGAATACCAAACTTACCAGGAGTACCTGAATTTTGGTCGATGTTTAATTTCGCGATAGTTACTTTACCTTCAAACTCTTCCGCTACCTCATCAAGGATCGGCGCGATCATCTTACAAGGACCACACCACTCAGCCCAAAAGTCAACAAGAACAGGTTTGTCTGAGTTAAGTACGTCAGCTTCAAAGCTGTCGTCAGTTAATTGGATAATTTTGTCGCTCATTACGTTCTCCGATAGAAATTAGGCGAATTATTTAGTGCGTATTTAAACACTCTTGTTTCTTATTGCAAGTTTAAACGTTATGCTTTATTGCTATGACTAAGACACATTTGACCAATACTACATTTTCAGACTTTGCTTTAGCACCGGAAGTGGTCGCCGGTTTGACAGCGAATGGCTTCGAGTTTTGTACGCCAATTCAAGCAAAGTGTATGCCTTACGTATGTGAAGGCAGGGACATTGCGGGTCAGGCGCAAACGGGAACCGGTAAAACACTGGCATTCCTGACAGCGACTTGTCATCGTTTAATGCAAAATCAACCTGAACAGCAAGCATCTGTACAACCTAGAGCCATTATAATGGCGCCGACTAGAGAGTTGGCAATACAGATCCATAAAGATGCAAAAGTCATCGCACCGCACTGCAATTTACAGTTAGGATTAGTATATGGTGGCGAAGAATATGAAAAACAACGGGCACAACTAGAAAAAGGCGTTGATATTTTAATTGGCACCACTGGTAGGCTAATTGATTTCTACAAACAAGGTGCATTTAATCTAAATAGCATTGAGGTTGTGGTACTTGATGAAGCTGACCGTATGTTTGATCTGGGCTTTATCAAAGATATCCGATATCTGTTCAATCGTATGCCTGGCACGCAAGAGCGCTTAAATCTACTCTTTTCAGCCACACTCTCTTACAGAGTGCAAGAATTAGCATTCGAGCACATGCACAACCCCATTCACGTACAAATCGAGCCTGATGTTAAAACAGGTAAGCGCATCCAAGAAGAGCTATTTCACCCCTCACAAGAGGACAAATTACCTTTACTTTTGACCTTAATCGAGGAAGATTGGCCTGATAAGGCAATTGTTTTTGCTAACACTAAACACAGTTGTGAGAATGTTTACGAGTGGTTGAAAGCTGATGGACATCGAGTGGGGTTACTAACTGGCGATGTGAATCAGAAAAAACGTTTGTCTATTTTAACTAAATTTACCAAAGGCGAATTGGACTTACTTGTTGCAACTGATGTCGCTGCGCGAGGGTTACATATTCCAGAAGTGAGTCATGTGTTTAACTTTGACTTACCTGATGATAGAGAAGATTACGTTCACCGTATCGGTCGAACCGGACGTGCTGGCGCATCGGGACACGCAATTAGTTTTGCGTGTGAGCAATATGCTTATAACCTTCATGAGATCGAAGAATATATAGAACACTCTATTCCAGTATCTCACTATGATAAGACGGCATTGCTAGATGACCTTAAGCCACCCGTAAAACAACATCGAAGAAATTATCAATCGGGTCAAAGAAAACGAGGCAACTCTCGCAGACAAGGTAGTTATCAAAAATCATCGCCTAAACACAATTAGACGTAGAAAGGGTAAGTAGAGGTTACTAGCGTGGGATACAACTCACCACAGAATAATGTATATGCCGTTATAGATTTGGGCTCAAATAGTTTTCACATGTTAATTGCGAAGCATATGGCAGGTGGGGTCCATACTATTGGTAGGGTAAAACGTAAAGTAAGGCTCGCAGCTGGGCTGAATGAGCTAAATATACTCTCTCAAGAAGCGATGGAAAGAGGGTGGGAGTGCCTCTCCCTCTTCGCGGAAAGATTGCAGGATATTCCGCCTCAAAACATTAAAATTGTGGCGACAGCAACTTTACGGCTAGCTCAAAATGCTGAGCAGTTTAAACAGCGTGCGCAAGACATTCTCAATCACAAAATTGATATTATTAGTGGTGAGCTGGAAGCCTGTACTATCTATAAAGGGGTAGCGCATACCTCTTCATGCCATGGCAAGCAGCTCGTTGTTGACATTGGTGGTGCAAGTACAGAAGTAGTGATTGGTCGTGGTTTTGATGCTCATATATACTACAGCCTCAATATGGGGTGCGTGACATATTTGGAGAAATACTTCAAAGATGACCAGCTCAGCGAAGAAAATTTTGCATCAGCTATAAATGCTGCAAAAAAGGTTATCGCACCGCATGTCAGTGAATTCCAGCAGGTAGGATGG
This sequence comes from Pseudoalteromonas luteoviolacea DSM 6061, assembly GCF_001625655.1. Taxonomy (GTDB): domain Bacteria; phylum Pseudomonadota; class Gammaproteobacteria; order Enterobacterales; family Alteromonadaceae; genus Pseudoalteromonas; species Pseudoalteromonas luteoviolacea. The sequence goes on along the minus strand of NZ_AUYB01000096.1, from coordinate 1,010 downwards.
GAGCTGGCGATTGGCGCCTCAGGGACAGTACAAGCAATACAAGAAATATTTGCAGCACTTGGGCTGGACGAATATTTAGTATTGTCCAAACTTGTTCAAATTAAATCTTTGGCTATTGGCTGCGAGACCATCCCTAAACTTGATTTACCCGGTTTAAGTGAAGAGCGCAGGCTCGTGTTCGTATCAGGCCTAGCGATTCTTATCGCATTATTCGAGTCGCTGGAAATAGAGCGCATGGGACTAGCTGGCGGAGCGCTTCGAGAAGGTGTTCTTTATGGCATGATTGATGACCTAAGTGTGACTGATATCCGTAAACGTACTCTTGATTGTTTTATGGCACGATTTCATGTGGACAATTTGCAAGCTCAACGAGTTTTTGAAATTAGCAATGGCTTCTTTAATCAACTCAAAGATTATTGGTCAATCAATACGCAATTTGGTTCAGATGCGTTGAAAGCTGCAACGGTTGTTCACGAAATAGGGCTATTAATAGACTATAAAGAGTACCACAAGCATAGCGCATATATTCTCAATAATAGTGTGATGCCCGGTTACACCAGAGCGCAGAAGCAACTTATTGCGACAATGGTGAGTAATCACAGGCTGGACATTCAAATAGATAGTTTCGCGGAGTTAGGCTCGAATCAACGATTAGCTGAAATCTTGATTAGACTGTTAAGATTAGGGGTTATTCTGTCTATGCGTCGTCAAGATGATGTGTTGCCTGAATTGTTTCTTACTGCTAGTGAACCAGAAACGCTGACCTTAACTGTGTCGAAAAACTGGTTAGAGGCACATCCATTAATGGAAACAGAGCTTGAGCAAGAAGCCAAGTATCAAGAAAAGTGTGGTTGGTTGCTCATAATTGAGTGTGATTAAACGCAAATTTGAACGTTTAATCAGCAAAAAGTGATGTTTTGGTTATAGTTTGTGCAGTTGCAAGTGTTTTTTGATTATTAATTAAAAAAACGCTTGCGCCAATCTCAAATCTCCCTATAATGCGCACCCAC
>NZ_AUYB01000095.1 GCF_001625655.1 Pseudoalteromonas luteoviolacea DSM 6061 | reverse complement strand
TCATTTTTTGGGGGAGTTACATATTGCTTTAGCCCCAATTTAATTTAAAAAACGCTCTTGGCAAGTGCTTAATGGCATGCGGTATAGGTATAATGCCGCTTTTTCTTCTTATCAGGCTAATATCACGCTCTCTTAGCTAAACAACTTTCGTTAACTTTAAAATTTCTGACATTTTTCCTCTTCATTATAGCAGGCAGCTAGTTGTGCTCGAAAAGTCAGCACCGCCAAATTAGGAATGCTGATTATTGGTTTAACCATTGCTGAGGCAAGGGAAAAAAGCGTATGAAAATTGCGGTGGCAGGAATCGGTTATGTTGGGCTCTCAAATGCAATTTTGTTAGCGCAATATAGTGAAGTTGTTGCTTATGATATTGATGAAAATAAAGTCCGAGATATCAATAATAGAATTTCGCCTATTCTTGATCCAGAGATTTCGGACTATCTCGCTACAAAAGAGTTATGCTTGGCGGCAACAACAGACAAGGAGTACGCGCTGGCAGGTGCGGAGTTTGTGATCGTAGCGACACCCACAAATTATGACCCAGTCACAAATTGTTTTAATACTGATACGGTTGAAAGTGTTGTGGAAGAGGTAATAGCGATTAACCCTACAGCAAATATCGTGATCAAATCAACAGTACCGGTGGGTTACACTGTTGGGCTACAAGAAAAATATCAAACAGATAAAATTATTTTTTCTCCAGAGTTTTTGAGAGAAGGAAAGGCACTTTATGACAACCTGTATCCTTCGAGAATAATTGTCGGTAGTAAATCTCAAGCTGCTCATCACTTTGCAGAACTGATGTCACAAGGAGCTCACAAAAAAGAAGTAGAGATCCTTTTCACAGGCTCTACCGAGGCTGAAGCTGTTAAGCTATTCTCGAATACGTATTTGGCCATGCGAATTGCCTACTTTAATGAACTTGATAGCTATTCAGAAGCCCATCGATTGAACACGTTGGAGATAATAAAAGGTGTTTGTTTAGATCCGAGAATAGGCGATCACTACAACAACCCGTCATTTGGTTACGGCGGATATTGCTTGCCAAAAGACACAAAGCAATTGGTGGCAAACTATCAAGATGTACCGAGCAATATTATCGGAGCCATTGTAGATGCGAATAGAACCAGAAAAGATTTTATTGCGGAGTCCATTATAAAGCGTGCTCCTAAAGTCGTTGGGATCTACCGTTTAGTGATGAAATCTGGTTCGGATAATTTTAGAGCTTCCGCTATTCAGGGGGTTATGAAGCGAATTAAGGCAAAGGGGATCGAAGTGATTGTCTATGAACCCACATTTTTCGGCGACAAATTTTTTAACTCCAAAGTGACTAGGGATTTGCAGCAGTTGAAAAGAGAAGCTGATATCATATTGACGAATCGTATGTCGAAAGAGTTAGATGATGTGAGAAGTAAAGTCTATACAAGAGACTTATTTGGTAAAGATTGACAGTAACAGGCTTTTCTCACGCCCAAAGTAACTGTGATTGCACAGGACTACAAGTTCTCGCGATAGAGTAAAAAGTATAAAACTGCATAGAAGCAAAAATAGTGAGTTCAAGCAAACTCTGTCGGTTTTATAATTGGCGGTGGTGCAATTATTCTGTATAATGCCCGCCATGAAGGATATTTTTAGTCACAATACAGGGAGTCGTATGAAAGCAATTCTATCTTTTTCTATTCTGGTAAAGTCACCTTAGTACACCTAAAACGTTACAAAGCTTATTGAATTTTAAATTTGGTATGTTTGATACCTAATTGAATTAATAATTACGGCTTGGTTCGAGAGCTCTCGCATTCTAGTTAGTTGAATTTTTGCAATTATTAATTTTTTTGATAGGTCTTACAAAGAAGAGCTTTTTAGAGCGTATAACCTAGTTAAAAGGTATTGAGTTGAGTTGGTGGAGTGGTTGCTTTGTATGAATTTTTAAACTTTCCAATAGTGAACTTTAATTGCATAGCTATTGCAACAAATCTTTAGTAAAACTCATGTAACATTAACGCAATGTAAACTTGCGATTGAATTCATCGCATGCTTTAATTAGCCATCGCATAAGTAGCACTTATGTTGCCGAGCCTTATTGAGCTTGGAAGGTAAGAATAAGTATTAAAATATTTAGGAATAACAAATGGCCCAACGCTGTAAAAATTTCATTACCACTACTGCTGCTGCATGTGTTTTGGTAATGAGTGGCTGCACCTTAATCCCAGGTGGGCATTACGAAGGAATTACGTCAGGTGATAAAACAACAAGCTTGGAGCAAGACCTTTCAAAAGTAAATATCCAGCTTATTGATTCAACTTTAATTAAGCAGCAAAAACTCAAATCTAAAACGCCGACTACTTCACTTTCTCAAGGTGTAGATGTATCTAACTACGAGTACCGCCTTGGTATTGGTGATGTCATCACTGTGGGGGTTTGGGATCATCCAGAATTAACAATTCCAGCAGCAGTTCAAAGAACAGCAGAGTTTGATGGTTTTAGGGTACAAGTAGACGGCACAATTACTTATGCGTATGCGCCTAAAGTGCCTGCTGCTGGAAAAACAGTTGTAGAGTTAAGAGAAGAGCTAACCAAACGACTTGGTCGCGTCATTGAAGATCCTCAAATCGACGTAAAAGTAGTTGGCTTCAAAAGCCAAAAAGCATATGTAACAGGTGAAGTAAATAAACCTGGTGTATACCCAATCACGGAGTCTCCGTTGACGCTTATTGATGCTATTAATCTAGCAGGTGGTCTATCAGAAAGGGCAGACTGGCAAGTGGTCACTTTTTCTCGCGGTAACACCGTTGAGCATATCGAGTTAGATAACTTTTATGCTAAAGGGGATATTTCTCAAAACCGTTTACTACAGCATGGTGATGTTATCCATGTATCTCGTAACGATAAACGTAATGTTTACGTAATGGGTGATGTTAACAAAGTTGGCACCGTTGAAGTAAATCGTTATGGCTTAAGTTTGGCCGAGGCACTCTCTGAAGTTGGTGGGATCAACGAGCGCAGTGCAAATGCAAACGGCATTTTCGTTCTTAGAAAGAGAAATCTTGAGAAGGATGGTGTGATTGCAGATGTGTATCAGCTAAGAGCAAACAATATTGCCGCTTTGGTTTTTGCTGAGCAGTTCAGTCTTGAGCCACAAGATATCGTGTACGTTACAAGTGCACCAATCGCGCGTTGGAATAAGGTAATAAGTTTGTTACTGCCATCATTGACTACAGTTGATGCGCTTCAAGACATAGATAACCAATAGGTAGGTACACATAGTAATGTTTGATAGTATATTGGTTGTCTGTGCAGGAAATATTTGTCGAAGTCCAACTGCCGAATATGTCCTAAAAGAGAAGCTTGCAGAGACGAATATCAAAGTATCTTCGGCTGGCTTAACAGCACTTGAAGGAAAGCAGGCTGATTCTTTAGCAAAAGAATTGGCAAGCTCCCGAAATATAGATATGTCAGCCCATAGAGGTCGTCAGATAAATTCTTCTTTAGTAAATCAAAACGCACTAATTTTGGTGATGGAGCAAAGGCACCTGAAAGATCTTTGTGCTCGCTACCCTGAGGCAAGAGGTAAAACCTTCTTACTTGGCAAGTGGCTAGGCGACAAGGAGATCCCTGATCCGTATCGTCAAAGCCGTGAAGCTTTTGAACATGTATACGAATTAATTGATAGCGCTTGTAGCGCTTGGCAGAAGTATTTATAAGGATGAAAGAGTCAATGAATGCTCAATCAAACCTAACGACTGGCGCACAAAATAAACAAGCCTTATCTCAATCTCAATCTCAATCTCAAGAAATCGATTTAATGGCTCTAGTAGGAGCTTTGCTAGACCGCAAGTTATTTATCTTTATTATTACAGCCTTGTTCATGATCATAGGTGTGTGTATCGCTACTTTTAGTACGCCTATATACCAAGCTACATCAATGATTCAAGTTGAGGAAAAAGGCGGCTCAGTACCAGGCTTTGATGAGCTTGGCGGAATGTTTGAAAGTACTTCAGCTGCTGTGACTGAAATTGAGCTATTGAAATCAAGAAGCATCATTGGTGAAGCAGTTGATAGCTTAAATTTAGATATTATTGCACAGCCAAAACTGTTTCCGGGTATTGGTGGTCGTTCATTTAGAAGTTTCACGCCGTTGCAAGCTGGTGACTTAGCTGAACCAAGCTTTGGTGCAAGTAGCTATGCTTGGGGTGGTGAGATTATCGAAGTGTTCCGGTTTGAAGTGCCAGAAAATGCCGTGGGTGTGGCTTATACACTGATCGCTAAAGAGGGTGGAAGATTTGAGTTGATTAACTCTGATGGTGACGCTTTCCTAAGTGGTAAGGTTGGTGAAGAGGCAACAAACGGAACATTTACACTGACTCTTAAAACATTAGTTGCACGTCCAGGAACTGAATTTGTGATCGCTAAACAAGATCGCTTGAATACGATCTTGGGTTTACAAGCGACGATAGGAGCTGGTGAAAAAGGTAAAGACTCTGGAATTATCAATCTGAGCTTCCAACATGCGGACGCGACTTACGCTGAAGATGTACTCAATAAAGTTGCTGGTATTTACGTACGCCGCAATGTTGAGCGCAATAGTGCAGAAGCGCAAAAATCTCTTGAGTTTTTAGAGCACCAGCTTCCGCAAGTTAAAAAGCAGTTAGAAGCAGCAGAGCAACGTTTCAATGATTATCAAGTAAAGCAGCAATCAGTAGATATTTCTTTGGAAACCGAAGGAGTATTGAGGCAACTGGTTAAGCTTGAAACTCAACTGCAAGAGTTAGAGCTAAAGAAACTTGAGCTAGGGCGCAAGTTTAAACTGAGCCACCCAAGCTATCAGGCTGCGATTGAGCAAATTGAAGCCGTTGAAAATCAAAAAAGGCGTTTGGCAAGTGAAGTTCAGGTATTACCTGAAACTCAGCAAGAGCTACTGCGTTTAAAGCGTGATGTAGAAGTGAACAACGAGATATACACGTTACTACTGGCAAAAACACAAGAGCTAGATATAGTTCGCGCTGGTACAGTAGGCAACGTACGTATCATTGACGAGGCGCAAGTTAATACATCAAGCCCTGTAAAGCCTAAGAAAGCACTAATTGTTGTTATGGCTACTTTACTTGGCAGTATGTTAGCGATTGCCCTTGCGCTTATTCAAAAAGCTATCCATAAAGGCATTGAAGATCCAAGCGAAATTGAAGCGTTAGGAATGCCGGTATATGCGAGTGTTCCTTATTCTGAGTATCAGGTTAAACTGACAGGCTTCGCGAAGGCGAGAAAAGGAAAAACTGCGAAGGCAAAATCTATACTCGCAGTTGATAACCCCGCAGACCTATCAATAGAAGCATTGCGTAGTTTAAGAACAAGTTTGCACTTCGCAATGATGGAAGCAAAAAATAATATCATCGCTATTTCTGGCCCGAGCCCAGGTGTAGGTAAATCATTTATTTCAGTAAACTTGGCAACAGTTTTGGCGCAAAGTGATAAAAAAGTTTTAATTATCGATGCTGATATGCGTAAAGGTTACCTACAGACACAGTTTGGTATGAAATGGGATAATGGTCTAAGCGACTATTTGTCAGGCCGTATTACGCTGGAAGAGGCGACAAAGCAAACTCAAGTTGAGGGACTTGACTTGATGACTCGAGGGCAGATCCCTCCTAACCCATCTGAGCTTCTAATGCATGAGAATTTTAGCAAGCTTATCGATGAAATTAGTGCAAAATATGACTTGGTCATTATTGATACGCCACCAATTCTAGCTGTTACAGATCCTGCAATCGTAAGTGCTCATGCGGGAAGCACATTGCTTGTAACACGTTTTGGGCAGAATCATTTGAAGGAATTAGAGCTAACGCGTAAGCGCTTTGAGCAAAATGGCACTGATGTTAAGGGTGTTGTTTTCAATGGTGTAGTTAAAAAAGCGAGTAATGCTTACGGGTATTATGGTTATTACAACTACGAGTATAAATCAGATAAATAGTAATTGGCCTAATATTTTATTAGTAGAATAATGTTATTAGCTTACATGGGAAGTTTTGAATGAAAGTCTTAACAGTTTTTGGCACGCGTCCAGAGGCAATTAAAATGGCGCCGCTGGTTCATGCGCTTGCAGCAGATGAACGATTTGATGCAAAAGTCTGTGTTACAGCGCAGCACCGTGAGATGCTGGACCAAGTGCTGGAGCTTTTTAAAGTAGTGCCTGACTTTGACCTCAATATTATGAAAGCAGGTCAAACATTACCTGAAGTAACCAGCAGAATTCTTTTAGAACTTACGCCTGTGTTAAAAGAGTTCCAACCTGATGTGGTGCTTGTGCATGGAGACACTGCAACAACGTTTGTGGCTAGTTTAGCTGCATACTACGAACGCATTCCTGTCGGTCACGTTGAAGCAGGACTTAGAACTGGAAACATTTATTCACCTTGGCCAGAAGAAGCTAATCGTAAATTAACAGGTGCTCTGACTAAGTATCACTTCACTCCGACAATGACATCTAAGCAAAATCTGCTTGCTGAGAATTATGACGAGTCGAGCATTCATATTACAGGTAACACTGTTATTGATGCATTGCTGATGGTTAAAGACCAGATTGAGCAAGATGATGATTTAGCTTCTACACTTGCAGCGCAATTTCCATTTTTAGATGACGATAAAAAGCTTATTTTAGTGACAGGCCATCGCCGCGAAAGTTTTGGTGGTGGGTTTGAGCGTATTTGTGAGGCGTTAGCTAGAGTAGCAAAGGCACACCCTGAGGCACAGATCCTTTATCCGGTTCATCTAAATCCAAATGTGCAAGAGCCAGTAAATCGTATTCTAAAAAATGTCAGCAATGTTCACTTGATAGAACCTCAACAGTATTTACCTTTTGTTTATCTAATGAACCGTTCACATATTATTCTGACAGACTCTGGCGGTATTCAAGAAGAGGCCCCAAGTTTGGGTAAGCCTGTTTTGGTAATGCGAGACACGACTGAAAGACCAGAAGCGGTTACTGCTGGTACTGTAAAACTTGTAGGTACAGACGTTGATTTGATTACTTCATCAATCAATGAACTATTAACAAATGAGCAGAGCTACACAGAAATGAGTAGGGCGCATAACCCTTATGGTACTGGTAACGCATGCCAAACAATTTGCGATATTCTAGCTCAATAATTTACTTGTTGTATTTAAAGCTACAACGTTAAGCTTCAAAGGGAACCCATGTCTTTCAATAATATCTCTGTGATTGGCCTTGGTTATATAGGCCTTCCAACTGCAGCGATGTTCGCATCACGCAAAAAACAAGTTATTGGTGTTGATGTCAACCAATATGCCGTCGACACCATTAATAAAGGTGAAATTCACATTGTCGAGCCTGAACTAGATATCATAGTTCATGCTGCAGTAACCGAAGGTTATTTAAAAGCGACAACAACGCCAGAAGAAGCCGATGCTTTTTTAATTGCGGTGCCTACACCATTCAAAAATAAAGCTGAGGATGATGGTCAAATACCAGAGCCTGATTTGACTTATATCCAAAAAGCAAGCGAAGCGATAGCGCCTGTTTTAAAGAAAGGTAACTTAGTTATTTTAGAGTCAACTTCACCTGTTGGTGCGACAGAAAAAATGGCTGAATGGCTCGCCGAAGCTAGGCCTGATCTTTCATTCCCTCAGCATATTGGGGAAGACTCAGATATTCGTATCGCCCACTGCCCAGAGCGAGTTTTACCTGGACATGTTGTGAGAGAGTTGGTCGAAAATGACCGAGTCATTGGTGGAATGACAAACAAGTGTTCGGAAGCAGCTATTGAGCTATATCGTATTTTTGTAGAAGGGGAGTGTGTCAAAACGAACTCTCGTACTGCAGAAATGGCAAAGTTGACTGAAAACTCTTGCCGCGATGTGCAAATCGCATTCGCAAACGAGTTATCCATTATCTGCGATAAGCTAGATATTGATGTTTGGGAGCTAATATCACTTGCAAACAGGCACCCGAGAATAAATATATTGCAACCTGGACCAGGTGTCGGCGGGCACTGTATTGCAGTCGATCCATGGTTTATTGTGAGCAAGACACCTGAAGAAGCAAAAATTATTCATACAGCACGACAAGTGAATGATGCTAAACCACATTGGGTATTAGAAAAGGTAAAAATAGCGATAGCGGATCTAATGCAATCAATGCCTGAAAAAACAGCAAAAGATATTCGTATATCGTGTTTTGGTATCGCTTTTAAAGCTGATATTGACGATTTAAGAGAAAGCCCTTCATTCGAAATAGCCAAGGCTATTGCGAAAATGCACTCTGCACCAGTTCGCATAGTTGAACCGAATATAACAGAGCTTTCCAAGGATAGACTAGAAAACGGCGTTTTATGTGAACTACATGAAGCCATTCAAGATACAGACATAGCTGTATTATTGGTTGACCACAGAGAGTTTAAAGAAATTAAAGAGCTTCCGTCTCATGTCAAAGTGATAGACACAAAAGGAATATGGTCTTAGTAATTAGAAGCTTGCTTAAAACCCTGTCTACGTATAAGTGGTCATGGAAATAAAAACGATTTCTACAGTATTATAGTCTAGGAGATAAAATGCAATTTATTGATTTAAAAACACAATACTCATTACTGAAAGATAAAATAGATTCAAATATTCATAAAGTATTAGACCATGGTCAATATGTAATGGGTGCCGAAGTTGGTGAGCTGGAAAGTAAACTAGCTGACTACGTCGGAGTTAAACATTGTGTTAGCTGTGCATCAGGTACGGATGCGCTTGTTATGGCCCTTTTAGCTCATAATATCGGTGAAGGTGATGTTGTGGTAACAACACCATTTACATTTATTGCAACCGCCGAAGCTATTAAATTTGTAGGTGCAAAGCCACTCTTTGTTGATATTGATCTAGATACTTTTAATATCTCACCAGAAAAGCTTGCAGAAGCATTGCAAGCAATCAGCAATAAAGAGCAGACGATTCATTCAGCAGTATGTGAAGATATTAATCAAATTAAAGCCGTTATCAGCGTTGATTTATTTGGTTTACCTGCGAATGCGTCAGAGATAAACAAAGTTGCCAGTGAATATAACCTGACTGTTATTGAAGATGCTGCTCAAGGTTTTGGTGGCTCAATTAACGACAAAAAAGCAGGTGGCTTAGGTGACATTGGTTGTACATCTTTCTTCCCAGCTAAACCTCTTGGTTGTTACGGTGACGGCGGTGCTATTTTTACCGACAGCGACGAAATCGCTGAGCTATTAAAGTCAATTCGCGTCCATGGTCAAGGTGAAGATAAGTATCAAAATGTTCGCTTGGGTCTAACTGGACGACTAGACACAATTCAAGCTGCTGTTTTATTACCAAAACTTGAAGTTTTCGATACTGAAATTGCGCAGCGTCAAAACGTAGCTGAGCTTTATACTGCTAATTTATCTAATGTGGACGGTCTGACGACACCAAGTATTCCTGAGGGTTATACAAGTGCATGGGCTCAGTACACTTTACTCGCAAAAGATGATGCGCATAGAACTCAAATCATGGAACATTTAAAAGCGAATGGTGTACCAGTTGCAGTGTATTACCCTATCCCTTTGCATAAGCAAAAGGTATTTGAGTCTCTTGGTTACAGCGCAGGAAGCTTCGAAGTGAGCGAGCAAGCTGCAGATCGTGTATTCAGCCTACCTATGCATCCCTATTTGAAAGTAGAAGAAATAGAGATGATTTGTAAATTAATTGAGGAGGTATAATGTCTCAAGATATTTATATTGATGCAAGTGCTCACGTTAGTGACGGCGCCAAGATTGGTCAAGGCACTAAAGTTTGGATTAATTCGCAAATTAGAGAGAATGTATCGATCGGTGAAAACTGCATCATATCGAAAGATGTGTACATAGACGCAGGGGTTAGCATCGGCAACGGTTGTAAAATTCAAAACTCAGTGTCTGTTTACCAAGGTGTTACAATCGGAAATGACGTTTTTGTAGGACCAAATGTTTCTTTTACAAACGACAAGGTTCCAAGAGCGTTTAACTCTGACTGGCAAATTACAGAGACCATAGTTGAAAATGGAGCTAGCTTAGGTGCAAACGCTACAATCGTATGCGGCATTAAAATCGGCGAGTATGCTATGGTGGCAGCAGGTTCTGTTGTTACAAAAGATGTTCCACCTTACACTTTAGTCGTAGGTAACCCAGCGAGGATTATCGCTAAAATCGACAAAGCCGGCAATAAAGTAAGCTAACTAAATTGGAAAGTGACATGACATTAAAAGTTGCAATATTAGGTATCGGTAACATGGGGCGCAACCACCTCAGAATACTAAGTATGCTTAAAAATGTGGAAGTGACTAATATCTTCGATTTCAATGAAGCAGAATTGAAGAAGCTGTCGGAACAGTATCAAGTACCTTATACAACAAATGCAGATGAAGCTATTTCTGGCACTGACGCGGTTGTTATCGTAACGCCTACTAGTACGCACTTTGAGTATTTCAAGCTGTGTGCAGGCAAAGTAAAGAATGTTTTTATTGAAAAACCGCTAGCTGAGACGTTAGAAGAAGCACTTGAAATTAAAGCGTTAGCTGAGAAGCATGATATGTACGTTCAGTGTGGCTTTATAGAACGTTTCAACCCTGTAGTTGTTGAATTACAGCGAGTTCTTAAGAACGACGAAGTTATTAATGCAGACTTCTCTCGCACGAATCGATTGAGTTCAAGAATCACTGACGTAGACGTCGTACTTGACCTAATGATTCACGATATCGATCTAGCGTTGTACTTAAATGGCCCAGTTAAGAGCGTATTAGCTTACGGTAAAAAAGAGAATAACCTAGTTGCATTTGCTTCAGCTCTTATCCAGCATGAAAATGGCGCACTATCTCGCGTATTAGCGAGTCGTATGACAGAAAAGAAACAGCGTAAGATTCAGGTAACTACAGATAAGTCATACGTTGATGCTGAGTTGCTAAGAAAAGAGCTGATTGTTCATAAGCAATCAACAGTAACTCAAGAAGCTGGTCAGCCTTATGTTGTTTCTTCTCTTGAACAACAAATTGAAGTTAAACCACAGGAAGCTTTATTAGTTGAGCATCAGGCCTTTATTGCGGCTTGTAACGGTGAGGTGAGCACAAACCTTCCAACTATTGAAAGTGGTGTAGAGTCGTTGAGAATAAGCGAGTTAATTTTGGAGCAAATAAATAATGCTTAGAGAAAGTTATGAAGGTAAGGTAGTACTTGTTACAGGTGGTGCTGGTTTTATAGGTAGTCACTTAGTAGACAGGCTAATTGCTGACGGTGCTAAGCAGGTTATTATCGTTGATAATTTATTCCTTGGCTCAGAAGACAACATCCAAGAAGCACTTGCTAAAGGTGCTGTATTCTATAATGAAGACATAGAGTATAAAGATAGCTTGGAGTACATTTTTGATGCACACCAAGTTGATGTTGTATTTAACCTTGCAACAAAAGCACTCAATTACTCTTTCATTAATCCTGGTAATGCATTTACCACAAATGTAACAGGAACTGTTAACTTGCTAGAGCTGCAGCGTAAAGGCAAATTCAAGTCTTTATGTCACTTCTCTACGTCAGAAGTTTACGGTACAGCTGTTTATGAACCAATGGATGAAGCTCACCCTAAGGCTCCTACAACAACTTATGCAGCAGGTAAAGCAGCAGCAGATCTTGCAGTTGAAAGTTATGTAAACATGTTTGATGTGGACGCATTTATTGTTCGTCCATTTAATAATTATGGCCCGAGACAAAACCATAAAGGGTTACTCGCTGGTGTTATTCCTATCACTGCTTGGCGTATTCAAAATAACATTGCGCCAGAGCTTCATGGTGAAGGAAACCAAAGCCGCGATTTCATCTATGTGATGGACACGGTTGATGCAGTCGTCAAGCTGTACACTGTAATGCCAGCTGGTGAGAGTGTGAATATCTCTACTGATAACTGTGTCACAATCAAAGAGCTACTTACTAAGATTATTGCACATTACGACTATCAGGGTGAGTTAGTAAGAAAAGAAGCGCGCGGTGCGGATGTATTAACTCACAATGCTAGCAACGCAAAAGTAAAAGAGCTCATCTCATACAATCTGACTTCTTTTGAAGATGGTCTAGCGGAGACTCTAGATTGGTATAAAGCCAAATTTACAGGGTAGTAAAGTGAACGAGAAAATAAAGCTAATAAAGCCGTATATTTCTTTTGAAGAAGTTTCTGAAGAAATGAAAGAAATATTCGACTCTGGCCAATTAACCAAAGGTCCTAATGTTGCAAAGTTTGTAGAAAGTCTAAAGAAATACACGGGTGCTGAATATGCAGTGCCAATGACGTCGGCTACAACAGCATTAACGATGTGTTTAAAAGCAATCGGTATCAAAGCTGGAGATAAAGTAGCAGTTTCTGATTTCTCATTCCCTGCAACGGCAAATGTTGTTGAAGATTTAGACGCTGTGCCTGTTTTCGTTGATGTTGATAGAGATACCTACAACATGTCAGTGTCAGATCTGCGCGCGAAAATGGACGACACGATCAAAGCTGTAATCTTTGTTGATGCATTAGGGAATCCATCAGGCCTAGACTCTATTAAGGCACTTTGTGAAGAGTTTGGTATTCCGCTTATTGAAGATGCAGCTTGTGCGATAGGTAGTCATATTAATGATCGTAAAGTTGGTAACATTGCTGACCTAACGTGTTTTAGCTTTCACCCGAGAAAGCTCTTAACGACGGGTGAAGGTGGTGCAATTGTTACAAATAACAAAGATTTTGCTAAGTGGTTAGCTGTTAAGTCTAATCATGGTGCAGATGGCCTTCGCGGCAAAGTGTTTGACTTTGTTGACTTTGGCTATAACTACCGTATGAGTGAAATCCAAGCACTTATGGGCTGGAAGCAAATCGACAAGCTAGATGAAATTACAGCACGTCGCAATGCTATTGCCGTTGAATATGCAAATGCGCTAGAGCCGGTAGGTATTAAGCGTCAATCTGTAACGGAAGGCGTTTATCATAACATTCAGTCTTTAGTATTTACTGTCCCAGAAGGCACGAATAGAGACGAATTAATTGATCACCTAGCAGCACATAATATTGAATCTACACTGGGTACATATTGCCTGAGCGGTACTACTTTTTACAAAGAAAAGTACAACGACGTACAAGCAAATGCACAGTGGCTAGAAGATAATACCATTACATTACCGTGCTACGATGATCTGTGTGTAGAGACGGTTACAACATGCATTAAAGACTTTTTCTCTTAAAATGAAGCGAATTAGTAAAGTTGCAATAAGAGTAGTCACTTACCTACGTAAGCGAATGAAGTCCAAGTTTAATAGACATGTGTCTTTGGGTGATTTGCTTACGGACCGCTGGGAAACTGCAAAGTTCTTAGGCTTTGGCGAAGGGACTACTTGTTACAACAATGTGCTTGTGTTGGGGGATGTTCGCGTTGGTAAAAATACGTGGATAGGACCTAATGTGATTCTCGATGGCAGCGGCGGGCCGCTCGTCATCGGAGATTACTGCTCAATCAGCGCAGGTGTTCAAATCTATACACATGACTCTGTAGAGTGGTCAACAAGCCTTGGTGAAAAGCCTGTAGTCAAAGAGCCTACAACAATAGGTAATGGGGTTTACATAGGACCCAATTCAGTTGTGCAAAAAGGTGTTAGCATTGGCGACAGTGCTGTTGTGGGGGCAATGTCTTTTGTTAATAAAGACGTTGAAGGAAACTCCAAGGTATTTGGATGTCCTGCGAGAGTTAAAGCGAGCAAGAGCTAGTTATGATATCTATTATAGATTGTGAAATGGGTAATTTAGGCTCTGTAAAAAATATGCTCAAGCATATTGGTGTTGAAAGTAAAATCATATCGACACCTGAAGAGATTAAAGCTGCCGAAAAAATTATTTTACCAGGTGTAGGTAGCTGGGATAATGGTGCTCAAAAATTAAGAGAAAGTGGCTTATTAGATGTGCTCAATGAAAGAGTACTGAAAGATAAAGTTCCTGTGCTTGGTATTTGTTTGGGGATGCAGCTAATTCTGGACTCTAGTGAGGAAGGAACATTACCAGGCCTGGGTTGGATATCAGGGGAAGTGAAAAAGTTTGATTTCGCGGCACCTGAATATCAAGACCAAAAGCTTCGCATTCCACATATGGGTTGGAATGTGGTGGACGCAAAGAAAACGACTTCTCTAACCGAGCATTTTGAAGGTGAGGTTCGCTTTTACTTTGTCCACTCTTATCATGCTGTAGTTAAAAATCAAGATGACATATTGATGACCTGCAATTATGGTTATCCGTTTACCTGTGCTATCCAGAAAGATAATATCTGGGGAGTGCAATTTCATCCCGAAAAAAGTCATAAATTCGGGATGGCATTAATGAAAAAATTTTCGGAAGTTTAAATTTTGCTACGAACTAGAGTCATGCCTTGCCTACTGCTGAAGGGCAAAGGCTTAGTGAAAACAGAAAAGTTTAAAAATGAGCGCTATGTTGGCGATCCAATTAATGCAGTACGTATATTCAACCAAAAAGAAGTTGATGAACTTGTACTCTTTGATATAGATAGCACCAATAAACAAACCCCCATCAATTTTAGTCTGTTAGAGCAGATAGCATCAGAGTGCTTTATGCCAATATGCTATGGTGGTGGTGTTAAAACAATGGCGGATTTTAGAAAGCTATTTTATATGGGAATTGAGAAAGTTTCCGTAAGCTCATTACTTTTTGAAAAACCAGATATTATCAAGGAAGCTGTATCTGTATATGGCTCTCAGAGTATAGTTGCGACATTGGATGTCAAGCAATCAAGATTTAGAAAAAAGTACGTGGTGTGCACGCACTCATCAAAAAATAAAATAAAAATGTCTCCAGTAGAGGCTGCCCAATATGCAAGCGACCTTGGTGTTGGTGAAATTATCTTAAACACTGTACACCGAGACGGCACGTGGTCGGGATTTGACTCAAATCTAGTTAAGCAAGTTGTCGACAGTGTCAATATCCCAGTTGTTGCCGCGGGTGGAGCTGGGTCGTTAGACGACATAAAAAGTGTTGTTGACGATGCGCATGCATCTGCAGTGGCAATTGGCAGCATGGCTGTATTTCAATCAAAGGATATGGGAGTGTTAATCAAATTCCCAAGTCATTCCGAACTATCACAAATTCTAATTTAGGCAATTGAAAATGACTTACCAGATATGTACACGTTGTATTTATGACTCGGAAGTTCCTAACATAACATTCAACGAAGAAGGTGTTTGTAGTTACTGTACACAAATTGACGAGTTATCAGAACAGTTCCCAAATGATGAAAGGGGTGAGGCTGAACTTCAACGTCTTGTAGATGAAATGAAGGAAGCTGGAAAAGGTAAAAAATATGATGCATTAATTGGCGTAAGTGGTGGTTGCGACTCTTCTTACTTGATGCACTTAATGACCAAGAAATATGGCTTACGTTTATTAGCTGTCCACTTTGATAACACTTGGAACTCAACTGTTGCGACTGAAAACATCCATTGCGTTACTGAAAAACTAGGTATTGATCTGTATACCTATGTTGTTGATGCTAATGAATTTGACGATATGATATTAGCGCACCTTAAAGCAGGTGTTAAAGAGATTGAAAACCCAACCGATATCGGCCTAGCAACAACAATGAATATGGCGGCTGAAAAATACGGTATCAAGTATAAGATTGATGGACATTCTTTCAGAACTGAGGGATCTGCACCTATGGGTTGGATCTACATGGATGCTAAGTACATAGACAGCGTTCATAAAGAATACGGCACGGTCCCAATGAAGACATTTCCAAATCTATGGCTATCAAAGCAATTGAAATGGATGTTGTTTAACCAAATTAAGTCAATTCGCCCTCTTTACTATCTTGAATACGACAAAGAAGCTGCAAAAGCAATGCTGACTAAGGAGTATGGATGGGTTTGGTACGGTGGCCACCACTTAGAGAACAGAACTTCTTCATTCTTCCACAGTTATTTCTTTCCTAAAAGATGGAATACAGATTTCAGAATTGCAGGGTACTCAGCCTATTGCCGCGATGGTCGTATGACAAGAGAAGAAGCTTTAGCGTTGATGAAAGAAGAGCCTCATATTGAAGATGGTCTTTTAGAGTTTTATAAGAAGCGCTTAAACCTATCTGACGAAGAGTTTGATAGACTTATGAGTTTACCGAAAAAGCACTATACGGACTTTAAAACATACAAGAAAACTTTTGAAAGAATGAGACCTTTCTTCTACCTAATGGCTAAGTGGAAGCTAATTCCTTGGAGCTTCTATATCAAGTACACATTGCCACATTCAGTTGAGAAAAAATAACAATGCAAGATAAATACATTTTACAGTACGGAAGTTTGGCAGGATGGCCTTACAAGGTAGCCCACGCCTTGAGAGAAAAAGGGATCAACAGTAAAAATGTGATTTTCTATGATAAAGATGTTCATGACTTGAGTCGGAACTTGCCATACGATGGTTCTGTGTGCCATCCAGATGACAGTACGTTTAAAAAAATAGGTTCTATTTTTAAGTTCATAGAACAAGTGAAAAATGAATGTAGTATCGTACACTACCACAGTTCTAATATATTTTTTAGGGAGTTACACTCCCTATACGAAGGGCCAAAATTTAGAAAAGCAGGTATTCCAATGCTGATTTCGTTCGGTGGTGGAGATGCTCGATTTCTAAAGCAGGCAAACGAACTGAATCCATATTTCTACAAACCTTACAGTAGAAAAATCGATACAATTATTAAACTTCGATATAGCTCTTGGAAACAAAATATTCGCTTTTGTGCGACAGATCCTGAGCTAGGAGAAGTTGCGAAGCCTTACTTTGATAAAGTGTTTACCTTTAGGCAGCCTGTTATTTTAGATGAAATTAATCTAAAAGTGCCAGATGCCAATAACACTTGTCCACGCATTTTACATATACCTACAGAGCCAAAAGTTAAGGGTACTGAAGAAATTGTTGCAGCAGTGGAAAACTTGAAGAAAAAGGGCCTTAATTTTGAGTTTGTCTTAAAGAGACAATTAACTCAAAAAGAGGTATATCAAGAAATTAGCAACTGTGATGTCTATGTAGATGAGTTAAGGTGTGGTTCGCACGGCGTAACCGCTGTAGAAACCATGGCCGCAGGTAAACCAACAGTGACTTTCATTAGGGAAGATTTAATTGATAAGTTCCCTGAAGAGTTACCTTTAGTAAACGCGAATCCTGATACGATTGAGAAAGTGCTAGAAGAGCTAATCTTGGATGCGCAGCTGAGACATAACATAGGTAAAGCTAGCCGAGCTTATGTTGAAAAGTACCATGATTCTAGAGTGGTAGCTGACGACTTAATCGAAATTTATAAAGAAATTGAACATGCTTAAGTTTAAAGCATTATTTTCAAAAGCCTTGGAAAAAGGCTTTTTCCATTTGTTGTTTTCGAACTTTCTTGTTCAATTTTTAGGGTTCGGCTTAGTTCTTTTTTTAGCCGCGCATCTTACGCCAGCTGAAGTGGGTAATTTAAAGTTACTTCACTCATTTGGTGCGTTTTTTATCATGCTGGCGTGTTTTGGGTTCAATTCATCGATTTTGAAATTCTGCTCGGAAGATGTAAGCCAAGGTGAGAAACAGGCCTACTTAGTTCATGGCTTAAAGGCCGTGACCTTAATTTCAATTATTAGCTTTTTGCTATTTACCTTAATTTGCGCTTTCTATTTAATCCCTTCTAGAGAAGAGATTGGCTATTGGCCTTATGTCTATGGCGTTTCCATCTTATTTGCGGCGCCGGCATTGTTATTTTTGTGTTATTTGCAGTCACAAAAGAAAGTTAAATTAGCAGCCACATTACAAGGTGCGGTGAGATTAGCTTTCGTTGCAGTTATATTTGTTTCGGCCATATTTTATGGGTTTGAAGGCGTAGTTATTGCAACTGTGGCTTGTTATTTTATTGGCTTGATTGTTTATTTCCCTTTGTTGAAAAACGAGGTGTCCAATACCACTCAGACAACCCGAAAATCTGAAATCAACAGGTACTCCGCATTTATTATTGTCGGCGCACTAATCACCGTTGTTTCGCAAAATATAGATATATATTTACTCGGTTTTCTTGGTGTGGCGAGTGATGAAATTGGGGTGTACTCAGTTGCGACGCTATTTTTCCTATCTGGTACTGTAATCACAGGTACGATTCAAACAGTAATAACTCCGTACTTTAGTGAAAAGCAAGACAATGGAGCGTGGATCAGAGAGAAAGCAAGCGAGTATCAAAACAAACTTATTTTTATAACAATTCCATTTTCTTTCGTGCTGGCCTTTGCTTCTTATTTGATGGTTGAGTATTACTTTGGTGAGGAATACAGGAATGCTGTCGTATATAGTTGGTTTCTGATTGGAAAGTACTTTATTTGGAGTTGTTTCTGCGTTTACGGCGCTGTTTTATTCTCAATAGGGGTGGTCAAAGAAGGGATTTACATCGCACTAGCCACTTTAATTTTTAATGTTTTTATTTCTGTGTTGTTGTTTAGCCAATATGAAACACTTGGTGTTGCGATATCACAGTTTATTACTTCCTTAATGAGTTTACTCCTAATTAGGTATGTATTCCACATTAAAACAAAGGGACAAAGTGTTAATGAGATCCACCTTCAGTAAAAGAACTTTTTTACTATTTTTCATAATAGTAGTTCCACTGTTCCTAAATTTGAATATCTCAGGAGGACTGAGATTTGATGCGAGCCCTTTTAACTTTTTGGGCATGCCATCTTTGCCTCTTATGCTCATACTGTTCTCAGGTCTGGCTGTACTAAACATTCTTAACTTCAGGTTTAAAACAAGTGAGCTTGTATTTATATTTTTAGTCTTATTTACGCTGTTTCTCTCATTTACCGTAAATCAGAATATGCGGTCAGTTTTATTGGCCTTTGGTATGGTGTTACCCTTATTCTTTATGCAGCTCTTTGTTAGTCTACTAAAGATTGCAAAGGTTGACTTTGAAAATGTTGATTTCGTCTCGCATTTTTATACCGCTATTTCGGCAATGATTTTGATTAAGTTCACAACAGATGTAGCGTTTTTCGGCACGGTTTACTCTGAGTACTTTGTATTTAGCAATATTGTTATATATAACTCCTTTGATTACTTTCCTGCTGTTTATATCTTAGCGATAGTACTTTCGGTTAATAACTTATATGAGAAAAAGCTTGAAAAACTCTCGGTATTAGTCATTGGCGTATCTCTAATTTGTTCTGTTATGTCATATAGTAGGCTATTTGCAGTACTGGCTGTGGTTGCTGTACCTACTTACATTGTGATTAGAAGTTTACAGCTAAGATCTGGGCAGATAGCGCTAGTAACCTCGATGTTTAGTATTGCTGTCACGATTGGAGTTGCACTTCTTGCGCTCAATACAACAGATCAATCTTTAATTACTCGCTTTAGCCATTGGTATTCTTTCTTTTCCAGCTTTGAGGCTTTAGATGTAATTTTTCCGTTTTGGAATGCTTATCGAATAGAGATGAGCTGGGGAACATTCCACAATGAGTTGCTCGAAATATATTCTTACTATGGGTTTATATTCTTTATGTATTTATACATATTGAGTAATGTTTTTACCTCTAGTGGAGAGTATCGATATACCTTAGTTACATTACTTTTCTTCTTTTTGATAGGCGGTTTGATTCAATTGAACCTGACAAACCCCTATGTTGCATTAATTATTTCAGCTCTTTGCTCATCAATTAAATGTAATGAGATTGGTCGAGAGAGCAGAGTTGAAGCAACAGAGTAAGTTTTTGTTAGAGTTACAGTATGGATAACTTAAGTTCAAAATTTTTAAATGAAATAGCTCAAATAAGGTAGGTTTAAGTGAGTTTAAACATTGTTTCTATTATAAAAACAAAGCTGATAAATTTACCATATCCTATCGGTAAGTTGGTGTCACATTTACCTTTCAAGCATAGACCAAGCATTGGTAAGGTTTACAAGTTGCGTACAAGTGACCTTACTGAATATGACGCTATGAACGGCACACAAAAACAGCAGTTTATTTTTGACCGGGTGAAATCCTTAGCTATTTATGCATATCAAGAGGTCGAATTTTATAAAGCGTTTTATAAAGAAAAAGGCTTTGATCCGGAGCAACTGCAGAGCTTCGAGGATCTTAAAAAAATACCTATTATCAATAAGTCTATCTTGCAAAAGTATGCGCTAGAGCTGAGGTCTAATAATACTATCAGCAGTTATGTTGAGAATACTGGAGGCAGTAGTGGCAATCCCCTAGAGCTTAGAATTGAGCCTTCAAGTGTTGGCCATGAATGGGCGCACATGCATAAGGTTTGGTCAAAGGTTGGGTTTAAGTCACAGGATCTGCGAATTGTCTTTTCTGGGCGTTCAAATGTTAAAGATGTTGTTCAGTATGATTCAGCAAGGCATCAATTAAATGTAGATACCTACGTTGGCTGGGGTGAAGTAGCAAATAAACTTCTGGACGTATTTGATCACTATAAACCCAGTTATTTGCATGGTTATCCAAGTGCAATATTTGATTTTGTGCTTTGGCTAGATGCCAATAATCATCCTCTTTTGGATAAATTAAAAGTGCATATCAATGGGATGATGTTAGGATCTGAATATCCCAACCCCGCGTTGCGAGACCAGGTAGAGTCAATTTTAAGTTGTGATTCTGTTTCATGGTATGGGCACACTGAAAGATGTGTATTGGCATACGAGAAACATCAGAAACAAGTCTACGAGCCATTTCAAACATATGGTTTCACAGAAGCTGTTGAAATGGATGGCGACCTTCAGCTTGTAGCCACCAGTTATTATAATTTTGCTCATCCACTTATAAGGTACAATACGGAAGATATTATATCTGCAAAAAACAGTAGTTTATTGGATGAGTTTACAATTTCCAAAGGGCGTGACGGTGAGTATATTTTAGACCACAAAGGAAACAAGGTCTTTCTTACTGCATTGATTTTTGGGCGTCATCACAAATTGTTTGACTATTGTAGCAGCATTCAAATTAAACAAAGCAAAGCTGGAGAAGCGACGATTTTGTTTGTGCCTAGAGAGCAACTAACAGCAAATGTGACAGAGTTATTTGATAGTAGCAATTTGGACTTAGTGCTCGATTTTAAAGAAATAGCAAAACCAGTTAAAACAGTCAGCGGAAAAACCCCGTTATTGGTGAAAGAAATATGAAACAAATTTTACAGGATATGGCGAAAGGTGGTTCTTCAATCGTTGAAGCGCCAGCGCCAACAGCAACTAAAAATCATGTTGTAATTAATACTGCAACGACCTTAATTTCTGCTGGTACAGAAAGGATGCTTGTTGACTTTGGTAAAGCAAACTTAATAGACAAAGCAAGATCTCAACCAGACAAAGTAAAAATGGTTCTAGAGAAAGTGCAAACGGACGGTCTAATGACAACCGTTGATGCGGTTAAGTCTAAGCTCGCACAGCCTTTACCACTAGGGTATTGTAATGTGGGAGTTGTTGATCAAACCGGCAATGGTGTAGACGCGTTTAAAGTAGGGGATCGCGTTGTGTCTAACGGACCACATGCAGATGTTGTTCGAGTATCTAAAAACCTAGTCGCCAAAATACCAGATAACGTTACTGATGAAGAAGCGGCATTTACCGTGGTTGCAAGTATTGGCTTGCAAGGCATTCGTTTGGCCAACCCTACGATGGGTGAGTCTTTTGTTGTTACAGGTGTTGGTTTAATTGGCTTGCTCACTGTACAAATGTTGAGAGCACAAGGGTGTCGAGTTCTCGCGATAGACTTTGATCAAGCTAAGCTTGATATGGCCAAAGAGTTCGGGGCAGAAATTTGTAACCCAGGCCGAGGTGAAGATCCTGTAGCCGCTGGCATGGCCTTCAGCCGTGGTAATGGTATCGATGGTGTAATTATTACAGCATCAACGAAGTCCAATGATCCTGTCACTCAGGCTGCGAGAATGAGCCGTAAGCGCGGTCGTATAATTCTAGTGGGTGTAACAGGGCTTGAGTTGAGTAGAGCAGACTTTTATGAAAAAGAGCTTACCTTCCAGGTTTCTTGTTCATATGGTCCAGGTCGATATGATCCAAATTATGAAGATAAAGGTAACGACTACCCACTTGCATTTGTGAGATGGACTGAGCAGCGAAATTTTGAAGCCATCTTAGATATGATGTCGGGCGGGCAATTGGATGTTAAGTCTCTAATAACGCACCGTATTCTATTTGAAAATGCGACAGAAGCATACGATTTGTTGACCAGTGATAAATCTGCTTTGGGGATTTTATTACAGTTTAATTCAGCACCTGAGTCACGCCACACATCAAATGTCTCTTTGAATGCCCAAGTGGAGTATAAGGCTGGCGAGCCGGTAATTGGTTTTGTCGGTGCGGGTAATTATGCGTCTCGAGTACTAATTCCCGCGTTCAAAAACGCGGGTGCACAACTTCATAGTATATCTACTTCAGGTGGAATTAATGGCGTTATTCACGGCAACCAAGCCGGGTTTAAAGAAGCAACCACAGATACAGATTCGTTAATTGCAAGCGATAAAATAAATACCGTGGCTATTGTCACTCGTCACAATAGTCATGCGCATTTTGTTAAGCAGTCTCTTTTGGCTGGTAAAAATGTTTTTGTAGAAAAGCCGTTGGCTATTACGCATGATGAACTGAATGAAGTGCAGTCTGCATATGATGAAGCTTGTCAATCTTCTAATCCTCCTAAACTAATGGTTGGATTTAATCGTCGATTTGCACCTCAAATTCAAAAAATGAAGTCTCTTATTGATCCTATCAAAGGTCCTAAGTCATTTATTATGACTATGAATGCTGGCAGTATTCCAGCAGATCACTGGACCCAAGACATCAGTGTAGGTGGTGGTAGAATCATCGGAGAAGCCTGTCACTTTGTTGACCTGATGCGCTTTCTTGTCGGCAGTGAAATTGTTTCTGTCCAAGCGCGTAGGATGGGAGATAGCGATGCCGTTGACGTAACCGAAGATAAGGCTGCAATTATTTTAGGCTTTGCTGATGGTTCATTCGGTACTATCCACTACTATGCAAATGGAGCGGCCAGCTTCCCGAAAGAGCGCATAGAAGTATTTGCTGATGGCAAAGTTTTACAGCTTGATAACTTTGTGAAATTAAAAGGCTTTGGTTTTAAAGGCTTCAAGAAAATGAATCT
Organism: Pseudoalteromonas luteoviolacea DSM 6061; assembly: GCF_001625655.1. Lineage (GTDB taxonomy): Bacteria > Pseudomonadota > Gammaproteobacteria > Enterobacterales > Alteromonadaceae > Pseudoalteromonas > Pseudoalteromonas luteoviolacea. Next base: position 107,832 of record NZ_AUYB01000095.1, on the reverse strand, counting down.
GTGGAAACAAGACAAAGGGCAAAACCTTTGTTCTCAGCTGTTTTTGGATTCTATTCGAGAAGGAAAGGATGCCCCGATTGATATCAAAGAAATCTTTGAAGTTGCAAAGATCTCTATAGATATAGCTGAGCAGCTTAGACAACAATGAGCAAGCGTTTAGAAAGGTTACTTAAGATATTTCACACGGTGAAGTATCTTAAGTTTAAGCAAGTGTATTACAGAGGTTATTACAAGTTTCGCAAGCCTAAGCACGTGGAGTGCGAAGCACCAGGCAGCTTGTTATGGCGTTGGTCAGGCCCGTTATTAAATAAACAAAGCCTATTGAGCAGTTCTTCGGTTAAGTTTTTAAATCAGGAAGGGGCGGTCAATAGCCCTTCAGACTGGAACTGCACAAGTAAACCTAAGCTATGGTTATACAACTTACACTACTTTGACGATTTAAGCTCAAAAGACGCCGCACAAAGGTGCTCTTTACATCATGAGTTTATTCAGAAGTGGATTGAGCAAAACCCTCCATGTAATGGTAATGGTTGGGAACCATACCCTATATCACTCAGGTTAGTGAATTGGGTTAAGTGGTGTAGTGTTCAACCTGAAGTACCTCCCAGTTACTTAAAGAGTATGCTTGAGCAAGCAAATGTGCTTACGCAACAATTAGAATATCATATCTTGGGTAACCATCTGTTTGCGAATGCCAAGGCATTGACATTTGTCGGGGCTTATTTGGATGGGGGGAATTCAGTAGAGTTACTTGAGCGTGGGATCAGTATCCTAAATGCAGAGCTTAAAGAGCAGTTTTTAGCTGATGGTGCTCACTTTGAACTTTCTCCAATGTATCATGAAATATTATTGTGGGATTTACTTGAGTTAATCGATTTAGCTAAAACGAGCAATAAACCACAGCTCATTGGATGCTTGCCACATTGGACACTAATCGCGGAAAAAGCGCTCTTTTGGCTTTCTTCTATGGTCCATCCGGACGGAGAGGTAAGCTTCTTCAATGATGCTGCTATTGGTATTGCTATGCAACCGCGCCAAATTTTTGAGTACGCACAAAGGCTTGAACTTAATTACGAAACCGTTGCGGAGCAGTTAGTAACCAATAAAAGCAGCGGTTATAGCCGTGTTTCTTTTACAAACTACTCAGCAATATTTGACCACGCGAATGTAGGCCCTGACTATTTACCTGGACATGCACATGCCGACACACTGAGCTTTGAGCTATCTATTGGAGAGCAACGAGTCTTTGTTAACTCAGGTACTTCGCTGTATGGTACGAGCAAAGAGCGGGTCAGACAGCGCCAAACCGCAGCACACAATACGGTGTCAGTTTTGGACTTAGATTCTTCTCAAGTTTGGTCTGGATTTAGAGTTGCAAAAAGAGCATACGCATACTTAGTAGAAGCAATAAGTAAGCCTGAAAAGGTACTGTTATCTGCCAGTCATGATGGGTACTTACAGCTTAGCCCGAAAGTAAAACACGCTCGTAAGTTAGTATGTTCACCAGATAGCTTTGTTATTGTTGACGAGTTATCAAAAGCGGCCAATGCATGTTTTCATTTACACCTGCATCCAAATATTGATGTCATTAAAGTTTCAGAGTTTGAGCTTAAAATTGAAATGAATAGCGAGGCCTTGTGCAGCATTGTTAGTTCTGAACCGATAGCGGTTAAAGACAGCACTTGGCACCCTGAATTTGGCAAAACCATAGCCAATAAAAAAATTGAAATTGCTTTTGATAGCGGTAATTTAAGAACAGAAATTAAACATATTAAGAGGGACTCGTGAGAATACTGGTTTTATCTTTTTACTTCAAACCGGACTTGTGCGCTGGCTCATTTAGAACGACTGCACTGGTAGAGCAATTGAAGCAACACTCAGGGGTTGAAGTTGATGTAGTAACAACGATGCCCAATCGATATGCCAGCTTTAGCGCGGGTGCTAAGACAGAGGAAAAGAATGGAAACGTTAGGATAAGACGTATCGAACTGCCATCCCATGAAAGTGGTATGTTAGATCAAATTAAATCATTTAAAACGTTTTACCAACATGCCCAAGCACTGGTCAAACACGAAGACTATGACATCGTGTTTGCAACAAGCTCCAGACTGTTTACTGCATTTTTAGGTGCTAGAGTCGCGAAAAAGAAAAAGATCCCTCTTTATCTGGATATACGGGATATCTTTGTTGATACAATCAAAGATGTGCTGTCACCAAAAGCAGTTATGGTATTGAAGCCTGTCCTCTCGGCTATTGAAAAATATACCTTTTCATCCGCAAAGCACATCAACCTCGTTTCAAAGGGGTTCGCGGGATATTTTAATGAGCGCTATGCGAAGGTGAACTACTCTTGGTTTACAAATGGCATTGATGGAGAGTTCCTTGAACTACCAAAAAACATCAGTAATGAAAGTGATTCAGAAGACACTAAACGACTAGTTTATGCTGGCAACATTGGCGAAGGTCAGGGTTTACATACTATCTTGCCAGAGCTTGCAGGGTTAGCAAATAAGGGATATTCGTTCAGGATTATTGGTGATGGAGGACGTAAAAAGCAGCTAGTTGATGGTACAACGGGTAAGGCTAATATGGAGTTATTACCGCCTGTAAATCGACAAGAGTTGATTGAAGAGTACCTTAATGCTGATGTACTTTTCCTTCATTTAAATGATTACCCTGCTTTTGAAAAAGTATTACCTTCTAAAATATTTGAATACGCAGCAACAGGTAAGCCTATATTGGCAGGTGTTTCAGGTTATGCGGCTGAATTTATTAAGTCTGAAGTGTCAAACGCAGAGGTTTTTTATCCAGGAGATCACAAGGGAGCCATGGAAGCGCTGACTAAGTTAAAGCTTGAGCACACAGACAGAGAAGCATTCATCGCGAAATATACACGCAGCAATATCATGAAAGACATGAGTAACTCAATAGTTGAACTAGGATAGTGAGTATGGGCAAAGTTTTAGTTACTGGGTATTCAGGGTTTGTTGGTCGTCATTTATTAAATACATTCGAAAATCTCGAAGATGTGAATTTGCTTGGGCGTTCAGAGCCTGTAAAATGCAATAAGTATTTACAAGCAAGCATCGACCCAAGTTCTGATTATTCATCTGTGCTTTCACAAGTTGAGGTTGTGGTGCATATTGCTGCTCGTGTGCATGTTATGAAAGAGCAAGCCACTGATCCACTAGAGGAGTTTAGAGTGGTGAACACGGCGGGTACTTTGAACTTAGCGAGACAAGCGGCACAAGCGGGTGTTAAACGGTTTGTGTTTGTTAGCTCTATCAAAGTAAATGGCGAAAGCACCACAGATAAGCAGGCTTTTGAAGCACATGATACGCCACAACCGGAAGACCCATATGGTGTTTCTAAAGCAGAAGCTGAAGAGCAGCTTATAGCTTTGGGCAAAGAAACTGGCTTGGAAATTGTGATAATTCGTCCTCCGTTAGTTTATGGAGAAGGCGTCAAAGCTAACTTTGCCGCTTTGTTGAATTTAGTTGGTAAAGGCTTGCCTTTGCCGTTTAGAGCCATCAACAGAAACAAACGTAGCTTAGTATCTGTGTACAACTTAGTAGATTTGATAACGGTGTGTCTAGAGCACCCAAATGCAGCAAATCAAACCTTCTTAATCAGTGATGATGACGATGTCTCAACTGCAGAGATGGTTGCAATGATGGCGAAAGTTCAAGGTAAGCCAAATTTATCTATACCTGTACCTCAATGGTGTTTTAAAATATTGGGAAAGGCACTTGCGAAAGAGGATATAGTGGATCGCTTAATAGGATCTTTACAGGTAGATATTTCACATACAAAAAACACCTTAGATTGGCGCCCGCCTCACTCGATTGAACATGGCTTTCGACTAGCTTGTAAGCAGAAAAAATAGGAAATAAACATGATCCGCATACTTGATTTTCTTTTCGCCCTTTTCGGTTTGCTGTTCGCAATGCCGTTTTTGGTACTTTTATATATTATTGGCCTGTTTGACACTGGCTCTCCTATTTTTATGCAAGAAAGGGTTGGTCGTAACAAAAAGCCGTTTACACTTGTAAAATTCAGAACAATGAAAGTGGATACAGCATCAGTAGCAAGTCATTTGGCGAGTACCTCATCAATCACACCATTTGGTGGTTTTTTACGTAAAACCAAGCTCGATGAATTGCCGCAATTATGGAATGTCCTTAAAGGTGAGATGAGCTTGGTAGGACCTCGCCCTGGTCTTTTTAATCAAGAAGAGTTAACAAAAGCAAGAGATGAGAAACGCATTTATGACGTGAGACCTGGTATTACCGGCTTATCTCAAGTAAATGAAATCGACATGTCTACGCCAGAGCTACTAGCAAAAACAGACCGACAAATGCTAGATAACCTTAATTTGGCAAATTACTTTAAGTATATTGTTATGACTGTATCAGGCAAGGGCAGCGGTGACCGCGTTAAATAGAACTTTAAGCAGTTAAGTTAACTGCTTAATTGAAGCTGTAGAATGACAGTTTGCGCTTTATTGTGTATTATTTTTAAATAACATCATCGCTAATAAGATGTGCATAATCTCAAGGATTTACAATGGATAGTTTGTTCAATTCTGTTTTAAGAGCTCCCCGCTCTAAGAAACGATTTCTTACTCTAATTATTGATACACTTTTTATAGTAAGTGCCTTTTGGTTATCGCTAATAGTACGTCTTGATAGCATCGAACCATTGTTTGAGATTGGAAACTGGCTACTGCTTTCTATCGTACTGCCATGCAGTTTATTCGCATTTGTGAATTTGGGTTTGTATCGAGCCGTACTTAGGTATGTAGGCGCACATGCCGTTGGTGCAATAGTTATTGGCACGTTGATCAGTACGGTAGTACTGGTCTTGGCTTCCTTTTTCACTAATGTGGATGTCCCTCGTACGATGCCTGTCATTTACGCTTGGCTACTTATTTTGGCGGTAGGTGGCTCAAGAATAATGGTGAGAGCTATGGTGGGAAGGTTGGCCACGGTCAATAAAACACCTGTTGTAATCTATGGCGCAGGGTCTGCTGGTAGACAGCTTGCTCCGGCTATTGGCGCTGGTGATGAGTATTATGTCAGTGCGTTCATTGACGACGACAAATCAAAACAAGGTGCAATACTTCAGGGTATTCCAGTCATTGCATTCGACGGTATTTTTAGCTTAATAGAACGTAAAAAAGTCAAAAAAATATTGCTGGCCATGCCAAGCGAAAATCGAGCTCGCCGAAAAGAAATCTTAGCTCAGCTAGAAAACTTACCTCTAGAGGTGATGACGATACCAGGTATGGTTGATGTCGTTGAAGGCCGAGCAACTCTTGATGAAATTAAAGATGTAGAAATTGAAGACCTACTTGGTAGAGATCCAGTGGCGCCAAAACAAGACCTATTAAATGCCAACATCAAAAACAAGTCAGTTATGGTTACTGGTGCTGGTGGTTCTATTGGCTCTGAATTATGCCGCCAAATCATCAAGCAATCGCCGAGTAAGTTAGTTTTGTTTGAATTAACCGAGTTCGCACTTTACTCAATTGAAAAAGAACTAAACGAAACAATCAAATCGCAAGGCTTGGATATTGAGCTAATTCCGATCATGGGCTCAGTACAGCACATTAATCGCTTAGAAACATGTATGATTGCGTTTGGCGTTCAAACCGTTTATCACGCGGCTGCTTATAAACATGTTCCACTCGTTGAGCACAATGTTGTTGAAGGAGTTAGAAACAACGTATTTGGTACTTATTACTCAGCAAAAGCGGCCATTAATGCCAAGGTTGAAACCTTTGTTTTGGTGAGTACAGACAAAGCGGTACGCCCTACAAATGTTATGGGGACTACCAAGCGTATGGCTGAACTTTGCTTACAGGGGCTGGCACAAGGCAAAGAAAATGGGAAGCACAAAACACGCTTTTGCATGGTTAGATTTGGTAATGTGCTTGGTTCATCGGGCTCTGTTGTCCCACTGTTTCGCAGACAGATTAAAGAAGGTGGGCCGATCACACTTACTCACCCTGATATCACAAGGTTCTTTATGACGATCCCTGAAGCAGCACAGCTTGTTATTCAAGCCGGCGCGATGGGCAAGGGTGGAGATGTATTTGTGTTGGATATGGGTGAGTCTGTAAAGATTAAAGACTTGGCAACTAAAATGGTGCATTTGTCTGGCTTAGAGGTGAAAAGTGAGTCCAACCCACATGGCGATATCGAAATATTATGTACAGGTTTACGCCCCGGTGAAAAGCTGTATGAAGAGTTACTAATTGGTGAAAATGTTGAGCAAACAAGTCACCAGCGTATTATGACTGCGACAGAAGTAATGCTACCACTGGCTGAATTGAATGTGTTTTTAGAAGCACTGGATATTGCGTGTCATAACTTTGAGCATGAAAAAATACGTCAATTGCTGTTAGATGCTCCCACTGGGTTTAATCCTACGGATGGTATTTGTGATTTGGTGTGGAACGCTAAGAAAGCGCAGGTGAGCTTTGATGAGCGCAATGTGGTCAGTTTTAAGTAGCACCTAGTACAATTGCTGGTTGTGTCTCTAATACGACCATTAAATTCAATAATGGGTTGATACATGTTTACCAACCCATTTATGTTTAAAGCTTAAAAGAAAGAACAATTTCTAGTAACATCAAATACGTTCGACTGAACCTGATTGTTGCTAATCGAGATATTAAAATCAATTACTTAATAATAAACAATAACCTCTGGACCCATGGAACATGTCTAAATTTATTCCCCTGTTTATATCTGGTTTAACCGTAGTTTCTGCTCCTAGCTTTTCAGAAGAAAATCTTGAAACATTTCGCTCCTTTACTGGCTTTACAGGGTTGATAAATACGACCAACTCAGAAGTTTTAAAGTCAGGCACTTGGGACTTTGGTTACAACAACATGCTTGATTATAGAGGTGAAGAATACCTCGATGGACATAATTTAGTATTTTCGGCTGGTTTATTTGAAGGCTTTGAAGTAAGCGGGTTAATAGCCTCAAATAGTATGCAAGACAGTTTATTTGACAGAAATTCACACACTGAGAGAGAGCAAGTCAGAGATCTGTCATTTAATGCCAAGTACAGAATCCCAATGATACCTAAGGAGTGGTTTAGCTTAAGTATTGGGAGTAAAGATATTGGCGGCGCAGCAAATCAATATAGAATGAACTTTGCGGTCGCCTCTAAAGAGTGGAAAGACTTCCGTTTTTCAGCTGGCTTAGCAAACAGTGATCATACAACAGGTATGATGAATGGCGCATTTGGTGGCGTAGAGTGGTTTCCACTCGATTGGTTTGCCCTACAGGTCGAATATGATGCAGAAGCCGTGAATGCAGCTGCGCGTATTACGATCCCGAAAGAGTGGTTGTATGATCTTGGTGAGTTGACTTTAACTAGTCGCTTCTATAGCAATACTGATTACTCTGCGGAAGATGATGTGTATTGGGGGGTGAACTTTAAAGCGCCATTTTCAGACGAACATCAATCGCGAGTTAGCCATGTAGAAGCTGCGCCAGCCCCAGTTATAGTCACCAATAGAAGCAAGCCTAAAGCAGAAAAGGTAATAGCTGCTGAAAAGGCCAAGGTGGCCGTTGAGAGCGAAGAGCCAAACCAAACGGAAAAAGTCTCAAGGGCAGATTTGAACAAGCTTTCTAGAAAGCTAAGAAATGTACTGATAGCAGATGGGTTTGAGTCTGTTAGAGTGGGCTTTAATCAGCAGCCAGTGGTGCTCGTATCATTTGAAAACTCAGTGTTTAATCGCAATGAACTGGATGCTCTGGGGCTAGTTGCTGGGCGTATATCTGAACTATTTTCTGGTACGAATGCAGAGTTTGTATTGCAGTTGAAGAATCATGGACTGCCAATGTTGTCGCTATCAGGTGACGTACAAAGCTATGAGGGCTTTATCAAACACAACCAAAGCCCAGCAATACAAGTGAAGTTAGGTTCAATGCGTAGCATTGGTGGGGTATCTTGGGTTGGTTTGGAAAGTTCAAACACCCCTTACTTTAAACCTAGGGTGACTCTAAGTCCTGAATTAAGCTCAACACATGCGACTGAGTTAGGTGTATTCGATTACTCTCTGGCTATCAGAGCTGATTTAACAGTACCGCTTTGGCAAGGTGGCGGTTTTAATATTTCGGCGCAAAGTGTCGTTTCTGAAAGCTCTGACTTCGAAGATTTTGGAGCGTTTGATGGTCGCTCTGAAGATGATGGTGTCAACAATGCCTTTTTCTATCAGACGTTCCAGTTACCTTGGGGAATTTATAACCAAACTAAGATTGGTTATTTTAGAGAACACCATAAATATACTGGCTTTATCAACGAGACGGCTTGGGTTAGTCCAGACGGTAATCATCAGTTGACCAATACATATGGATTTTTTGATTACAAAGATTATGACTCAGATAGGGATTACCACACGTTTGGTTATCAGTACAATTGGGCTGAAAAAGATATCACGTTCCATGTAACTGGTGGTAAGTTTTGGAGAAAAGACAGTGGAGTTAGAGTCGAAACAAGGTTCTGGTTCGGCGATAGCTATGTCGCGCTGTATGGAGAAGAGACAAATACTCAAATGGCGGGTGTCGCAATTAGCATCCCGTTGTCTAAGCGAAAGAGCATGAATGTTACTAAGTTTGGACAAATTAAAGGTAACCATGCATGGAGACATCAGGTTGGAACAAAGATTGGTGATTCCAACAATTACTTAGTGTACCAGCAAGGTTATACTCCTCAGACTTCAATATCTTTAGACAGAACATTCCTTAACCAAGGACGTACATCGGTTGAATACGTATACAATAACTTGCAGAGATTAAGAGATGCTTACCTAACCTATAAGTAAGAATCTTTCAAAGCACAACCCCCTCAGCTCGGCTTAATTGTAATATTTGCGAGCCGACCTGAGGTTTTTTGTAAACGCCATTCAACCCTTAATAATGCGAAAATAGAGAAAAAGAGTTAGCGCTCTTGTAACCGCCTCAGTTAGTAAAGTTAAGCTTACTTGTCTCGAGGTAGTAGCCCATTGGAATTTGCTCTCTAGATGCATCAAGGGCAGTTAATAATGATAAGTATCTAACCACTCATTGCATTGTCGCGAACCTGATTGTAACTGCCCTGATTTTAGTACAGCTCATTAGTAGAATTATGCTGCCTCAAGATAGCCCATTGGAGTTTGATCTCCTAGTGCATCGTGAGGCGGTTCATAATTATAAATATCTAACCATTCATCTGTGCATTGTCGCGAACCTGGTGATGTGACTCAAAAGATATAAACCCAATACTTCTTTTCGATAGCGGCGAATAAATCGCTCAACAACTGGCAGGGTACAGTCCTTCGGGCTTAACACGCTCGAGTTTATGCACTTTTCAAAAGAGCAATTTTCTAAAGCACTCGACGTAAATTTTGGATCATTATCCACCTAAGTTTGCTTCGGCTTTCTCTACTGTGCAATTACGCACTCTATTCTAACAACCCAGAATGGCTGTGAGGCTTGTGCTGAGTCAATTGCTAGCTTGGGCACTCGTAAACATTTTTATGCAGCTAGGAAAGGGGAGAGGGTGGTATTAGGAGCTTAAATTATCAAAGCTTTTGCTTGTATAAAGCAGAGACAAATTAAAGGATAAAAAAAAGCTGCGATAAATCGCAGCTTTTATGTTCAGTTTACTTAATTATTAGCTACCGCTACCAGTCACTGTGCTAGTTTGACAGTTACTACGTCCAACATTGAACGATACTGCTTCACCTGCCGCAGCAGTGAATGTAGGTACAGTTAGTGATGCATCACCAACATCTACTCCTACTGGAATTACTGATACTTCATACGTTGCACCAGAAACAAGACCAGTTAGAGCGTAAGTACCATCTGTCTCAGCCGCGATTAGAGGTGCTTTACCTTCTTGGTTATAACGAACCAATGCACCAGTGAATGCTAGTTGGTTGTTAGGCTGGTCAGTGTTACTACACGTGTATGTTAGGCTGAAGTCTTGGTCTACATAAGTTACAGGCGCATCAAGTTCAATTGCGATGTCAGCTGCTGTTGCACTGCTATTACACAGAGATACATTGCTTGCGTTGCCCCAAACGTTGCCGTTTGCGTCTGATACTTGAACGTTAACCGTTGCTGATGATGTAATGCCTGCAGCACCTGCAGTGCCTTGAGCGTATAGTACGCCAGATGCACTGTTTACAATCTTAGTCTTATCAATAGCGCTAGAAGTAATCTTCATGTTCAGACCAGAAGCAGGAACTGCATCACCAGTGAACGCGAAAGATATTTCTTCAGAACAACCTGTTACCGTTTCAACCGGTACGAAGCTTGAGAAGTGAGTTGTTTCAAAGCTTGCTGGGAAAACCGTACCAGACTTTGCAGCAACAACTGCTTGTGAGTCTAGTTTGCTCCAAGAAGCTTTTGTTTCGTCGTATGCGTATACGTCAAAAGCGTCATTTTGAGCTAGGCCGTTACCATCAGCTTTCGTGTACGTCTCTGGGAAGTTAGTCGTTAGTGTAACTGCTTCAGAAAGCGTTTTAACAGCAGTGTCACCCGCTGAGATGTTTACAGTAACGATACCAGCAGGCACTAGTACATTTGTAGTGTTACCAGCGTTCAGGCCAGCTGGAATAATGCTTGCCGCGCTTGCTTTGCCTGCTTCAGCAGTTAAATCAGCCGTTGCTACTTCAACAGAAACTGTGCCAGAAATAGCGTTACCGTCAGCATCTTGTAGAGTTACGGTTGTTGGGATATCAAGCTTTGCGCCACCTTTATCTGAATTTGCTTCAACAGAAAGAGCAGCAGCTAGCTTACCATCTGCAGTTGCTAGGTCAGCTTGTGATGCTACAGCTAGGTTAGCTTTGCTAACTAGGTTAACAGCAACATTTACTGCATTGTCGTCGCCGCTTAGGTCTACAACAGCAGAACCTTCAAGGTACTCAGCAGCAGAAACCGCTAAAGTTAAAGATGTAACGCCATCTTTAGTCTTGAATGCGAATGCACCGTCAGCAGACGTTTGAGATGTGATATCTGCACCGTCTAAATCTGTTACGTTAGTTGAAGCTGCACCGCTTTCAAAGAACGTGATAGTAGCGTTATCAACTACGTTGCCTGTTGCACTGTCAGTTACAGTTACAGAAACGTATGATGAAAGAGCTTCAGGGGTATCTGGTGAAGGGACTGTAATTGTGCCCGGATCCGGATCTGGCGGAGTTACAGTTACATCGTTGTCATTGTCGCTAAAACAGCCAGCTAAACTTACAGTTACACCCAACGCTAGGGCAAGTTTAGTCAGCTTGAAATTTTTATTTCCCATGATTTTTACCTTTTCCTTTAAATACAAGTAAACTGAGAGTTTTAAACTAATCAATTGCAGATGTAAGACAGCCTTGCCCTGCACGCAAATTAGTGATTAGAGGATAAGCGTACATTAAATGTTCGTCAAGTGAACTGTTCTAACTTTATCCAAAAATTCACTTTTAATAATAACACATTGATCTCAAATTGGGATCTGAACTTTAAAATGTTAAAAAAACAATAATATTGCTGTCATTAAATTTGCGAAAAACTATCAACAAAGTCGCTCAAAAGCGCCAGATTTATAGGCTTTAGACCCGAGCTTGTTCTTTCAATTAAACCTTTTTCTACAAGTTCGCTAACCACTCTTCTGTAGGCTCTTTCTGTGGTTGCAAATCGCTCAGCTTCAGCACTAACCGTTGAGTAGGCACGCAGCAATGTTGGATGGCTATTCTCAGCTCTTAAAAGACAGTCTTTAGCAATGTTATAACTCAGCGGTAATAGCAGTTTGTCCAAGTTGATTTTTTGATTCTCAGTAAACTTGGCTGCAATTGTTTGGGCTGTGTATAAGCTCAACTCGGGTTGCTCTAATAGCAACTGTCGCCAATGTTTCAGTTCAATAAGGTTGTACTGCACATCACTTAAGCAACTAACGGTGTAAATACAGGGTTGGTTGTTAAGAGCTTCTATCTCACCGATAAGCGTATTATTGCAGTCAAGTTGACCGAGGAGTAAGCGCCTGCCGTTACCGACATCATAACTAAAAGATACAGTCCCACTTCTTACCAAAATGAGTTTACTCAGTGGTTCATCTTGATGGATCAAAATTTCTTTTTTGCGGTGTTGAAAGCTATTACCTGCAAAACTTAATAGTTGCTCTACCAAAGTGGTTGAAAAGTGATATTGGAACATCTGGTTGGCTCTCGGACAATTGTCCTATTTATTAAATTATTATAAAGATAGCATGAACGACGTTATTCAAGTGCTATGCGCGTTACTTCTTTGTGAGTTTTGGTCGCATTGATTCCTTAACGCGATAAGTATCTTATCAATTATGGTTCTGTGAACTAAGATCTAACGCAATCGGTTGTTTGACTGGTGAGTAGATCCTGCTTACAGCACACTCTTAAAGATCTCTAGATAGGATCTTTATTCGGTTTTTGTAGCCGTTTTTTTAATGCTAACCCAACTAAGAGGAGAGAACAAATGACTTGGGAGTATTTAGGTTATCTTGCATCTGTATTCTTAGTTGTTTCACTGATGATGACCAATGTAACTAAATTGCGTTGGTTTAACTTGGCCGGTTGTATTTGTTTTACAATATACGGCGCAATGATCAGTGCTTGGCCTGTAGTATTGACCAACGGTCTTCTCGCGCTGGTCAATATTTATCACTTGATTAAGCTACTCAAAGGCAAAGATTAAGGGCGCATGTATTTGCGCTCTCCCGCAATCCAAGTTTGTTCTACCTGCGTTTTTAAAAGTGCATGGACATCTGATTTAAAATAGTCTTGATCAACCAATATAAAGTCAGCCCATTTACCGTGCTCTAAACTGCCAAGTTTAAACTCTTGAAAAGCCGCATAGGCTGCGTCTAACGTAAACGCCTGCAGTGCTTGCTGTTTTGTTAGTCGTTCCGCTGGTCTCCACCCTCCCTCTGGGTTTGCCATTTTATCTGTGCGTGTAATGGCTGCATAAAGCCCATCAAAGGGGTTGGCTAGCTCAACCGGAAAGTCTGAACCTGCCGCGACTTTTACGCCTTGTTTGAGAAATGTTTGCCATGCATAAGCACCTTGCAATTGAGATTGCGCTAAACGCTTTTCAGCCATATGCATATCCGAGGTAGCATGCACAGGTTGCATAGAGGGAATAATTTTTAATGCTTTGAATCTAGGAATATCTTCAAGGTTTACCAATTGGGCATGCTCAATTCTATTTCTGAGCAGCTTGCCGCCTGCTTGTTTGAACACATTTTGGTAACTATCTAAAACAATACGGTTGGCACGATCGCCAATTGCGTGAGTATGTGCGCTGAAGCCGTGCTTTACACTTTTTGTTATCAGTGCCTCCAAGCTAGATTGCTGTTCAAGCATCAACCCTTGGTATCCAGGTCGATCTTTATAGTCACCTATCAATGCTGCCCCTCTACTGCCTAGTGCTCCATCTGCATAAATTTTTACGCTTCTAATTGAGAGGTAGTCTTTTTGCTCTTTGTAGATGCCTGCTTTTAACATGGTATCTAAATTTGAATCGGATGCACTCAGCATGGCATAAATACGCAGTGGTAGTGTTTGGTGTTTTGCACGTTGTTGGTAAAGCTGCCATGTCGCAAAATCAATACCCGCATCATGAACGGAGGTTATACCGAGACTCAGTAAGTGCTTGCCGGCCATATCCAATGCTTTGTTGATTTGGCCCGCAGATGGTGAAGCAATATGCTTTGTAATTAATAGCTCAGCTTTGTCTATAAAAATGCCACTTGGTTGGCCATTTTCAAGCCTAATTATTTCGCCGCCAGCTGGTGAGGTATGGGTGTGCTTAATACCAGCAAGTTCCATCGCTTTTGAGTTTGCCCATATGGCGTGGCCATCTACTCTCGTTAAAACAACTGGACGATTTGAAACGTATTTATCTAAATCGCGAGCAGTGGGAAAAGAGCTCGGTGTCCACTTTGTTTGATCCCAGCCACGGCCAAGGATCCAACCACTTGGATTTTTTTGAGCATAGTTTTGGAGTTTTTTGCCTACGTCGGCCACTGATTTACTATTTCGTAAGTCAAGTTGTGAAAGGTTGTGCCCCAGACCAATAACATGCCCATGCGCATCAATCAGACCCGGCAGCATAGTCAATCCTTTACCATCGATTGGGCTAGTCTGAGGGTACTGTTTTAGGGTGCTTTCATCACCTGTTTTAACTACTTTACCATCTTTGATGACGATCGTTGAAAAGTGCTGAATCGTGCCGGCTCGTGTCGGTGTATAGCCATTTACATTGTGTATAATGGTAAATTGTGCGTAGCACCAATGACTGGCGGTCAATAGCCAAAGTAAGAGTAACTGTTTCACGCTGTGCCTTATTTTTAATTGTTATAGAGTGGGTTATAGATACATTATTTTTCTTCAAGAACAAGAATTGAAATAATTATTACTCACGTATCTGCCCTGTTGCAACTCTCGTATTGGCGCAATTCATTCTTCTTTGTCGGCTTTAATAGCCAGTTTAATAGCGATGATAACAACAGCGAACATTAAGAATGGGAGTGCTGCTAAGCTATATTCGGCCCAATGGTTATCTTGATAACTGGGTTGCAAAATAAAATGTCCGCCAATGCACATTGCGATACTGATGATCAGCAATGGCAACATGATTAATTCCTTTTTGTTATTTGGCTTTTTCATAATTTCACCTCCGAGTCTAAGTATGCCATGTAATATAGCTCAGCGATTTGATGCCGATCATACGAGCAAAGTACTTGAATTCTAGCACGCCCACCTCTGTTTAAGGTGAACAACGCATTTTTACGTGAATAAAATTACTTCACCTTGCTTGGAAAGTATTCAATTGCCAATCGGCGTGATATAAAAATAGTCACGATTTGAATGTAGGTGTTTTTAATGACTAAACGTAAAGTCATAGTAGTAAAGCTTGGCACCAGTGTGTTGACGGCAGGCAGTTTATATCTCAACAAACCTCGACTGGTAGATTTGGCGCGCCAATGTGTCGAGCTCAAAAATTTAGGGTGGCATGTTGTGTTAGTCTCCAGTGGTGCCGTTGCTGCTGGTCGCGCAGCACTGGATAACGAAGTGGGCAACTCGGTAGCCGAGAAGCAAATGCTTGCCGCGATAGGTCAGGGGCAGCTCATTCACCTTTGGCAGAGTTTATTTTCTTTGTTTGATATCCCTGTTGCTCAGCTATTGTTAACGCGTGCAGATGTTGAAGACAGAAGTCGTTATCTCAATGCGCGTGATACTTTAGATCAACTTTTGGCGCATAATGTAGTGCCTATCGTCAATGAAAATGATGCGGTGGCAACATCTGAGATCAAAGTAGGTGACAATGATAACTTGTCGGCGCTGGTGGCGATTCTTGCCAACGCAGATCGCCTATTACTATTAACGGATCAATCAGGATTGTTTACTGCGGACCCTCGAAATAATCCTGATGCACGATTGATTGAACGTGTCGATGAAATCGATGAAGAGATCATTGCATTAGCTGGAGGATCAGGCACTTCTTTAGGCACCGGTGGCATGGCGACAAAATTACAGGCAGCACAAATTGCTCAACGAGCTGGTATTGAAACTGTCATTGCCAAAGGAGCAGAACCCAATGTGATATTAAATATCCAAAACGATATACTCAAAAGCACAAAGGTTATCCGCTTTGACGCGCCACTGGATGGTCGCAAAAAGTGGCTGCTATCAGGCCCACGTTGTAGCGGTGCAATTATTTGTGATCAAGGCGCTGTTGTAGCTGTTTCAACAAAAGGCGCAAGCTTGCTTGCAAAGGGAGTCACGGATGTGAGCGGTCAGTTTAGCCGAGGTGACTTGATCGAATTAAAAGATCTTAAAGGGCGCGTGATTGCCCGAGGGTTGATTGCGTTTGATCACAAAGAGATGCAAAGCATTAAAGGCTTGCACAGTGCGCAGATTAATGAGGCTTTGGGATATCAAGGTGCCAATGTGGTGATACATCGCGATGACTTGGTTCTGTTGGATAACGTTGCAACCTAGTATAGAGGGGCTAAGCTTTACAGTGTAACAATACTGGGAGGCCAAAGTGTGGATATATCGCCATGCGGACATGAGTTCTCGATTAGTTTATTGCAAATGCGTAGTGAAAACGATCTGTATAAACGCATTGAGCATATATTATGCGAGCTATTGCCGGACGTACCCACCGCGATGTATTTGGCACCCAGTTTATCTGAGAAAGAATCACTTAAACTACTGTCCTTGTCGTCTGCTGCAAACCCACCTGATATTAACTATCTAATGGCAAGAGCTGAAACGCTTAAAAGTCAACAGATCCTGCATGGAGATAATCATTACTGCATTGTGTTGAGGAAAAACAAAGCAGTAATGGGGTTGTTATGGATCGGCGAAAAAATACCAATGTCGCGTTGTTACTTGGTGGGTCATTTAATCAACGTTTTCTACAACCAGCTTAATACGTTAGCTTTGAGTCGAATAGATCCACTGACACAGTTACTGAACCGGCAGACGTTTGATGACAAAGTGATTGAGATCACAACTGGCGAAGGGTTTATCGCTGAGCGCGAACAACAAGGCGTTAGGCATTGGTATCTTGCATTGTTCGATATAGACCATTTTAAAGTCGTGAATGACAACTATGGTCATGTAATTGGAGATGAGGTGTTGTTATTGGTTGCTCAACAATTGAAAGATAACTTTCGTGCTGAGGATTTTGTTTTTCGCTATGGGGGAGAGGAGTTTGCTGTGTTATTCCAAAGTCATGATAGTAATGAAACTTTGCGCCTTCTAGATCGAGTTCGCGCTGTAGTTGCGAATTATGTTTTCCCTCAAGTAAACCATTTGACCATTAGTATTGGATTCACGCTTTTAGACGATATTTGTCAGGTGTCTGAGTTAGTACATGAGGCGGATCTTGCGCTTTATCATGCGAAGAAACATGGACGCAATCGGGTTGTTGACTTTGATGAATTAGGGATTGCTGGGCAAGCCAAAGCAGAGACTGACATCGAATTATTCTAAGGGCAATGCGTCCGTCCTAATTGATAATCAGAAATCAATTCTTAACCACATCTTTTGTGCGTAAGTTGCACAGGTTTGTGATATCCTAGCGCCAATTTTGACTGGGAGAATACAGATGAAATTGATCCGATGGTTACTTGGTCGACTAATCCTGCTTTTTGATTTTATTTTTACCCCACGCAGTAAGAAGCGTACGGCCGAAGCGCAACAGCAGCTTGATGTATTAACACAAAACCTAAAGCTCTATCAATTTAAGGCTTGTCCATTTTGTGTGAAAGTAAGACGCGCTGCTAAACGGGAAGGTCTTAAATTGGAAACTCGCGATGCGAAAGGCAACCAAATGCATCGTCAGGAGCTTCTTGAACACGGTGGCAAAGTAAAAGTTCCGTGCCTGAGAATCGAAGAGCAAGGCAACGTGACTTGGTTATATGAATCAAGTGATATTGTAAATTACCTACAGCGCTTAGAGCAGTCGGCTTAACAAGCGCCTATTGATGCTAGTAGTTTGTCACTATGCAAGCCTATGCTAGCATTGAAGCGAAAATACTTTAGAAAAATTTAAGAGAAATAACATGACGATCCGTACACGTGTTGCACCGTCACCAACGGGTGATCCGCATTTAGGTACCGCTTATATTGCACTGTTTAACTACTGTTTCGCTAAGCAGCAAGGCGGTGAATTTGTATTGCGTATTGAAGACACCGATCAGGTAAGAAGTACGGCTGAATCTGAGCAAGCGATCATGGATAGTTTGCGTTGGTTAGGTCTTAATTGGGATCATGGTCCCGATGTAGGTGGCGAATTTGGTCCTTACCGTCAGTCAGAGCGAACAGAGTTGTATCAAAAGTTCGCTCATCAGTTAGTAGAACAGGGCAAAGCTTTTTATTGTTTTGCAACTGCCGAAGAGCTCGATCAAATGCGTGAAGAGCAAATGGCTGAAGGTTTACGCCCTAAGTATGATGGCCGTGGACTACGTTTGACGGCTGAAGAAGTACAGGCAAACTTAGATGCAGGTAAGCCGTACGTGATCCGCATGATGATCCCAGAAGAAGGTTCATTCAAATTTAACGACTATTTGCGTGGTGAAATTGAAATTCCTTGGGAAAATGTCGACATGCAAGTGCTGTTAAAAGCAGATGGTTTTCCAACCTACTTCATGGCCAATGTTGTCGATGATCACCACATGCAGATCAGCCATATATTCCGTGGTGAAGAATGGATCAACTCAGCACCAAAACTACTAAAGTTATATGAAGATCTTGGTTGGGAAGCGCCTGTACTGGGTCACTTACCGTTACTACGTAACCCAGATAAATCTAAACTTTCTAAGCGTAAAAACCCAACCTCAATCAACTACTATAAAGAGATGGGCTTTTTACCAGAAGCAGTATTAAATTACTTAGGCCGTATGGGTTGGTCAATGCCAGATGAGCGTGAAAAGTTCACGTTAGCGGAGATGATAGAGCACTTCGATATGAAACGTGTTTCACTTGGTGGACCTGTATTTGATGTTGATAAACTAAGCTGGTTGAATGGTCTTTGGATCCGAGAGAACTTAACTGACGAAGAGCTGATCCAACGCTTTGTAGACTGGAAATTTAATACGCAAACATTATCGCGTGTTTTACCTGAAGCAAAAACGCGTATAAATACACTTTCTGATTTAGTCGATCTGGCAGGTCATTTTGTTGGTGGTATTCCAAGTTACGATCCTGCGCTTTTAACTGCTGGCAAAGCGGATGATGCTGTGATCACACAGGCATTACAGTTCTTTATTTGGGAGTTGGAAAAACTGCGTAGCTGGAATAAGTCTGAGATTTTTGCCATTGCAAAAAGTGTAGCGACTTTCCACGAATTAAAGATTAAAGAGTTTTTAGAACCAATCTTTGTTGCTATCACTGGTAAAACATCTTCAACATCAGTTGTGGATGCGATGGAAGTGCTCGGTTCAGATCTTTCAAGAGCACGCCTAAGAGTGGCGCTTAATCATGTTGGTGTTTCGAAAAAACAAGCTAAAAAGCTAGAAAAAGCTTATCGCGAATACCCGACGATTGGCTAATTTTAACGGCTCAATCCATGGCGGGTGTTCACCCGCCATGATTTTCATGCAACTGTAAAAACTCGTCTAGTAGTGTTTTTAGCTGAAATAGTTTATCCATAGACATATCAGTTTGACCCAACATTTCCATAGGAATGCACGCACATTCATTTTCCAGAGCTTTGCCTTTGTCTGTCAGATATATATAGCACTGCCTTTCATCCTCTTTTGCACGCTTGCGAGTGACCAAGTCATTTTGCTCTAAACGTTTTAATAGTGGTGTGAGAGTATTACTTTTCAACTGAGATTTTTGGCCAATATCTTTAACCATCAGCCCGTCGTTTTGCCACAAAATAAGTAGCACAATGTATTGTGGATAGGTTAAATCATGTTGCTTTAGTAGTGGCTGGTATAAACGTGTCACTTGCCTTGATGCGGCATACAAGCTGAAACACAGCTGTTTATCTAAATTTAGTTCGGGGAACTTTGCGCTCATAACTAAGCCTGTAGTGCTTTTTGAATGTCAGCTTTTATCTTTTCAGGTTTTGTGGTTGGTGCATATCGATGTAGTGGCTGACCGTCTTTGCCAATTAGAAACTTAGTAAAATTCCACTTGATATTGTTGGTTAGCAAACCTGGTAGTGCCGATTTTAAATATGTATAGAGTGGATGAGCTTGTTTGCCGTTTACGTCAATTTTTTCCATCATGGTAAAGTCTACACCATAGTTTATTAGACATCCTTGTTGGATCTCACTGGCACTGCCTGGTTCTTGTTGGCCAAACTGATTGCAGGGGAAGCCGATGATTTCTAGGCCTTGTGTGGCCAATTCCTTATGAAGTTGTTGAAGGCCTTCATACTGAGGTGTTAAACCACATTTGCTGGCGGTATTGACAATAAGAACGACTTTACCTTTCAAGTCTGCAAAGTTATACGCATTGCCTTGTAGCGTATTGGCTGTAAATTCGTAAATCATAAATTATATCTCTCTAGATTTAATCGTGTGCGATTTAAATCGTATACGATCTCATTAAATGGTGCAAGTAGGCTTCTTAGTTAAACTGTTCAAGCAAAAACTCAATAAGCAGTCTTACTCGTAATGGGATAAGATCTTTACGCGGGTAGATAAGCCAAGATGCGTTATCATCCACTTGGTATTCTGCGAGTAACGGGATCAATTCCCCACGTGTAACATAATCAGCAGCAATGTCCTCTGCGAGGTGCGCTATACCTAACCCAGCTTTGCAAGCATGAATGATTGCCTGTGGGTTGTTACTTCGCCAATTGCTATTTACTTTTACTTCTTCGATGCCATGCTTTTGATTAAATCTCCAACGGTTTGAAATTGCGATTAAACAATTGTGATGGTGCAAATCAGAGGGAGACTCTAGCGGCGGTGCTGATTGCAAGTAGTCAGGACTTGCCAGTAACATCATGTTACGGGAGCTAAGCTTTCTGGCAATTAGCCGTGAATCTTGTAATCTACCAAAACGAATGGCTAAATCAAATCCATCTTCGATTAAGTCGACATTTCTCGCATTAAAATCAATGTGAATGCTGACTTCGGGATAGCGCTTGCAAAACTGAGCTATAGCAGGTGCTACTCGGTTAGCCATAAAGTCCCCGGCTCCGGTAATACGGATTGGACCTTTTGGAGTGTGCTGAACACCTTGCAATTCGTTGTTGGCGTCTACTAACTCTTGTTGGATCACTTTTAATTTGCTGGCATAGGCGATGCCTTCATCCGTAAGGTTGATACTTCGAGTTGTACGTTGCAAAAGTACGGTGCCAAGTCTCTCTTCTAATTGCTGAATTTGCCTGCTGACATGGGAAGTAGATACATCAAGTACTTGTGCGGCTTTACTAAAGCTACCCTGTTCGACTACCGCTAGAAAAATATCCAGACCTTGCCACATATAAATTCTCACTTGCAAATATAAAGGTTTATTTTAATTCATTATTGCATGTGTGCAAAAGTGATTTGCGATCTGAATAATGATCTTGTGGCGTTATCTCTTTAAACTGAACGCAATGAAAACAAGTCGTCAAAGCAGGGGCAAGTATGCTGAACTTTAATTTTTACAACCCAACAGAAATTTTCTTTGGTGAAAACCAAATAGCTGAAATTACCAAAGCTATTCCGAAAAATGCAAAGGTCATTGTTGTATATGGTGGCGGTAGTATTAAAAAGAATGGCATTTATGATCAGGTAAGCCAAGCATTGCGTGATTTTACTTGGGGCGAGTTTGCTGGCATAGAACCCAACCCAACTTATCAAACATGTATGAAAGCTGTTGCAAAAATCAAACAAGAAGGCTTCGACTATATCTTGGCTGTGGGTGGTGGTTCAGTCATTGATGGCAGCAAATTTATTGCTGCGGCTGCTAACTTTTCCGGTGAGCCATGGGATATCTTAAGTAAAGGCGCTGAAATTTCTTCGGCGTTGCCGATAGGTGTGGTTCTGACTCTACCAGCAACCGGTTCAGAATCGAATAGTTTTAGTGTGGTATCAAATAGTGAGACTCACGATAAACTGCCATTTGCTTCGATTGAAGTGCAGCCCAAGTTTGCGGTATTGGACCCTCAAGTAATGAAAACATTGCCTCAGCGACAGTTGACTAATGGGGTTGTGGACGCATTTGTACATACTATGGAGCAATATCTAACATACTCAGTGGACGCAAAAGTTCAAGACCGCTTTGCGGAAGGGTTGCTGATGACGTTAATGGAAGAGGGGCCAAAGCTCGTATCTGAAAGCGTGGATTATAAAGTGCGCGCCAATGTTATGTGGTCGGCGACGATGGCATTAAACGGGTTAATTGGAGCGGGTGTGCCACAAGATTGGGCAACGCACATGATTGGTCATGAGATCACTGCTGTTTATGGACTGGACCATGCGCAAACTCTAGCTATTATCTTACCAAGAATGATGGCGGAGCAAAAAGAGACGAAACGCGATAAATTACTGCAATATGCAGAGCGTGTTTTAGGTCTAGATATCGCAGATGAAGACAGTGCGATTGCCACAGCGATTGAACTCACAGAACAGTTTTTCCACAGTGTCAATATGAAAACACGCTTGGCTGATTACGATATTGGTGAAGACGCGGTGAATAAAATCACTGAACAGTTGGAAAGACACGGAATGACCGCATTAGGTGAACACCAAGCTGTGACTCTTGAAAAAAGTAGAAACATTATTCGCGCAAGCATTTAATGATAAATCGAGGTGCAGCCGCAGTGAGTTGTGCCTCGTATCCTTAATTTGGATACTTTACGCAAATAATTAAAACCTTGTTTGGCTTATCTCAATAAAATCGCTTCAATTTTCATAAAAGCATCGTTTTTGTGACTTTGCTCAGGTAATCTTTGAGCAAAACACACAGTCATCGGGGCAATTATGACAAAAGTTTGGGACGGCTTTATACGGGGTTTTCATTGGCTTCTGGTCATTGGGATCGCAGTTTTGTATTTTTCAGGTGAGGAAGGGTGGCTAGATTTACATTTTGTGGTTGGCTATCTGTTACTGGCACTCATGATGACCCGTATAGTTTGGGGTTTTATTGGCAGTGAAACGGCAAAGCTACGTGGCCTATTCCACAGCCCTAAACATATCGTTCGAGCACTGAAATCCAAATCTCAACATGTGGGACATAATCCCGCGGGCAGTATCATGGTACTGCTTTTTTTTGTACTGATCTTTATTCAACTTATATCTGGATTAATGACCACAGATGATATTTTGATGGAGGGGCCACTTGTTTCGTATATCAGCTATGAGTTGGCGGAATTGGCAGGAGATATCCATCATTTCAACATTGATTTACTGCTGACTGCAATTGTTTTTCATGTCGCAGCCATTGTTATATATCGTATCAAAGGCGTAAACTTACTGAAATCTCTCATAACTGGCAAAAGTACTATTGATGCACCAGCTCCTAAAATGAAAAGAGGTGGGCTCGCCTATGGCATTTTTATACTGTTGGCAGTGTTAATCCTATTTTTCTGGGGCCAAGAGCCTCTCAGTGCAGTACTGTAATTTTAGCTGTGTGATTCGTCTAAATAGAGCCTAAAGTTTTTAATTTGCTTAAAGGGCTACTGATTTATAAAGGTAGTCCAATCTCATATATTAATTATAAAAAGCCTTTTGAAACTTGACGTTACAATACAAAAGCACAGATATGACCTCTCTGTGCTTAAATTCTGCTAATATAGCGCGATTTTCATGCAAGAAAGAAGTTAACTATGCTTACACCTTACTATCAAGAAGAAACCAATAAACTCGTGATCAGCCGTGAACAAGGCAGTCAATTCGCAAAGCAAGTAGCGGATGATTTTAACCCTTTGCACGATATTGACGCTAAGAAGTTTTGTGTCCCTGGAGACTTACTGTTTTCTTTAGTTTTAGATAAGTATGGTGTGAGTGAAGATATGCACTTTACCTTTTCGGGAATGGTTGATGAGACATCTCAACTTGAGTTTCCGCAAGGAAGTGACGCGTTTGATATCGTGTCTAACGAAAAAGTGATGCTATCTGTTAAGCGCTCTGGTGAGAGTAAGCAATGTACAGAATTAGTGGAAAGTTTGATTAAAAACTACGTTGCATTTTCTGGCAAAGCATTCCCACATGTGATTATTCCACTTATGGGTCAGCAGGAAGTGATGATTAATCCCGCTCGACCTATGGTCATCTATGAGTCGATGTCTATTCACTTAGATACGCTAGAGCTGAAGGAAGTAACACTCCAAGCCGCTGAGCCAGAGTTTAGCTACGAGGGCAAGCGAGGAAAAATTATCTTGCGATTTGAACTATTGAGCCAGGGCAAAAAAGTTGGCTTTGGTGAAAAGCACATGTTGGTATCTGGTATCAAAGAATATTGCCAGCAGGCTATCGATGATCTCATTGACTACTACAATGAACGAAAAGAAACGCTTAAGTAATTATTGAGATCAAACCAACTGTATAGAAAAAGCAAGCTATGAGCTTGCTTTTTGTTTATCTTCAAAACAGCATTTGTTTATCAAGTCTGTGATCATTTTCTGACTGGGCTTTATTTTTTCCATTGCTAAATGTTCGTCAGGCTGGTGGGCTTGCTGAATTGAGCCAGGTCCCATTACTATGGTTTCACATCCTAACTGCTGTAAAAAGGGCGCTTCAGTACAATAATTGACTGCAATAGCTCGTTGACCTGATATCTTTTCTGCGAGCTTAACGAGCCCTGAGTCTGGTTGTCCATGAAAGGCAGGAATAGGGTCATGTAAATCGATTACATCCACACTGCCAGGATATTGTTCATTAATTGAGTGCGTTGCCGCCAATAACATTTGTTGAAGCTCGATAATACTCAAACCGGGCAGCGGACGTATATCAATATGCAATTCACAACAGCCGCATATGCGGTTGGCATTGTCTCCTCCATGAATATGCCCTAGGTTGAGGGTCGGGTGCGGCACTGCAAAATGCTCTATTGAATATTTATTCTTAAGTTCCTCTTTGAGGTGTAACAGTTTTGTAATGACCTGTTGCATGATCTCAATGGCGTTTAATCCCCGCTCTGGATCTGAGCTATGTCCTGAGCGTCCAGTTATGCGAATGGCGCTACTCATGTGTCCTTTATGTGTGAATACCGGCACCATATCTGTAGGTTCACCAATTACGCAATGATCAGGCTTTAATTGTTGATGTTTCGCAATTTGTTGTGCTCCTGCCATGGTTGTTTCTTCGTCAGCAGTTGCCAAGAGCAAAATAGGGGCTTTTTGGTTCTTATGTTCAAGCGTCTTAATAGCTTCTAAAACAAATGCGAAAAAGCCCTTCATATCAATACTTCCAAGGCCAAATAGTTTGTTATCTTTTTGGCTCAGAGTAAATGGATCTGAATTCCACCTCGCATCATCGTACGGTACCGTATCGGTATGGCCAGCCAGCATCAACCCACCAGCCGTATGCGCACTGTTTAGCGGATCGCGTTTAGCTAACAAATTAAATTTACCCGGGACACTTTCGAGCTCTGTGATCTCCACTGTAAACCCTAGATCACTACACCATGCTGCTAATGTATTAATGACGGCTTTATTGCTTTGATCTAGCCTTTTATCAATTGCGCTAATTGATGGTTGTGCAATAAGGCTTTTGTACATTTCTAAAAAACTAGGAAGAGACATAATTCTCCAAAATATTTATTCAAAGATGTTGCATAAAAATTTATATGTGTTTAGTATGAATATCAATTCATTTTTACAGAATAATTATTGAGGGCTGGCAAAATGCGACGAACATTTCATCTATAGCAAATTTGACTCCCTAATTAATCAAATATAAGAGTTATCGATGTTGAATGTTTCTATTATAGGCGCCAGTGGTTATAGTGGTGCAGAATTAGCCAAATTAATAGCCAGCCATCCAAATTTTAATCTCAAAGGATGTTATGTTTCTCAGCAAAGCTTAGACAAAGGCAAGTTGCTCAGTGATTTATATCCAGAGCACAGTGGCCTATTAGATCTTGAGCTATTGCCTTTATGCAATGAAAGCTATGTTCAAATTGCTCAATCTTCCGACTACGTTTGCTTATGCACGGATCACAAAGTTAGCGTTGAGCTAGCGCCTAAGTTTCTCGATTTAGGGGTAAAGGTTTTTGATTTGTCTGGTGGATTCCGTTTAGCAAGTGCTTCTCAATACGAGCAATATTATGGTTTTTCTCATAACCATCAAACATTGCTCGACAGCGCGGCATATGGCCTTGTGGAGTGGAATAAAGCGAATATTGCGAAAGCAAAACTAGTCGCGGTAGCTGGTTGTTACCCGACTGCGGCACTCAATGCGCTTAAGCCTTTAAAGCAATCGGGCCTACTTGCCGACAGCCAAATTATTATTAATGCGGTTTCTGGGGTGACAGGGGCGGGTAGAAAAGCAGCCATTAATACGCAATTTTGCGAGGTGTCTTTAGCACCATATGGTTTGTTTAATCACAGACATGGTCCTGAAATTACTCAATACTTAGATCATCCTATTTTATTTACGCCACACTTAGGTAATTTTTCACGTGGTATTCTCGAAACCATCTATGTACGACTCGCTGACAACGTTACCGAAAACGATGTTACCCAAGCTTATCAAACACTTGCTGACGAACCGCTGATTCGTTTAAAAGGCCGCGTATTACCGTCAATTAAAAGTGTTGCGGGCACACCTTATGTAGACATAGGTTGGCAGCAGCAGGGTCAGCAACTCATCGTTGTAGTGGCTATTGACAACCTTTTGAAAGGTGCTGCTGGTCAGGCTTTACAGTGTATGAATATTGCGAGCGGTTTTAACGCGACGTTGGGGTTAAAGGATTAGTCATGACTGCAAAACAAACATGGGTAGTGAAAGTTGGCGGAGCGGTTCTCAATACTGAGCAAGCGGCGCTAGAACTGTTTAAAGTATTGGCAAGCTTAATTGAACAAGGTGACAAGCAATTTGTTGTTGTTCATGGTGGCGGAGCATTGGTGGATAGTTGGCTACAAGATGCAGGATTTGCCACTGCTAAGCATCAAGGACTGAGAATCAGCCCTAAAGAACAAATGCCCTATATTGTTGGTGCGTTAGCGGGTTGCGCCAATAAGCAACTGATGGGACAAGCAATAGTCGCTGGCCTAAAGCCTGTTGGAACAAGCCTTTATGAAGCTGGCTTGATGACCAAGCAAAAACTCAAGGCACTGGGTCAAGTTGGTACATGTTACAGCGAGGAAGGGCTTGGGTTACTCAAGCAACTTATGAATTTTGGCCGGATCCCTTTAGTAAGCTCTGTTGGGATTGGAGAAAATGGCGAGCTTTACAATGTCAACGCAGATGAGGCTGCTGCGGCAATAGCACAATCGGTCAATGGCGAATTAATTTTTATGACCGATGTTGAAGCTGTTTTGAATGCACAAAAACAGCCGTTGCATACTTTAAGTTCAGATCAAATCACAGCACTAATCGAAGAGAAGGTTATTGTGGGCGGGATGGAGGTCAAAGTTAAGACCAGTCTTCACGCTGCCCAACATTTACGACGAGGCGTATACATTTCCAGTTGGCAAAAGCCAGAAAACTTAGTCGCCTTAATTAAAGGTGAACATGTCGGAACTCAAATATTACCTTAGGAAACATCATGGAAAATGTATTTATTACGGGCTTGGAGTTTGATCAAGCTGCATTGCTCAAGCTGCTTTCTCTTGCACATCAAATTAAAGCGCAACCACAAGATTTTGCACAAGCTCTGGCCGGTAAGTCGGTGGTGACCTTATTCGAAAAACCCAGCTTACGTACTCGGCTGTCATTTGATATTGGGATCAACAAGCTCGGCGGGCATGCTGTGTACTTGGATCAGCAAAACGGCGCGATGGGCAGCAGAGAGTCGGTTAAAGACTTTGCGTTAAACATTTCGACATGGGCAGACGCCATTGTCGCGCGAGTCAATCATCATAGCACTTTAACTACGCTGTCTGACTATGCCTCTGTGCCTGTTGTTAATAGCCTTTGTGATCTTTATCACCCATGCCAAGCATTGGCTGATTTTATGACGATACAAGAAGTATATGGAGAAGTTAGTGGCTTGAAGCTCGCTTATCTCGGTGAAGGTAATAATGTGACTCACTCTTTGATGTTGCTAGCGGCGAGTTTAGGTGTTGATTTTGTGGCAGTTTGTCCAAAAGGTCACTCGCCAGATGCGCAGATCGTTAAGCAGGCTGAACAAATGGCAGCGGTCAATGGAGCCAGTATTATGGTGAGTGACCGTGTGGAAGCTGCAGCCGGTGCTAATATTCTATACACCGATACTTGGGTATCGATGGGAAGTAATGTCACTTTAGAGCAAGCCAAAGACGTGTTTATGCCTTACCAAATCAATCAACAATTGGTAGAGCAAACAGGTGCTCAAACGGTCTTGCATTGCCAGCCCGCCCATAGAGAGTATGAAATAACTTCTGCGGTTATGGATGGCAAAAATTCAAAAATTATTCAACAAGCGGAAAACCGGATGCATGCCCAGAATGCCCTGCTGGTTACCTTGTTAAACAACCAATTTCAATAAAGGTTCAAGTTATGAGTGAAGTAAAGAAGGTAGTACTGGCGTATTCTGGTGGTTTAGATACGTCTGCAATTGTGCCTTGGTTAAAAGAAAATTACGGGTGTGAAGTTGTTGCATTCGTTGCCGACGTAGGTCAGGGTGAAGAAGAGCTGGTGGGGGTTGAAGAAAAAGCGCTGGCTTCTGGTGCCAGTGAATGTCATATCGTCGATTTAAAAGAACAGCTTGTAAGTGACTATATCTATCCCACACTGCAAACGGGTGCTGTTTACGAAGGTACATATTTGTTAGGCACGTCTATGGCACGTCCTATCATAGCCAAAGCTCAGGTAGAAGTGGCGCGTAAGGTAGGTGCTGACGCACTATCACATGGCTGTACCGGCAAAGGTAACGATCAAGTCCGATTTGAATCTTGTTTTTCAGCACTTGCTCCGGATCTTCAGGTGATTGCACCATGGCGAGAATGGGAGTTATCAAGCCGAGAATCTTTACTAGATTATCTCGCACAAAGGCAAATACCGTGCTCTGCATCAGCAACAAAAATTTATAGTCGAGATGCCAATATTTGGCACATTTCCCATGAAGGGGGAGAGCTAGAGGATCCTTGGAATCAACCCAGCGATCAAGTATGGACGTTAACGACATCTCCTGAGCAAGCGCCAGATAAAGCCGAGTATGTCTCGCTGTTGGTGGAGCAAGGGCAGGTTGTCGGAGTAAATGGTGAGCGTTATAGCCCGTATCAATGCTTGGTTAAGCTCAATAATATTGCTGCTGCGCATGGTGTTGGGCGTATTGATATTGTCGAAAATCGCCTTGTTGGAATGAAGTCTAGAGGCTGCTATGAAACACCAGGTGGCACGGTGATCATGGCTGCACTTCAAGCTATCGATGAACTGGTATTAGATAAATCTAGCCGAAAATGGAAAGAAACATTGTCCAGTGAGTTTTCTCACCTTGTTTATGATGGGCGTTGGTTTACACCACTTAAAGACTCAATTTTAGCCGCGGCGCAAGCCCTGACGGTAGATGCGTCAGGAGAGGTTGTACTCAAGCTCTATAAAGGTCACGTTACTGCGGTACAAAAACAATCCATAAATAGTTTATATAGTGAAGACTTTGCAACATTTGGCGAAGATGATGTGTATGACCAATCTCATGCGGAAGGGTTTATTCGCTTGTTCTCGCTTTCCAGTCGAATCGCTGCATTAAATAAACAGAAATCATAGCATTGAGTGAGAGGAGTAAAGCAATGGCATTATGGGGAGGTCGTTTTTCAACGGGGCCTGATCAAGCATTTAAGCAATTTAATGACTCTTTGCCTTTTGATTATCAGCTAGTGGAACAAGACATAGTTGGTTCTATAGCTTGGGCCGGTGCATTGAAGCAAGTTGAAGTACTGACCAATGAAGAGCATGAGCGTATTGTTAACGGCTTGAATACACTCCTAGAAGACGCTAAACAAGCACCACAGGAAATAGCACATAGTGGATATGAAGATATTCATTCGTATGTGGAGGCAAAGCTAATAGAAATAGTCGGTGACTTGGGGAAGAAGCTACATACAGGGCGGAGCCGCAATGATCAGGTTGTAACAGATTTTCGCTTATGGAGTCGCCAAACTGCGCAACAGGTTTTAGAAGCAATTAATCAGTTAAAAGTAGAAATAATTGCTTTGGCAGAGCGCGAGTTGGGTACTATCTTACCCGGATTTACGCATTTGCAACGTGCACAGCCCGTGTTATTTAGCCATTGGTGCTTGGCGTATGTTGAAATGCTTGAGCGCGATGCCAGCCGTTTAACTGGGGCTATTGAACGATTAAATGAATGTCCTTTGGGCTGCGGGGCCCTAGCTGGCACGGCTTACCCTGTTGATAGGGAAAAGCTTGCTCAGGAGCTAGGCTTTAACTGTGCGACAAGAAATAGTTTGGATGCGGTATCAGATAGAGACTTTGTTGTGGAGTTGCTCAGTTGTGCCTCTATTTCAATGATGCATTTGTCACGTCTCGCAGAAGATTTAATTTTTTACAATAGCGGAGAAGCTGGGTTTATTGAGTTGTCAGACAATGTGACTTCAGGTTCCTCTTTGATGCCACAAAAGAAGAACCCAGATGCATTGGAGTTGATCCGAGGCAAGACGGGCCGTGTTTTTGGGGCGTTTAGTGCCATGATGATGACATTAAAAGCACTGCCGCTTGCTTATAATAAAGATATGCAAGAAGACAAAGAGGGGCTCTTTGATGCCCTACCAACGTGGATTGCATCTTTACATATGGCTCAAGCATGTATTGGGGGTTTAAAAGTCAATGCTGAAGCGACTTTAGCCGCAGCTAAAGGTGGGCATGCCAATGCAACAGAATTGGCTGACTATCTGGTCGCAAAAAATATTCCGTTTAGAGAGGGCCATCATATTGTGGGACAGCTAGTACAGCTTGCTATTTCTCAAGGGAAAAACCTTGAGGAACTGACACTTGATGAATTTCAGGGCGTTTGTCCACAAATTGACAATGATGTTTATGCGCGGCTAGAAATTGCCGCTTGCATTGCCGCACGTCAAGCTTTGGGGGGCACATCTTTGCCGCGTGTCACTGAAGCTCTCAAATCAGCTAAATCTCTGACATCTTCGTAACTTCAGACTTTGCAGTAAACGCTAGATAAGGCCGCCAATGATGGTGGCCTTATTTTTAGTGGTCTTTATTTTATTTGCGCTTTGCTGTGTGTAAATGCTTACAATCTAATTTTGATTTCGGCCAGCACTGACTTAAAACATGCCATTGTTCTGGTACGTTTTTTAAACATTTAACTGTTTTTTTTAACGTAGGTGAATTTTTTGTTTTTTTTCTATATGATGTGGCCCGGGTGTTGCAGTGTGTTGCCCATCAATATGGTTACCCGTATGAATTTTTTCATATCCATGGGTGGCGCAAATATTTATAAAGGGAAAACAATGTCTATATTTAAGCGAAAGCGTACCAATTCATCTAATAGTACTAGCAAAGCAAAGGTGCTTTCTGATAATGTTATTGAAAGTGAAGTGAATTTAAGAGCAGTTTCAGGCGCTCGTGGTAGTGGTATATACCCTAAACCACCTTATGGGGGCTAGCTGCCACAAGGCTAATGGCATACGATTATTTCGGATTAAGTATAGGAGCCCTTGTTATTTGGGGCTTCGTTATGGCGAGTTTAATGAACATATCTTTTTATGTTCTTGCCATTAATAAAAATTTACAAGCGCTTTGTTGCTCCGTTATTCTGGCAGTATCTTATGGTGTAAGTGACCTTTCTTTATCTACTCAGTTTCAACCCAGTGATTTTGGTATTTTACTCGCTTACGACGTTTTCACGATTGTCGGCATGTTAATTGCGCGGCAAATATTCTTTAAACGCGAAGTCGTTCAACCTGTCATTGTCTACTGCTGTATTGGGCTTTCAATTAACTCGGCACTTTTTTTAGCGATGTTTATCGATTCATACATGTTAGGAAATTACAAGCCTTGGGCGCTGTGGTATTTCTACTCAACTACCGTAAATGTTATAGATTTAATAATGGTGGGCGTTGTTATTCTTAACCGAGATTTACTGGGTATTTTACTGGTATCGAAAAAACTCTGGCGAGCAAAGCAAGCTTAACATTTGGGCTGTGTGGACACAGCCCAAATAACTTTAGAATTGATATTCCCAACTAAACGAAAGTGCGTTTTGGGTGTCATTTAGCTGTGGTGTTTTATCTTTCCAAATACTGAAACTGGCTTTCATTAGCCCACTTAATACTCCCTGCTGATAACCAACTTCAATAAAAGTTCGATCTAACTGCAAGGCTTCAAATTCGGAACGTTTCAACTTGATAAAACCGCCCACGCCATTGGTTTGAAAGTAATCAGCTGAGACTGTTAAGCTTTTTGCTTGAGGACCAATAGATGCTCCCAGCCACTGGCCCTTTTCACGATAATCGGAGCCATTACCCGGTGTTTCAAAGTGGCACTGAAAACTACTTGATTGTGCATTACAGTCTGTCACAGTATCGCTATATTCAATAAATGCTTTGGTTCGGCTATCTTCCTGTGCCCAGTAGCTTTCAATACCGAGCGTAAACATGGGCTGATCTGGCAGTGCGCCTGACTCATTGTCACCTGTATACTCACCGTATACTGCGAATGGATGAACGCCAATCAGTGTCGAGTATTTAAAATCAATACTCGTGATGCGTTGCTTTTTGCTCTCTTCACCGTTGTTTGGTGTTAAATAGACGAAGTCGCTACCAGTGGTCGCAAATCCGAGCTCTAATCCTGGTAGCGGAGAAGCTGAAAAGCGTGCGCCCCAGAAGTCGCCTTCTTGCTCATGGGGCTGTTGTTTGGCAATAATTGCCGTGATTTGCCAAGGGCCTATAAATGATAAGAAGTTTGGACCACTATAGTTTGTGTTGGCTCTACTCAGTCTAACTGCTTTCATTGGTGAGGCGTTATTCGATAGAAGCAGCGCTGTTTCGTTACCTGGCCCCCACCAATAGTCAAGTCGCTCCGCGCTTAACGCCCAGTCGCCTAAAAGCACGGCCACATGACTACCATGGTGGTTAATGTATTTGCCATCCAAAGCATCATCAGCGTAATTAACCTGAACTCGAGCACTCACAATGTCACTGGTTAACTCACCAAAGCTCTGAATACCTGATTTTGCACGGGTATTTTCGCCTAAACCAGAGCGCGTGCTCGGTGCTTTGTGGTAATGGGCTTTTATACCTGAGCGAGTAGTTCGTTTATCGATGCTTAGGGCATGCCTCAAATGGCTGACAGCAAATGCAGTTTGTTCCGACAGTTTTGTTGAATCGATATTACTCAGATCTTCAGCAATGCCTTGCCAAAATAAAGGGTACTGGTTAACGGGACGGTTAATCAGGCCATGACTGACCAGTAAATCAATAGAGTGTTTGGTGCTGCTATCTTGCGCTGTAATCCAAGGGCTCGCTTCTATATGAAGAGAAATTGCGCATAGGCAAACTGCAGAAATACGCCTTAACTTCATTTGTGTAGTTTCTCCATGAGTGCATTTGCAACAATAGGATCAACAAACTCACTGACATCACCATGGTGCAAGGCAACTTCTTTTACCAGTGTGGATGAAATAAACGAGTTACGCTCTGAGGGTGTTAAAAATACACTCTCCAGTTGAGGGTAAAGTCGGCGGTTCATATTGGCTAGCTGAAATTCGTAGTCGAAGTCAGATACTGCGCGTATACCTCTTATCAGTACGTTCGCATTTTGTGCTTTGGCAAGGTCAACTAACAGCCCTGAAAACCCAATTACTTTGACATTCGGTATGTCGCCAAGTACCTGCTCAGCAAGTTCTACACGCTCATCTAAAGTAAAACAAGGCTTCTTTGATGGGTTGTGTGCTATGGCAAGCAATACCGTATCAAACATTTTGGCAGCTCGCTTGATAAGATCTGAATGCCCGTTAGTTAGTGGGTCGAATGTACCTGGATAAAGAGCTATTACTTTCATTGGATTGTTGCAACGCAAAAAATTTTTGCTATGTTAGCAAGCTTCTTAAGCAAATTCACTGGTCTGCTTTCAAATTTGCTCATTTAACCTTGCATATGTTTAGTGCTATTTTCTGATAACCAAGTGGGCGAGTGACCCAACAAAATTCAATTAAGCGTGTAAAGAGAGTTGGATATGAATACCAAGGAAAAAATAATTCGTACGAGCATTGCACTGTTCAATCTAAATGGTGAACGAGCAATTACGACTAATCATATTGCTTCAAACATGGGGATAAGCCCTGGCAACTTGTATTATCACTTCAAAAATAAAGAAGACATTATTCGTCATATTTTTTCCCTTTACAGTGAGCATTTAAGAACTCACTTTAAACCTTTGAGTATCGAACATGAGCCTTTGGAGCAGCTAACACAATATTTAGACTCTCTATTTGAGCTAATGTGGCGCTACCATTTCTTTTATGACAATCTGACCGATATCTTAGCGCGTGATAAGGCGCTAAAAAGTGACTACATAGAATTTCAGGCCCATTTGTTTGAACAGGTCAAAGCGGTTGTGATTGGCTTACGCGATGCGGGTGTGATTGATATTGAAGATACAGATACCGATGAGCTCGCTCACATGCTAAAAATGGTAGTAAGTTTCTGGACACCCTATGTTAAGGCACGCAGAATGACAGGGGTGCTGGAACAAAAAGATATTTACAATGGCATCGTGAAAGTGTTGATGCTATTCAAGCCATATGCCACGGATTTAAGTAGAGAAAAAATTGCTCAACTGAGGGATTACTACCAAGAGCAAGCAGACACAACGTTACCTAGTATCGCCTAACACGCATTTTTATGATGCTAGAGGCTGTTCATCTCCCTACAGTCTCTAGTTGTTTATGGTTCACAAAGTTGCCAATTCAATTGTTTATTTCCTAGTCTTTAATAAGTTTGTTATAATCCCGCGCCTTAAAATGATTGGACGTTTAATACGTTTGTAGTTTCACACCAAAGAGTGACTTCTTATGCTTAAATTTATCGTCAAGCTGCACCCTGAAATTGTTATCAAAAGCAAATCGGTGCGAAAGCGTTTTACAAAAATTTTGGAAAAAAATATCAAGTTGCTGCTCGGTCGTGTAGACGAAGCTATAACGGTTAAGAACAACTGGGATAATATTACGGTTGTCAGTAAGTTGAGTGATGAAAATACTCGCTTAGCCCTAATCGATGGTCTCAAACGTGTGCCGGGTATTGTGCTGTTTTTAGAGG
Source organism: Pseudoalteromonas luteoviolacea DSM 6061 (assembly GCF_001625655.1). Classification (GTDB taxonomy): domain Bacteria; phylum Pseudomonadota; class Gammaproteobacteria; order Enterobacterales; family Alteromonadaceae; genus Pseudoalteromonas; species Pseudoalteromonas luteoviolacea. The sequence continues at coordinate 72,976 of NZ_AUYB01000095.1, read as the reverse complement.
TGCAAGAAGAGCAATTTGAAACATTAGACGATATTTTCCAGCATACATTACCATTGGTAAAAACGCAGATTGAAAACAAAACCTTTTGTGTCAGAGTGAAACGCCAAGGTAATCATGATTTTACCTCTAGCGATGTAGAGCGATATGTCGGTGGAGGTCTGAACCAAAATGTAGAATCTGCAAGCGTCAAGCTGAGCAAGCCTCAAGAAACAGTTAAAATTGAGATTAAAGACCAATTTGCTTATATCGTCAGAAGCCAGCACCGAGGTTTGGGCGGTTTCCCACTACCTACGCAAGAAGATGTTTTATCTTTGGTTTCAGGTGGTTTTGACTCTGGTGTTGCCACCTATCAAATGATCAGAAAGGGTGCGCGTACGCACTTTTTATTCTTTAACCTTGGCGGTGCAGCTCATGAAATTGGCGTGAAGCAAGTCAGTCATTACTTATGGAAACAATACAGTTCAACACACCGCGTTAAATTCATTACGGTTGATTTTGAACCAGTTGTCGCTGAGATTTTAGAAAATGTAGAAAACAGCCAGATGGGTGTGGTTCTTAAACGTATGATGATGCGTGCGGGCAGTGCAGTAGCCAATAAACTTGGTATACAAGCACTGGTTACTGGTGAGAGTATTGGTCAGGTATCAAGTCAAACACTGGCTAACCTAAGCGTGATTGATAGAGTGACAGAAACGCTAATTTTAAGACCACTTATTCAACATGATAAAGAAGAAATTATTCGCATTGCCAGAGACATCGGTACTTGTGAAATGGCTGAAGCCATGCCTGAATATTGTGGTGTAATATCTAAGAAACCAACTGTTAAAGCTGTTTTGAAAAAAATTGAAGCAGAAGAAACCAAGTTTGATTTTGATGTATTAGATACTGTAGTAAAGAATGCCACGATAAAAGATATTCGAGATATTGAAGAAGAGGCAAAAGAAGAAGTCAAAGAAGCAGAAAATGTTTCTGAGCTGCCGGAGAATGCAGTTGTAGTAGATATTCGCTCGCCTGAAGAAGAGGATGCAGATCCCCTTGAGCTTGAAGGTGTAGAAGTTGTCCATTTACCGTTCTTCCGCCTAGCGACCAAGTTTGGTGATCTACCTCAGGATAAGGATTACTACTTGTACTGTAGTAAAGGAGTTATGAGTCAGCTGCAAGCTTTAATATTGCACGAAAATGGCTTCACAAAAGTGAAAGTATACAGACCATAAAAGAGCGGGCTTAAGCCCGCTCTTTTTGTTTAACTAGTTGCCAAAGGCGTTCATTTTCTGGGGCTGAGACACCATGCTTGGCCGCTTGTTTTACGATAAACCCACAAATCGCATCCACCTCTGTGCGGCGTCGGTGTTTTATATCCTGCGCCATAGAAGAATTATTTTTTGCTGTGAGCTTCATGACATTGTAAGCTCGCTCCAACTCTGCTGAAAGCTTCAAATTTACACCTTCAAGCCACGCAATATGACATGCTTCATTTAACAGGGCTAAGATTTGACGTGCATGTGTAGGCGTTCGGAGTTTGCCATTTTTACATTGATGCAAAGCACTGAGAGGGTTGATAGCAATATTTACACATAGCTTTTGCCAACGAACCTCTGACATATTGGGTACCAATTCCAGAGGATGAATGCAGGGCTTTAGTAGTTCATCAAACACGCTTTGTTGGCGCTGCTTAGCAACGAAGTTGTACGCGCCAAATTGCGTGAGGCCTGCTCCCGTATGTTTAACTGTATTGGCATCGGGTTTCATACCTCCCATAGAGGTCGTTAAGAAAAAGAGTGCTTGGTCCGGCTTTAAGTGCTGTGCCACTTCTGTTAAATCACTCATACCATTGTGGCTTATGATTATATTGGCGTTGTCGCTTAAATGCGGGCTGATTTCGCGCATTGCTTGGCTAAGTTGGTAGGCTTTAACCGGTATTAAGCAGTTGGTTATACCGCTCTTTTGAGAAGCCAACGTAGTACGTCTTGCTGGCACTTGCTTGGTGAAGCCATTCTCAATGATGTGAAAAGGTGCTGACGTGGGCGTGCGCGTGATTAATGTCACAGCGTTGTGTTGCGCAAGACGGTTTGCAAATAAGAGACCTACGGCACCTTTTCCTAATATGTGAATATCGTTCACTATGTCTTGCCTGCTTAACTGCTTTTACGAGCTTGATATTTACGCATTAACCACAGAAGTACAAAGTAACTTAGTGCCCCTAATACATCGGCGATAAAGTCTCCCATTGAAGCTTGACGGTAAGGTATAGTGGATTGCATCCATTCAATACATGCTCCATAGCTTGTTAGTAACACCATATGAAACCAAGGTTTAAACTTAAATGCGTGGTATGAGAAAAAAGCAAGCATAAAGAAGACAGCAAAATGTGCCAATTTATCCAAATGCGTTATTCGAATACTCTGAACTTGAACCTCTCTAGCAAACAGATAAGTAAAGGCTATCAAAAATAATAGTAATAGTGTTTGATATACTCGTCTTGTCACAAGCACTCCAACTTCAACTTGATGGAAGCCCAGTATAACATTGAAAACTGAAAAGTGGATTAACGTAAAAGCTTAATATAACGCCTTCTAAATGTACTGCTGACTGTTCACGTCACCTTATAAATTGGCTGCTAAATAAAACGGTATCTTATTACTTGATTGCGTTGTTATAATTCAAGGCAAATTTGTTTTGAGGAGAGAGCAATGCCTTCTTTTGATATTGTATCTGAAATAGAAATGACGGAAGCGAAAAATACAGTTGATAACGCAAATAGAGAATTAGAGACGCGTTATGACTTTCGTGGTGTAGAAGCTTCTATTGAGTTAAAAGATGAAGTGATCCAACTGAAGTCTGAATCTGAACAGCAAGTAATGCAGCTATTTGACATGGTTGTTGGTAAAGCAGCAAAGCGTGGCCTAGATGTTGGTAGCTTTGAATTAAAAGATGTTGAGCGCAGTGGTAAAACGTTTGCACGTAAGGTGGCACTGAAGCAGGGCATTGATAAAGACATGGCTAAAAAAGTTGTGAAACTGATCAAAGACTCGAAGTTGAAAGTACAAGCGGCTATTCAAGGTGAAGAAGTACGCGTTACAGGCAAAAAGCGTGACGATTTACAGGAAGTTATGCAGTTAATTCGTACTGCTGAGTTAGGTCAACCTTTCCAGTTTAAAAACTTCAGAGACTAATCTTTGATCTCGCTAGGGTTTCAGGCCTAAATTTTGGGCTGGAACTCTAGACGTCCGTTGACATCCCCCCTAAAGATCTCCGACAATATGCGCTGATTTTCGAGGTGCCAAATGCTGCGGCAATTTGGATAATCGGGAAGTTGGTGCGCAAGTAAGCAATCCCAACGCTGCCCCCGCAACGGTAAAGCTATTTTGAAATAGTTGAGCCCGGAGACCGGCCTTGAATTTGACTCAATTGATTAACTTTGTGCGGTGGGCATAAAGTAGGGGAAACCATGTTTAAAAAATCTGCTCTAAGCCTTGCTGTACTAGCTGCGGCTTCTTTTAACGCATCTGCAAATCAAGATATTGAACGCATTACCGTCACAGCGAACAAGTTTGAACAGCCAATAGAAAATACGCTGGCCAGTGTATCCGTTATCGATCGCGTCCAGATCGAAAAACTCAATATTCGCGATATTCCTTCTTTGTTGAACACCTTGCCCGGCGTTGACGTAGTGAGAAATGGTGGCTTTGGTCAAACTACCAGTGTTTTTGTACGTGGAGCCTCAATAAAACATACGCTTGTACTCGTTGATGGTGTGCGTGTCAGTGATTCAAATTCGGGAAATGTGTCTTTTACTAATATCCCTGTAAATAGTATTGAACGCATTGAGGTAGTGAAAGGTGCACGTGCAGCAATCTATGGTTCAGATGCTGTGTCTGGGGTTATCAACATTATTACGCGTGAGGCGCAAGTAAATGAAATTGCACTCACTTCAGGCAGTAATAATTATGTTGAGGTGCAGGCTGCGGGTCGAGTTAAAGCGGGCAAATTACGTTTGAGCTATAACCTTGGTTACCAAGAAACTGATGGATACGATGTCATTGAAAAAGATCCAAGTTTACCTAGAGGGAAAAACCACGATAGAGATGGCTATGAAAACCAAAATATCGGGTTTAACTTGGGTTATGACTTTGAAGAGTTTGGCGAGTTAACAGCCTTAGCGCAGTATAGTGAAGGTAATGCCGAATATGATAGCTCTTGGGGCAATGACGAGTATGAGTTTGAGAACTACACAGCTAAAATTGCTTGGCAAAAACGTTCTCAGGACTTAACACAGGATGCCTCTGTGAGTGTTTCTCAGGAAGAAAACACCCAATTTGGTAATACGGATCCGAGTATCTATAGCACCGAGCGTGAGGAGTTTGAATATCGTGCACGTTATAGAATCCGTGAGTCATTGCAAGGTGTTGCAGGGGTTTCGCATTTAAGCGAAGACGTCTCTAAATCGACAGCGAAGTTTACTCAGTCAGATCGTGATAACACGGCCATTTTCGCCGGGGCGTTTTACGATGACAGCAAGTGGCTTGCGAATATAGCCGTGCGCTCTGATGATTACGACTATCATGGTCGTGCTAATACTTATACAACTAGCTTTGGTGTTAAGCCACACAAGAATGTTGCATTTAGATTCAATCATGGCACCGCATTTCGCGCACCTACATTAAACAATGCATTTGTGGCTGATAGCCCTTGGTATGAACCGAATATCGATATTAAACCAGAAGAAGCTGAAAACAACGAACTAGGCTTAACAGTTACTTCTACATGGGGTCGCTACGATGTCGCAATTTTTGAAAACCGTATCACTAACTTAATCTCTAATAAGCTAGACCCAGATACGAGTAAATATGTCGCTTACAATGTTGATAAAGCAACCATGAAAGGCGTAGAGCTAAGCGCACAATTTGATGCGTTTGGTTTCAATCACTCTGCTAACCTGACGTTGTTAGATGCAAAAGACAATTCGACCAATGTGTCAAAAGACTTACCGCGACGCCCTTCTAAAGCGTTCAATTACACGTTGACGAAGCAATGGGAAAACCTCGATGTTAATTTAACAATGCTCTACCGCTCAGATAGACCATCTATTGATTTCTATAGTACTAAGTTGAGCGCATACACGTTATTTAATTTATCAGCAAACTACCAGTTGTTAGACGGTATTGAATTAAATGCCCGTGTAGAGAACCTAACTGATAAAGAGAACTTTACTGCTGGAGCTGGTTTTACGAGTGATAACAGCCGTTTACTTGGCTATAAGCCACTAGGCCGTCAAGTTTATGTGGGTGCGAAAGTAGAGTTTTAAAAGGCAAAGGAGCTAGTGTTGGCTAGCTCCTACTTTTAAAGAATTAAAGTAAATAATCTGAAAAGCGTTGTTCAAATTTGGCAATTTTGGGGGCAATCATTATGCTGCAATAACCTTGATTTGGGTTTTCATTGAAGTAATCCTGGTGGTATCGCTCAGCATCGTAAAATGGACCAATGGCACTAATTTCAGTGACTATTGGCTCTGAATAGTTCCCCTTAAGTTCTGTAATTATTTGCTCTGCTTGCGCTTTTTGTTCGTCACAATGATAAAAGATGACACTCCGATACTGGGTGCCCACATCATTGCCTTGACGGTTCAACTGTGTCGGGTCATGTAGTGCAAAGAACATAGACAAGAGCGTTTCAAACGACACTTCATTGGAGTCAAATTCCAACTGCACCACTTCAGCGTGGCCTGTCATACCGGTACAAATGTCTTTATAAGTTGGTTCTAATGTTTCTCCACCACTGTATCCCGAAGTAACTTGGTGGATCCCTCTGACTTTACGAAAAGCGGCATCAATACACCAAAAACAACCTCCACCAAAAGTGGCCAACTGTGTCTTACTCATCGTTTTGCTCCCTCATTGTGATCTAGGATTGGATGGGCACTATGCTGCGAATCAAGCGCTGCAGCGGTATGCTCGGGAGAGCGAGTGCGCCTTGCTAATATGCTATAAGCAGTTGGGATTACAAACAAGGTTAAGATAGTTGCAAGGCTTACGCCAGCAAAAATAACCACACCGATAACCATTCTGCTTTCCGAGCCGGGTCCTGTCGCAAGTACGAGTGGGATTGCACTCATTACGGTAGTCAATGAAGTCATGATAATAGGCCTTAATCGTTGAGATGCAGCTTCGACAATTGCCTGCTCAAATGAAACCCCTTTGTCACGCAGCTGATTGGCAAATTCAACGATTAAAATACCATTTTTAGCACTCAATCCGATCAGCATAACAATACCGATTTGGCTGTATATATTGAGTGAGCTATCACTAAAATAGAGACCAAGCATCGCACCAATCAGACCAAGTGGCACTGTAAGCATAATCACAAATGGATGCACGAAACTTTCAAACTGTGCAGCAAGGACCAAGAATGTGACCACTAAAGCCAAAATAAAGACGTAGGTCATCGCCGAAGCCCCTTCGTAAAAGAGTTGAGATTCCCCTTTATAATCAATGGCACCGTCCGTAAAGTTTTCCTCATCGGCGACTTGATTCAAAAAGTTCAAGGCTTGTTCGAGGGTATATCCATCAGCTAAGTTTGCGGTGATGGTAATTGAGCGCATACGATTATAGCGGTTCAAGCGAGCTGAAGTGGCTTCTTCTTTAATGGCAATGAGGCTATCCAGTGGTATCAACTGACCAGTGCGTGATGAGACGAAGACATCGTTAATATCTGTTGGGGCAGTAAAGTCTGCTTTGGTGCCCTTAAGGATGACGTCATACTCTTCTCCTCTATCAATAAAAGTTGTCACTCGTCTTTGACCAAGCATGGTCTCCAACGTACGACCAATATCGTCAGTAGAAACTCCCATATCCGCTGCTTTGAGTTTGTCTATGCTGATGAGAAATTGCGGAAAAGTCTCTTTAAAATCATGATCTAAACGTACTAACCCTGGATTGTTGCGAGCGCGTTCAAATATTCTATCTCGCCACTGAGCCAGTTCTTGATAGTCATTCCCTTGGATCACGAACTCAACAGGTCGCGATGAACCGCCACCCCCAATACCTCGGCGCATTATCGCAAAAGCACGGACATCAGTGACTTGTTGCATTTTTCCACTGATTTCGGACATTACCTGCCAAGTTGAGCGTTTTCGTTCATCCCAATCTGGCATACCGACAATGGCAACGCCGCCCATATTACCCCAACCCGGCACGCGTATAAGTACTCTGCTAAGTTCTTTGTTTTCTACGTAAGGCATTAAGTGTTGTTCAATTTGTGCCATATTTTGAGCGTTATTCTCATAACTTGCACCCTCTGGACCACTCATCATAATAAAAAAGGTTCCGCGGTCTTCTTTTGGTGTGAGTTCGGACGGGATTTTATTGAACAACCCATAACTTGCTAATGCAGTTAGTGACAAGATAAGCAGCAGCGAAATTTTGCTGTGTATATTACGTGTTAAAACGTTTTTATAAGCCTCTTCAAGACGTCCAAATTGGCAATTCATCCAGTTTGAAAAACGTCCTTCTTTGCGATCTTGCTTTAGTACTTTTGAACACAGTGCAGGGGACAAAGTCAAAGCCGTGATACTAGAGAAAATAACCGCTGCACTCACCGCGAGTGCAAATTCAGTAAATAATGCACCAATTCGTCCATCCATAAAGACCAACGGGACAAATACAGATACTAACACGAGGGTTGTAGCAATAATGGCGAAGCCAACCTCTCGAGCACCTCTAAATGCTGCGAGTAGTCTTGGTTCTCCTTGTTCAATTCGACGGTGAATGTTCTCTAACATCACGATGGCATCATCTACGACTAAACCAATGGCCAATACTAAGGCAAGCAGGGTTAGCAAGTTGATAGAGTAATCCATGGCCAATAAGAACATAAAGGTTGCAACAAGCGCTACAGGTACCGTTACCGCCGGAACTAGGGTTGCACGTACATTGCCTAAAAAGATAAAGATAATAAGCACCACCAGTCCCATAGCAATTGCGAGGGTACGGTATACTTCAGTAATCGACTCACGAATAAATATCGAAGAGTCATAGCTGTCTTGTATTAGAGTACCTTCCGGTAGATTACGTTTAATCGAAACCAGTTCAGTTTTAACATTGTCAACGACATCTAATGTATTGGCTTTGGCTTGCTTAACAATGCCTAGACCAATCATGTTGATCCCATTGCCTCTAAAGGTACTCTCATCATCTTGTGCTTCTAATGAGACTTTAGCAACTTCCCCCAGTTTTACTTGATAGCCACTTTCTCCGCGCTTGATAACAAGATTTTGAAAATCTTCTTGGGTAGTGTAACCACGCGCAATACGCACAGCAAAATCCCGATCTTGAGATTCAATTTCACCGGCGGGCAGTTCAACATTTTCGCGACGTAGGACATTTTCAATATCTGAGCTGGTGACACCTCTTGCAGCCATCGCTTGTCTATCAAGCCAAATCTTCATGGCATATTTGCGCTCACCCCCAATAATCACACGAGATACCCCATCTACAACGGCTAAGCGGTCGACAATGTAGCGCTGGGCATAATCGGACAACTGTAAGGTATCCATAGAAGTACTGTTCAAAACAAACCACGCAATCGCATTTTCATCGTCGCTTGATTTTGATACTTCAGGTGGACGTACTTGCTCGGGTAGCCTGTCTAAAGCACGAGAAACTCGCTCCCGCACATCATTGGCTGCAGCATCAATATCTCTGTCTATATTGAACTCTATCGTAATATTTGAACGGCCATTACGACTGGAAGAGTTAATGCTTTTAATGCCTTCAATACCGGAAATTCGGTTCTCTAAAACTTGGGTGATTTTTGCTTCAACAACTGCAGCTGAAGCACCTGTATAGTCAGTGCTGACATTAACGATTGGAGTCTCAATATCGGGATATTCACGCAATGGCAACATTGTAAAAGCGACAATACCAAAAGTGAGTAACAGTAAATTGATCACGATGGCAAAAACCGGTCGCTTGACGGCTGTATCGGTTATCTTCACGGTTTACCCCTTTACAGTAACTTGGCTGCCATTGCGTACTTTAGTGGTCCCTTCAGTGACGACTAACTGCCCAGCTTGCAAACCTTCTATCGCAACCCAGCCTTTAAAACGGGTAAGCAGAGTGACTTGTTGCTGTTTTACCTTATTATCCTCAACGACGTAAACGTAGTGTCTGTCCTGTCTTGGAATAATACTTTTTTCTGGTAACATTACGGCATTAAGTTGGTGTAGTTGCACTGCGGCATTTAGCAGCATACCTGGGCGTAATTTTAAATCTTTATTTTCGAAGCTCGCTGTGACTTGGATACTTCGAGTCGACTCGTCAATTCGTGGGTCAATGTGAGAGATCTGGCCAGTAAAGTTGGTACCTTGATAGGCGTCACTAGTGACGGAGGTTTGCATTCCTATCGCGATTCTTGCGACGTACTTCTCTGGTAATTGGAAGTCGACTTTAATGGTGCTGATATCATCCAATGTGGTTAGTGGCGTATTGTCATTAACATAGCTGCCGACAGAGATTAAGCGCTTGCCGAGAATACCATCAAATGGGGCATAGACCTCCATTTCAGCAAGTTTTAATTTGGTGGTTTGTAATTGTGTTGTCAGTGTATCTACGGTGGAGCGCTGCGCATCCAGTTGAGAACGTGCAGTTGATTGAGTTTTAGCCAGCTCGGTTAATCGCAAGAGTTGCCTTTGTTGCTCCTTGAGGTTAATCGTCAACTCTTTGACAGCGAGTAACTCTTGTTGGTTTTGTAACTGCGCGAGTTTTTGGCCGCGAGAGACGGTTTGACCATCACGAAATAGAATTTCACTGATGTAGTCGCTATGTGAACTGGTAATGTCAATAGCTTGGTTTGCACGTGCAGAGCCAATTGCATTGACGGTAATAGCACGATTTTGGGTCGTGGCTTCATATACGGCAACTTGCACCGAACGGGCTGCACGCTGCTCGTTGCCCCCTTGTGAGCTAGGAAAATAGAGATAGCCGCACAATGCGATTAGCATTAAAATGAAGGTAGGAAAAAGGGCTTTGCCCGACTGGTTTGCACGCATAAATTAATCTCACTATTTGTAGATGATTAGTGTACAAAAATTCCAGTATGAGAAAATCGCGGATATCCTGTATATTTGTGTATTAAACGAAAATCTAACAGAGATTTTCACTGTGTACCTAAAAGGTTACTGAAATGAGTAAAGCAAAACCCTGCAAAAGGTGCATGCAGCTGCGTAAATTATTAGTGTGGTTAGTTGCCATGCTGATATTTTATTGGTGGTTTTACTATGCATAAAGTGTCATTGCGTGCACAGGCAAATCGTCACAGCATTGAATTCATGCTTGCGGGAGCCATATGTTTAGCAATTGTAATGGTGTTTGTAACACTCAGATCAACACCTCCAACCATATTGGAATTGGCATTTGCAGCTGCGGCTATCTGTTCGATATTACTCGGATTTTTAAAAAGTCAGCAGCCATTTTTTAGTATCGAATTGAGTACAGAGGCCCTTCATTATGTTCACAAATATGGTGTAATGCGAGTCTCAAACAGTAACTTTCACTCGAGTGGGGTTCCTTTTGTAACTCAAGGAGTTGAAAACCTTGAGTTAAATGCTGTAGGTATTAAACTAAACAGTATTGATGAGTTTTTGGCAGAATTAACCCCCCGTTTGGCTGGGAAACTGCTAATTGAACAGCGGCATATTTTTTTACAAGCTGTTAAAATACATTGCGAAAATGGCAATTGTCCATCAGAATGGCTTATTGAAGAGACCAGTTATCAGTCGCCTGCAGGGCGTAACTACAGCGGTTTAATGGCGATGTTTGCAAATAGGATGCAAAACTTAAAAACCGTGACTGGCTATGATTTAATTTTGCCAGCGAATGTGTTGGACAGGGATATTTGGCAATTTGCTAACATTTTAAACCACTGGAAATCAAATCCAGAAAAGGTGGTAAAAGACTTGCATGATCAAGTCGCCACCGCTAAGTGAAGTAACAGGATATATACATGAGCTTCGATAGAGCCTTTATTAAAAGTGGTCGTAATACCATAATCCATAAAGATAAAAAGCTCGATTTAGTGATCGTCAATGGGGAAACTCACCCCAAGATTAAGGTAACCGCAACGGGTTTAATTCCGTTTAAAGAGGATTTGCCAAGAAATCGACGGGAAGCTAAAGAGCGCTATTTAGAGGTGGTGCAAATATCAAGTGCCGATGTTTTCAGCGAAGTTAAAAGGTTGCTCTTTATACAATCATTAGATGGTAGAGAATATAAAGTTGATTACAGCAAAGTTGGTACTAAGTTGTTTGTTCGAATTCACCAAGATAGCTACCTCTAACATGACATGGAGGTGGTCAGTTAGGAGTTGTAATGCTAAAAAAGTCGCTCGTATTAATCGCCGTTAGTAGCATACTAAGCGGTTGTGGCGGATCTGGAGGATCGTCAGATCAAGAAGTAGTAGGTGCCAGCATAAATGCTGGACAAGACGTCACAGTAATAGAGAAAAATGATTTTACACTCAAGGCTGTAGCCTCTCCATCAGGCGGTACTTTTAATTGGCAAATTGTGTCAGGGCCTTCAATTGATAGCTTTCCACAAACTGGTGAAGAGCTAACTGTTACTGCGCCTGACGTCAAAGCAAATAGCGTTGCAGTGCTGAAGGTCGATTACTTGACGCCTTCAGGAGAACTTGTAAGTGATACTTTAAACGTTAATATCACTTCAAATAACCAGCTACCTGTTGCGGTTATCACGCAAACAGGCCCAGATACTCAGCCTTCGAAGTATTTAGATACTGTGGTTTTATCCGCGGCGGATTCGTCAGATCCTGATGCCAATGGCCAAGTTGTTGGTTATAAGTGGCAACAGATTTCGGGACCCAGCACAATCAAAGTCGACGACACAAGTGCGGTAACTTTGAGCTTTGTGCACCCATTATTAGCTGAAAATCAAACGGCTATTTGGCGCCTCACCATCACTGATGATGAAGGTGGAAGCACTTCAACGGACGCCAGTGTCGCGCTAGCAAAAAATGCCCAAGTGGTATTGGCAAATGCGGGCACAGACCAGCAGGTGTTGGAGTTTGATGATGTCACCTTAGACGCAACAAGCAGTGTCACTGTAGATGGTCAATATAACTGCAAATGGGAGCAGACCAGTGCAGGGTCAACCATTGCCCTAGCAGACTCAACAGAGTGTAAGACCACATTTCAGGCTCCCAATATTACGGATGTAATTTCAGCAACTTTCAAAGTGACAGTAACTGATTCCGCCAATCGCACGGGGGAAGATGAGGTTAAAGTTACTATTTCTAAAAAGCCTCTAAGTAACCTCAATGATACCGGCGCAGGGCTTTGCTTTAACAATAGCGAGTCAATTACTTGCGGAAACGATGACTTTCCAGGCCAAGATGCTGATCTTGGCAGGGACAGTGTTTCGCAATTAATTGCCAAAGAAGGTAAGGGCAACTTAGCTTTTGATTTCACTAAGTTAGATGCGGATGGTAAAGAACTCAGTAATGACGCCACGACGTTTAGTTGTGTTCGAGATAACATTACCGGTTTAGTCTGGGAAGTCAAAGAAGCGACAGCAGGCACCTTACCAAATACGTCTATTCGAAATGCGCAAAACCATTATACATGGGCGGTGACAGACCCGGATGATATGGATGATTTAATCCATAGTAATACGGTAATGCCTAATCCTGTTCCGTGTCCTCATTCAGATCACTGTGGTATAAAAAATTTAATTAGTTCAGTGAATTCTCAAGCGGGAGACCCATACTGTGGCGGACGGACTTGGCGGCTTCCAAGTTACTCAGAGTTGATGAGCATTGTAGATTTTGGGCGACAAGGTGCACACGTTTTAGACCCTGAGTTTTTCCCTAATATGCCTGATGTCTCATTGCTGAATCATCTGCACTTTTGGACCATCCAAACCTATGTAGGGGGAACAGAAGGCATTGACGCAAATCTTACGAGTGCCTATGTGGTTGATATGGCAACTGGCAACACCGTTCATGAGTCGAAAGGTAACACGGCATATGTAAGGCTTGTACGAGGAGATGAAGATGCGAACTAAACTAACGGTATTGAGTTTATTGTTTAGTGCGTCAGCACTATCTCAAGAGTGTGCAATTGAAACATCAGTATCCTATACAACGCCAGAGTCGCGCTTTGTAGTGAATAACGACGGAACTGTATGTGACAAGAAAACCGATATTATGTGGCAGCGTTGCACATTTGGGTTCGTGTATAATGCCAGTACCGAAACGTGTGATAATGCTGAGCAAAAGTTAAATTGGCAAGAAGCGCTTTCTGCAGCCAAAAATAGCCGAGTAGCCAACTTTGAAGATTGGCAGCTACCCAATGTGAAGGAGTTGTCTTCGATTGTTGAACGCAGTTGCGAAGATCCTGCTATTAATGAAACTATTTTCTTGGGCAATCACAGCGGTAACTACTGGAGTAGTACAACCAATATCCAAGACCCCAGCCGGGCATGGACATATCAATTCCAAGATGGCTTAAATGATAGCTCAAGTAGCAAAACGTCAGATGCGTTTGTTCGTTTAATGCGATATACGGCATGCCAGTAAGTAAAAAATAAGTTTGGTTAAAAATTAAAATTTGCTACCCTCATAGTATCGAATTTGGGGGTAGTATGAGTTTGTCCATATCAAAAGTTAAGTCGCTGTTATTCAGTTTGCTGATTGCTACATCAATGCACGTTTCTGCAGATGAAAAGTGTGATGTTGAATTAGGACATGGCTTGATTATTACTGACTCAGTTATTCGCATTCTCGACAATGGTCAAACACGGGTTCAGATCAACAACGACAATCAGCTGTTGGTGAGAGGGCGTTGGGTCAAGCTCGATGACCAAGAGACCTTAGTTCTGCAAGAGTATGCAAAAGGTATTCGAGATACAGTGCCTGAACTAGTTAACTTAGCAACAGATGGGGTTAACCTTGGATTGAGTGCCATAGAGCAGGTCGTGGAAGGCATGTCTGATAACAATCCAGAAGTGCTAAAAACTCAGCTTCAGTATGTCGAACGAGCGCTCATGGACAAGTTTAAGCGTGGTGAAGACTTTTATTTTATAGCCCCTCAATCACTATCCAAAATTGATGATTTCTTTACTAAAGAGATTAGTGGAAAAATCCATTCCGCTGTTCACGGCTCGCTTGGTGCAATATTAGTCTCCGTTGGAGATGCTTTTAAATCCAGAGAAGGCAACATTGAGAGTCGCTTTTCGGATATGGGGCAACGAATGGAGATAATCTCAAAAGAAATAGATAAGTCATTGCAACAAAAAGCGTATCAGCTTGAAGAAAAGGCGAATGAGTACTGTGAGTGTTTGAACTCGTTAGATAACACTGAAAAGCGACTACAGGATATCGTACCTAGTTTGGCGGCCTTTGACTTAGTACAGATCCGCTCTTAGCCTTCAAGCTTATAAACGCGTTCAGCATTACCCTTACTCAGCTTTTGCCATGCGTTTGGTGCGACGTGCATAACTAAATCATAATAATATCGCCACTGTTGCACAAAGCTACGTTCAATCAGGCAGACAGGGTGGTTGGATGCAAGCATCACTCTATCTTCCCCAAATGCATCCAGCAATACTCTGAGTTGCTCCTTTAAACACATAGGGGCTTTGAGTAGTTCATGACCTGAAAATTTAATCATACAATTATCAAGCTCAGCCAATGATTTGACCGCATATTGCCAAGGTTGATCTGCTTCCATAAAGCCAGCATGATTGATCACCAAAGTTGCGTTAGGCAAAGCACGATAAATATGCACTAACCTGTCTACCACGTCGTGATGGGTAAACTCAAACTGTGCCTCAAAATGTACACCGCGTTGAGTGAGCAATTGAATGTTATCGATAACACTCTCTGCCAGCAGACGTTTGGCGTCACTGCCTTCGGTGATATCTCTTATTGCAATTAGACTTGGGTGTGAAAGGTCATCTAACTTGCTACGAAAATCAATGTGACTGGCATCTATAGACGTGTACGCAACGGCTTTGTAAGAGAGGTTAGATAAAACTTCATTGAGCCAGTTCAATTCGCGAATAGGGCGTTCGTTATCGAACCCTGCCTCTACGTGAATACAGCCATGTAACTTTATTTCGGGATCATCAAACAGGTGCTCAGGAAGATGGTTTTGGCGAATTTTTTCAATATTCGGCCAATTAGGTGGGTTTTCTTTTAACCAACTATACTGACCTTTTAGTAAATCAAAAAAATGTAGGTGAGGGTCGATAATATTCATTAGCGTGCTGTATAACCACCGTCAATTGTTTGCAGGCTGCCAGTGATAAAAGCAGCGTCATCGCTGATTAAAAATGCGACTAATGCGGCTACTTCTCTGGGTTGGCCCAATCTGCCTAGTGGTTGCAAAGCAGCTTCTTCTGCGACAATGAGATCTTTATCCGCACCACTTTTTTCACAGTAATTATCAATGGCGTTGTGAAATAAAGGCGTTTCAATGGTACCTGGGCAAACAGCGTTAGCACGAATATTATGCGCCGCGTAATCCAATGCTGTAGTTTTTGCCATTGAGGCTAGAGCATGTTTAGTCAGGTTATAGGCGAATGAATTTGGTTTGCCAACGTGTGCCTGATCAGAAGAAATTAACACTATCTTACCATCTTGCTGTTGCTTCATGGCTGGTAAAACTGCCTGAACGGCTGCATATGCACCTTTCACATTGAGCGCGAACAATGCATCTAGCGTCGCTTCATCGGTGTTTTCGATTGTAGCACTCAGATGTTTTCCTGCATTAGAAACAAGCACATCCACACGGCCAGTTTCGGATACGATGTTTTGAATAACTTCTTTTACTTGCGCAACATGACTGACATCACAGTAGTGATATTCACCAAGGTCGCTAGGATTGATGTCTAAATTAAAGACACGATAATCTTGGTTTAGCAGCTTCTCAACAATGGCTTTACCAATGCCGAAGCTGCCACCGGTTATGATGGCAACTGGTTGCATAAGGATCCTTTAGTGACTGTGGCCACAGCCACCAGCACCGTGAACGTGGCCATGAGATAATTCTTCAGTAGTTGCTTCACGCACGCTGATGACTTCAACATCAAAGGTTAATGTTTTACCTGCAAATGGGTGGTTAAGGTCACAGTCCGCGTTAAAGCGGCCTACTTTTACGATAGTGACTTGGTGTCTACCTTGGTTTGACTCGACGATTGCACTCATACCAGGCTTCCATACTTTGTTATTTCCAAGGCCTTGTAAGTGCTTGATAGGAATACGCTGAACCAAGCCTTCTTGGTATTCACCATAGCTATCTTTAGGCTCCAGTGTAACCGAGAATTTGTCACCTGCAGCTTTGCCTTCTAATGCTTGTTCAAGGCCCGGTAACATGCCTTCTTGCCCATGTAGGTAACTGAGTGGCTCACCATTGGTACTTGACTCAATCTGTTCAGTCCCTTCGCTAAGCGTGTAGTGAAACTCTACCGCCGTGTCTTTTGCTATTTGCATATCTGCTCTTATTTATGTCTCTATCATGTGAACCTGTATTCTACGTCAGAGCTTGTCATTGGGGCAAGTTGGGGACCGCAGATCTCGGTACTTCTGAGGCATTCACTGCATTTTCTAACTTATCTAAGTATGAGGGAGCGTTTGTTGGCCGTTTGGGTTTTGCTTCCTGTTTTGCGGGAAGGTGTAAAATCAATACATTGCCGGGTGATAAAATACTGGCAGCTTGTAGGTTATTCCAGTCCAGTAAGTCTTTAAGTGGTACTTGGTAGTGTTGGCTAAGATCCCAGAGAGAATCTCCTGAGACGATTGTATGATGGTGTTCAATCGTAGCTTGTTTGACTGGGGCCTGCTGTTGTAAATAAGGACTGATCTTATAATCCACTGTTAATGAGCGATCGATATTTGGCTGGTTTATAAGTAAGCGCTCGCCGACTCTAATTAGGTTACTTTTTTTGTCATTTAATTGCTTTATTTTTTCAACTGACGTTGAGAAACGCCTTGCAATACCATAGAGGGTATCATTTTGTACGACAGTATAATTCAGGCTAAATTGGTCGCGATAAAAAGCGCTTTTCATCAGTGCTTTTTCAGTGAGTGGCACGAGCACTTTGTGTGGTCCATTGGTTGGACTTTGGTGTCTTAAATAGCCTGGGTTTAGCTCATGGAGCCGTTGCTTGTTGATCTCAAGGAGACTCGCGAGAATGCCAAAGCTAAACTCTTGACCCACATCTAAAATCGTTGTGCTTGCCTGATTGATGAGATTGGGTCTTTTAAATCCGGTGTCAGGGTGCTGCAGCAAATAACTCAGTGCTAATAACTTAGGTACGTAGTCAGATGTTTCTTTTGGCAACTTCAAATACCAATAGTGGGTGCTTTTTCGTTGCTTACGATTCTTTTTAATGGCACTTTTGACTCGCCCTTCACCTGAATTGTAGGCAGCAATAGCATGCAGCCAATTTCCATTAAACGTTTTATGAAGATATTTTAAGTACGCTAAAGCTGCATCGGTTGCAGCCAAAACATCTTTTCTGCCGTCATACCAATCGTTGCTTTGCAGGCCAAAGTGATAAGCTGTTGCGTCGACCAATTGCCAAGCCCCTACAGCTTGCTGTTTTGAGACCGCATGAGGTCGAAAGTCGCTTTCGACAAAGGGCAGTAGAGCAAGCTCCAGTGGCAATTTTTGTTGTTCTACCTTTTTAACGATGTGGTAAAGATAAGGGGCTGCACGCTCGTTGACTTTGAGCAAGTAGTCTGGTTGAGCCAAATACCAATCGATACGCTTTTTCAGCCTTGGGTGAGGTGAAATCTCAAAGCGTAAATTAAACGCAATGTGTTGCCATAAATCTTGCTCAATATAAGGCTTAAGCGCTTCTGGCTTTTTCTCCTGAATGGATGGCAGCAAAGGCTTAGGGGCATTAGGAGCAGGCACTTCAACTAAAAGCGCATTAAGCACTTCTTGTTTGGTTGCAGTATGGGTTTGTGTTTGCATACACCCAGCCAATACAACCGTTAGTGAGAAACAGATAAAGGCTGTCAAAGCGTGGTTTTTGATTAATAAGCAGACGCATTGGGCAGCATTTATTTTCATCAAAGAATTAGCGGCATAGTTCATAGTTTCCACTATACCTTTTGGTGGTTATTTGTTCAAAACCTTGTTGGGAATTTTTTGTTTCGTTGCTTGTTGGTAATAAGCGTCAAAGCGTTCTCGAGATACTTTTTGTAGTTGGTATCTACTGGCAAGTTGCTCTAATGCTTGGAGCGAAGGTAGGGTGTTTATCAAAGCCAAAAAAGTTGCAGGTAATGAAAGCTGTCCTGCTTTGTATGGTTTACCATATCCAGGTAAAACCCATTTTATATCTTTGCGTTGTGACAATTGCGCCAAGCTTTGTTGCCAACCTATGGTGTTTGGCTGCGCTATGTAAGGCAGCAAGTCTAAGCTATGGCCACCATAAAGCGCCTTGTTTTTCGGGCTATAGACATGTAAAACAGCCCCTTTATAGCCATTTCTAATTTCAAGGTTAAGTATGTAATTGCCTAACTCTAATTGCTTGTTACTTGAGAGTGGTTGAAACTCAATGGGTGCAATTGCACGCCAACGAGTTAAACGTTGCTCTGCTTGTTGTAGTTTGGCATGCCAATGAAGCTGCTGCTCAGCAGAGGCTTGTGCAATTCGTTGCTTGCTCAGCTCTAAACTTTGTTCGAAGCCAAATAGCTTTTCTTCCAATTCTAGATCTATGGCACTTTTAATCGAGGCGGAGGTAGTGGTGGGGTTATTTGGAATCAACAATTGCGCATTTGGAAAAGCGCTTTTCAATAAACTCATACCACTAAGTTGTTTTATATCTAAGTTCGTAGCCACCAAGTAACACAGAGGAACTGATAATTTTCCCCTAATTTGCGCTATGAGAAGCTCCAAAGCGACGAAATCGCCATGGCTATCAATTAGGGCTGCACATTTCTCCCCTTGGATCAGCGCTTGATTTGGAATTAGATACTGCGCCTCTTTGTGTGGTTCTAGTAATATGGTGTTTTTATCTAAGATGTGCCAGTTGTTGGCGAATGTCGAGAAAGGAAATAAAGTTAAAGCGATAAGTAAGAGGCTAGGTATCACATGTGGCATCTTACTTATCCTCCAAATGTGTACTAAGTCGCTCTACCAGCTGTTGGCTATGTTGTTTTGCCGATTGCTGATCTTGCTGTAGTGCTTGATATTCATGGCATAAATGCAGCGCGGCCATTAGCAACGCATTTTGATCAGTGCGGACCGTATCCCTGCGCTTCATTTCATCGACGCGTTCGTTGAGTAAATCAACTGCATTAACAAGCGCTTGCTCTTGTCCTTCAGAACATGAAAACTGGTGACTTTTACCCAGTAAGGTAACTGCCACCTGACTTACTTTATTCGTCATTAGTTAGCCTGATGGGCGCTCTGTAATTTATCTAGTAAGCTGCTCAGCGTGGTGCTAGTCTCTTTTTGTTTTTCTTCTCGCTCCAGCAATTCAAGTTGCAGAGTTTCATTTTCATCAACTAACTTAGTATTTTGCTCTTTTAACGTCGTAATTTGCTGCTCAAGTTGCTCATTTTTACCAATGAGTTGATCTATCAGTTGTTCGAGTTGTGGAAGAATATCGTTCATTATAAATGCGCTCTTATCACTGTGATTTGTCATGCAAATGTAAAGCAAAGTGGGTTCTATTACCAGTAATTACGTAGCTTTATACTGATTTTTGCGCCGTTTTGAGAGATAATTCCGATAACTTCGTATTTTGTTCATTTGTCATTCATTAAAGCGGTCATATTTCGCACATAGTGAATTGAGACTAATTTTCAAAAAGCAATTATGTTCAGCATATAAGGCGCCTTATGCTCAGTTATAGACACTCTTTCCATGCCGGTAATCCGGCAGACGTTATTAAGCACCTAGTTTTGGCGGAGGTGTTATCTTACATGACTCGTAAGGATAAACCGTTTGACTATATTGATACGCATTCAGGTGCTGGCTTATTTGAACTCGCTTCCAGCGATGCACAAAAAACACAAGAATTTGCCGATGGTATTGGTAAGTTAATGGACTATGGCGGTAGTAATGAAGCGATTCTGCGCTATGTGGATATGGTACGTGTTTTTAACCAAGATAAACTGGCTTTTTATCCTGGCTCTCCCAAAGTGGCCGAGCAATATTTACGAAAGCAAGATAAAGGGTGGTTTTTTGAGCTTCATCCGCAAGACTTGCCGATGTTACAAAAGAATACTGAACACAAGCGCTCGCTGCGTGTCAAAGGTGAAGATGGGTTCAAAGGTCTAATTGGCTTAGTACCGCCTCTATCAAGAAGAGCTGTGGTGTTAATGGATCCACCGTATGAAATAAAAACCGACTATCAAAAAGCGGTAAAAACCATCGTAAAAGCGCACAAAAGTTTTACTTCTGGCACCTATATGATTTGGTATCCTGTCGTCGATAGGGAGCGTATAGACCAAATGGAACAAGCGCTGGTGGACTCAGGTATTAGAAATATTCAGCTATTTGAGCTGGCAACCTCTGCGGATACAGAAGAGCGTGGTATGACAGCTTCTGGGATGATAGTGATCAACCCACCGTACGTGTTAAAACAAACCATGGAACAAGTTTTACCTGAGCTAGTTAGTGAACTTTCGCAAGCAGATGGTTTTTATCGATGTGAAGAGCTAGTGGCAGAGTAATCTGATGAAGCAGCGTAAAAGTAGCTGCTTCCAAATAAGAATACCTGATGATTTTTTAGGATGCATGCTGATGTGTGGTTTTGGAGATTTAGGCAATTAATTCAAATGAGTTTATTTTCTCGAAGTATTTTATTTGCCCCGCAGAGCAACTTCTCATATGCTGAAGTTATGGATGCCTCTAAAGCGTGCACAGAGTGAAGGATGTTAATGAGTAGCGAAACTGCCAAGGTAAAAAACAATGCCGTACAGTATATTGCCCGACAAGCCATTTTAAATGGCGAGCAGCAAGTGCATGCTTACGAACTATTGTACAGAGATTCACACAACAACGTCTTTCCCAGTGGAGTGAGTGATGGGTTGGCGACAGGTCGTTTGTTCTTTAATTCTCTTTTGTTTATTGGCTTAGACAGACTTGCTGCGGGTTCACTTGCTTTTGTTAATTTTTCAGACGAAACACTCATTCAAGAGCTTCCAAAATTGCTCAGTCCTCAAGGGTTGGTTGTAGAAATAGTAGAGCGTTCAAAAGATATTGAGAGCTTGACCAAGACTGTATGTAAATTAAGTAAAGTGGGGTATCGCTTTGCGTTGGATGATTATGATGGTGATGCGCGATGGGAGCCGCTGCTAGAGGTTGTTGATTTTGTCAAAATCGAAGTTCAACTACCGATAATTAAAACCACCATGATGGTTAAAAAGTTAAAGAGGCAGTACCCGCGTCTCAAAGTTGTGGTTGAACGCATAGAAACCCTAGAACAATTTAATTTTATTCGTAGCGCTGGCGCGGACTATTTCCAAGGGTTTTTCTTTGCTAAACCTGAAATGCTCAACCATGGCAATGTTGAGCCTTCTAAATTGGCTGTTTTTGATTTACTGCGTTGTACAGCGAAAAAGTCACTGTGCTTTAAAGAGGTTCAGGCTCGTGTTGCGAAAGACTTAAGTCTCACTGCACGTGTATTGAAACTAGCTAACGCTAAAGCGGGCGAAGATCGCATTGAAATTCGCTCCATTTCTCAAGCGGTAATATACCTAGGTGAAGATGCGATCCGGCAGTTTGTAAAAGTCTTGGCGTTAAGCGAGTTAGGGGCAGACAAGCCGACCGAATTGACTAAGCTGGGTTTGAACCGAGCGAAGTTTTTGGAGTTATTTTTAAAACCTGGCGGCGATGAGATGGCTGAGCAAGGTTACTTAATCGGGCTTATGTCTGTGTTGGATGCCATTCTTGATGTAGAGCTTTCCGTCATTGTAGACGAATTCTCCCTAGACCCGAATTTAAGCAGTGCACTGTTAAACTATAAGGGGCTCATTGGCGGAGCGCTGCGTCTTGCAATAGAAGTCGAACGTAATAATTTAACTGAGGCAGAATTAATCCTGAATGCCATTCGCCCAGCAACTGAGGTTCAGGTGCTATTTGAATTGATCATTCAAAGTCGTGCCTATGGTGATGAAATGTTTGCAGTCGCAACTGAGATAGACGAGTAAAGACTCGTCTATTCATCAATGCTTGTTTCTTAAGCCAGACCCGTTAGACTGCTTATAGACAAATCAATATCTAGTGACTTCCAGTAATGTTGCTCTTGTTCTAAATCGGCTGCCAGTAAAGTGTGTTCCTCCAGCCATGTGTTTTCAAATTTTAATGTGACGTTATTTTTGGAAATTAACATTTCATGCTTGGGCACTTGTGTTTTCTGGCGCTTCTGATGAAATAAAATAGCTAGGCGTAGTAAAGTTAAAATTCGCGCGAATCGAGGTTGAGACTCTATGTCTACCAATTCATTGAGGTCATGTGCTTTTATCTTTTTACGATGAAAGCGAATAAGTGCGCCGAGCTGCAGTTGCTGATCTTGGGTAAAGCCAGGCAATTGACTGTTCATGACTATGTATGCACTGTGCTTGTGGATCCCCGATGAGTTAATCGCAATACCCACTTCATGAAGGTAGGCAGCCCACTTTAAGATAGCAAGATCGCCTTCTTCTAAATGCCAAATAGGTTCGGCGACCTTGTAAAATTGTGTCAAGGTTTGACAAATATGCTTTGCGTGTTGTGCATCTACCGTATACTGCTCTGCAAAGGAGTCGATGGTGCGAGTGCGAATATCAAACTCATCATTTTGCGCAAGCTCGTGCAGCAAGCCTTCGCGAAGCGAATAGTCACAATACTCGAGTTGTTCCAACCCAAGTTGGTTAAACGCTGCAATTAATATTGCAAGACCGCCTGCAATACTGGTTTTACGCTCTTCTGGCAGCGCCTTTATGTGCACATTGTCCAGCTCTCCTGCCGAAACAAAATGTGCCTGAATGTCTCTTAAAGAATCTAAAGTTAAGACTCGAGTTTCAAATAGTTCATCATTGATGGCACTGAGCGTTTTGATGGTTCCCGAGGTTCCGAGGCTAGATTGCCAGCCCACCTTCTGATAATTCGCGGTGATAGGTTCTATATTTTGTTCTGCATGTATAATGGCTTTTTTAAAGCGCTTTTCAGTAAGTTTCGCATCATTAAAGAACAGCTTGCTCATCGTTACGCAACCCACATTGCGGCTCGTGAGGTGTTTATGTGAATGATGTTTTCCAATAATGATCTCGGTACTGCCACCACCAATATCTATGACCAAACGATTGTTATCATCATGGACATAATTTGCTACACCTTGATAGATTAATCGTGCTTCTTCTTGCCCTGAAATAACATTAATCTTATAAGGAAATACCAATTTAGCTTGTTTCAGGAAGTGGCGTAAATTCTTACAGTTACGCAAAGTGTAAGTGGCAGCAACTTCAACATGTTTTTTATCAAACCCTGCTAATGTTGCTGCAAATTGCTTAAGCGCATGGAGCGCGCGCTCAATGGCATCTGCATCTAAAATAAAGTCTTTATCTAAACCCGCTGCAAGATATACTCGATGCTTTTCTTTGTGTAGCAACTGTAACCTGCCGTCGACCTCCCTTGCTACCACTAAATGAAAACTGTTTGAGCCTAAATCTACGGCAGCAAAAGAAGGGTATTTTGTCATTTTAAGTCCTACTACTTTCCCATTTTTTAATGTGATCATAAATTGCGATCTGTGAGCGGATCTTTTTCTTATTGCCCCGGTTCACGTAGTTATTTTTCTGTTCACTATCAATAAGTCGCGCTTTTACACGATCTCGAAATTGTAGTTCCAATGTGTCAATGATCAACTGTTTTAAGGCATCTTCATAAATAGGCACGCCGACTTCAACACGGTGATCTAAGTTTCGTGTCATCCAATCAGCGGATGAAATATACACTTGTGGATCGCCTGCGTTTTCAAACACCATGACTCTCGGGTGTTCTAAAAACCTATCTACAATACTGATAACACGGATGTTTTCACTGAATCGTGGCAGGCCAGGGACTAAAGCACACATGCCTCGAATGATCATGCGAATTTTTACGCCACAGCGGGCTGCATTGTAGAGTTTATCAATCAGCTCTTTGTCTACAAGGTTATTTACTTTAACGGTGATCCTGGCAGTCTTACCCGCTTTTGAATTGGCAACTTCTTGATCTATCAAAGCGTAGATTTTTTCGCGGGCATTGAGTGGTGAAATCATTAAGTGTTCAAAATTGAAAGGCCTGTAGCTGGTTTCAATAAACTTAAAAACATCATCGCATTCGTTACAAATTTCAGGGTGCTTAGTGAACAAACTAAAGTCGGTATAAATACGCGCTGTTTTTTCGTGGAAGTTACCTGTTCCCACATGGGCATACTTGACGATTTTGCCTTTTTCTTTGCGGTGAATAACGCATAGTTTGCTGTGAACTTTCAGTGCTGGTAAGCCAACCATGACTTTAATGCCATACTCACTGAGCATTTTGGCCCATTCTATGTTGTTTTGCTCATCAAAGCGGGCTTTAAGTTCAACCATTACAGTGACTTTTTTGCCATTTTTTGCGGCATTAATGAGTGATGCAATTAATTGTGAGCGGCTGGCAACACGGTAAATATTGATTTTAATCTGAGTGACCTTAGGGTCAAAAGCTGCCTGACGTACATATTCCAACATATGATTAAACGTATGATAGGGATAATAAAGCAGGATATCTTGCTCTGAAATGGCTTTAAATACGCTGTCGTGTTGGTCAAATGCCGAGCTTTTTAGTGGTGGGAGTGGTTTATTCTCTAGATAGCCTCTGCCAACATTGGGAAATGCGATGAAGTCTCGAAAGTTTCTGTAGCTACCACCTGGGATCAAGGCGTCTTGTTGTGTCACCCCTAAGCGTTTTTTCATTACTTTCATGATACTTTCTGGCATTGCTTCGTCGTACGTGAGTCTCACTGGCTCGGCGTATAAGCGTTGCTTAAGACCTTTTGACATTTTATCCAGTAAACCCTCTTCAAGCTCGTCATCTAGGTTGTACTCTGCGTCACGAGTGAGCTTTATCTCATAGCCCTCAATATGCTCAAAAGATAAGAAATTACTGAACACATCACGTAGATAAAACTTGACCACATCATCTAATAGCATAAGCGTTTTTTGTCGCCGAGTTCTCTCTGGTGGCAAAATCACAAATCGTTCTAATCTATCTGTTGGCAACTCCAGTAATGCATGATGGTGCTTATCATTTTCACTGCTCATCTCGACGAAGAGGTATGTCATAGTGTCATTGATAAGATCGGAGTAGTCTTTATTTTCCGTCAGTAAGATGGGCGACAAGTGTTGTAAAACCTGATCGTTAAAATAATCTCTAAGCCATTGTTGGTGAAACTCTGATAACTCATCAGGTTGCTTTACATGAATATTATGAGCATTTAGATCACTAAAAATCTGTTTATGGATGTGATTAAATTTCTTACCAAGCGATAGTACTTTCTTTTGAATTTGATTGAGCAAAATTTCATTTTCTTCAAAATTGGCGTCAGGTAAGTTGCTCAATAAAATCCGGCGTTTCACATCGGCGACGCGAACACGAAAAAACTCATCTAGGTTATTTGAGAAAATGCCCAAAAATCGAATACGTTCAATGATCGGGTTATTCTTGTCTTTTGCCTCTTGTAAGACGCGCTCGTTAAATGAGAGCCAGCTAAGCTCTTTTGCAAAAAAGCTGATTGCTTTTGGATCACTAGATAATGCGTGCATTTTTCATTCCGTCTTAACAGTTGCTTAATCTAGAGTATGTCTGCAACATGACACTTATATGACAATGGGTACAAGGTGTTGGAATATGCTAAAAGAGGAAAGGAAAATATGGCAGTGGTTCCATTCCTCTGCCATATGAGTGTATCTTAAATTTAAAAAGTAGCTTTGTTTGATATCAATGTCAGTCTGGTTCAATATCCACAATCAAATCGCTGGTAATTGCTTCTAATGCATCAACTACGTTTTCTTTGTGTGTGCCCGGAGGCAAACTAACCGTAGCAAAAGCACTAAATATAGGCACGCCCCAATTCGGTGCGCTTTGCTGTCTTGAATTCAGATGCGTTATATTTGCGCCTTTGTGGCGAATAACGCTTGATAGCTCTTGAATTATACCTGGGCGATCATTACCCGTAATAACTAGATTAAGCTTTTCTATCTTAACTTCATTGTGGTCTTGTTCACCGTGTTCTATTCGGACTTCAAGCTCTGGTATTTCGTGAAGTGCATCCTGTAATGACTGTAAATGCTCTTCAGCGACTTCGACGAGTACGATACCTGCAAATTGACCTGCTAAATGACTTAGGTTACTGGTTGCCCAATTACCATGCTGTTGCAAAATAGTGGCAGATATCTGTTCTACGAGACCAGGCCGGTCCTTACCTATAAGTGTTAATACTAACTGCTTCATATCACATGTCTCTTATTATTAAATGCCTTTACGGCGGTGGTGGAAAAGCGAATTATCGCCTGTTAAGCCTAGTAAACATGGGCGAATTTTCCAATAAGATGACAGTTGCTTTGTAAACAAATGCAAATGAAAACTAGATACATTAAAAAAACCTTTTGGTGTTAATGATTAAAGTTAAAAAAAGCAACAATTTCATCATGGGTCATGTAACATAACTGTCATCTTGATGAAATATAATGCGCCACAACTTGATAATAAAAAGGTGTTTTGATGACTTCCAATCCGCAAAAACCGTCCTTCAAAACGGATAGAAGCCGTCTCTTTAAAGACCGCTTTGCCCAATTCGGAATTACCTCAGGCGGGGTAATGGTTTTGGTTGCTTTGCTATTGATCTTCTTCTACTTACTTTACGTCGTGCAGCCAATTTTCGAATCTGCCAGCGTAACAAAACGCACTGATATTACCCTGCAAAATGATAAAACTTATTTTGGTTTGGGTATGGAAGAGCAGACCGAGATCGCATACTTACTTGATGACAAAGGCCAAGTCGATTTTTATCAAATCAAGGGTCAAAACTCTGGCGATAAGCTAAATACATTGGCTGTTGATTTAGACGGTCAAGTGACAAGCTTCTCTCAAAGTGCACCATTTTTAGGTATTTACGCTTATGGTTTGGACAATGGTCAAGTGCAATTGGTCAAGCCAAGCTTTTTGATTTCATTCCCTGGCAACCAACGTGTTATGCAGCCAAGGTTGAGCTATCCGCTTGATGGTGAACAGTTGTTGGTTGATGACCAAGGTCAGGCAATTAAGCAGTTTGCGTTCAGCCACTACGAAGATAAAACGGCAGTGGTGGCTCAAATGGCGGATAAGCGTGTACTTTTCGCATCTTTTAGCGCAGAAGAAAATATGTTCAGCGGTGAAATGGAGTGGACAGTAGAGCGCAGTGTTTTGCCAATAGAAGGTCGTGTTGACGATATGTTGATCTCGCCTGATACAACAAGAGTATTTGTTCGTTCTGCAAATCAAATTTATGTATTTGATACTCGCTTTGCAGATGAAGTTAAGCAAATCCAACTACTCGCAGCGAATGAAGAGAATGCCAACTTAGTGAATATGAATTTACTTGCTGGTGCTAACTCGTTGATGTTGAGTAATGATAATGGTGAAGTATCACAGTGGTTTGAAGTGAATACGGATGAAGGTCGACAGTTTGCCAAGATTCGTTCTTTCGAAAGCGTAAAAGGTACGCAAGTTGATATCTTTAGCGAGTTTTATCGCCGAACTTTCTTCACAACAACTGACACTGGTGAATTAGGCCTTTACTACACAACAAGTGAAGCGCATCTGTGGCAGGGCAAAGTAGTAGACGGCGCAATTGAAAAGTTTGCTGTGTCTCCACGTGCCAATGCTGCACTGCTTTTATCTGGTAACACGTTGAATATTGTGGAGCTACATAATGAGCACCCTGAAGTAACATGGTCTGCACTTTGGCAGGAAGTATGGTATGAAGGCTACCCTGAACCTGCTTATACTTGGCAGTCAACTTCTGCAAGTGATGACTTTGAATCTAAGTTTTCTCTAGTGCCAATTTCATTCGGTACGATTAAAGCTGCGATGTACGCAATGTTATTTGCGGTTCCCATTGCTCTGTCAGCTGCAATCTATACTGCCTATTTTATGTCGCCGGAATTACGCAGAGTAGTCAAGCCTACCGTTGAAATTATGGAAGCTCTACCAACGGTTATTTTGGGTTTCTTAGCTGGTCTTTGGCTTGCACCGCTTATCGAGGAACATTTACCAGCCATTGTTGCTCTGCTAGTACTACTGCCTATCGCGATTATTGGTACTGCATTTGGCTGGACCAAACTGCCTAAGCAAATTCGTCACTTACTGCCAGACGGTTGGCACTCGGTATTGCTTATTCCGGTTGTATTAATTATTGGCTGGTTGTCATTTGCTATTAGCGACAGTATTGAAGCGTGGATGTTTGGTGGCAACGTGCGCCAGTACCTAACGAACGAACTTGGATTGACATTTGACCAACGTAACTCTTTAGTTGTGGGTATTGCGATGGGCTTTGCAGTTATTCCAACAATCTTCTCAATTGCTGAAGACGCAGTATTCAGTGTACCAAAACATTTATCAAATGGTTCTTTGGCACTGGGAGCTACTCAGTGGCAAACACTTGTTCGAGTTGTACTTCTTACGGCAAGTCCGGGTATTTTCTCTGCTGTAATGATGGGATTAGGGCGTGCTGTGGGTGAAACCATGATTGTATTAATGGCGACAGGTAACACACCAATTATGGATTGGAGTATTTTCCAAGGTATGCGTACGTTAGCTGCAAACATTGCGGTTGAAATGCCAGAATCAGAAGTAGGTAGCTCTCACTACCGCATCCTGTTCTTAGCTGCATTTGTACTGTTTATTTTTACATTTATCTTTAACACGGTGGCTGAGTTTGTGCGTCAGCAACTGCGTGAAAAGTACAGCTCAATGTAACGGAGTGAAATGACATGGTAAGACAATGGTTTAAGTCAGGATCTCCTTGGATCTGGATGACAGGTGGTGCAGTAAGCATCAGTTTAATCTCAGTAATTGGTTTATTAGCAATGATTGCTTGGAAAGGGCTTAGCTTTTTCTGGCCAACTGAGGTCGTAGAGTTCGAATTAGAGGGCTCTGTTGCAAAACAAACGGTAATAGGTGAAATCTATGACCGAGAAATGGTACCTAAAGCGCGTTTAGAAGCGGCAGGCTATGATTTATCAAATTATCAAGACGAATACGTTGAGCGTTTATTGGTTAAGACAGGTAACCGTGAATACGTAGAACTGGATTTCCGTTGGATCTTGACAACGGATATTCAAAGTCAAAAAGTGCCAGAAGATATGGCCGTATTCGAGCGCAGTAAAAATGGTAACTTTTACGGTTATGTTGTACGTGTAATTGAAGATGGCAAAGTCGTTTCACAGCAGCCTGTTGAGCGCTTAGAAGCGCTCGTTGAACGCGCTGTTGAACTTAATGAAGAGGCCCTTGATCTACAAAATGGTGACATTGGTCACATTAACTATGAGTTAGAAAGGCTTCGTCTTAAAGAACGCGGTTACCAGTTAGATGACGAGTTAACTGATGAGGTTAAAGCGGATCTAGAGGCGCAAAGAGCGCAGCTAAGAGAAGACTATAAAGTATTTGAAAAGCGTTTATTCGAATTACGTGCTGACGCCAAGCGTGACTATGTTGTTGTCAGAGACATGCGTGGTGAAGAAGTGACATTACCACTTTACCAAGTATTGGATGTGTGGTTCCCAAACAATATGGGTTTCTTCTCTAAAGTTGGCCACTATTTCTCGCAAACGGGCAAATTTATCAGCGACGACCCTCGTGAAGCCAATACTGAGGGCGGGGTGTTCCCAGCCATTTTCGGTACTGTCTTTATGGTTATGCTAATGGCCGTCATTGTTACGCCATTCGGTGTTATTGCAGCGATTTACTTACATGAGTACGCAGCCAAGAATGCGGTGACTAAAATGATCCGTATCGCGGTAATTAACTTGGCGGGTGTCCCGTCGATTGTTTACGGTGTATTTGGCCTAGGCTTCTTTGTTTATATGTTAGGTGGCTCAATTGACCAACTATTCTATCCTGAAGCAGCGCCAAGCCCTGTATTTGGTACGCCAGGTGTTATTTGGTCAGCATTGACATTGGCGATTTTGACGTTGCCAGTTGTTATTGTTTCTACCGAAGAAGGACTATCACGTATCCCAAGTTCAGTTCGCCACGGCTCTTTAGCTTTAGGGGCTACAAAAGCTGAAACGCTATGGCGCATCATTGTTCCAATGGCGAGCCCGGCGATTATGACTGGATTAATCCTAGCGGTTGCCCGTGCTGCCGGTGAAGTTGCACCACTTATGCTGGTGGGCGTTGTTAAGATGGCACCGACACTACCGTTAGATGGTAACTTCCCTTATATTCATTTAGATCGTAAGTTTATGCACTTAGGTTTCCATATCTATGATGTTGGTTTCCAAAGTCCTAATGTAGAAGCTGCGCGTCCATTGGTTTACGCGACGGCATTCTTACTTGTTACGGTGATCATTGCACTTAACATTACAGCAATTGGTATTCGTAACCACTTACGTGAAAAATTCAGAGCTCTAGAGCACTAATAGTACAGATTTTAAATAGGTATCCCTTTATGATTACAGTAGCGCCACAAGTAAATAACGCAGATGCTAATAACAAATTGGATCTTGCAAACTTGAGCCCAGAGCAAACAGCTTTAGAGATCAAAGACCTTGACCTTTACTATGGTGATAAGCAAGCTCTGAGTAAAATCAATATGTTAATTCCAAAAGGCCAAGTCACCGCTTTCATCGGGCCATCTGGTTGTGGTAAATCGACGTTATTACGTTGTATCAACCGTATGAACGACTTGGTAGACAGTTGCCGAATTGAAGGTGAAATTAACCTTCAAGGGCAGAATATCTATGATAAGAGTGTTGATGTTGCAGCGTTACGCCGTAATGTTGGCATGGTATTCCAAAGACCAAACCCTTTTCCTAAATCTATTTACGAAAATGTTGTTTATGGCCTGCGTCTTCAAGGTATTAAAGACAAGCGTAAGCTAGATGAAGTGGTTGAGCGTTCACTACGTGGTGCGGCACTTTGGGATGAAGTAAAAGACCGCTTACATGACAGTGCTTTTGGCTTGTCGGGTGGTCAGCAACAACGATTGGTTATCGCACGTTCGATAGCCATCGAACCAGAAGTATTGTTACTTGATGAACCAACATCAGCACTAGATCCAATATCGACCTTGGTAATCGAAGAGCTGATCAATGACCTAAAAGACAAGTATACTGTTGTTATTGTTACACATAACATGCAACAGGCTGCACGTGTATCTGATCAAACAGCATTTATGTATATGGGTGAGCTAATCGAGTATTCGGATACAAACACATTATTCACAACACCAACGAAGAAAAAGACTGAAGATTACATCACTGGTCGATATGGCTAAATGAGCACGGTCTTACTGTCCTTTAAAAGGGCAGTTTCGTTTTGGGTTGGTATAAGAAGGTAGGTTTTAGATGGAACACAATATTAATAAGCATATTTCTGGCCGCTTTAATGAAGAGCTGGAAAACGTAAGAAACCATGTTTTGAGCATGGGTGGGTTAGTTGAGCAGCAACTAAACCTGGCACTTGACGCTGTGAGCTCGAGCGATGCGGACAAAGCGCGTAAAGTGAGTGAAAACGATTACAAAGTAAATGCAATGGAAGTAAACATTGATGAAGAGTGTACACGCATCATTGCTAAAAGACAGCCAGCAGCAAGTGATTTAAGGCTGGTTGTTGCAATTGCTAAAACCATTGCGGATTTAGAGCGTATTGGCGATGAAGCGGAGCGCATTGCAAAAGTTGCTTTGGATTCATTCACTAAAGATCAGCAGCACTTACTTGTGAATGTAGAGAACATGGGCAGACTGGTATCTAAAATGTTACATGACGTACTTGATTCATTTGCACGAATGGATGCTCAACGTGCTTTTGAAGTTCACAAAGAAGATGCAAAAGTAGATAGAGAATATGAGGCGCTAACTCGCCAAATTATGACTTATATGATGGAAGATCCGCGTTCTATTCCAAAAATTATGGATCTGGTTTGGTCTGTACGCTCATTGGAAAGAATTGGCGACCGTTGCCAAAATATTGCGGAATACGTTATTTACTTCGTGAACGGTAAAGATATTCGTCATACCTCTCAAGAAGATATCGAAAAATCGCTTTAGTTTTATTGGGGATTAATTGTATCGAAGTGAACGATTAATCCCTAGTTCATGATAAAAATCGTTCACAAATTCGGTTAATGCTGTAAACTTGGCCTCTGCACATGCATATTAATATGATTTAAGGGTCAGTTATGCCTAGTAATGCGTTTTTAGGAGTGTTTGCAAAATCTCCTATAAAGCCGATTGAAGAGCACATTAAGATAGTGCATCAAGCCAGTGAAAGCTTGATCCCGTTCTTTGAACATGTCTTCAAAGGGGAGTGGACTGAAGCGGATGCACTTCGCGTTAATATTCGTAACCTAGAACGTGAAGCGGATGCGTTGAAACGAGAAGTACGCTTACAACTTCCTCGCGGTTTATTCATGCCAGTTGAACGGACTGATTTACTGGAACTTATTACCCATCAAGATAAAATTGCCAATAAAGCCAAAGACATCGCAGGACGAGTTGTTGGCCGTGAAATGGTCATCCCCGAATCTATTCAAAAAGACTTTGTTGCTTATCTATCACGCTGTGTAGATGCAACGAAACAAGCCTCTAAAGCGATTAACGAACTAGATGAGCTACTGGAAACAGGGTTCAGAGGTCGTGAAGTTGCCTTGGTCGAAAAAATGTTAGTTGAGCTTGATGCGATTGAGCAAGATACAGATGACATGCAAATTAAAATTCGCCAAGAACTTCGTCAGGTAGAAGCTGATCTCAACCCTATTGACGTGATGTTCTTGTACAAGATCATTGAATGGGTAGGTGAGCTTGCCGATATCGCTGAACGTGTTGGTGCCCGCCTTGAGGTGATGCTAGCACGCTGATTCATAATCAGCGAAACGAGTTAAATAGTTGTACACTGTGATTACTCTCCAAGCGAGTTAATGCTAGAGAGCACAGTGTTGTGTTTGTTTAATAGTTATTTGTGCGACGTTTAATCAATAGAAGTAAATTACGTATACACAAGTACAAAACAGTGCTGAAACAGCACTAAAGGTTTTTCAATGGAATTCATTGCTTCCTATGGCTCGATGCTAGTCATCATCGCAGCTGCAGTTGGTTTCTTTATGGCTTATGGTATTGGTGCGAATGATGTTGCCAATGCAATGGGTACGTCAGTAGGCTCAAAAGCACTGACAATTAAGCAAGCGATTATCATCGCGATGATTTTTGAATTTGCAGGTGCATACCTTGCAGGTGGTGAAGTAACGTCGACGATACGTAAGGGCATTATTGACGCCGCACCGTTTGCCGAAATCCCTGAATTGATGATTTTAGGTATGATCTCTGCGTTATTTGCCGCGGGTACTTGGCTATTATTAGCTTCTTTACTCGGGTGGCCTGTATCAACAACCCACTCAATTATCGGTGCGATCATTGGTTTTGCGCTTGTTGCAGTAGGTAGTGAAGCTATTCAATGGGGCAAAGTGGCTGGTATCGTAGGTAGCTGGGTTGTAACACCTGCTATTTCTGGTTTTATTGCTTATTTGATATTTATGAGTGCGCAAAAGTTGATCTTTGACACGGATAAACCTTTGAGCAATGCAAAACGCTTTGTACCATTTTACATGGGCTTGGCAGGCTTTGTAATGTCACTAGTAACTATCAAAAAAGGTCTAAAGCACATCGGTATTAACCTTGGTACAGTAGAAGGTTATGCACTGGCGATTGGTATTGCAGTATTAATCGGCCTTATCGGTAAAGTTGTCATTTCTCGAATGAAAATGGACCCCAATGCAGACAAACAAATGCAGTTTAACAACGTAGAAAAAGTGTTTGCTGTACTGATGGTGCTAACAGCATGTTGTATGGCGTTTGCACACGGCTCAAACGATGTGGCTAATGCTATCGGTCCACTAGCAGCGGTAGTAAATATTGTTGAAAATAATGGTGAAATGGCTAAGAAAGCGGCGCTAGCGTGGTGGATTTTACCACTAGGTGGCCTTGGTATTGTTGTAGGTCTTGCAGTTTTAGGTAAGAAAGTAATAAAAACAATTGGTGAAGGCATCACGCATTTAACTCCAAGCCGTGGTTTTGCAGCAGAGCTTGCAGCAGCTTCTACAGTGGTTATTGCATCAGGTACTGGTTTGCCTATTTCGACGACACAAACGTTAGTTGGTGCTGTTTTAGGTGTCGGTATGGCACGTGGTATTGCTGCCCTTAACATGGGTGTGATAAGAAACATTGTGGTTTCTTGGGTGATTACATTGCCAGTCGGTGCAGCCCTTGCTATTGTTATATTCTATATTCTAAGAACCGCTTTCGGCGTTTAGTAGAAGACAGACTTTTAGCTTGAAAAGATCTCAGCGCCTTTGGTGCTGGGGTCTTTTTATTTATGGGTACGCAAGTGAATAACTTACCAAGTATAAAACAATTACAATATCTTATTGCTGTGCACCAGCAACAGCATTTTGGCCGAGCGGCAGAGGCCTGTTTTGTCGGCCAGTCGACACTTAGTAGTGCAATTCAAAATTTGGAAGAAACGCTTGGTTGTCAGCTCATTGAGCGAGAAAATCGGAGTTTGATGTTCACTGACGTCGGCGAAGAAGTGGTTGAGCGAGCAAAAAAAATCATTGATGATTCAATCAGTGTTGTGGAGCTGACTAAAAGCTATAAAAACCCATTGTCAGGAAAGTTGGTATTGGGCATGATCCCAACGATTGCCAGCTTTATTGCCGCACCTTTGTATCAATTTTGCCAAGAGACTTTTCCTGATTTGAAGTTGGTTCTCGTAGAAGATACGAGTGATCGTTTGCTCGAGAAACTCGAGCAAGGGCACATTGATATGGGCATGTTAGCGTTACCGTATAGAACTGAAAAGTTTCATACACAGGTACTGGCAAAAGATCATTTTTCACTGGTGCGTCATCAGGACTACCAAATTCCTGAAATTTTGGAAGATTTCAACTTACTGCCAGAAGACAGTGTTTTTTTGCTTGAAAGAGAGCACTGTATGACGGGACATGCATTGAGTGCTTGTGATCTTAATCGCAGTGAATGTATCAACCCGTTTGAGGCTGCTAACTTACATACTTTATTGAGTATGGTTGAATATCAAAATGGCGTGACATTTTTACCACAAATGGCACTCAATGCTGGTATTTTAGAGGGTAAACCGATGGTGACCTTGTCGCCGCAAGCAGAAGCTTATCGAGAAATAGG
The DNA here is from genome assembly GCF_001625655.1 of Pseudoalteromonas luteoviolacea DSM 6061. Taxonomy (GTDB): domain Bacteria; phylum Pseudomonadota; class Gammaproteobacteria; order Enterobacterales; family Alteromonadaceae; genus Pseudoalteromonas; species Pseudoalteromonas luteoviolacea. The sequence goes on along the minus strand of NZ_AUYB01000095.1, from coordinate 37,543 downwards.
ATTACTGTGGCGAAAAACCACTGGTCGGATACGCGACTTTAAGATGTTCAGTAATCAGGTGGGTGATTTTATTAAAAAGCAGTGTCAATGACACTGCTTTTTTGATCTTTGTACTGTAAGTTTGCAGACTAAGCACTCAATGTTTAAGTAGAGCTGAGTCTACTCTGTGACATAATGTTGGGTAAAAATAATAAATATACCCAAACAACTAAATTAAAATATGGGATAAAGCCCAATAAAGTGAATAACTTAGTTGGATACCCTTTTTGTTTGGCGCAGCGGTAACATTGCAAGGCTATCATACAATGTACCAATGATAAAAACAGAATAAACTGAAACATACTTAGCTCCTCGAATTCCATTGCGAGATGTGCTCAAATCCATTAGATGTCGCCTAGTTTTATGTAAGTAACTTAAACTAGGTGACATTTTATTGCGAGCTTTAATTATAGTTGAGTTTTTATTGTACTGCAGCGACTTTTTTACCCATTTTGGTTAGCACGCTGTTTTTAGTGATAAAATAGTTTCTAGCGCATGTTTTAGTTGATCAATTGGCAATGGGCGGGAGATAAAATAACCTTGTCCGTAGTCTACGCCAATTTCCTTTAGAGCCTCAAAAATCTCTTTGTTTTCAACATACTCTGCAACTGAATATTTATCTAAAGAATGACTAATGTCGTTGACTGCCTTGACCAGCGCAAGATCAATAGGGTCATTTAGCATGTCACGAACAAAGGAGCCGTCTATTTTAACATGCTGTGCTGGTAATTGTTTCAGGTAACTAAAAGTACTAAAACCAGTTCCAAAGTCATCGATTGAAAAATGGCAACCGAGCTGATTAAGCTGTTTTATCATCGCTTGCGTTGCAGCTAGATTGTTTATACTGGCTGACTCAGTGATCTCGAAAATAATGCAATGAGCAGGCACCTGATAGTCTCGTAAACAACTTTGAATATGTGGCATTAGTCTCTCATCTAAAAATGATTGAGCAGACAAGTTCAGTGATACCTGATGAAGCTCTGGGTGCATTGCTACCGCTTTAATACTCTCTCTAATGACGGATTGATCCATTAAATAAGTATCGTTTAGTAACTCCAGCGCTGGAATGAATTGATTGGGGTAAATGAGCTTGTCGTCAATGACCAGACGAAGCAAGGTTTCATAGTAGGCAATGGTATTGTTTTTAAAGTCCCAAATAGGTTGATAGTGTAGCTCAAGTTGATTATTTTTTAGTGCTTCTCTAACACTATGCCCCCACTCTAAGCCTGTTTGCAGTGTGCTATTCTTGTCGTCTTCTTTGCTGTAACAATGGACGAGATTACGACCTAAGTTTTTCGCAATGTACAGCGCGATGTCGGACTGTTTTAGGCATTCATTTGGATCGCTATTAGTTTGAGTAATCTGGGTGAGACCAATAGAGCAGCTAATGGTATAGCTCGCTTCTTCTGAATGAAAGCGATGATTTTCAATGGCACTACAGATACCCTCAGCCATCATATGTGCTTCAAGCAGAGGTTTATTCTTGAGTAAGACCGCAAACTCGTCACCCCCAATTCTAAAGATGAGGTGCTCTTGACTGATATGCTCGCCGAATAGCTGGGCAACTTCTTGCAGAACAATATCGCCTTGCTGATGCCCTTTACTATCATTAATGATCTTAAAATGATCCAAGTCTATGTAAATCAAAGCATGTTCAATGTCTTTTTGAAGTTTTGCTTGCTGACAAAATAGATTGAGTTGTTGATCAAAGTAATAGCGATTGTGGAGCCCCGTTAAGGTATCATGCAACGCTAAATGTCTTAATTGCAATTCAGCTTCTTTGCGTTCATGAATATTATCAATGGTGGCGGTGATTGTGGTTGTACTGGTCTTATTCTTAATCAGCTGAAAACGACACTCGACCCATATTGCTGCACCGGTATGGTGCTTGATTTGCAGTTCAAAGGTAGAAGATTGTGCTCCGCTCAAGATCTCTTCAACGACTAACTGCAATTTAGGCAAGTACTCGGGTAAGACATAATCACATAATTGGGTAGACAGTGTTGTTTTTAGCTTGTATCCAGTAAGTTGTTCCCAAGCCGGGTTAATAAATCTAATGGTTCCTTTGCCATCAAGTTCAAGCACAACTGTATTCAGGTGCAGTAATATTCTTTGGTGGGCCGAGAATAGCTCTTTGTAGCTCTGTTCGCTACGACTTAGTTGCTCTACTTTATTGGCAAATTCAGCATAGCTCACCATAAAATCTTCACGACGCGCAGCGTGATCACAGACTTTGCTCAGTAGAGACAAATTATAAGGAGTACGGACAAAATCAGTCACGCCCAACAGCAGTAACTGTTCAGCATAGTCAGCATCTTGGTTGTCGATAATAGTCACAATGGCCTGGCTTGGTTTGTGTTGCAATATATTGGCCACTAGCTCTTTGGTCGTCTCAGCCCTTGTTGAGGTTGCATCTAGTAAAACAATGGCGTAATCGTTTTGTAAAAACTCTGAGAGCGCAGTGTTGGCTGATATGACATGCGTAGTAGAAAAACTCAAAGCAAGGTGATCGATGATATCCGACGCTTTTTTCTCGTTGTGTTCAAGCAGCAATAGGTTTAGGCGGCTACTTTTGTGCAAATGAGTGGACAATACATTGGCTAAAACTTGCGGTAATACATCATGTCGTTCCAAAGGAAGCACCGCATCAATGCTGTAACTGCGTGCAGTCGTTTCTGCTATACGTTCACAATAAGTCGGTGGAATAAGTACAATAGGGGTATTTTTTGGGGTTTTAAGTAGTCCAGAACGAATCATTCGAGAGAAACGCCAACCATCAATCTTGCCCACATTGAGACCACTAATAACTAAATCGACAGCCTGCTGCTTCAACAGTTGTAGTGCTGCTTGGGTGTCACTGAGCTCTATTATTTGGAATACATTAAGCTTTTGTAACGTTCTTATTACGGTCTGGCGCTCGATATGATCCGCATTGACGAGTAATAAAGTCAGCTGTTTTGCCATGGCGTTACTACCTCAAACCCATGTTTCTAGTTCGTATTCTATTGCCCATATCAATTTATTAGACTGTTTTATATTGCCTTTTTAGCAATACCTCACTCAACTTGTTATGGCTGGCCGTCACGCGCGTGCACGTGTAATAGCCAGTAGAGTAAAGCTATTTGAGGCAGCTTACAAGGGGCTAAAAAGTATGAATAGATATCCTATGTTGCTTGATTTCATTTCCGTGCAGCACTAGACTTGCCGCCAACTTGCACGAATATGAGGTCTACATGCGCGTAGCTGACTTTAGTTTTGAACTTCCAGATGAATTAATTGCTCGTCACCCAAAAGCGGAACGTACGAGTAGCCGCTTGCTAACCCTTAATGGAGACAGTGGTGAGCTTGAACACAAGATATTCAAAGATATTATTGATCTAATTGAGCCAGAGGACCTGATCATCTTCAATAATACTAAAGTGATCCCGGCTCGCATGTTTGGCCAAAAAGCCACAGGTGGTAAGGTTGAGGTATTGGTCGAACGTATTTTGGATGAGCATCGAGTACTCGCACACATTCGTTCAAGTAAGTCACCTAAGCCTGGTGCTGAGCTAATCTTGGAAGGCAAAGCGCAGGCGACCATGGTTGCACGCCATGGAGAGTTGTTTGAATTGGCATTCGAAGGTGAGCATTCAGTGTTGACCATCTTAGATGAGATTGGCCATATGCCATTGCCCCCATATATTGACCGTCCAGATGAAGAAGGCGATAAAGAAAGGTATCAAACAGTTTATAGTGAAAAGCCAGGTGCAGTTGCAGCACCAACAGCAGGTTTGCACTTTGATGATACTTTAATGGCTCAGCTTAAAGATAAAGGCGTCGACATGGCTTTCGTCACATTGCATGTTGGTGCGGGCACCTTTCAACCAGTGCGTGTAGATGATGTTAAAGATCACAATATGCACTCTGAGTATATTGAAGTGCCAGCTGATGTCGTAGATGCGGTTGCACGTTGTAAGGGTCGTGGTGGTCGAGTTATCGCAGTAGGAACAACTTCTGTGCGTTCGCTAGAATCAGCTGCAAAAGTGCATGGCGGCGAATTGAAAACGTTCTATGGTGATACTGATATCTTCATCTATCCAGGATATCAATTTAATGTGGTTGATGTGATGATCACAAATTTCCATTTGCCTGAGTCCACCCTAATTATGTTAGTGAGTGCATTCTCTGGGCAGGAGCACATCATGAATGCATATGAAACGGCAATTGAACAACGCTATCGCTTTTTCAGTTATGGTGATGCGATGTTCTTAACTCGACAAACTAAATAATAAAACGACAGCCCGGCAAATTGCCGGGTTTTTTGTTTTTAGTCTGTGCCTTTTTTAACTGTGACTTTATTTATCGCTTTTTAGCCCCAATATTAGAATTGCTCGGCCTTTATTGGTAGAATCTGACGGTTTATATGACCCCTACATGGGAAAAAGTCATTGGTTAATAATTGTTGGACTGTTTTTCCGACACGAGGTAATTATGAAATTTGAATTAGATTGTACACATGGCAAGGCCCGTCGTGGACGTTTGGTTTTTGAACGTGGTGTAGTAGAAACACCAGCGTTTATGCCAGTTGGTACTTACGGTACTGTAAAAGGTATGACCCCAGATGAGTTGAATGAAACAGGTGCACACATCTGTCTTGGCAACACATTCCACCTGATGCTGCGCCCAGGAACTGAAATTATTAAGCAGCACGGTGACTTACATGATTTTATGAACTGGGATAAGCCAATTTTGACCGATTCAGGTGGTTTCCAAGTATTCAGTCTAGGCGCAATGCGTAAAATCTCTGAAGAAGGGGTGTTGTTCAAATCACCTGTTAACGGTGAAAAGATCATGCTCTCTCCTGAGAAAGCAATGGAAGTTCAGCGTGATTTAGGTTCAGACATCGTAATGATATTTGACGAATGTACGCCTTACCCAGCAACAGAAAAAGAAGCCAAAGATTCGATGGAGTTATCTTTACGCTGGGCAAAACGTTCAAAAGAAGCGCACGGTGATAATCCATCTGCGTTATTTGGTATTATCCAAGGTGGTATGTACCCTGAGCTGCGTGCAGAATCACAAAAAGGCTTAGAAGATATTGGCTTTGATGGCTATGCGTTAGGTGGTTTGTCAGTAGGTGAACCAAAAGAAGAAATGGTTAAAATCCTTGACCACTGCGCATATAAAATGCCAGAGCAAAAGCCTCGTTACTTAATGGGGGTTGGTAAACCGGAAGATTTAGTTGAAGCGGTGCGCCGTGGTATCGACATGTTCGACTGCGTTATGCCAACACGTAATGCTCGAAATGGACACTTGTTTGTAACGGACGGTGTGATTAAAATCCGTAACGCAGTTCACAAAACAGATACAAGTCCTTTAGACGCTGAGTGTGATTGCCACACTTGTAAGAATTACTCTCGTGCCTACCTACATCACTTAGACAAGTGTAATGAAATTTTGGGTGCAAGATTGAACACCATCCACAACTTACGTTATTACCAACGTTTGATGGAAGGTATGAGAAATGCCCTGAGTGAAGGGACATTTGATGAATTTGTCGCTGACTTTTATGAGCGTAGAGGCCTGCCTGTTCCGCCTTTAGCTGATGTAGAAGCAGAGTAACCGTTTTATTCAAAATTAAATGAGGAAAAGCAATGAGCTTATTTATTTCTAACGCCCATGCAAGCACAGCGGCTGCGGCCCCTGCTGGTGGTGGTATGGAAATGCTTATTATGTTGGCTATTTTTGGTTTGGTATTTTATTTCTTAATTTACCGTCCGCAAGCTAAACGTGTAAAAGAGCATAAAGACCTTATGGGTGCTTTAGGTAAAGGTGATGAAGTACTAACTTCAGGTGGCCTTGTCGGTAAAGTTTCGAAAGTTGCTGAAGACAAAGATTTCGTGGTAATTGCCCTGAATGACCAAGTTGAAGTAACAGTTCAAAAATCAGCGGTTGCAGCAGTTTTACCTAAGGGTACAATGAAGTCGCTATAACAATAAGAAAGGGATAATCCAGTGCTAAACAAGTATCCAATGTGGAAATATTTACTTGTACTCGCTGTATTGGCCGTTGGCATTCTCTATGCTACCCCGAATATGTATGGTCGTGATCCGGCCATACAAATTTCAGGTACGAAAGGGGCTGACGCTGATTTAAGCGTGCTTGATCAAGCAAATAAAACACTTCAAACAAACAACTTACCAATCAAATCTGCCGTTCTTGAAGAAGGGCAAGTGCTTATTCGCTTTAAAAATGTTGAAGATCAACTAAAAGCGCAGGATATCCTACGTGACACTCTGAGCGAAGATTACATCTCGGCAATTAATATGTCTCCAGCACAGCCTGATTGGCTGAAAAACATTGGCGCTAACCCAATGAAGCTCGGCTTAGACTTAAGCGGTGGTGTTCATTTTACCATGGAAGTCGATATGGCGACGGCTATGGGCAAAGCACTCGAGCAGATGGAACAAGACTTTAAGAGTGATTTACGTGGCGAAAAACTGCGTTATCGTACGATTCGCCAAGTTGCTAACAGTGAGCGCATTCAAGTTGTTATGCGTTCAGAAGAAGACAAAAAAGCGGCTGAACGTTTTTTAAAGAATCGCTATCCAGGCAATGTATTTGTTAATGACAGCAGCAACGACTTAGCGTTCTTTTCAAGTTTAAGCGATCTAAAAAAGCGTGAGCTACGCGATTACGCAATCAAGCAAAACGAAACAATCATCCGTAACCGTATTAACCAACTAGGCGTCGCTGAGCCAAATGTACAGCGTCAGGGCTCTGAGCGTATTATCGTTCAATTGCCTGGTGTGCAAGACACTGCGCGTGCGAAAGAAATCTTAGGTGCAACGGCGACTTTAGAATTCCGTGAAGTAGACGAGCGTGCAGATACACGCACAGCTGCGCAAGGTCGAGTACCAGCTGGCAGTGAAGTGCTTTACCACAAAGATGGCTATCCAGTTGTACTAAAAACACGTGTGATCTTAGCGGGCTCGCATATTACTGGTGCGCAATCGGGCATGGATGAGTACCAACGTCCTCAAGTGAGCATTAACCTTGATAGCAAAGGTGGCGCTAAAATGAGTGCATTTACCAAACGCGCAGTTGGTAAGAGCATGGCAACGGTATTTATCGAGTACAAGCCCTCGGGCAAAGTTGACGCTGAAGGAAAAGCGCTTCCTCCAATTAAAGTGGAAGAAGTGATTAACGTCGCGACCATTCAATCACGTTTGAACAACTCGTTCCGTATCACCGGTATAGATAACCCCGCTGAAGCGCATAACTTGAGTTTACTACTGCGTGCGGGTGCATTGGTTGCGCCAATTCAAATCGTAGAAGAACGTACGGTAGGACCAAGCCTTGGTCAGGAAAATATTGAGGCAGGTATGACGGCAGTGGTCCTTGGTTTTGCATTTGTCCTTGCATTTATGTTGATGTATTACAAAGGATTTGGCTTAGTTGCTAACTTGGCGCTTGCTGCGAACCTGGTAATGATCATTGGTGTGATGTCGATGATAAGTGGTGCAACACTAACGCTGCCTGGTATTGCGGGTATTGTACTGACTGTCGGTATGGCAGTAGATGCGAACGTACTGATTTTTGAGCGAATTCGTGAAGAGCTGGCAGATGGCCGAAGCCCACAGCAAGCAGTTCATCATGGTTATGATAGTGCTTTTAGCACAATCTTCGATGCAAATATCACAACATTAATAGCAGCGGTTATTTTGTTCTCGGTGGGAACTGGTCCAATTGCAGGCTTTGCTGTGACATTAGCAATCGGTATTTTAACGTCGATGTTTACAGCTATCATCGGTACTCGTGCAGTGATTAACGCCTTCATTGGCGGTAAGCGCATCAACAAGTTGTCGATCTAGGAGCGAATATGCAGTTATTAAATTTATCAAGCACCATTCGCTTTATGTCGGCGCGCAAGTTGTCGATGGCTTTCTCGGCATTACTGATTTTGGCGTCTGTTGCATCGTTTATGATCAAAGGCCTGAACTTTGGATTAGACTTTACAGGTGGTACTGCGGTAGAAGTAGGCTTTTCACAGCCTGCAGATCTACCCAAGATCCGTAAAGTACTTGCTGATAATGGGTTTGCCGACGCAGCGGTGACGTTATTTGGCTCAAGCCAAGAGGTATTGGTACGCATTGCACCACGTGAAGGTGAAAAAGCAGAAACTATTGGCAATCAACTTATAGATGCACTGAAATTGGCCGACAGCAGCGTTGAGATGCGTCGTATCGAATTTGTAGGCCCAAGCGTGGGTGAAGATCTAAAGGAAGATGGCGGCTTAGCTATGTTGACAGCACTTCTGTGCATCTTGGTCTACGTAGCATTTCGTTTTGAATGGCGCTTTGCTGTTGGTGCGGTTGCCGCGCTATTCCATGATGTGATCTTAACGATGGGTCTGTTCTCTCTACTTGAGCTTGAATTTGACTTGACCATTTTGGCAGCAGTTTTGGCGGTAATCGGTTATTCGCTTAACGATACCATTGTTGTATCCGACCGTATTCGTGAAAACTTCCGTAAGGTGCGTATCGACGATACTCTTGAGATCATTAATATATCGCTGACACAGACAATGAACCGTACACTTGTAACATCAATCACGACTATTCTTGTATTGATCGCGCTATTTGTATGGGGTGGTCAAACCATCCACGGTTTTGCGACAGCTTTACTATTTGGTGTTTTCATTGGTACTTACTCTTCAGTTTATGTTGCAAGCTCTGTCGCTGTTGCAATGGGGGTAAGCAAAGAAGATCTGATCCCGGTTGAAGTTGAAAAAGAAGGTGCCGATCTGGATGCTATGCCATAGGTAGGGCTTCTTTCTGGTATGCGTTTATTACTCTGAATACAATAACGCAAGACCTCTAGATCAAAATCAAAAAGGCCACATTTAATGTGGCCTTTGTTGTTTCAAAATGATGACAAGACTGTATAATGAGAATTGTTATCAATAATAAAGATTTTGAGGATAGTATGTATAAACAGCTAGGAATTGCATGTGCTGCATTAGCTTTATTTGCTTGTTCGGAGAAAGAAAGCACACAAACTACTCAGCCAGAAGCAAAAGCGCCAGTGACTGAAAACGCTCTAAGTCAGTATAAATCACAAGCCAAATCGCTTTTAGCCAATATTAGAGAGCAAAAGCCTGCGTCTGAACTAGAGCAAGAGTCTGCAAACTTAGTTGCGACTTCACGTAACGTGCTTTCTGACTTCGTCACTAAATACCCTCAATGTAAGGACTATTTAGATGCGCTAGATAAAGCCGCTGATTTAATCCCTTCGTTACCACTAGAAGAAATTGAAAGTGGTTACCATGAAGACGGCAAACTACCTAAGTATAGCGATCCTGTGTGTTACCACGCTAAAGACTTGTTGGTTCACCCAGCGACAGTGCAAGCAATTGCAAAACTTGGCTTTACTGAAAATGCTCAGTACCAAGATGCTGAGTTAGAAATCGTAGAAGTTATCGCACACTTTGACCAAGTGGAAAGAGCGTTAAACTAAATCATCATACGGTGAGAGTTTAACTCTCACCTAACTCTCCATATTTTCATCATTTTATCGTGCGAATATGCACAATTTTCATCCCCAAAATTGGTAAATCTCATCTGATTGCAATCTAATTGTCATAAAAACTTGATAATTTGGCTGATTATTGAACACTTTAATTAGATTGGCTGTACCTGTGGATCCTATAAAATCCATGTTGGATGACATTCTCAGCAACGAAGCTGTGTATCCAATGTTTCAACCTATTTTTGACCTTGCGAAAGAGAAGGTCCTTGGTTTTGAGGCGTTAAGTCGAGGTAGTATAGATAACGATCTTACGCTGCCTGATAAAATGTTCGCTGCAGCCAGTAAGTATGACCGACTATCTGAACTTGAGCTGCTATGCAGAAAAAAGGCCATAGAGCAGTTTGCTTCACTTAATTTGCCTGGCAAATTATTTCTCAATGTGAGCCCCAAGGCTTTGCTCGATCCACATCATCCAAAAGGCGAAACTTTACATTTGATTGAAGAGGCTGGTCTTAACTGTAATCGAGTAGTGATAGAGGTTACTGAGCAAGACAAGGTGGATGATGGCTTTTTACTACTCAAAACGATATCACATTATCGCCAGCTGGGGTTTAAAATTGCCATTGATGATTTGGGTGCTGGCTATTCAGGTTTAAAACAGTGGTCTGAACTATGCCCTGATTTTGTAAAGGTTGACCGTTATTTTATCGATTACTGTGACCAAAGTATTGTTAAACGGGAATTTCTAAAGTCTATTATTGATCTAGCCAAAGCTACTAATACCGCTGTTATTGCCGAAGGGATAGAGCGAGAAGAAGAGCTTAGATTATTGAAAAAGCTTGGTATTGTGAATGCGCAAGGCTTCTTATTAGCTAGGCCAAGTTGTCGGCCAAAAGAAGAGCTAAATAAAATCAATGAGAAGCCAACATCGCTGAGCCAGCCCGCATCTCCCTCGAGTCAATTTGAACAGTCTATGGCAATCGGTTGGCTAGCAACAGACGTCACAGCAATACATACCAATACGCAGTGCCTCGATGCACACCGGCGGTTTGAGCAAAACAAGCAGTTAATGAGTATTGCCGTATTGAATGATAACAGGCAACCTGTTGGATTATTACATCGCGACCAGCTTACAGAAGTATTTGCTTCTCCTTATGGTCATGCACTGTTTGATAAAAAGTCTGTTGTAAAGTTAATGGATAAGCAGCCTTTGATCGTCGATGAACAGCAAAAGCTGGATTATGTGAGCCAAATGATCACCGAGAATGAGTTTGATATTCGCAGGCATATTGTGATTACCAAAGAGGGTGAATATTTGGGACTTGCACCGCTTAGAGACATTTTAAAGCACATCACCGAAGAGAAAATTCGCCATGCGCAACATGCTAATCCATTGACAATGTTGCCTGGTAACGTAGCAATTAATGAGGCAATTGAGCAAAGGCTAAAAGCGAAGCATGAGTTCTCTCTGGGCTATATAGACCTTAACCACTTTAAACAGTTTAACGATCTCTATGGGTACGCAAGTGGCGACAGCGTGATTAAGTTGCTAGCAGATGTGACGCTCGAAGTATGCAAGCCAAGCTTATGTTTTGTCGGGCATATTGGCGGAGATGACTTCATGGTAGTATTTGACGGGGCCGATGCAGAATCCCTCTGTCATCAGATCATCGAGCAATTTGAAGCGCGCTCTAAGTCACTGTTTACTCCAGAGCACGTTTCAGCAGGTGGCTACTGGGCTACAAACCGAGAAGGTCAAAAGCAATTTGTACCATTACTCACTTTGTCTATCGGCCTTGTGAATCCAGATGTCCATTCTTGCCACAATAGTCATCAAGTAGCTGCATTGGCGACAGACGCCAAAAAGGAAGCCAAACGCTATAGAAACAGCTATTTGTTTGTGTGCAGCCGTCGAAAGCCGAGTGCTCCTATGGTAAGGCTTGAAGCAGCGGCGAACCTGCCGTAGAGTTTTTGACATTGTATTCAGTCTATCTACTCCATGGGGGAATTTAACCTCATGGAGTAATTTTATCGTGATCCAACGAAACCTTATTGCTTTGTGAATATAAAATATGAAATATATATACTTAAGGCGAAGAGAAATTCTTCGTCAGGTTATATATATTTATAAATACCAATGCAATCACCATGTCCAGAAGGACCTAAAGGGAGTCGCTATCATGATGAAGATATTAATGTATGTCTGTTTAATCGTCGTAACTTCCTGTACGTTTGCTTCGCAGAGCAAGCCAACCATTTATGTGGCAAAAGAACAAAGGCCGCTCTATGACCGTGATTTGTTTCTCTATGAGTTGCTGCAGCAAGCGTTAATAGCTGCTGAGTATGACGTTAATATAGAACATGTGAAAGTGCATCCCCACCAGCAAAGAACGCTAATGGCGTTAAGTAAAGGGCGTGTTGATTTACATTGGAGTATGACCAGTCCGGCGAGAGAAAAGCTAGCCATCGCGGTTAAGTTTCCATTATTTGATGGGCTGATTGGCAAGCGGGTACTGGTCATTCACAAAGCGCATTATGAGCAATTTAAATCGATTACAGAGCTAGCCCAATTAAGCCGTTATACAGCAGTACAAGGACATGACTGGCCTGATACTAAGATCCTTGCAAGCAATGGACTAGAAGTAAAACCGATAGCAAACTATCAAGCTATGTTCGATATGGTATTGGCAAAGAAAGCTGATTACTTTCCACGCTCGATTGTGGAAGCACAGTCTGAATTGGCGAGTCAGAATAATCCAGCGTTAATGATAGTGCCAGACTATTACTTATCTTACCCCGCTAGGTTTTATTTTTTTGTAAACAAAGAGAACCCTGAGCTAGCAACTAAGTTAGCCCAAGGTCTCAAAAAGATGAGGGAAAGTGGCGCGTACCATGACTTACTTGTACGGTATTTTGATATCGATATGCTGTCCAGTAGTCATATGCTGCCTTTAACTAATCCTTTTTATTAGTCTATTTTGTTCGTTTAATGGATGGGACTTTAAAGTCGTACGCCTCTTTATAGCTGAGAAACGTTAGTACAACTAAAACACCGCAAAACATGGAGTAATTTAAGTAACCGGTAACGTCAAAGGCATAGTAAAAAAACGTAATGTCGTAGCCTTTACCATTGCGCATATAGTTTTCTACCAGAGCGAAGAAACTCATTGCTGCACTAATAAGGCACAGCCAAGGTAAGATGCTATCTGCGAATGTGTACTTAATTTTATGTTTAGGGAATAGCTTTTTGGATATTTCCACCCGGTATGTAAGCGGTACCAATATCATTAACTCTTTAACTAGGTGAATACCATAAATCAAACTATTTTGAATAAGGCGATCACCAGGTTCAGACACAAGGCTTATCAGGCCTGTGGTGAAAATAATATTTTCGAACAATACGGGCATCATAGCTAAAAAAGCGATAGAACAAATATTGACGTCTCTTAATCTGTGGCCAATTAAGAAAACGAGAGAGACAATTGATATGTACGCGAGAAAAAAGAAATAAGTCGCGTCTTGAATGATAAAGATCACTACTACCATTACAACATAAGGTAGTAGTAAATCTTTGAATGCAAATTGTTTTGCCATAAATAGTTCTTTACTGAAAAATAAACTTAAGGGGTGACATTGTTATGGTTTAACAATGGGCTTGCTTTGTGTGTGTTTATTTTTCTTTGGGTCACAGTTATTTGAAAAAGGGTCTGCTGGACCTAATAAACCTGAACCGCCTACGATTAAACGGCATTGTTTCTTAGCAATCATCTTCATAGTGATTATCCTTATTTCATTGTTGTCTAGTCAGCTAACGAATGTACGACACTCTTTAGTTTCCAATGGCAATAGGCACAACGCAAAGCCTTACTGCTTTACCAGAGAAGAGGTGCCACCTAACACTAATCAAAAAGAACCAAAACCTGTTTAAGGAATAGTACTTAAAGTCTGTATTAATGTGGGCGACTCAATGAATTTAACACCAAATAATTTGGAGTTAAACATTTTTTTACAAAAAAATAAGATGCTAAATTCAGGCCAATTTGTGAAAAAAACTACCCAAAAAAGCAGGGGCGCTTGATCCCTACTTTTTTGCGTAACTCATTGTTTGGTAATGTAATGATATTAAAGCTTAAATTTTGCCATTTCAGTTTCAAGCTGTGTTGCTAACCCTTTAATACTGTCTGTGGCAGAGTGAGCCTGTTGAGACACATTTGCGGTTTGAGAAGCCGTGTCTGAAATCGTCACCACTCTTTGCGCTGTATCTTCCCCTGCTGCTAATTGCTCTTTCGCAGCTAAGGCTATTTGGTCACTCATTTGAGAAATTGCGCTCAAAGAACTTGCCACACTTCTTAGTGCTTCACTTGCCTCGTTTGACATTGTTACTGTCTTTTCACTGGTCGAGATACTTAAAGAAACAGATGATTTGGCCTCCTGCGTGGCAGACTGCAAATTGCCAATCATAGTATGAATTTCTTCGGTACTAGATTGAGTACGCTGTGCTAGCTGACGTACTTCATCTGCGACGACAGCAAAACCTCGCCCTTGCTCTCCCGCACGTGCTGCTTCAATTGCGGCATTCAGTGCTAATAAATTTGTTTGCTCAGCAATACTTTGAATAACACTCAGTACATTTGCAATATTGTTTACTTCTTCATCGAGAGCTTGAATATTGCTACCTGCACTGTCAATTTGTTGTTCAAGCAAAGCGATTGCTTCAGATGCATCGCTGGTCAAACGGTCAGCATTTTGGCCTTGATTCTCTGCTTCTTGAACAGAGAAGGCAGCCTGTTCAGCGTGCTCAACAACGGTTTGCGCTGACGCGGTTAGCTCAGTGATTGCAGAAGCGACCATCTGAGTTTCTTCGCTGAGGCTTAAGGTTAAGTTTTCTAGTTCAGTAGAACGCGCTTCGCCATCGTAGCTTTGCTCCTTGAGCGTATCACTTACGGTCATCAAGCCGCTTACCACACCTTTCAATCCGTCTTGCATATAACGCATTGCAGCCATGATGCTGTAATCTTTAGCTGATGATGTATCTATTTGTGATGTTAAATTGCCTTGGGATACCTGTCTTACGATATCGAGTACGTCATTGAGCTCCGCACCCAGTTTATTTGAGAGTGATAAGCCATACCTAGCAATGGCGAAAGTTAACGCAATCGCGATGATAAGTGATAATGATAAAAGCCAACTTGCTGTTTCCCAATATCGAGCATCCACTTCTTTGTAACTAATCCCGGTACCAACGTACCATCCAAACAACGACGTTTTTTGCACAACGGATGTTAAATCAACGACTTCGCCATTACGTTCAGAATTCCAATGATAGGTAATAATGCGATTAGTTTTGTTACCCACTAGCCTCTCTACTAAACGGCCAATACTGTTGCCACTGGCATCCTTAAAATCATTGAAACTAGTTCCATGTAGCTGAGGATCATGAGGAGCTGCAACAAAATCCAATTTGTCATCTACTACATAGACATACTCCGAATCGTGGTATTTATTTTCTTGCAATATCTTTGCTGCAAGTCGTTTGGCTTCTTGCTCTGTCAGTTCTCCAGATCGTACAAACTGCTCAAATTGCTCAACAATATTAACCGTACTCTTCATTAATTGGTTGATACGGGCAATATTATCCGTTTCACTGGCGTGGCGCAGTGACTGTAGTCCTAGCACTGCAACCAAGATAAGTGCGATAAAGATGGCAGCAGCAAATAGGATGATTTTTAGTCTTAAAGTCAGGGTAGAAAACACAATATGCACCTTAACAGAGATCGAGTTAATAGTTTATGGAACTCCACTTTTATGATTTATCATGTTTAAGCAGAGTATGTAAGTAGCCGATTACTCTATATGAATAAAAATTAGATGATTTTTCCTCATATGACGACTTTTTTCCCTATTAAATTGCATTGATTATGCGTATCTCATGTTCCGTCAGTGGGCGGTATTGCCCTGCCTCCAAGTCGTTATCTAACTCAATACCTCCTATATTTTCTCTATGCAATTCAACCACATGGTTTTCAACGGCGGCAAGCATTCGCTTAACTTGGTGGTATTTTCCTTCGCAAATAGATAGCCTCAAGGCATATTTGCCTAGCGCTTCAGCTTGAGCGGGGCGAGTGAGTTGTTTTTCATTGTGTAAAGCGACTCCCTGACGTAAATCAAACAGCGCTTCCTCTGTGATTATTTCTTTCGTTTCAACAAGGTATGTTTTGAATTTTTGTTTCTTTGGGGATGTGATTTGGTGTGACCAATCACCATCATTGGTTATGAGGACTAGGCCAGTTGTATCGATATCTAATCGACCTGCAATATGAAAATCTTTTAAGTTGGGCTCATCTAGTAGGTCAAATACAGTGGGGTGTAATTCATCGTGATTTGCACATACATAGCCTTGAGGTTTATTGAGCATGAAGTATCTTTTACCTAGGTACTTCAATGGTTTATCATTAAGGGTTATGTCGTCACTAGCCGTTATTTGTTGTTCGTTCTTTTTACAAATAAGGCCGTTTACGGCGACATTGCCCTTTTTAATTAACGACTTTACTTTGGTGCGTGGAAGTTCGCCAACATTGCTCACAAACTTGTCTAAACGGCATGGGAATTTCATGGTAGTTCTCGGGTAATATATTGTAAAAAAGTATTGGTTATAAATTATTTAATTTTTTCGATAAATAGTTGGGTCTAAGTCGTAAGGATGAACGCTCAAACTGACACTATCTGACAAAACGTGTTGTAGCCTCGCAAGTACAAGCTCGCTTAGAATTTGCTTTTGAGCTTGGGTTCGCCCCTCAAGTAAGTGTATTTGTACGTGTACAAAGTCTTTTTTGCCATCGCCCAATAAGCAGGCTTGATACTCTATAAGTCTGGTTTTAATTGTCGTTATGTCAAATAACGTTGAATCGATGACACTTTGATGTACTGATGAGAGTAATTCAGACGCGTCTATTTGTAGTGTTGGAGAGTGCTCTATGATGATGTGTGGCATTGTAAATATGACAATTAATTTTACAGAGCACTATGATAAATCGGTTGAGGTAGAAAGCCAACTCAGGAGTAAGTAGGTAAATCGATGATTAATGGTCAAATAATGTTACACTGAGTTAAATTCATTTTATCAGTCGAGCAGCTTGCTTCAAATGAAGCCACCTTGGTAAGGTGTGGTTGTATATCTTGATAGTCTTGTTGGATTGAATATGTTATCTATTTTTAAGTCAAAGCCATTATTAGAAGACGCAGAGTCTCAATCTATAATGGAGTTATTTTTATGGGCTGTAGAGCATTTTGACAGTGAGTATTTTTTACAGCATACCCAAATTGTTCAGCCTACAGAGCAATTCTTTCCCGATCGAGTAAGCAGCGTTGAAGAAATGGCAGGTTCAGTGTTTCAACGTGTTAAGGAGTATGCGGGGCTCACAAAGTGGCCAATCCAACTGACTCCACCGCAATTTATGCAACTTCAACAAACTTTTCCTCACTTTAGTTTTGCCCATGGTATTAGAGGGGAAAGTATTGAGCTCGTTCAGGCACCATTACAGCCTGTGTCGGTTTCCTATAACCCCAATCAAATTAACCAACCACAAGACCTTGTAGCTAGCATGGCAGGGAGTATGGCCCTAATGCTTATTCATCAGGTCGGCAAGCTGCCTCCTGGTGGCCAGCAAAATTTAGCCGTGGCGGCGGATGTTTTAGCTATTTTTATGGGGTTTGGCACCATGCTGTGCAACACCGCTTATCATTTTAGGGGGGGATGTGGTTCGTGTTACAACCCATATGCAAATCGTCAAGCGGCTTTAAGTGAGCAAGAAAGTGTGTTCTTACATGCTCTAGTTTGTCATTTTAAACCAACAAGCCAAGGTGGAAAGCATTTAAAGCCGCACTTAAAAAGCATGTACAAGCAAGCAGAAAAGCAGTTAAAACAAATATTACAATCAACACCCGATCCCCTTTTATTGGCTCTGGAGGATCGTAGCCGTGCTTGAATATCTTGACGAATTTATCATAATTGCGCTCGCACACTTTTTTGCAGTAGCCAGTCCAGGTCCTGACTTTGCTATAGTTTTAAAACAGAGTGTTCAGCAAGGTAGAAAGAACGCTCTCTACACGAGTGCAGGAGTTGGGCTGGGTATTTTTGTCCATGTTAGTTATTGTCTGTTGGGAGTGGCGTTGGTGTTATCGCAGTCACCTGAGCTATTCAATGCTTTCAAATATCTGGCTGGTGCTTACTTAGCTTATATGGGAATACAGGCTCTACGCTCTGCAAAGCAAACAGACGCGCAACAAGCTATTCAAGAAGAGTCACCGGAGGAGTCAAACTTTAAAGCGCTTAGACGTGGCTTTTTGGTAAATGCTTTAAATCCAAAGGCAACCCTATTTTTCTTATCTTTGTTTACACTCATGATAGATCCAGAAACCCCACAGCAAGTACAAATTTTTTATGGTGTGTATATGGCGCTCGCTACTTGGATCTGGTTTTCTGTTTTGTCAGTGATTTTATCAAAGAATTCAGTGAGGCGTTTTTTCCACCGAGCAGGGCATTGGTTTGACCGTGGAATTGGTGTGATTTTGATACTGTTAGCATTGAGAGTTGTAGTATAGGGAGACACTGTGAGTAAGCCTGTATATTACTTCGCGTATGGCTCAAATTTATCAACAAAACGATTGTTCTCTCGCCTACCGCAAGCACAGCATGTTGGTGTTGCCGAGTTATTCGGGCATGTTTTAACCTTTGCTATGTTGAGCAAAGATGGATCTGCCAAGTGCGATATAAAACCAGAAGCATCCGACTTTGGCAAAGTGCTGGGGGTGATTTATCAACTTTCAGAGACTGAGCTAAGTCAACTAGATTGTATCGAAGGAGAGCGCTATGATCGGGTTGCCAAGCTGGTGAAGTTGCAAAGTGGCCAGCAAATAACTGCATATTGTTACATCGCTAATACGTTTCACTCTGGTGAAGCTCCTTTTAGTTGGTATAAGCAGCATGTGCTGTATGGTGCTAAGGAGCATAACTTTCCCTGTGACTATATAAACCACATAAAAAATCAAACAAGCACGCAAGATCCTGATATCCGTCGGGAGAAACGAGAACTAGAAATATATAAATAACAAGGCAATATGGAAATGAAGCAAACTCTATGGCGTAAAGTGTGTATCGGTTCTGCACTACTAATAAGCAGCAATGCATTCGCTCTCACTGATGCTCAACTTACTGAAGTTGAAAACTCAGTACACCAAGCAATGAAAAGCTTTGCAATTCCCGGACTAGCAGTCGGCATCGTTAATGATGGAAAGGTCGTTATGGCTAAGGGCTTTGGGGTAAAAACTTACGGAAAAGACAATCCTGTTGATGCGAATACTTTATTTGGTATTGCTTCTAACAGCAAAGCCTTTACTGCAGCCGCTTTGGCTATACTGGTTGAGCAAGGAAAGGTAAGTTGGGATGACAAGGTCATCAAGCATATACCTGAGTTTGAACTTTACGACCAGTCGTTGACCAAGCAGGTGACAATTCGCGATCTTTTAAGTCATCGCAGTGGGCTTGCATTAGGGGCCGGTGACCTAATGATCTGGCCTGATACTGATAAATCAATAAAAGACATACTTGCAGGTCTCAAACACTTAAAGCCTGTATCGCAGTTTCGCAATGGATATAACTATAACAACTTGATGTTTGTTGTGGCTGGCGAAGTTGTGGCCCGTGCAAGTGGTATGAGTTGGCATGATTTTATTGAACAAAATATTTTCTCAAAAGTGGGTATGGAAGGATCGTACGCGGCATTTTCTCGGATCCCTCATACGAATTCGAACTTTGCTACAGGAACTATCGAGTATCAAGGTCAACTAGAAGAATTTATTGGTGATTACTTAGAAGATTTTCGCAGTGCAGGCTCTATTGCATCTAACGTCACAGACATGACTAAGTGGATGCAAACACAAATGTCTGGCGGCAAAACACCAAGTGGTGAACAGTTATTTGATGCGACATCACAAGGTAATATGTGGTTGCCTCATATTATGCGCCAGCCCAGTGAAAAGGCATTGCAAAAATTTAGACAGCACTTTAAAGGCTATGGCTTAGGCTGGTCGTTAGAGAGTTACTTTGGCTATAAAAAAGTGGGCCATATGGGTGGCATCCTTGGGATGGGTTCGCAAGTTGCTATGATTCCAGAAAAAGGGGTTGGGGTAGTATTGTTATCAAATCAGCAAGCTTATCCTGCTCTGAGAGCAATTGCGAATGAAGTGTTTGAACAAGCACTTGGGCTAGAGCCTCAAGACTGGGTTGTGGATAGCGCTAAGGCCTATAAAGAAAGTCGTATTGAAAAGTACAGTGCGCTTGGGCCTACTAAGCCAGACAATAAGAAAAAGAGTTTGTCACTTGAGCATTATACAGGCACTTTGCGTAGCCCTTGGTATGGTGACGTGATTGTAGAAAAGATCGCAGGTGAGATGCGTATTGATTTTACTCATACCGGGCTGTTAAAAGGTTCACTACTGCACCACGATGGTCACAGTTTTGTCGTTAAATGGGATGAAAAGCTATTGGAAGCCGATGCCTACATTCATTTTAAATTGAATGATAGCAACCATGTTGAAAGTGCGACTATGGAGTGGGTAAATCCAGAGATCACTGACTTTAGTTTTGATTTTCACAACCTAAACCTTAAAGCCTTCCCTGAGCCTAAAAACTAGCTACAGGGTCTTAAACCAAAGTATCAAAGCTCACGCAGGTAAGCTTTGATACACTTGAATCAGACTCTATCAAGGAATAGTTATGCGCACAGCCATTATTAGCCACCCTTTTTGCCGCAAGCACAAAATGCATGACGAGCACCCAGAGTGCCCAAAACGACTGGATGCAATTTCTGATCGTATTCTAGCGTCAGGGTTAGATATTGCTCTGACGCATTTAAGCGCCCCCAAAGCTGAAGTTGCTCATATAGCACTGGCCCATGACAGAGAACATATTGATCAAGTTTTTGATTCGATACCTACGCAGGGGCTGGCAGAATTGGATGGCGATACTTCGCTGTGTCGCGACTCATTGAAAGCGATTGAGCGAGCAGTTGGCGCCGGCATAATGGCTGTAGACGAAGTCTTAGCTGGTCGCCTTGACGCAGCATTTTGTTCAGTTCGACCTCCTGGACATCACGCCAGCCGCAATCAATCTGCTGGCTTTTGTGTCTTTAATAACGTGGCTATTGCAGTGGCGTATGCCAAACAGCAGGGTGTGAAGCGAATTGCTGTGCTGGACATTGATGTGCACCATGGAGATGGTACACAAGCCATTGTTAAAGATAGCCCCGATGTACTGTTTTGCTCCTTATTTCAGTACCCCTTCTATCCGAATAGCGAAATTGAAAATACCGAGACTATTATTAATTCACCCTTGCCGGTCGCCAGCGATGGAAATGACCTACGAGCATTGTATAGCCAACAGTGGCTGCCAAAAATCCGCGCTTTCAAACCTGAGCTGATTTTCATTAGTGCTGGATTTGATGCGCATTTAGAAGACGAGATGGGCGGATTAAAGTTTGTTGAGAGCGACTATGCTTGGTTCACCAAAGAAGTTGCCACGCTCAGCAAAGAGTTAAGTTGTTTAGGGATTATCTCTTACTTGGAGGGCGGTTACGACCTATCATCACTAGGTCGCAGTGTTGAAACCCATTTGAGAACGCTTGCTGAATTCTAATTGGTCTCTTTTAATAAGCTAAATAATTGGTCTAGCCGATTTATTTGTATTTTTGCAGTACAACAGTGTCCTTCTGAGACCAATTTTTGTTGCACTAATGTTGTTAAATTTATATAGCTTGGCAAACTTTTAGGGGTGCCATCTTGGTCGTAAACATCTCCAGACTCATTAATATAGACTGCTGTTTTTAATTGTTTTTCTGTTAGGTAAAACAAGCACTCTTCAAGACTTTTTGCGCTGTCCACATACTCTATACTTTGGTCGAATATAAGCACTAATGGGTACGAATTAATCATAATAATTTGTTCTCAGTCAAAGTCGTCATTAAGTCGCCAAGTATACTCAAGTTGAAGGGGTTATTGCGAGGAAAGTGCTTATGATGGATGATTCACGTCAGCTGAAAATTAAAGACGTGTTTTCGACTAACTTGCTGTCATGTGACTATTCGACCAGTCTGTATGATGCGCTCTGCATTATGCGAAAACATAGTATTAGTTCTATTTTTGTCAAAAACAACAATGAAATTGTTGGGATTTGGACTGAGTCTGATTGTGTCAAACTTGATGTCAAGAATATTCATATTGTGGATTTGCCGATAGGGCAGGTCATGACAACGCCTGTACACGATATTCTCATTGATAAGACTTTGAGTGAAGCGACCGTGAAACTCCACCAATTAGGGATAAGACACCTATTGGTGAAAGATCAAAATTTTGTTCCTATTGGCGTAGTATCACTGTCTGATATCGTGCGTAACCAAGGTCTTGATCACTACTTACACTTTCGCCCAATTGAAGATCACTACGACAAAAGTGTAAAAGTGCTAGACAGTGATCAGTGCGTTAGCGATGCCATTGAAGTTATGCGAGCTGAAAGAGCTACGGCTGTATTAGTTTATAATCGACAGCTTGAGGAATATGGCATCATAACTCAGCGAGATGTCGCCTACGCAATCCTAGAGCCACAATGGCAGATGCCATGCTGGCAGTTGGCTAGTTACCCTATGCTATCAATGACTCCTCAAGAAAGTTTATTTGATGCCTACCGTAAGATGACGGTAAAGTCGATTAGACACTTAGTTGTGAGATCCCATGAATCCAATCAAGTTATTGGTCTGTTGGCATTAAAAAATGTACTTACAGAGATTGAAACTGCGTATTGCAGTGAATTAGAAAATGTACTTGCGCAAAGAGATATTGCACTGAGGAAATCCGAGAAGAATTTATATCTTGCCAATCGTATTATTGATGCATCATTAGACGGCATTATGATCACGCGTAGTAGCGGTGAAATCATTCAAATTAACCCTGCATTTAGCGCATTAACAGGCTATCAAGATTATGAAGTAATTGGGAAAACTCCCAGTATTTTGAGTTCAGGTATACATGAAAAGCCCTATTATGACACCATGTGGGAAGAGCTAAAAACCAAGGGTGTCTGGCAAGGGGAGATCTGTAATAAAAAGAAAAGTGGCGAAATTTACGTAGAATGGCTAACAATTATTGAGATCAATGAGCCCTATAGTGATGAAGTACTCTATGCTGCCATATTTAGTGATATTACCGAGCGTAAAAACGCAGAAGAAAAAATAGCTCGCCTTGCATATTTTGATGAGTTGACTGGTTTGCCAAATCGCAGGCTATTTTATGATCGACTTGCAATGGCCCTCGCAGCAGCCCACCGTGATCGGCATAAGATTAGTATCATGTTTATCGACTTGGATCGCTTTAAAGAGGTGAATGATACATTAGGTCATAGCGCTGGAGACAAATTGTTGATCCAAGTGAGTGAGCGGATCAAGTCAATCTTGCATGAGGGTGATACATTGGCAAGATTGGGAGGAGATGAGTTTGTCGTATTACTTACCGAAGTACATGATATGGACAGCGTTGTGACATTTGCAGACAAGCTATTGCGACAGTTTAACAAGTCCTTTGACTTAGGTGAGATATCCGTTGCTGCCACGGCTTCATTAGGCGCTTCAATGTACCCTGAGGATGGTTTGGACAGTGAAAGCCTACTCAAGCATGCGGACGTTGCTATGTACCGTTCTAAAGAATTGGGGCGAAACTCATTTCAAATGTATAAAGCTTCCATGAATGCACGCTCTTTAGAGCGTTTATCAATGCAGAGTCGTTTTCAAAGTGCGCTTGAAAATGGAGAGTTCGAGTTGTACTTTCAGCCATTAAAATGTCTAGCGAGTGGACGTGTAATGAGCTTGGAATGTTTATTGCGATGGCAAGATCCAAACTTAGGGATGATCTCTCCTGGGCAATTTATCCCCTTAGCAGAAGAGCTGGGGCTCATTGTTAAACTGGACGAGTGGGTGATTGATAGGGCATGCGCGCAATTGGCGACGTGGTATCAGCAAGGGTGTGAGGTCCGTCGATTAGCCATTAATGTTTCGGCGCAACACCTCACCCAAGGTGATTTAGTCAATACGCTAAAATCTGCACTCGAAAAGTATGATGTAATGGGGCGTCAAATAGAGCTAGAGCTTACTGAAAGTTGCTTTGTGGGTAACTTTCAAAAAGCTAAAAAAGTGCTGGGAGAATTAAAAGATCTAGGTATTAGCATTGCGCTTGATGATTTTGGTACTGGATATTCTGCGCTGAGTTATTTGACTAAGCTACCCATTGATATTCTCAAGATCGATCCGAGCTTTATCGCCAAAATCCCTGATGAGTATGGCAATAGTGAAGTCGTAAGTGCAATTATTGCGATGGCAAAAGCATTAAAATTGTATGTTGTTGCTGAGGGGGTTGAGAAACCAGAGCAAATGCAGTTTTTGCAGAAACTGGGGTGTCATGCTATGCAGGGGTATTTATATTGTAAGCCGCTCTCTCAAGCGGCTTGGGCTAGATTCTATCAGGCAGAAAAACTGACTTCGTAAGAAGTAAATTTACGAATGTTGATGACGCCTTTATCAAAGATAAGGTATTGACCCTTGATGCCTTTCAGTACGCCTGTGACTGTTGGTTCTTTGTCGAAATTGAAAGAGCTGATTTTAGTCGGATATTCACCCACAGGAAAAGAGAGATCAACAACTTCTTCATCGAGTCTTTCTATGGCTGTTGCCCCAAATAGCTGTGCGAGTTCATCTAGCTTTTCTTCAATCTTAGGAATTAAGATTTTCGCGCTTTCTTTGAGGTCTAGTTCAGGGTTGATGCCTTTTAGCATATTGCGCCAATTCGTTTTATCAGCAATATATTCTGCTAGTGCGACTTCTACTAGACCGGACTGCAAACGCGTTTGCACCTTAAAAATTGGTAATGCTTGAGTAGCCCCCTGATCTATCCAGCGCGTGGGGATTTGAGTATGTCTGGTTATCCCTACCTTTAGGCCAGAAGTATTGGCTAAATAGACATAGTGAGGGATCATACAATTTGCTTCTCCCCACTCTGGTTCTCTACAGGTGCCTTGGTCGAAATGGCAGGTTTCTGGCTTCATAATGCACATATCGCAACTAGCCAACTTTTTCATACAAACAAAGCAGTGTCCCTGAGAGTAGCTTTTTTTGGTTTTTTTACCGCAACTACAACAGTAAATGTTACCACTGAAAGTGAGGGTGACTTCGCGCCCGAAATACTCATTAAGGTTGATAAGTTCATCACCAATTGGTAGCTGGTATTGAATTGGGTTTGTGAGTGTGGCTTTGAGCTTTTTCAAAGTACCTTGCATCTTTACGCCCCTAAAGATGAGTCAAAAGGAGATCCTAGCAAGTCAGCAACAAAATACCAATGGTTAAAATAAAAAACTGATATATTTCAATTGTTTGAAATTGATACTGGTTTTTATTCTTATTCAAGATTTATCAAGGGATATAAAAAAGGCAGCTGTTTATTCAGCTGCCTTTTAAAGACGTAAGGTCTTTATTGCTCTCTTGCTATTGCGCGATAAGCAATATCTGTACGGTATTCAACGCCATCCCAATTGATGTCTTTTACTAGTGCATAAGCGCGTTTTTGCGCTTCAGTTACTGAGTGCCCTAGTGCTGTTGCACATAACACGCGGCCTCCAGCAGTGACGACATCATCACCTTGTTGCTTAGTGCCCGCATGAAAAACCTTCTCACCTTCAGAATACTCAACTTGAAGGCCAGAAATAACATCACCTTTCGGGTAGCTTGCAGGGTAACCTTTTGCAGCCAGTACAACACCTACAGCAGCTCTTGGATCAAATTGAATATCAGTTTGATCAAGTTCTTGTCTGTTTGCGGCTTCGATAAGCGATACCAAATCAGACTGTAAACGCAACATGATGGGTTGCGTTTCAGGGTCACCGAAGCGACAGTTGTACTCAATTACCTTTGGTGTCCCATCAGCAGTGATCATAAGTCCAGCGTATAAGAAGCCAGTATATGGGTGTCCCTCTGCGGCCATACCCTCAACAGTCGGGTGTATCACTTCGTCCATAATGCGATTATGGATTTCTTGTGTAACAACTGGTGCTGGTGAATACGCACCCATACCACCTGTATTTGGACCTTCGTCGCCATTGTATGCACGCTTGTGGTCTTGGCTGGTGGCGAAAGGTAAAACATTTTTACCATCTACCATAACGATGAAAGACGCTTCTTCACCTTCAAGAAACTCTTCGATTACTACACGGCTACCAGCATCTCCAAATGCATTGCCAGCTAGCATATCGCGAATTGCTTCTTCAGCCTCAGACTCTGTCATCGCAACGATTACGCCTTTGCCTGCTGCTAAACCGTCTGCCTTAACAACAATCGGTGCACCTTGCTCTTTGACATAAGCAATAGCAGGGTCTATCTCGGTAAACGTTTGATAGCTTGCCGTTGGGATTTTATGTCTCGCTAAAAAATCTTTTGTGAAAGATTTCGAGCCTTCGAGCTGCGCAGCGGCTTGTGTTGGGCCAAATATCGCAAGCCCTTCCGAACGGAAGCGATCTACAACGCCAATTACAAGTGGCGCTTCAGGGCCAACAATCGTCAGTTCAACTTTTTGCTCTTTAGCAAACGCGACTAATGCGTCTAGGTCTTCTACACCAATAGCTACGTTTTCTAACTTTGGCTCTAGTGCAGTACCTGCGTTACCAGGTGCAACGAATACAGTTTTTACAGATGGGTTTTGAGCGGCTTTGAACGCAAGTGCGTGTTCACGGCCACCGCTGCCAATGACAAGTACATTCATGGCAAAGTTTCCTATTAAATCTTTTTAAACTTTAAAGTCATACGGTCGCTTTCCCCAATCGCTTTGTACTGTGCAGACTTCTCGTCTCCCAGTGCAAGTCTAGGTGGCAGTGTCCAAACACCGCGCGGGTGGTTAGCACTATCCAGTGGGTTAGCATTGATTTCGCTGCTTGCTACCAATTCAAAGCCTGCTTTTTTTGCCATCTCAATGACGTAGCTTTGCTTCATATAACCTGAACGTTTCTGATCTTCAGTATCACGGTGCTCTGGTAAACGGTGTTCTACAACACCTAAAATGCCGCCTGGCTTCAAAGCTTTATGAAAAGCCTGAAAAGACTTTAGCACTCCTTCGTCACCTGGACGCATGTACCAGTTGTGAACATTACGGAAGGTAAGAACCATATCCGCAGATCCTGCTGGTGCAACGTCGTGGTGAGAGGCTGCTGAAAACTCAGTGACTTGAACCTCACTAAATCTTGAGTCAGTAGCTACTTTCTTTTTGAAGGCTGCAAGTGAGTTTTTGAAGTACTCGCGCTCAGAACTTGCAGGGAAGTGCGCCGCATATAGCGTGCCTTGCCCCTTGATAGTGGGTGCAAGTATTTCAGTATACCAACCGCCGCCAGGAGAAATTTCTACTACCGTCATGTTCGGCTTTAGACCAAAAAACTCCAATGTTTGGACTGGATTACGGTATTTATCACGCGCACGGTTGTTTTCTGCACGTTCACTGCTTTGCGCTGCTTTGGCAATGCTGGCAGTTGAACTATCAGAACCCGTTGTACTACTACAACCTGCTAATGCAGTAACGATGCCCGCGGCAATTAAAGCTTTAATACCTAATTTCATTATTCAGTTCCTTCAAGTTATTGTGATTGTCTTTTGGCCAGAATACTTGAATTTGGTGCAAACAAAAAGCGCGAAACGGTAAACATCTCGCGCTTTTCGATTAATGGCGGAAATGGCGCATTCCTGTGAATACCATTGCCATACCCGCTTCGTCTGCGGCTGCAATGACTTCTTCGTCACGCATTGAGCCGCCAGGCTGGATCACAGCTGTGATCCCGGCCTCTGCTGCTGCATCTATACCGTCACGGAATGGGAAGAATGCATCAGATGCCATTACTGAACCTTTAACTTCAAGGTTTTCATCAGCGGCTTTAATACCTGCAATTTTGGCAGAGTAAACACGGCTCATTTGGCCTGCACCTACACCGATCGTCATTCCATCGCGTGCGTAAACGATTGCGTTTGATTTTACAAACTTAGCTACTTTCCAGCAGAACAATAGATCTTTAAGTTCTTGCTCAGTTGGCTGGCGCTTAGATACAACCGTTAAATCATCGAGAGTAACCATGCCCTGATCGCGGTCTTGAATTAGCACGCCACCATTAACACGTTTGATGTCTACACCCGTAGATTTTACATCCCACTGGCCACACTCAAGCAGACGCACATTTTTCTTTTCAGAAACGATCTCTGCAGCTTCTGCTGAAATACTTGGAGCGATGATAACCTCAACAAACTGGCGCTCTACTATTGCTTTTGCTGTTGCTGCATCTAGTTCGCGGTTGAATGCGATGATACCGCCAAAGGCTGATGTAGGGTCTGTTTTGAAAGCTCTGTCATAAGCACTTAAGATATCTTTGTCTTCTGCAACACCACATGGATTTGCATGCTTAACGATAACACAAGCAGGAGCTGTGAAACTTTTAACACACTCTAATGCAGCGTCAGTATCAGCGATATTATTAAATGACAATGCTTTACCTTGAAGTTGCTTTGCAGTTGCAACTGAAGCTTCTTCAATATCATTTTCAACATAAAATGCAGCGTCTTGGTGTGAGTTTTCACCATAACGCATATCTTGCTTTTTAGTGAACTGCATGTTGATAGTGCGTGGGAACTTCGTTTCTTCAGCTGCTTCTTCAGTGTAGTCAGCGACTAGTTTACCAAAGTAATTTGCGATCATGCCGTCATATTGTGCAGTATGCTCGTATGCTGCAATAGCTAAATCAAAACGAGTTTTGTATGTTGTTGAACCCTGATTGTCTTTAATTTCAGCAAGGACGCGATCATAATCACTCGCATTCACGACAATCGTTACATCTTTGTGGTTTTTTGCCGCAGCACGAACCATTGTTGGGCCACCGATGTCGATATTCTCGATAGCATCTTCAAGGCTGCAGTCAGCTTTTGCAACAGTTTGTGCAAAGGGGTATAAGTTAACTACAACCATATCAATAGCAGAGATGTTATTGTCTGCCATGACATCTTCATCTTGGCCACGACGCCCCAAGATACCACCGTGTACTTTTGGGTGGAGGGTTTTCACGCGACCATCCATGATCTCTGGGTGGCCTGTGTAGTCAGATACTTCCGTTACCTGAATGCCATTATCGGCTAGGAGCTTGCAAGTACCGCCTGTAGAAAGTAGTTCAACGCCAGACTCTGCAAGAGCGCGGGCAAACTCAACGATACCGGTTTTATCTGACACGCTTAAAAGTGCGCGACGAATAGGACGATGTATATCCATGATGGTTATGATTTCCTCAATGATTAGTTAAGGGCTAGCTTAGAAAGGCTGTATTTTAGCTCAACTAGGATGAGAAAACGATGGAAATCATGTTAACGAGGTTGAGAAAAACTGAACTTAATCGCTAAGGACGTCTGTGAGTGATAAATGTAACTATAAAAGGGAGAGGTATGAGATTAAAAAATTTGAAGTTAAATGGTATGAGATGGGCAGTGTTCGAAAACGCCTGCTGAAAGGCGCTTTCGAGCAATAAAAATACGGATTAGTTCATGCCGTACTTTTTAAGCTTCTTACGAAGAGTACCGCGGTTGATACCTAGTAAGATTGCAGCGCGAGTTTGATTGCCTCGAGTGTAAGTCATTACTTCTTCAAGTAAAGGAGCTTCTAGTTCTGATAAAACTAGCTCGTAAACATCTTGCACGTCTTGACCATTTAACTGCTTTAAATAGTGGTGGACAGCTTTTTTAACTGCATCGCGTAATGGTTGCGGTTTCTCTTGTGACTGAACATGAGCGTTAGTGATAAAAGGAGAAGTCACATTTTGTTCGAACATCTTTATGTCTCTTTCTTAGTTAGCTGCTAGTGTTTCAAAATAGTTTTCTAATGCCTCGATTTGCGCTTCTGGCGTTTCAAGGGCATTGAATACTCGCCTAAATTGACCTTCTTGGTCATGGGACTGCAAATACCAAGATACATGTTTGCGTGCGATGCGCGCACCCATTGGTTCACCGTAAAACTGATGGAGGTTAAGCAGGTGCTCCATCAAAATACTACGGACTTCGGATACTTCCGGTGTCGGTAGATGTTTTCCAGTTCGCAAATAATAGTCTATCTCTCGGAAAATCCAAGGACGACCTTGGGCGGCTCGACCAATCATGATGGCATCTGCGCCCGTATATTCCAAAACCTGTTTGGCTTTTTCTGGAGACGTTATGTCACCATTTGCCACGACAGGGATAGATACCGAATGCTTTATCGCTTTGATAGTGTCGTATTCTGCCTCACCTTTATACATGCAAGCACGCGTTCTACCGTGTACTGCCAGTGATGCAATACGATTGCGTTCGGCTATTCTCGCAATTTCGACACCGTTACGGTGCTCAGGATCCCATCCTGTACGGATTTTTAAGGTTACAGGTACTTCAACCGCGTCAACCACGGCTTGTACTATTTCCTCAACAAGATCCGGATACTGCAATAGTGCAGAACCTGCGAGTTTCTTGTTCACTTTTTTGGCAGGGCAACCCATATTAATATCTATGATTTGCGCGCCATTTTGGACATTGAATTGCGCAGCTTGTGCCATGAGTTCAGGATCTGCTCCTGCAATCTGCACTGAACGTATGCCTGACTCACCTGAATGATCCATACGGTTCATAGACTTGTCAGTTTTCCATACCTTTGGATTTGAAGACAACATTTCCGAAACAGCCAGTCCAGCACCTAGACGTCGACATAACTGTCTAAAGGGACGGTCTGTGATCCCCGCCATTGGCGCGACGATTACATTGTTTTCAAGTTGGTATGGGCCTATACGCACTGCTATTCAATCTGCCTCATTTCAAGGGGCGCTAAGTTTACGGTTTTTTTCGCAAAAATCAAAGGCTATAAATTGAACATAAGTGCTTTTTTTTTGAACTTTTTGGGTTGACTTTTGGTAACAATATGAAGGTGGGAAAAAATTGTTTTAAAAATAATCAAAAAAACTTTATATGACAGTTTTAAATTATTTATATTGCTGTAAAAAAAGCGTAAAGCCTGTTAATTGGTGGCTTTACGCGTAATAGACTACTAACTCAGTATTTGGTCATTACAGTTGTTATTCTTTTGTAATGCCACTTACTCGAGTCCATTCACCTTCTTGCTTTATTGCGTCCAAATCAACATACGGTGCATAGACATTTGCGACGGATTCAGCCTGCTCTTCTAATATCCCGGACATGGCAATTGCACCGTGTGGCTTTAAAAAACCTAGAATGATTTCGTGCAGCTCTCGCAATGGTTGAGCAAGAATATTGGCCACTATGATATCAGCTTTGAATTCAGGCTGATTCTCTGGTAGGTAAACTTCAAGCTGGTCAGCTACGCCATTTCGCTCTGCATTATCTCTGCTTGCAACTAAGGCTTGAGGGTCGATATCAATACCAATAACGCGTTCTGCGCCTAGCTTTATGGCGGCAATGCCAAGAATGCCTGAACCACACCCAAAATCGACAACTGTTTTACCGCTTAAGTCTTGTGCTTCAAGCCATTTTAAGCAAAGAGAAGTGGTTGCATGGGTTCCTGTACCAAAAGCAAGACCTGGATCGAGCAGTACATTGACAGCGTCAGGATCTGGGATATCGCGCCAGCTAGGGCAGATCCATAAACGTTCACCAAATTTAATTGGGTGGAAGTTATCCATCCATTCACGTTCCCAGTCTTTATCTTCTAATTGCTCAATTTTATATTTTAAAGGCTCAGACATGTTTTCGGTCAAATATGTGACCACAGATTGCATATCGTGTGTTGCTTCAAAAAGGCCAATAACAGTTGTTTCTGGCCATAGAATCACTTCGCCTGGCTTGGGCTCGTAGACCGGATTGTTCTGACTATCGATAAAAGTTACAGAAGGGCAACCGATGTCCATCAGTAAATCGCTGATTTGATCTGCGGTTTCTTTGTTAGCATCAATTCGGATTTGGATCCAAGCCATAATGTTGTTCCTATTAAATTTCGCAATTTTCACAAAGAGTAATATGCACTCTTTGTTATGAGCGTTCGCGCCTGTAAGTTAGGAGACCTATTGTTACGTCGGCTCGCAATACAGTTGAAGAGGTCACGCGCTCACTATTAATTCAAATAAAAAGGCCGCAAGAAGCGGCCTTTTTTAGTAAGTTTTACTCTTAGCCTTTTACGTCTAAGAAGCTTTTCAGTAAATCAGAGCGAGAAGGGTGTCTTAATTTACGAAGTGCTTTCGCTTCAATCTGACGAATACGCTCACGTGTAACGTCGAACTGCTTACCAACTTCTTCTAAAGTATGGTCAGTGTTCATATCGATACCAAAGCGCATACGCAGTACTTTTGCTTCTCTAGCTGTTAGGCCTGCAAGTACTTCGTTAGTTGCGCCACGTAGGCTTTCCATCGTCGCAGAGTCAATCGGGGATTCAATTGTCGTATCCTCGATGAAATCACCAAGATGTGAATCTTCATCATCACCAATTGGCGTTTCCATTGAAATTGGCTCTTTTGCAATCTTCAATACCTTACGGATTTTATCCTCAGGCATCATCATACGCTCAGCTAATTCCTCAGGACTAGGCTCGCGACCCATTTCCTGTAGCATTTGACGAGAAATACGATTCAGCTTGTTGATCGTTTCGATCATATGTACAGGGATACGGATTGTTCTAGCTTGGTCTGCAATTGAACGAGTAATTGCCTGACGGATCCACCATGTAGCATAGGTTGAGAACTTATATCCGCGACGATATTCAAATTTATCTACCGCTTTCATCAAGCCGATGTTACCTTCTTGGATAAGGTCCAAGAACTGCAAACCACGGTTTGTGTATTTTTTCGCGATTGAGATTACTAGACGCAAGTTTGCTTCAACCATCTCTTTCTTCGCACGGCGTGCTTTTGCTTCACCAATACTCATGCGACGGTTGATATCTTTAATACGCTCAACACTTAAACCTGTGCTTTCTTCAATCGCTTTCAGCTTATTGATACAGCGATCGATTTCAGGTCTCACTTGGCGTAGTTTCTCTGAATGCTTTTCACCAGAGGCAATTTCGGCATCAATCCAAGCTACGTCAGTTTCGTTGTTTGCAAAGTGCTTAACGAATGTTTTCTTTGGCAGTTTTGCTATTTGTACAGCTTGCTTCATGATGATACGTTCTTGAACACGTACTTTGTCCATCATTTCACGCATGTTATTGACCATGCGGTCAAACTGCTTAGGGACTAGCTTAAACTTACGGAATAATTCGCCGATTTCCTGAATTGCAGCTTGTGAATCTGGGTGGCTACGACCTTTTTCTTCAAAGCACTGGCGCGCACTAGTATACAAAGAGCGCAATTCTTCAAAGTGTTCACGCGCAACTTCAGGATCTGGTCCTGACTCGCCTTCTTCTGAGTCATCATCGTCTTCAGACTCATCGTCTTCGTCTTCTAAGTCTTCTTCACTTAGCTCTGAACCGATGTGAGTTGCTGAAATTGTAGCCTCATCGTCTTCTAAAGAATCAAAAAAGCCAGTTACGATGTCACTTAGGCGCATCTCTTCGGCTTGGTATTTATCCCACTGTTCAAGTAAGTAAGTAATTGCTTCAGGGTACTCAGCTACAGAAATCTGTACTTGGTTAATCCCTTCTTCAATTCTTTTTGCAATTAGAATTTCGCCTTCCCGAGTCAGTAGCTCAACGGTACCCATTTCACGCATATACATACGCACGGGATCTGTTGTTCTGCCTATTTCTTTTTCTACCGTTGCTAGCGCAGCTGCTGCTGCTTCTGCCGCATCCTCGTCGGTGGTGGTTTCTTGCATCATCAACTCATCGGCATCAGGGGCTGCTTCAGAAACCTGAATACCCATATCATTGATCATGCTAATGATATCTTCTACTTGATCCGAATCTATGATGTCTTGTGGAAGGTGATCGTTAACTTCTGCAAAAGTTAAGTAACCTTGCTCTTTACCTTTCTGAATCAGAAGTTTGAGTTGTGACTGAGGAGATTGATCCATAGAGATTTTTGCTTCCACTCTGATAAAGTTTATACAACGGGCGCCAGCTAAAAACAGCGTTATTTTGGTTGACGCAGTGAATAGAACATTATAACACCAAAATTTAATTCTGGCCAGTTCTACGAGTGCTTAAAGCTTGTGTTAATAACGCACATTCCAGTCGTTCATCGCTACTTAAGCCCTCTGTTTTGTCCTTAATAAGTAAGGTCTCCAACCGCAGATTTAAACACTGATCTTCAATAAATTTAAAAGTGTGCTTAAACTCGTCTTCAAGTGCTTCTTCTTGAATGTTATGTTGCCAAGTTGCTAGCTTTTTAAGTGCTTCATAATCAGGTGTATCACGAAACGCTTCTAAAATATGTGCGGTTGTATAGTGTTCATTTTCCAAACATGTGTGTTGCAACTTAAGGAATAAAGCCATACCTGGTAGCTGCATATGGGCTAACTCAGGCAAGTAATCTACGCTCTTTGCCAAAATTGGATGTTGCAAAAGCAGGCCAATAGCTCTTCGCATTGGTGTCACCTTAAATTTACGCTCTATTGCGTGTTGCTTTTTAGGTGTAGCCAATTTTGCACTTAATTGTTCTCGCGTCCTTCCGATTAGCCTCGCTAGGGTAGTTAACAATGACTCTTGATAAAATTCACTGGGAATTTTGCTTATCAAAGGAATTGCTTCTGCCAGTAATTTAGCTTTGCCGGCGTCAGTCGTCAGGTCACATTGTTCTGACAGGCGACTGAACAACACTTTACTGTAGTCATCAGCGTTAGAAAGCCTCTGCTCAAACAGAGCTTTTCCTTCTTTTTGCACCAAAGAGTCAGGATCTTCTCCATCTGGTAAAAACACAAAACCAAGAGACTTCCCATCTTTTAAATTTGGCAGTGCATGTTCAAGTGCGCGCCAAGCTGCATCTCGACCAGCTCTGTCACCATCATAACAACAAATAACTTTATCTGTGTTTCGAAACAGTGTTTGCATATGCTCGGTGGTTGTTGCCGTGCCAAGTGCCGCTACAGCATAGTCAATGCCATATTCAGATAATGCAACTACATCCATATAACCCTCAACAATTAAAACTTGTTCGAGGGATTTATGTGCCTGTTTGGCCTCATAAAATCCATAAAGTTCAAAACTTTTATGAAAGATGCGTGTTTCGGGGGAGTTTAAATACTTAGGGCCCTGATCTTGCCCCATTACGCGGCCACCGAAAGCGATAATACGTCCCCGTTTGTCGCGGATAGGAAACATTAAACGGTCACGGAAGAAGTCAAATTGACGGCCTGGAGATTTTTCACTCGCGAGCTTTAATTCCACCAGTTGTTGGCGTTGTGCAGGTGTTCTGGCTAATCGAGAGAGTAAGGCATCCCATTCTGGCGGTGCATATCCGATCAAAAACTTATTAACCGTTTGCTCAGAAAGTCCTCGACCTTGAACATAGTTTTTAACAGAGGCAGAGTTATTGTGATTTGCTAACTGATTTTGATAAAAATTAGCTGTTTGCATCATTAAATCATAATCAGATTTTTTTTCTTCAAAGCTACGTTGTGGTCCACCTAACCCTTGCTCTCTTGGAATATCCAAATTGTAGAGACCCGCAAGCTCTTCAATGGCATCAACAAACTCAAGTTTGTCATACTCCATCAAAAAAGAGATGGCATTGCCATTTGCTCCACAGCCAAAGCAATGATAGAACTGTTTATCTCGAGAGACGGTAAAAGAGGGGGTCTTTTCGTTGTGGAATGGACAACAAGCCTGATAATCTTTACCTGCTTTTTTTAAGCCAATACGACCATCGATTAACTCAACGATATCTGTTCTGGCTAATAGGTCATCGATAAACTGTCGTGGAATTTTGCCTGCCATAATTTTCCTAACGCTTATACGAAGAAACCGAGCGCATGGCTCGGTTTACTAATTTCATACATTTGTATGCGGGTATTATGCGCTTAATCTTTGCTTTATTAAACCAGAGATTTTGCCCATATCGGCACGACCTTCAGCCTTCGCTTTAATCACACCCATTACTTTACCCATGTCTTGCATACCAGCTGCGCCTGTGTCAGCAATGGTTGCGTCGATCATTGCTAAAACCTCTTCCTCTGTTAGAGGTTGCGGTAAGAATGATTCAAGCACTTTTATTTCACCAGCTTCAACGTCTGCTAAGTCTTCTCTTCCTGCATCAGTATACTGAGTGAAAGAGTCTTTGCGCTGTTTAACCAGTTTTACCAACACGGAGGTGATACCAGCATCGTCTAACGTTGTCTGGTTATCAATTTCGCGTTGCTTGACTTCAGCTAGAGCTGCTCTGATAGCCGTAAGACGAGGTTTGTCTTTGGCTTTCATTGCTTCCTTTTGGGCGTCTTTTAGCGTCGCTAATAAGCTCATATGTACAAGACCAAATGTTAATTAGTATAGTTTAACGCGACGTGCGTTTTCACGAGAAAGCTTTTTCATGTGGCGCTTAACAGCAGCTGCTTTCTTACGCTTACGCTCTGCAGTTGGCTTTTCGTAGTGCTCGCGACGACGAACTTCAGAAAGGATACCTGCTTTTTCACATGAACGCTTGAAACGACGAAGTGCTACGTCAAACGGTTCGTTTTCTCTTACTTTAATTACTGGCATTAAAAATTCACCTACCTAAATTATGAGCTTGGCTCAAATTGACCGAAAAATGGTCAATTGGTTCAAAAATGGTGCGGTATTGTAAGCCGAAGCGAGACCGCGTGTAAAGATCAAATTATAGCGGATCTAAATTATTGTGTCATGCCCCAAATCGGGTCAATTAAATTGCCACTAGGCTTTCAAGACCTGCTGAACAGCATACAGGTTACTTGACCAGCTTGTTTTTCCTTCAAAAGCTGCCACTTAGCGGGAAACTCAAATTGCGATTCTCTTTCGAATTCCACATAAATAAGTGTGTTTTCACCTAGCCATTGATTCTTTTCTAGTAACTCACAACAGGGTTCAAGTAAGCTTTTTCTGAATGGTGGGTCAAGAAAAATTACATCGAAAGTTTGCTTCTTTTCATTGTGCTTTAAATATTCTAGAGCGCTCGTATTAAAGACTGTAGCGTTTTCTAACCCAAGCGTCACCACATTTGCTTTAATTTGAGCTGCGGCTCCTTTGTCTAATTCTACAAACGTCGCGTCTTGAGCGAATCGTGATAAGCACTCAAAACCTAAGCTACCAGAACCGGCAAAGCAATCTAATACAGATGCATCTCTGATATCGGCCATTAACCAATTAAACAGTGTTTCTTTAACTCTATCTGTTGTCGGTCTAAGACCCTCAACGTCTTTTACAGGGAGCTTGCGTCCCTTAAATTTACCACTGATTATCCTTATGTGGCCATTGCTTTGGGTTTGAGGCTTCTTTTTTCTCATATAACTTCACTATCGAGTTGCATGTGCACGATTATAAATTTTTCATCTACTTGGAACATGATACACTAGGCGCACATTATGGCGTTAACTCGGTGATTATAACAACGATTACTGAGTGTTTAAGTTGATTGTTAATGTCTTTGCAAAGTTTCTAAAGTTAAAGCTGTAATAAGCTAACAGGCATTCATGTTTAAAATGTGTGATTGGCTGGGCTTTAATACGGTGGATCGTACACAGTGATGAGCACTGAATCGCAATTCAAAAATTTCATGGTATTAGTTGGTTATGGGAAAGAAGAATAAATTTTTGTCTTGGTTGGGTTTTGGTAAATCTGATAAGGCACAAGCGGAACGTGAAGAAGCGGAGCGTTTAGCTAAAGAGCAAGCTGAACGAGAAGAAGCTGAGCATTTAGCCAAAGAGCAAGCGGAACGTGAAGAAGCTGAGCATTTAGCCAAAGAGCAAGCGGAACGTGAAGAAGCAGCGCGTTTAGCTAAAGAGCAAGC
>NZ_AUYB01000094.1 GCF_001625655.1 Pseudoalteromonas luteoviolacea DSM 6061 | reverse complement strand
GGCAAGTTTCAATTGCAAAGTCAGTATATTTATTTGAACGACCACGCCCACCGTGTTTTTCTGCGGTTTGCCATTGTTGAATCGCGTCGTCGCTGAGCCAAATAGCAATATTTCCACGCTGTATCAAGGCTCGGTTATAGGCAGACCAGTTCTTAATTTTCTTTGTCATGGTGGCTTGAGCTGCGTTATGTTTTTTGATCTGATCACGCAAAAGGTCAGAAGTTCAACTATTTAGGAAACAAGGCCATATCACACTGCATTCGCTTGATGAGCAGGCTTTGCACCTGCTTCTAAACTTTTCTAACGCTATAAACTGCAATATTTTCTTCTCAAATTTTTCTAATGAACGTGACTAGCTCAATATTAGGCAGGTTGATTTAGTAGCAAAGTAAGTTAAATTAGAAATAGGCAATTTATTTCAAATTGATTAGACACTGAATCGCACACAGTAAACATCAGCAAAAATTGCGAATGTTTGTGGTCTCACTTTGCCTGAACGAAAAAACGGCTGCATGACTCAAAAGTATCAATATATGTATTGGCTATTCAATTTCACCAGCCAATTCATCTAAATGATGCTCAACGAATTACGAGTTAGAAGACCAACCCCTACCTATAATAGGTACTTTTTTAACCCTTGTTCAGGGAGCATCTGGTGTACAACTGAATTTAAATGAAAATTGATACTAGCGTAGCCTAAAGAGAGAGGATACTAACTAACACTATTGAGTAGTAACCAGACTAAACGTGCACGAAACCAAGCTATTTTGCCATTTGCTTTTTCTATTTTTTCCAGTTTCTCAAGAATTTTAGTCTCAGGAAGGCCTTATTCATTTGATTCTGCCTACCCTAAATTCAATGATGTGAATGTTGATAGGCAGTTACACAAAACTAGTTACAATCTCGTTTTAACCCGTAATTAAACCATATTCAGAGCTTACTTATTAAATACCTATAAAATCGTAAATCACTTCATAATATCAGCTCATTATTTGAATATGAACATATCAATTCGGCCTGCACAGAGATGCAGCCGTATACCAAGGGTTAGAAGCGGTTCCGCCTGCTATTTTATCTGTTAATTTTGGTGTTAATGCACTATCTAGACGAGATAACTTTTTTACTTTCTTTTTTTTCAACTCTAAAACCATAGTATTTTCCCTTAATTTAATTTTTAACTTTCAACTACAAAATTAAAATACAACATCCCAAAACTTAAATCAACACCCAAAAACAAAGCTTTAAAAATATTTTTACCTTTTAAATTAAAATCACTTCACACAACTCAAAACCCATATTAAAAACCAGGGCAACACCATTATAAATCGAATTATTTACCTTAAAAAACCTAATCAACTAAAATTAATTAAAATAACATCCAAACAATTAAAATAAACTTACAATTTAACAACCTACGAGTAGAAGTCTGAAGTCGCCAAATAAAAGTAGTGAACTATAAGTTACAAATAACCCCACTGATCCGGATGACTTTTTGCAGGAAAGCAAGCGTAAGTTACAACATAGCTAGTCATGAAATCATAAATGATTGTTGAAAAGCCAAAGCGCTCATAGACTATGGCTTTAACGAAAAGAGTACAGAAACAGGAAAAACTTTTCTAGTAACGGTTAAATGAGAAGTATGATTTCCTTGCAATAAAAGGTGCCATAAAGAAATAGCAGTACCAATTATAAAAACATCTCGAAAGACATATTCAACAAGCCGCTTCTACACAGTGTATATAACAATATTAAATTATCAAAAAATCCAAATCGTTAATTTTTTACTATAAAGTACAATTCACTTACAGTTGAAAAATTTGAATTCAGAATAACCTAGCACAATCTTGTTTTTACATGCAAAAAGTTAGATACCCCTTTATATCTTGTAGTAAAAATAGATTATTCAGATTAGTAAAACAGCCACCACCGCATAGTACCCCCTCTCCTTGTTACACCATGACATTCTTTATAATCATTATACAGTGGTTGTCTGGGTAGAAGATGTTTGCTGCCTTATTCCTACATGATGATACACCATACCGTTGGTTAGTCTTGGGATAAACCAGGTCGAATGAGGTGATAAACGTTCACCTTTATCCGCAATATGCATTATCAATTCAACGTTCACTGGTTTAAATACAAAGCCTACTGCAACCTGATTACTATTCATGTAGCTCTTGAATATATCACCAGTTTTATTGCCTTCGATAAAGACTACACGCTGATCGTTTTCAATATCTTCAACCGCCAATATCTTGTTGAAAATAATCGCTTCGAGGATATCCACTCCGGCAAGCTCCGCTAAGATACCAAAGTCTGGGTGAGAGGCTTTGAGCTGCAGGTGATACCAATTATCCGAGATAAACATGGCGAATTCAGTACTCCTCTTTGGCCTAACTTCGCAGCCAGAGGGTGATACATCAAAATACTCTTGTAGACACCGTAAAAAACCGGAAGAGGTAAAGCCGTTTAGGTCCCTACAACCGCGATTATAAGGCAATATATCGATTTCAGTATGCGGGAACAGCGCTGCCAGAAGGCTGATCGGCTCGCTTCGTTCAGACTCCAACAAATTACCAGTGGCCACTAGACGATGGTGACCATCCGCAACATACAAATCATCAATTTTTTTTAGCAATTCCGACATAGTAGCCACGGTGTCGCTACAACGAATCTGCCAAATTTGATGTTCAATACCATCAATCTGTTTGATATCGTCTGCCGGGCGCACGGTTTCTTGGTGCAAGATCGTACAAATGTTTTGCTGTTGTGGGTAGAACAACATTACAGGACTATGTTGGATCGGGTTATCCAACAACATATCGGTATAACGCTGGGCTTTTTCCTGAAAGATTTTCTCATGGGTTTTAATGCAACCTTCTCCCAACATCACCGCAGCCATTAACCCAGTCGATATTTTTACACCATCGCAAATACGATAGACATAATAACTCGCCGGAGGCGGAGGCTGCTGTGATATCGAATCGGCGTAATTGCCAAAAGGTAAGATGGTATACTTCATGTTATATTTTGCTCCATTTTATACAACAATCGAACAGGAATTCAGGATGTTTAAACCCCTGTGCGGTTACTTCCACAAATTCAGTGCGATAATAGTCGCTAAACCTAACTGTCGGGATTCGTTTGATTGGTCGATTCAGGTCTTAGTAAAGCCAGCTTTTCACTTAAAGTGAAAATGCAGCTCAATACAACAGGTACCAAGAATAAGGTAAACACCGTCGATAAAATCAGACCACCTACTACCACGGCGCCTACACCTCGGTATAACTCAGAGCCTGCCCCGGGCATCAATACCAATGGAAACATTCCGCCGACCGAGGTCAAGGTGCTCATCAATATAGGTCGTACTCGGGTTTTAACTGATTCGATAATTGCCTGGTTGGGGTTAAGCTGCTGCTTTTTGTCCGCTAGAAAGTTCAAAGCTTGGTGTACAATCAAGATCGCATTGTTGACTACTACTCCAGCCAAAATCACAAAGCCCAAAATCGTTAAAACGTCCATATTTTGAATCGGTTGGTAACGATTGGCGACACTGAGATTATGCACAATAGATAAGCCTATAAACCCACCAAGCGTCGATAAGGGTACAGTCAACATAATAACCAAGGGGTATAACCAATGCTGAAACAACACAACCAACATTAAGAAGACGAATAATAAGGCTAAAAACAGTGAGCTCGTTATTAATCCCCAGAAACTACCATCACCCACCAACTCCCTTTTGATGTCGTTTAGCTTTCCAGCTGAACCGGACAAACTGAGATCAATTGAGTCATCAAGACCCGCGGTATCCCTAAGAGATTTAATCATAGAGTTAATCTCAGCTATGGCTGCATCCACAGGTACCCCTTTAGGTGGGGTAAATTGCAAAGTAACCGCTCTTAAGCGATCAACATGCCTAATTTTAGCAGCACTATAGGTGCGTTCAACCTTGGCAACATTGAGAATATCAATCACTCGGCCACTAGGCGTAGTCAACGGCGCTTGCAACAGGGCATCCATCGGATTGTCATCCACAGCTTGCTCCGTCAGTATTTTGATATCTTTAAGTTCACCCCCGACCTCAAAGCTACGCTGTATCAGTACACCATCACCATTAGCCGCAATAGCTAAACCTAAGTCTTTATTAGTTAAACCAAAAGCACTCAGTCGTTCTTCGTTAGGGGTCAATTTCAAACCCAAGCCAGGAGATGAGAAGTTAGCAGGTTCAGGCACTACACTATAAGGGCCATACTTTTCACGCAACACTTGCATTAACGCAGTAGCATTGGCATTAACGAGATCCAAATCATCACCGAGTATATTAATGCTGATGGCTGAACCGGTATTTCCTGCAGTATTGAATAGTGGTAGTTGAAACGCAAAATTCATCACGTCTGGTACCTGAGCTGAGGCCACAGAGCCTTGCATCAATTGCACTAGGTCCACCGTTCTATCGTCTTCTTCGGGCATGGCAAATTGAATCAATTGGCCATTCCACGAAACTAGAAAATATTGTGCTATCGCAGGGGCTTCCACAGTTTTACCATTAATTTGCATATTTACAGGTTCTACTTTATTTTCGCCGTTATTAAACTCGGCTTCTCGGGCAAACTTTGCTCCCCCAGCCATCCATGATGGCCTGAGTTT
The DNA here is from genome assembly GCF_001625655.1 of Pseudoalteromonas luteoviolacea DSM 6061. GTDB lineage: Bacteria > Pseudomonadota > Gammaproteobacteria > Enterobacterales > Alteromonadaceae > Pseudoalteromonas > Pseudoalteromonas luteoviolacea. The sequence continues at coordinate 53,981 of NZ_AUYB01000094.1, read as the reverse complement.
GTCATCAATACGCTCGGCAATCTCTGTCAATTTCTCACTGTTATAGTTCGGTGGTGGGATCATAATGCCCAGTGCCGCATTAAAGTTACCAGACGGCAGGTAATCCATGGGCGGTATCAGCAGTTTAATGCCCGTGCACGTCACCACGAAAAAGAATCCCATCACACAAACGCAGGTTTTCCAACTGACTAATAAACGCTTAACTAATGCAGCGGCTTGCAAAGGCAGTGCGGTGATTACTCGCTCAACCTTAGTAAAGGATTCCATTTTACTAGGCGCCTGCTTGTTGCCTAGCATGCGCGTTGCTGCCGCAGGTATCACGATGACGGACACGATAAAACTCACACCGACGGCAGCCATTATGGCCAAAGCGATGTCTTTGAATAATTGGCCTGCGCTGTCTTGTATGAAGAGAATAGGAATAAATACCGCGATGGTCGTCAACGTAGAAGCGAAAATCGCTGGTGAGATCTGTTTGGTTCCCTTGGCAGCGGCCTCACTCGGATGATCCCCCATTTCAATATGGCGATAAATATTTTCTAAAACCACGATGGCATTATCAATTACCATGCCTACGGCAAAAGCCATACCAGACAGTGAAACGATATTGATAGAGCGTCCAAACGATACTAGTACCACGATTGAGGCTACTACCGATACTGGAATAGCGATAGCAATAACGCCAATAGCACTTAAACTGCGCATAAACAACAACAACGTCATGACTGCTAATATTCCACCTATGATAATATTGCTTTTTACCAAAGAAACCGCATTTTGTACGTACAATGAGGTATCATAAGTTTGCACCAATTCTAATTTGCCGTTAATACCCAACTCTTTCGCTTTTCTGGCTAGCAATCCGTCTGTACTATTTAACTCTCTCAATTCGGCTTTAATCTCTTCCATGGTTTGCAACAAATTAGCACCTTGTTGCAGTTCCATACCAAACATAGGCATTTTCTTGCCACGCACCCGAACCCAATCATTTGCTTCTTTAAAAGTAATCTGAACTTTGGCAAAGTCACGCACCCGGACTATGCCGCTATCGGTGCGCTTGACCACCAAGTTTTCCACACTTTCGATGTCCTGGTAACGACCAGTAGTTTGCACCAAAACATCACTTTTGCCATCCGGTAATAAACCGCCAGAGAAGGATTGATTGTTGAGTTTCAATGCAGCCAACAGCTGATCGAAACTGAGTCCAAGATTGGCCATGGCTTGGGGATTAACCCAGATGCTCAATTCAGTGTCTCTAGCACCTATGGCGCTAACTTTAGAGACCCCTTCGATACGCTCTAACCTTGGCAATAAGCGCCGTTCCATAAAGCTGTACAATGTCGTCGAATCAAATTGTGGATCACTTGAAGCTAAAGCTGCCCACGCAACGGTCACCACCTTGGTCGGGTCCACAGGAGACACTACTGGCTGTAAAACCCCTTCAGGGTACTGTGGGACTTCGTCGAGCTTCTGCAATACTTTTTGCATCGCGATATTAATATCGATGCCAGATTTAAACTCAAGACTGATAGTTCCACGATTAGACATGCTGGTACTGGTCATCGTCTCCAAACCACTTAAATTGCCTAACACTTGTTCCTGTTCCGAGATAATATCGGACTCAACCTGTTTAGGAGATGCGTTTTCCCAAAAAGTATTTACAGTTACATAAACAGAATCCACCGAAGGCGTCATTTGCACTGGCACCTGAGAGAAAACCAGCAATCCGGACATCAATGAAATAATTACACCAACGGCAACTGTGATGGGGTATTTTATTGCACTTTCAATAACTCGCATGATACTTAAACTTCCCTGTTCGCTTTATAGCAGTGAATCGTTGTGTCGCAGCGACAAGGATTCAATAACCGTCACAGGCTTGACAGGCAGTAGACGCTGGTTACCTTCAATAACCACTTTATCACCTGGCTTTAGCTGACCTTGGGCCTCAATAGCAACATAGCTGCCCTTAAAGAACAGTTCCTTAATAGCAACAGCCTCAGCAGTCTTGGTAACATCTTTATCATCAGCAACTGAGTCCACCACTTTATAAATTAGAATACCGTTATGGTTACGAATAATGGCATTTTTATGCACATACAGATGAGCTTTTTTATCACCTAAGGGCAACCACCCAGTCAATGTCATACCAGGCATCAAGTCATTTGGAGTGTCGGCAAGTTCTGCAACCATATAAAAAGAACCGGAACGCTTATCGATTTGAAAAACTGGTTTTACTTTAGAGCTGAACAAACTGTGGTCATTGACCACAAGCGTTATATTTTGTGTCGTATTATTGGACACTGCAGATGCAAAACGCTCAGGTACTTCCAGCCAAGCCTGTAGCTGGTTTTTGGCATCAACTTTAATCAGTGCTTGACCCGGCACCACCCACTCGCCAACATCGGCTACTTTTTCAATTACGATTGCATCATAAGGTGCTCGTATTGTGCTGTCTTGTAGTTTTATCTGTAACAAATCCAGTTCACTTCGACCGGCTTTGTATTCATGAATAGCCGCTTGATAAGCAGCTTGGGCACGGTTAAGTTCTGCTCTGGTAGTTCTGAGCTTTTGCGCCGACACAGCTTGTTGTTTTTGTGATACATTGAAAGCATCGAAATCGGCTTGCCAGTTGTTCATTTCAAATTTTCGTTGTTCGGCAATCGCTTTGAGTTGGGCTACACGAGATTGCTGCTTGGCAACATTTGCTTGAAAACGGCGGCTGTCAAGTTTAGCCATAACTTGGCCTTTTTCGACAAAGTCCCCTTCTGTAACCAAAATTTCCGCGACTTTAGCAGAATCGCTGGCTGATAAGGTTGAACTGGCTGATGCCCGTAAATTCCCAGTAACACGATAATTTACTGTACTATTTTGTTGGTAGACTTCATTTACTCTAACCAATTGTTGAGCCAAAGCCTGACTGCTGGCAGTACCGACAACCATGGACAAAGCAGCACTCAGTATTGCTTTATTGAGTAGTGTCTTATGTTGTTTTTTCATTGTTATTTTACCTACGATACAGTTATTGTTCTCAACTCTAGACTCAAAACACAAATATATATGTGTACAGTTGAAAAAGAGCATGGGAACAGAGCCCCCACACCCGCTAAAAGGTTTTAATATCTTTAGGCCTTTTCAAGCTCTTCCATATCGGGAACCCACCAACGCTCCGCTGCGAAGTTGATTAAAGCCTTTTGTTTGGCAACATATACATCCAGTGCAATGGAAATTCTTGCGATTTCGCCGATGTAAGGTCTAACTTCATGGCGCAGGTAACTAGGGAAAAATGCCAAACGGCCCGGTTTGGGATCTTTGTTGATTTTCCAATCTTCATCCCACAAGCTCACAGAACCTGCTTGACGATCGCCGTGTGAGCGGTCGATAAAACCGGGACGGTAATATACGGTTTCACCTGAACCTTCTGGTTTGTCGGGGTTTTGATTACACTGCACCTGAAAATGAGCACTGATCCAAGCCGGGTCATGGTGGTGTATTAACAGACCTTCACCATTTCTGAGAATGTTGGCCCAGCAAGAAATACCACTGATGCGAAATTCCGGTGAGCGATAATCTTCACCAACTGATTTACAATATTCTTTAAAACCTTTCAAAACTCGTCGCCTTAGTTCACGGCATTCTGGATAATCCCAGTTCAACACGTTGTACTCCAACCAGTGAGCAGTGATTCCTTTTGAGTTACCCGCGACCTCAATAGCCTGACCTTTAAGAATTTCTTTTTCCTTGTTCATTATGATTTTGGCCAGTCCTTTAGTGATATCTTGATCAGCCTCAACAGTAATTATGCGAGTTGGCCAAAGATTAATTTCCTCTGTACGAAGTTCCATGATATTTCCTATTTCTCTCCGGATTCTTCCGGTTTTAACCTGTTGTAGATATTATTTTTTTGGGTTTTAGGTGTTAGACCCCCACGGGTTCCGAGCTAAGCGAAATGGGTTCCTTACTAATTGAATGAGCCGACTCACCTTTAGAAATAGTTGGCTTTCCCATTTCCATCTTGATGATTTTGTCAGCCACATTAAAGTAGTGGTCATCATGGGAAATGACGATGACGCATTTGTTCTGACGTTTTAGCTCCGGTAAGATGACTTGGTAAAATACCTTTCGGTACTCTGGATCTTGGTCTGCGGCCCATTCATCAAACAGATAGATTGGACGCTCATCAAGGTGACTGACCAACAGAGCCAATCTCTTGCGCTGCCCGGTAGAAAGGTCGGTCGACGCGATTTTCCCTTGCTCTATGTTGACGATCTTGGACAAACGCAAAGTATCCAAGTGTTCATCAATTTGCGATTGTTTGTCCTCCGCGTTAACCCCATAAAGCTTATTGAATAAGTGATAATCCCAGAATATCGCGGTGTAGAGCTGATTAAGTTCGTCACTGTTAATGACGCAATCGTTTACGTTGATTTGGCCATTGCTCGGCACATATAACCCGGTAATAAGCTTGGCCAATGTCGATTTACCACTACCGTTACCACCAGTGATAAAGGTGATCTCTCCTGAGTTGAAGTAACAACTAACCGGACCGACAATAAAGCTCGGTGTGGCTGGCCCTCCTTCTTCAGATTTGCCTTGACTTTCATTTTGGCGATAATATTCATAAGTCACATCTTTAAGTTCAATCGTCACATCCTTGTTAACTTTCACGACGCTATTGTTTGAAGAGGTAATGCTCTCGAGTGCCATTTCATCCAATCTATCAGTAAGATTGCAGACACGTTTCCAAGCTACCTTGATTTTCATTAGGTGTGGAATATTGTTTAATACGCCATTGACTGGCCCAGTCATATACAAAAACACCAGCACAAATGTAGTCAGATCTGCAGTACTCAAGTTTTTGAATATAGCTGGGTATATAAATGCCACAAAACCAATGACGATGGTAAAGAGTAGCTCCCCCATGACCAGTACATTGATATACTTAACACCAGCATTAACATTACTATCGCAATATTCCTGACAGCTGTCTTTCATGTCCTCATGGAAATGAGCTTTTTTCTTATTATTGAGGTTGAGTTCTTTCAAGCCTGCAGTCAAGTCATTGATATAGGCAAAGAAGTACTCCTGAACCGTACGAGCGTTTTCCAAATGGGCATTGGCTCGAGCACCTGCGGTGAAAAACAACATGGTAGCAAAGGTCACTACAAGCAAAGCCAACAACAGCCCCCATATACTCACTGAGCCCAAATAGATAAAGCAGAACAACAAAGTAGTTGCCGATGTGATCATCATGATCAGATAGTGTGGGAATTGGCTAATAAGTTCCGCGTCATTGTTAAGCACAGTTTGAATATTCTCACGCTCGACTTTTTCGATTTGATGGTAGGGCGAGCTAAGAATACGTCTGACCAAACCCATACGCATATTAAAAATAGTTTGATTGGTCAATGACAATACTTTAGTCCGCACCACTTTTTGTCCTAATACATATAAGACCATACCAAACAAAAAGATAATATAGAGACCATTACCTAGTGGATCGGGCGATTGCAACGCCATGTTGATAGTGAAAATACAGAACGTATTACCCAAACCACTCAAGGCGCCCAAAGCTGAGATGACGAAGATCTGTTTATCGTTCGGTTTTTGATAAACCATGGTGTAGATGGTGTAGGCTGAGAATGAACTGACGCCGATAAAGACAGCAGCAATCCCCAATATCAACGTATTCGGTGCCCAAGTATTAACTACATTCCAGTTGACTCCGCCGAAGAACACCTTCGGCAGGCTGTTAACACACACAGCCAAGCCGACCAAAAACAAAGCTGCCACAAGAATTTTGATAACAACTGAGACCACTGTGCCTTCAAATTTTCGGCTACCCTGTCTTGTTTCAACTATCGAATAGACCAAAAAACCTAAGTTAACCAAGGTAAATGGAAGCATAAACGCTATCAAGCCTAAAGCTACTTTATCTACACTGGCATACATGTCGCCTTCAATATACGGAATTGGCTGGTCAAGCAATATGTTGTTGATACCTCGTGCCAACTGTTCGATGCGGTCGCTATTAATGTTGGCTAACACCGCAACCGCCTTTTGCTCTTGAGGGAAGAACATCATAAAGGTCGAGAAGTTGGGGTTGTTGCCGCTGTGGCTTATTTCACCAGAACCTTGCTGAATAGACCACCAGCCTGATGCATAAGAACCACCATTGAACCATGGTTTAATAGAACGATCCGGCCTTAACGCTTTCTCGAATAGTGATTTATCCAAGCTACCGCTATCGATAAGTCCCAGCTGTATTTTCAACCAACGCTCAACATCATTGATGTTAGAAGACAAATAAGCCGCCGGTGCATTACCTCGATATATAGGCGCATCGTACGCTTCCAAACCACCAAAATGGTGTTTATAACCGGTAGCATGATTTTCGGCTTTGACAAAACTGGTTTGGTTTAAACCCAAAGGTTGTAGTACTGCTTGAGTTACATAATCTTCATAACTCAAACCACTCACTTTGGCTATGATCGCACCCAGTACGTCATAGTTGATGGTGGCGTATAAAAACACGCTCCCAGGCGGATGTACCAGTGCCACATCATTGAGCTTAGCTACATCTCGAGACAGTGCTAAGCTATCGGTAGCTTCACTAAACAAAGTTATAGAATCAAACGGAATTCCACTAGTGTGATGCAAAACCTGCTGCAAGGTGACTGGTGAGTCCTCTCCTTCATATTGCATATTAAATGCTGGCAGGTGATCTCTTACTTTATCGCTTAAACTCAATAAACCTTGTTGTTCAAGAGTATGTAAAGCCAAGCCGGTAAAAGCTTTAGTGTTAGACGCCAATTCAAATTGGGTATTGGCATTTACTTTAGTTTGACTCGCGATATCCGCCATACCCAAACCCACTTTATGGCTTGTCAAACCATTTTCTATCACCACTACACTCATGCCTGGAATATTACCTTCTCGCATTTGTGCTTGAAGGAACTGGTTAATCTGCGTGGCCTTGGGGTGCTCTATGCTCACCTCACTCACAATCTGAGGAGGTGGTCTTAAAGATAACCATGCCATTGCGACTATCATCATTAGTGCTGGGATAACCAACTTCATTTTATTTATTTTTAACATGTCACTTCCTAATAACACTGCACGAAATACTTTTATCGGGCTGGGCTTTACTCAAATAACGCTTCAAGATCATCATAATCCAAATCAGCGGTACTAAAATCCGATGGTGTAAATTCAACGCTCGTTTGTTCATCACAAAACTTCGCCAAATCAGTAATACATTGCTGATAACGGGTAAGTAAGTCACTCATATTCTCTGTATTTTGCACCCTCTCAGAGAAAGACAACTCAATCACCAATTGTTGATCTTTTATAACTAATGCAAAGTCCATCAAGCTCGACAATCGTTGTTTTGGATGCTGACTCAAGTGAAAGTCAACAATCGACAATTGCTCATTGGTCAGCATTTGGTCAAAGTCACCCAAATAATTAAACCGAATGCGTCTTTGCACTCCTCCGGTCAACAGCCCCTCCAAATGATGCAATACGCCAAAACCGATGCCATCATTAGGAATTTGCCTGCAAGATTCTTTCACGAGCTTTACTCGGCTGGCCAAATCACAAGATTGCATGGGCAGCGACAAAGGATAAATGGCAGTAAACCAACCTATGGTGCCCGCCAACTCGGTTTCAAATCCCTGTCGTCCATGAGTTTCTAGGTCGATTACCTGATTTGTGCTTTGACTAACGTCAACTTCAGCTAAGGCTTGGGATAGCGCAGCTAATAGTAGCTCTTGTGGCGTTGTCGAGAAGCTCTTATTGGCGCTTGAAAGCAACGAATTAGTCGTGTGCCTATCCAATGTTACATGCAGCTTTTTTTGCCACTGAACCAAATGATCAGTGTCGGTTCCATCAGAGATTTGAGTAACCAGAGTCTGCTCTTGATCCAGCTGAGCCTGCCAAAAGCCCACCTCTTCATGAAACGAGCCGCTGCGGCTCAGCTGTGCTGACCAATCAGCATAAGAACACGTTTTAGGTGCCAAAGCACATGCTTGACCAGCCTGTAGTTGATGCAGTAATTCACAGAGTTGCTCGACCAGAATACGCCACGAAATACCGTCTACTGCAAAATGATGTGCACAAAGAATTAGATAATTGGCATCGCTATCACAATACCAACCAGCAGCCAGCAACCAACCATTCTGTAAATCAATTTGCTTGCTTAATGATGAAGTCAACCGCCTGAGTGATTCGGAATCGGCTCTAAAATCGAGGCTAGGATTAAACTCCGTCAGACTGAGAGTCTTTCCAACAAGCGCGGCGTTATATTCATAAGTACTTTCTTCAGATGAATAGTTTAACCTGAACATATCATGATAATTGATCATAAAATTCAAGGCTTCTTCTACATGCTCCTTGCTGAAGTAGCTCTTCAGACGCAAAGTCAAGCACTGGTTATAGTGACTAGCTTGTGGCTGCTCTTGGTTCATGTACCAATGCATGATTGGACTAGCCACTATCTCGCCTTGCGCTGGTTGCTGGTTGACATGGCCGGATACCGACAATAACTCGACTTCATTCAGTATTTCGCTGAATCTCCCCTGGGTCATAATGGTTTGTACATTCAAACCAAAACCCCTCTCCTGCAATAAAGTAGACAATTGAATGGCTTTGATGGAATCACCACCAAGATGAATAAAGTGCTGTTCCAGACTGATCCCCGGCAGTTGCAATACTTTTGCCGCAGCGTCAAGCAATGCCTGAGCTGCTTTGCTCGCCACCACAGCGTCTACCACAGCTGGCGCTTCTTCAATTGCTGCTTGCTCTAGCTCCACATCCAGTAAGGCTTTAATATCGACCTTACCATTATGGGTCAACGGCAAAGCCGTCAATCGAACAAAGTGACTGGGGATCATATACTTTGGAAAAAATGCAGCCAAATAAGTTTCCCCATCAAAACATTCATCTCCTCCCCCCGTAACATAGGCACATAGCTGTGTTGAGTGCGCGTTTATCTGTTTCAACACCACCTTGGCATCATCTACCTGATCGTGTCGACGCAATTGAGCCTCGATTTCGCCGCATTCTATGCGATAGCCATTGACCTTGATTTGGGAGTCATTGCGGCCAAGATAATGAATTACTGAACCGTCAAAGAATGCTTGATCGCCCGTTCTGTACATGCGTTCCCCTACAGCAAAGGGGTTTGGTAAGAAAGCTTTTTCCGACAACTCTGGTGAATTTAAGTAACCTAAGGTCACGCCATCTCCAGCAATGTATAACTCACCTTGCTGGCCTGGAGCCGTCGGCTGCAAGTCGTCATCCAGAATATAGATGGCGGTATTAGCAATCGGTACTCCAATCGCTACATCTACTATGGTATTGGCTTCATTGTCCGCATCATGTTGCGGGTCAAACAAGTACGTCATACTGCCTACAACCGTTTCAGTAGGGCCATATTCGTTAAAGAGACGTAGTCCATCACCAAACGCTGAACAGACTTGAGCTGCTAACTGACGATTCAACGCTTCTCCCCCAAGAATAAGACTATGTATCTTTGAATCTTGCAACGTCATGGTCTTAATCAAATTCAAGTGGGCTGGGGTTAGTTTAAGTACGGTACATTGATTGTCTTTGAGAATATCGAACAACACGAACCCATTTTCAACCGCACCATAAACCACGACTTTGGCACCACATATCAGTGGACTGAAAATTGAAGTAACGGTCAAATCAAATGCCGGTGACGAGTAAAACGCCATAGCATCTTGCTCACCCAAAAGGTAAGTCTTCGAAGCCCAACTGATATAGTTCACAACTCCTTGATGGTGTACTAAAACCCCTTTGGGGTGGCCAGTGGAACCAGAGGTAAAAATTATATAAGCCGGGTCTTGACCTGCTACTGATGGCCACTGTTGCTGCTGAAATATAGGTTCTTTGACTTGCCGTGCAATAGTCAGAGCAAGTGGTAAAGTTTCTACAGCTGTAGCCAAATCCTGGTCACTCATATCCAGTACTAATTTAGCCTCAGCGTGGTTGAGCATGTAGTCGATTCGTCCATTTGGCGTAGCGATATCAATGGGGCAATAGACAGCACCGCACTTAAGTACTGCCAAAATAGATATCACTAACTCAGAGCTCGGCGGTGCGATGATAGCCACCACATCACCTTTTTCAATACCTTTAGACTGCAGCAACCCAGCCATTTTCAATATTGCTTGTTCAAGCTCATCATAGCTATACTGGCTTGAAGGTGCCTGCAAGGCAATTCTGTCAGGCGTTGCGTTACATTGCGCACTAACTAAATCAATGATGCTTTTATTTGCTGGGTAATCTTGCTGTCGTTGATTAAATCCATTGATCACGTAATCACGTAGATCGGGTGATAGCAAAGTCACCTCTGACAATGTCTTTCGGCCATCAACTTCACTAACAAGCAACTGCTCAAGAACAGCAAAGAACTGGTCGGCCATCTGACTTACTTGCGTATCGCTATAGCAACACAGTTTATGGTCGACATCCAACTGGTACACACTCGACCCTGCTTGTGGCTTTACTATAAATTGTAAATCATAAGCTTGATGACCGCTGTAGCGTTCGTCATTCTCAATAATAATATCGGAAATGGATTCCAGATTACGGGTATTGTAACAATTGACAGACAGTCCAAATAAACCGTCTTGCTGGTGTTGCGCCAGCCCCAAATCCTGAACCAGTTGGTCATAAGGATACTTTTGATGGCGTAAGTCTTGCCGCAACTGCTTTTCGACATAACCTATAAAAATATCGGTGGTCTGTTGATTGTCCACTTCAAATCGAGATGCCATAGTGCTTGTAAACATACCAGCCATGGCCCTAGTCGTCCGAGATGTGCGGTTGAATACTGGCACGCCGACGGTAATATCGGACAATCCAAGCCGTTTGTTCATCATCAAAGTGGAAGTAGCCACAACCAAAGTGTTAACGGAGCAACCAAGTTGTTCGGCACGCAGTTCGAGCCGACGACTTAATTCAACTGTGAACGGCCGAGACAAACGCGAACCACGTGTAGCATCTTTATTTTTGTACGGCCGTGAGTAACCGCTCAAATTCGGCAGTGTGGCATATTTTTTATGCCAGTAGGATTGGTCTTTAGCAAAGCGATCTGAAAGCAAATATTCGGCCTCTTGTGTCACCGCTAACCGATAATCTTCACCGAGTTTTAACTCTGGGCTATCATCACTTGGCATGCCAGTAGGCATTCGGCTTAAACGCAAGTAGCCATCAGCTATTTTCTCGCTAATCTTTAAAAATGTCCAACCGTCAGCAATAAAGTGATGCAATTTGATATAGAACCCAATCCCATCGGGCAACTTTATCAGCTTGATGTCATACAAAGGGCCCTGATCAAAGTCCAGTGGCAAAGAGGCAAAATTATCCATCCAGCAATTTAAAGCATGCTGTGGATCATCACTATTGCTGAGGTCTACGACATCAAACGTTTGCTCGGAATAACCTGCAACATACTGCTTATGCTCCATATCAACCCATTGATAGCGCAAACGAAAAACTGAGTTGTTGGCCAACAGTCGATTTACTGCCATATTCAGGGCAGGTAAGTCCTTTTCCCCCCGATAAATGGCGGCACCGCCGAGATTGTTCATCGGCGTGCCTGGGTGCAGTTTTTCTGTATAACATACCCGTTTTTGCGCATGGGTAAGAGAGAAAAAGTCCATTTTGTTAAACTCTCGTCATATCATGAAAGAAATTAGGAGCTTCGAGGGTATCACCAGACTCTGTCGCGGTCTGATAAACGAAATTACCCACGGCCAAATCTAAAATTCCCATGCCGAATGGCGAGAAGATAATCGGTTGGTTACGTTCCGGTACTGGCTTGCCATCGAGGATTTCCGCTAATGAGCTGTATACGAAATCGCGATTGCCTTGCCTTTGCTCAGTCAAATGCAATGAAGTTTGTGCTTTGAGACAATGGTCAACATCATCCACCACATTATGGCTTTCTAAGATGATTTCGGGAGCTAAATCGCGCAGAGATATATGCAACACGATAGGGTTGTGAGAGAAACAAGCGATATCAGTTACGTGCGGCTCGCCGGCGGTAGTAGCAAAAACTACCATCCCTGAGCCATTGATCAATTCTGAGGTAGAGCTCTTCGTACTCACATCGGAGTCTGTGAACTGTGGGTAATCGGCTAAAATACGCTTTTTGAAGCTTTCAATATATTCTTCATTCAAATCAAACAGATTAATATGGTTGATCTGCCAGCCATTGCCGACAAAGAAGTTGAGAATATAACGGGCAATCAAGCCAGTACCGACAATACCCAAGCTATCAATCACTTTGTTTTTATCATTTAAGTGATAGGCCGCCAAAACGGCTGAAGCAGAGGTTCTCGCGGCACTTATGATGCTGGATTCAAGACAAGCATAAGGATACCCAGTTTCATAATCATTCAAGATCAATACGGCTGAAGCTCGAGGGATAGCACGTTGCAAATTAGATGGGAAACTAGAGATCCACTTAATACCACTTAGTTTAACTTCATCATCTATATGAGCCGGCAATGCAATAATGCGCGCATCCGGCTTTTTGTCAAAACGTAAAAAGTAGCTGTCGGGATTATGCGCGTTACCATGAAGAAAGGCCAGATAGGCCTGCCCGATGTGCTCGATCACTTCGTCGTGTTTTGATGCAATGATCTCGGCAATAGTTTGGCCGCCAATAACTTCAAATTTCATCTGTTAAACTTCCTCTGCGGTGTTCTTGTTAAATTGGTCAAATTCTTTTCAACCCAATTTGGGTTATAAATAGTATTTAAGTATTTCTCGCCACCGTCCGGTGAAATGCACACTACAGTGTCATCAGCACCGATTTGGTCGGCATATTCTCGTATCGCCGCCAAAACGGTACCGGTAGAGCCGCCAAACATATAGCCCTTGCTCGCCCAATACCGACATTCTTTGACAGTCATGATCTCTGCAATCATCTGCACCTGCTCGACTTCATCGTGATCGCAAATTGGCGGTACTCGGCTGGTTCCTAGGCCTGGAATGTAACGCTTCCCGGTGTCACCACCGAAGGTAATAGAACCCTCGGTGTCTACAGCAACAATTTTGGTATTTGGTGAGTGCTCTTTGAAAAAGCGTGTACAACCCATCAAAGTACCTGTAGTACCAGCACCAATAAACAACCAGTCCACTTCAGGAAAGGCTTCAAGGATCTCAGGGCCTGTAGCACTGTAATGTGCAAAACAGTTGGCCTGATTGGCATACTGGTTAGTCCAAATCAGGTTCGGATTCTGTTCACACATCTCCGCTATGGTTTTAAGGCGGGTCATCAAGTAGCCGCCGTTTTCGTCTCTTTCTTCGACGATGATCAAATTCGCGCCGGTTGCCCGAATGGCATAACGAGCATTTTCTGTTGACGCTGGGTCGGTAACACAGGTGAATTTGTAACCTCTGGCAGCACAGATAATGCTCAGCGCTACGCCCAAGTTGCCAGAAGACGACTCAATGATCTCGCATCCGGGTTTCAACTCTCCGCTTGCTTCCATCTGGTCGATGATGCTCAATGCCGATTTCATTTTAATCGAGCCTGCTGCATTGAAGCCTTCGTATTTCAACATCACTCTGCCTTGGCACATGTCTGGCATCTCAATAAAGACGTCACGCATCACCAGTTCCTCGGGTGAAGTAACAATAAAGGGTCCTTTATTATTCATTTTATTGGTCCTTGTTATTGGCCTTTTCATCTGATTTTTCTAGCCACAGTGCCTTGTGTAACTCAGCCACATTCGGTGGATAGAACATTGAATCGTGGTCCCCAGAGATCTCTGTGTAGGTCACATCTCCCAAAGTCATTTTCTGCCAATCTTCCTTGGTCTTGCGGGCATAAATAAATTCTTTGGCACTAACCACTGTAATATGTGAACGGATCAACACTTTTGAGGAATAGTCGTAGTTAACCAGCTGGTTGATATTTTCATCAATCCTTGCTTTCCACTCCCTAAAGTCCATATTGTCATCCTTGTCGCGTTGGCTTCTGACAATATTTTCATCTTTGGCATAGTGTATGTATTGGTCTTTTTTAACCGCCAGTTTAACTGCCCAACTCCCCGGTTTTTGCAGTTTGCGCTTGGCCCTAAGTAGTTTGATTTTGGCTTCGTGCATAACCACAGGCACATCGAGGATCACCAACGACAGAACCTCCTTACCCATATCCTCTAGCAAACGCACCAACTCGTAAGAGATGTAGGCCCCCATGCAATGACCACCGATAATGTATGGGCCTTCCGGCTGAATTTTAAGAATTTCATTAAGATACTCACCAATCAACTCGTAATGATTGCTCGGCAATACCGAATTATCAACCAAGCCGCGGGCCTGCACACCGTAGACAGAATGTGTATCATTCATCAGCTTGGCCACATTGCGATAGGAGTACACAGTTCCGTCGGCAGTATGGACGAAGAAGGCTTTAGCTGGCTTATCGCAGTCATTCAACTTGATGATACAACGCATATCGTCCATGATGGTTTCTTGCTGCAATTCACTAGACAGTTCGCGGATGTTTTTTTTCAAAAACATATCGCCCATAGAAACATTGATACCGGTGCGGGCACCAATCTGGTTGGCGATTTTCAACACGCTGATGGAGTTGCCGCCGATCTCGAAGAAGTCATCGGTCACGCCGATATCTTGCGGGTCCATATCCAAAGTCTCAGCCCAAATTTGGCGAATTTGAATTTCCAACTCACCTTCAGGCTCGACTTTGTCGGCACGTTGTTTAACGGAGACTTTGGCCAGTTGCTTACGGTCGATTTTACCGTTGGCAGTCAATGGCATGGCATCTAGCAGATGCATGTGGCTCGGTACCATGTAGTCCGGCAATTCATATTGCACAAAACGTTTTATCTGGTCCGGCAGTGCGTCTGCATCTTTACCATTTTGGTAGTCTTCCTGAGTAACAAAACACGCGCTCAGTTGATGTCCGTTAGGCCCTTCATTGGCTACAACGGCCACTTCTTTAATCGCCGGGTGGCGACGGATGGCCGATTCGATATCACCCAGCTCTACCCTGAAGCCGCGGACTTTGATCTGCTGGTCGTTACGGCCAAAGAAGTCGATGGTCCCATCATCCATCCAGGCACCGATATCACCAGTTTTGTAGGTGCGGGGATGTTTGTCTGTGGCATCAAGGAAAACGTTAGTAGTTTTTTCCGGGTCATTCAAATAACCCCGTCCAACACCGACACCGGCAACACAGATCTCACCTTTAACGCCCACTGGGCACAGGTTCATATTGTCATCGACGATGGTAACCGACATATTATGCAAAGGTCGGCCGATAGAGACTCGGTCAGAGGTGACTACACTTGACATAATATGATGGGTAATATCGTCCGACGCTTCGGTGGGCCCATAAGCATTAACCACGGGAATATCAGCAAATGTTTCAAGCCAGGCGTTGACCAGTTGCGGTTTCACAATCTCACCAGTCACAATCAAAAAACGTAACACCTCAAAACTCAATTGTTTTTGCCCAATCACATCCAAGAGTACTGATAGATAAGAAGGTACAACTTCAAGGATTGAAATCTTGTCGTCAATCACCTTCTTTAAAAACGCCTCTGGGTCCAAAATTAATTCATTGCCATAGATATGAACCGAAGCTCCTAGACTCAATGCCGAGAAGTACTGCCATACGGAGATGTCAAAATACAATGACGCATTTTGTGCCACGACGCTGTCTTGATTCATCTCCATGTCATGTATTTTGGCTTGGGCATGGTTGACTAAACCGCGATGTTCGATCATCGCGCCTTTTGGCACCCCGGTAGAACCAGAAGTGAAGATCACATAGGCTAGGTTGTTGCCGTCAAACTTGTCTTTATAAGGCGAAACGAAATCATCGTTGTTGTACGCCTTCAATACCGACAAATCGTCTTGGTATTTATTTCTTGGCTTGGCAGGCTTATTGGCTTGGCCCTTGTCGACATGAATGAAGGTGTCGTAACGGAACTTGGTCAGTTCGTTCTCTATAGTGTAACTTTTGTCTGCATTTTCGACCTTGCAAATTGCACTGTTGATCTGAGCCAAGTCTTCGAAAAAGCCTTGGGATACAAACAGCTCGGAACTCCAATCCAATTTGGTTTGCACCTCTTTTTGCGGGTGTTGCTGTTTGTAGGCAGTCAAATCAGCGATTAGCGCTTCTTTGCGATCTTGGTCCATGACATCACCGACAAAGATAATGCCCTTGTTACCCAATTTTGCTACCGCTTTGTCAATTACCTGCCGCAGGTAGTTATGACCATGAAAATCCTGAATAACACTGTTGATCACGATAACATCGAAGTCTTGCTCTTCGATTTCGCTGATCTGGTGAGCAGGCATAGCGGCCAACTTGATGTTATCGATATTTTCGCTATCGACCCGCTCTTGGTTCTTGCCGATGATGACCTCAGACAAGTCAGTACCCATGTAAAAACCAACTTTTGGTGCCAAGCTGAACATTGTGATACCCGATGCACAACCGATCTCCAGAATACGCTTATCTTTACCTAAATACGGCTCTAACTTATTGAGGGTATTTTCACGGTACTCACCCATCTCTTCACGCGGGATAGGGTCGCCTGTATAACTGGAGAACCAACCACCACCAGTGATGTCATCAGTCGCGTTTTCACCAATATAGTGCCACAACTGCTGACTCATCAATTCGGACTGCTCCGCTTCTTCGACATTGAGCACATCATCAGTGTCTAGACAAATGAAAGTATCGAAAGTCTTGCCCTGCCATTGAAGCTCGTTGAGTCGTTTGATCTGTTTGGCTTGAGAAAACACGATGCGAATTTGCGCATTGTCCAACACAGTGACGATCCGCTCGTTAGACAACTCGTCATTGATTGGCACGTAAGCACCACCGGCTTTCATGATACCCAAGATAGCGGCAAAGCAGTCAATTGAGCGGTCCATGATCAAACCAACACGCTCTTCAAATGCCAGTTTTTTATGCTCACACAAGTATTGAGCAATATGGGTGGCACGTTGCTCCAGTTGAGCATAAGTGATCTGCTCACCGTCGTGAGTCAGTGCCACTTTGTTTGGGTTTTTCGCCGCACTTTGGGCGACCAAATCGGCCACAGACACGCCATCGTCAAATGGCGTGGGTTGACGGTTGAACTGGTTGAGGATCAAATCCCGCTCTTGCTCTGAACACAATGAGATATCGGCTAGCTTTTGGTTGACGTTTTTCGCCAATTCCACTAACAAACGACCATAAATATCACCCAGTTTTTGGATAAACCCGGCACTATACTTTTGCTTGTCATAGTCAAAAGACAAGTCCATCAAGTCGCCTTGTTGGCTGGCTTTGACAACCAGGGAAAAACCGTCGGCAGGTACTGATTTCATATCTTGAATGTTGTCTAATATGATTGCCGAGTCAACCAAGTTTCTCAGGGCATTACCTTCACCTTTGTCTTGCATCCATTGACTGATAGCTTCATAGCTCAGCGTCTGATTTTTCAAAGCGCTGACTTGGGCTTCTTGAATCTGGGTCAACAACTCCCGTACGTCGAAAGCTTCGGCCAGCGAGTTTCTGATCACTAGCATGCGTCCCTGCTCGGCAGCGCTGTCGGCACTATAACCAGGGGTGGCAACAGCAATATCTTTGCTGCCGCTGCACTTGTTGACCATCAGGTGCCAACCGGCCATCAATAGCAGGTGCAAGGTATGATGAGACTTGCCGGCCAATTGCCAGACATAGGCAAACTGGCTGGCCTCAATCTGGCTGGTGGCTTGACTTCTTGGGCTTTCGTTTTGGCCTTCATCATGGCTGACGCCGTGTAAATCGTAAGGTATGCGAGAAACCCCGGTCAGCTTGTCCAGTTGTTTTTTCCAATAAACTTTGCTACCCAGAGACTGCGTTTTATTTGTTTTTTTTTCTAGTCCAGCTGTAGACACTATTGTTATCCTTATAATTTTTTCTATGGCAATTTTTGATTAGATTCTGTTTCGCATAGTTTCGGCTTAGAACTGGAAACCCATTTCTGGAACGTGGCTATCGGATTCGTTTTCAAAAGTGTCGATATCTCCAATCAAACCATTCGGATTGTCCAAAATGTATTCAGTGACCTGACGATACTGAGTCAAAAACGCCTCGATGGTGCTGTCTTTAAACAGCTTGGTGCAGTACTCCAAGCGAATGACGTACTTGCCACCTTTCTCAAACACATCAAAGGTCAAATCAAATTTCGAGGATTTGAACTCCGGCTCATAACCGGTCACTTTGACGCCATCAAGCTCGATGGTCGGCATTTCCATTTCATGCATATCGAAGCGCACATCGAATACCGGGTTGCGCGACGGGTCTCTTGGCAACTTCAACAGGTCCACCAAACGCTCGAACTGCACCTGTTTGTTATCGAACGCTTCGATGGTGTTGCTACGCACGCTTTTAATAAAGTCGATAACTTTCAGCGACGATTTTGGCTGGTTACGCAATGCTAGGGTGTTAACGAACATACCCATGACGTTGCGCAAATCCGCGTGGTCACGACCCACCAAAGAGGTACCGATAACAATATCTTGTTCCAATGTGATCTGCTGTAAGAACACATAGGCAGAAGAGAGCAACAACATGAACACCGTCATCTCATTGTCTTGTGCCATCGCTTTGATCTTGCTCGACAGCGCCTTGTCAAAAATCATGGTCTGCTGGTCCCCTTCAAAGCTTTGAATCTCAGGACGTGGGAAATCGGTCGGCAAAGACAGGCTCGGCAACGGCTGTGCCAGAGTCTTCTGCCAGTATTTCTCTTGCGCTTTAACCTGTGGCGAATCCAGTAGACGGTTTTGCCAGTGGGCAAAGTCTTTGTACTGAATGGTCAAAGGCTCTAAGGTTTTACCGTTGTATAGCTTGCTAAACTCTTCGATAAACAGGCTGACCGAGCTACCATCTGAGATGATGTGGTTCATGTCGACAAACAGCAATGACTGCTCGGCAATACCACCTTCATCGTTAGCCAGTTTGATGATTTTGGCTCTGAGCAATGGCGCTGCCGCCAAATCAAACGGTCGCAAGAATCCGGCGAACAATGACTCGATAGTCTCACCCGCTTCCGCCTGTTGGAATTCAAGACCGAATGGAATGCTATCATGAATAGTCTGGATCAAATCGCCCTCGTTGTTGACGGAAAAGGAGGTTCTGAACGGTTCGTGACGCTCAATCAACTGTTCGAAACAAGCTTTGACCTTGTCAAAATCGAAGTTGCCTTCAACCTTGATAAGCGCAGGCATGTTGTAGGCAAAGCTGCCTTCTTTGATGCCCTGAACGATAAACATGCTCTTTTGCGAAGACGACAACTCGTAGTTTTCCTGCTTCTCTAGGGCAGGAATATCCATATAGTCGATTTTCTCCTGGCCTTCGATATAAGCACAAATGTCTCGAATGGTCGGAGTTTGGAACAAGGTCGCCAACGGCAGGTTTACCTTGAACTCTTTTTGTACTTCACCGACTAAACGAATCGCTCTAAGCGAATGTCCGCCGAGCAAAAAGAAGTCGGTATTCGGACTAATTTGAGAGGCTTCAATGCCCAGTACTTTCGACCACAACTTGGCCATTTTGATCTCGTGTTCGCTCATCGTCGAACCGTCAAACTGGCTGCTTTGAATGCGATACGCAGCGCCAAAGCTGGCCAATGCACGGTAATCGATTTTACCGCTCAGCGTAGTCGGCAGACTTTCAACCGGGCAGATAAAGCTTGGTACCATGTAGTACGGCAGGCGCTCGGCCAAATAAACCGTTAATTTCTTGCTGTCGATCGTATTTTCATCACCCTCTTTGCCGACATAGTAGGCAGCAATGTATGGGTCTTCTTTGTTCTCCATGACCACAACACACTGGTGAACACTCGGATGACCGGCCAGTTTCATTTCGATTTCACCCAGCTCAACGCGCATACCACGTAGTTTGATTTGCGAGTCTTCACGGCCTAAGAAAACGATTTCACCGTCATCGGTAAACTTGGCTAAGTCACCTGTCTTATACACAGTTTCACCGCCTTTGAATGGATGTGGCAACAACACTTTTTCGTTCATATCCGGGCGGTTGAGGTAACCACGCATCACACAGTTACCACCGATGTAAATCTCACCGGTAATGCCAGGGGCAACTTGCTCCATATTGGAGTTGAGGATCAGAATTTCAGCATCCGGACGGGCGCGGCCGATAGACATATTCGGATCGCTATCAACGCTGGTCACAGACCCTGGGGCCTCAGACCACAATGAACAAGAGGCGTAAACTGTACATTCTGTCGGACCATAGATGTTAAGGATCTTCATGTCATTATTGAGCGATTGCAGCGCTCTGACCGTGCTGGATTTAATCGGCTCGGCACCGATGAGCAACTTATTCAGCGACAATGTTTCAGTACTGGCAGCCAACAAACGATAAGAATCTTTAAGTAATGCGGCAGGGACCCAAGCTGCAGTGACCTTTTCTTTAACGATGAGTGCGGTCAAAGCTTCAATATCGGTATAATGTTGCTTCGGCGACATCACCAACGTGGCACCGAACACCCAAGGCAAGAAGACTTCACACATGTTGACGTCAAACGCTTGGGAGAGGTTAACCAAGAAACGGTCATCCGAGGTGACATCATTTTCCAGACTGATTCTGTTGGCGAAGGCAAAACTGACCAAAGAGCGGTTTTCAATTTCAACCCCTTTAGGCGTACCAGTCGAACCTGAAGTGAATAAGACGTAAGCCAGCTGGCTACCATCAGCGGCGAAACGGCCGGTATTGTCGAGGTTTTCAGTGGACAGGTGAGCAAACGCTTGACGGCCATATTGGTATTTGTTGCGTTTGCCAGCATTGGCACTATTGCTTGAAGCCGCCTGCTTGTCTACCGAGATGAGGGCGTCAAAACGGAATTCAGTCAACTCGTTTTTAAAGGTGCCTAATTTGTCGGTGAATTCGACACTGCTGAGGGCTGGTATATCCTGCAACAGATCTTCAAGGAAATGTCTTGATATATACAATTCTTCCGACAAGTCCGTTTTAGTGTTTTGCGGACGCTCGTCTATCTGTTTGTTTAGCTCGGCCATAACATGCTCAGATCGGCCGGTATCTTTGTACAACAACAAGTCTTTCAAGAATTCAGACTTAAGATCCTGATCCATCAAGTCACCCAGAAACAACAGACCTTTATCGTTAAGCTTGTCGACACAGGTGCTCAACACTTTACGCAGATAGTTCAGGCCTTCAAATGACTGGATAACACTGTTGATAATGACGATATCAAATTCCGATTCATCGACTTCAGCGATTTCATGAGCGGCTTTACTGTACAGACTGATATTGTTATGACCTTCTTGTTCACAGCGCTTTTCATTTTTCTCAATGATGACCCGTGAAATATCAGTGCCCACGTACTTGGCAACGTGTGGTGCCAAGCGATACATGGTAATACCCGAAGCACAACCGATCTCAAGGATACGGGTTTGTGGGGTCAACAAAGGCTTGAGCTTTGTAACGATATTCTCACCATACTCGTCCATTTCTTGACGCGTAAAGTCATAACCGGTATAGGTGCTACTCCAGCCACCGCCACCGATATCATCGGCAGCATTTTCACCAACGTATTCCCACAATGAACGAAGGCCTGCTGTGTTTTGCGTGTTTTCATCCAGGCTGTAAACGTCGTCATGGTCTACCAGTACAAAGCTTTCCAGACCAGCGGTATTCCACTGCAGTTTATTGAGGTTACCGACGAAATCTTTAACAGACAACACGGTGCGAACCGACGCTTGCTCGAGCAAATATTGCATACGGTCGGCAGGCAATGAAGAATCCAGGGGCATGTAAGCACCACCGGACTTCATCACCGCCAACAAGGCAATCAGGTACCAGTGTGAACGGTCGATATAAATCGCCACCAACTCTTCTCTTTGCACTTGACGTTCAGTGGTTAAGAAGTGCGCCAGCTGGTTGGCTTGCTCATTGATGGTTTTATAAGAGTAGTGAACACCTTTATGGATAACCGCGGTGTGATCCGGGTTGTTCTTGGCATGTTGCTCAAAGAACTCGCTGATAGGCGTTTCCAGCGGGAAGTTCTGCTCTGCCGAATCAGGGTTTGCACCAATGGTTTGCAACCACTGTTGTTCAAACTCAGGAGTCATCAAACGTAAGTCGCAAATGGCGCTGTCGGCCCCAGAAACCATCTGCTCAACCAGATAACGCAGGTGCGCACCAAAGCCTTCTACCGTAGTCTTTTCGAAGATCTCAGAATAGTATTCCAAAGTGAATTCGAACTGGTCGTTGCCTCTTTGACTGATAAACATGGTCAGGTCAAACTTCGACGAGCTATTGTGCTGTACTACTGGGCTGAATTTAATGCCTTCGAGGGACAGTTCCGGCATCTCGAAGTTTTGGAATACCATGGAGTAATCAAACACCGGGTTACGTGAGGTATCACGCTCATAGCCGAGTTTGTCAATCAAATCATCAAACTGGACATCTTGGTATTCGAACGCTTGAATACTGTTGGTTCTGACTTGTTGTAAGAACTGTGCAACACTTGTATTGCGGTCAAAGCGATTACGCATTGCTAACGTATTGACAAACATCCCCATGATGTCTTTCAAGCTGGCGTGGTTACGGCCTGCGATACCGGTACCGATGACAATGTCGTCTTTGTCCGAGTATTTGTGCAGAAGCACATTGAAAGCGCCAAGGAAGAACATGTAAGGGGTAATGTTTTGTTGCTCAACGAACTTGTGTACTTTGTTCGACAATTCACTGCTCATGACGAACTTCACCGTGTCGCCGGCAAAGGTCATAACAGACGGCCTTGGGCGGTCGGTCGGAATACGCAGCGTCGGAATATCGTCTTTTAACAGGTCAATCCAATACGATTCTTGTTTTTGGTAATCTTTACCATTGATCTTGTCGTTTTGCCATTGAGAAAAATCGGTGTATTGATGATTCAACGGCTCAAGATCTTTTCCTTGATAGAAAGTAATAAAATCGCGTACCAAAATGCCTACAGAAGTACCATCGGCAACAATATGATGAACGTCGGTAATCAGCAAGTGGCGCTGCTCAGACTCTTTAATCAGATACAGACGCAGCAAAGGCGCCTCGGCCAAATCAAACGGTTCGATGCACTGAGACAAGATCTGCGAGTAGTTGTCATCGCTTGGCTCACCTTCGACCTTGAAGTCGCTGATGTCTCTATAGGTGATAGGCAAAGTGTAGTCTGTGATGACTTTCTGAACGACATTACTTTGGCCTTTATCCTGGTCGCTATTGCCTCTGGACAAGTCGATAAATGCCGTACGCAATGAAGCATGACGTTCCAACAACTTGGCTAATGCCGTTTCTATTTGTTGACAGTCAACTCCACCCTCGAGCAACTGTATGCTAGGCACGTTGTAGCTGGTGCTTTGCGGCGCCATTTTGTATAAGAAATACAGACGACGTTGAGCTGGCGACAAAGGATAATGTGGTAAGTCGCCCACTAGCGGAATATCATTGTGAACGGTGCCGGTCAACTGGTCCAAATGGGCTGCCATATCGCGGATAGTGACGATGTTGAAAATATCGAACAGGTCGACTACGACATTGAGTTCTTTGTTGATCAGGTTGGCAGTCTCAGTGGCCATGATGGAATTACCACCAAGTTTGAAAAAGTCTGAATCGATACCAATCTGTTCTTCATCCAAGCCCAACAAAGGTGCCCAGATCTTACGCAAACTCGTCTCTGTTGGTGTTTGTGGCTGTGGCAGGTTAGTACGCTCAATCAAAGACTTGGGAGTCGGCAACACTTTTTTGTCAACTTTGTCATTCAAGGTCAACGGCAGCACCGGCATCACCACGAAAAATGACGGAATCATATGACTCGGTAATTGCTGTTCCAGACATTCATGCAGTTGCTTGGACAGAGCCTCATCAATGTAAGCTGACTTGTCGTTACTCTCCACTAAAGTGATGTACGCGGTTAACACTAGATTATCTTCACTACCATCTTGGGACAGCAACTGAACTGAGGTTTGACTGACCAACTTGTGTTGAGTCAACTGGCCTTCAATTTCTCCAATCTCAACCCGCATTCCGCGAATTTTGATTTGATCGTCATCACGGCCTAAAAACTCGATAACTCCACCCTTACGGTAGCGGCCGATATCACCAGTGCGATAAAGTTTTTCACCAGCATAGAATGGGTTTTCGACAAATCGCTCGGCAGTCAACTCTGGGCGGTTGAGGTATTCCAATGCTAAACCACTACCGCTGATATAAATCTCACCGTAGCAGCCTTGAGGTTGAAGTTGCATCGCGTCATTGAGAATATAAGTTTTGAAATTATCAATAGCACGACCAATAGGCACTGAATTTTCCAATGCCTCATCCTCGTTGTAAGTCCATGAGGTGGCACATACAGTAGTCTCGGTTGGGCCATAGGCATTAATGAACGTCACCTCTGATGACCAACGTTGTGCCAACGTAGTACTGCAGACAGATCCCGCGGTGATCAACAATCGTAATCCCGGCAGTTGCGCAGGTTCCAACAAGGCCAAAAATGGAGGTGGCAAGGTGGCGACATTCACTTCGTGCTTGACCATAAACTGGGCAAAAGCAGCCGTATCATTTTTCTCGTCTTGCGGATACAGACACAGCGCAGCACCAGTCAGCACGCCCATAGAGATCTCCCAAATGGAAGCATCGAATGACATGCTGGCAAACTGCAATATTCTGTCTTCGGTCTTGATACCCAAGTTATCAACGAAGTACCCGGCTAAATTGGCGACACCACAGTGAGTGATTTTAACGCCTTTCGGTTGGCCAGTAGAGCCAGAGGTATAAATAATGTAGGCCGGATGCTCTGGTGACAATTCGATAAAATCAGGCGCTTCGGTTAGCTCAAAAGCAGATAGTTTGGCAGGCGAGATATCGATCACATTGGAAAGACCCAACGCATTCTTGCTAACAACTACTTTGGCATTAGAGTCTTCAAGCATGTAGCTGATGCGGCCAACAGGCAATTCAGGGTCGATTGGCAAGTAGACGGCACCGATTTTCCACAGCGCCAAAATCATCGTGATGACTTCTGTCGATTGAGAAACCTGTACAGCTACGATATCTGACGTCTCTACTCCAGCGGCAACAAAAGCACAGGCATATTGGTTCGACAACTGATCCAATTCGATAAAACTGATTTGCTTGTCACCTTCTATAATCGCAGGTTTAACCGGGTTTGCTTCGACTTGTTGGGCAAACAATTGGCTGATGGACGAGTAACTCTCTTTGGCTGGCAATGACACGTCCAATCCCAACAGGTCGCGTAGTGCCAACTGCTGCGCTTCACCAAGCAAACCAATCTGGGCCACGAGCAGCTGATTATCGCTGATAAAGCATTGGGCGACTTGCTCGAACCAACCGAGGAATTGCTCGGCCAGCTCGGCATCGATAAACATGGAATCTTGTGCATCAACACGACAAACCACAGTTTTGGAAGATTCTTCGCCTTGCAATTCAAATGACAGAGTCAGTGCATTCTCATAATCATTTTGCAATGCAGCCAAGTCTTCATCACGATGAAGGGCATTAAAAGACGTAATAATATGGAAAGGGTTGGCGTTAACCCCGTCACATTTTAATGCAGCATCAAAAGGAAGGTGTTGATGCTGATAGGCCGACGTTATGGTTTTTTGGCTTGAGAGCAACACATCTCTCAAGGTTTGCTCTTCACTGACGTTATCGAGTAAAGGCACGCCTTTGCGACCATCGCTATCGGCTAGTTTATAGACTGGCGAGCTTAGCAACAAACGGTTATGGTCATCAGATTGCCGAGCCGCACGGAAAAGTGTTACTTTGGTGATTGCATTGAGCATTACAAATAGTGACAAATCGTTTTGCTTACAAGCCTTTAATAAACTGGCCGATAATGCACCATCGAGAACATGATGTGCGCTAATACGCTCTCCATTGCTTGCACTGTTGGTACCAAGCACCAACGCATCTGGCAAATTATCAAGCTTTTCATCCCAGTACTTCATTACATTGCTAAATTCACTGGATGTCGCTGTATTGTTCATATCCTTTCCTACATTAGATAATTTTTACCTATATCTTCGCCTTAATACCACGAGTAATCGCATTCGAAGCGAATCACTCCCCATGGCCAGATCCAGACTGGAGTCTCGATACAGGGTTTTAATATTCGAAAAAAGAGGCTAACTGAGTGTATGTAACAGCAGCTTCGACGCTAATATCTAGTCTGATACCACCAGACCGTCAGTGCTAAGTTCTGCTACCAATCAAATTCCACCTCCAGTAGTTCATTGTTTTTGGCTAAACTGTCTAGCACTCCCTGTTTCTCCTGTGCCGATACGATTTCTACGTCTGCCAGCAGCTGTTGTGGATCTTTGATAATATTGTCGATGAGTTGACCAAAATCTTTGGCGAAAGTCGCTATAGACGATTGGTCGAAAAGTTGCGTGCTGTACTCTATGGTCACGTTCAATTCACCGTCTATCAGCATGGTATTTATCAACATGTCAAACTTCGACGTTGTGTAGTTGAACTTGTAAGGTTTTGATTTTAAAGAGGAGAACTTTTCGCTCGCCTGCTCAGTATTTTGAAGAACTAGCATAATATCGAACAGCGGACTTCTGCCCGGTTCACGAGCCGCATTTAACTCATTGACTAAGCGGTTAAACGGGTAGTTTTGATGTTGATATGCCGCCAAAGTATTGCTTTTAACCTGGCTTAAAAACTGTTCAAAAGTTTGCTTCGGGATGACTGTGTTTCTCAGGGCAATAGTGTTAATAAACATCCCGATGATGTTTTCTACATCAGGGTGGCTGCGCCCTGCCACAGGTGTCCCAACGACAAACTCACTCTGGCGAGCTTTTTTAAACAGCAATACATTTAGACTGGCTAATAAGAACATGAATAAAGTGCCGCCGTGGGTCTGATTAAACGCCTCGATTTTATCAGTCAAAGAGCGACTTAAATGAAAGTCATAACTACTACCGGCATAATGGCGTTTTTGCGCTCGCACTCTGTCAGATGGTAATTCGAGCTTAGGTACTTCTTTTGCAAACTGTTGCATCCAATATTGTTTGGCAGATTCGAAGCGTTCAGAATTAAACTCACTCTCCTGCCACTTGGCAAAATCATGGTACTGAAGATTCACGGGTGCCAATTCGATGCCCTCATAGGCAGAAATGACTTCTTTGATAAACAGTGAACTGGATGTCCCGTCAAATATAATATGATGAACATCAAACATGAATACATACTTATCGACACTAAATTTCAATAAGCGTCCTCGAACCAAAGGGGCCTTTGATAAATCGAATGGTTGCAAAAAATCTTCTTTTTGCGCCAACACTTCAGCCTCACCTTCGTGTATTTCAATCACATCAATTTCAATGGTAAGATCATCCAATACCTGTTGCCTTATCTGACCATCAATACTGATAAATTGACTACGTAAAACGTCATGTCTTTTTACAACCTCATTCAACGCTTTGTTGAAACGAGGGATATCTAAAGCACCGTCAAGTTGGATAAACGTCGATATATTATAAGTAGTTTTTAAATCCTTATCGCTTTGGACCAGCATATAAAGGCTTTTTTGCGCTTCAGAAACCTGATAATCGGATTGTTTTGCCAATTCTGGGATGGCCTCAAACTTAGTTTTTTCTCCATGGGTAGCAATGTATTGCGCCAACCTGTCTATAGTCGGATTTTCAAAAACCGCCACAACCGGTACTTTTACGTCAAGTAATTCTCTGATTTGCATCAGCATTTGAGTCACACGCAGTGAGTGCCCACCAAGAGCAAAAAAGTCAGCATGAATACCAATGCTGCCCTCTGCCAGACCGAGCAGTTTGGCCCAAATTCTCACTAACACCTGTTCATTGTACGAACGTGGTGCGACATACTCACCTAACAAGGCAGTATCGTCCAATTCAGGCAGGGCTTTTTTGTCGATTTTACCATTCGGGGTTAACGGCCACTGTGACATCATTACGAAAACAGTGGGTATCATGTGTTGCGGCAAACTTGATCTAAGTGCCGTTTTAAGCTGTTTAAGCTGCTTCGGCTGCTCAGACTCAGTGGCAAATTCAACATATGCGACCAATGCAGACTCCCCAGTGGTATCTTCACGTACCATAACTAGGCTCGCGGCAACGCCTGATACTTCGTTGATCGCATGTGCAACTTCACCCGGTTCGATTCTATAACCACGCAGTTTAACTTGATCGTCAATGCGACCTATAAACTCTAATCGGCCACAAGGTAAATAACGTACCAAGTCACCGGTACGATACAACTTGGGATATTTGTTACCGGTAAGATCTGCAAATGGATTGTCAACAAACTTATTGGCCGTCAAAGTTTCATGGTTGAGGTAACCTTTTGCAACCCCAGCTCCACCAATATACAATTCTCCACAGCCACCTTTAGGCATTAAGTTTTGATGAGTATCAAGCACATACATCTGGCTGTTAGCAATCGCTTCACCGATAGTCAGCTTCCCATTGACGGTCACCTCTCCAATCGTTGCACAGACAGTGGCTTCCGTCGGGCCATAAGCATTGTAGAATCGAGTTTTGGCCGCCCACTGCAAGGCCAGTGACTCACTACAAGCCTCGCCAGCGACAATCAAACATTTCAGCGGATATTGAAGTTCAGAATTGATGTTGCGTAACAAAGCCGGTGGCAACAGAGCATGAGTAACACCTTTATCAATAATAAACTGGGCCACAGCTTCAGGAGACTGTTTTTGGTCTTCGTTACAAATGACCAGAGTAGAGCCCCCAAGCAATGCCATAATCCATTCCCATACACAGGCATCAAAACTAGATGAAGCAAACTGCAGTACCCGGCTTTGTGGGTCCAAGGGAAATGACGCCTGTTGAGCATGAGCCAGATTGACCACGCCTTGATGGCACAGCATAACCCCTTTGGGTTTTCCGGTAGAACCAGAGGTATAAATCACATAAGCCAAGTCATCAACTTTTTGTGCATAATCAAGTTCAACATTAGTTGAAGGGCAAGCTGAGATCTGCTGGACACAGCTCTCGACATCCAGTGCAATGACTTTGATATTGTCATTAATCGTCAAGTTTTCATTGAAGGTCGACAAGGTCACCAAATGTTGTAACCCTGAGTCTTCTAACATGTATTGCAAACGCTCTACTGGATAATTCGGATCCAATGGCAAATATGCCCCGCCAGCTTTGAGCACCGCCAGCACACTAACCATAAAATTATGTGAACGTTGCAGACAAATACCGACTAGAGATTGTTCACCAACGCCCAGCTTTTTTAAGTAATGGGCAAGTTGGTTAGCTTGTTCATTAAGTGTGGTGTAACTTAATTTGACAGTATGCAAATGATCGTCGAATACCAAAGCCAAACGCTCGCTCTGGCTTTCTACCTGAGCTTCAAACACCTGATGAATGAGACTTTCATCAGCATAATCCAGCGCAGTTTGGTTGCGCTCGACCAGCAAATAATGTCTTTCATCGTCAGACAAAACTGAGAGTTCTGCCAAGCACGCATTTGGCATATTAACCATCCTCTCAAGCAATCCGAATAAATGGGCATTTAAACGCTCAATGGTCTGCTGTTTAAATAAAGTTTCGTCATAAACCCATGAGATTTTGATACCTTCTCTGGTAACAGCTGCGGTGATATCAATGTCGAATTTGACCACCTGTGTCGGGTTATCCATTACGGTAAAAGATAGCCCCGGAACATCGAGCACTTTGGTTTCATTAGTGTCCAAGGTAAAGAGAATTTGGAACAATGGTGTATAAGCCATGCTGCGCGGTACATTCAATAGGTCTACCAAGCGCTCGAATGCTACCCCTTGATGAGCTTGAGCATCCAAATTTACCTGTTTGATATGGCAAAAGTAATCTGACAATGTATCGTGCGTGACTTCAGCTCGCAACGTTAAAGTATTGATAAAACACCCAATGAGCGACTCCAATTCAGCTTGGGTTCGATTGGCAACTGGTGTGCCAATCACAACATCGGTGTTATTGGAATGACGTGATAACAGCAATGCCAATGCCGCGTGCAACAGCATAAAAGGGGTAATCTTTTGTATTTTGGCTAATTGAAGTATTGCTTCACTCAATGATTTATTAATGTGCCCAGTTACCACTTTACCTTGTTGTGACTTTGTAGGACCTCGCTCATAATCAAGTGGAAGGTTATGTACTGGTGCAATACCTTCAAGCTGCTTTTGCCAATACTCTACAGAAGCTTGCATAGGAGCTTTCTCTACCTGCTCTTGTTGCCACTGAGCGTAATCGGCATACTGGATATTCAGTGGGAGTAGGTCATTATTCGTGCCATTTTGAATGGATTGATAGTGTGCTACAAACTCTTTAACCAAAACGCCCATTGACCAACCATCCGAAGCAATATGATGGATATTGAACTGCAAAATACCCTGTTGTTCACTACCCTCACCGCTCAAGTTCAGCCAACTTGCACGTACCATCAAATCCTTGCTCAAGTCAAAAGCGCGTTGATTATCTGCATGAATAAACTCAGCCACTTTTTCTTCTAAATTCTCCGAACCGCTTAAATCATGACGAGCCAACTTAAAATCAAACTCTGGAAGGATGATTTGTACAGGCCCGGTTTCCTTTTCGGCGAATACAGTGCGCAAAGTTTCGTGACGTTCAATAATTTCGCCAACTGCCCGTTCAGCCACTGCAGGGTCAAATGCCCCTTTTACTCGCAGAGTAACCGGAATATTGTATTGCACGCTGTCACCATCTGCCATATTGTCGACAAACCATAAACGCTGTTGGGCGTCAGACAATACAATAGCTTCGCTACGTGGCATTCGCTTGATACTTTCATATGTACTCACTTCGTTGACAAAATGCTGTTGCTCTGTCAGAAAAGCCAGTAATTGTTGCTTGTTAGTTCGGATTAAATTGGCCAACTCAACAGTAACGGCACCTCTGGGCGCGTCAACCACAAGTTTATCTCCTGAGGTGCTGAGCAATATTTTGTTTTTGTGCAATAGCAGAATGACTTCTAAGGCTTTCATCTAAAACTCCATCCTTTCAATATCTGCATCATCGGCGTTGTCAATGAGACTTGTCAGCGATGAGCTTGATTGACAATATTCAACCAACTTTGCCATTGAGTGGATTGTGGGATTTAAGTAGGTTTGTTGTATATCCAATTTGACATTGGTTTGTTGTCTAATGGCACTGAGCAATCGCACCAATAACAGCGAGTGTCCGCCAATATCGAAGAAATTCTCAGTCACACTTATCTTTTCGACATCAACCTTCAACAGATCAGCCCAAATAGCCAATAACATACGTTCTGTATCCGTCGAAGGCGCGACGTATTCGACCATGCAGGTTTGGTCATCAACACCCGGTAAGGCACTTTTATCTATTTTCCCAGCACCGGTCAGTGGCCATTTTTCAACCATGACAAATGCCGACGGAATCATATAATCCGGCAATTGCCCTTGAAGTTGATGTTTAATGTCCGCTATCAACTCATTACCTATTTCTTGTTGTCCAAGCACATATGCAACAAGGCGCTTTTCACCATGCTCGTCCTCACGTACCAATACCAATGCCGAATCAACGCCTTTACAGGCTCCCAGACGGTGTGTTATTTCGCCCGGCTCAATGCGAAAACCACGTATCTTCACCTGTTCATCCATGCGTCCGACAAAAATCAAATTGCCGTCTTCGTCATAGCGCACCAAATCACCGGTGCGATACAACCGACCTCCACCAAACGGATTCTTGATAAACTTTTCATCAGTCAATTGCGGACGATTTAAGTAACCCGGTGTTACACCTGCACCGCCAAGACACAATTCACCTACACAGCCCTTCGGCTGTAGGTTTTGCTGGGCATCCAAAACGTAAGCTTGGGTATTAGCTATCGGTCTACCAATATGAAGCGTATCCCCCAGCAAACCAAAGGTACTGTTAATGGTCGTTTCAGTAGGACCATAAGCATTGATCACCCGGCATTGATTGAGCTTGCTATACATTTGTAATTTGGAAAAGATCGGCGCTGAAATCTGCTCACCGCTTGAGATCAGATGCGGGTAACACTTTTCGGTGCTTTGTAACTGGTCAATCACCATGTCCAACATAAACGGATTAGCGTTATAAACTTCAATGTTATGCTGCTCAATCATTGCAACAATCGCTTCAGGATCTTTACTTTGCATCGCAGAGGCTATAATGACGGGACGTCCCATCAGTAAGTACACCAGACCTTTGACCGACGCATCGAAGGCAAATGAGCTCGTCCAAGCCCAAGGAGACTTATCACTAACACCTAACGCCTCCAGCTGCTCAGAGAATGATGCGTAGAAAGCCACCACGTTAGTATGCTCAACCAACACCCCTTTTGGCTGGCCAGTAGAGCCGGAGGTATAAATTACGTATGCTAAACCAGCAGTGTCATGTTCAGGGTTAGTCACTGGGTATTCGCTCTTATCAGCGGCCAAGTCGGTCAGAACGATATCGTCACTTAGGCCCAATTCGCCTAATTGACCCGATTCAGTCAATATATGCATAAGGCTGCTATCTTGTATAATGTACGCCAAGCGGCTCCGCGGATAAGCTGGATCTAACGGCACATAGGCACCACCGGCTTTGAGGATAGCCAAAATACCGACCACCATCGACATGGAACGTTCAACACAAATTCCTACTAAGGTGCCTTTACCTACTCCCTGAGCTTTGAGGCAATGAGCCACCTGATTAGCCTGCTGGTTTAACTGACTAAAAGTTAGCGATTGCTCTTCAAACAACAGTGCTGTGGTATTCGGTATACGCTGCGCCTGCGCTTCAAATAGTTGATGAATTGAGCTATTAACCGGATACTCCAGCTTAGTTTGATTGAGATCTTTTACGAGATGATTGATTTGTTCTGCAGACAACATCTCTAGGTCACTAATAGCTCGTTCGCTATCTTCACCAATCGATGTAAGTATTCGCTCAAAATGATCTTTCAATATTTCCACGGTTCCATGATTAAACAACGCCGTATCGTAAATCCAATCTAGTTCAATACCATGCGCTGTAACTCGAACAGTGACATTCATATCAAACTTGGCAACAACTTCCGTGGCTTGTGGCGTAATAGTCAATCCGGGTATTGCCAATGGCATTGCTTCTGTAGTGTCCATATTTAGCATAATTTGGAACAATGGCGTATGAGCAGTACTGCGAGGCGCTTTACAGTGCTCGACCAATTGCTCAAACATCACATCTTGATTGGCTTGGGCTTCAAGATTGACTTGTTTGACATGAGACAGATAGTCGTCGAATGTAAACTGGGACTCGCTTTGCCCACACTGAGTACGCAATACCAAAGTATTGATAAAACAGCCAATCAGTGGTGCTAACTCTTGCTGCATTCGATTAGCCACTGGTGTTCCGACGACAATATCATTGCTGTTGGAATGACGTGACAAGACTATTCCTAATGCGCTATGTAATAGCATAAAAAGAGTGACGTTCTTACGCTTTGCCAGTTGTTGCAATCGCTCAGTAAAAGTCACATCAAGATGGCCATTGACTACTTTGGCCTTATGAGATTTAACCTGAGGCCTAGCATAATCTAGTGGCAAGCTGTGAACGACTGGCAAGTCGACAAGCTGAGCACGCCAATACTCCAGTTGTTGAGCCAAAGCGTCTGATTGCATCCAAATCCGTTGCCAATAAGCATAATCAGTGTACTGGATTTGTAACGGCCGCAAAGGGTCAGCCTCGCCTGACAAAATCACGGGGTAAAGCGCTGTAAATTCTTTAACTAAGACTCCCATAGACCAACCGTCACTGGCAATATGGTGCATATTGAACACCAAAATACCTTTCTGACTTTGATTATTTTCCCCTTGCGTAGTAAGACGCAAATACGACGCCCGCAGCATCAAATCTTCACTGAGGTCAAATATTCGTTCGTTGTCTGCATGAATTATTTCTGCCGCTTCTGCCTCAGTATCGACACCATGCATGGTGGCCAAATCATAAAAGCTAAGGCTAAATTCACCAGCTGGACGGATCTTCTGCTGCGGCCCATCATCCCCCTCGACATAAACTGTACGCAACACTTCGTGGCGGGCAATAATACGGCCAATTGCCTGTTCAGCCACCACAAGGTTAAACTCCCCTTCAACTCGCAACACCACTGGCATATTATACTCGTTACTACCATTGGCCATCTGGTCGATAAACCATAACCTTTGTTGTGCAAAGGAAACCGGATGCGCTTCGTTGTCTCTTGTCACAGCAGTCACCTCAGGTCTTAGCGGTACTGGTATGCCTGCATCGATAACTGCCGCGACCTGACGGATATCCGGGGTGTCAAAAATCACTTTTACTGGTAATTCCTGACCGAGTTGGCTCCGAATCTTCGCGACCATATTTACCGCCAGCAACGAGTGGCCGCCCAGTTCAAAGAAACTGTCAATGGTACTGATACGCTCTGAAGGAAGCTTCAATAGTTCAGACCAAATATCTACTAAGGCTTGCTCTGTTTCAGTTTGTGGCTTAATTACCTGAGCAGATACTGTGTAGTCATCTGGTGCAGGTAAAGCCTTTTTGTTGATCTTGCCGTTAGGCGTTAATGGCCATTGCTCAACAACTACAAAAGCTGACGGCACCATATAATCTGGCAAACTGCCCTTTAGTGCTTGTTTTGCCTTAGCAACCACACTATCTTGGTCAACCTCATCCTCAACTTCGATATAGCCCACTAAGTTTTGATGATTAAGGGAATCTTCACGCACCAATACGATAGAAGCGGCTACTCCATCACAGCTCGACAAATGATGTTCGATTTCGCCCAGTTCAACTCTGAAGCCTCGGATCTTGACTTGATCATCAATTCGACCAACAAACAGCAGCTGACCATCGTCCTGGTAACGCACCAAGTCGCCAGTGCGATAAAGCAATTCTTGCTTGGCATCATCACCAATTGAGCGGGTAATAAATTTCTCAGCCGACAACTCAACCTTGCCTAGGTAGCCAGCACCAACACCAAGACCTGCAATACACAATTCACCAATAGAGCCTTTAGGTACAAGACTTTGCTGCCGGTCCAATACATACAAACGAACATTCGCATTAGGTTTGCCTATCGGGGTAGAACGATGTTCAGCCCAATACGATTCGGTCAGTTCAAACTGACAGGCGATATCAGTACACTCTGTCGGACCATACATATTGATAAGTGCAGGCTTTTGGCCTTGATAATCAGCCCATTGCTGCACCCATGCCGATTCAATCGGCTCACCACCGAGCAATATATATTTCAAGCTAGTGCCAAACTCATCCCATGATGTTCCATCATCGCTCAAGCCATAAGCAGCACTAGGTGCACAGTTTATATGGCTGATTTGATTCTGTTTGATAATTTTTCGATACAACACTGCGTCGTAATGACCTGCCGGAGCCAAGCACACTGAACCACCACTTATGAGCGGAGTAAACAAGTTTTTCTGGGTCAAATCAAATGCCATTGAACTGATGATAAGCGTACGGCTTTGCAGATCAAAGGCGTACGTCTCGCTATACCAATGCAATAGATTGATCATATTACGATGCCTGACCTGAGCTCCTTTTGGTTGACCGGTAGAACCAGAAGTATAAATCATGTAGGCAAGAGAATTCGGCGTCAGTTCGTCAACTACCGGTGCATCGGCACTATATTCAACAACTGTTTCCTCAATGGTATCTATGGTCAAGCATTGAACGTTTTTATGATTAAATCGCGCTTGCAAATGCGACTGGGTCAGCACAATATCAACTTTGCTGTCCTCGAGCATATAATCCAATCTAGACGCTGGATAATCAGGGTCAAACGGTACATACGCTCCACCTGCTTTGTGAATAGCTAAAAGCGCAACCATAGATTCGAGTGAGCGCTCTACACAAATACCCACCAAAGAGTCCGGTTTTACCCCCAACTCAATGAGGTAATGGGCCAAGCAATTGGCCTTTTTGTCCAGTTCGATATAACTCAGCTGCTGAGCACCATAGCCTTCATCAAATAGTACTGCCACTGCATTTGGATTTCTCGCCACTTCAGCCTCAAACAGCTTGTGTGCCAAGGTCTCTTGGTTATATGCCACTTCGGTTTCATTGCAATCACTGAGCAAATACTGCTGCTCTGTTGCCGATAGCATCGGTAAATTAGCCAAATCGATATCGCCACCTTGGCTTAGTTGACTGATGGCTTTTACTACACACACCAAATGACTATTGAGCTGCTCAACGTATTCTGCACTTAATAGTGCAGTGTCATATGTCCACAGCAGTTGTATTTCATCGGCAACGATCTGTGCGCTCAGTTGAAGGTCAAACTTGGCAACAGTCTCTGTATTAGCCATCAGGCTAAAGGACACATCGGGCAAGCTC
The DNA here is from genome assembly GCF_001625655.1 of Pseudoalteromonas luteoviolacea DSM 6061. Classification (GTDB taxonomy): domain Bacteria; phylum Pseudomonadota; class Gammaproteobacteria; order Enterobacterales; family Alteromonadaceae; genus Pseudoalteromonas; species Pseudoalteromonas luteoviolacea. The sequence goes on along the minus strand of NZ_AUYB01000094.1, from coordinate 17,549 downwards.
AAAGGCACCACTTCGTTTGTATTCATATCGAACATAATTTGAAACAATGGCGTATGGGCACTGCTGCGCGGCGTATTACAGTGCTCCACCAACTGTTCAAACGGCACGTCTTGGTTGGCCTGAGCATCGAGGTTTACTTGTTTGACATGAGCCAGATAATCTCTGAAACGATGATGTTCTGTGCTGGTTCTGAGCACCAAACTATTAATAAAACAACCAATCAACGGTGCCAACTCAGCTCGCAACCGGTTTGCCACTGGGGTACCAATCACAATATCTTGGGAGTTCGAGTGCCGTGACAACACCAACGCTAGAGCGCTATGGAGTACCATAAATGGTGTCGCCTGATGGGCCACTGCCAGCTGCTGCAAACGCTTACCAACTATTTTGTCAATAGTTCCATAATGAACTTTACCAATAAATTGCTTAGTCTGTGGCCGTGGATAATCCAGTGGAAAAGTATGCACCGATGGGATGCCGTCCAATTGCTTGGACCAATAATTCAGTTGGCCAGCGAATTGTGAGCCTGCCATCTCATTGGCCTGCCAGCGAGCATAATCGGCATATTGAATAGCCAAAGGCGGCAACGGATCTGCCTGACCAGCCAATACTGCTTGGTACTGGATAACGAACTCTTCGACCAAAATTTTCATCGACCAGCCATCGGCAGCTATGTGGTGCATATTAAGCACTAACATGCCCTTTTCTTCAGGCAGCTTTACATAAGCTGCTCGCACCATTAAATCTTGGCACAAATCAAAGGCCTTTCGGTTGTCTGCCAAGATAATATCGCAAGCTTTTTTATCAGCCTTTTCGCTGCTAAAAGCCGTTAAATCATAAATACCAAGATTAAATTGCACATCACTTTGTACTTTTTGTAATGGCCCATTGACGCCTTCAACCAGGACTGTGCGCAAAATTTCGTGACGAGCTAAAATACGCCCAATAGCCTGCTCTGCAGCTTGGGGTTCAAACGCACCACTCACCTTTAACACTATCGGCATATTATATTCAGTGCTGCCGCCAGCCAGTTTGTCGACAAACCAAAGCCTTTGCTGGGCAAAAGAAGTCTCCATTTTTTGGTCTGGTTGCCGAGGAATTGCAAGCAACGTACTCTGTTCAGAAACTCCAGCACTTTGTTCAATATATAGCGCTAAACTTTTAATGGTTGGATGCTCGAAAATCACGTTGACCGCAATCTCGCATGAAAGCTCAGCACGTACTTTTGCCACCATTTGTACTGCCAATAGTGAATGACCACCGAGCTCAAAAAAGTTACTCGTAACACTAAGAACATTAACATCCAACTCTAACAAGCCAGCCAAAATCTTCACTAGAGTTCTTTCAACATCAGTGCTCGGCGCACAATATTCGCCCTGTAATGATGTCATATCCGGCTGGGGTAGAGCATTTTTATCAATTTTGCCATTGACCGTCTGCGGAAAGTCAGCCAAAAGCACAAATGCCGAAGGCATCATGTACTCTGCCAACGTAGATTGTAAATTGGCCTTTAGGCGGCTTACCAAGTTAGACTCATCCACACCTAATGCTGGTACAACATAAGCGACCAGCCGCTTAAACCCTGAGACGTCCGGTAACGCTAATACTAGGCAAGCATTAACCTCTTCACAGGTCGCCAAGCGGTTTTCAATTTCACCCAGTTCAATACGGAAACCACGAATCTTTACTTGATTATCTGCGCGGCCGACAAACGAGATATGGCCATCCGGCAGGTAGCGCACGAAGTCACCTGTTTGATATAAACGGCCCTCGCCGTATGGGTTGTCTATAAACCGTTTGGCAGTCAATTGCGGCTGGTTCAAATAACCTTGTGCTAGACCATCACCACCAATATAAAGCTCACCGGTAGCCCCAAACGGCACCAAGTTCTTATGCTGGTCTAAAATCAGCAGTTGGCTGTTGTTCACGGGCTTTCCGATAGGTGCAAACATATCCGACGAATGAGCTTCAGTCACGTCGACTTTGTATAAACTGCTACAAATTGTGGCTTCCGAAGGGCCATAACCATTGATGATATTAATGCCAGGAATATTGTTATGGATACTATGCAAATCACTGAGTAATATAGGCTCAACACCAACCAGTAAACGACGCAGGACCGAGGCTTTACTTCGCCCTGTTTGTCCCCAAGCCACAAAGTCTTTGATCACAAATGGCGGCAAATAGGCACTGCTGATCTGTTGCGCTTGCATATATTCAAACAGTGCGGTGCTATCAAGACGAATATCGTCGTCAATCACATGCAAAGTGTGTCCAAAAAGCAAGCAACTCATCAGCTCGTAGACCGATACGTCGAAACTCAAACTGGTCCACAACAATCCGTTAGCAGGCTGTGATAGCGGCGCCAATGACTCAATATGAGTCAACAGGTTCAGCACCGAATGACCATAGCAGGCAACTCCTTTGGGCCGCCCAGTCGAGCCAGATGTGTATATCACATAAGCAATATTCGATATATCCTGACCCGGCAAACGCGTTAGGTTGTTAGTTGAATAGTCAGCCAAAGTGGCATGCATACTATCAAGCGCCATCAACTGAACTTTGGGAATTCGCTCAAATACTGGCAGTAAACTCAAGTGGGTCACAACATGACCCACTTGAGCATCGTCAAGCATATGTTGTAAACGCGCTTCTGGATATGCCGTATCAAGGGCGACATAAGCACCACCAGCCTTTAGGATGGCCATGATAGCCACCAACATATCGGTACAGCGCTCAAAACAAACCCCTACGGTCATTTGCGGCTTAACTCCCTGCTCGCGAAGATAATTTGCGAGTTGATTGGCCGCTTGATTAAGCTCGTTATAGCTCAGTTGCGCTGCATCGGGTGTAGCGCTAACCACTGCCAGCGCGTTCGGTGTCAACTGCACTTGTGCTTCAAATACTTCATGGAGTAGTCTATCTCGTGGGTAAGCAGAAACAGTCTGATTTAATTGGTTTACTAAATAGTCACTTTGCTTGCTTGACAACATTGCCAAAGAAGCCAACTTAGTACAGCCAGCAGTGGTTGAAAAACGCTGAGCAATGTCTCTTAACAATAACTTTAAGTGACCACTCATCGTATTGATGGTTTCCCGGCTAAACAATGCCTTATCATAAACCCAGCTAAATTCAATTCCTTGCCCTGTCAATTTAGCGCTGATATCAAGGTCAAATTTGGCAGTCACAGAACCGCCTTCGATAGGGATGAACTTCACACCCTGCAAAGCTAAATCGGCCAGGTCCTCATCTTCAACGGTAAAGGTGATTTGAAACAGCGGGCTATGTTGAGTACTGCGAGGCACCTTGCAATAATCGACCAATTGCTCAAACGGCACATCTTGATGGCTTTGCGCTGCTAAATTGACGTCCCTAACATGCGCCAAGTATTGCGCTAAAGTCATATGATTGGTATCGACACGCAACACTATTGTATTGACGAAAAAACCAATGAGTGAAGCCAATTCGGCCTGATTCCGATTGGCCACAGGCGTCCCGATAACAATATCGCTGCTATTACTGTGACGGGACAGCACCAAAGCGAGCGCACCATGCAATAGCATAAATGGCGTCATGCTGCTCTGCTGGGCAACTTTTAGCAATCTGTTCATTGTTTGCAAGTCAATCACCGAGCTAAGCTTATCCCCATTATGGGTCTTGATTGCCGGGCGGTCGTGATCAAGAGGTAAATTGTGTACCGCTGGCATTTCTGCCAGCTGCTCGCTCCAATATTCTAATTGCTTTTCTAGCACCTCTTCAGCCAACCATTGCCTTTGCCAGTAGGCATAGTCGCCGTATTGAATATCTAAATCAGGCAACGAGTCAGGGCGATCTTGGCTGATATCTTGATAAGCAGTGACAAACTCTTTCAGTAGTAAACCGATCGACCAACCGTCTGAAGCAATATGATGCACACTGAACAGTAACCTATTTTGTCCTGACAACATCACGTACGCAGCTCTAACCATCAAATCTTGGCTTAGATCAAAAGGTTTTTGACTGTCTTGCTTTATCAATTCATTGGCTTTTTGCTGCTGCAGCACAGAGTCATAACTGCGCAAGTCATAGCGGTCAATAGAAAACCCTTTGGCAGGTCGAATGGCTTGCACGCACTGGTTGTTTTTTACGCTAAAAATGGTTCGCAAACTTTCATGGCGATTGATAATACGAACCATTGCTTGCTCAGCCACATCAACATCAAACTTACCATCGAGTATAAACGCCACTGACATATTGTATTGTCCGTGGTCATCCCCAAGCTGATTGAGAAACCACAAACGTTGCTGTGCAAACGATAATGGCAAATCTTGATTGTCGCGATTAACCGCACTTACAGCCGGCCTCTCACTGGGTTTGTCATTCGCTCCATCATTGATTTTGGCACCAATCGCCTTAATAGTCTCCAATTCAAAAATATCTTTGACCTGTAACTCGAAGCCCAATCGTTTACGTACATCGGCCACTAACCTCACAGCAGACAGCGAGTGACCGTGCAATTCGAAGAAACTGCTAGTCACACTGATTTCACTTTTCTCTAATGCCAACACTTCGGCCCAACTTTCGAGTAACACCTGTTCGGTTTCAGTCGAAGGTTCTATATACTCTTTTTGCAATTGTACCTTCGCGGGCAAAGGTAAGGCTTTTTTATCGACTTTACCATTGGCAGTTAGTGGCCACTCGGTGATAAAGACAAATGTTCTGGGCACCATATATTCGGGCAAAGAGCACAGCAAATAGTCCTTGAGTCTATCATCCAAATGACTGATATTGCTCCCCTCTTGCGGGATGACATAAGCGACCAAATATTTTCCACCACGGCTGTCTGGCTGGACAATTAACAAGCAGGCTTTAACAGCACTATTGGTGGACAACTGGCTTTCGATTTCTGAAAGCTCGACTCTAAAACCGCGGATTTTCACTTGATCGTCAAGACGGCCTAAAATATCAATTACGCCATTGGGCAAAACGCGGGCAGCATCGCGGGTTAGATAAACTTTCGGCTCATCGACAAAATCAGGTTTAACAAAAAACTGCTCGGTTAACGTCGAATTGTTTAAGTATCCACTGGCCAATGCGTCACCACCAAGGCAAATTTCACCGGGGATCATCGGCGGTTGAACATGACCATGACGGTCAAGCACGTAGGCTTTAGAATTACTAAGTGCCTTGCCGATTACTACATGTTCAACTTCTTCCATTAAATCAACAGTGGCATAAATGGTCGCTTCGGTAGGACCATACAAATTCAAGATCTGACAATTTGGGCCAAAGTATTCCCGAGCTTGGCGGTAAGTTTCCAGCGGTAAAGGCTCACCTGCCAGTACCAGCTTTTGGAGGTTCTGATGTGGATTCTTACTCTCAGTTTCCACGAGCATCATACTTAAACGAGTCGGCGTCGCTTGGAACAATGTAATGTCTTGAGAATTGAGTAAACCAACAATCTCCTTTCCTTCACGAGCGTTTTCTTTACCTGCAATAATGACTTGTGCACCATTAAGTAACGGCACCAAGGTTTCACCAAAGAAGATATCGAATGCTACACCGGTTAACGACAGGACCGAATCGCTGGGTTCAATCTCTAACAGTTCTGTATAGGCTTGATAAAAAGTGCTGAACGCTCCTTGCGAGATCATTACCCCTTTGGGTACGCCAGAAGATCCGGAGGTATAAATTACGTATAACAAATCGCTGTGCGCTATAGCTCGGCTAGGGTTACACACCACCTGTGTTGGGTCAAAAGCCAATTGATCCAAGGCAATGATAGGCGTAACGCAGTTTTCAAACTCAGAGAAATGCTTGCTGTTGCCCAACAGAAGATCTGAACCGCTTTCGGCCAAAATGGTTAGTATCCGCTGATTTGGAGTGCTAGTATCAATAGGTAAATAGGTAGCACCTAATTTCATTATCGCCAACATGGAAACAAACAAGTTGAGTGAGGGTTCCATCAATACAGCAACAATATAAGGTTTGTTTTTGACCTGCACAGCTGCGCTAAATTGCGTTTGCAACAAAGCTGCTAATTGATTCGCCCGATTGTTTAATGTGGCATAATCGATATGTTGTTCGCCATATTTAAGCGCCACTAGATGTGGATTGCTTGTCACTTGAGATTCAAAAACCTCAATGACTGGGCGTTCATAAGCATATTTTTGGTAGCTTTCGTTTGTCGCTTCAAGTAAATCTTTGCGCTGTTCGGCACTCATTAACGAAACACTTTGAATTGGCATGTCGACATTGGCTAACACCAGTCGCAACAAGTGTTCAAAGTGTTGTATTAATTGCCTAACTAAAGCAGACTCAAAGTCACTGCCTGCGTAGTTAAACTCAACTATATACTCGTTAAACAACTGCACACACACCGACATAGGGTAATTGTTCTGTTCCCAGCTGCTATACGAATCTAACGTCAGACCTGTCTGAGCTAAGATCTCATCTTTGGGCAACGGATAGTTTTCAACGACAAATAAGGTATCGAACAGTTCACTTTGATGATTTATATCACTATCGCCTATAAGATTGGCTAGTGATACATTCGGATGGTTAAAACACTGATTAAGATTGCATTGCACCGCAGAAAAATATTCTTTTAAACTAATATTTTCACCGTAATTGAATCGGATGGGTAAAGTCTGTATCGCTATACCGACTACTTCTGCAGCACTTTGCAAAGTTGGCGGACGATGGGAAATAGCAGTACCAAAGCGAATATCGTCAGTATTATAATAACTTCGTAGCAATAACCCCCAAATACCATACATCAAAGTTGACACTGTGAGCCCATGTGCCCGAGCAAATTGGTCCACAGCCGACTTGTTCAAAGTCAAATGCACTTTTTGTAATGCAGGCTCCTGGTTAGAAGAAGTAACATGGTTTTCTGGCGCTTTTTTAATCGGAAAACAATTACTAGGAGTAATACCATTGAGGTAATTCAGCCAAAATTGGCTATCGGTATTTTTTTTCAACTCAGCTAGTTGATGCTTTCTAAATTGCTCCAAGCTAGGCTTAGTTATATGAGGGTAGTGCTGTCTGCTCTTAATATATCTATATAAACTAAATAGCTCTTTGAGCAAAACACTGTTGCTCCAACCATCTAGTATTATATGATGATTAGTGATCACCAACTGATATTGTTCATGATCTGTTTTCAACAATGCAACCCGAAAAGCACCCTGTTCCAAATCAAACGTATTTTTCCGATCTGCTTCGATATAAGCTAACGCATCTGAGTATGCTGTTGATGAGCAAAAAGTTGATACTTGGGTATAATCAATATAAGTGAATGGGTCAGCAACTGACTTAAGTACTATTTGGACTGGCTTTTTTACCTGTTTCCACCTAAACACACTACGTAGTGTTTCATTGCCATCCACTAAAACCTTAATCGCACGTTGAAAGTCATTGATGGAAATCGGCCCAGATAGAGTCAAATGCAATTGTGCGCAATACATACAGCTATCTTGTGCTGTCACGTACTCATATAAGATACCTTCTTGAGCTGGTGTTAAACCCAATAATGTATCAACATTTCCTTTGATAAAATAATTTCCTGCTCTCACAAGAACTCTCCAGCTATTTTTATTATTATATATTCTTATTATTAATTTTTGTCACTATTAATTATTTTGTAATTTTATTTCTATGGGATTTCATTGTTATTTATTTTATCACCCTACCAATTTAACCGTACTTTGTTCACCAAAAAACCACCAAAGCCAAGCAACACCCAACACGATTATTAAGCCTTCATTTCTCAATTTCAAAAATCAACCTAAAAATATAAAAATAGAAAAATAAAACCAAAAAACCTCAACCTTTAAATTTAGCACTCGAGAGCAAGAAAAAAACCATCACCACTTTAAACTTTGCCACAAATTTAAAATCAACCTTAAAAATAAATATCAAATAAATACAAACCTTATAAAATCAAAACCCAGCCATATAACCTGCCTTATAAATACGTTTTAAATATGGGGAATCCCAATTATTTATTCCTTAGCTTTGACACTAAAATATAAAAACAAGCGAAAAGGCTAAGGTTCATACCGACCTACTCAGACAAATCATTAGGGTTTTCTGGCTTGGTACTTGCCGATACACTAACAAGCTTCCAGTTTCCACAAGCCTTGGACCATACTTGAGTACCTCCTCCTGAAGCTTTTGCTACATCACCAGACTTTAAAACCACACTTTGCTCATACTCGTTGACTAAAATAGCGGTGTTGGTATCAATTACTGAAACTGTTATGTTGGTGAAATCTAAAGATTGGACTTTTTCAATCATTCCAAAAATAGGACATATAAAGCTTTTTAAGTCTTCAATTGAGTTCCAATTTGTTCCATTTGCATTTAGTCCAACAAACCTATCAGCATCAAAGCACTTAAAGTAACTTTCTAAATCTAATGCCTTTGACGCTTCAATCAAATCGCCAAAAGACTCCCTAACTTCAAAATCAACCTTTTCAACGCATTCCAGTGACAAAATAAAACCCATTATGCAACTAAACACCACATTTATTAACAATAATACAGTTTATATCAACATGAAAATTGCTCGTCAAGTTAGTTCTCATATGAATCATGGTGCCAAATCAACCATTTAACGTTTTTGTTTTTCAAATAATTAACTTAAAATAAACATCCAACAATGAAGGAATATAACCATTAAAAACAGCATACTTATAAGATTATTTTGAATTTAAAAACCTTTATAACTAGCGCCAATACTTTCACAAAACGGTACAAAAAGACTGAGATAAAGCCTTTGTAAAGCAATGTAAAGGTGTTATTTACTCTTACGATATTTTTATTTTATTAAAAGCAATCTTAATTTCGCTTACTTTAATAGTTCGTACATATGTAAAAACAAGAGTTCAAGAGAATAAGTGCCCCACAACCGATAACAAGGTCACCAACCTAGGCTAGGTAAACTTGCTGGTAGATTTGGTTTTAGAAAAATTTTAAATACATGAGATATATAGATAAATAAAAAACCGATGGCGCCGTTCATATGCAGAAAACGCAGAAGCCACTACTTTACTTTAAAACTAAAGTGGCATTAACAGTTGCAAAGTTTTACATCCATTTCAGCTTCCAAAGTGCAAATTACCACATGATAAATAAAGTAGCATCTCAATGTAGTTAGGTGATTAATACCTCGTTAAAGCAAGCAGAAAGAGGACAGCCTACGATGTGGAGCAGTTTTTATCTCTATATATATTAATGTGCTGGCTTGTTAAGAAAGGAGCTCGATGACCATGTTAACTCTAGTGTTTAGCTTATAACTTTTCCTGATATTCAGTTTTACTAAATCCACTCATCGTATTTACTTCCTCAGATTTAGTCTTCGATTCTGTATATTTTTTATTGAAAGTGCAACACTTTCACCTATCACCCACAAGCTGATGAAAGCGATGAAGTCCCATTTCAATCATTGAGTGACTATGACTATCAAGTTTCCCTTTCATTGCTTTAAATCACGATGGTAAATTAGTATTGCAGCACTATTTCACGGGTGACCATTCTATCAACATTAAACGTTTCTAGCTTTAAAAAGCTCCCACAGCACCTTAAACTAATACCTTTCAGTGTATCGTGATCGCTTTCATAAGTGGTCAATATAAATTACCTCGCTTTTCACAATCCGCTATATTCACCTTTGCTAACCTGCATTTGAGACAACACTAAACAATTACATTTCAGGGGATGTACAGTGGTTCGACTCTAGAGGTGTGCCGAGGCCTATTGTAAACATTCAGGCTTGAGCATTACTGAGGAATACAGCATTATTAGAGCCATTCACGTTAGACTCTAACTATGTTTCACGCCACGCAAGTGCAAAAACGGGTGACTTTAAGTCCACTCTAATGAGCCGCCAAATAATTTACGCTCAAAATGACGCCACATGAAAGTGAAAATTGGGCATACTTTATTTTTAAGCCTCTCCTTTTCTTCATATAATTGTGCCAAAATAGCAGCAGACCAGCATATAAGGACAATAAATGAAAAATATTCTTTGCCTAATTACGAGCTTGGGGTTACTAAGTTCATTAAATCTTGCACACGCTGATGATTCAGGGTTTGGCGTTTCTGTATTTGGCGGCTACTCCACTAATCACGACCTAACAACTAGCAAAAACTACAAAATAGATCTTGAAGATAATAGCCACTTTGGTTTTTCGGCTGACCGCATCGTTAACAGTACGCGATATGGACTATTTTATAGCTTTAATGAAACAGAGCTTGCTGACAACTCTATTGCTAAAGTGGATATGGAATATTTGATGTTTCAAAGTGCAATTGAGAGATCTATTAGCCAAAATCTAAATTACTATGTTGGTGCTCAAATTGGCGTTAATAGAGTCACTCCAAACTTTGCAGAAGCAGATGATTTCTTCGCTTCAGGCCTTTTCACGGGGGTTGATTACTCTATTGGTGCAGGGTTCCATGCTTTTACAGAGCTGCGCTGGATGGCAACCATAGTGAAAAACTCATCTTCGGTTGTTTGTGACGATGACCCTCAAACAACAGATAATTGTATCTGGCATTTTGATGGCGACGTGTTAAATCAGTTTCAACTAAGCGCAGGTATAAATTATCGCTTTTAACTGCCCAAGCTGCGCTTTAACTCGTCAATAAACAGTCGTGTTTTATAGGGTGTGAAGCTAGAATTTGGGTAGTAAGCCCAAAGCTGCTTCACCTCTGACCTTAAATTGGGCAATACAGGTACAAGCGCTCCCTGCTTTATCTCTCTAGCAACATACTGAGGTGAAATAAAGATTAGCCCCATCCCCTGCACTGCGGCTTTCATCATCGCATCCAAATGGTCCGAAACAAAGTTATAATTTTTAAAGTCGAATACCGTTCCGTCCTCTAGAATGATCCCTCCTTTCTTTTGATAATAATTACTAAGCAACATTTTATGTGACGCTAAATCAGCGACTGATTTAATCTCTTCACACTCTGATAAATAACTTGGCGCACCAAATAGCATCATCTGGTAATCAATCAATCGAGTACCTTTATGTGCCGCAGAATCAAAGTCTTCATGATATCGCGTAATAACCAAGTCATGCTCAAGATCAGGTGGTGCGCCCGGAGTCAGCACATTGAGGTGAATAGTCAAATCTGGATATTGCTCCAAAAATCGTTTGATATTCGGCATCAATACACTACTCCCAATTGCCTGTGTCGCGGCAATCTTTAACGTGCCTTGAGGCTTTAAATCACTCCCTTGCAATTGCTCTAGCATATTCTCAAACTGCCCTATCCAAACCCTCGCATTGGGTAAAAATTGCATACCGTTTTCATTCAAGCTTACTTGCCTTGTTGTTCTAATAAACAATGTTTGGCCAAGCTGCTTTTCCAGCCAATCTATTCTTTTACTCATTGCAGACGCCGATACCCCTACAATATCCGCAGCTTTAGTAAAACTTCCCATGTCTGCTAAAACAACAAAGCTACGAATTGCACTTAGCCAATCCATTATTAATTCCTAACAAGAAAAAGTCTTTTAATTATTACCTTATTTTTAGGACATTAAAAGCACGTTATATTACAACCTATATTTCCCAGCCGTATTCCGGAGAACCATGAATAGGTACATCGCCTTGGCCGCTTTATTGACCTCTTGCTCTCAATTAGCTAGCCAAATTTTTATGCCTGTCCTACCGGATATAGCAGACAGTCTGGCTTTGTCAGCAGGAGCTAGCCAAGCAATTATTATCAGCTTTTTCCTTGCTTTAGGCTCTGCGCAACTTCTCGTCGGGCCTCTGTGCGACAAGTATGGAGAACGGCCAATATTTGTCGCAGGCCACATTATTTTAATTGTAGGAACTTTAATTTGTGCTTTCGCAAACGGCGCCAACACTTTTATGATTGGCCGAGTATTACAGGGGGCAGGCTGCGCTGCACCTATTCTGGTAAGTCGTGCTGTTTTATACTCATGCTTTCAAGGCGCAAAACTAAACAATGCAATGGGTAGTCTCGCTATTTCAGCAAGCTTTGTTGCACTCATCACCCCATTAATCGCTGGTACATTGGCGCAGCAATTCTCTTGGCAAGGCATGTCTATAGTATTAATTTGCTTTTATGTCTGTATTTTTCTCTTTGGTTTAGCTACGTTCCCAAAGCCCAAAAAGCGTCTCGTTTCATTAAGGCCCATTGCACTATTGGAGCAATATAAGAGTATTGCCATAAGCCCCGCTTTTATACCCGTAGCATCGCTTAAATGGGCACCAACATTCTTGTATTTAACATTACAACTCTACCTTCCCTTTTTTTTGCGCAATGAATTTGCCTATTCCACAGAACAAATAGGACAAGCCATGATGATTTCTATGTCAGGACTATTGGTGGGCTCAACACTGGCCAAATTCATGCAAAAACGAACTCATCATCTAAAAATTGCGGTGTTATTATGGCCTGCACTACCAATAAGCGCCTTCACCTTTTTGTTTTTTAGTGAACATGTGCATGCAGTTATTTTTGCCCACTGCGCCATTATGTTTATTTTTGGCAGTTACTTTCCCAGTTACATGTATTACGTTGGCCACTTTTACAAGTCACGCTCGAGCACTGCAAATGCGTTAGTGGGGGCAACTGAATTACTGTTATTTTCGAGTATTGCTTGGCTTGCGAACCAATACTTAATCACAGGACCTAGTTCTATCGCTATTTTAACTGTGGGATGCGCATTACTCGTACTTATTTGTTTAAACGCACTTAAAAAGCTAGGTAATGAAACAATCAATCAAAATGGAGTTAAGTTATGCGATTCGAAACAGCAAGGTTAATTGTGAGGCCCCTACAAAAATGCGATTTAGCGGATGTATATCAATCTAGAAAAAACCCTGATACGTCAAAATATATTGGTGACCCAGCGACAATAGAGGATGCCAGACAAAGGATTGAAGAAGCGACCCAACCTTGGCAGGGTGTTGATCATCAAAAATTGATGCTAGCTATACGGTGTAAAACTACGGACTTATTTATCGGCGAGTTGCTATTTAAGTTCACTCAAAAGCACTGCCACATTGGTGAGATTGGATACCGCTTGAGTCCACAGCACTTGGGTAAGGGCTATGCATTTGAAGCGACGAGTACATTTGTTCCACATTTATTCGATCAATTTGAGCTCAACAAAGTCATCGCGGTTTGCGCAATAAATAACGTATCATCATGGCGCTTAATGGAAAAATTAGGCATGCGTCGAGAAGGTGAATTACGCGATAACATGTACTTACAAGGCAACTACCACAACTGTTTTTTGTATTCTATTTTGCGGCGAGAGTTACAATAATGGCTCTTTGAGGCTCATTTAAGCATGCGGAGCCTCTAAATCATGCAATTTGTACTCTCATATATGCAAAACCATTACCAATTTAGCAACATATCTCATCTTTAAATTTCTTTAAATCTCAATTACACAGGTTAGAAAACAGCATCTATACTGTTTAAGAGCCAAGTAGTTGGAGCCATATATGAGAATGCGACAAAAGCTGATCGGCAGCTTTGTATTGACTGTCATTATTCCTATTCTAGCAATATCAATAATGAGTATAACCCGCACCAAGCAGGAGTCGAACACCAGCTTTATAGCAACCTCTGATAACGAGATTAGACAGGTTGAAAACGCTTTCATTTTATTCTTTGATCAAATGAAGAATAACGCTCGCTTTTTGGCACAAAGTGAAGCAGTAGTCAACGTTGCCAAAGACACAACAACTTACTTTGGTGACGAAAAAATGATGACACCAGAGTCTTCTGGAAAAGAAGAAGCCGACATATTTAAACTGTTTGAAAGCTTTGGCGTGACACATCCAGAACTGTTATTTGTATACTTAGGTACTGAACATGGCGGGTTTATTCAATATCCCGCGGAGCCACTTGGCGGCTACGACCCTAGAAAGCGACCTTGGTATCAAGAGGTAACCCAGTCTCAATCCGATGTGGTGATCACAGAGCCATATCAAGGTGTGACAGGACAAGCAATGGTGTCAATCGCAACTGCAATTAAACGTTCTGGCTCTATTGTCGGTGTACAGTCACTCGATGTTACGCTCGCTACCCTCACTGATATCGTTAGTAATATTCAATTGGGCCAGACCGGCTACCTCATGTTATTAGATGGCAACGGCACTATATTAGCTGACCCAAAAAACCCTGACAGCAACTTCAAAAATATATCTTCTTTAACTGGTCCAAAATACCAAGCCATTAATAGTACTTCTGACCAAGCGCTCATTCACATTGATACTGGAGATAAAATACTTCAAGCAAGACGCTATCACTCTAAAACTCTAAATTGGACATTTATTGCATTAATCGAGGAAGATGAAATCCTCTCTTCAGCTTATGCAATGTCGTACAACATTGGTGTTATTTCTATTGTGATGCTGGTTTTGTTTGTATTTATTGCCATCGCGCTGGCGAATAAAATCGTTTACCCCATAGAAATGGTTTCAGATGGTTTAAAAGAAATAGCCCAAGGCGAGGGAAATCTATCCAAACGCTTAAAAGTCATTGGTAATGATGAAATAAGCGAACTTGCTGCATGGTTTAATCAATTTTTAAATTCAATCAACGGGCTGGTTCGTGACATCAAAAGTAATGCCAGCAACCTAAACTCACAAGCACAACAATCACATAGCAGTGTTGATGAAATTCGCAGCCAATGTCACCACCAAGCCAGCACTTCACAACAAACTGCTGAGCATACACAAGCCATGGAAAATATGGCAATTACCGTAAACGACAATTGCACTCAAGCACTGCATGAGATTTCTAATACTGACGATCATGCAAAACAAGGCAATGCGTTAATTCAAAACACCGTGAGCCAGGTTGCTACACTCAATGACTCTCTCGATAGCTCAGCCAATGCAATGAATGAACTAGAGGGTCAAAGCAAAGACATCACTAATATTCTTGAAGTGATACGAACTATTGCTGAACAAACAAATTTACTGGCATTGAATGCAGCGATTGAGGCCGCAAGGGCTGGTGAACAAGGCCGTGGCTTTGCCGTGGTTGCTGATGAAGTGCGTACTCTTGCGCAGCGCTCTCACGATGCAACGCAGGATATAGAGAAAGTGCTCACTAAATTAACGGATCAAACTCGAGCTGTGTCAAAACATATGACTTTAAGTGTTGAAGAGTCAAAAACGGCAATAGAACAGTCTGAGCAAGCACATCGTGCATTTGAAGAAATTGCAGATTCCATTGAAAGAGTCAAACCTATTATTGCCAATATTTCTGAGCAAGCCGAGCAACAAGGCGCCTTCGCCAGCGATAGCAAGGCTCAGATAGAAGGTATCAATCAGTCAATACAGCAAGTCGGTGGTTATGCTGACTCTCTTTATGATGGCGCGAAACAGTTAGTTAAGTTCGCGAACAACTTAGATGAATTGGTTGGACGATTCAATGTAGATTAAACCCAAGCAATAGCCCATCAAGCAAACATGTTATTATGGCCACAATGTTGGCCGTAATAACGTAATGTAAAGACTTGCGTTGTTGTTAATGTTGGCTTGAGTATGTGTAACATACGAGACTAAGTTATTAACCCAAATGCCCACTCAAAGAGTCTCCTCCTAATCGTACAGAAACAAAGTAATTGAACGCTGACTCTGTTACACTTTGACCTTAATTAACCACTAACTTATGTATGTTTGATATTCAATTAAATAGCTTTGTTCGTCGTATTGAGCAAGCAAACGAATTTAAGGCTTTGATAAAATTTTCGGGTGCTCAATTAACTCGCAAAGGCCGCTCAAGAAACTGGCGGCTACGAGGAACCTGGTCTCAGTTTGAATTCATTATTTATCATGCCCAAGTTCGAGAAGAGCCAAGTTGGCAATGGGTAATTGAACAGCTGAACAACTTCAAACCTAAACCAAACATGGAGGATTTAGTTACGATAATAAAACTAAATCCAACCATAACGCTTCAGCAATTAGTAACCAAAACCGATTGTACAGTGGCCGAAGCAAGGAAAGCGTTTGACATTGTGGCGTGGGATTGAGCGTCCCCGCAATCGTTTTGACTCGCCTCCCCACAGCCATTATCTGCCTTTTTCTGATGCGACCGTATAGATCTTACAGAAGTGCGTTGTGGTACCTGCCCACCTTGCTGTGTCCTCATCATGACCAAACACCGATACTTTCGTACCAGCATGATAAGCAGCAAGTAAGAGACTGACTGTTACGTCATAAGCTGGGCTATTTTTACCTATCCAATATCCTTTACATTTAGCAGCAGGTGTTTCTAATCTAAGTGTAAAATCTCCACCGCCATAGTCTGGGTAAACTTGCATTGCTTTAATCGTTGTGTAGGCACTTTGTTCAAGTGCAGATAAATTTAGTGATATTAAGCCTAGAGCGCAAAAAATCAGTTTTTTCATAGCTTTCTCAATTTATACTTAAAGTAGTTTATATTTTAGTATTACACATTCACTGTCGTGATTACAGGTAATCGAAATCCGATAGCGTCAACGAATCAACCCTTGTTACGATGAAACATCAGTAATGCTCTAACACGGCGTATATAACTGCAACGCCTAACAAGGTAGCAAGTTATGACACTCAGTAGAGCTATTGATGGTGAGTATTTTCGATAGCTAACTAAACGACTTAGCCTCTTTAATGGCTTAATTTTTGTCATACATCATGGTTTGATGTGTACTTTCTGGGTCAATCTCTCTCAAGAACACACCTCTTTGCATAGGATTTAAGTTGAGCTCTATAAACACGCGATTTATCGTGTTGCCTCTTATGCTTTCAATGGTGAAAACCTTCTGCGTATTCGAGCGCTTTTTATATATGAAACTTCATATTATTTTGGCGTGTTAAGTATGTAGTAGCGCATATCGATATGTTCCATAAAAACGTACCCTGTAGCCAATGCCCTCTCAAATAAAGTTAAATTGAAAATTGGCTTACCAAGACGTTTTGTTTAGAATATTGTCCTCATAAAAGTGACGGAAAGAGCGAGATTGTTTTATTTCAATGACTCTGACCCCATTGATTTTGATATTTAATACAAGGAAAATTTAAATTGAAAGTTATTTATATTGTGGCTTTATTTTTACTTGCAGGATGCCAAAGTACAAAAATTGTGACCCCTAAGTTACCTGATACGGTAAAAGAAAGTGATATCTCAAAAGTCGTACTGTTCATGGAATCCAACCTAAAAATTGGAGAAAGTAGAGTTTATTTTGGTGAGAAAGAGAAAAATTATGCGTCTTTTGCCAAAGCAGGAAAAAAGGCGCTAAAACTGCTGCCGGGTGAATACAAATTTGAGATATGGTCTCAAGGCAGTGCCACACATCATTTAGAGGCTGTATTAGAAAGCAATAAAACAACATGCATTCGAATTTTTTCAAATACCACTAATTTAGCAGGTAAGTTTGTTGTTCCTTTATTGAGAAACTTAACCTCAACACATGAAGCTGAAGTTGTGGACTGCCCCCAAATTGATGAACATGGTGAAGACTCTGTAGAAAATAGTTAGTATCAGTGTCTTAAAAATGGGCGAAGACTGTACTTAAAGCA
>NZ_AUYB01000093.1 GCF_001625655.1 Pseudoalteromonas luteoviolacea DSM 6061 | reverse complement strand
CATCGCGCATCCATGCGCTCACTTCCTCATACTGCGAAACTTTGTTTCGGTCATTCGTCACCCTTGTGCAAAAGAACTGTAATCACTTCGTTCACAGTCAGTAGCCTTTTGCCTGAACAGTAGGCATAAAATTTCCATGAAAGCCCAAAGGGATAACATGTGGAAGCCAAGCGCGACAAATAGGCCCGGCTGAGACGTCATCAGCACGAAGTATGTTTAAACAAGTTCGCTTGCTCGGTATATGTAGAGCTGTTCCAATAAGGTAGCCACCGGACTCTTTATTATTTTGATTAACTAATACATGTTCTTCAACTAAGAAATCTTTTCCGTAGGTATAGGTGTCTTGTTTCTCCGAGTTGAGATCGATACGCCTGACACTGTCACTCCAAACGTCACTTTGCACTGAGGAAAGTGTAAATAACTTATTGTTCTGCTTTCCTGTTAAGTGGCTATAGATCCGAGGAAATTCACTAATACCATCAACGATACGTTTTCTAACTTTGCCATTTTTGTACAGTGTAAATAGCACAGTATTTGCAGGAGAAAGGGGAACGTTATCAGATCCCTGCATTATCTTTGTCATATGCTGCAGTACTTCACCATTGGGGTAAAGACTGGCATCAAAATGAATATTACCCTGCTTATCTTCCCATGCATTACCAAAGTGAAAAACAAACCCTGGTTCTAATTCGTATCGTTTCACTGTGTTGAAGCTTTGCTTATCAATGATAAACACTTCCATCGCTTGCTGAGCATTAAACTGAATTGATGAGAAGTGACCTTCAATTGTTCTATTACGTTTCAAAGATGGCATAAGCAGTATGAGATGACGTTCTGTGATTAAAAAATCATGCAACATGCCACCTTTGAATCCGGTGTTTATCATGCCAACGTTTAGCAATTTACCAAATCGACTTATCTGATATAACACTACATGGCCTGATTGTGCGTAACCAAAATTCCATATAGTTCCGTCAGCTTCTATCTTTGGGTGTGCGGAGAAGGGGAGGCCTTTTAAACTCTGCTCATTTGGAGTGTCTTCACCAATATTAACTAGCCCTTTGGTATTTAGAGTATTACTATCAATGGCCGTTGCAGAGCCTGCTTCCCATAGCGCCCAGAGTTCACCATTAACAGGCAATACATTGGTGTTTGCAGTATTGATTGAATCGGGTGAAGGTATAGGCAGGCTATTCGCTAGTTTACTATCTGGGCCTGAGTATAGGTACTTTCCCGCTTGTTCTTCTTGTTTGAACTTATCGGTTCGTACAAATTTGGCCTGATGGCGAACCTTATGATTGCCAATACTGAACCGATGTACCATGCCGTCTCCCTCAAATAAATGAAGATAGCGCTCTTTTTGTCTGTGGTGACGACCTGGACCGTTGCGATAAAACTGACCGGTTAAATCCGTCGGCAACTTCCCCTCAATTGTTAATTCTTGAGGAGACAGGTTAGTTTCAGTACCTTTAAAGCCAATCAGTTCTGGGTGTTGTTCCAATGCGGCGTTAAAGCGTTTTAGATTAAGTATTAACGACTCATTGGTCTTGCTATTGGCTGCTAGGACTACATTAGGCGAAACTGCATGTACAACTGGCGCTGCCACCATACCTTTGATGAATTGTCGACGTTCCATAATTTGTGCTCCTTAATAACTTATGGCCATTGACTCGGCATTGGCGCCCTGCGAAATCGTAATTGTCATCTCTTCATAGGAAGGAGGGCCAAATTGCATAGTGGCATTGTTGGAGAAGCTAACGCCTTCTGTGGGTATACCAAACAAATTGGTATCTAGTTGTGCATTGTTATTTTCATCATGAAATAAACGAATGGCGTAATTTCCTGGCTCTAAATTATTAAATTGCGTGGAGACCGTACCATTTTTCGCTCTAACTATGGTTGCTGTATATGAGTCCCCTGCCAGATAAGGTTGCTTTCCTTTAAACATTTCAATGTATATTTTTCCTGGTTTTGCATTTACATCGTTAATAGTAAGCTTAAGTTCTGCTGCGAATAATGGGGCGCTCATACATGCTAGTGTAGCTATTAGTGTTTTCATTTTTTACTCCAAGTAGGTTATGTTGAGTCAGCGTTTAATTGCGCTCTGTGGTAAAAAAGATAAAATGCGAAGGGCGGTAGGACAATCAACCTTTCGCGAAGGGGGTAAATACTTCGTGAAATGCGTTAGGCTGTTTGGCGATTCGTGAAAATGAAAAAAATAAATAATAAATTCAAAGGTTAATTATGATATTGCCAATAAGGAAAATAGTCTCAGATTGCATTGTGGTATTCGCCTTCGCTGGCTTTTTAGCCTTTTTAAAACCATTTGGTATGCATAATGTGGGCTACTTGTATGCTCTCAGCTTCTGGTTAGTCATGTGCTTTAGCGGTTATGCATTGTATGCTCCAGCCATCAGAGTGGGTGATAAAGTTTTGGCTCTGGTAATAAGTGAAATACGCTGGCAAAAATGGATATCATTGGGGGTATCGACTTCAGTTGCGAGTGTGTTGCTGGGACTAATCGCCCCTTTTATCATCGATTTGTTTTTTTCGTTACAACAGAGTTATTGGTCCTCAGTGATCTCCTCTATTATTGCGAGCCTCTTCATTGGTGGTTTTATCACGCTCATTAGTATCATTAAGGATTATGTTAAAGCACAGCATCAGCTAATAGGCGAGCAGCAACAGCAAATAGAAGATGGTGAATCACATGTTGCATCGATTCAAGATCGGCGCTTAATGGAGTTTTTGAGTAAGCTGCCCTTGGAAAAACGCGGAACATTACTGTGTTTGCAAATGGATGATCACTATCTAAGGGTTACCACAGATAAAGGAGAGCACCTTCTACTAATGCGTTTTAAAGATGCGCTCCAACACCTTGAAACATTCCCAGGCTTTCAAACTCATCGCTCGTGGTGGGTAGCAAAAGAAGCTGTCAGCTCAACTAAAAAAACAGGTAGAAAGCTGCTTCTTATATTAAAAAATGGTGATGAAGTCCCCGTTTCTCAAACTTATCTTGCGCAAACGAAACAAGCATTAAATTTAAACTAACCCTTTTCAGCTATTTGTATTTATTAAGCATTATTGAGTTTTGCTTTTAAGTGCGACATATGTCACACATGGAGATTGATATGAAACCGAATAGCACTGAGTTAGAGATATTAAAACTGTTATGGAAAAAAGAACCAAGGGCAGCCCGAGAAATCCATGATGCGATTGAGGCCGAGTTTGCATGGAGTTATTCTTCAACACGTAAGACCTTGGAGCGCATGAGTGAAAAAGGCCTCTTAAAGACTGGCGAGTTGGGTAACAAAAAGACATTTACAGCAGAAGTGAAAAAGGTACCAACGCTGGCTGCCTATGCGCAAGACTTTGCTAAGTCTGTGCTAGAGCTTGATGGACCATTGCCAGTGGCTATGTTTGCAGACAGTCGATTAATTGAAGCCGAGGAACTGGATGAGCTGGAAACGTTGCTCGACGAATTAAGTAACAAGGAACAGGAGTAGTCGGCAATGGTATGGTCCGCACTAATCGGCCCTATTTCTATGGTGCTACTTTGGTTGGTAGTGAGCTGTGTTTTATTTTATTTTGCCAAACATGTGTCCATCAAGCACCCTACATCAACCCGTTTGTGGTGGTGTTATTTTTAACCTTACTGCCAATCATACCATTGGACATTGATAACACTGCAGGCAACGTGCCCAAAGTGCTGCTAGATGTGAGTAGCTACGTAGAACAAAAGCAAATAAAGCTCAGTGACACCTACACCAACTCATGGATAATTGAACCCGAGTGTTGTTGCAATTTATGCTCGCAATTATTTTGGGTGTTAGTATTTACAGACTAGCGCGGTTGATGATTAATTGGTTCAAACTTGCAAAACGCGTATCTGTATTTGAGCTCACTCAACTACCTTGGACAGATACACCTTGTGTTGAATTACCCACTAGCGCGTCACCTTTTGTGTTTGGACTAGTCAAGCCCAAAGTAATCATTCCAAGTTATTTTAAGCACTTAGATTTAGCTCAACAACAAACCTTGGTTTACCATGAATTGGTGCATATACGTAATAACGATCATATTGCCATTGTTATATGGCGTGTTCTAAGTTGCCTATTTTGGTTTAATCCGTTCATTCGAAAAATGGAGATGGCATTTATAAGCGCAATGGAGTGTCGTTGTGATCAAATAACAGTGACAACTTACAAACTGAAAAAAGTGGGTATGCTGCCACTTTACTGGCTGTCTTGAAGCGTTCTGTAGAGTCAAAAAATGTAACAGGTGTTGTCTATTTTTCATCTGAGGCACTTACACTTGATGACTATAAATCAAGACTCAAAAATATTGTTAAACCAGAGCCCACACAACCATTTTTATTGCTTTTAGGATTACTCTTTACCAGCATGATTCTTGCTGCTCTCAATATAAAGGCTGCGCCATTTTTACATACCATGGACGCTGGTTGGCACAACCCCATGCGCGATTTTAAAATCAGTTCTTACTATGGGCACATTTCACAGTTTAGAAACATGAAGCCTCACGGAGGTATGGATCTGGTGGCGCCAATTGGCAGCCCCATAGTTGCGATTGCAAAAGGCCATGTGTTGGTGGCAGATGATACCACTTTACCTGAACGATATGGCAAAGTGGTATTACTGCAGCATAGTAATGGTTACCAGAGTTTATATGCGCACTTGGATAGTATTGATGTGGAAAAAGGTCAAGCAGTGAAAGGGAGGCAGCACATTGGTACGCTAGGAGAAACCGGTAGGGTGACAGGTCCGCATCTTCACTTAGAACTGATTCACAAAGAGCAAAGGCTTAACCCTCTGGCTGTTTTAGACCTCAAATAACTATGAAACGATATCTTACTTTTTATGCCGCAGTGGTGCTGGTAGGGGCGAGTTGTGTCTTAAAACAAGAAGCGCTGCCCTGTGTAACCATTGCAAAATCATCACAAGATGAGCTTGCAGTTGTCCAACCTGAGATCTCACAGGCGAATGTTAAATTACCGGTAGGACCAAAAAAAGCAGTCATATCGACGGAGCTAATAACTATCGAAGCTGGGCAATCACTGATTGAGGCCTTACGGCCCTTCAATGTCAGGTCTCATCAAGTAATTTCATTGGCTTCGGCTGTAAGAGGTTGGCTTGACCTAAATAAAATTGCTGTAGGCACAAAACTAATACTCACTCTAGACACTAACCATCAAGTTACTGATGTAACTTTCGGTTTAGGCTTTGCCAAAACCCTGAATGTGCGGCTTTTAGAGGGGAAGTGGCATGCGAGTGAGTCGAGTATGACGACACATCAAATTAATCAGCATGCCAAACTAAAAATCGGTGATAGTTTGTTTGGTAGCGCGTTAGCAGCAGACATACCTGTGAGTATCATTAATAAACTAATCTTGGTTTTGTCATATCGCGTCGACTTTCAACGGGCCCTACATGCAAGTGATGAATTAGAGATACTCTATAACGCCGATATACTGAGTTTAGATAGCCCCCTTAGTGCGCGATTGAAACCTAAAGAGTTATTGTATATAAGCCTTTCTGTAGCGGGAAAGGCAAACACCCTTTATCTTCACGAAGATGAACATGGAGATCAGGCATACTACTTTTCAGATGGTAGAACAGCACATAGCTTCCTATTGAAAACCCCTTTAAATGGCGCGCGATTGTCATCGACATATGGAAAAAGAAAGCATCCAGTATTAGGGTTTACGCGCATACACAAAGGGCTCGACTTTGGTGCGCCACTGGGCACTCCTATTTTTGCAACTGGGGATGGTAAAGTCCTAAAAGCGAGTTGGGGAGGGAGTTTTGGTAATAGAGTTATACTGCAACATCAAAATAACTATCGTACCTTATATGCTCATTTACAAGGTTTTGCGCAAGGCATCAAATCGGGGAGCTCAGTAAAACAAGGTCAAGTGATAGGGTTCCTTGGCAATACTGGGTTGACGCAAGCTCGTCACTTACATTACGAAGTTCACAAAGACGGTCGCCCAATCAATCCTTTAAGTCTAGAATTCAGCACCGTTGCTAATAGCGAGTTAACCAAACAACAGTTTACTCAATTATCAAGGTCAATCGAGAAAATAGATGCTCAAGTACTGAAAGCACGTCAAAAGCATTTAGAGCAACACCAAATAACGGCTTCAATAAATCTGCAAAAGGAGTCTTTATCGCAATGAGACTGTTGATGAATACTCTACTACTGATCTATATGTGCGAGTGCCCAAAGGCTATCAGATAAACAACAAAGCTACCCGCTGCTCTGAACAATGACACAAGTTACGCAATGGCAGCTTGTTGGGTACCTATATTTTGCTAACAACACCGACGTTATTTGAGTTTTATATATTGGGGGTTCATCATATTGGTATGATAGTAAAGTCATTTTTGATCTTGAAGCGATGCACTCTAACAAGAGTCAGTTACTACCAGCAGAAGTCCATTTATATGCAGGTGGTAATGAGAAGGGATTCAAAAAGATTTGCACCAGTTTGTTAAAGTACTTGAAAATCGGCAAGACAAGAAATAGAAACTGTCGAGCAAAATAATTCCGAATTCATCCCATTTTAGTGTTTTTGCACTACTTCTTACGGATGGCTTAATCGCTCTTTAATGGAAAGTAATTGATATGGGGAGTTATGCCGCCTTTCTTGTCCGTATTTCAACACTATGAAAATACTAGTTATATTATCTATTCTATGCCTCTCATTGAACCTTTCCCTTATTGTGTTGTGAATTTTGCATTTATATATAAAGGCATTTTTGACCAAAACCTAATATAGATTATTCGTTATGTTATAACAATTAGTGCTTGGTTAAATAATTGTGTAATTTTATTGACACAATTGTTTGATCATTTTATATTCGCTCTGTATCCATTAAAAGAACAATAAAAAATGAAGAAACTTGCCTTTTTGCTGATTTTGTCATGTATTTCCGTGTCTTATTGGTTTTTTTCTAAACCTAATGATGTAATTGAATCGATTGAAACCGTGCAGGAAGTTGCACCGGAAATTGATAAAAATGTAAATCAATTAGAGGTGGTTGGCGTAGCAAACTCACCAAAACCAGAAATGGAAATTGCTCCTATCGCAACGAAAAAGTCGACTGTAAAAATGGAGAGATTACCATTGGATATTGGGGAAATTGCATCAATATCTGAAGAGGCGAAAGAGGTTTTAGTAGAAGCTGGTGTGCTTGTAAGAGATATTAGTGAAGAAGCTTATGTTGAGTTTGACCTTGCTGCTATGCAGCAGCTAGAGGTTGGCGATACATTTGACCTAACCATTCCGCAGACAACAGAAATGCACCGCGCAGAAGTAACTCAAGTAGATATCTTTCCCAATGGTGACAAAAGTGTCTTTGCACAAGTCACTGGATCAGACAATCGCTTTCATAACTCGGTAATGACAGTGGGCAGCAATGCTATTTATGGTCAGTTTACAGTATCTTCTGGTAATTATGTATTTGAATCCCATGGCAAGCACGGTTGGATAGCTGCAAAGCGAGACCTTTATAAGAATCATGTGGAACACACGCCTGTAGAGCGTGCACCCGCAGAAGGGGCAAAAGATCTCTTTTCCCCGCCAATAAAAACACAAACAACAAGAAAGGAAAATTAACATGAAAAAAGCAATCTTAGCGACAGCGCTTACAGTTGCCTCTGGTCTCGCGCACGCCAATACCATAGATATCGCCATTTTATATAGTGACGCTGCTGCGGCAAAGACATCAAATATACAAACAAAAATAAACCAATTGGTGTCTTTTTCAAATCAGGTTTACAGCCAAAATAATATAAACTTAAGACTGAACCTAGTTGCGTCTGATTCCATTGGTAGTGCGCAAGTTACGGCTGACGAAAATTGGTTAAACTCGCTGACAAACAGTGCTTCAATCGCACAATATCGTAACACGCATCGCGCTGATATGGTTGCGTTGTTGG
Source organism: Pseudoalteromonas luteoviolacea DSM 6061 (assembly GCF_001625655.1). Lineage (GTDB taxonomy): Bacteria > Pseudomonadota > Gammaproteobacteria > Enterobacterales > Alteromonadaceae > Pseudoalteromonas > Pseudoalteromonas luteoviolacea. The sequence continues at coordinate 117,375 of NZ_AUYB01000093.1, read as the reverse complement.
GTGTGGGTTCTTCTGCGGGAAGTAACTTAATTAGCTGTGGTATTGCTTGGGTTGGTCAAGGTAGTAATGGTAATTTATACCCATCACAAGTGGATAAAATGTACTCAATTACTGCTGTAGACTGTGGTGCTACGACGTTTGTTCATGAGTTAGGTCACAACCAAGGCTTAACGCATGCCCGTAGACAAGGTGATACTTCTGGTGGTGTATACACTGATGGCATGGGACATGGTGTTTATAATGTATTCACTAGTATCATGGCATATCCACATGTATTCGGTAGCGCAACGCAATATGATTACTTTTCAAATCCGAATTGGACAGCACACGGCCATCCATACGGTGTTGAGGGAGAATCGTATGCTTGGAGAACCGTTAACGCTACGAAAGATGACATCGCCAATATGAAATAAAGCGATATTTATTCGCGAGCATGTAAAGGATCCAAGAGCGTTCATATAAGAACGCTCTTTTTTGGTCAGACCCTCTCACAATTCTTCTCAATTTATTCTCAGCTTTATTATCTGATTGCGATATAATATGCGCCCATAAATCTCTGTGGTTAGTGATTCAGATCTTGATCTATGTAGTTGAATGTCTGTATTTGTTTAAGTATGTTGATGGACGGATGCTCTCTTTGGTCAGAAAAAGGCGACTTTTTGCTCTGAAACAACGCGTTTTGTGAAAAAGTGTCAACGTGATTTTCGAATATTAAGAAACAATTTAATGCGTTACTTTCATTAAAATTTTATTTAAGTGGATGTTTAATAAGTACAAATTGATAGTCCCTAAAATTGTAAAATTTTATAAAAAGTTCATAACTGTATATTTATAAAGAGATTTCTTGTTTGCCTACGAGCTAGCGATAGTTGATGTATTGAGGAATTCCTTGGTACACTTGTTGGGTGGTTGTTTTATGAATATTTACATATTTCGTATTATTCACTTAAGTTTCTTCATATCTGTTAATCAATTAAGTGACTGGTACAGTTAGCCGGGAATCATTATTTGCAAAAGGATATTATGCGGGCTTCGTTAGGAGAATTTGTTCTAGATCTTGAACAACGTTTGCTTTTCCTTAACAACGAAGAGATCGCTGTAGAGCCTAAAGTGATGGAGTTATTGCTATACCTCCATCAGTGTCGTGGCCGATACGTTACTATTGAAGAGTTGCACGATCAAGTATGGTCAGACCGTATAGTGACTGACACGGCTGTGCGTGGCACTGTGAAAAAGCTACGTGTGATTTTAAAAGATGAGAATATCTCTTCACCCAACTATATAAAGTCGGTGCCCAAGCGGGGCTATAAGTTAATTTGTGAATCCCACCCAATTGAAGACGAAGAGCCGGCTGTCATTACATCTCAAAAGTCGGTACCTCGACCCCCAATTGAGCCACAAGCCGAGTCACCAATTAAACATCAAGAAACCCCAATAAAGTCAAGTAAACGCTTTATATATGGGTGCCTTTTTGCCTTTATAACGATGGTGTCTGCGGTTTTGTATTTTGCTCATGAAGGAGCCTTTCATATTACTAAAGTAGCTGTATCTAATATCGACAGCTTAACTGAGTTCAAAGGGGAAAAGACATCTGTTGCAGTTTCTCAAGATGGTCGTTACATTGCTTTCACGGGAAGAGCGTTTAAAAGTGAACATAGCCAAGTTTATCTCTACGATAAACTGGAAAAAACCACACGGCAGTTAACGACTAAAGAGCCTCATGCTATGTTTGTGCGTTTTGCGCAAAATGATAAGGCGCTTGTATTTAGTAATACGCTGACCGGTAACTCATCATTAAAGCTGTTGCCTTTAACGGTTTCTGACCCAGAAAGTGCTATGGTGACCTTACTCGAACAACGCTACTTAATTGGTGAGATCCAATTGGGCAGAACAGGTTCAGAAGTCATTGTGCAACTCGCAAATGCACCTCAATCAAAGCTGATGCTGTATGCAATCGATCTGGAGGGATTTCAAGAGACACGGTTGGTTGCGGTCAGTCAATCAGATGAATATATCGTGAGCTTCAGTACGTCTCCAGATCGTAAAAGCCTGTTAACGCTCAATTTGCAAGCTGGGCGCAGGCAACTCACACTGCATGACTTAGCGACTAAACAACAAACTTTATTAATTGACAATGCGCCACTGCTCAAGAAAGCAGTATGGCGCAATAACAATGAATTGTTGTTATTGAGTGATAGTTCTATCCGTTTACTAAATTTGCGCACAAGAGGGGAACATATTGTTTATGAGAACCAAGGCGCACTCATCAAAACTATAGAAAGTGATCACCAAGGTGGGCTTGCTGTCATTAAGAAGTCACAAGAGCGAGCAGAGCGTTTGTATATCGAGCGGTCTTTTTCTGGAGACGGTGCGGTGAGTAAAGTTATTGATACGCGTCCGGAAATTGCATCCATGATGTATGATCAACAGGAAGACGATTTGAAGTGGGTACGCATCTTAAAAGATGGGCACAACTCTATAGGCAGCTTCAATATCAAGACCAAGCACATCAATGTGTATTACCAAAGCGAGAATAGATTGGAGCTATTTGATGTGTCTAAGGATCATAAGTGGCTTTTATTCAAAGAAAACTCTCGTCTAGCGGTTTATTCGGTTGAATCGCACAAAGTCCATTATTTAACTGCCAGTTTCAATTCAAGTAGCGATGGAATTTTCTACGATAACCGTTATGTCCTATATGGTGTTCAAGTGAGTGGTGAGTGGGAAATACAGCGCTATGATTTAACAACAGGCAAGAGTGATATCTTCTTAAGTGGGTATCGTTCAATTCGCCCGGCCTCAAGTGGCTTTGTTGTAGCGCGAGAAGGCGGAGAATTATTTTTCTTGGAATCTCATTCTGGAATACCTGAAGCCTTAAGTCATCGCATAGGTTTGGAGCCCATCACGCGTTGGCACGTAAAAGACAATCGAATTGTATGGTCAACCTATGATCACTTAAAAAGTTACATACATCACTTTGACTTAAATACACGGCACTATCACGTGACGGAAGATTTTTTCCTTAGTTTGTACCCTAGAATATCGATAGACAGAAATGCACAGCGCGTAATATATCTGTCTGTACAGATAAATGATGCTGCATTGCAGCAAATTCACTTTAAATAATGATAGAACGTATATAGCTCTACATTCGAATCATTTCATACAATAAAGAATAAGATTATGAATATTTTAAAATTACTCGTATTTATAGCTTTTAGTGTTTTTCTCATTGGCCCTGAAATTAGTTCAGGTGAATCATTTCCTAAGCCGGGTCCTGAAAGTTGTCCTCTTTTGGGGAGTTGTGAAGATCCATCATCCGGTGGAATGTAACAATACTAACTCAAGATTCGCGGTTTAGTGGTCACATTAAGCCGCAACCTACCAAATAGGGTCCTAACCCATTTTAAGCCCAGTTATACACCCCTTTGAAAATACTATATAACGACATAGCTCTCTGTTTTACTTGTTTTTACTCTTCTTAACTTTCTGATTTTTATGCTTATTTAATTAGTTATACAAAAGCAATGCATTGGTTGTTGGAGATTTTGCATTATTTTTATAGTTTAGACAGCGCAACGAGGTCAGGGCATTAGGTAAGTTTATTTTGCACTTGAAAACGTGTGTATGAGAGAGCTAGTTAGAATTTGATTCAGCCAGGATGCAGAATCAGCCAGGAAGCAGAATCAGCCAGGAAGCAGAATCAGCCAGGAAGCAGAATCAGCCAGGAAGCAGAATCAGCCAGGAAGCTAAATCAGCCAGGATGCTGGAGCAGCTAGGATGCAATGTCAGTCAAAGTAGTAAAAGAATAAGCCAGAGAGCGTATAAACAGTGGTAAGTTAATTTGTTCAAAAAGGTATCGTAGTTCCTTTTTACTAAAAACATTTAACTGCGCGTCAAGTTTTGAGATGTTAGTTGTTTAACTAGCATGGATATAAAAACCATAACAAATGGTTAGAAGTATCTTTCAAGGAGGGCCGCCACGTATCGTCAACATTCCAGAGTGTGTTGCGAATACGACCGCAAGGAGTGCGGTACTGGCTTCCTTCTTTCTTTTTGTAACGTTTATTCGGACGTTTCATTGTTCTGAGTTTCCTTTCATTGATCGCAATACAGCGTTTGATTCGCCAAAAAATTCTCAAAATACTGTTATATCAGTATGATTTAAATATAGAATCCTGTTTTGTATCTGACGTGATACAAAACCACCACATTTGGTTACCCTTGACCAGTGTATTCTCAGTTATTGTCATTTACGCACTTACAATCAATGACAACAGGATCCTATTATGAAAAAACACCTACTAGCGGTTTTAGTCAGCCATATTGTGGCAACAGCAGCTTGCGCTCAGTCTAGTTATTGGGAAAGCTCTGATAAAAGCCGCAGCCTTGAAGGAAATCATAAACTTTATACTTTAAGTGAGTCAGCATTTAGGCATGCACTCAATGTTGAGGGGCAGCGAGTTTTAGAGGTTATGTTGCCACTGCCGTCGGGAGAGATGGTGACATTCTTATTATCACCTTCTCAAGTAATGGCGCCTGAGCTTGCGACTAGGTATCCCAATATTAGGACTTTCACAGGTGTTGAAAAAGGTAACCCGTCCCATCGTGGTCATTTTAACGTAGATGAACAGGGCTTTTATGGCATGTTTAGCTACCAAGGCGAGCACATATACATTGATCCCAAAAAGCATACGGATAACACATACTCTGTATACACGCGCCAGGGGCAAAAGAAGCCTGTGGGTGAGATGCGCCAACATTCTCCTCGTAGACATGGGGCGAAAAGCTCATTGCATTACCAAGAGCGTGATTTATTAAAGGCTGATTTGCCAAATTCAGAGATAGTATATCGATTGGCGGTGGCCACAACTGGGGAGTATGCAAAATACCATGGAGGCACGAAACAAAGTGTGATGTCAGCACTGGTCACTATGGTAAATCGACTTAATGACGTTTATAGCCGTGATATGGCCATTCGCTTTGAGTTAGTTGCGGGCAGTGACAAACTCATTTTTCTCGACGCCAGCAGCGATCCATTTGATAACACCGATGCGGATATTGACAAAATCAGTGCGGTTATCAATGAGCATATAGGCCTTGAAAATTACGATGTCGGTCATCTTGTTGGCACTGGCGGGGGCGGCCTAGCTGGTTTTGAGGTGGTATGTACAGAGCTAAAAGCTGAAGGTGTTACAGGCAGCGAGCAGCCTGACAACGATGCATTTCATGTCGATTATGTTGCCCATGAAATCGGGCATCAACTAGGTGCCGAACACACTTTTAATGGTACAGCTGGGGCTTGTACAGGTAATAGGGTAGGTACCAGTGCTTATGAGCCGGGCAGCGGGTCCACCATCATGGGTTATGCAGGCATTTGTGATGAACAGGATCTTCAAGCGAATTCTGACCCCTATTTTCACGCCCACTCTCTGGAGCAAATGATGGCCTTCACACGAGAAAAGGCAGGCAAAAGTTGTGGAACTCATACGGCAAGAACAAATCAACGCCCACAGTCTGATGCAGGACAAGACTATACGATTCCGGCCAGAACACCTTTTAAATTAATTGGTAGTGCGAGCGATGCTGATGGCGATTCACTCAGTTATAGTTGGCAACAGTACAATGTTGGCAGTGCATCGGACAGCAAACAAAGCGACAGTGTTGACGAGGGTGGACGTCCACTATTCCGCGCGTTTAACCCCACTGAGTCTGCTGAGCGAACGCTGCCAAAAATGGCTGATGTTTTAAGTGGATCACTGAGTTACGGCGAGGCGTATGCAACAAGTAATCGTTCGCTTGATTTCCGTTTATTGGTTAGAGATGGTAAGGGCGGTGTCTCTGAAGATGATATGCGTATTTCGGTTGTCGCAAATGATGCAGGGTTTGCAGTTAAATTACCCGACGCCAGCTCTCAGTGGCGCACAAGCCAGCAGATTGTGAGCTGGCACACTGCGGACAGTGAAAAGGCGCCTATAAATTGTGCTCAAGTGGACATTTTATTGTCAGATGATGGCGGTACAAAATTTGCCACGACTCTAGCCAATAAAGTGGCAAATAACGGACAGTTTGAAGTGGCTTTACCTAAAATCTCTACAGATAAAGCAAGGGTGATGGTACGTTGCAGTGACAACATTTTCTTTGCCGTTAACAGTGGTAATTTTTCGATAGCCAATGAGTCTGGCGCTGTCGTAAAGCCAAAAGTAACTGGACAAAAACCATTGTCAATTGCAGAAGATAAATCACTCACAGTGCAAGTAAGCGACTTAACCATGGCAACAGCCCAAAGTGTTGACGCGATTCAAATTGCTGGTGGTAGTAACTACACTGTACAAGGGACTACGATTACACCTAAGGCAAATTATCATGGTGTATTAGAGGCACAGGTCATTGCAAAACGTGGTGAGATGCAAAGCGATCCATTTATGTTGAGTATTACAGTGACGCCTGTAAATGATACGCCTGTGGCAGAAAATGATTCTTTGAGTGTTGAATATGGTGCGCAGCAAGCCCAAATTAAAGTACTTGATAACGACAGTGATCCAGACGGTGATGCGTTAAAAATTAAAGCAGTGGATTATACCGGTAAAGGCACTGTAACGTTTGAAGATCAGGTTATCAAATACTCAGCTCCGACAGCGTTTTCTGGACAAGAACAGATAACCTATACGGTGTCTGATGCACAGGGGGCGACTGCGACTGCCCAAGTTAGTGTGACGGTAAAAGCGAAGACTAAAACCCCAGATCCAGCACCTACGCCAACACCAGATAACAATACAGATAACTCTTCTGACAGTGGTTCGCTTTGGTCTTTATTAGGCGTATTGCTGCTGGGCCTAAGGCGTCAACGGAGCAAGTGAGTATGAAGGCGCAAAAGCTAAAATATACAACCATTGCTGCCGGATTAGTTTGGCTAGGTGGGTGTGCAGAGTTGTCAAACAACAGGGCAAGTGATCAAGCAGAAGAAGTTGAGTTGCAGGCTCTGCTTGCGCAAGCCAAATCTGAGAAAGACTATCGGTTTTTGGTATTTGCGAGTAGACGCTTGGTTATTCCTGGGTTTGAAGAGCAAAAAGCCGAACAACTTAAAGCCCAATGTGGTGTTCGGTATTGGAGGAGTGAGGGGGATGTGTTGTATCCCTCGCAAGCTCGAAGTAGTCGCGTTGCAAAATACCAATTTGCCAGTGACTACAATCAAGTGATTTATACACTGTGTAGACAAGTAAACTAAACAGGGGGCCTTAGTCCCCCATTTCCTTTGCAGACAACTTTGGATGGAATAGAATATTTGTTGTATCTTAGTGAGTGTTATGCAAAAAATTTTATTAATTGACGATGATCGAGAATTAACGGCCTTAATAAGCCAATTCCTAGAGCAAAATGGCTTTATGGTAGATGTGCTAAACGATGGCCGTCGCGCTGCAGAGTATGTATTTAAGGTGCAGCCTGATCTGATTATTCTTGATTTAATGCTGCCGGGCACTGACGGCCTGACTATTTGTCGTGAAATTCGTCCTCACTTTAGCGGTGCGATTATCATGCTGACAGCGCTGGTGGATGATATTGACGAAGTAACAGGGCTTGAAGTGGGCGCTGATGACTATCTTTGCAAGCCGCTAAAACCCAGAGTTTTGTTGGCCCATATACGTGCGCAATTGCGCCGTCAGTCAAGTTTACAAGAGCAACATAAAGACATTCGAACAGTGTGTGATGGCAGCCTTCAGTTAGACTGGCGTAATCGCACTGTCAGTTACCTTAATACAGAAGTCACACTCTCAAGTGCAGAGTTTGAGTTACTTTGGGTGCTCGCTCAATCAGCGGGAAGTATCATTTCCCGCGATAGTTTACATCGTAAGATTTTCAATCTTGAGTATGACGCAATGGATCGGTCAATCGATCTAAGAATTTCGCGACTGCGCAAAAAATTGGGTGATGATCCTAAGCAGCCTCAGGTCATAAAAACCATACGGAACAAAGGGTATCTCATTGCAGATTAACGGTAAATTGATTACAACCTGGGTAGGAGTGATGGTGCTAATCAACATGCTATCTGCAAAATGGTTGATGGAAGATGTGTACTTTGAAGTCCAAGAAGCGTCGTTGGCTCAATACGAACGTTTTCTTAACCAGCTTGCTGATGACATAGATGAGCACATACAAAATACCGATGTTCGACCCGTGGACGAGGCTTTGCAAAGCTTCGTCGGACTATCGGATAGCCCTGTGCTTTCTTTACCTATAAATCAATTTGAAGACGATCCATTTTTGCTAGAACAGCTATCCTCTTTGCTGCCAGACCAAACTTTTGTGGATGCACAAACCGCCAGCATCTATTTGATGCAAGCCAATGGGCAGATCTTGATGATTGGTCCGGTTATACATAATAGTTTGCTAAGTTGGTTCGCGGATTGGTTTTTGTGGCTGATGGCTTGTTTTATTAATGGTGTTGGGATCACTGTATTGCTGATCACGATGTATCGAGCGCACCTCTCTTTGAGAGCTCAGCTTGCAGCCGTATTACCTGTCGATATTGAAAAAGCGCAAAGTACAGAAGCACAGCTAAGCGAGTTATATGGTTATTTAGCCACAAATGAACAGCAGAGTATGGAGCAATTAAATCTCCAGCGTGATCTTTTGCATGGTGTAGCCCATGAGTTTAGAAGCCCTATGGCGCGTATTCAGTTTGCTCTAGATATGCTTGAAGATGCCGACCTTAACGCCCAAGCTGAACTTAAAAATACCATACAAAGCGCGCTGGTGGGGTTGGATGAATTGGTCAAAGAGCTGCTGTACTACGCCAAACTAAAAGACGGTAGCACCGCTATGCAGTGGCAGTCGATTTCATGCAAAGAGTTACTGCAAGATGCCATTGCGCAAGTCTCTGGATTTTATCCAGGTATCACATATCGCGCTGTATGCGATGACGTGAGTATTGTTGCCGATTACAACCTGCTGCGTCGTGCGTTGATCAATATTATTCGCAATGCAGGGCGATTTGCCCAGCAAAAGTGTATTGTGACAATACAAGTTGATGAACAACATACGCTTTTCTATATCGAAGATGATGGTATAGGTATTCCTCCCGGTAAGCGGGAGCGTATTTTTGAACCTTTTACACGTTTGGATCCAAGTCGTTCTAGAGATTCTGGCGGGTGTGGATTAGGTCTGGCCATTGCGCATTCTATCGCACAGTTGCATGAAGGTAATATCAAGGTTATTGACGGGCTTGCTGACCTCGGAGGCGCTTGTTTTTGTTTGAAAATTAAATCTCGTGAAAATTAGCCCAACCTTTAGATTGGGCTCGAATGACGCTAGTTGGGCTTTCGTCGCGTATTAGGCTTACGCGGCTGGTTGGTGCGCGGGCTATCACTGGCTTTTGTTCTTGAGTTGGGTTTACCCGAATTTTGCGAGTTTGGGCTACGCTTAGGTTTATTCCCATGCTTAGTGCGTTGTCCTGAGCGGCTTTTATTACTACTACTTGCTTTATCTGCTTGCTTTGTAGCGGCATTCTCAGTTTGTTCAGGGGATGTTTTTGGCTTCTTTTTCTTTGGCTTTTTCGGTTTGATTGGTCGAGTATCCAGTGGCTTTTCTGGAACGGGGTTTTGCGGCACGAATCCAGGCTCTTCAGCGCGAGGAATAAGTGCACCAATAAAGCGCTCAATACCATAAAGATCATCCGCATCTGCTGCTGTAACAAAAGACACTGCAACCCCTTCGCTTCCTGCTCTGCCCGTACGGCCAATTCTGTGCACGTAATCTTCATAGGTATTAGGTAGGTCGTAATTCACGACATAGGGCAGCTCATTGATATCTAGGCCTCTGGCGACAATGTCTGTTGCCACTAGGACGTTGACTTCCCCTGATTTAAAGCCGTTGAGTGCTTTAACTCTGGCGCCTTGTGATTTATTACCATGAATAGCGGCTGCGCTAATGTGATTTTTTTCTAGTAAAGTAACGAGGCGATTTGCGCCATGTTTAGTGCGACAAAAAACTAATACCTGCTGCCATTTCTTTGCGAGTAAAAAGTGGCATAGCAATTTGCTTTTTTGCGCTTTGTCCAATGCGTAAGCGCTCTGAATGACTGTTTTGGCCGTAGTATTTTCGGCAGCAACCGAGATTTCCACTGGTGAGGAAAATAACCCTTGCGCCAACTCTCTGATTGGCTCAGAAAAAGTTGCAGAAAACAGTAAGTTCTGACGTTTTTTAGGCAGTAATCTAATAATTTTCTTTAAATCATGGATAAAGCCCATATCTAGCATGCGATCTGCTTCATCGAGCACCAATGCAGACAACTCAGTAAACTTGACCGCATTTTGCTGATATAGATCCAGCAGCCTACCAGGCGTTGCTATGAGAATATCGACCCCTTTGCGCAACTGCATCATTTGTGGGTTGATCTTCACGCCTCCATAGACAACCGTGCTGCGGATGCGAGTCCCAGCACTATATGTTTCGACACTTTCAGCAATTTGAATTGCAAGTTCTCGTGTTGGGGCAAGTACTAACACGCGCGCTTGATTAGCATGGGGCTGTTGTGAGCTGAGTAGCTTTTCTATCAGTGGCAGAGTAAACGCCGCCGTTTTTCCAGTTCCTGTCTGTGCCGCAGCCATGACATCTTGGCCGTTCAATACGGCTGGGATTGCCTGCTGTTGAATTGGTGTAGGTGTACTGTACCCTTTAGTCTCAAGCGTGTTCAGAAGTACTTGGGATAACCCAAGTTGAGAAAAGTTCATGCATACTCTCTTTGTACTGAGGTGATAAGGGATGACCTTTACCTCGTCTATGATTGGCGATATTGCCTTGGATACGCGATCATAGCAGAGTTCATCGGGTCTGCCGAATTTAATCCATCAGCATATTAATTATGGTAAGACACCAATCGGACAGACCGAAAGCCATTTTTGACCCAGTCGCAGGTTTTATATGGTGGTCTATACTTGCCCAATAGCGTGCTTATGAAGGGATTGATCATGGACATCACACAGCGGAGAGTGGCGCTTGGTATGCAGCTCAGTGTATTAATTGCGGGCAGCCTTTTTACAGGGTCACTGGTGTATATGCTGCATCAAGAGCAGCAATCCTCAATCATGCAAGAGTTCAATAAAGAATATTTCCTACGCGTTGACTCTTTCAAAGAAACAGTGATGAATAACCTCTCTGCTTTGCAGAGTTTGGCGGTGCTTTTTAAGGTACGGCCGAATGCGAGCAAGGCGCAGTTTCAACACATTGCATCCAGTATTTTAGCAACCAAAGTTGGCGTTCAAGCTTTGCAATGGGTTCCTCAGGTTGCGCACACACATCGAGCTGGTTTTGAACAAGAAAACCGCCAAAATTATGTGCATTTCGCTATTACCGAGCGCATTGCAGGGCAAATGCAAGCCGCACACAATCGTGCACAGTACTATCCTATTCAGTATATTGAACCCCTATTTGGGAATGAAGCGGCACTGGGGTTTGATTTATTTTCAGATCAAGTTCGGCGAGAGATAATCACGACCTCTCGAGATCTGGCATTGCCACTTGTGACTGCGAGCATTACTTTGGTGCAAGATCCTCAAAAACAAAAGGCGTTTATTGCACTGAGACCAATCTACGATAATTTGTCACTCACCGTTGCAGATAAACGGGCGAATATTCGTGGGTTTGTGATGGGGGTGTTTAAATTGAACGATTTAGTTGCACATTCAAAGTTAGGTAAAAATGAAGGTGATATTGAGTTTGTTATTGAAGACGTCACCGACAGTATGCAAAAACAAATTTTGTATCACAATCAACTCAATTCACAGGGCCAACAGCAGTCTTGGTTAGATGTTTGGGGAAGGAATTGGGTGATCAGCGCGTCGCCCTCATATAACTTTGTACAAAGCCGAACGTCAGCGACTCCAATGGTTGTTTTGTTCATCGGGATGCTGATGACATTACTGATGTTTTTCTATGTTCGCCTGTTGTATCGTCGCCAAATCGCGATTCAGCAAGCGGTTAGGATTAAAACGAGAGAGTTAGATAAAGCGAATGCGAAGCTTCTAACAATGACCCAAGTAGATGGCCTGACAGACGTATCGAACCGTCGCCATTTTGATATGCAATTGCAGAAAGAGTGGCGCCGTGCGGTGCGTGTAGGTAGCCCCATTAGTTTAGTAGTAATTGATATCGATTTTTTTAAAGAATATAACGATTTTTATGGACATGTAGCGGGAGATCGTTGTTTGTGTTTAGTGGCAAAAGCACTCAGTCAATTGGCACAGCGAGCCTGTGACGTCTTTGCGCGTATTGGCGGTGAAGAGTTTATATTTATTTTGCCAGACACTGAGCAAGTAGATGCGTTTTGTGAAAAGTGCCTGACTACGGTGGTCGCGTTGGAGATTCTTCATGAGAAGTCCAGTGTGGGCCCATTTGTTACGGTTAGCGTTGGGGCAAGTTCAATGAGACCGGATAGTGAGAGTGACAGCGCTCAATTGCTCGAGACAGCCGATCAAGCGATGTACCGTGCGAAAGAAGTTGGCAGAAATACATTTACAGTGAAAACGTTAGTTCGAAAAACCGATGATACCGCATGTACAAATCAGGCAGGCTGACGTTAGGCAGCACTGCTTGATTTGATATTTAACTAAGCCATGGAAGACTGTTGTTCAGATTTTATCTCAGTACTAGTTGAGTCTGTTGTTTGATTGATTAGATGATGAAGTATCAATAAATTACATATAAACCAAATGTCCTTAATGACAAATTGACCAGTTCCTGTAAGCAGTGTTGAAACGCTGAGTGCTCCAGGAGTTGTGATTAGAAAAGTTTGTGTCATCACAAACACTGCGCCACATGCAAGTGCAGATATAACAAATAGCGGTTTATGGCGTAAAAATATTGCTGCGCCGAGCAAAGCGGTGAAGAATATATCGTAAATGCCGATTAGATTTGAAGCCATTTGCACCGAGAATAAATCGTATAGCCAAGACATAAACGGTGAGTTACTAACCAATGGTTCTATGCCCTTAGCTTCTAACTCCAAAAACTTCATGCCGCCAATCCAAAGTAATACGACGGCCACTGGAAAAAAGTTAAACCAAAGGTGAGCCCTAGTGCTGAATTTTTCTCTTGCAAACAAATAAACAGCGATCGGTAACAAGGCGAAGTATTTGATAATCCCTTGCCCAGACCCAATTACAGGAAAGCCGCCATGAGACTGTATCCATCGAGACTCTGAAAACAGAGTGACTAAAAACAATAAAGCAATTGCTGTAAGGCCCCACATTGAGGCGTTTTTAAAAGCGGGTTGCCTAGAGACAAGTAAAGCACTGATAATCACAATGAACCCGCCTAGCAACTGCGCCGCTAGCACGTCTGAAATAGCCGAATCTAGGTAATAAAACTTTAATGCGGTTTGCACATATCGATCATTCCCACCTAGCATCATGGACAACGCAAAGATAAACAGGCTAAATGCTGTCAACCCGGTCACCAAATTAATTAGTGTTTTATGTTGCATGTGAACTCCTAGAAAATTGATTATCGTTAAAGACCGATGGTCCTAGATATATATTTCAATTTTTTCTCAAATATTAGGTGGTGAGTTTAATAATGACCGTTACTTCATTTTTATTTATCGATTGATAATTGTTCTAAATCAGCCGCTTTTGCAGATTTTTTTGGTTCTTTTGGGTTGGCTTTTTTGCTGCTCACACCACTTAGTATTACTTGCTGTGATAACCTACCGCCTTTAGGAATATTCCATTCTAGATAGTTCGTTTTTGGGTATTGCTTATTTCTATTGTTCGAGTCACGTCTTCGTGATTCCGATTTAAAGTCAAAGAAAGGGTTTATTAATAATGTTGAAACACTGTATTGAGCGGATCACTCAATATGCGCTTGTTATTTTGTTTAGCGTGTTTTCGCAAACGATTGCAGCACAAGAGTATAGAGTACTAGAGCGCGACGTAGCATCGTCTATAGTTTTCGATGGACAAGATGATTATGCGGAATTAGTGAGCGAGAAAAATATTGACGTCTCTGGAAGCTTTACAATTGAAGCTTGGGTTAAAGTTGACCAAGTGACGCATTTTGCACGCTTGCTAGATTTTTTCAACCAAACAGGTCAAGACAATATTATTTTTGCCACATCAATTGCTAAGACAGGCAAACCACGATTCAGCGTATACCGCGACGGTCACGAGACCGTGGTTGACTCTCCCAAAGCGATACCTATTGGCTATTGGACTCATTTGGCTGCAACCTTTGAACACGATACAAGCACGGCCAAACTTTATATTAATGGTGAATTGGTTGCGACTAACAACAACATGAACTTGCCTAGTACGAAACCGCGCCGCCATCGTTACATTGGTCGAAGTGCTTGGAGTGGAGATGCGTTACTTCAAGGTGCTATTCATGATTTTAGAATATGGAATACCGCGCGTACTCAAAAACAGCTCAGAGCAAATAATCGAGCAGTCTTAAGTGCGATCACGCCACACTTAATTGCCAATTACCCATTAAATGAGAAAGATATTATGGGTGGTAGCGTGATAGACCATGCGACCGGTGGCGATTATATGCATTTGCATGGTGCACGAGCTGGCACAACTCGTACCACATCTGCGGATTACCCATTTACTGTGCCTCAGTTAAGTGTACCGCAAGATTACCGTGCAGTGACGGTCTCGGGCTTGCCAAAAGGTGTAAGTATAAAGGGTAATGCATTGCTGCCTAAGAAAAATAAAAATGGCACATATATGCAAGTGGTTGATTTGAAAGCATTACAAAATGATGCGCTGCTACTTAATATTCCACAGGGTTTTTTTGGTAAATTCGCGCTACAAGTAGAAGTCCATGCTGGCAGTGTTCAGCCTTACTCTGTAAAACCTGTACAACGCTATGATTTTGTATATGTGGTGCCGCCAAAAGCCGATGATTTGCTATTTGCGAAAAGCGGCAGTATTGATTTTGGCGAACCTATTGAGCAAGTGACTCATCACAGTGATATTTATTGGGGCATCAATAAACGGGGCGTTGTATTCAGTCGTTCTAAAAATACAGACTGGAAGGTGGATACCGATGTCGATCAAGGGATGCACTTTGTCAGTATTGGCAGCGACAAAGAGGGTGGCATTTGGGCCGGCACAGAAGATGGTAGAGTGTATTTTCGCGATCGCTTCGATTCTCCTTGGCAGCAAGTGGATGGTTTCTTTCCGCAATTGGCGGTTCAGCCAAATGGTTATGTTTGGGCAGCAGCGACCGGCCAAAATGGTGAAGTGTATGTGAGAAATGGTCTCAAAGGTGAAATCAAACTGCATGGTAAAAAATCATCCGGAGATTGGCTAACTCAAGATGGCTTTATGAAAAAGCTCGCTGTTGGCGCGGATGGTCAGGTATGGGGCATCGATAACGCTGGGTATGTGAAAAATCGTTTTGGTATTTCTGCACCTTGGTACTTTACGCCTTCCGATGCATTTGATCCGAAACAAGCAAAAGGGTATGACAGCAACGCGCCATTTGATCCAACCACAGATGTCTTTGGCGACACCAGTAAAGCTGTGCCAGTTAACGATCCAAATTATATTCCGAGTTATGGCGGTGAGGGGGAGTTGAGTGCAAAAGCTAAAGAGATCGCGGTTGATAACGATGGGCGTATTTGGGTCGTTACCGAGAAAAATGACCGCTATGTAAGAGGCAGTGCTGATCAACCGTGGTATTTGGTAAAAGGTAAGTATCGTGATATCAAAAGTAGTTTTGGTGTTGGTAAAGCGGTACCTTTGAATGTGATCGTTAATCCAAAAGTCGCTCAAGATGCGACGGTTACTATCTCAGGTTTACCTCATGATGTCGTGTTATTGGACAAAAACAATAAGTACTTGATTCAAGGTGGTAGTATTGATCTTAATGCCAGTGACGCAATAGGGTTGAAACTGGATGTCAGCAATGCCCACCATGATTTTTACGTCAATGTTGAATTAACAGCGAGTTATGATGGCAACTTTGTTTCATCTCAGCAAAAGATCTTTATTAATGATGCTGAGTTGGAGCGTAGCGTCAGCGGCGGTACCGTTTTTCAAGTAGCGGATAGCCGAAAAAATTATACGGTTGAGCGAGTAGGTAATTCGCTGGTCCTTACTTATCGCTATGATCAAACTCGTGTAACGCGTTTATTGATGACCGATGTTGACTATATTCGCTTTACAGACAATGTTGTAGCGATTGCGGATTACTATAAAACATATCAATTGCCAGCAGCTGTCAATACTAGCCCAGGCAATGTGGTATTGATTGCAGGAGTGCCAGCCGGAGCGGTCGTGAATAATTCAGTGGCCATGGGCAACGGTGTATTTGCACTGATTGCAGATGAAATCCAGTCAGGCGTCTTTTCGATTGACTTTCCTACAGTAGAAGTGGACAAAGCCGTTGAACTCAAAGTTGGTGTTACCGCGGAGACGTCGATTAGTAAAGAGTTGATTGGTGGCGCACGTATTAACGGTTATGCAAACGCCAAAGCCTATGCTGAGGCGGATGCTGAACTGTCTTTTTCAGTTGGTCCAGACGGTGTAAACGCCGAAGCGCGAAGCTATATCGGCGCGGGTGCTGTGGCAACCGCTGGTGGCTCTGTGGAAGTCGATGGTGTTGGTTCTGCCTCGCAGGAGTATGGTGTAGAGGTGACGGTAGACGCTGAAATTGAAGCACAATTAACCATAGATAAGACGCAGATTTCTCAGCATGTTAAGTTAGGTACGCAAGCAACTGTTTCAGCGACGAGTACGTTAGAAGTTGAAGTGGACTTTGTACCTGGCACAAGTGCGACTACCGAAGGCACTGCGGCATTGTCAGCCTATGCTAATGTCGAAGGTGACAGCAAATTATGCTACGGCGATGGGTGTTATGGTCTTTCTGGTTCAGCAGGTGCTGAAGCGGGGATCATGGCCACCGCTTCAGGTTATGCCAGCGGCTCGTTAGCAGGTGTAGGCGGCAATGCCGAAGGCGGAGTTGAAGCAGGTCTGGGTGTTGGTATCAATGCTGGGGCCACTGCGGGCTACGAAGATGGAGAGCTTACCGTTGGGGTTTCTGGAGAATTGGCTGTATTGATTGGCTTAGATGTGGACGTGAATGTGGTTATTGATACTAACTCAGTGGCTGATACCGCAGATCTGGTTGGCAATGGCGTAATTGGTGGGCTAGAAGCCGTTAACTCAAATATGCTAACTGTCAATCAAGCTGTAACCCAGTACTACGTGCCAGCAATCCGCTTTGTACAGACCAATATGTTACCGCTTGATCAGGCTATGAATCTGTATGGGGTTTCTGCTCAAGATGCGGTGTTTAGTGGCATTATCAGTGTAGATGATGCGGTAAATAATTATGGAGCAAAGGCGGGTGACTTTGCGGGCACTGCATTTGATACGGCCAAAGATAAAGCAGAAGATACGGCAAAAGATGCCTACAATGGCGCCAAGCACTTCATTTGTCATATATTTTGCTAATCACTCGTACACCAGATGAAAAACGCGGCTCTAAAGCCGCGTTTTTCATAAGTGCGTGTTTTTTGGCAAATCTAAACTGGGTGGATACTTGTTGAGTAGTTTGGTGAGTGCAGTTAATGTCGTGCTATTGGTTTTAATGCGCATACGTTCTAGGTACTTTTCAATCGTGTTGGGCACCAAAAATAAGCGCTCAGCTATTTCATTGACTGTTTTCCCGTTGACGAGCTGTTGCGCGATATCAAGCTCTCTGAGTGTAAACTTATCATAGTAAATCGCGCTTATTTCAATGCATTGCTGTTGTTCTATGGCTCTTTCAAATGCACTTTTTATGAGCTGTGAAAGTAGCTCAATTTCGACGGGTAAATCGACAAAGTTTAATGACTCACACACATGCCTGCCTTTTTGGGGAAGCAGTGTTTCGCGAGATTCAATGATAACAGGTATGATGGGGCTGTTTTGGTTTGAGAGCTGTTGGATTAGCTTAGCGTAGCGCAATATAGAATCATTTAGTTGCAGTATAACGCAAGCGGGTAAAGTCAGGTCCGCTTGCTCAAAAAATGTTTGGCTATTTTTAAAGTGTTGTATTGACCAATCTTGGCTATCAAGCCACTGTCTAACATCAAAATCGAGTGCATCTGAGATAGTAAAAATGGTTTTATGGGGCATTGTTTGGCTGCTTAGTATGTTTGTCTTCATGAAACTTGGCCAATATCGCCTGATACTCCCCAGATTGCTTTATTTTGGCGAGCCCATCATTAAAAATACTCTGCAATCGCATAGATGTTGGCTGGTTTTTCAAAAAGAGTAGGTGTAGTGTGCCTGTTAAAAGTGGTTTGGGCAGATAATTGAGCGCGCCTTTTTCATTGCGGTAATTTTGCTCTAGTAAGTACATTCCCGGTAATAAGCCAATGGGAAATAGGTCAATTCTGCCTTTTAAAAGCATGGAAAAGTTTTGTTCATCCCGGGTCATGATATTTACATCAAGCTCACCTGACTTAGCCAGTCGCCAAAACTCATCGGTGTAACTGTAGCCGCGAGTCGCCCCTATACGATAATTTTCTAGTTCTTCTAAAGTATTCCAAACCGGTATGGGATTGCTTTTGTTAAAAAAGAAAACTGCAGACTCTTCATACAGCGCAGTGCTACATGAGAAATACTCCTGCCTTGATTCAGTGCAATACCAGTAAGCAGATGCATCATAGAGGCCTTTTTTAGCTTCCATAAAGCTGCGAGCCCAAGGCATAAATTGAAAATCGACTCGAATATTATGTTGGGCGAAGGCTGCGCGAATGACCTGGGGGATCAGTCCTTGCCCTTTTAATTTTTCACCTGAATAAGGTGGGTAATTACCAATGGCGATGGTGAGCGTTTGAGCATAGGCTTGTCCGGCAAAAAGCAGAGTGCAGACAAGAAATATAAGTATAGGGAGGGGGTGTTTTGGAGTCATAAAAATCATTACTGCTCAGTGCTCTATTTCGAAACAGGCATAGTACTCAATGCCTCGGTTAATTCTTGCTGTGTGAATGGTTTGGTGAGATAGCCGTCTGCCCCGAGCTCCAAACACTTTTGTTGAGTTGCCTCAAATGCATCGGCAGACAACATAATAATGTAGGGTTGTGTATCGAGTGACATAGTATTAATGAGTGCAAGAACTTCATAACCGTTCATTTTAGGCATATTGATATCGAGTAAGATCAAATCAAATGGCGGGCTTTTGCTAATGACTTGCAATGCTTCATAGCCATCGGAAGCTTTTTCAATGTCTGGACATATTGAAGAGAGCATCTTAGTAGTGATTACTTGATTAAGAGCATTGTCGTCCACAATCAACGTGCGTGAAATCGACAGCTCAGGCAAAGGTTCACTGACTTTTTCTTGCTCGGCGCTTGGGGTTTGTGCTTGAACTGCGGCCATCGAAATAGTGACCTGAGTACCCACATCTACTTCTGAATTAAAGCTTAAATCATAATTGAGTAACTCGCAGAGCTGACTGACAACTTCGAGTCCTAAACCACTGCCACTGACCATGCTTTCATAAGATGTGTCTTCTTGTGTGTAAGCGTTGAAAATAGCATCGACATCTTTGATGCCTACGCCTGTATCTATAACCGAAATAGTGCACTCTTCACGCTCAAATTTTGCTTGCACCTTGACTGAACCAGTCTTAGTGTACTTGATTGCATTACTAACCAAGTTGCTGAGTACTTGGGTTAGGCGCACTTTGTCTGTCTTAACAAACATACCTGTAACGTTGTCTGTTTCCACTTCAAGCGCTAACTGTTTATCGTCAGCTGCCGCGCTGTACAATTCGTGGATATGACTAAATACACTTGCTAAGTCAACGACCTCAATGCTGGTGGATAACTTTTCAGCATCTAGCTTTGCCAGTGTCAAAATATCATTTAGCAAGGACTGTAATTGTTCACCGCAACTTAAAATTGTGCTGATATCTTGCGCTATTTTGTCATTTACAACTGCGCTTTTGAGCGTGCCGGCTATCCCCAAAATACCAAACAATGGGGTTCTAATTTCATGGGACATACGAGCAAAAAATTGTTCTCGTGCCTCGAGCGCTTCAATTGCGCGTCGCTCGCTTTCTTTTATTTCGGTGATATCGGTGTGAGATCCAACCATACGAACAGGTTTGTCATTTTCATCACGTATTATCAGGCCACGGCATCTTATCCAAATAGTCTTACCTGTGGCATGTGTGTAGCGTACGATTTGGTCATAGGGGTAGGTTGGATCGGCTTTGTGTTTTTCAAAGTTTTCCATTGCAAGTTTCAAGTCATCTTGATTGATAATATCTTGCCATTCACTGACCAAATGTTGCTTGGTATTTGGGTCGTACCCTAAGGTTTGCCAAAGCTTGGGACTCATCCACTCTTGTGCTGGGTTTTCTAAGTCCCAGTACCAAAAGCCATCCAGAGAGCATTCAACCAAAAAGTTAAAAATCTCAGGGCTTTTTTGTATATGAGCGTACAGTTCCTTTTCAAGTCTGTGCACTAGACTCCTCCAATGGCAATTCAATTTAATAGCACGGTGCACGTTAAGTATAGTCATAACATACTTTTACTGCGTCAATATTGCACGATTTATATCCAATTTAGTAACAAGTAAACTGAGAGAAATACATCCACTGGGAAATAAACGTGACGTATATGTGGGCGCTTCGTGAGATGAAAAACGACATTAGCAAGAAAAAAAGTATAAATGCCATATTAATATCATTTTTCTCTTGTATATTTTTCACTGTTAACGTATGCTGGCCAACTTGCTTATTTTACTCACATAAATAGGCAGTGTTTATGTCTTACCTTGATCCAGTCAGTCATAGTTTTAAAGTTAGCGCCTTAATGCGTCTGTCTTGAAATTATCTAATTTTCAATCATGCTTTGGCATGATCCCGTAGAGTACTAAACAACGGTACATCTATTGTGCAGACCTTAATAAGGCATCATGTAAAAAATCAATATCGATATGCGTTGTTCGCAATAAGATATTAAAGTTAATTTATGAGCGTTTTATTATGTCTTACTTATACCAAGGACAGCAGGTGGCAATCACTTTGCCAGTCCAATCAATTTCTATGAATAAGTGCCGCATGGCGGTGAAACACCAAGATGGCCTAAGCTACATTGCATTTGCAAATACAGCAGACGCAAAAGGGTTTTTAAACTGGTTAGGTAAAGCTAACTAATCTTGGTTGCGCTGATGCGGCAACCAGCATCAGCCGTTAATGTCTGTAAGTGAGCTAGTAGCGCCGCTTCAGGCATAAATCCTATATGGTATGTGGCCAAATTGCCGTTGCTATCCAGCAGGAAAACTTGCGGCGTACTTTTGCTTTCGAGCGAATTAGCCAACGAGTTAGGCAGTGTGACCGTCGCGAATTTTGTTTGATAGCGAGCCATTGCCCTTTCGAGCTGGCGTTTTTCAGCGCCAGTTGCCATCATCATAACCGAAAACCGTCGACACTCAATTGGCTGAGCATTAAACAAACTCTCTAATAGTTTGTGTTGCTTTTTGCACCAGCCACAATTTGGCTGCACCAGCATCAATGCCAGCACCTGACCTTGATAGTATGCCATCGTCTTTGGTGCGTACTTATTAAGGGCCGTGAGTTCTAATTGATAAAAAGGACTAGCGGCATGCGTAAAAAATGATGCCACTAGCAAAGGGAGCCAAAGCAACGGCTGTTTAAAAGTCATAGTCGAAGCCCAAGAAGGCTTGCCTGCCTCTCAGTGGCGCGTAAATATAGGTAACATCATATCCGCCCTCGTTGTCGAACATGATGGGGGTGTCTTCATCTTCTGCTTGGTTGTAGTCTAGGGCGTTAGTGATACCAAAATATAATTCAAATTGCTTATTGATAGCGTAAGCAACCTTAAAGTCGAGCAACCCATAACTGCCAACATTGGTTTGTTTGGCCTGAGTTGCTTGTTGGTCGTTGTATCCTTCATACCCATAGTCAGTCAGATCTCGGCTGGGTACATGTAGGTAGTTTGCACTGAGGTCCCATGCATCGAGCTCGTAGCTTAGGTTGACGCTTGCTCTTTGTTCGGTTGGCGCGATACCAAATGAGGATTTAAATACATCGTTATATTGGTAGGATTCAATGCTGCCGCCAAGCTGCAGTGAAGACGTCAATTGATAGCTCACGGCCAGGTCCCATGCCAATACATCGGCTCGTTCAGTTAACTGCCCAAGTACAGGGGTGCCAGATTGGTTGTGTGTCAAAGATGCTAAATTGTCCACTTGAGTATAAGCAATAGATAACGTGGCATTGATCTTATCTGCTGTGTGATTCAGCGAGTAATTGTAGCCAAGTGAACGTTCTACATCATGTACATCAACAAGGTAACCTTTCTCAGCGTCTAATATCCCATGATCACTTTCAAAAAAGGACAATGGCGCACGATAGCCTTGTCCCACCGAAAAGCGAGATGTCCAGTTATCATGGTGAAACCAGCGTATATCTAGGCGCGGTGAGATTAATGTCTCATCAATTTCGTCGTCAACCGCCTGATTCGCGATAAAATCAGCATTGATCTGATCAAAGCGTATTGCAAAAGCTAACTCAAAATCGATAGAGGGGGTGTATGTATCTTGAATAAATAACCCAGAAACAGAGTAGTCGAAGCTATCGGACATATATAGCGGATTATTAGCAAGTGCCTCTGTATGGCTGCGCATTTTTTCATCGCGATGATCGAAGCCCATTGTTATCAAATGTTGATTGTTGAGGGTGTAGTAGAGCTTGGCTGATGCAAATTGCATATCATCCTTTGCGTAGTAATCAATGCTCTCGTAAAATGAATCCTGTATATGCTCTACATTGGCATAACTGACATCCAGTGCAAGGTTACTATCTAGGCTATGTAAAACTGTGAAGAGCCACTCCTCACGTTGTGTGTCAACCCACTCGGCGGTTTCCCAAGGGTGACCTATGTAACGATTGCGCACATCATTGTCGACAAAGAGACTATCAGCTTCACCTTTGTTGACGCTTGCCAATGTTTCTGCGATGGAGCTGGTCGTATCGCCAATTACCGGTCCACCAAACACTTCAGACTGACTGCGGCCATATCGCGCTTTTAGCGTTGTGTCTAAAGACAGGTCATGAGTAAGTGTCACAGCTAACGAATCATTATCAAGAAGTGGTGACTCACTTACCCCGTTTTTATCTCCGTCGAATTGCGCACGACTATCATGTTGAGCGATTACACTGACAGTACTTTTGTCATCCTCACTGATCCCCATCGCGACCATAGAAATCTTGCGGTAGTCCAAGTTACCAAAAGCCACATCTAGTTCCGCTCCGCTTTTAGTGGGCTTTTGTGAAACCAAATTAACGGTGCCACCGATGGCCTCTGGTGCAGTGAGTGATGCCCCAGCGCCACGCGCAATTTCAATGGTGCCTATGCCAGCGGTTGCAACACTGTCCATGCCATAAAACCCAGACAGCATTGTATGTAATGGCACACCATCAACGAGTATGTTGGTGTGCTCGCCTTTCATACCATTGATCATGATACGTTTAGCACCGCACATTGAACATTCGTTTGAGACTCTAATGCCCAACGCTTTATCAATGGCTTCACTTAGATTGGCAGCCTGCATGTTTTTAAGTTGCTCTGAGTCAATCAATTCGGTTTTAGCAATGCTGTCTTTAAGAATGCCACGCGCTTGCAGGCGCGACTGTACACCTTGAACTTCAATGTGTTCTAAATTTTGTTTTTCATTTTTGCTGGCGTAGATTTGGGGCGCTGCAAATATTGCTGTCGCGATTAAGGCTTTGGATACATATTGGCTAGAATGATTCACGTCAATCTTTATTAGTGATAATGATTATTATTAATATTATCGCGTTATGCTTCTGAACTTCAAGTAATAAATTATTTAAATATTTGGATTAAATATTGCGTGAGTAATTGGTGTTGAATAGGGTCTATTAATAAAGGACCATTAAAATAAACGTAATTTGCTGCCCTGATAATTGGCGCCATGACTTGATTGGACCTAAATTTACAGAGTGGATGTGACAAAAAGGTGAATAAATGAACTTTCTAGCTGGGCTCACAATACGACAGAGGCTATCTGTTGGGTACGGCGCGATTTTGTGCCTAATGATCTTGCTGACTAGCATTGGGATTAAAGACGTCAATTTTATCGATGATACCCTTGCACAGATGACCGATGTCAACTCAGTTAAACAGCGCTATGCCATTAATTTTAGAGGCAGTGTGCATGATACAGCCATTGCTATAAGGGATGTGGCGATTACCAATTCCACTGCTGAGCTAAGAGAGTTTGAACAAGAGATTGCGCAACTACAACGTTTTTATGTCGAAGCAGAAAACAGCATGGCGCAAATGAAATCACAAGGCGTGCCATTTAATGACAAAGAAAGGCGCATTTTAAAAAGCATTGAAGATATTAAAGTCACAACCCGACCGTTAGTTGACAACATCATTGCACTTAAACGGGACGGGCAAGAGGTTGATGACATCGTATTACAACAAGCTCGCCCTGCTTTTATTACTTGGCTTGCACGTATCAATGAGTTTATTGATTATCAAGAGGAAGCCAACCAATTAGCTACGCCAGAGGCGCGTGATGTGGCGGGTGGTTTTGCTCAGTTTATGATAGCGGCCACTTTGTTGGCAATTGCAGTCAGTGTGTTTATAGGACTCATGATTGCAAAGAGTATCAGAGAGGCATTAGGTGGCGAGGTACGTCAAGCTGAGCGCGCTTTATCCGCCATATCTCAGGGCGATCTAACTCAGCACATGGCCACCGACTACCCCAATAGCATGTTGGCAAAACTCTTTGAAATGAAGCTGCAATTAACTGAAATCGTGTCCAATGTGGTTGGTGGCGCATCCGATTTAGCTGAACAGGCCAAAGTAGTGTCTTCTGGTTCTGATGATATTTATGCCGCAGCGCAACAACAAGCGACGCTGACGCAACAAACTGTAGCGCGGTTGGAGCACTTGCGAAGCAGTATTGATCATGTGAGTGAGCTTACAACAAAAACAGAAGAAAACTCAGAGTCCACAGTACAATTTGCAGATAAAGGACGGGATGCAATCGCAGCCAGTGCAGCTGAAATCGTACGCATTGCTGATACAGTTAACGCAACGGTGGCGCAAATTAAAAAGCTTGAAGCGAACACTGAACAAATCGGTGGTATTGCCAATGTGATAAGTGGCATTTCAGAGCAGACCAACCTGTTAGCGTTAAACGCGGCAATTGAAGCGGCACGAGCCGGTGAATCTGGCCGAGGGTTTGCCGTAGTTGCCGACGAAGTAAGGCAGCTTGCCAAGCGAACTGGCGAAGCAACGGCACAAATTGAAGCTATGATTGGCGAAATTCAAAAAGAAACGTCTGCTTCTGTAGAGGCCATGGAGCAAACACAGCCGCAAGTAGAGAATGGTAAAGCATTGATCCAAGAAGCCACTGAGCTATTGCAGAGCATTGACGCACAAGCCAGTGATTCACTGCACCGCGTGCGTGAAGTGGTGCAAGCGAGTGCAGAACAGGTCAGCGCCATTTCAGAAGTATCTGATGCAATGGGTTCTATCTCAGCGATGTCAGACAATGCCATTGAAGTGACTGAAACCAACCGGAATGCAACCCAAAAACTAGATGCACTCTCTGCGGGTATGCATAGCGCGATCAGCTTTTTTAAGGTTCGATAATTATATGTCACTGATTTTGAAACGCATTTGGTAAATTAAAAGGCTGTGTGCTAGATCTTAAGGAGCGTAAAAGAAATAAAGTTCTGAATAAAGCCATCAAAAGCAAGATTGCGAGGGGTGTAAAATTCATGTTTCAGCTAGTGTATATCAGTAAAGCAAAAAAGCGCCATACAGAATTAGAACTAGCCAAAATGATGAGTAAATTTCGCCAGCGTAATGTTGCAAATGGTATCACGGGCCTTTTACTTTATGATGGTAAAGGGACTTTTATTCAGCTGCTGGAAGGTAAAAAAGAGGAAGTTCGAGCTCTATTTGAGGTGATCTCAAAAGACCCACGTCATGAGCGTATTAATAAGTTGCATGAACAGGCAGTTCCTGAGCGGGTGTTTTCGCACTGGAAAATGGGCTTTAGGTGTTTTGATAGTTCAAAGCTCTGTAATGAAGAAGGGTTTTCGGAGTTTTTAAGTCAGGAAGATAACTACGCATTTTTGCAAAGTCACCCCGATTTTTCGGTGCAGTTACTTTGCTACTTTAAAACCTGTTGAGTTAGAAGCGGCTTTTAGCATTTACACTCAATAAAATAAGGCGTCGTGTGTATGAATCATCTCAGTATTGCCAAGCGCATCTACTTGATGGCGACTGTGCAACTTGCAATGTTATTGCTTGTGAGCGCAATCGCTTTAGTGCAAATGGCCAAGATCGGATATGAACTGATAGATATTGCCGAGGAAGATATTCCACTGAATAATTTTCTGACGCAAATAACCGAACACCAGTTAGAGCAAGCAATCCTATTTGAGCGGTTGCTGTTATATAAATCATTGGCTGATAGCGGTACACAAGGTTATGACACTAAAGTGGTGCAGTTATCCCAAAAGTTAATGACCTCAATGGCCAAAGTTGAAAAAGAAATCGACGATACTACCGCTTTTGCAGCGCAGGCTATCACTATGGCGCACTCTGAAGAAGCTGCCAGTAAGTTTCGCGAAGTTGAAGGTGAGCTCCAAGTCATCACCAAGCATTATGCTCAGGCCAGTATGGATCTAAAGCAACTATTGAATCAGCTCCCCAGTCAGTCTATTTTAGAGCTGATGCCGTTGGCAAAGAAAATCGAAGCAGAGGAAGATCAGCTTAAAGACGAACTGATTGCAGTCCTTGCTGAAGTGCAGGAGTTCACTCAAAAAGCCACTTTAAAGGCTGAAAAAGACGAAATCCTAGCCATTAAATTGATATCGATTTCAGCCATTGCTGCTTTATTGGTGGCCCTTGGTGCTGCGTTTATGATAAGTCGCTCCATTACCACACCCATTGATGAACTTATCGTTCGTTTGAAATCCGTAGCCAGCGGTGATGGTGATTTAACCGTGATGTTGGATGAGTCTGCGAAGGATGAAACCGGTATAATGGCACGAGAATTTAATAAGTTTATTAGTGGCTTACGTTCTACGATTGTGAGTACCAACGATGTGGTGCGCAGTTTGGGTGACTCTTCAGAGCTGGCTATGAATGTAATGCGCCAAACAGAAAAAAGTGTCACGGAGCAAAAAAACCAAACCGAAATGGTGGCTGCTGCGGTGTATGAAATGACTACCACCACCCAAGACATGTCAAAAAGTACGGCTCATGCAGCCGAGGCGACAGCCAAGGTGCGTGAAAAGGTCCAAACGGGTAAACAAATTGCAACCCAGACCAATAAAATTATTGAGAATTTAGTTTCTGAGTTAAATCTGGCATCAGATGATATTGCTGAGCTGGTGGAAGAAACTAACAATATCAGCTCAGTACTAGAGGCCATTCAAAGTATTTCTGAACAGACCAACTTGTTGGCACTTAATGCTGCAATAGAGGCCGCGCGCGCTGGTGAAAGTGGTCGAGGTTTCGCGGTGGTTGCAGACGAAGTTAGAACGCTAGCAACACGCACTCAATCATCAACCGCAGATATTCAAGACTTACTTGATCGCTTAAAAACAGAAGCCAATAAAGTCGTCAACAGCATGGAAAAAGGGAAGGTGAGTGCGCACAATTGTTTTGAGAAGAGCGAGAAGACCCAGACCATGCTTGATGAAGCATCGGGCGCAATCGAGCAAATTAATGACCTAAACACGCAAATTGCGACCGCGACCGAGCAACAATCTATGGTGGCCGTAGATATTGATAAAAACATCAATAATATTAATGAATTGGCGAAGGAGACGGCACAGGGAGCAAGTGAAACAGCCGATGCCAATCAGAACATTGCAAAAAGGATAATTGATTTACATACCAACTTTAATCGCTTTGTGACCTGATATTTATATCGAGAATGCGGGCTGAGGTGTCAAACTTGTAAACCCGGCCTGTAACTTATTCATTGATAATATTAATAAAATTAAAATTATTGAGGTGTTTATCGGTTTGTCATTTTATGTTCACCAATGGCTTTTTATAGTGAAGTACTGAGCAACGGGAGCATAACAATGACAGAGAACAAGGGTGTACACATTGCACTGGTATGTGCAATTTGCTTGATATTAGATCAAGGTACGAAATGGTGGGCCAGTGATTATCTGGTCCCATGGCAGATGACCAGCTACTGGGGTGATATTGTCAGAATCGGCTATACCGAGAACTTAGGGGTATTCCTGAGTTTTGGAGCAGATTTTACCCCCCTACAAAGAACGTTGTTTTTTGTTATTGCGATAGGCGTTTTTCTCTCAGCGTTAATGGGTTATATGCTGAAGTCACATGATTTGACCAAGTTACAAGTGACTTCTTTATCTCTAATTTTTGCTGGTGGGTTGGGGAACCTGATTGATCGGGTCTTAAATCAAGGTGCCGTTATCGATTTTATTAATGTCGGTGTAGGGTCGTTACGTACGGGGATTTTCAATATTGCTGATGTGGCGATTATGATAGGTGCTGTTATCATTATTTTGGCAACGCCAATGAATGCTCAAAAATCTGCCACCTAGGTTGTTTTGATATTTCTACTCAAGCATGTCGGAAATATCCAATTTTTTAGTCAATGCCTGTTTTAAGCTCTTTAACAGTTTTAAATAAGGAGCTTTTTTATGATTTCTCAATCACAGCTATTAACCCAATATCCATATATTCATACCGCACTGGGCGGATTGAGTGCGCAAGCTGAGCAATGCCTGCCTGCGTCGACAGTGCATTTAATCCGGTTGTATGTTTCGCAAATCAACGGCTGTCAGTACTGTAAAATTATGCACGAAGAAGCGTTGAAAGATACCACCAGTCAGGAGCAGTTTACGCATTTTCATAAGGCGATATTCGAGCCTAATTTAGCATCACTTTCTGAATTTGAACGGAGCGTATTGCAGCTAGCTCGGCAAGTAACTGAAGTGAAACTTCTGACACCTCTTAGCAATGAAATACTCGATGAAAAGCAGCGCCTAGCGGTTGTGGCTGTAGCTTTGCAAATAAACAGTTGGAATCGTCTCGCTGTGGGATTGGGTTTTTAGTGTCGGTGGGCATTTTTTACTTGAATTGCGAGCTGTGACAAGTCAGCAATATTACTGTGATCCACTTGTCTAACTGGTAATTGTTCGATTGTTTGCCAGTTTTGAGAGGTTGGATCAATATAACTAAGGCTTGCTTCACCGATCTGCCAGTTATCATCAAGGAGTAAATTTAATTTGGTGTTATGTGTGGTTTTGCAGGTTGGTGGAATACCAATACTAGGTTGATGGCCAAATAAGTCCAACACGATATAGCAATTATCGGCTGCGCGCTGATAGTGAAACTCGCCATAGAGATTGGAGATGATATCTCGCTCGGAGGCTGACGGTATAAATACCTTACCTCGGCCTGAAATGGTTTTATCTCGAGCATAAACTAATAAAGATATATTAAAGTGCACGTGATTTAGCGATTTATCTCCCAACAGAAAGTTGGCAAGAAATAGGCCTGGAATCCCTGGTTGCGTGTGCAGCATAAGCGTGCCTATATTACCGATTTACTTAAATTGCTCAAAGCTGCGCACTGCATGCAATGCCAGCCCCTAGGATTCAATCTAGTATCTGATTTGCATGCGCGCTATTACACGTTATTACAGGAGAAGTGCGGTGATAGGGCGATTTGCTAACTTGAATAATAAACCACAAACCCAATCGGCGCTGCAAACCCCGCGAGTACTAAAATTCCTCTTGGACCCCAGACACCCTTTTTGCCTTTCACCATAAAAAGTGCAGAAAGCGCCAAGTAAATTAAAAGCACAGCGTAAAAATCCGAAAACCACATCCAAGCTGCACGCGCTTCATTCAGGTGTAAAAAATTTAGTTGGCGTAGTAAAAGTCGAGGTTTGACTTGCTCTACCAATACCGTATTGGCCTGTGGGTTTAAATATAGGGTAGTGTCTTTCAAAAATAGTTTGTAAGTGTTTTTGTCTTGCCAAAAACGCGCTTTGACAGGCGTCGTCAAGGCCAGTTTTTGCAGCAGTTGAGATTCAAACTCCGGCGTTTCAATACGCTCTACATCAAGTGTAATTTGATGGGAGACTCTTGAAACTTGGTAGTTCGAGTTAAACTGATGAATGTGATTAAGCGCGATACCAGAAATGGCAAAAACCAAAGTCATGCCAATACAAAAATAGCCGATATCGCGATGTAAATTGCGATTGAGTTTAAACCAAGACATACTCAATTTTAGTCCTCGATAGTCACAGCAACAGGGGTAAATAAGTGCAATGTTTCTGGGCTATCTACGGGTTCTAATTGCTGGGCTTTGCGCCGTGCATTGGTTTGTTCCAGTGACAGTGGAATGAGTTTGACAGTGCCTGTGGCATAGGCGGTTTTACCTTGCGCAGTCATTGGAAACACCATGTCGCCATCGCGTACTTTGACCATCAGGGTTTGAAACTTTTTGTCACTGGCTATTTGCATCCAGCAGCCGCGCTTTTGGCAAACTCGAGTGACGGTACCTGCTATAGTCGCTGACTCTGTTGTATATCTTTGTGCATCACTCAGCAGCGTGGAAATGGGCACTAATTTAGATTTATCTGCGCCTCCATTGAAAGTTTTACTGTATGCGTTTGAACTTAATGTCATTATTGTTAGTAAAGTAACTGATATTAATGCTGCTTTCATAATTTTACCCCTTCCTATGAATCAAATCTCAAGGCGTTTTACGTTACGCTAGAATGCGTGTGGTTGTAAATTACTCACACTATTTTCTTGGTTAGTATGTCCCGATTTATTTATAACTATAAGTTATTTGCTTATTGCGTTGGGCGCTTAGTTTAATTATTCTAATCGCGCATTTCAAATGCGATTCATAATTATTATCATTTAAATTAGGTGAATAAGGACATGAAACTCACTCTTTGTGCGCTATCTGTTGGCGTCTTTGGGGCACTTAACGCTACCACTACTCATGCGCAAACAACAAAACCAAATCAAATCGACGATGTAATTGAAGTTCACGGTCACAAATTATCTGTGATCAATAAAGATGCTGCGGGCTCTATAACCGCTATGGACAGTGAGGCTATGGCACGTCGCCAACAAGCCGAGCTGACGCAGATATTACGTGAGATCCCTAGTGTGGAACTTTCTGGTAGTGTGACACCATTGGCCGCTCAGCCCAGTATTCGAGGTCTGTATGGTGAACGCATTCACGTCTCGGTAGACAATGTAAAGCGTAAAATAGAGTCTGATGGAAATGAGAATTTATCTGCTATCAATAGCTTAGGCATAGACCCCAGTCAATTAAAGCAGGTGCAAGTACTGCGGGGTGCAGATTCTCTGACAGTAGGATCGGGGGCTATTGGCGGAAGTATCCGCTTAGTCACCAAAGATGCCAGTGATTATTTGAATGGTGAATCTGGGGTGGGCTCTCAAGTGATGGTAACGCATCAAAGTAACTCAAACAGCACGTTAATTTCAGGCTCTTTGTTTACGCTCAGTGATGATATGGACACAGTTTTACATGTGAGCCGCGTTACTTTTTCGGACATCGACGTTGTTGGATCGAATTTACAAGACACTGAAGAGCAAGAAATTAATGAAGTAGCAAAACTCGATAAGATCAAAAATGATTCTGAGCGCAAAAATGTCGCGTTAAAAAATACTTGGTTTATCAGCAAAGCCCACAGTGTACAGAGCAAAGTTGATTGGTCTGAGTCACGCTCAGACGACCAGCCTTACAACTTAAATGCCAGTTATGGACTGGCATATCCGGCATTGAGTCAAGATTTTAGTAATGACTACCTTGAGGTCACTACCACTTATGTATATCAACCTGATAATCGCTATATCGACTTCGATGCACAATTAGTGTATTCCGACAAAGACTATGCAAAGCAGACGTTTGGTTACATTATGCGCGGTGAACGAAAAATCGACTTTTCAGGAACAAAACAAGGCAGTACAAAGCGTTACGGGGCCAGACTTGCAAACCTGTTTGAATTAAGCGATGAATTTGATCATCAAATTGCTGTAGAACTCAATTATGACTACGAAGAGTTTAGCCAGTCAGAATTTTCGCCAGATGAGGGGATGAGTACAAAATACGGTGACAGCGATGCGCAAAATCTATCGTTTTCTGTTATCGATCAAGTTTCACTGTTTGACGATAAGTTGCTTGTGACGGCGGGCCTGCGACTAGATAGTTATAAGCGTAGCAGTGATATATACACCCAGTTTGACGATCATGATGATAGCGAGTTATCTAATGAATTGGGCCTGACATTCAAGATCAGCGACAATATCAATCTTTATGCCAAGTACAGTGAGGCTTTTCGCGCTCCGTCGGTACAAGAATTGTACAAAAAAGATGAATGGCGTTGTCACATTGGCGGTAAATTTTGCTATTACGAACCTCAACCAAACTTAAAGCCTGAGGAGTCCGAAAACTTAGAAGGTGGGTTTGGAGTATTTTGGGATGAAATGAGTTGGGGTGACAAATTTGAGCTAAAAGTCATTCATTTCGACAATGAAATCGTGAATTTTATCGACAATGTCCCGTTTATGTATTACTACGACGACAATGGCGATAAGCAGCAGGGTTCGCCTGGTCCTGAGCCCACAAATGGGGTACCTGTCGCAACGCATCGAGACTACAGCGCGAAGAACATAGGTAAGCTAGTAAGCCGAGGTTGGGAACTGGAAATGCATTATGAACTCGGTAAATTTGCCAGCTATGTGGGGTACTCAACCATAAACATGGATGCTTACGGCGTTCCAAACTTTTTCTTGGGGAGTGTTGAGACAAACAAGCAAGCATATTCAGAAGCCCCTGCCGATAAACTCAATGTGAGTTTGCAATATCACGTGTTTGATAACTTTGATTTTGGATTGCAAATGCTGGCTTATCGTTCGCAGAAGCGTTTGACCGACGTCTATTTAAGCAGGGGCTATGGTACCGACTCTTACCAGCTGTTTAATCTCACCACTAAGTATCAAGGAATTGGTAGCTTGTCTGGATTATTGGTTAGAGCGGGCATTGATAATCTGACCGATGAGCGATATGTGCGAGCACCTGCAGGAGAGGCCATAGACCCGAGTGAACTCGGTCGAAATTATAAACTGACTCTAAGTTATACATTCTGATAATAAATTTACCCGCATGCGTAATTCATTATGTGGGTAAATTACCTCCCAATTAAACATTAATGCAACAAATGACCACAAAAAATAAAATAATGCAAAGATAAATACATTTGAAAATGATAATTGTTTCTATTAGGATCTGCGCGTATTTTTTATTCAGGACCTAACAATGAAGTTGAAATTTTTATCAGTGACAATTGCCGCGTTGTTGGCAACCGGGTGCGGATCAAGTGGCTCAGACAGCAATTCGGCGCCAACATTTTCAAGTCAAAGCTACGAAGTTTCTTTACAAGAAGACAGCACGCAAAGCTTGACCGTATCAGCGACTGATAAAGAGCAGCAGTCATTGACCTATGCCTTGTCGAATGCACCAGCTCATGGGATTGTTGAAGTAAATGCACAGAGCGGTGCCATTAAATATACACCTGAAGCAAACTATCATGGCGTTGACAGCTTTAAAGTATCGGTGAGTGATGGTCAAAGTACCGCTCAAACAACTATCAATGTGACGGTCAGCCCAGTAAATGATCTGCCTGTAATAGAACAGGATAAGCTGCAAGTACTTGGCGGAGAGACCAAAGTAGGTCAGTTAAATGCAACTGATATCGACGGCGACAGCCTTACATATAGTGTTAAAACCGCACCGCAAAATGGTGCGTTGTTCGTTGATGCACAAACTGGTGCAGTGACCTATACACCAGAAAAACTATCAGTTGCAACCGACAGCGTCGTGGTTGTGGTAACAGATGCACAGGGTGGCAGTGTCGAGAAAAATTTAGAAATTACGCTGGGCCTAACCAGTAATACAGATCGTGCATATTATTATTTTGCTAGTGACGACTCTCATTTAAGCAAAGCTGAAGTGCAGGCAAAAAACCTGAGTAGTGATTTGAACAAGGGCAATGTCTATTCAAATATTGCCCAAGGGTATGCGACTGCCGGCTTAGAAAATGAGGTGACAAAATTACTGTCAGAAGACATCATTACGCAGCCTCAAGACTTGGCGTGGGCGAAGCTGTATGTGGCAAATGCCTATATTGAACAAGGCAAGCTAGATCATGCCAATACTTTGAGGCAGTCTGCCAATCAGCTATATACCGAGTACATGGCATCAAAAGGCATTACTAACTTTTACAGTGAGGATCAAAGCTTTTACTCAGAGCTGGCTAACTCTTACCTGCGCTCCGAGCAACAAGAATTAGCTGACCAAGCTTATAATATCTTAGACATTGCTTTTTCTTCTGTTATTGCGGGTAACTCAACGGCTGCCATGCGTACCTACTTTTCATTTTCAGATCATGCCGGTGAACTCGTTAAAACATGGCAAAGTAGTTTAAGCAATACTGACAAACAAGCTGCAAATGCGCAGCTTGAAAGGCTTTACCGCTACGCATTGCAAATGCCAATCAGCCATGCAAGAAACGACTTAAATGGCAATGAAGGCAAACCTTACCATTCGATATTACAAGTGGCTTTAGGTTATGTCATTGATCATTACACCAATCTCAACGAGTTTGATAAAGCAAAGCCAATTTTGGCAAAAATGTTGTCGTTGTATGGCATTGTTGGGTATGACGAGCACCACGTATTAGACATTGATCAGTATGCTGATGTCACAATGGACGAATATCCATTCGGTTTGATTGATGCAATTCCGCGCTTTGTTTTACTTTATCCAGAAAAAGACGTGAACCTGTTGTTGGGCAAGTTTGAAACCACAGACTGGAAGTATGGATGGGCCAAAGATCAAGCAGACGGTGCAGTGTTGTTAGCTAAAGTAAGAAACGGCGAAGACAAATTGGCAGTGTTAGCTGAGTTGCTAAAAAACGAAGAAGGGCGTGATAAGCGAGCCTTATTTGTTGATTTAATCTCTTACAACATTAATACCCCTGGGGCAGCAATTTATATTAAAGAGCAAGGCTTGTACCCTGAGGCGGCTGCTTACTTAAAAGCGGGATTAGACATCTTGAGCAGTGATGAGTATCTGCAGGCAAACAAACATATTGTCTCGTTTACAACAGGTGCCACAGGCTGTGAAACAATCATCGATCAATACCTAAGCATTGCTGAATTGACCGCGGATCAACAGTACAAAACTGCTGCACAGTCAGCTTTTATAGCCTGCCATAAAATCGCTTCTGGTTTATATGCGACAGATACTAGCATTGAACTGGATGAGCGCATTGCCGCAAAAATTAACCTGCTGCCATATTATGGTGAATTTGAGCTAGCAGAGGAACAAGCTGAGATACTTAAGTTACTAGATGCAGAAATTGCCCAAACTCAAGATGATGAAGCAAGCAAGTACATGCTGCGTGTTGCAAGAGCGCTTGCAGCCGGTAAACAGCTGACGACAAGCTTATCTTACTTTGAGCAAGCTGTTGCACTAATTAAAAAGTTTGATACCACCTTAGATGCGAGTGTGCGCTTTACCTTAACCTATGACGCATTTGATTATCTTCAAGCGAATGGTTCTGAAATTGGTTATTTAGGGGAGCTTGAGCGGTTGGCGGGCAAGCATGCAGATTATCCAGCGGCTATCCAAAAAGCGCGCAGTGTGTGGACAGACTTAATCAATTCACATATTGATGATCTTGAGGAGGTTCTAGAGCAACAGCGCATAATTGCACTGACAAACCTCTCTTCGCAGCTACTGCGTTTAGCTCAACCTGAACGTGCAATTGAGCTAGCTGGGCACACATTGCTTGGAGAGGTAGAGCGCGACAGTATTCTCACTGCAGTTGCACTTTACTATGCAAGTGAAGATGCATTTACTCATTCTTCTATTGCACATGTTGATACCGACGGTGATGGGCTAGTGAATTTCTTCGCAGAACATGCGACTGAAGCAATGATTGTTGCATCTGGTCTTGTGCTTGACACTGACAGTGATAACGATGGCGTCGAAGATTCGCAAGATACCTACCCATTAGACAGTAAGCGCCAATAATGAAGGTATTGACACCAGCAAGGGTTAGCAATGTATTGCTGCCCTTTATCTCATGCATGGCATTTGCCCAGAATGAGCCACTGCAAAGTTCAGATCTGTCTGAGCAAGTGGGTACGGATACAGAAACACTGATAGAAGAAAGCCGCTATATTGATTGCGATAACGAGTCAAAGCGATGCCGACGCGACTATATTGAGCAAATTGAAGTACGCGGTGACCGGCCTAACCCTATCTCAATCTCGAGTGAAGGCGCTTATACCCTAGACAGTCAGTTACTGAGAGACTATCGAACGGGTAATGGTAACCTCACCGACATACTTGGGATATTACCTGGTGTCCAGTACTCAGAGGCGATGCTTGGTGCAGAACAACTGAGCAATATTCGTCCGGCTGAAGTTTCATTATCAGGTGCCAGTGGTCGTGAATCCGGTTATTTTATTGATGGAATAAACAATAACTCATTACTTGGCAATGAACAGAATAACGCCAATCGTAACTATCTTCAGGATGTCATAGGGCACAGTCAAGAAACGTTTGTGAACCTAGATCTGGTAGACACTATTGAAGTGTTTGATAGCAATATCCCCGCACGTTATGGCCAGTTTAGTGGTGGTGTAGTGGACGCTGATACGGTCAAAGCAGGAGACGAGTTGCAATTTGGTCTTTCCTACAGAGGTACCAATAAGTCTGCGGTTGAGTACGAACGATTTTACTCGCCTTGGTTTAGCGGTAAGGATGTGCTGAGCGAACCTGACTTCAAAAAGCAAAATATCGGTGCTTATGTCAAAGCGCCGATAAACGCTGATACTGGTTTGGTTGCCCAATTTAATTTGCTGGAGTCACAAGAGTCTCTATTCCAATTAGGGCGACTACGATTGCAAAAGCAGACTAATTACAATGGCTTTATCAAACTCGACCATGCACTAACCGCCAATGATGACCTTACAGTTAGCGCCAGTTATGCTCCGTTTAAAGGTCAGTATTTTAGTGAGAATGCGTTAAATAGTGATTATACGGTTGATGGGGGCGGCTATAACTTTAATGTTAAGTGGTCAGCACTGCGCAGTTGGGGGGCAATGGACTCACAATTGAGTTGGCGAGCAAGCGAAAACAATAAGGATACGGCGCCATATTGGTTTGCATGGGCGAGCTTACCCGGTAAATCCTGGGGAGGTGAACTTGGTTATGAGTCAAGTATTGAGGGGGGTTATGGTGACATTGAAAAGTCACAGCGCACGCTGTCTTTTAGCCAAGACTTTGAATTTGATTATGGCGCTTTACTAGGTAGTACACTGAGTTGGCAAGCTGGCTTTGAACTTAAGCAACAATACGCGCGATTCAACCGATTGGAAGAGGCCATCATTTATAATGGCTCAGTTATTCGCCCCAGTGTCAATTGCTCAGGTTACACAATTGACTGTGTTGAAACACAGTACAAGGTGCCCGTGTCTGCGCTTGAAGCACAGCTCGGTCGTGCACTCGATTTAACCAAGCCTGAGGATATCCTGCTTTTAAATAATAATGTTTTACAGAGCGGGCAGTTTTTTGCGCAGCGGGAAGTCAATCCCAAAGGAGATGCCAGTGCACGTATCAATAACTTGAGTGCCTATCTAGAAAGCCAGTGGCAGTGGCAAGACCTAACTATCACGCTAGGCGGGCGCTATGACTACAATAACTTTGTTAAAAATCATAATTTTGCACCACGTTTTCGCGGCAATTGGTCGGTATTTTCTGAGCGAGGGCAATGGGTTTTCGGTGCAAATAGATACTACAGTCAAGACCAGCTTGATTACAAACTCAACGAAGCCAAACAGCCTAGCCATTTCGAGCTGAGGCACTTGCAGCAAGGTCGCTTATCACAGTGGGTTTCGTCTAAGGTATCACGTGGTTTTGTTTATCAATATAGCAATATCCGAACGCCTTATACCGATGAGTTAATATTGGCTTATCGCCATCAATTATTGGGTGGAACACTGGAACTCAAATGGTTGAATCGCTTTGGGCGAGATGGGATTAACCGAGTAAAAGGTTACAACGAAATTGGTCAAGCGACCCTATTTGCAGGTAATGAAGGCGCGTATCGATATGAAAGGCTGAGCGCATCCTGGATGGCAAGGTTTGACAATCAACATGTTGAAATTAATTTATCAAAAGTCAGCAATGAGGTAGCTCCTGCTTCGTTTGATGGGGACCCTGCCGTGAAGTTGGGTGGCAATAAAATTGTGGCGAATGACGCTTTTGAGAGCGATGAACTGGCGTTTCTTGCAATAGATGAGATGAACTTGAACGGAGATCTCGACACAAAATACTACCTAATGAGCCTCAAAGATATCGAGTTTCAAAAACAGGACTTTAATCGCCCTCTTATCGCAAATATCAGTTGGGGCGGTCATTTTGGTAGTTGGCAATTGTCCATGACAGCGCGTTATAGCGGTGCTCAGGATGTATTGTACAAAGCGCCTTACACGCGAAGTATTAGCAGTGCAGCGGGTATTTGTGAGACTTGCAGTCCCGCACAAAAAGCATATTCAGTGTATTTCGAGCGACGTCGCGCAAGTGTTACAACGGTCAATAGCAACATCAAATATAAACTGTTAAATACTCAGCAGTATCAACTCAATCTCAGTTTAGAGATTGAAAACTTATTTAATCAACGTACCTATACCATTGCGCCTTTGTCTACTGGATTAGAAGTAGGTAGACGCTTTTGGTTAGGGGTAAAACTAGATCTTTAGAGGAAAAGAATATGTCAATTTCAATTGTAGGCGTCGCGGTGATCGCTCAGCTTTGCTACCAACCAAGCGAAGATCTTCATAGGATAAAGTTTGAACGTTTTGGCGAGCTTGGTACTGCGTTTAGTGAGGCAAGAAAAGAAAAAAAGCCTGTATGTATTGAGGTTAGTAAGCATGAAGTGGCTCAACTCGAGGCCAAGCAATTGCTACTCGCAGAGCCTAAAGCACTTAACTCAAAATAACCCCCTTATTAAATTATAAGCGATGCGCTTAGAGCGCATCGCGGTCACTTTTAAGTCACCTATGTTTCAAGTTGTTCTATTTTTTATTTTATTTTCATTTTCATACACAGCCTTGGCTGAGGTTGACCTCAAGGCATTACGCAGTACATATAGTCAAGCACCAACGTGGCCTAAACCCGAGCTCAGTGCAGGGGTAGCGCATCGTGAAATTGGGCTGTTATCTGATCCTGTGCACCCACCATCTAACCCATTTAGTAAAACAAAAGCAGAGTTAGGACGAAGACTTTTTTTTGACCCAAAGCTGTCTCGTTCTGGGCAGATTGCGTGTGCTAGTTGCCATGACCGCGACCTAGGCTGGGCAGATGGCAGGACAGTGTCATTTGGCCACAATCGACGAGCAGGTAAACGCAATGCTCCTAGCGTTGAAAATGCCGCTTTTTGGCACACATTATTTTGGGATGGTCGTGCGCAAAGCCTAGAGCAACAAGCTTTAATGCCTATTCAAGACCCGCTCGAAATGAATATGACACTGCCAGAGTTAGTTGCACGATTGAACGCGGATCCCAGTTATCAAACTGCATTCAAACAAGTGTTTGGAATGAAAACTATCAGTGCAAAACAAGTAGCAAAGGCCTTAGCGACTTATCAGCGTACCATCGTATCGAGGCGTTCAGATTTTGATTA
Organism: Pseudoalteromonas luteoviolacea DSM 6061; assembly: GCF_001625655.1. Lineage (GTDB taxonomy): Bacteria > Pseudomonadota > Gammaproteobacteria > Enterobacterales > Alteromonadaceae > Pseudoalteromonas > Pseudoalteromonas luteoviolacea. The sequence continues at coordinate 77,557 of NZ_AUYB01000093.1, read as the reverse complement.
CTTCTTACTGGCTAGAACACAGTCAAACCCACGGATTCAGCAAGCATATAACCAAAAGCTCAGTGATCAGGCGCTGTGGGGCTTACACTTATTTAGGACTAAGGCACGGTGTATGAACTGTCATAATGGCTCACTTTTTAGTGATAACGGCTTTCATAATATTGGATTAACCTACTATAAACGCGAGTATGAAGACTTGGGGCGCTATTTAGTGACAGGAAAGGCGAGCGATGTGGGTAAGTTTAAAACGCCTAGTTTACGAGGCGTAATGAACAGTAAACCATGGATGCACAATGGGTTACTGGCTGATATGGAAGGTGTCATGGCGGTATATAATGCTGGTGGCTTTCGCTTTCAAGGTGACTCAGCCGACCCACTTGCACCAGTTACTTCACCGTTGCTACAACCTCTCTCGTTAAGCCAAGCGGAGCAGCAGGCGTTAGTGGCCTTCATGGAAGCGCTCACGCCATATCCGAGTGGTGGCGTAATCCGCTAGTTTTAGCTATTGGTGATCGGTGGCTGTGATGGTCGAGTTAGTAAATAAGCTAATACTGACACTTCGATGATGGCCACTATGACAAGAACATACCAGGGAGCTTGGCTGAAGCACAGCAAGATATAACCAATTAACATCCCAATACCCGCACCCCATTTACCTTTTGGTGGCACCACTTGATGTTCTCGCCACGCGACTAGAGATGGCCCAAATTTGGGATGGGTTAGTAACCAGTTTTCAAATTTTGGTGATGAGCGAGAAAAGCAGGCTAGCGCAAGAATAAAGAAAATCGTGGTTGGCATCACTGGCAGAGCCATACCGACAAAACCAAGGCCGACAAAAATGATCCCCGCGGCATGTAGCCAGAAACAGCGATTAAATAGCTTTTTCATGTTGTGCTGTTTCTCCTGATTAAAGTGTGCTTAGCGCCTGCGGTGTATAATAAATTGGATAAAAAAAACGACTTACTACAGCATAAAACGCTGAGTCATTTTAACAGCTGTTGCTTTTCCATTATAGACGAAATGTGCAGTAATTTATTCTCAGAGAGTGGCTTGAGAAGAGTTTGCCATGCAAATATGGAGAATTTGCATGGCAATATGAAGAACTAGAAGTAGTAACCGATGTTAATATTGAAGCGACGTTCTACATTATCACTTTGACCCGCAATGGTGCCGCCAACAAATGGCTGATTTTTAGCGTGAACTAAGTCGATATATGAGAAAATAGGACCTGCTGTGACGGCCACGCCAGTGACATTCATCCAAGTGTTTGCAGAGTCATCTGATTTATTATAAATAGTGCCAAAATCGTTATATATCTGCAAATGAGTAACCGGGCCATAATTGATGGACCAATTGTAAGCGATATTGGCGCTCGACATAGTTGCCTCTGTTGGCATCGTGTCATAAGTGGCATTGGCTGCCACAGCAATTCTATCTACATCAGTGAGCTGGTAATCATATTGGCCATGCTGGAATTGTAAGTTCCAATTGCCAATATTACTGTTTACGTGCACTGCCCATGCTTGGTAATCACCTCTGCTATATTGGCCATCGTGTAAGCCGCCGGTGAGCGCTGAAACTCCCAACGCAGTTGAACCTGCAAAGTGCTCAAGGTGGTAATGGTAACGTGCTACAAAGGTGTTTTGTTCGCCAAGTTCTGCTTTTGGAGCATCGTAAATGCCTTCACTTTCATCTCGGATACCAACGATATCAATTGAGTAGCGGTCTTTGCGGTCTTCCACATAGCCATCGACGCCACCCAGCTCATCATTTTTAAAAAAGCCTAGGTCCAGCTGCCAGTTGTTTGCAACTTGGCGTTTCATGACAATACCCATGTCATAATCATCTTCGAGACCGACAAAATAATTTGGGCTCATAAAGAAGCTATGTGAATTATATGGGTCATTACCAAATGGTACTTGTGTTAAACCAAGCTGTGCCTGCCAATTTGATGTGATATCGTAATCAAGGTAGGCATATTTCACGACACTCATATAGTCAAAAAAGCGGATTTCAGCGTTTAAACCAATGTCCGCAACCTCACCTGAGAAGTTAAAGCGAAAGACGTCGAAATCAAAGTCACCACCTCGGTTTTTAGTGTCTTCATCGTACGAATTAGTTGAGTAATTAACTCGAATAGCACCACCCACTGTAATACCTGATTCTGGCTTTTGCTTTTCTGCTTCCCCTGCATGCTGTAATTCAATCTGTTCGATTTTTTGTTGTAATTGAGCTAGCTGCTGTTTTAGTGCTGATAGTTCATCAGTAGTAGAAAGTGCGTTGGTTGACGTAAATATAAATGGAGTGCACAGTGCGAAAGCATGCCTAGTACTTCTTGACATTAGTTTGATTATCCGAGGGGTGAGGTTTAACAAAGGCGCAAGCCTAACGCACAAAATTTATGTCTGCAAATTGACTGAGTTTGCAACTTTTGGATGTTTGTAAGTGGCTTGTATCTATGTGGTAACAAGCATCAATATTTGTCAGATTGTTGCTTAGAATTTGTTATTTTTGGAACCGTCCAAACGTGCTTTTATTAAACTATTTTTACAAATATAGCTAATAAAAACAATGAGTTAACTTTTAGCCTGTAAAAAAACATAACTTCAGAGAAAAAGTTTGCTCTCAGGTAAAAAAATCTGCATTTTCAGCAATCTTTTTTGGTTTGATAAGGCCGTAGGCACCTTTTTAGAAGTAATAACCAAAGTTAAGGTTAAATCTGCGCTCAGTATCATCACTGTCTCCGGCGATGGACCCGCCTACAAAGGGTTGATTTTTTGCATTTACAAAGTCCAAGTAAGAGAAAAAGGCACCAGCAGACATGGATACCCCGGTCACGTTCATCCAAGTGTCGTTGGTGTTATCTGATTTATCGTAAATAATGCCAAAGTCGTTGTAGAATTGGAGTGAGTTTATTGGGCCCAGTTTAACTTTCATGCTGTATGCGATGTTGATGTTCGACATGGTCGCTTGTGCTGCAATCGAGTCATAAAATGCATAAGCTCCCACCGCAATACGGTCAACGTTTGCAATATTATAATCATACTCGCCATGTTGCAGTTGGAAATTCCAAGGCCCAATATTAGAGTTTAGATGTACAGCCCACGCATGATAATCTCCTGCTTTTGAAACCCCATTGTGCAGATCGCCCATAAGAGCAGAGACGCCAAGTTCAGTGGTACCGCTCTTATGTTTAAAATGATAACCATAGCGGCCAGAAAAGGTATTGTATTCGCCAAGAGCTTGGTTGGGGTCGTCGTAGATACCATCACCAGCGTTTCTGAAACCTACAATATCGTAGGAGTAACGATCACTGCGGTCTTCTACATATCCGTCAACACCGCCGAGTTCATCGTTTTTAAAAAAACCTAGGTCCAGTTGCCAGTTGTCAGCTAGCTTGCGCTTAAATAACACACCCATGTCATGATCATCTTCTAGCCCGACATAGTAAGTAGTGCCAAAAAACCAGCTATGAGAATTATACGGCCAATTCCCAAAAGGTACTTTGGTGAGCCCCACTTGCGCCTGCCAATCTTTGGCAAAATCATAATATAAGTAGGCGTATTTGACTGCGGTCATATAGTCAAAGTAACGCCACTCTGCATTTAAACCAAAACCGCCGATGTTGCCAGAAAAGTTGATTCGAAACACATCTAGTTCAAAGTCACCACCACGGTTTTTGTTGTCATCATCATAAGACGTATGACTAAAAGTTGTCCGTACAGCACCACCTACTTTAACACTTGGTTTTAGTGCGTTTTCCTTTGCTTGAGCTCGTTGCTTAGCTTCTTTCTGTTTGGTCTGTTCAAGCTGAGTGATGCGCTTTTGTAATTTGAGAAGTTGTTGCTTTAACTCAGCTATCTCTTCATCAGATGCCAAAGCGGGTGACGTGCCAGCTTGTATCAATAGTGCCATGGCTAAACATGCTTTGCTGTTGCGTGACATTAGGGGTGTCCGTATGGGTCGCTACTTTGGCTAAGCGTAGTTGAGAATTTATGAGTTTGCACACTGCGCCAATTTTTCATTGAAGTGGAATTTTTTAATCTTTTTGTATAGTTGAAGATCTACAACTATATTTTTTGAATGCTCACAGGAAGTTTCGCTATGAATATTTCGCAAAAGTTACGTTTCGCATTCATTACCGCCATTGTTGTTCCTCTCGTCATTATTGCCGCCATTGTGATCAGTCAAACTCGACAGTTAGCCATCGAGAAGTTTGTCGAAATGAGCAGTCGCGAAGCGCAGCAAATCGACAATGGGATCAGTATGTTTTTTGATGAAGTAGCGAAAAACGTGTCCTATCTATCTGGCCATCCTGATGTGCAAAATGGTGGCTCTGGAGTGTCGGTGTACATTGATAACCCCAGTGCAAAGCAAATGGCGCCAGACTCAGGAACAACGGTAGAGCAACGATTGTTTGAGTTATACAGCCAATTTGGCGATTCTCACCCTGGCATTTCTTATATTTATTTTGGCAATCCTGAAGGGGGCTATATTCAATGGCCAAAAGGGCAGGTGAGTGCGCAGTACGACCCAAGAGTAAGACCTTGGTATACGACAGGAAAAAATGCAAATGGACAAACATCTCTGACCGATGCCTACTATTGGGAACCGGATGATACAGCCATCATTTCAACGGTAAAAGCGGTACAGTCTCGCAATGGCCAATTTATTGGTGTACAGGGGATGGACGTTTCTTTGAAAGGACTTACTGACATTATCAAGAGCATCAAATTAGGAGAAACTGGCTATTTAATGTTGGAGGAAGATACTGGCACCATTTTGGTTAACGCAAAACACCCAGACTATACCTTTAAGCACATAGATGAAGTGGAAAACGGATTGTATCGCGAGCTAAATCGCAGCCCAGATGGACTATTTGAAATCACCATCGACGGAATCGATTACTTCTCCAACATTTATACTTCCAAAACATTGGGCTGGAAGTTTATTGCTTTTGTTGAGCAGCAAGAAGTCATGAGTACGGCTAATAATATGATGTGGACTTTAATAGTGATAAGCCTCATTTTGGTCGCCATTTTCATTGTATTAGCAACGTATATTGCAAGTTTACTTTCTGGTCCAATCGTTAATGTGAGCGATGGGTTAACTGCTATTTCTCAGGGCGGTGGTGATTTGACCAAGCGCCTCGACATCAATACGCAAGACGAAACTGGTAAACTTGCTGAGAGTTTTAACCAGTTTTTAAATTTAATAGCCCAGCTAGTACAGCAAATTAATCACTGTGCGCAACAAGTTAATCAAACTGCATTGACGACGGCTGGACAAGCCGATGAATTAACTGGCTCTACAAGCGCACAGCAACAAGCCTTGGAAATGGCGGCTACAGCCATAAACGAAATGGCTGCCACGGCCAATGAAGTAGCCTCTAGTTGTGCCAATGCCGCTGAGTTAGCGACACAAACACAGCATGCGTCGGAGCTGGGGCAAACCGTGATCACCGAAACAGTACATAGCGTTGCCGATTTATCCGATGTGATTAATCGTGCGACTACTGACATCACAAAGCTAGACAGTGAAAGTGAAAACATCATGTCTATTTTGAGCGTCATTCGAGGTATTGCGGAGCAAACCAATTTGTTAGCTTTGAATGCGGCAATTGAAGCGGCGCGCGCAGGCGAGCATGGACGTGGGTTTGCGGTCGTAGCAGATGAAGTAAGAGCCTTGTCACAGCGCACTTCTGAGTCAACTGAAGAGATAGCTTCACAGCTCGATAAGCTGCGTAAAATGACCGAGGGTGTATCTACAGACATGAAGAATAGTCTGACTAGGACAGAAAAAACCGTTGAATTGACCCACTCTGCGCAAAATCAGTTTATTGAAATCACGCAGTCTATTCAAAATATCAGCGATTTAAATACGCAAATTGCCACAGCTGCAGAAGAGCAGCAGCATGTGGCTGAAGATATAAATCGTAATGTCGTTGAAATTAAAAATGCGGCGGACAGTGTCAGTATGATAGCCAGTGATACCTGCGACAATGGTGAAAAGATGACAGGGCTATCACATCAGCTCACCGAGCTGGTGGGTAAATTTAAAGTTTAGTCATACAAATTGTAAATACTTGCCGCTATTTTGAACAAAATTGTTGAAGATCATTCATACTGCGTAATTGTGGTTTACTCGGTGAAAGTGGGTCGGTAATGTAAGGATAGTTAAAGACAATTTATAGGTGGATCATGGAATTTTCCGAATCGGTAAAATTAGCGAGAACCGAGTCTGGGCTAGAATATTTTGAAGTGAATAGCCCATTATGCCAAGCCAAGATCTTTCTTCAAGGCGCGCAGCTTACAGAGTTTATTCCCACCGGTAAAACGGATTTAATGTGGGTGTCTGCAGATGAAGATTATCAAGAGGGTAAATCAGTAAGAGGTGGCGTCCCAATCTGTTGGCCATGGTTTGGTACGCACGAAAATCCCGACTGGCCAGCTCATGGGGTGGCTAGAAAAGTGGTATGGCGTGCTGAGAAAGTGATAGAAACAGCAGAAGCAATCCGTATTTCACTCTCATTGCCTATGATGATGATTGATGAGGCTTATTGGTCTCATGAATCGAAATTAGAGGTCGAATTTGTATTGAGTGATGCCGTGGAAATAAGGTTGACTAATACCAATTTAGGTAAGGAACCTTTTTCATTGACTCAGGCGCTCCATACTTATTTACCGACGCCAGATATCAAATCGACGAAAGTAGATGGCTTGCAAGGAGCTAAATTCATCGAGTTTGGTGAAGGGCCATTCAATCAAGATAGTATTGTAGAGTTTGCACGTGAAACCGACATGGTTTACACACAAGCTGGGCCTGTTCAAACCATTCATACACCAGATGGCATCATTGAAGTGTCTAGAGAAAACTCGGCATCCTGTGTGTTATGGAACCCATGGATTGAAAAATCGAAACGTTTGAGCAACTTCCAAAATGAAGAGTATTTGACCATGCTGTGTTTGGAAGCGGCTAATGTGCTAGAGGATATTGCGACAGTAGAGCCAGGTCAAAGTCATACCTTAATGACCAAGATCCGCTGGGTGTAGCCTTTCGAATTAACCGCGTTTGGCGTATCCTAACGCAACTTTAAAGTTGGGATATGCGCGCGGTATTAATCATGACCGTATTGATCATTGATGACAATCTAGAAGTGCGACTCAGTATCGCATATTTTCTTGAAGATCAGGGCTTTGATGTTATTGAAGCCGACTCTCCTGATATTGCTAAACAACTCTTAAGCGTCAAAGCAGTATCGCTTATCTTACTCGACATGAACTTTTCAAGAGACACTACTTCGGGTGCAGAGGGCTTGTGCTTTTTACGTTGGTTAAAAATGCGAAAAGATGCGCCTGCGGTTATTTGCCTTACTGGGTGGGGAAGCGTTGCGCTTGCTGTGCAAGCATTGCAGCTAGGTGCCAGTGACTTTATTGAAAAACCATGGCAAAACGATGCACTTCTGGCATCTATCCAACAGCAGTTAAAATTAAGCCAGCGTCAACAGTTGCACATTGAGCTGGCGGCTAAGCAAGCGCAACCAAAATCACAAGACCAAGGGGCTCAAAAATACACTTGGCAATCTCATGTCATGAACGAGCTTGAAGCAAGATTACAACGTATTGCACAAACAGATGCTTCGATACTCTTGTGTGGCGAAAGTGGAGTGGGGAAAAGCCATGTGGTTAAGTGGCTGCATGAAAAGTCTCGCAGAGTTGATGGTCCCTTGGTAAGCGTTAACGTGGGCGCATTGTCTGAGAGCTTGTTTGAAAGTGAGCTTTTTGGTCACAAAAAAGGCGCATTCACGGATGCGAAGGCCGATCGGGTGGGTCGATTTGAAATGGCAGGTGGTGGGACATTATTTTTAGATGAAATTGCGACGTTGTCATTACCATTACAAGCCAAGCTTCTGCGTGTACTTGAATCAGGGGAATATGAGGTATTGGGTAGTAGTAAGACACAACGTAGTGATGCGCGGTTGATCTGCGCAACCAATGCGGATCTTACTCAATTGGTTGAGCAAGGAGAGTTTCGCAATGATTTGCTGTATCGCATCAATACCTTTGTTTTTGAGCTCCCAGCGCTTCGTCAACGCAAAGACGATATTGTGCCATTTGCCAAATACCTGCTAGCAAGTCATGCCAGACGCTATCAGATGGCAAGTAAACCTCTCAGTGATGATGTTTGCGCGGCATTACTTCACTATCCGTGGCCTGGAAATATTCGTGAACTGAGTCATGTGATGGAAAGGGCATTATTGATGAGTGACGAAGCACATATTACTTTGAATGATTGTCAGCTTCGCTTGGCAAGACCCAATGCAGCGCAAACAGTAGCGGCAAGTGCACCTTACCCAACAGATCAGACGTTAGCGGATTTAGAAAAATCTGCGATCGAACAGGTTTTGTCCGAAGAAAAAGGGGTGGTTAGTAATGCTGCTAAGAGGCTTGGTGTTAGTAAGTCTTCACTATATAGGCGTATTGAAAAGTATGGGCTAAAAAGTGAGGGCTAATTTAGAGCACCAATTCAGCCTATATTTGCTGCTTTTAAATCTGGTGATTACTGGGTTGGTTTTTATTGTAGCGTCGCTGGTATTACACGCTTCATACCTGTCTATTGTTTTGAGCCTTGTTACTTTTATCTCGTTTCACAGTATTGCAAAATGGCAAGTTAACCGAGTTATGGGTCTATTTAGACGTGTGAATATTCAACTTGAAGCCATGCAGCAGGGCGATTTTAATCATCAACTAAAGCCCCATTTTAAATTTGGTGACGCGGCTGAATTGGAAGCTCGCTTAGTGTCGTTGAGTGAACGTTTGCATCGGGATAAGACACAGTATAATCGCCAATCATTTGTACTCTACCAACTTATTGATAAGCTACCTAGCCCGATTTGGATCTTTGATGAAGTGGGTAAACTCAGCTATGCGAACGCTGCTTTTGAACTGATTTATCAACAACCTTGGCAAAGTATTAAAGGCCATACAGCAGCTGAATTAGATTTGGAAGAATACCAAGGAGAGTGGCGTTTTGGGACTGAGCAAAGACGCATTCATTGGGCATTACACAGCAGTGAGTTTTACGAGCAGGGGCGTCGCCATCGCTTAATTATCGCGACGGATATTCGCAAAGTGTTAAGACATCGAGAGTTGGCGGCTTGGCAACGATTAATACGTGTCATTGGCCATGAAATACATAACTCCCTTGCACCTGTGAGTTCGCTTGCACAAAGCTTACAGTCAAAAGTGACTCAACCGCGAGATAGCAATGCATTAGCGGTTATTGAGCAACGTTGTACACATATTCAAAAGTTTGTGAGCCGTTATAGCCAATTATCTAAACCGCTAGAGTTACATAGAGAAAAGTTGGTGTTGTCCGATCTCTTGATGTCTATCAAAAAGTTATTTAGCGAAATGTACGAAGATCAGCACATCGACTTAGAGTGTTCAGTGCGATATTGCAAGTGTGATCCTCAGTTGCTAGAGCAGGTGCTGATAAACTTACTTAAAAACGCATTTGAGGCTAATAAAGCGCATCAACCAGTTGGGAATCATGTTGGGATCAATGCATTTTATCAGGCGTCTCATGTGGTTATTGTTGTGACTGATCAAGGCGGAGGATTCGCTAACTTAGATAATGCGATGACCCCTTTTTACTCTACTAAGTCGGATGGTCAGGGAATTGGTATCACATTAAGCCGGCATATTATTGAACAGCATGGCGGTTATCTATCAGTAAGCAATGGTTTACAGGGGGCAGAAATAAAAATCACCCTACCCAATTGATAATAATTCTCATTACTATATAATTCAATTCCTATCTAAGTGTGGTAATGCACCTATGTGCATGCCGTGATATGGCTTGGCTAACACAGCGAGGAGTGCATTATGTTAGTTTTATATCCATTTGTGGCTTTTTTGTTCATGACTTTTGTATTAAAACATATGCAATTGCCCAGCAACACAAAGCGATGGCTGAGCCGTGCAAGCGTTTGGGGGGTTGCTGCTGCAATGGCATTAGCCAAGTTTACACTCGGCCTTAGCGCGTTATTTTCTATGGTTGCATTTATTGTTGTGGGTGCGATTTTGACGTTATTTACCTCTCTAGGCGCGATGGCCCGCCACGATTAGCGCTTCCTTGAACACGAATTTTGGCTTAAGGTTTATATCCAAGGTAATCGTGCAAAGGATAACCAATGCAAAAAGGCATGCTACTGCTTTTCGTCGCTGGGCTGTGGCTCGGCTCGTCTAGTGCTTTCGCTGCAGAGTGGCTTACAGTTTCAAGTCCGAACTTTAGAGTTCATTTTCAATCACAACACCAAACATGGGCCACGAAAACTGCCACTGAACTAGAGCGAGTTAGAGCGCAAGTGTTTGATCAGCAAGGTCGAGCCCTAGACGTGGTTATTGATGCCGTTATTCTAGACCCATTTAATTTGCCCAATGGTTACGCGCTACCTAGCTCAGATAATCCGTTAATGGCATTGTATGTGACCCCGCCCCAATCAGATATGGAAATTGCCCACCATCAAAGTTGGCTACAGTTACTGGTCCTTCATGAATATATCCATTTAGTCCATTTATCTCAGCCCAGTCGGCACGGTAAAAAGCAGTGGCTAAGAGGTTTAAGCGACAGCTATGATCTTGCTGTCGCTGCGCTACCTCGCTGGGTTGCAGAAGGGTATGCCACGCTACAAGAGTCTAAGCTGACTGGGAAAGGCCGGTTATTTGATAACTACAGTGAAGCTTTATTGCGCGCTTATGCGCGCCAAGGCGCTTTATTACCCTATGCCGCATTGAATTTTGGCGATGGCAGTTATCGTGCCAATGCAATGGCATACTTGCTGGGCGCAAGGTTCATGGCGTGGCTAGAAAAAGAGTTTGGTGAGCACACGTTAGATGCAGTATGGACACGTATTATGGCGGTTGAATCACGAGATTTCGAATTGGCGTTCAGTGGTATATTTGGTCAAACTGCTAGGCAATTGTATCGTCGCTTTATCGCTCAATACACCTATCATGCCATGCAACAAGCATTGACATATAAGCCATCAAACAGTCGTGAGTTTATGCGGTTTCATTTTGCTGCACGTGATATCGAGTTCTCACCAAGTTTACGTCAATTTGCGGCAGTTGAAACCAATCAGCAGCGCGAAACAGTTCTAAATATCTATAGCAGTGCCGAAAATAGTGCGGCACTGAGCAAGTTTAAGGCACGGCAAAAAGCGTTGTTAGAGCGAGACCCGAAGGATATTGCAGATAGGCAACCGGACTCCTTCATCCGTGAGGTGATAGCAACCTTTATACCTACAAACTTTTCAGGCATTTATTATCCGCAGTGGGCCGATGAAGAGACACTTTACTTCGTGGCGCGAAACAAAGGCCAATTGGGTAACCATGTCACTGATCTATATCGCTGGCATATTCCAAGCGATCGTTTAACACGCATATCGAAAGGTTTAGGCATACGTCGATTTACTTTATTAAATCAAAATGAAATCATTGCCGAGCGTGTGCACAATGGCTTTTCTCAAATGATACGTTTTGATATGCAAAGACACGCATTGACGAGTGTATTTGACGATGACCTCAATACTGTTTTCGATTATCCCACAGTGGACAGTAGTAAGCGTTTTTTCGCTTATCTAAAACAAACACCAGCGCTGGGGTGGCAGCTTTATATTAATGATCTGACTGCCGGATTCGGCACTGGAAGTGTGATTGTACCTCTACCAGAACAGGCTCAGTATGTTACTGCGCCGAGGTGGCAAGCTGGCGAGCAAAAATTATATTTCGTTGCTGGAACACAAGGTGAGTTAGGATTGTATCAATATGATCTATCTGACCAAACTACAAGGCAACTTAGCTTAGGGCAGCATGTATTTGAGGAAGTTGCAGGCAATTTAGACGGGCAGTTACTGTTTTTGGAAAGTACTCCTTACGGGGCCAAGCTCTCATCATTCACACTACCAATTGAGATGCATTCAGCAGTCTTAGCTACAGACACTGGTTTCCAAGTTTAGATGACTATGTTGAGAAACATACCAATGAGCAATGGCAAATTGCACCATATCAAGCTCGCAAGCAAAACTGGGCCTTCACTGTTGCTACTCACCTAGCGACAGCCAGTGAGCATAGCATGGGAGTTGGCATTGCTGGGTCTGATATATTGAAAAGCTTTAGCTGGCAGGTAGGTGCTAATATTAGTCCCGACAATGACTTTTTTCGTGGCGGATATGCCGATATTCAATACATGGGCAGCACTTTTGAGGTGAGAAATGCATTGCGAATATTTGATATCAATATGGCTCGCCAATCTAGCGGGCGGATTGCAAACCTAGCCAGTTTTAAAGGTTGGTCAAATACCTTGGAAGTGGCCACAACACATGAAAGTGATCGGTGGACTTTGCGGCCCTATGCTGGATGGTTTGTTGAGGAGCTGCAAGCTCATTCTGGCAATCAAAGTTATTGGTTGGGAAATAAATTAGCCTTTCACCATGACCAGCAAGCATTTGCGTTTGGTTTTAGTGTCGATGCTGCCCGTATTTGGGGTGACAATCATGGCCATGATTTTAATATAGGGGGTTATACTAAGCTTTGGCATTGGCCTATATTTTTGCAGTCCAGCAACCGTTACCGTAACACAACTAAAATGCAATTGGGTGGATATCACGTCAATAGTCTTTACGGCGAGACTGGTGCGAGCACGCTCCAAAGTGCTGAACTTCCTTTTGCTTATGCCACAGGTAGGCATTACCTAAGTTTTGAATTTGCCACCAGTTGGAAATTGGGGATGCCGCGTTTTTATATAAAAAACCACCAGTTAGACGGCGATAATATCGCCCAAAGTTGGGGGGCAAAGTGGCAGCTTGATTTGACCCGAAAAGTGTTAGGTAGCGCCGCACAGTTTGCCCCTGCCGGGGTCTCTAATTTACGTTTGGATGTAGGTTTGAGTAAAGTGCTCAATGATGACTTTGAAGATGAATGGCGTGCTTGGTTGGGACTCTGGCATGCATTGTAAATAATAAGAGTCTATAAAAAGGCGGGTGACCCCGCCTTACAATTGGTTGGTTTGTTTATACTAAATTAGTTACTCAGTGTAGTTGGCTATGAGTTTTACATTAGAGTATGCGCTATAACCGCGCAGCATTACCCAGTATTTACCAGCTCCACCAGTGATGGTGCAAGACTCATCATTACCCCAGCGATATGGGCGGCAGTCATATGTTGACGTAGTTGGTTTACTGCCTTTTCTGACATAAAGATCAGCATCACCAGAACCACCAGATATACTCACAGTTACATTAGATGCACCTGCTGGTAAGTCTAAGTAATAAAAAGCCGTAGCCAAACGATCGCCACTTAAGCCATCCTTCGCCACACCATTGATGAGTTTAGCTGGGTCAAGGTTCGGATCAACTAACTGTACTTGTTTTGTTGATGTTGAAGAAGCACCACTTGTGTCTGTTACAGTCAATGAAACATTGTAAGAGCCATAAGCAGAATAGTTATGGCTCACATTAGCACCAAAGCCATTGGTTGATCCGTCACCGTAGCTCCACTCATATTGGCTAATGGCACCGTTTGGTGAGCTTGATGCGCTGCCATCAAAGCTACAACTTAACGCGTTACAATCGAGAGAGAATTGTGCAACAGGCATTGGATCGCTGTTATTGTCCCCATCTGGGATTTGATTGTTGAAGTGAGATGACACCTTTGGCCAGATCAGGCTAACCTTTGCACCTTTGTTATGACATCCACCTAAATGATGCAATGCGATAACTTTATTACTTGCAGCTGCAAGTACCGGTGAACCAGAAGAGCCACCAATAGTGTCACAGTAGTAACCTAAATCAGTACCAGTTCCTCTGCCGTTGGCATTGGCGTTATTGACTGAGCACAATCCACTGCTGTCGCGATCAGATTCAATTGAGAGCTCTTTGGGGTTGCCAGATCCATGCTGAGGGATATAAATGCGTTCACCTTGTGTTGCATCGCGTACATCTAGGCCAAAGTATCCAAATGGCTGTGCTTTTGCAAAGTCATTGATGGTGAAAAGCGTGTAATCAAGGGTGTAGTCCGTTGAAAGGAAATCTTTACCAGTCACTTTGACAACTGTCTCAAGGGTTGAGCCGTTGCAGGACGTATGTTGATAGTTAAACCATACTTCGGTATTTGCTAATTCTGAAGCGCTTTCCACACAGTGATTATTGGTAAACATACGGTTATCTGGGCCAACACGCCAGCCAGTACAAAGGCCGCTACCGTTCATTAATAGACGAGCAACAGGGCGGCTGCGTTCAAACTCTGTAGAGTGTGTACTTGCCCAACACTGCACATCTTTTCTTTCCATTGCGCCACAGGTTGAACTGATCCCGATATCTGTCGCTTCAGCCATTTGTGGCTCATTCTCAGTACCGTGGTCATAGTAATCGATAATCGCGTTTTGCATAATAGTGTTGTCACTGCCAGGTGTGTACTCTACAACTGCTGTATCAGCAGAAATAGACATGGCAGAGAAACTAGTAACACCATCGTCACCTTGACTCAGTGTTGCTGCGCGCATGTTTTGCTCAGTGTATTCATAGCGCTCGTTGCCGTCTTCTGAGCGTACAACTAATTTCCCGCCGCCAGCTAAATTGATGTTTTTAAAATGCAGTTTTAAGTAACTTGCGTTGGGGTGGGTGACTTTTTGTGTGATGACATTGGTCGCATTGTCACCGGAAAAGGCCGCAACAGCATGTGGCTGAATTTCAAGATTTAACTCAGCACGCTTACCAATCGTGGCCATGCTTGCTTTACTGGTGTATTGCATCATTTGGGTTTCTGTTAGCGCAGTCGTTTGCGCCACGCTACTTGCTGATGCGAGTGCAAGTGCAGATAGTAAAAAACGAGTTTTCATTTATGTTCCTTGTTAGTGTGGTTGTTGAATAAAAATTAAACATCCACGAAACAAAATAATCCTATAAATCCCAATTGTAAAGAAATTGATAATCAAATATTTTTATTTTGTGTTTTTTGAAAGCTGCTCAGGGATCGCATTTCGCTTTGCTTGAAAAAGAGAGCGCTTTTCTGGGTCGGAAGATCTCTCTATGGCGAGCGTAAGTAAGCGCTCAGTTTTTTCTATGTCCCCTTTTGTGTAATAAATACGTGCCAGTTCAAAATAGGGTTCAGGAATATAGGGTGTTTCCAATATAACTTCTTTTAATTCCCTTATTGCCTTGTTGTAATTGCCTTTTTTGATTGATCTTTGGGCTAGTTGAATCTTGTCAAATGGGGTCTCAGCGCTATTTTCTAAACTTGCTTCAAGTAGCTCGACCAACTGGGGGTTGGTTTGTGTTTTAGCCAGAGACAAATAGTTTACGAGTAAATTTTGGCTTGTAAGAGCATGTGTATTGGCATATTCAAATATCGTGAGTGCAACTGCTGGCAGACCGCTTCTGCGATGTAAAACAGCTGAAATATTGATTAGCTCTGGATCATATGGGGCATAATGTAATGCTTTTGTTAACATGCTGAAGCTTTGGTTATAATCTTCCGCGAGCAGAGCATCGACGGACTTATTTGCATAATATTTGGCAACTAGGTCTTGGTATGTGGCTGTATCAATATAAAAACTATCTTGAGCGGGAAAGTAGTCGACTACAGTGCCAGCACGGATTATTTCAAATTTATCTGAGCTGTTGGGAGATTTCGGCGCTAATAGTTTGGTGCGAAAATGGTTAGACACTAAAATTGTATTGTTGTTTTTACGAAAAACAGGAATGGTACCGACCTCTCTGAATGTCGTTTCAACCTGAGCTAAATTCGCATAAGCTTGAGTCAATATTGCCAAAGAGATGCAATTACCTTCGTTTCGTTGCAAAGACTCTTGGGCCGTCAGTGTGTCGCCATCGTAAGTAAAACTATCCAAGCGGTGCTCAAGGTACTTAAATACTGCTTTATCTGGTCGAATTCCCCGTTTTAACTCATTGTCATAATAAGCTAAAAAGTTATCTTGTTCATGTTTAGGTAAAGCGAATATGTCAGCTTCAGCAATGGTTGCTTGAGGTTCAAATGTAGCATGGCTAAAAAGATGAGTAACTTTCAAAATGACTTTTTCAGCCGGTGTCTGCGTGCTTGCGCAAGCGCCTAATAGTGCAAAAAGAGGTACTAAAACCAGATTTTTCATCATGTAACAAGTTCCTTCAAGATCACAGCTCTAGCCCTAGTTATGTCATTAATTCAATGGACTATCAATAAAATAACAATAAATGACCTGGGGTTTGAAAGTTTTAAGAAACCATTCTAGCTTTAGCTAACTTTGTATTTTTAAGGGCGTTATCCACATTGTTTCAATTCCGGAATCGACACATTATTTTTGCAAAATAGGGTCATGCACTGTTAGTTTTTGTTTGTATCTTATTGAAAATATTGTTTTTAATTTTTGGTACGCTTTTCGCTAAGTGTTTTGAATATCGTATTTGATATCAGAGTTTTATGAAGAGTGAAAATTGTATGGATATTACTGTGTCACCATCTCACAAATCACGGTGGGCTAAGTATCGTTGGTTTTTAATTGGCAGTATATGTTTGATTGCTAGTAGTGTGTTGTTTGTTATGACTTCTAAGGCTTCCACGGTGGTTGAGCAGCACTCGCTTAGCCTTGATAAGGTCATGATTGGGCCTCTGACCGTGTCTATTGAGGCGTTTGGTAAATTACAAAGCGCCCGCCAGCAGACGCTTACGACCTTGAGTTCGGGGGTTGTGACTCATGTAGCCGCCAGAGCGGGTCAAGCTGTTACTCGTGGAGATGTGATTGTCACTCTAAAAAATGACGATTTAATCCTTGAGCGAGCAAAGTTGCAGCAGCAACTTGGAGAAATAAAGGTTCATCTCGAGCAACAAAAAATATTGCAGCGTCGTGAGCTACTGGCTGAGCAAGCAGCATTAAGAGAGGTTGAAGGCGATTTAGCGTCTTTGCAATTTCGCTATCAGGCACAATCTGATCTTGCTCAGCAAGGTGTGATCTCAAAATATGCATTTTTTCAGACTCAAGCAAGTCGAGACAGTGCCACTGAGCAGCTCGCCCATGCGAAAAAGCGCATAGCACAACTGCACCAGTTGCATCGTAACGAATTGGCAATGACAGGCAACAAAATAGCTCTCAAAGAGCAAGAGTTAACAGCATTGCGGAACAAAATAGCGGCACTCACTGTGCGTGCTCCCAATGATGGTGTCGTTGAACACATGCCTTTAGGGCTTGGGGAAAGTGTGCAAAGTGGTGGATATATTGCGACCATAGGAGATCAGAGAGATTTAACTGCAGCGCTGCAAGTAGCGCAAGGAGATGTGCAAAAAGTTCAACTTGGCCAAAGTGTCAAAGTTAAAATTGGCGATGACATGGTTGCTGCCAAAGTAACTCGTATCGATCCTGTCGTTAACAATCACAGTGTTTTAGTTGAAGCGAAATTGCCATCAGAGCTGCCAAGCGCTGCAAGACCAAAATTAAACATTGAAGCGTCCATTATCATCGAACACCTGCACAATGTGGTATATATTCGTCGCCCTGCAAATCGACTAACGATAGAAAGTGGGCTGATTTATAAAGTGTTAGATCAGGGAAAAACAGAGTTGGTAGCAGCCACATTTGGAATTGAAGCTGGTCGCCATATGGTTGTTGAAGAGGGCCTCAGCGTTGGTCAGACAGTGATTATTTCTGATCTCCATAACCTTGCTCAGCAAGGCTCGAGCGTTGTAATTGAATAGGAGGGGACATGAAGCCAATCATTGAAATGAAAAACATCGGAAAGGTATTTGAAACATCTGACTTGCAAACTCATGCATTGAGAAACATTAATATGTCCATTGAGCAAGGAGAGTTTATCTCTATTTCCGGGCCTTCTGGATGTGGTAAGTCCACTTTATTGTCAATTATGGGGTTAATAGACACAGCCACTTCAGGTAACTACTTTTTGGCGGGGCAACAAGTTGACTCACTCTCATTTGACCAAAGCGCTGAACTTAGAAATAAGCACATAGGGTTTATTTTTCAATCTTTTAACTTGGTCGAATCAATGAGTGTTTTCGAAAATACGGCATTACCCTTGCGCTACAGGGAGCCTAAACCTAGTGCTGATAGTGTGAAAGAAGGGGTCCTAAGTTGCTTAGAGCAAGTGGGGTTGTCTCACCGTTTGACACATCGACCCAGTCAGCTTTCTGGTGGTCAGCAGCAGCGTGTCGCGATTGCCCGTGCGCTTGTAACACAGCCCAGCATCCTATTGATTGATGAAGCAACTGGCAATCTAGATTCCAAAAGCGGTGATGCGGTCATGTCGATTATTGGTGAGTTGCACCAACAAGGGACGACGATTTGTATGGTTACTCATGATCCTAGATACGCAAATATGGCCTCAAGACAGATAAAGCTGTTCGATGGTGAATTATTAGGTACTGCGCAAAAGTCATCTATGCCTTTACCAGTACATCCATTGACGTTTTAACTGCTCATATCTCGGCATTCGAGTGTTGTGTGCTGTCTATCTCGACAACATCAGTGCTCGAAGTGCACAGCACTCAAGGAATTTATGATGTTGAAAGAACATATCAGCGCGGTTAAGGCACTGTTATCTAGAACTCGATTTTCGATTATTTTTGTTATTTTACTGACCATGGCTCTGGCTGGTGGACTCGTCGTAAGTCTAATTCACTGGCATGCAATCGCCCCCTTACCATACAAGCATGCAGATAGACTCGTTTGGTTGCATGGTGAAATGCTTGATAGACGAGGTGAGGTGATCATGGATAAGGCACTTTCTAATATTGCAGCCCAGTATATTGCCAGCCATGACTCACAACTCGGTCTCGTGGCGCCGATATTTTATGGTGAGGGTCTGTTCACTTCACATCAAGAGCAGCCCAAGATTAATGTGACTTATACCCACCCAAATTTTTTTACGCTATTTGGCTTAAATTTGCTTGCTGGACAGTATTTCAACGCACAGCCAACTGAGAATAAAGGGCTGCGGGAAGTCGTGGTTAGTGCGTGTTTTGCAAATCGCTATATGCACAATCGATCACAGGGGGCATTTGCTGCCTCTAACATCCTTTTTCAATCGATCGAATTGGATACTGAAAATTATCGTGTTGTTGGTGTTGTCGAATGCAGCAACGCAGAACCTCAGCTAAGTGCTGCCAATCATCAGACCGACATTTTTATGGACTTCGGTGCAACGATTAATTATGACCAACCACTTCTAGAACACCTATCAGTCAGGTATGAAACGTTTGTCGTTGGCCGACTCGAGGAAGGTAAAAATATCAAACCGGTAGCCCCTGAGTTGGTAGCCCATCTTAACCAGAAGTTTTCACAAGGGCTGGTTAGTTTTAACCATGGGAAAGATAAGCTGCTGACCTTTACATATTCCCCTTTGCACAATCGGCTTAAAGGGCTACTAAAAAGTACCAGTAACTGGCTATTGTTAGGGGGCGTGGCATTTTTACTGATCACATTAGTCAATTTGTTTGTCTTTTACTTGCTGGACTTTAAAAAACAACAGAGCGAATTAGCGTTAAAGGTGACATTGGGTGCCAAACTCAAGACTTTGCGTGGCGCACACTTTATTCAATTGGGTGTGTTGTTCTTGATATCTGCATTGGGAGCAACTCTGGTCGCAGAGCTCTCTGTTCATATGATAAAGCAGGTTGCCGCTAAGTCATTTGCACATATGGGGTGGTTAGATATCAGCTGGTGGCAGCATAGCTTAATGGTTGTCAGCGCACTTACATTGTCATTTGTGTTTGCCCAGTTAGGATTTTCGCAATTGTCGTTCCGACACTTACACTCTCAGATGCACGGGGGCAGTAAAGGACAAACGAAGCAATTACCACAATGGCTGACAGTCAATGTGTTGATCATTCAGCTCTGTTTAGGAACCGTTGTTTTGTGCTTAGCTATATGGTCATCTATCTTTTTTATCGAGCGGCTATTAACCCCGACGGGTATAGATCACGCTGACGTCATGTTCATTGAACGTCAACAGCGTTCTTGGAGTCGAGAGGCGGAGCAGATTGATTCACGCAAGCAGGTATATTTAGCCAATGAACGCGCACTAATATCGCATCCGAAAGTCGCATCGGTTGCACTGAGTGCCATCACCCCTTTTAATACTAGCTACGTGGCCAGCATTGGAAAGTCACCGCAAAGTGTCGACCAAATTACAATTAACTCTCAGTTAGTTGGGGCGGGTTACTTTGAATTGCTTACTCAGCGTGTGGTCGCGGGGCGCGTATTCACTGAACAGGACAGCGAACTTCGCAATGTGTTGATTATTAATCGCAAAGCTGCGTTATTAATGGGGATAGATGAGCATGATATCGGTATAACTTTATATCCAGGGAAACAGTCGCCTATCACTTTAATTGGCATTGTGGAAAATACGTTTACGCACACCACGGGCTCTTTGCCAATACTGTATTTTCCTCACGATTATTATGAAACCAATATCTTAGTGAAGTTTAAGTCAGGCCAATCGATGAGTAAATCAGAGGTGGTTAAAATACTAAAGCAGCAAGAGACTACGCAAAACGTACAAGAATTAACGACCTTATCTGCATTGATTAATGAGTTAAACAAAACAGCCATCCTGAGTTTGGTTGGTGGCATAGGTCTGTCTATTTTAATTGTTGCGCAAGTGGTCGTGGGGTTATTTGGCTTATTGGGAAATCTTGCATATAGCCAGCGAGCCATATTATTGATTAAGCAGCAAGTGGGTGCCAAACATCGCCAATTAATGCGGGAGCAAGTACTGCTCAGACTTGGGCATTTTGCGGTGGCCTTGGTGATTGCAACAAGTGTAATTCTGGTCATTGCAAATGTTGTGTCTGTGTCGTTGTCTATTTTGCTGTTTAGTTACACATTGTCGGTGATTTTAGTCTTTAGTCTGCTGTTTTTTATAGATTTATACCATGTCTATAAGCAGTTGAAAAAAGATTGAAGAGTTGTAACAGATTCTTACAAATGTCACACCCAGCATGGCCTAAATCTTGTTAAGATAGCAGTAGGAAATTATCAATAGGTGCGGTCATGCAAGCAAAGACACTAAAATGGATAGTACCCTTCGTTGCGTTGGGTATCGGTATCGCAGGATTTATGGGTATAAATGCTGTTGCAAAAAGTGATGATGAATCAGACGTTGTAGACACAAGGCCTATCGTCGAAGTGGAAGCATTAAGAGCTCAAGATCATCAAGTTGTGATCAATAGTTATGGTGAAGTTCAACCTCTTGAGCAAACGATGTTGTCAGTACAAGTTTCTGGTGAAATTGAGTATTGGCATCCAAATTTCGTTGCAGGTGGTGTTATCAATAAAGGAGATATCCTCCTTAAGATTGAAAAAGATAATTATCAAGCGGCAGTGTTACAAGCAGAGGCCGCGCTTTCCAGTGCTCAAGCGCAACTAATCGAAGAGCAAGCGTTGGCTGACGTTGCTGCGGATGAAGCAAAGCGCTTTCCAAGCAAAAAGCACACAGATTTATTCCTTCGTAAACCACAATTGCTCAGCGCGAAAGCCGCGGTTAAATCTGCCAAAGCAGCACTTAGCAGAGCACAGCGAGATTTAGACAATTGTGAGGTGGTGGCACCATTTAATGCGTTGGTCGTATCCAGAGACGTGGGATTGGGTCAATTCGTGAATACAGGTGCCTCTGTGGCGAGGTTAAATAACATTGAGCAGGCCGAAATAATCATTCCAATTGCGGGGTTCGATTCTATTTTTCTACCAGAAAATGTGTCGGGTATTGAAGCGACCTTGTCGCAAAAAGGCATCAATGGGTTTACTCGCCAAGCATACATTCATCGAGATCTGGGCGTGGTAGATCAGCAAACGCGCATGAACAACTTGGTAGTTCGCATTGACGACCCTTATGGTTTGACTAGCAATGCACCAGCCATAAAGTTTGGTACCTACGTACAGGTACAATTTGCTGGTACAACACTTAAACAGATTTATCGCCTGCCACAAGAATTAGTTAACAACCAAACGGTGTGGTTAATCAATTCGGATGCGGAGCTGGAACCCCGAGAAGTGCAAGTCATTCGCGAAGAAGGTGCGTACTATTTAGTAGGTGAGGGTCTCTCGAATAGTGACACTGTCGTTGTTACATTGCCTGAATATCCACAGCGAGGCATGGCGGTTAAAGTCGCAGGTAGCGAGCAAGGTCAGGGAGATACTGACAACGTGGGAAAGCTGTAACAGCAGGGAATGACTATGACTGAACAAATCAAAACTTCCCAAAAAGGGTTAATTGCGTACTTCGCACACAACCCGGTCGCCGCTAACCTCATGATGGTCTTTATCTTGATCATGGGCATTGTGAGTTACATGACAATCCAACGGCAGATGTTTCCGAGTATTGAACTCAACTTTGTCAGTATTAATGCTAATTATCCAGGTGCTTCCCCTCAAGAAATTGAAGAAAGTATCCTGATCAAAATTGAAGAAGCGCTTAAGGACGTCACTGAGGTTGACAAAGGTGTTTATCGAGCTCGTCGCGGCAGCGGCAGTGTGCAGCTAGAGATAGACACAGATGCGGATTTAAGTGATGTGGTTGATAAAGTACGTACCCGGGTTGATGGTATCGCGACTTTCCCAGCAGCAATGGAGCCTGTCAGGGTTCAGCAGGTTGAATTTCGTCAAGACGTGATTCAGATGGCATTGGCTGCGGATATCCCTTTGGCACAGCTCAAGCCGCTCGCGAAAGAAGTAGAAGATGAATTATTGCAACTTAGCAACGTTTCTCTTGTTGAGCGCAGTACGCCAGCATATGAAATTGGGATAGAAATTGATCCGGACACATTACGCCGTTATGGATTAACGATTGAAGATGTCAGCAACTCTATTCGTCGTTACTCTGCGAACATGTCCGCAGGTCAAATCAGAACGGATGCAGGCATTATCTCGGTACGAGTTGAAAATCAAAAGTATCGAGGCGATGAGTTCAAGCGTATTCCTGTGAAAGTGGGAGATAATGGCGCGAAAGTATATCTGCAAGACGTTGCAACCATTAAAGATGAGTTTGTTGAGGGAGAGTTCTACTTCAAACAAAACGGCGTTAATGCCGCGTTTATTTCGGTTAAAGCGACCAAAGAACAAAACATGGTGCCCATTGCCAAAACGGTTCATGCATACATCGAAGAAAAAAATAAAACCTTGCCAGCGGGTGTGTCTTTATCACCCATTGTTGATATGACTTACTATCTTGATGCACGTCTAGAAATGATGAAAAAGAATATGCTTCAAGGGGCGTTATTAGTCGCCATTATGTTGTCAATATTCTTGCGTTTTAAGCTTGCGCTGTGGGTTATGATTGGTTTACCTGTGTGCTTCCTTGGCGCCATAATGTTGATGCCGGTATTTGGTATCAGCATTAATATCGTATCTCTCTTTGCATTTATTATGGTACTGGGGATTGTTGTTGATGACGCCATTGTTATTGGGGAAGCCTCCTACACGGAAATTGAACGCAGTGGTCCGAGCGTTGATAGTGTGGTTCGCGGCGCTAAGCGTGTAGCGACTCCAGCAACCTTTGGGGTATTGACCACGATGGCCGTTTTCGCGCCTATGGTAATGTCGAGTGGCCCACAAGGCGCTTTCTTTAAGTCGATTTCTATTGTGGTGATTCTGTGCCTGATATTCAGTTTGATCGAGTCAAAATGGATCTTGCCGGCACACTTGGCGCACACAAAGTTTAAGCCAATGCGTGAAGGCAGCTGGCGCGCTAAGTTTAACAAGCGCTTCTTTGCATTCGTGAATGGTCCTTACCGCAGCACTGTGGAAAAGTGTGTGGAATGGCGCTGGGCAGTATTTTCTGGCTTTATTGCCTTATTCCTTATCAGCATGTCATTGATCACGTCTAGCCAAGTGCGTTTTATCCCACTTCCTAAAGTGCCTCATGACTATCCAATGGTCAAAATATTACTCAATGATAATGTTTCTGATGAGCAGACTTTGGCTGCGGTTACGCAAGTTGAAAAGATGATGCTAGAAGTGGATCGCGAGATCGAGCAAGAATATGGGCAAAAAATGCTAAAAGATATTCTTGTTTGGAATGAAGGTCGCAGTGAAGGTTCAGTGCTTGCGGTATTAGTTGATGAAGATCTTCGTCCATTTGATGCATTTGAGTTATCACGCAGATGGCGTGAAAATATGCCGACTATTGCAGGTGTTAAGTCATTACTTGTTATTGATGATGTGAATGATCAGGGTAATGGTGATGGTGAATTTGGTTACCTACTTTACGGTCCAGATATTGATACCTTGAATGCCGCGGGGAGACAATTTATCTCTATGCTGCAACAGGAAAAAGGCTTATTTGATATCAGCTCAACCATCGATCCACCGAGCAAAGAAGTACAGTTATCATTAAAACCTGTGGCGTACGAACTTGGCCTGACATTATCAGGTATTGCAAGCCAAATTGGAGATAGCTTTTATGGCGGTGAAGCGCAACGAGTGATCCGAGATGGTGAAGAAATTCGTGTGATGGTGAGGTATCCAGAGCTGGATAGGGAAGCCGTTGCTTCTTTGAAGTATGCTTTGGTGAAAACGCCTGTAGGACGAGAAGTGGTATTGGGCGACGTCGTTGAGTTTACTGAAAAGCCAGGTGTAAGTTACATCCGTCGAGAAGGTGGATATCGCACAGTGTACGTATACGGTAGCATCGACGAGCAAGCAATTGAGCCTTCTGCCGTGGTTAAAAATATTAAAGAGAATCTATTACCTAAACTGTATGAGCAATACCCAGGGGTTAAGTCTGAGTTAGGTGGCTCGGTAGAAGAAACTCAAGCTCAAGCAGATGAGCAAGTCATGTTCTTTATTGCCGGTATGATGATTGTTTATATCCTTTTGGCCGTACCACTGAAGAGTTATTCTCAGCCATTAATTATTATGTCGGTTATTCCATTTAGCTTGATTGGCGCTGTTTGGGGTCACTGGTTGAATGGTTTAGACATGAGCATGATGTCGACCTTTGGCCTAATTGCTGCTGCCGGGGTTGTAATTAATGACTCGCTGGTCATGACTGACTATGTTAACCAAGTTCGTAAAGAAGGTGTTAGGCTGAAAGATGCCGTGATTGAAGCAGGGTGTGCACGATTTAGAGCGATTACCTTAACGTCAATCACGACATTTGCAGGGGTCACACCGATTATCTTCGAAACCAGCTTGCAAGCTAAATTTGTGATACCTATGGCAATATCCCTAGGTTTCGCGGTGTTGTTTGCAACTATGATCACGTTGATTTTAGTGCCTTGCTTGTACATTATCTTGGTTGATGTAAAGAGTACATTTGGCAAGTTTGGACGCAGGCTGATGCGCCGAGATAGAAATATGGACGAGGACGGTTCAGCGAGTAACGCATAAATACCGCAGCATATGTTTAAAAAACCCAGCACAGTAGCTGGGTTTTTTGTTTTAAACGACAAAATTAGGGTAAGAGGGTAAGCTCTCTTGTTTTAAAGTGTGATGTTATAAAGTATTGTCTTGCCAAAGCGTCTGATTAAGACAGTAACGAACTATGGATCCTATTTATTGCAGGCGCAAAGCTGTGCATGAAACCTGCGCTGTACGTAATGCAAGGCTGTGATAGACTGGTACCATAATAATAATTCAGGAACAGATACATGACCAAAGCGCTTACCCCACCGGTGGCAAAAAAAGTACCCCATCAAATGGAGATACACGGGCATCAAAGGACAGATAACTATTACTGGATGCGCGATGATAAACGTCAAAACGAAGAAGTTCTGGCCCACTTAAAAGCAGAGAATGAGTACTGCGAAGCAGTAATGAAACCTCATACTGCACTACAAAGTAAGCTATTCGAAGAAATGAAAGGGCGTATCGTTAAAGATGATTCCTCCGTTCCCGTTAAAGATGGGCACTATTGGTATACCAATGAGGTGAGTGGTGAGGAAGAATATGGTCGCCACTATCGCGCGCTCAATGAAAAAATGGAAAACAAAGAGTTGCTACTCGATGTGAATGAGCTCGCAAAAGGTCATGAGTTTTATGAATTGGCGGAGTTGATTGTCAGTCCGGATGACGCGCTATTGGCGTATTGCGAAGACATTGATGGTCGTCGCATTTACACCGCACGCTTTAAAGATATTGCAACCGGCAAGTTATTAGATGATATGCTGCTCGAAACTGAAGGTCAAATCGTTTGGGGCAATGACAATAAATCGGTTTTTTACGTCAAAAAAGATTTACAAACATTACTGGGGTTTCAGGTTTATCGACATATATTGGGCACACCTCAAAGTGAAGATGTGTTGGTATATGAAGAGCAAGATCGCCAATTTTATATGGGGTTGGGTAAAAGCCGAGATGAGAGTGAAATTTTTATTTATCTCTCAGCAACTGAAACAAGTGACGTTTTATATTTAGATGCTAACCAGCCTCTTGGCGAGTTTAAGCGCTTACTTGCGCGTCAAGAAGGGCATGAATACGGTCTTGAAAAGTTTGGTGATTACTATTATTTGCTCTCAAATAGCGACGCGAAAAACTTCCGTTTAGTTCGTGCAAGTGCTGATGCGATAAATGATCCAAGCAAATGGGAAGAAGTGATAGCCCATCGGGAGCACGTATTACTAGAAGGGTTGGAATTGTTTGATAGTCACTTTGTGATTACAGAGAGGGAAAAAGGTCAGATCCGCTTTGTCATTCACGACTATCACGGAGCGAGCTATCAGTTGGGCTTTGAAGATGAGTGTTACTATGCAGGTGTTGCATACAACCCTGAATCGAGTGCCACATCGGTGCGAATTTCTTACTCTAGCCTTACGACGCCAAGCAGTATTTTTGAGTGTGATTTAGCGACAGGGAAAAAGACGCTAAAGAAACAAATGAAGGTACTTGGTGACTTTAACCCGTCTGATTACGCTTCTGAGCGAGTTCATATTAGGGCGCGTGACGGAGAGGAAATCCCAGCATCAATCGTATATCGCAAATCGCTTTTCAATAAAGATGGTACCAACCCATTACTGCAATATGGCTATGGTGCATATGGCTACACAATAGACCCTATTTTTTCTAGTTCCACATTAAGTTTGTTGGATAGAGGCTTTGTATATGTGATCGCACATATTCGAGGGTCCGAAATGTTAGGCCGTCGATGGTATGAACACGGAAAGAAAGCACACAAAGAAAATAGCTTTAATGACTTTGTTGATGTGACTCGTGCATTGGTCGATATGCAATATGGGGCCGCAGACAAGATATTTGCATCAGGTGGCAGTGCAGGAGGTCTTCTAATGGGGGCTGTAATAAATCAAGCTCCTGAGCTTTATCTTGGTATTGGCTGTCACGTCCCATTTTTAGACGTGTTGACGACTATGTTGGACGAAACGATACCACTGACAACGAACGAGTATGATGAGTGGGGCAATCCGAATGAAAAAGAGTATTACGATGTCATATTATCGTATTCTCCCTATGACAACCTAGAAGCGAAGGACTATCCTAATATTCTAGTGACAACTGGGCTACATGATTCCCAAGTCCAGTATTGGGAACCAATGAAATGGGTCGCTAAGCTGAGAGAATTTAAAACAGATGAAAATCTCTTGGTATTAAAAACTGATATGGACTCGGGTCATGGTGGCGCGTCGGGCAGGTTCAAAAGTTTGCACGAGAAAGCACTAGAGATGGCATTTTTTATTTCTTTGCTTCCTGAAGCGACAAGCTGACTCATTAATTACCGCGGTGCGAGAGCACCGCATTGACGGTATTAGAGAGGGTGGCATGTTTACGGTACATGGGCAATGGCAAATCGATATCACTCCCCCCAATGTTTTTGTGAATTTAGTCGGGGCGTTTAATTGTGAAGGAATGACAGCGTTAGAACAAGAAGCGCGTCAAAAATGGCTCAATTACAACCCTGGTCAATTGTATGGTGCAGTGATTAACTTGAGTCAATTTGAAATGACAACCAGCGACAGCATTGAGGCGCTAAAGGACTATTTTTCTGATATGGAAAAGAGAGGTTATCGTCGTATTGACTACATAGGCATTGATGCCCTATCTAGAAAAATCATCAATGAATTGTGGTCACAAAGCGACATCCAAGTGCAACTTTACCTTGATGTCGCCGCTTACCTTAGTCAGCACCCTAGCCATCGTGGGGCGGCTGAGTGGTTAACCGAATAAAGCTGTTAGCCTAAATATGCCTTCAGCATCCACACGAGCTTTTCTTGCTCAGTGATATAATCACTCATCAACGATGCGGTGCCTTCATCTTCGGCATCAGAAGCTTGCGCTAAAATACTGCGCTGAGCTTTGATGAGTAAAGTGAAACCATCTAGTAAAATAGCCACCGCTTCAGGTCCATTTTGCACCCCTTTTGCTTCGTTGATTTCACTGATAGCAAGGTAGTCACTAAATGCATGAAGGGGAGTCCCTTCAATCGTTAGAATACGCTCTGCTAACTCATCCACTTTGAGTAGCAACTGATTGTAAATCTCTTCAAACTTTACATGTAGTTCAAAAAACTCTCTACCTTTAATATTCCAGTGAAAACTACGGGCATTCATATATTGAATTTGATAGCTGCTCAATAAAGTATTTAATGACTCTACCAATTGCTGACTTTTTTGTGCGTCTAATCCAATGCTATTACTCATGTCTTTTTCCACCCTAGGTTCAGTTGACGGCTTAAGCCGCAGAAATTTGTGTCGTTAATGGGCTATTGAAGTTGCAGCCCGTATTAACTCTATGACACCTAGTTTGGCCCAAGTTCAGTAACTTGGCTATCAATGAAAAGCGATTAGTATCATCGAAAAAGGTGTTTGCACTAGCTTAAAGTTTGCCAATTTGTCTGATTACTCGACCTATGCTTGATCCATCGCAAGGGGTTAAAAGAGGGGATTATTTGTACATAACGAACTTGATTTAGGTCAATTTTTATACGCTTTATGGCGCCATAATGAATGGGCAAAACGTTCTATTCATTCCCAACCTTTATCTTTTAGGACGTTAGTTTAATCAAGGAGAGCACTATGAAAGGTAAAACAGAGTCACAGCATAGAGGCGAACTTACCGTAGTTGTCATTGCGTTAGTTGCTTTTGTCGTCGGTTTAGTTGGTCACCTCGCAGGAGCAAGCTATGCTAATTCAGACGCGTTTGGTTACTTAGCTGCACCCGTGCCACTAATTATGGGTATCATCGCTTTAGTTGCATATAAATTAGCACAAAGAGCTGACAAGTGAGCTATTCATCACGATGTAGGATCTCAATGATATAGTCCATCACCGTGCGTGAGTAAATTAAAGTGGTGTGGCTGAGGTGAAATATCTTGTGCTCAGCCATACCTTTGAGCTTGGTTTCATCAAGTAGTACGGTACCATCAGAGCGGCTGCCTTTTTGCAACAATGGCATCAAACCAATGGGCAGATCACCCGCAATACTATATAAACGCGCATGAAAAGGCCACGTATTGGTTTCACTCAATAGGTATTCAACGCTGTTTTTTAAAAGCCTATCAAACCCTTTGTCATGCATATGCTTGGCAATTGCACTCCCTTTATGAGGCGTACCAAGCGTGATGACCTTTTTAACATGTTGACTTTGCGGTGATGCATAAGTGAGGTAGTCTCTAGCGACCAACCCTCCCATAGAGTGACACACCAATGCCGTGGGTTGGCCGTCAACAAATGCATCTATTTTTTGAAAGATGGTATGTTTGTCTGGGTCAAGTGTATTGTAGGTTAGGTTGAGAATATCGCAGCCTGTCTTCTCTAAGCGCTTACAAAGCGGTTGCATCACAAAACCCGACATATATAACCCGTGCAATACGACGATCCGCTTTATTCTCATTGGCTTCCCTACTTTAGTTGTTGTGGTGTGATCTGCACACTATGTTCAGAATTACTTAGCCATATTTCGCCATCTTGAATGGTGGCTGTCAAATCCATTGAGCGAGCAAATAACTCTGTCATTTGGGAAGTTGCACTATACGGTAAGCTAAATACAGACAAATTGCCGTATTGATTCGCTGCAGACTGATTTTTTTTCCACCAGATTTCTTGCGTATTTTCACCGTAGGTATACAAAACAACCTGCTTGGCGCGAACAGCGGCTTTTTTGAGTCGCTTTTCGTCTGGCAAGCCAATATCAACCCATAATTCAACGTCGTCAGTTAGGTTTTTTTGCCATGCTGCTGGCTCATCATCTACACATAAGCCCTTGGTAAACGTGAGCTCTTCGTTATATTGCAGTATATAAGCAAGTAAACGCACCATTAAGCGCTGTTCATTTTCCGATGGGTGCTGTGCAATAGTTAGAGACTTGTCAGTATAAACATGTCTATCCATGTCGCTGATATTTAAATGTGCTTTTAAGATTGTCGATTTTAGTGCCATGATAGTGCGCAGAGAGTTTTTAAAGCATCAGTATATCAAGATTTATCTATCTGGTGCGTTTTACGTTAAAATAGCCACAGATTTTAGTTTTGGAGAGATTTTTTATGGCCATCCAATGGTTTCCTGGGCATATGAACAAAGCGCGTAATGAGATCAAAGAGATCATGCCGCAGATGGATGTCATTATCGAAGTGCTTGATGCACGTATCCCATATAGCAGTGAAAACCCGATGGTAACGCAGCTGCGAGGTGACAAGCCGGTCATCAAAATCTTGAATAAAGCAGATCTTGCAGACCCCGAGATGACTAAAGCTTGGATGGAGTATTTTGAGCAAGAAGATGGAGTTAAAACACTGTCGTTTGGTCATGATAAGGCGGCTGAGGTGCATCGCATAAATACGCTGTGTAAAAAGCTAGCGCCACATAAAGTGGGTCAAGACAAACAATTGAAAGCCATGATTATGGGGATCCCAAATGTTGGCAAGTCGACACTGATCAACATTTTAGCGGGCCGTATTGTGGCTAAAACGGGTAATGAACCTGCGGTAACTAAAGCGCAGCAACGTATTCGCTTAGAAGATGGCATCATGCTGTATGACACGCCGGGCATGTTGTGGCCAAAAGTGGAAAATGAAAACTCCGGCTATCGACTGGCAGCAACAGGCGCGATACGTGATACAGCGATTAATTATGAAGAAGTTGCCAGTTATACTGCTGAGTATTTATTGAAAGCATACCCAGAGTTGCTAAAAAGCCGCTACAAGATAGATGAATTACCAGAGTGCGATTGGACCTTTATTGAAATGGCAGGCCGTAAACGCGGCTGTATCCGTGGAGGGAATCAGGTTGATACGCATAAAATGTCGGAAATTCTCATTAACGAATTGCGTGATGCAATCCTTGGCAGGGTGACAATGGAAACCCCGCAAATGCGCGAAGATGAAGAGCAAATGGTGGCAGAATTGCGTGCTGCCGCTGAAGCAAAAAAAGCAGCTCGAGAAGAAGAAAAGCGCCAGCGACGTGCCCGCGCAAGGAAAAACCGCCGCTAATTAAGCGGCTTCTGCAAGCACCGTGCGATTTCTGCCGGTGCTTTTCGCACGATACAAAGCAGCATCGGCTCGTTTTAGTAAGCCATCCTCCGACTCATCAACATGGTATTGTGCAATGCCAATACTTGCGGTGACCTTTACCTCGCACGGGCTTTTATTCAGTTCATCGTGGATCTGCTGTGCTAACTCATAGCCATTGTCTAGTGTGGTTTTGGGTAGTAGGATGACAAACTCTTCTCCGCCCCATCTACAAGTAACACCACGGGATTTCACTACACTTTTGCAAACCTGAGCGACCTGCGCCAATACTTTGTCTCCGGCCAAGTGCCCATGCTCATCATTAACTTGTTTAAAGTGATCTACATCCAGAATCAGCATGGTTAAAGGCGTAAATTGCGTACGCGCTTTATGCAAAGCTTTTTGCAGCAAGGGTTCAAATGCTTGACGGTTATGGGTATTGGTCAGTTTGTCGAAAGTGGCCATTTTTTCAAGACGTTTTTGGTAGTGATTGAATGTCAGCTGCGCGCTTGCAAGTATTACTGCGGTGATCACTACACCCATGAACAAATTGATGTACAAAGTATCTGAAAAAGACTTATCTTGAGTAAGTGTTTGCTCTACGACTAAATACCAACCAAACTGTTCTAAATACCGTGAGTTGATAAAGATTGTTTTTTTATCCTGTTCTAATCTTAACTTGTAGTTGTTTTGATTGAGCAGTTTAGTGCTGTGTATGCCAAATTTATCGGTTAGTGTGGCGTCGGTAAACGTCGAGTCATTGTAAAACAATAAACGTCCTTTATGGTCAATAAAATAGACCTTACGATCGTAAGTATGTTGGTATTTATCGATTAATCGCTTTAGGTGATCTAGCTTTACACCGACACCCGTTACCCCTAGCACCTGACCTTTGTGCTGAATCTTATGGTTCACAAAGACCACGGCTTGATGGTCATCGCGGGGGTCTAAATCGACATTCAAAGTATATGGGTTGGGGCTCTCTAAAGTTTCTTGATACCACTGGTCTTGTGTACTCTGTGTATCGAGATCAGAAGTTTCGCCATCGTACCGGTAATATTTCTGATCGTCGCTGGTAACTAAAAAACCAGTGACGGCACCAAACTCTCGGCGAGTTTGTCGTAAATACTCAAACAACAATTGTTTGTTTTCTTTGTTATCAATCAGCCATGCATGTAAAAAAGTGTTGTGCGCCATTTGAGCAGAAATAATAATCGGTGCTTGCAGCTGTTTTTGCAGATCAGTGTGAATGAGGTGACTGGTTAGGGGCAGTGCATCGTTTTCGATCCCATTGAACAAGGATTGCTTAGCAATGATTAGACTAAACCAACTGGTAAAAATAAAACCAGTTAGCAGCAGTATCGTTAAAATTAAATTATAGCGATAGCGAGTTTTGGTCATAGCAAGGTGCAAGTAATAAAAGGCACGAAACTCTAACAAGGGTACAAATAGGAAGCTATTACACTAGATTACAATTGGGTACAAAGAGGCAATAAAAAAGGCCCTAATAGGGCCTTTTAGGTTCATATCTACCGTCACCGATATGAGCAATGTAGCAAGTAAAATAGTAAGTCGGTTGCTAGTGAATCACCTTAAGGGGCGTTAAAGTTCATCACTGACAACCTAAAGCTGTTTGCGTGCGCAACACGTGTTTCGGGGTCGAGAAACAAATTTGAGTACGTCAACAAAGTGAGTGCTTATCTGCTTTGTTGCGATTGATTATCAGTTAGATTTGAGTGGGTGTCAATACTTATTTGAAAATAATTCTCATTTGTATCATTGGGGGGTTTATTGCC
This sequence comes from Pseudoalteromonas luteoviolacea DSM 6061, assembly GCF_001625655.1. Taxonomy (GTDB): domain Bacteria; phylum Pseudomonadota; class Gammaproteobacteria; order Enterobacterales; family Alteromonadaceae; genus Pseudoalteromonas; species Pseudoalteromonas luteoviolacea. Next base: position 44,299 of record NZ_AUYB01000093.1, on the reverse strand, counting down.
CTAAGCAATATTGAAGTTTAACTGGGTTGCCGATTAAAACTGGAATTTTACCAATAAAAAAGCCCGCTTAAGCGGGCTTTTAATGATCATATCTACCGTCACCGATATGAGCAATGTAGCAAGTAAAAATTAGTAAGTGGGTTGAGTATGCTTTACTTTAAGGGGCGTTAGAGCAAAGCATCTGCAACCTATGCATTTTACGTGTGCATCACGTGTTTCAGGGTCTTGAAACAATTTAGCGTACTTAACAAAATAAGCCGTCAACTCACTTTGTTGAGATTGATTATCAATTGTATTTTGATCTAAGTCAATATCTTTTTGGAAATAATTCTCATTTGTATTTTTGTGTTGTGCACAGTTGGGTTGTAATTGTTAATTAACAGCTTGGATTGGACGTTTTATGAAATCTCAGTGCTTATCAAAAGTCAAAAAAGTATGGATGCAGAAATAGAAAAGCCCGCGGGTCGAGCGGGCTTTTAGTGTCATATCTACCGTCACTGATATGAGCAATGTAGCAAGTAAAATAGTCGGTTGTTTGCTTGATAATTTAGGGGCGTAAAATACCTAGCTTTAACCTAGCGTATAACGTTCGCTCAACGTGTTTCAGGGTCGAGAAACAAAATAGAGTACTTCAACAAAATAAACCGTCACTTACTTTGTTGAGATTGATTATCAATAACATTAAGCTTGGTGTCAATATCTTTTTGAAAATAATTCTCATTTAATTTTTATTCGTCATAAAGTGGACCGAAGTGCTACTTAAAATTTTGTCGAGCATGGTCGCTTCCTAAACTTTATTTCATGTGTATTTCGGCGTATAACAGTTACATAAAAATAACAAAAGAGGTGGTTTAATGCTCAGTACATTGGGGCTTATTGTGGCATTGTCAGGGCTGATTTGGCTGACTCTGCGCGGTATGAATTTGTTTATTTCAGCGCCTTTGTGCGCGCTTGTTGTGGCATTAAGTAGCCATTTGTCTCTGTTTAACGATACGTCTGGACAAGATTTTGTGTCCTTGTATATGTCGGGTTTTAGTGGATTTATACAAGCTTGGTTTTTTATGTTTTTGCTCGGTTCTTTATTTGGCAAATTTATGGAGGATACGGGGGCCGCAGATGCAATTGCGCGATACATTACTGATAAAATAGGCATGAAACATGCGGTTTTTGCTATCGTATTGGCGTGTGCATTGCTGACTTATGGAGGGGTCAGTGTATTTATTGTCGCATTCTCTGTATACCCAATGGCACTTAGTTTATTTAAGGACGCCAATTTACCAAGACGCTTTATTCCCGCGGTGTTGGCGTTTGGTTCGGTGACATTTACCATGACTTCGGCTGGATCACCGGAAATTCAAAACTGGATCCCTATCAAGTATTTGGGGACATCACCTTATGCAGCATGGCAAGAAAGTTTAGTCGTGGCGCTATTTATGGCGGTATTAGGCTATTTTCTCTTGGTTAAAATGATAAAAAAAGCAGTCAATAATGGTGAGCAATTTGTTGCTAGAGACGGTGATCCAATTGAAGATAAGCGTCATTTACCTCATCCGATTACAGGTTTAATCCCCTTACTTGTGGTTTTACTTTTGTCGTTCTTTCTTCATGAACAATTGCAACAAAGCGCACTTATCGTAGCGCTATTAGGCGGGGTACTTGCTATCTGTGCCATTAACTTTAAGTATTTTAAAAATTTAACCCAGGCGATTAATTTAGGAACAACAGGTGCGCTCGTAGCTATTGGCAATACGGCTGCAGTGGTTGGGTTTGGTGCTGTTGCCAAAGGAACGCCAGCATTCCAAGAAGCAGTTGCACTAATGACTTCAATTCCGGGTAATGAACTAGTAGGTGCAGCCATCGCAATTAGCGTGATTGCCGCTTTGACAGGCTCAGCGTCTGGAGGCCAAGCAATCGCATTGCCTTTGGTTGCGCCTCATTATTTAGATTTGGGTGTAGATGCTAATCAATTGCATCGAGTTGTTGCCATAAGCTCGGGGGCACTCGACACACTGCCACATAATGGGTATGTGGTGACAACTGTTAGAGCCATTTGCGGTGAAAAGCATCAAGATGCTTATTGGCCTCTTGCTGTGTTGACGGTTTGTGTGCCGTTGTTGGGGGTCGCGTTGGTTTTAGGGCTATTTATTTGGTTTTAGGCGCAAGTGCACTTTGAACTTGTATCGAAGATTGACGAATTAGACTAAGTTAGAAGCGGTAAGCGGTACCAGAAGCAACTAAACAAATATAAAGGAGAGTGTTATGCGTTGCCATGAAATTGATTACGAAATCATTGGTGAGTCTATGCAGATGGTTGAAGTTGAGCTTGATCCCAATGAAACGGTGATAGCAGAGGCGGGTGCAATGAATTACATGCAAGACGGCATTAGTTTTGAGGCCAAAATGGGCGATGGCGCGGACGTCGATCAAGGGTTTATGAGTAAGCTATTCAGTGCTGGTAAGCGCTTGATCAGTGGTGAGTCCTTATTTATGACGCACTTTACTAATGAGGGCAGTGGTAAAAAGCGAGTTGCGTTTGCAGCACCATTTCCTGGCTCCATTTTGGCACTTGATATGTCTACGTTAGGTGAATCCGTGTATCTACAAAAAGACTCCTTTTTGTGTGCAGCGCTTGGTACCAAAGTCGACATCGCATTTCAGCGTAAACTGGGAGCAGGGTTCTTTGGTGGAGAGGGGTTTATCTTGGAGCATCTACAAGGTGATGGCATGGCATTTGCGCATGCTGGCGGTACGATTGTAGAAAAACAACTCAATGGTGAGACACTCAAAGTTGACACTGGTTGTGTTGTGGGCTTTAGCGAAGGCATTGAGTTTGATATTGAGCGTGTTAAAGGTCTCAAGAGTATGTTCTTTGGTGGTGAGGGGTTGTTTTTGGCGACTTTAAGTGGCCATGGCACTGTTTGGATCCAGAGCTTACCATTCTCTAGATTGGCAGATAGAGTCCTAGAGTGTGCACCAAAGCAAGGCGGTAGCCGTCAAGGTGAGGGCTCAGTCTTAGGCCAAGTCGGAGACATTATTGACGGCGATTAAGCCTTTATTTGGCTTATTTTGTCTAGTTCAACAATGCAATATGGCAATGAATGCGTTTTAATTGCAAATTGACTGCATTTTAATCGACTTCAAGGATGATGTTCGCCCAAAGAGGTGATATACTCCCGCCGAATAATTTTTCTACTTTAAATAGAGTAAAACAATGGCAGATTTATCGAAATACAGAAACATTGGTATTTTCGCGCACGTTGATGCGGGTAAAACTACCACCACTGAGCGTATTCTAAAGCTTACTGGTAAAATTCACAAAACTGGTGAGGTACACGACGGTGAGTCAACTACTGACTTCATGGAACAGGAAGCAGAGCGTGGTATTACTATCCAGTCAGCAGCTGTTACTTGTGAGTGGAAAGGCCACCGTTTAAACGTTATCGATACTCCTGGACACGTTGACTTCACAGTTGAAGTTTACCGTTCACTTAAAGTACTAGACGGCGGTATCGGTGTATTCTGTGGTTCTGGTGGTGTTGAGCCACAGTCAGAAACTAACTGGCGTTATGCGAACGAATCAGAAGTTGCACGTTGTATCTTCGTAAACAAACTAGACCGTATGGGTGCAGACTTCTACCGCGTAGTAGGTCAAGTAGAAAAAGTACTTGGCGCAAACCCACTAGTTATGACTCTTCCAATCGGTATCGAAGATCAGTTCACAGGTGTTGTTGACGTACTAGAAAAGAAAGCATACATCTGGGACGAGACTGGCCTACCAGAAAACTACGAAATCACTGACGTTCCAGCTGACATGGTTGAGAAAGTTGAAGAGTACCATGAGATGCTAGTTGAGTCTGCTGTAGAGCAAGACGACGACCTAATGGAAGCATACATGGAAGGTGAAACTCCTTCACTAGAGCAAATCAAAGCTTGTATCCGTAAAGGTACACGTGACCTTGCTTTCTTCCCAACTTTCTGTGGTTCTGCATTCAAGAACAAAGGTATGCAGCTAGTACTAGACGCAGTTGTAGACTACCTACCGTCTCCAACTGAAGTTGATCCTCAGCCTCTAACTGATCCTGAAACTGGTGAGCCTACTGGTGACGTTGCGACAGTTGACGCTGATGAGCCACTTAAAGCGCTTGCGTTCAAAATCATGGACGACCGTTTCGGTGCACTTACGTTCATCCGTATCTACGCTGGTCGCATGAAAAAAGGTGACACGATCCTTAACTCTGCAACTGGTAAAACTGAGCGTATCGGCCGTATGGTTGAGATGCAAGCAGACGAGCGTAACGAACTTACTGAAGCACAAGCGGGTGACATCATCGCAGTTGTAGGTATGAAGAACGTTCAAACTGGTCACACTCTATGTGATCCTAAGCACGAATGTACACTAGAAGCGATGATCTTCCCTGATCCGGTAATCTCTATCGCTGTTGCACCTAAAGATAAAGGTGGTAACGAGAAGATGGGTATTGCTATCGGTAAGATGGTTGCAGAAGATCCGTCATTCCAGGTTGAGACTGACGAAGATTCAGGTGAAACTATCCTTAAAGGTATGGGTGAACTTCACCTAGACATCAAGGTAGACATCCTTAAGCGTACTTACGGCGTTGAGCTAGTTGTTGGTCAGCCGCAGGTTGCTTACCGTGAAACTATCACGCAAGAAGTTGAAGACAGCTACACGCACAAGAAGCAGTCTGGTGGTTCTGGTCAGTTCGGTAAGATCGACTACCGCATCAAGCCTGGCGAAATTGGTTCTGGCTTCACGTTCTCATCTTCAGTTGTTGGTGGTAACGTACCTAAAGAATTCTGGCCTGCAGTTGAGAAAGGCTTCAAGTCAATGATGGAAGAAGGTGTTCTAGCTGGCTTCCCTGTACTTGACGTTGAAGTTGAGCTATTCGACGGTGGTTTCCACGCAGTTGACTCATCAGCAATCGCATTCGAAATCGCTGCTAAAGGTGCTTTCCGTCAGTCTATCCCTAAAGCGGGTGCACAACTTCTTGAGCCTATCATGAAAGTTGACGTATTCACGCCAGATGACAACGTAGGTGACGTAATCGGTGACCTTAACCGTCGTCGTGGTATGATCAAAGACCAAGAAGCTGGCGCAATGGGCGTTCGTATCAAGGGTGAAGTACCTCTATCTGAAATGTTCGGATACATTGGTCACCTACGTACTATCACGTCTGGTCGTGGTCAGTTCTCAATGGAATTCGCTCACTATGCACCATGTCCGCAAAACGTTGCTGACGCGGTAATCGCAGCTGAGAAAGAAAAGAAAGCTGCTAAGTAATTTATACTTAAGCTGACTTTTAGAAAAACCGCCGAAAGGCGGTTTTTTTATGTCTATACTTTATATGCCAAATTTTGCAATTCTGACGCTTCAAGTCATCACCTAACAAAACGTTTATGTTTAATTTCTTATTTTAAATAAATCATTATAAAGTTTGGATTTTATATTTGTTTTTAGTACCAAAATATGGTTTTACCATTTTTTATACTCTTTTATTTATAAATAATATTACTCAAAAATATCATTATTTTATAAGTTCATGAAATAATTAGCTTTGTTTCAATAAATGAAATTATTTGCAATTGTTAACCTGTTGTATTTGGTTAAAGATATTTTTTATGAATTTACATTTATTTACTTAATTGTTTAATTTTAAAGGGCTTTTATTTTGTTTTAGTGATTTATGCAAGAATTCATAAAAGTATTCGGATTCATTGCAATTGATATATTGTTGAAGAAAAAAAGACTTTCATGCTTGATTTAGGAACAGTGCGAATTTATCATATCCCGCTATTAGTATTACGTTGATGAGTTGAGTAAAATTCGGAGGTACTCATGAAGACAATCAATTTGCGAATTAACTGGTTTGTATATTCGATACAAATACTACTAACCGCATTATTCTATATATTATTTTCAAGTCTTGGAGTTTCGCAAGTAGCCAATTTAATCGTTGGTGCAAGTACACTGTTTATAGTTACCTCGCTGCTGCTTATCCAAATGAAGAAAAGATATGTACACATTGATAGAGCGGGCTTTAGTTATAAATACTTATCAAAAACGCATTACTTGCATCATGATGAAATCGCTGCGATTAAAGTGACAAAGCTCTTGGGTGCAAACATCTTATCTGTGGAGCTAAAGTCTAAAAAGAAAGTGATGTTCTTGTTTTGGTCTGTTGATATAGAAGATATACAGAAAGCGGCCAAACTATTTGACTGTGAATTAATCGGTGAAGTACCGTCGCAAGTGAAAGCATAAAAAAGCGCCTTTGGCGCTTTTTTACTATTAAAAACATTGGTTTATTATAATGCTATTAAAGGATATATAAGGCAGTATCCCGAACCATAAAAAATCAATCCTGCATAGTAAGCTTTCTTACCGTTAAAGTATGGTCACTCCCTTTAATTACGAGCCTTTTCTTATTCAAAATAGCGTATCACTGTCGCTGAATAGATTTATTGCATAGATCTCTATCGAGTTGATGATAATACTCAAATAGTGTTTGTTAATTGGCTGTTTTATATGGCAAAGCCTCTATCAGGCAATACTTTTCCTTAGGTCCTGTAAACTCACCTTTTCATTTTAATTTAGCCTGCCTTCTTGGTTAGGATTTAATACTTAATCTTGGCAGTACTACTCAGCTGTCGTACTGGACTCGGTTTAAGAGATATCCATGGAAGGTGACACCCGCCTCGGTGCATGCTTGGTACTGATGCCGTTTTATTCTCTAGGTCTCTTTGTGTTTTCAAGGTGAGCAACTAATTTGCCCATTGAGAAGTGTTAGGTACCTCAATGGAAGAGTGTGCAGACTGTTTTAGATGGTAATTGAGGATAAAGGAGTAAAGGTAAGAGATTAACTTTTTGAGCAAATTTAGATGACGTGATGCAGCTAAAAAAGAGCAACGGTGTTGCTCTTTTTCATGTCGAGCTATACGCTATTTTTCATTCAACCAAATTGCGACTTGTTTAGCAAAGTAAGTCAGAATGCCGTCAGCGCCTGCACGTTTAAATGCCAATAAAGACTCCATAACCGTCGGTTTTTCAGCTAGCCAACCGTTATCTATGGCGGCTTTATGCATGGCGTACTCACCACTGACTTGGTAAGCAAAGGTTGGTACACCAAATTCATCTTTTACTCTTCGTACGACGTCTAAATAAGGCATTCCTGGTTTTACCATAACCATGTCCGCGCCTTCTTGTAGGTCGAGTGCTACTTCGCGTAGCGCTTCATCTGAGTTAGCTGGGTCCATTTGGTAAGTCTTTTTATCAGCACCTTTTAGGTTACCTGCTGAACCTACTGCGTCTCTGAAAGGACCATAATAGCTTGAGGCGTATTTTGCTGAGTAGGCCATGATTCGAGTGTGGATATGTCCGGCTTCTTCAAGTGCATCTCGGATCGCACCGATGCGGCCATCCATCATATCAGAAGGGGCAACGACGTCAGCACCAGCTTCAGCATGCGATAGTGCCTGTTTTATTAAGACTTCGGTGGTAACATCATTAATAACATATCCATTTTCATCAATAATGCCATCTTGTCCATGCACAGTGAATGGGTCTAAGGCAATATCTGTGATCACACCAAGTTGCGGGCAAGCCTCTTTTAGTGCGCGGACAGTTCTTTGTGCGAGCCCTTCAGCGTTATACGCTTCTTCTGCCATAAGAGATTTTTTATCCGCTGGTGTTACTGGGAAAATAGCAATAGCTGGTACACCCAACTCTTGCAGTTGTGTCGCTTCTTCGATCAGCAAGTCAATTGAAAGGCGTTCAATACCTGGCATTGATGGTATCGCTTCACGGCGATTTTTTCCTTCCAAGACAAAGACAGGATAAATTAGATCAGCAACTGTTAGTGTGTTTTCACACATTAAACGTCGCGAGAAGTCATCACGACGCATGCGGCGCATGCGCGTATAAGGAAATAGATCTAGTCCTGATTGAGCCACGTTAAGTCTCCTGCTTATGTTGATATATACAAACACGATTTCGGCCTTGTTGCTTTGCCTCATAAAGTGCTTTATCGGCCAAATCGGTAAAAATAGTGGGGTTTTGAGTGTCTGTTGCTATTGCGCTATACACCCCTGCACTGGTAGTAAAGCGAATCGCTTGGTCGGCGATGTTTACCACGCACTGCTCAGTAGAGAGCCTAATTTGCTCAGCAATCTCTTGTGCGCCTTGTTGGCTGGTATTTGGTAATAGGATCACAAACTCTTCACCACCGTAGCGAAAAACCTCGTCATGTGGTCGCTTCAAATGTTGTTGGATGCTTTGTGCAAAGGCACAAATTGTATGGTCGCCAGCAAGATGTCCATAGACGTCATTAACTCGTTTGAAGTGATCAATATCGAGCATAATGACACTGAGCGTCGTTTGCTCTCGTCTAGAACGGCGTACTTCCATCATTAGGCGTTTATCAAAATAGCGACGATTTTTAACCTTCGTGAGTGGGTCTTCCATATTAAGCTTTTCGAGCTCACGGTTTTTCTCTTCTAATTCTCGTAATGTGACCTGCAGCTCAAATGTGCGCTCATCAATACTACTCTCAAGATCCTCTCTAGCTTGTTCCTGAATGATGAGCTTCTCTTTGAGCAGTGCATCTTCCGCTCGTGTCTTGGCCAGTTTATGTTCTTGCTGTTTAATATGTGCTTCGCGCTCTGCGATATATTGTTTGGCTAAGATATAACTGACATAGGTACATAAAAACAGGGAACATAAGTAAGTAACAGGGCGCTCTAACAATGCACCAGAAAGTAGTCCTAGTTCAAAGCCGAATTGATAACACAGAGAAATTAGCAATGCAGTATAAACGCTAGTCACGACGAGTTTATGGCTTAGCTTTGTAGTCTTTGCAAAAATTGTAATCGTGCAAAAATACAGAACCAATGATATCGCAAATACATAAGCGAGTTTCATTGCTAATGAAATAGGTAAGAGTGTGCAGGTGATGGTAACTAAGCTACCTATCAATAATAGATATTTGAGTATGCTATCGGTATTGCCCTGAGGAGACACAGGCAGTATCGCGCTGCGCTGTATCGGGATCAGTAAAAGCGTCGAAAGTAGCACCAAAATACTTTGGCCATATTGCTGCATCCATTGCCAGTCAGCATATAGATATCGATAACCAAAGCCATATAAATGTACTAACAATAACCAAACACTTGTCAGTAATAGCGTGCCATGCAGAAAGTATTTGCGGCGTGTGAAGCTATACATCATAAAGTTAGTGGCTATCATTGCAAGAATAAACCCGGCGAGTATGCCGTAGATGAGATTAAACTTACTTTTATATTTCAAGTACTCAACTGGATGCCACAAACTTAAAGGGATATTCAATGCACCATGATGACGTACATTTAAATACACGATAGTTTGATTTTTTCCAGGAATTTCCAGAGGGACTAACTGAGCTTCATGTTTAATTGGTCTCTGAACAAGTGGGCGGCTATCACCTAAATCTAAGGTAAGAATAGAATGGTTAGCCTGCATTATATAAGCTGTAATACTATCTAGCAGGTTATTGTTGATGCTCAGTAGCAGTGGAATTTCTACAAGGCTGTCATTTTTTAGTATAACTTTGAGCCAAACATGATCGTCTACTTCACCTAGGTTTAAAGCGCCAGCATCATGTTGTTGCCAGTTGGGATCACTTGCTAGTAAATCATTTATGTTGTTGTTTTTTGTGACCGTATAGCTGAAAGGAAGCGCAGCTTCGTGGCGGAATTGAGTGGGTAATGAAAAGGCATTGCTCACGCTGCTCTGTGCCTCAGTCTTAGCAGGAAATGCTGACCAACTGGTTAGTATTACTAACAACAGCAGCATCATTCTCATGCGTTGTGGTCCATTACTTGTGGTGAAAATAAGGCATTAAAGTTCTCGCTACTACAATTTGCGATTGCCTCTGAGGTGGTCTTTTTCAAGCTCGCGATCTGCCCTGCAACTTCATGGAGGTATGCAGGTTCGTTGCGTCTCGATTTTGGCTTAGGCTTAAGTGTACGGGGAAGTAAGTAAGGTGAGTCTGTTTCAATTAATAACCGATCATTGGGAATATACTCAATCAGCTCTCGGAGCTGTTGACCACGCCTTTCGTCACATACCCAACCTGTGACACCTATCATTAAGCCGTAATCCAAATAGTATTTGAGCGCTTGCTTATCACCGGTAAAGCAGTGCAAAACGCCATTCACATCGACTTCTGAGAGCAAGGCGCGTAAGCGCGTGTGGGCATCTCGCTCGTGTAAATATACTGGCATGGCGAGTTGTTCTGCTAATTGCAGCTGTGCTGCACACACCTGCTCTTGAATAGGGCGAGGAGAGAAGTCTCTATTAAAGTCTAGGCCACATTCACCAATGGCCACGACTTCTTTTAAACTTGCTAGTTCTTTAAGTTGAGAGAGCAAGTTGGCAGGTGCATCCTTTGCGTCATGTGGATGCACACCTGCGGTACTACAAAAACCATAGGATTTGGCCATTATTTGGCTATCAATGCTAGACTGAATATCACACCCTATGAGTAGCATATTTGCGACATTGGCATCTCTAGCTCTCTCTAGAACAGATTCTCTGTCTTTATCAAATTGAGAGCTGGTTAAGTTAACACCAGCGTCGATAATATTATGTTGCATTTACTGTAGTCTTTTTACTCTGATTGAGCGATTTGAACCAGTTTTGTTCATTAGGTATGAATTAAAAGAAGCTCGTTTTATGGTGACATTGTCGCCTACTTTAGCAAAAAATGAATCGCTGCCAAGCTGTTTCCAAACGTGTCCATTAGCGAGTGTGAATGTACGTACGCCACGAGCTGACTCTTTTAATTTGACCACTTCAATCGTCAAATTATCGATATCGGCTAGTTTCTCTTTTACTTTATTTTCGAGGCCAAATTTTTGCTCTGCTGATTGCGCAGGTACGCTTGTTGTTACTGGTGCAGTTACTTGTGTAGGGTTAGCTACGACTTGTTGTTGGCTGTTTGTAACAGCACTCTGGTTACCAGCACTCTGGTTACCAGCATTCTGGTTACCAGCCATCGCATCATCAAAACACACTAGACGTTTCAACGCATTTTGGATCGTCGTGCACGATTGCAAAGCAGCGATGTCAACGGTTTTGGCATTGGCCGAAACTGATAAACCAAGAGCAAGTACTGCGATAATTCTATTCATTATTGATTTCCTGTTGCTGTGACTTCTTACTATATATGCCAGCTAAAATTATTCCGATTTCGAATAAGAGCAGCATTGGCAAAGCCAACAGAGTTTGAGACAACACGTCTGGGGGAGTGAGGAACATTGCCACAACAAAAGCCCCGACGACAATATATGGACGCTTTTCTTTAAGGCCTTGTGTTGTGGCTACACCACTCCAGCACAATAGCATAATGGCCACCGGAATCTCGAAGGCCACTCCAAAAGCGAAAAATAGTTTTAAAATAAAGGCCAGATAACTGCTGATATCCGGTGACAAGGTCATCATAGATGGGCCAGCGGCTGTCAAAAAGCCAAGAATAATGGGCATAACAACATAGTAGCAAAATGCAATGCCTGCGTAGAAAAGGACGACGCTAGAAAGCAAGATAGGCATGAGCATGCGCTTTTCATGTTTGTACAGTCCCGGTGCTAAAAACCCCCAAACTTGGTGCAATATAAAGGGAATTGCAAGGAATAAAGAGATAAACAATGTGAGTTTAAAAGGCGCAAAGAAAGGCGCGGTCACATCAGTTGCGATCATGGTGGTATTTTCAGGTAAGCTTAAGACCAGTGGGTTTGCTACAAACGCATAAATATCATTGGCAAAATATACCAGAGCAAGAAAAATCACTAAGATGCTTGCTAGTGCTCTGATCAATCGATCTCTAAGTTCAATCAGGTGGCTAATAAAGCCACTCGTTGCCGTATCGGACATGAAAATTCCTGTTACTTCTTAGTGTTTAATCTTTTTTGGAAGGTGGAGCCGCGGATTTGTCCTGATAACTGTGACGAACCGATTGTGCAGCTTTTTTGAGTTCGTCAACGGACTCTTGTAGCTCGGGTGCCAAATTACTCATATCTTGTTGTTCTGCTTTTTTTAGATTTGAGTGTAATTCGTGAACCCTGAGTTCCTCATTTACTTCCGCTTTCACGGAGTTAGCAATTGATTTAAGGGTTTTTATCCAACGACTCACCGTTCTTATCGCAACCGGTAGGCGTTCAGGCCCTAAAACAATTAAGCCGACTATCAAGACGACAACTAGCTCCCACATGCCCATCTAATCACACCTTGTCTTTGTCAGTTTCAGTGTTCGTAGTGCTGCTTTTTTGTTGAGTCTGATTTTGAATTGATTCTTGAGGCTTATCTGACTCTTTAGAGTTATTTTCTTCATCTGACATGGCATTTTTAAAGCCTTTTACGGCATTACCCAGATCTCCACCAAGGCCACGCAATTTCTTTGTGCCAAAAAGTAATACTATGATTGCTAATACAATTAATAATTGCCAAATACTAATACCGCCGAATCCCATAGTTACTCCATTTATTCATGTTATTTGTAAGGTCTAACTCGATTATACGCCGAGTGCGTAAAATATCACCCTGTTTTACGCCATGCACTGATAAATATCAATAGCGCAACGATTGCACTAAAGAGACTGGCGCCATGCAGTTCAGCGATAAAACATAGGCCGGATATAATTGCCAAAGCTGAGGCGGCCATACCGAGTAAAATACTTTGCACTGTTTGTTTACTTAGGCCGTTAGATACCGCTTGAGGTCGTTGGTTTTGACGCTTCAAACTTTGGTAAATTAAGTCAGGCAGCTCTGGCATTTTCTCTGCCCAAAATGGCAAATTTTGATACATTTTCTTTGCCACAGCCAGCGGTCCTACTTGCTCTTGAACCCAGTGTTCTAAAAATGGCTTGGCGGTTTTCCATAGGTCAAGCTGTGGATATAGCTGACGGCCAAGGCCCTCAACATAGAGTAATGTCTTTTGCAATAACACAAGCTGAGGCTGAACTTCCATATTAAACCTTCTTGCAGTATTGAATAAGTTGACCAATACGTGACCAAACGAAATTTCTGCCAAAGGTTTGTTGAATATAGGTTCACAGACAGTCCGAATCGCAAACTCAAACTCTTCTACACAGGTGTCCGCGGGTACCCACCCAGAGTCAACGTGCAATTGTGCCACTTGGCGATAGTCTCGATTGAAAAAAGCAATGAAATTTTCTGCTAAATATCGCTTATCCTCGCGATTAAGTGTGCCAACAATACCGCAATCTATGCCAATGTATTTCGGATTATGAGGGGTCTCATAGGAGACAAATATATTTCCAGGGTGCATGTCAGCATGAAAAAAGCTATCGCGAAATACCTGAGTGAAAAAGACTTCAACGCCTCGTTCTGCGAGGAGTTTCATGTCAGTACCTTGTTCGATAAGAGTCTCGGTATCAGAGACGGGGATCCCGTAAATACGCTCCATGACCAGTACATTCTGGCGTGAATACTCACTATAAACTTCGGGGATATAGAGTGCCTCGGAGCCTTCAAAGTTCCTTCTAAGTTGAATGGCGTTAGCACCTTCTCGCATGAGGTCCAGTTCATCAAGTAGGGTTTTTCTGTACTCTCTCACCACTTCTACTGGACGTAGCCTACGTCCTTCACTCACTAGGCCAGCAAGTAACTTTGCAAATTGCTCCATTAAAGACAGATCTGCAAGGATTTGTTTTTCGATATCTGGACGAATGACTTTAATCACGACATCTTTTAAGCCATCTTCAGTGTGGAGTTTAGCGCTGTGAACCTGAGCAATTGATGCAGATGCCAAAGGCTGTTGGTCAAATTGTTCGAATAGCGCTGCGATATCATCTATTTCCAGCGCTTTTTCGATGAGTTTTTGCGCATCTGTGCCGCAAAATGGCTTAACATTGTCTTGCAACTCGGCCAGTTCTATTGCGATATCAGGTGGCAGTAAGTCTCGTCTGGTTGACAGCATTTGGCCAAACTTGACCCATACGGGTCCGAGCGTTTGTAGTGCAAGACGCAGTCTTGCCCCTGCCGATTTATCGGCATGTTTGTTGGGTAGCCAAAATAGTACTTTGCGTAGCAGCTTCGCATACCAAGGTTGCAATTGTTGTGGTAACAGCTCATCTAGGCCGTAATTGAGAAAGGTCTTACCTATTTGGTAGAGGCGAGCGATGGACAATTCCAGCTCCTTAATAGTTAATCGGTTAGTGCGTTGAAGCGTTGCTCAAGCGCAGTCAACTGCTGCGACAGCGCCCTTGTTTGGGATTTAAACTGCTCCAACTCCAGCGGGTGAACGGTGACGTTAAGCTCATCTTGGCATAGCTGTGTAAAGATTTGCTCAAAGGTCTCACAGTGTTTTTGAGCATGGGCCTTACTTTGTCCCAAACTGTTCACTAACTGTTGTGCCCCCGCATCGCCAAGATAGCGAGATAGGTGTTCAGCCCAATCAATTTTTAAGTTGGAGAAAGCTTTGCTGTAAGCCTGAGCGAGATGGATATCTCCCTCTAAGTCCAATTTATTTGCGCGAATAAGGCGTGTTAATTGGCTTGGATCTTTCAGCTCAGAAACTGTGTCTAAAGAAGTTGTGATGTGGCAATCGGCACTGTCCTGATAGTTGCCATATACAAAGCAATGCTCACCATTGTAATGAAATGCACAAGAGATCTTTAAGTCGGTGAGTGTAATCGCCAATACTCTGTGCTCGGCATCACGCAAATCTTGTTTTAGCACTGGCTCGAGTGTGATTAAACGATTTACAACTTGTTCAGCAACGGCTGTTAGCACAGATATCCACATAACTTTTATCCTTTATACTAGTACTTAAACCCTCTGTGCAGTGCAACAATGCCACCAGTAAAATTCTGATAGCTAGCTTGCTCAAACCCTGCAGTTTCCATCATGCCTTTCAGAGTTTCTTGGTCTGGGTGCATACGAATTGATTCCGCTAGGTAACGGTATGATTCGCTGTCATTTGCGACCAGCTTACCCATGGTTGGTAAAATATTGAAAGAGTAGAAGTCATAAAGCTTTGACAGTGCCTCGTTGTCCGTTTTAGAGAACTCTAAAATTAGTAAACGACCCCCAGGCTTAAGAACACGATACATCGAGCGTATCGCTTCGTCTTTATCTGTTACGTTACGCAAACCAAATGCGATCGTAATGACGTCAATACTATTGTCTGGGAAAGGCAGTGCTTGTGCGTTCATTTGCACGTATTCAATATTATTGACCAGACCAAGATCGCGCAGTTTGTCTCTGCCGACTTTTAGCATAGAGTCATTTATATCCCCCAAGATAACTTGGCCTGTGTCACCGACTAACTGGCTAAATTTAGCCGTTAAATCGCCTGTGCCTCCAGCAAGGTCAAGCACCCTATGGCCTTTACGAACACCAGAGCATGCAATTGTTTGACGCTTCCATAAACGGTGAATACCGAATGACATAAAGTCGTTCATGATGTCGTATTTGGCTGCGACAGAATGAAAAACATCTGCAACCAGTGACTCTTTTTGATTGGACTCGACAGTTTTATAACCAAAGTGTGTGGTATCTTGATTTTCTTCTTTCATGTTGGCCTTGCTGACACAGTTTAGATGCGCATAGTGTACTTGATAGGGATATGTTGGTGCAATTTATAGTGACAGCAATTAATCAAATATTTATTGATTTGGGTGCTATTAAATGGCACCTGAAATGTAACAATCTCTGCCTAAAGCCAGCGCTTTGTGTGCCGCAAAAGAGGCTTTACTTGCGAGCTCATTGAAGTCAGCCTCGGTTTGCCGCTTTGCAATACCAACAGCCAGTTGTAACTCAGGGAATTGTACATTACCGCGATTGCTGACAAATTTGAGCTTTTGAATGCCTTGGCGAATTTTCGCAGCGATGATTTGTGCGGTTTCAGGCTCAATGTCAGCAAGTAAAATAGTAAACTCTTGCTTGCCTGTGCGCCCAGGTATGCCACTTTCTACCACGTATTTTTTTATCTTATGTGCGATGCGTTGAAGTACGGCTTCGCCGATAACATCGCCATATTTAGCCGTAAACTCTTCCAAGTTATCAACTTGAATTGAAATGGCACACAAAGCTTTGTCCTGATCCAGCCATAAATCAGCTTTTTGACTTAAGTAATGGCGCTTGTATAACCCCGTATGCGGATCTATGAGGCGCTGTTTGCGAATATGGCTGAGAGCTTGTTTTTGCTCATTTTGCGTTTTGCTGGCTTTTTGTAGGCTGGCTTTGAAGCGTTGTTGTTGTTCTAGTAAACGTTCGGTATGCAACGCAAATTCAGCGAGTATTTGTTTGCTAGTTGCAGAGTCCTGATTGGTTATAGCATGACTGCAGTTTTTTATCTGCTGGCTAAATTGCTTGATACTTTGTTGTGAGCGAGCACTGGATACGGTCAACTCATCAATTACGTTGTCTACTTCTTTTAAGACCGCGAGCTCAGCCTGATGCTCTGCGTAAATAAACTCGAAATAGAGTTGCTCAATGTATACGTTATCAATGGTAATGCTATTGCGTAGATCTCTATCAAGACGCTCAACCAAATCCGGGTTACTGCGACTGATGTAGGTATAGGTGACCTGGTAGTTAAGAGGTGTGGGTGGAAGGTGATGCTGTTCCAAAAAATGGCAGACTTTCGTCATTTTTTCTTGCGCTAGCGCCATTGGATCATGAAACATCATGTACTTAATTACCAAATATTACAGTTAATCTTGAAGCGCTAGTATCCTTTGGCGTGGGTCATAATTTCATCCTAGTTGAAGTTTGGCTACATTAATCGCAATTGCGACAATTTAAAAGTAAAATTTGCGTTTTTAGGGTGGAAAATATATACATTTAATCTCATTAGGTGAATTTATCAACAACTTTACCTTTTGCACTTTGTCTTGCACCAGACTAGTCGCATGACTAAGATGCTTGGTCGATTAAATTTGCATCTTGATAACAGGCTTCGTTAAGGTGCAAACCACAGCGAAAGTTAAGGAACCCTGTAGTGTTAAATTCACTCCGAAAACCACTTAGTGCAATTGCATTAGCACTCTCATTGACAGCGTGTCAGATCACACCTTCTAATCCTAATGAGTCTTTCTCTCAACTTGCTGAGCAAGTCATGGATTTTCGTACCAAACACTATGCAGAAGGCCTCACAGACCTCAACGCCGAGTATCTATTGTCGAACTTAACACCTGAATATCTTGCGGCGCTAAATGAGCAGCGAATTCACTTTCTAGCGCGATTAGACAGCTTAGACAAGACAAAATTGAGTGAAGAGAATCAAATCAATTTGGCGATATTGCGTGCACAGATACAAAACCGCCTAGACCTCTACCAGTTTAAAGGACATTACGTGCCGCTATCTTCGGAATATGGTTTTCACAGCGCATTACGGTTTATGATCCAAAGACATGATTACAGTTCAAAGCTGGGATATCAGTTATACATTGCGCGTATGAAGCAATTGCCGAGATATTTTGAACAGAATATCTACTGGATGAAGCAGGGCTTGGATATTGGTCTTACACAGCCTAAGGTGGTTTTAAAGGGTTTTGAAGACAGCATTATGGCATTTGTTGCCCAAGGGAGTGACATTGAAAAGTCACCTTACTTTGCGCCATTTTTAAGTAACCAAGCCAATCTACCAGAACAAGAATTTGCGGAACTAAAAAATGAAGCTAAGCGAGTAATTGAAGCTTACGTCAATACCTCTTATCTTAAGTATCATGACTTTTTCGTTAATGAATACAGACCAAACGCCAGAGAGAATATTGCTTGGTCTAGCGTGCCGGATGGCGAAGCATTTTATATTAACCGTGCAAAGCATTTCACAACCACAGACATGACGCCTAAGGAAATTCACGAACTGGGTCTAAAAGAAGTGGCGCGTATTCGCTCGGAGATGGACAGAATTATCAAACAAGTAGGGTTTGAGGGGAGTTTTTCCGAATTCGTACATTTCTTACGTACCGATCCTCGTTTTTACGCAAAAACACCGCTTGAGCTACTTAAAGAGGCATCATTCATCGCTAAAAAGATGGATGCAAAATTGCCTCAGTTATTTCATACCCTACCGAGACTGCCTTATGGGGTAGCACCGGTGCCAGACAGTATTGCACCGAAATACACCACTGGTCGATATGTGGGCCCGAATAAAGATACCGATGCGGGATATTATTGGGTAAATACTTATGCATTGGATAAAAGGCCATTGTACGTTTTAGAGGCGCTGACGCTACATGAAGGGGTACCTGGGCATCACTTACAAATATCGCTGAACGCAGAGCTAGAGCATTTACCTGAATATAGACAACGAGCGTACATTTCAGCATTTGGAGAAGGCTGGGGCTTGTATGCTGAATACTTAGGTATTGAAGCGGGCTTCTATCAAGACCCTTATAGTGATTTTGGCAGATTGACATACGAAATGTGGCGTGCGGCCAGACTGGTTGTTGACACCGGTGTGCATATGTTTGGCTGGACACGTGAGCAAGTGATGCAGTTTATGCAAGACAACACCGCCTTATCATTACACAACGTTAAAACGGAAACTGACCGCTATATTTCATGGCCGGCGCAAGCACTTTCATACAAGGTGGGAGAATTAACCATTAAACGGTTGCGTGCGAAAGCTGAAAAACAATTAGGCGGGGCATTTGACTTACGAGAGTTCCATCATCAGATTCTCAAAAATGGTTCTGTACCGCTATTTATTCTAGAAGCGCAAATAGATAAGTACATTGCTCAAACTTTGCAAACTCAATAGTAGCGAATAATAAGGCCGCTTAATGCGGCCTTATTATTTAGTGCACAAAACTAATGATGAGCTGGTAAAAGTCATCTGTTGTGCGACAACTCTTAGCATTTAGAATGAGTTGTTCGCCAAGCTGCAGCGATTGCTTTTGAACCAGTAGCCGCTGCGACTGGTCTTCAATCTCAGCAATATCGGCAACATGCGCCAGACCTATGGTGCGTCGCACCAGTTCGGTTCCACAATATCCCATCGCATCTTGTAACACCTCTTGCAAAAATAACTCAATGTACCCAGGTGCTTTTAATGCGAGATCTCGGCCATGTTGCTGAGCCAGTGTATGCCATTGTTGTTCGAACTGTTGCAAGCAAGTGGAAATAGTATTGAGCAAATATGAATGCAGATCTCGACGTTTCGGTGCTTCTTTTACCCGGCCATTTTGGGCGCAGTAATTGAGTAACAAGTTTCCTATAAATGAGCCTAAATCGAAGCCTATTGGACCAAAAAAGCCAAATTCAGGGTCGATAAGTTTGGTCTTCTCCGAGCTTATAAAAATGCTCCCAGTATGTACATCTCCATGTAGCAGGGTCTGTGGGGACGAAAGGAATTTTGCTTTTAAGCGCGCAACGACACAAAGCAGGGCTGCATTTTGTCTAAGCTGTAAAACTTGTTCAGTCAAGGCGGCTGGGAAGTTATTACGCTCACATTCACGATAAGGGTCGTCAAAAAATAAGTCTTCTGTGATAGCGCATAGCTCAGGGTTGGTAAATGTTTGGGCAAGTGCTTTTTTATTTTGTGGATCGAGATAAAAATCAGAGTGATAAAAACTGGTAATAGCAAGGTAATTGGCAACATCATAACCTAAGTTATCAAAATTTCGACCTGCGATGAGTTCGTTTCGCAAGATAGCCATATCACCAAGGTCTTCAAGTACAGTGGCCGCTAGCTCACTGTCATGATGGAGCACCTTAGCTGTATGGTCTGGGCAAACCGCTCCATGCCTTTGCAGTACATGGGCTTCAATACGTGCTCTATCTAACGTTAATGGCCAGCTTTCTCCAACGCATCTCGCGTAGGGCAGTGCTTGCTTTAGAATGATGCTGTTATTGGCCTGATCTATAACTCTAAATACTAAATTCAGATTGCCATCACCAAATTCATAGCAGGATAGCTGCGCATCTTCAGAAAAGAACAGCCCAAGCGATTTGATATAATCGAGCGCAGTTTCATTATCAAAGGCGAGGTATTTGCTCACTGTCACTTACCTAATAGTTTTCATTTATTTTGGCATTCTATATTTTTAAGTGTTTAGATGTCTATACATCTTTGGATCTTTATGTAGAATGCGTAAGCATCATAATTTGCCTTATAAAAGTTAGTGAAAAATATGAAAGAGCTTATTGCTGCAAGCCTTAAATACCAAGGCGGTAAAGTCCAAGTGCTAGACCAATATTTACTGCCGCACCAAGAGGTGTGGCATACTTGTCAAGACGTTGCCAGCATGCAAAGCCTTATCAATAACTTACAAGTTCGAGGTGCGCCACTCATTGGACTTGCTGCAACTTTGCTGGTGGCATATTTAGCAGAACAAGGAGCTGAAAAGTCGCAACTATGTGAGGCAATCGATGCGCTAGAGGCGACACGTCCGACCGCCGTAAACCTAAAGCACTGTATGGATTGCCTGAGACAAGCACTACAGCAAAATCAATATGCAGGTGCTATTGTCCAAAGTGCTGAACGGCTTTTTGATGAAGATGTCGCGTTATGCCAGCGCATTGGCGAGCACGGTGTTGAATTGGTTGAAGCTGGAGACAATATTCTTACTCACTGCAACACTGGGGCATTGGCTACTGCAGGTATTGGCACTGCCTTAGGAGTGATTTATACGGCATCGAAGCAGCTCGCCAATATTCATGTTTGGGTCGATGAAACACGACCACTGTTGCAAGGTGGTCGATTAACTGCCTATGAATTAGCACGGTGGCAAATCCCCTATACTTTGCTGTGCGATAGCATGGCCGCTTCGCTGATGGCTGCAGGAAAAGTAGATAAAATTTTTGTGGGGGCAGACCGTATCGCGGCAAATGGAGATTTCGCCAATAAAGTGGGTACCTATAACTTAGCAGTTTTGGCGAAGTTCCATAACATTCCATTTTATGTAGTCGCACCTAAAACCACATTTGATGCAAATTGTGCGCAGGGGAGCGAAATTGAGATTGAGCAACGCAGCGCAACAGAAGTAACGGGGGTTAGCGGCAGTTTTGGTGAGTGTCAGTGGGCGCCCGAAAATGCGTCTGTGTTTAATCCAGCTTTCGATGTGACACCAGCGAGTTTGGTGACCGCTTGGGTGTTTGATAGTGGGGTCTATTACCGACCTGAGTTTAGAGCAATCTAAAAATCAATATAGAGAACGTTATACATGCCAGCGGTTTTACATTCTCTATCGCATGATTGATTGGTAGTTTTTTACCCTAACTATATGTAAAATTGGGTCAAAATCTAATGTAAAGGACCCTAGATTATGATACGACTACTCAGTGTCATAGTACTGATTGGCACGACTTTTAGTGCTGTCGCAACACAACAAACCCCTCCAGTCGAAACAACACCAATTCCTGTTGAGCATTTTAGTAAAGGCAGTGAATACACCAATGTAAAGCTGTCGCCAGGTGGTGAATACATTAGTTTCATCTCTAAAGTTGAAGGCAAAAATATTTTAGGCGTGTTACAAGTAAAGGATTACAGTCTACTGTCTGCGATTCGGTTTGAAAGTAACGCCCAAGTTGGTAATTACCATTGGGTGAATGATGAGCGCCTTGTCATTGAAAAGCAGTACGTAAAAGGCTGGACAGACCACCCAGACTATTATGGTGAACTATACAGTGTAAATGCAAATGGTAAATCTGGCCGCTATCTAGCAGGCTATCAAGGGGAAGGGCAAACAGGCACTCGGATCCAAAAAGGCACTGCATTATATGGCACCTCCTTTGTTTTAGATCCGCTCATTAATGATGAGCGGCACATGTTGATTTATACATACCCTTGGAATGGTTCAAAAGAACCGACAATGCAAATTTACAAAGTCAATGTGAAATCTGGCAAGCGCAATATGATTACACGAGCGCCAAAAAAGAACGCAGATTTTCTAACTGATCATGAAGGAAATGTCCGTTTTGCGACCGCAACAGATGACTTTGTTACCGGTGAAATATATCAAAAAATCAAAGGAAAAAGTGGCTGGCAAACGCTGGAGTTGAAGACGCCTTTACAGAATATGCGGTTGCATGCACTAGATGGCAGTGGCGATGGGCTTTATGTCACAGGCTCTGAAAATGGCGAGCCAGATGGTCTGTATAAGCTTTCCTTGTCGACGCAAGAGCTCTCCTTAATCTACAAAGATAATGACGTTTCACCGAGTAAAATATGGGTTGACCCGGTAAGTAAAAAGTTGTTCGCCATTGAACTCGATCCAGGTTATCCAACCTACGCGTTTACAGATGAAAAGGTACCACTAAGTACGAGTATTAAATCGCTCTTACAAAGTATAGACGGCCATCAACTTCGTCTTATAAGTTCAACTCGCAGTGGTGATAAACACTTGGTACTGGCGACGAACGATCGCAACCCAGGTGACTATTATCTATATGACCAAACAAAGAAAAAGCTACAATATTTGTTTTCTACTCGCATCTGGATAGATCCAGCCCGGATGGCAGAAACGAAACCGATTAAGTTTAAAAGTCGCGACGGACTTGACATTCATGGCTATTTAACATTGCCAAATAACAAACCGCATAAAAACTTACCTTTAGTGGTGATGCCGCACGGAGGCCCCCATGGCCCCAGAGATTACTGGGACTATGATACAGAGTCGCAGTTGCTCGCAAGTCGAGGCATGGCGGTGCTCAGAGTGAATTTTCGAGGCTCAGGTGGCTATGGGTTGAATTTCGAGTTTGCAGGACATCAAGAGTGGGGCCGAAAAATTCAGCATGATATTTTAGATGGCGTTGATTACGTTGTGGAAGCAGGGTACGCAAACGCTGAAAATATGTGCATTATGGGTTCCAGCTTTGGTGGCTATTCGGCGATGCAAAGTGCCATTATTGCGCCAGATAAGTTTCAATGTGCCATTGGTGTCGTCGGTATTTACGACTTACCCATGATGTTTGAAGAAGGTGACACGTCGAGAGTCAGTGCAGGCATTAAATATTTGAAAGTTGTTTTAGGTGAAGATGAAAAGGCTCTGGAACAATTTTCGCCGGCACGTAATGCGGATAAAATAAACGCACCAGTTTTGATCGTGCATGGTGGCGATGATGAACGAGCGCCTATCGAACATGCTGAGGCAATGATCAAAGCATTGAAAAAGGCCAATAAACCTTACCAATATTATTTGCTTGAAAATGAAGGGCATGGTTTTTATAAAGCGGAGCACCGCTTGGCTTACTATCAAACTGTATTGGCTTTTTTAGATAAACATTTAGAGCTTTAGTCCTCGCAGCCTAAATTTTGCATATGCGCCACTTATACATGGGTAGCGCATATGTAAAGACGTTAATCTAATAATGGGAATTGTGTGGCGATATTTGAACCCGTTTCCTTCGCCACCCAACCTTCTGTGTTATTGAATAAACGAATGGCTGTAAATTCAGGATCACTGCCCATATCAAACCAATGTGGTGTGTTATTTGGAACCGAAATCAAATCTCCTTGCTGACACAGCACTTGGAACACTTTATCTTGAATGTGCAGACAAAACAGGCCTTGCCCAGCCACAAAGAAGCGTACTTCATCTTCACTATGGGTATGCTCAAATAAAAACTTCTCTCTTAAACTTGCAGCGTTCGGATTACCTTTTTGCAAGGCGATAACATCCACTGTTTGGTATCCACCGAACTGTTTTAGACGAATAATGTCATTGTTGTAAGCGTGTAAAATTTCCGAGTCTAGTGCATTCGGTGCCAAGGCTGCTGTGGTTTGCCACTGCTCGAAATGTACCCCTACAGCCTCCAATTTCTCGGCAATTGCGTTGGGCTCATTGCTTTCAAAGAGCAGTTCTTCAGGTTGATTGTCACGGTATATATGTAGTTGACTCATTTATATTTTCTCACTATCAAACTGTTCAAAGCTTGCTATGGATGGATGATTTTGACTTTGTACTTGCTGGTCTCGCCATAGTTGTAGGGTATGTAACCCTGCGTGCTTAGCGGCATCTAACTCTTCGATGATGTCACTCAAAAAAAGGATCTCATGAGACTCAAAAGGTAATTGATCGACGATGTTTTGATAGGACGATGGGGATTTTTTAGGGCCTACTTTGGTATCGAAATAGCCCGAAAATAGCGGGCGAATATCACCAAAGTCCGAATGCGCAAACAATAATTGTTGTGCTTTGACAGATCCTGAGGAGTAGACGTAAAGTGCAGTGCCGGCTTGGTGTTGCTGTTGCAAATATTCGTAAGCATCTGAGTAGATATGTCCAGTAAAATCTCCTTGTTGGTAGCCAGTTTGCCATATCAGCCCTTGTAACTGCTTTAACGGAGTGATTTTTAAGTCTTCTTTGATCCAAGACTGTAAATTATCAATGATAGTGTCTATGCTCGCCGCAGGTTGAGCTATTTCTTGTCTCACAGCATCGAGTTGGGCTTGTACATGCGAGTCGTTTTCATTTTTACGCACAAAATCCGGTAAGTGCTCTGCGGCATAAGGAAACAATATATCTTTGACAAAAGATATGCGTGTAATGGTGCCTTCAATATCGGTTAAGATGGCTTTGATCATTTGGTCGACCCTTCTAATTTTATTCTTTCCAGCTCACAGGCAAATAAAAACTCTAGCCCTTCGATATGGCGACGAGTTTCGAACACGCTACGGCCCAACGCATATAAACCGTGACCACGAATCAACACACCATGACGGATAGGGTTTTTTTGGTGGTACTCTGCGACACGCTTTGCTAAAGCTGGAATGTCCTGATCATTGTCAAAAATTGCTATCGACAAGGTATCTAAGTGACTCTGAATTCCAGCCAGAGACTTTTGCATTTCATATCCGGTGACCTCAAAACGGTCGGAGGTGATAAAGCGAGAAAGTACAGTCGCGGCAACTGAATGAGTATGTAATATACAGCCTGAACTCGGCTGCAATTCATAAAGCTTGAGGTGCAATGCGGTTTCGGCAGAGGGCTTTCCCTCTCCAGATAAGATAGTACCGCTTTGGTCTAGTTCTAAAAACTGCTCTGGCGTTAACTGGCCTTTGTCATAGCCACTGGCCGTGACCACGAATCCATTATCTGTTTTAATGGAGAAATTACCGCCAGTTGCAGGAACCCAACCTTGTTGGCTTACCCAGCGACCAGCATCAATGAGCGCTTGTTTTGCTGCCTTTGTTTGCATGTTCGATCTACCTAAAAGGTTTGGACGGCTATACATCTATTTAAGGCAATGATAGCATCGCTTTAACGCCTATGCCATAACCAAAAGAGACACAGGATGGAAAGTAAATTACCGAGTGTTGGTACGAGTATTTTCAGCAAAATGACAGGTCTTGCTAATGCGCACAACGCCTTGAATTTATCTCAAGGATTCCCCGAATTTGATGCGCCTGACCGATTGAAATCTGCTTTGGCAGACTATACAACGGCCGGTCACAATCAATATGCGCCTTCGCCAGGTGTGGCGTCATTGCAGCAAGAGGTCGCCGCTCTGATTGCGCGTAAATACGACCAAGTGATTGATGCTCAAGCACAGGTGACCGTTACGGCTGGCGCAACAGAGGCCCTGTTTGTGGCAATTCAATCTCTGGTTAGGGAAGGGGATGAAATCATTGTGTTTGATCCGGCCTATGATTCTTATCGGCCCGCGGTGGAACTTGCTGGGGGCAAAACAATTCATATTCCGCTATACGCGCCAGACTATCAGATTAATTGGCAAGATGTTAGCGATAAGGTGACGGCAAAAACACGCGCTATCATTATCAATACGCCTCATAACCCCAGTGCGAAAATGCTGAAGCAGGCTGACTTTAAAGCGTTAAAAGCACTCGTTGAGGAGCATGATTTATATGTGATCAGTGATGAAGTTTACGAGCATATTACGTTTGATGAGCAGCCTCACCTTAGCGTTTTGCGTGATGCGGCGCTGTTACAGCGTAGTTTTGTGGTATCCAGTTTTGGCAAAACCTTTCACTGTACAGGGTGGAAAATGGGTTACTGTGTTGCACCACCAGAACTTGCACAAGAGTTTAGAAAGATCCACCAGTTTGTGAATTTCTCTAGCTTTACGCCAGCACAACTAGCGCTGGCAGACATGCTCAAATATGAACCGAACCATGTGGACGAGTTGGCGCCGTTTTATCAACAAAAGCGCGACCAATTAGTCGCAGCACTAAACTCGAGTCGATTTAAAATACTCCCCAGTGAGGGCACGTACTTTTTGCTCTTAGATTACAGCGCTATTTCTACCTTGAGTGACGTTGAGTTTTGTCAGCAGCTGGTTGAAGAACATGGGGTTGCCGCAATTCCGCTGAGTGTTTTTTATGAGTCACCGTGTGAAGATCGCGTGATACGACTGTGTTTTGCCAAGGAGTCAGCCACCCTCATAGCTGCGGCGGAGAAGCTATGTCGACTCTAACAGTGAGCCTGGTCCAATATGATATTCAATGGCTAAGTCCAGAGCATAACTTCAAAAAAATAGAGCGTTTAACGGCACAACTTCAACCTTGTGATTTATTGCTTTTGCCTGAAACCTTTGCCACCGGGTTTGCACTTAAGGAGCAAACGGCTGAATTTGCGGACCCCGCACTGACATTTATGCGCGCATTAGCTGCGCAGCATAACTGTGTTGTGGCTGGCTCCGTACTGGTATCAGAGGGTGACAAAAAAGCGAATCGCTTTTATTGGTGCTGGCCGCCAGCGTTAAACGAAGAAACTGGTCGTGTTGAATACTACGATAAACGCCACCTATTTTGTTTAGGCCATGAAGGGAACTATGTATCTGCAGGCCGCGACCGTAAGGTATTTGAAATCGGTGACTTTAAGATTTTGCCACAAGTTTGCTACGACCTGCGGTTTCCAGTATTTCAGCGCAATAGAAACGATTATGACGTGATGGTCAATGTCGCTAATTGGCCAGCTGCACGCCGCTTTGCTTGGGATACATTATTACGTGCAAGAGCTATTGAAAATCAATGCTATGTACTGGCCAATAATCGTATTGGTGAGGACGGATATGGTACTGCGCATAATGGTGGGACGGTTGCATTAGATTACCTCGGCCAGTCTTTGTTACAGGTGCCTGATGATCAAACTGGTGTGATAACGACGACTTTATCTAAAGAAGCATTGGTCCAGTTTAGGACGCAATTTCCAGCGCATTTGGATGCTGATGATTTTAACTTGGAGTGTTAGCAAAATACCTGAGGAGTAAAAGCTACTCCTCAGGGGGATCTTACATTACGGTGTGTTGTACTGGTGAACTAAGAGCTCTTGGTGATCTGATGAGAGTGCAGTACTCTGCGTAATGTCTTGATCGGGTAGCGTAAAGTAGCCCAGTAGTTGTCTCATTTCTGCGGCTTGTGTTGCCATTCGTTTGGCCGCCGCCATGGTTTCTTCTGTGATTGCTGAGTTTTCTTGAATGAGGTCGGTGAGTCTCTGAACGACAATATCGACCTCTTTTATCGCTTGTTGCTGAGTAATTGTTGAGCGGTTAATACTCACGATATTGTCATTGACATCAGCTACTGCCAAGACAATATGCTCGAGCTTTTGTCCAGAACTATTCGCCAGAGTTGTCCCTTGCTGAACTTTATCGTTGCTGTTGGCAATGATCTCTTTAATTTGCTTTGCTGAGGCAGCACTGCGACCAGCCAGCTCCCTTACTTCATTGGCAACAACGGCAAACCCGCGACCATTTTCCCCTGCTCTTGCGGCTTCGACCGCTGCATTGAGAGCCAGTAAATTGGTTTGAAATGCCAATTCATCAATCACCGAGACAATTTCATTAATGTCTTTACTGGCGGTGTTGACTTCATTTATGGCATTCACCGTATCTTTGGATAGGGTGCCGCCTTCTTTGGCAATGGATTGGGCATTACCTGATTTACTTACCGCGGTTTCGGATTGCTCCGCGACTAAAGTCAATTCTTCGAGCATATGGCCAGTACTGGCACTGGCTTGCTCCAAATTAGAAGCCTGTTCTTCAGTTCGGCGACTGATCTCCGTATTGCTTGCTGCGATTTCACCAGCGCTGTGAGTTACCAGATTTGCCGCACTTTGGATCCCCTCGATGACTTCAGTCAGTTTATGCGTCGTTGTGTTCACATCTTGTTGTAGTGTCGCGAACACACCAAGGTATTGTCCTTCAATAGACTCGCAGAGGTTGCCTTTGGCAATTGCGCTAAGGCTAGTGGTAACTGAATGAATCGCATTGGAAATGGTATCTATGGAGCTATTGACGTCGGTTTTAAGTTGCAGCAATTGACCTTGCAATGGCGAGTCTATTTTCTGTGAAAAATCGCCACAGCTCATGGCTGACATTACGCTTGCCAGCTCTTCTATCACGCGATTGAGGTTATTTACTGTATTGTTGATGTCACTTTTGAGTGTTGCCAACTGGCCCTGAAGCGGTGAGTTGATGGTTCTGTCGAACCGTCCGTGGCTGATGGCCATCATCACGGAAGAGATCTCACTCATGGCTTTGTCTAGGCTTTCTACTGATAAATTAATGCTGGACTTCAATTGTGCCAACTGGCCTTTAGCAGGTACGTTGATCGGGTGCTTAAAGTCGCCTTCACTTACCGCTGTCATGGTGCAACCAATTGCTTTGATAATGGCTTCGAGATTATCCATGCTGCGGTTGGTATCTACTTTTAACTGTTCAAGCTGACCAGATAATGGCAGTTCTATACGCTTTGAGAAGTCGCCACTGCGAATAGCCCCCATAGTATGGCTGAGCTCATCCACGGCTCCGCTAAGGCTGCGAACTGAATTATTTACGCTGTCTTTTAAGCGCGCCAAACTTCCTTTAGCGTCTACCTGCACTTGCTGTTTAAATTCACCCAGTTCGACACAGGTCATTACATTGATGATGTCATTCATCGTATCGTCAATGGAGGTAACTGAGCTATTTATGTTGTTTTTTAGCAAGTCTAATTCTCCGCTTAAGTTTGCGGTGATTTGTTGATTGAACTGTCCCTTAGCCATGGTTTGGATAACTAAGTTAATTTCTTTTAATGCCGTCTGCAGACTCGTAGAGCACTCGTTTGTGGCTTCTTTTAGGGTATTGAGCTCCCCTTTACAAGGTGCGCTAATACGGTCACAAAATTTGCCTTCAGCCATTTGATTCAGCACTCTGTTGGCCTCTGAAATTGACAGCTGCAATGCATCAAGTAGGGAGTTGAAAGCCTGTGCACTTTGTCCTATTTCGTCTTGAGAAGTGACTTCGGCGCGCAGTGAAAAGTCTCCTTGAGATTGTACATCTCGCATGGTGTTTACCAAATTATGGACAGGGCGCGTTAGCGTGCGAGAAAACCAAATGGCGATTAATACAATAAGTACGACACTGACCACCAATACAATAATCATAGTTTGACGTAGCGCGCTAACCGTAGAGAATGCTTCAGCTTCATCAATTTCGGCTAACAATGCCCAGCGTACATCAAACACATCCATATCGCTGTAAGCAGATAAGACCGGGTTGCCATTGTAGTCGGTGACTACCTTTTGGCCTTGCTGTCCCTGCATCGCAAGTTGAAATGCCTCGCTATTAATGGTGCCTTTTTCGGGGTTAGAAAAAGAAGCATGGACCGAGTGGTGAATGGGGTCTAAAAAAGAGTCAGACCGCATCAAGCCTTCGGGCCCGACTAAATAGGTTTCGCCGCTTTGTCCAAGGCCGTGGCGCTCCGTCATAATTTCATTGAGGGCATCTATAGAGAGCTGAAATATCAATGTAGCTTGTGAAACACCATCAAAGTCTAAGGTGATGGCTATAAAGCTGGCAGGGGCGTTGTAAGAAGGCAAATAGGGTTCATAATCGGCAAAAATAACTTCGTCTTGCTCTATCAAGGCACTGGTAAATGCATTGGCGATATTACTATTGGCAAATGGCCCATCTTTCAGTGAGGTTGCAAAGTCGACCTCTTTAAACACCGAGTAGACGATATTACCACTGTAATTATCTACGAGAAATATATCGTAAAGTTCGTAAACTTCTGCAATTTCGCGGAAAAAGTCATGATGTCGCTGATGAGAAATGTCATACATGTCCAAGTGACCGGTTTTCTTCAATGCTACTTTTTCACCCAATGGGTGTGGATTATTTGCCAAGTAACGAGTCTGAAGCTCGACACCTTGGGCAGAAAGTGGAGCTAACAGAGCAGATACCGAAATTGCGTTATTAGTTTGTTGTTCAAAGCGTGGTTGAAATTGCTGTTGATAAAATGCCTCTAAGCTCTGAACATCAGAATTTGTGGTCTGGAGCTCATCGAATGCATCTAGAAAGTCTTGACTAGCAGCCAATACGTAGGGGTTTA
This sequence comes from Pseudoalteromonas luteoviolacea DSM 6061, assembly GCF_001625655.1. GTDB lineage: Bacteria > Pseudomonadota > Gammaproteobacteria > Enterobacterales > Alteromonadaceae > Pseudoalteromonas > Pseudoalteromonas luteoviolacea. Next base: position 14,003 of record NZ_AUYB01000093.1, on the reverse strand, counting down.
TCGCCAAAGACTGTAATTTGTCTTCAACACTTTTAAAGTGCCTTTGCACGGCCCGTTTCTTGACCTTACTGACCGCGCCTAACTGTGAGTATACTTGATCGCTGATGGTATTGGATGCTTGTATCAGTGAGAATGCAATGATGGTTGTGGTTGGAATAAGGGCTACCAGTAAAAAAGCGGCCATGAGTTTTTTGGTTAAATCAAGCGATTTAAAGAACTGGCTGAGACTAGACATAGTGGTCTCCCTGATCCTAGTTTCCTTGGTTAAAAAGCGTGTTGCCTTGCTACATTGCTCTGTCCGCTTACTACTGCGCAGCCTCAACTACAGAATTCAGTAAAGCTAGGACTGAATAAAGGCGAATAATTGTGCAGATCTCACTCAAGTTTAGAACACATCTCAATAAGATCTAGCGGTCAAGTTTCATTTAACTGCACAAATAATATGGGAATTTGGGTTCCTGTAACGATTGAATTACAAGGTGTTTTTAAAGTCAGGAAGGGAAAGGTAGAGAACGAGTAAGTTTGATAATGGTTTAGTCGAATTAAACGATATATCCCAAAAAAAGAAGCAGCGAATGCTGCTTCTTAATTAATGCAAAAATGACACGCTATTAGTGTTTCCAGTGATAGCTGTGTGCTTTTTCTTCCATATACGCTTCTGTATCTGGATGCATCGGTGTTTTATTACCACCCTCGAAGAAGAAAGATTGACGTTTACGAGTGTAGTTACCGACTTCATTCATAGTTGCTGCATCGTACACACGGCCATTAAGGATTGTATAGGCCACTTTCTCTGACTCGCGGATATTGTTTAAAACGTCGCCGTCAATAATCACCAGATCAGCCAGTTTTCCTTTTTCAATAGTACCAATGTCATTGTCTAGTGCGAGATATTTAGCTCCATCAATAGTACCACTGCGCAGTGCTTCCCATGCACTGAAACCACCTTGTGCCATTGACCATAGCTCCCAATGCGCGCCCAAGCCTTCACGTTGGCCGTGTGCACCAATGTGCACTGTGACACCTTTGTCGCGTAACTGCTTTGCTGCCACTGCGGCATTAACATGGTTGTAGTGATGCTCAGGTGCTTTTTCACGACGGATAGACATTGGCTTCACAACATACTCAGGTACAAAGCTCATCAAGCGCTCATTTTCCCATACATTGGTCGTGTTGTAGAAGTAATCTTCACCTTTAATACCACCATATGCCACGTTAAATGTAGGCGTGAAGCCCGCATTTGTTTGACTCCACATTTGCGTCACATCGGAATAGATATGTGGGATCGGTAGTGCATGCTCAAGACCTGTGTGGCCATCGATGATCATGTTCATATTTTGTTGGAACTTAGAACCACCTTCTGGTACCACCATGATTTCCATTTGTTTCGCAGCTTCAAGTACCTGTTGACGTGTGTCGCGGCGAGGGTGGTTGTAGCTTTTCACTGAAATTGCGCCAGCATCTTTTAGACGCTTAACATGGAACTGAGCGTCTTCTAGGTTACTAATAGGTGTTTTATAGCCTGGAGCATTACCTGCATATAGGATACGACCCACAGAGTAAATACGTGGTGCGATGGTTAAGCCAGCACGCTGCAATTCAGCCATAGAGAACACTTCATTCGAATTGTTTGATGGATCGTGAATGGTTGTTACACCGAAGCTGACGTTAGAAAATTGATTCCAATTTTGCTCAGGCTGAAGTTGACGACTGCCGTAGCTACCGTGCGCGTGCGCATCAACTAAACCAGGGATTACGGTTTTACCTGTAATATCCATGACTTTCGCGGCACTTGGGATTTGTACATCATTGCGCGCACCCACTGCGATAATGCGGTTGTCTTCAATCAACACGACGCCATCTTCAAAGATCTCTTGTTGGTTGTCGGCATCACGCATAGTGACAACTTTTCCGCCTACCAATGCCAGTAGACCTTTTGGTTTGTCAGATGGTTGCTCAAAGCTCAGGTCGATGCCTTCCGCTGTCAGTTCATCTAAATTGTCAGATGCATTGTCAACGAATGAGAAGGTGTCAGTGAGTTTACGTTGATACAAGTTTGGACCGAATGCCCAAGTTAGCGCGCTGCTGTCGGCTTTCCAATTAAGGAATGCACCAGAGTACTTTGACACTTGTTTTACAGGAAATGCTTTACCGCCCTTATTGATAGACAGCGTTTTACCTGTGCTTGTGAAAGGCGCGACAAATGTATTGAAGTGCTCAATGAATGCGACATAGTTGCCATCTGGAGAAACGCGGTAGTCAAAGATATACTCGCCTTTAAAGTGGCTACGTTCTTCGTGTCCATTGAGATCTACACTCTTAAGCTCGCGGCTGGTTTCACTACTTGCGACAGAGAAATAAATACGTTTTGGATCTGCACCAAAGTGCGGGTTATCACCACTTTTAGCAACACGCTTGGCTTCGCCACCCTTGGCGTCAACCAAGTAAATACCAGGGTGCATTGACCAGTCGCCACTCAATAAATAGCCACCTGTCACTTTCTTGTATAATACTTGTTTGCCGTCAGGAGAGAAGCTCGGTGAAATATAATGACCGGGCTCTTCGCTGATGATGCGACCTTTACCGCCTTTAGCTGACACAATACGGATGCTACCTAGTTCTTGGTCGTCCCAAGTAGTATAAACAATGTACTTTCCGTCACGAGAGTAACTCGGATAGAACTCAAAGTGCTCATTTTGTTTTGTCACACGGCGTACTTCGCCAGACTCGATGTCTTTGATATAAAGGTGACCAAGCGCTTGGAATAAGGCCGTTTCCCCATCTGGAGAAATTTGTGACCAACGTGCAAGTTTAACTTTGAAGTTATCTGGCGCTACATCCACGGCAAATTTAAGTGCCGGAGTGATTTCTTTTTCGGCTATAACGCGAGTTGGGATCACTTGTGTTTGCTTGCTCTCAATATCAACCTTGTGGAATACACCACCAGACCAAAATACCAGTGCCTTGCCATCAGGCGTGTATGCAAATGCTGGCGTATTACCTTGTGCGCCATTAGCCTCTTGTAAATCGCGATCTAGACCTGAAAAGATTTGTGTTTCGATACCAGACTTTAGATCTTTGATATACAAAGCACTGATCATTGCCTTGCCATTGTCTTCACGTTTTACAAACGCCAGAGATTTACCGTCTGGACTTGGTGTTGGGCGAATTGCACCACCCGCACCACGGATAACCGTTTCTTCTTCACCTGTCGCAAGATCCCATGAACGGATCTCAAACACCGAAGTTAAAGCATTTTTGTTGTATTGCCAACGCACGCCTGGGGTTGCATCCACAGAATAATAGATTTTTTTGCCATCTTTAGAGAATGCTGGTTCTGCGACGTTTTTCTGTGATTTAGCACCGTGTAATCGGTCGCGAACAATCACACCCTTACCACCAGAGATGTGGTACATACGGATTGAACCACCAGGGATTGTACGGCCAGTTACTTGTCCTTGCTTCACAGCAATATATTGGCCGTCAGGTGACCAAGTCGGGTTATGTATTAAGTTGTGGGATTCATCGGAAACTTGTCTTAAGTTTTCACCATTTGCATCCATCACCCACAAGTTTTCTGCACCAGCTCGGTCAGAGATAAAAGCGATGTGTTTACCATCAGGAGAAAATTTCGGTTGGAAGTTCCAAGCGCGATCACTGGTTAAAGCTGTCGCTTTTCCGCCTGAAATCGGCATGACATATAAATCACCTAACATATCAAAAATAACATGTTTCCCATCCGGGCTAACGTCCAAGTTACTCCAAGTGGTCTCGTTAGTATCAATTGTGATGGTTTGCTTTTCGCCAGGAGGGTTTAGCACGTCCCAAGTAGCGGTGTCATTTTGAGCGCCTGCCGATGCTGCAATGGAAGGGGCACTTAACCCGATCAAAGCCGCACCAATCGCGATGGCGATAGGGGATTTAAATATTGCCATGGTGTATTCCTATGTGTTGTCTAAGTCAAGCTACAGTCTGTTGCTGCGTTTCGATTACTTGTCTTGTTGTGAGCTTATTCGATTTTTTCAGGGGTAGGATGGCGAAATTTTTTACGAAAGTCGACTAAATGACGATAAAACTGTCATCAAACACGGTAGTTTTGCCTACTTTAAATACAATGCCTACCTTATTGAGAAAAATATATAGCCAGCGTACCAGTTATATCAATTTGTAAAGGGTTGTTATATGCAAGCTGCTGTGAATTTAGGTGGATCCACAGCAGCTTGACAAGTACTTAGTTAACTTAGAGTTTGCTGCCTGACAAATTGTAAATAAGCCTCCAAACTCTTTTGCCATAGCGCCATTGCTTGAGTTAGGTCGTCATCACACTGTTTGCCGTCTAATAGGCGGCGTTCAATCTTTTTCAGTGCCAACCCATAGCGGTTGAAGCCCAATTGTAAAGCCGTGCTGGCCTGACGATGGAGTGATTTAATGCACTGTTGCTCATCTTCATTTAATAATTGTTGAATATGAATAAGTTTGTTTCGTGCAGACAATACAAACTCATTGTAAATTGAGGAGACTTCGTCTTCACTGAAGCCACTTTTCAGAGAGTTGACTGCGGTATCATCATATAAGGTATCGCACAGCTCAACACGCATATCCGGCTTTTGGGCTTTTTGAGAATCACTAATCGCTTGGCGCAGTTTTTCTTGTTTGATTGGCTTACCAACCACATCTTTAATGCCCAAAGAAAGATACTCTTTGATTTCTTCAGGACTCAAACTGGCCGTAAATGCGAGAAATGGTGTGCGTTTGTTTTTATGTTCAATAGTTTGCAACTGCCTCAGTACTTCTTGCCCGGTAAAATCGGGTAAGTTCATATCCAGTAGCACCACATCAAAAACGTGTTCTTTGAGGTGCGCTATGGCACTGGTACCATCATAGGCTAGCTTGATTTTGTGCTCATCAGTGGCCATGAATTCAATGGCAATTTTCCTGTTTAGATCAAGATCTTCTACTAAGAGTACTGATAAACCAGTTGGATATTCTGGGTTGTGATGGCGTTGTTCTACTAAACTTAATTCACCAACAGGTAAACTGACATCGAAACTAAACGAGCTACCTTTGCCAAGTTCGCTGAGTATTTCAAGCTGACTGCCTAACTTGCTCAGTAGACGAGCAGTAATTGCCAATCCAAGTCCCGTACCGCCTTTGGTTTTTCCTGCATTACTTTGGACGTAAGGTTCAGTCAGTTTGTCGATATCTTCTTCTTCAATGCCTGGCCCTGAGTCGATAACGCTGAATCGTACAATATGGGACATGTTGGCTTCTTCAAGTAATTCGACACAGAGTTTAACTTCCCCTTTGTCTGTAAACTTAATCGCATTGCCGACTAAATTAAGTAATATTTGTCTCAGTTTTTGCTGGTCACAGTAATAACAAACTTGATCGGGCAGGTCATACACCAAGGAGAATGTGAGCTTCTTTTGCTCTGCGAGAGGGCTCATTAGTAGGCAGAGATTATCCAACCAACTTTTTAGCTCCACATCCTCAGAAGATAAGACTTCATCGCTTTGATCCAAGCTCGCATAGTCGAGTACTTTATCAATGAGCAAGTTAAGAGATTCTGCGGAATTGATGATGGCTTCACAATAGGCTTTGCTGGACTGATCATGGCTTCGGTTTAAAACCAGTTGGGCACTGCCTAGAATGCCATTGAGCGGGGTTCGAATTTCATGGCTGATGGTAGACAAAAACAACCCTCGAATCTCTAAGTCCTTTTGTGCTTTTTCAGTTAAATTGTTTAAATTCAGCTCGCGGCGTTCATTACACAGCAGTGCCATTCCCGTAGCATAGAAAATAGGTGCCAGAACGCCATTGAAAAAGATGGCAATGGAAAACCAAGGATCTTCAAACAGGGTGACCGAGTCCACATGACCCATAAATACCGTTCGTCCGATAAAGGCTGTAAACACGAAGCCCAGCACGATTAAGTAAACAATGCTGCCATTGGGGTAGAGTGGCCTTGCATATCTAATAAAGTAATAGCTCAGTAAAATCGCTTCAACGATATGCTGTAAATCAGAAATCAGGATCCGCTGTCGTAGGCTGTCGTCAACAACTGCATAGTATATTAACGCAGAGAGTAAAAAGAGTGTGGCGAATAAATAAAGCCGAAACTCTAGGCCCCGCTGCCCCAGAAACTGACTGATGGCCCAACAATGTATGATGGAAGCAAGAAATAGCAACGTGTTTGCTATGCCAATGGTTTGCCACTGAGAGAGAAAGCTGTGTAATGCAAACATGGAAATAGCCGCGAACAGCACTAAGGGGTAAAATATATACAGCAATACGCCCGGCGTATTTTTGTTTGCACGCCAGGTCAAATAGTTGATGAGCGTCATCATCGCGGTCATCGCTGCACTGGCTACATACAGAGTTTTGTGGTCCAACATAAGGCTACGTTAACAATTAATAGACGTACCTAGGATAGAGCGAAGGTGAAAGTCAGTAAAGCTGAGGAACCAGAAAATCATGATACTTGCTAGGTATATAAGTCACTAAAAACAAAAAAGCATGCTAGAGCATGCTTTTTCACAGAATTGCGAAGAGTAGTGTACTTGACGTACTTATCGAATTTCGTCAGGAATATTCTGTTGTGCCCAAGACAAAAGCTCAATACGGTTACGGCATTTGGTTTTACGAAATGCACTGTATAAATGGGTTTTTACCGTATGCGGGCTGATGTTTAGGTCTTCAGCTATCTCTTTGTTTTTCGCACCTTTACTCATCAACGAGATAATCGCTTTCTCGCGTTTAGTGAGTTTCACAGGCTCGATGTCACCTTCGGTAAGCTTATGCAATGCGTCTTTGTTAAACTGCAACATGCGATTTAACGCATTACACATGATCTCACGGCGGTACCATAACTGGTCTTCCATCAAAAGACGAATGCCTTTCATTAACACATCAGCATTGTCTGTTGTATAGAATACACCACGAATACCGCTCAGTAACGCACGATTAGCCAATTCAGGGTTTTCATCTAAATTGAACAGCACAATATCACAACTGACTTTTAGGTTTACCAACTGCTCTTTGAGTTTACCCCATGCATCATTGACTGCTGTCTCAATAAAAAGCAACCGAGTATCTTCTGGTACTTCAGAGATATCAGTTCCTGTGATTACGTCTAACCCCTGTGTTTTCAGGAGTGGCTGTAAAACGTTTATTCCTATCGTGTTGATAGGCTCTTTATCTAGCAATAAAAATGCAGTACTGCTCATTTGAAAAACACTCTCATTCTGTCTGATTACGCAATGCTAACACGTGATTCAGACCTTTTGTATTAGAAATTTCATCAATAAAACAATGTTTACAGTACAAAGTGTGGCATGATTGACCATTTTGTAAACAGTATTTGATTGTGAAAAACTCAACTTGTTGATTAGTAGGAGAATTTATTTCTATTGAGTAATAGCTTAGTCAATTACATTTTTTAACAAAGAATAATTTAAGATACTACTTTTTTCCTACTTTGGTACGGAGGCCAACCCATTTCAAGCCCTGCTAAAACATGTAAGTGAATGTGGTATACAGTTTGTCCGCCATCATTATTGCAATTCATAACTACGCGGTAACCGTTTTCAGCAAATCCGTGCTCTTCTGCAAGTCTAGCTGCAACCAAGTGTAAATGCCCAACTAAGTGTGCATTTTCTTCATTTACGTCGTTTATTGTCGCGATTGGCTGTTTTGGAATAACCAATACATGAAAGGGCGCTTGTGGATTAATATCTTTAAAAGCAAGTGCCTTTTCATCTTCGTACACGATATCTGCAGGTATCTCGCGATTAATTATTTTCGTAAAAATCGTCTCTTGGCTCATTACTTTTTTCCTTATATACGTTAGTTTAGCTGTTCAGCATAGCGTGGACTTAACAAGATACAAGGGAAATTACAATTAGCATATATTCATAATTGTAACTAAATTTGGCACAAATACCTGCATTGACAAAGGTAGCAAGCAAATAAAGAGGAAATATGAAGAAAATTAGTATATTTGGAGTTTTAGTAGCACTTTTTAGTGGTATTTCTGTTTCAGGGGAAGTTAATTTCCCAGAAGAATTGCTTCCTTTGCAAGTAAACGGCAAGGAGATTGAGCATTCTTTTTTTAACAAAGTTCGCACTTTAGACTTACCCGCAGGTACGCATCGTATCAAAGTGAAATACTCTGACTTGTTCGAGTTAGATTATGACGAACATGAAGTAGTTGACTCAGATCCATTTTGGGTGGAAGTAGAATTACAAGATGAGGATTATCAGGTACGTTTCGAAGCGATTGATGACGTAGAGCAGGCTCGCCTGTTTGCTAAATCTCCAACCATTTGGTTTCAAGCAGAGCAAGGTCAAGCGGTAAGCACAAAACCTGTTACGCAGCAAACGTCAAAACCGATAACCCCTGTTAAAGTAGCGGTAACGCACAACTCTGCCTCACCAGTTACAAGTTCTAAACCAGCCCCTACCGCTGGTCAGCCCGATGCCGTAGCGATGTTAGAGTTTTGGTGGCAGCAAGCCAGCCCACAACAGCGAGCCGCATTTTTAGAAGCGATTAAAAAGGACGAGCGCTAAATCTAAGAAATATCGCTTGGACTTTGTATTTTGTCCAAGCGATTAGTTTAATTAATCCTTATTGGAAGATGGCATCTACCGTGCCCTGTGCTAGAGGGTGATAGCCCGGGCGAGCATTTTGATAAACACGATATGCCCAATCTCGCTTACCATGTTGCACAAGTGCTTTATATAGTGGCACGATTAACTTACGGCGACCAATCCCCGTTAGATGCTTATCCAGCGCCGGGTAAATGTCTTGATAGCCATTGCCAACCGCCAACATATACCATGCAAAAGCCAGCTCTGCATTGGTGGAGTTGGTGAGATTGAACGCCTTATCTAGTGCAGACATATTTTCGATGGATAAGTCTCTTGGTAGGTTGTTTAAAAAGTGTAACCACTCATGCACCGTCCAGTTTTTTGTCGGTAGGGTGTTGAGCTGTTTGGTGCCGTTTAACCAAGCTGTAGTCTGGGCATCTACTTGATTGAAAGCATCTGATGTCGGCGTGGGGGCATCGGCAGGCAGGCCAGGTTGATAGATCCATTCTTTGGCTTTATCAAGCGACACAATGCCTGGGTGTTTTTGTAGTAGATGTTTGTCGAGGTATTTAACAAACTCTGCAGTTGTTAGCGATTTAAACGCGTAAGCGTCGAAATAGCCTTTTACAAAGATATCAAATTTTTCGCGACCAAACTTTTCTTCTAAATAAATTAAAAATAGCTGCCCTTTGATATATGGCACTTTGCTAAACGCATCGTCTGGATCGCGGCCGTTGAGTTTTAAGTTCAAACGAGTGTCTGGCTCAGGAATATTGTTAAGTTGCGCGCGCAGCCCTGCTGCATCAAGTGCCTGCTCCATCACGGCGCGTTCACGACCAAATACTTCTTCCATAATGCGATTTTCAACATAGGATGTGAACCCCTCGTTGAGCCACAAGTCTTCCCAAGTTGCATTCGTCACTAAGTTGCCAGACCAAGAGTGTGCCAATTCGTGTGCGATCAAGTTCACTAGGCTCTTATCACCAGCTACAACGGTTGGGGTAATAAATGACAGACGTGGGTTTTCCATGCCGCCAAATGGAAAGCTTGGCGGAAGCATCAATAAGTCATATCGACCCCATGCATATTCACCGTACATCGCATTGGTTTTGTCGATCATCGCTTGAGTGTCGTTGAACTCTGCCACAGAAGCTTCAAGAATTTGCGGTTCAGCAAATATAGCGGTTTGGTGAGACATTTCTTTGTATTCTAAGTTACCTGCACCAATTGCGATTAAATAAGGTGGAATGGCCTGTGGCATATCAAACCAGTAGTCACCGTCTTTAACAAAGGCTTCTGAGTTATCAGCACTCATAACTGCACGTACGTCTTTTGGCGTCTGAATGCGTGCACTGTAAGTGGTACGCATAGCTGGAGTATCTTGGACTGGGATCCAGCTTCTTGCGTGAATAGCTTGAGACTGACTGTACATGAACGGGTGTGTTTTGCTGGCAGTCTGCACTGGTGTTAACCATTGTAATCCAGAAGCCTGCGGTAAACTGTTGTAATAAATACGGGCTTTAGTTGCCTGCTGTTTGAAATGAATGGTGAGTTTGGCGCCCTTTACTCCATTGCGTGGAGCTAGATTAAAATTAGCACGATGCCATTGACCGTTATTGCTTTGATACATTACGCGGTCTATTTCAAGGTCGCGGGTATCAAGCACAAGTGTACGCGCTTGCTTATTTTGCCATTGTAATGTGTGTTCGACGAACCCTTCAAGTTGCTTGTCTTCGAAGTCGATATCTAAATCAAGATGTAAGTGTGTACTGATTACATCATCAAGATTTGAATACGTGTGTTCATCGACGGCTTTTGCCGCCATAACTGTGTGAGAGAGGCCAGCAATTGCGAGGCCAAAAGTTAGGGCTGAGAGTTTCATTTTTATCCTTGCTCATGATTGAGAGTGGCTTCTGTTATACCACTTCCATGTACAAAAGCTACTCAGATGCGTTGGCGGTCGCAATCAGGTAAACTACCGCAATTAATCAGTATTCTTGATAGGCGCTACTTGTGCAGTCTTTGCAGTCATTACATACATTTGCTCTTCCCGCTAAATGCCAAAAACTAGTGCGTATTACTGCGCCAGAGCAATTGCACTCCATTGATTTTACTAATCCTTTTTTTATTTTAGGAGAAGGAAGTAACTGTGTTTTTCTAAATGATTTTAATGGCACAGTGATTCAAATGGAGAATCGCGGTATTGATATTACTGAGCTAGATGGCCACTATCTTGTACGTGTTGCGGCAGGAGAAAGCTGGCATTCATTGGTGATCAAACTACTGGATATGGGCATTGCAGGATTAGAGAACCTAGCCCTGATCCCCGGCACCGTTGGTGCCGCACCAGTACAAAATATAGGTGCATATGGGGTTGAGTTAGCCGATGTATTCTCCCATCTCTCGGGCTATAACTTAGATAAACAATCATTTGACACCATGGATAAGTCAGCATGTCAATTTGGTTACCGTGATTCTGTTTTCAAAGGAGCACTGTATGGGCGTTTTGTGATCACCGAAGTTGTGCTTAAATTACCAAAACAATGGCAACCTATGCTCGATTATGGTCCATTACGTGATTTGGCCTCGACGGAAGTGAGCGCAAAGCAAGTAGCGGAACGAGTAATTCAGATCCGGCGCAGCAAATTACCCGACCCTAAGCAATGTGCAAATGCTGGGAGCTTTTTTAAAAACCCAGTGGTCGGCCTTGGGCAGGTGAACTCACTGCGTGCGCATTATCCCGAAATGCCAATCTACCCAGTGAATGAGCACAAAGTAAAGCTGGCGGCTGGTTGGCTGATTGAACAGGCGGGGCTGAAAGGTCACCGTATTGGTGGTATCAGAGTATATGAAAAACAAGCTTTAGTGCTGGTCAATGATCAACAGGGCAATGGAGAAGAGCTATTGGCAATGATTGCGTATATTCAAAAGTCAGTTTTTGCGAAGTTTGCAGTTGAACTGAGTCCAGAAGTACGATTGATTGGTCGAGACGGGGAGCTTTCAAAAGGAGTCGAACATGGTTAAGGCGCCTGCGGGCAATAAACTTGCAATTTTAAGTGCGTTGAGCCGCGATCATTTTATATCCGGACAGGTACTTGGTGAGACGCTGGGGATCAGTCGTGCTGCAGTGTCTAAACATATCAAGTCGCTGCAGGAAATGGGGATCGATATCTTCAAAGTCACCGGGAAAGGGTATCGCCTAAACCATAGCTTACCTTTACTAAATCAAAATAAAATTCTGCCTGTTTGGCAAGCGCTGAGTGACAGTCCCTGTAATATCGAAGTGCAACCAATCATCGATTCCACCAACAGCGAGTTAATGCGCCGTATTCAATCCCCCGACAGCTATATTCGTTCTGGACAAGTGCTGGTGGCAGAGATGCAGCAGGCTGGACGTGGTAGGCGTGGTCGGCAATGGCAGTCTCCATTTGGTGCCAATTTGTATTACAGCTATTACTGGCGCTTTGATGAGGGGATGCAAGCCGCGATGGGCGTATCTATTGCTGTGGGCTTAGCGGTGTATGATACACTACAAGCATTGTATGACTTAGATGTGCAATTAAAGTGGCCTAACGACATTTACATCAACGAACAAAAGCTTGCGGGAATACTCGTTGAGCTGGATGGGCAAATGGAAGGCCCTTGCCATTTAGTGATTGGCATTGGCTTGAATGTAGCGATGCCAGCAGGCGCAGCAAAGCAGATTGATCAAGCTTGGACTGATCTGAGCCAGCATGTATCAAATATCGACAAAAACCAACTGGCGGTGGTTCTTACATTGTGTCTGCACAAGCGTCTGTCTATGTATCAAAGAAATGGCTTAGCTGACATGGTGGCACAATGGAATGAACTAAATGCATTTCGCAATCAAGTGGTGAGCTTGAGCACAGGCCAGCGACAGTGGCGTGGTGTTTGTGAAGGTATTGATGCCCAAGGTGGTATTGTGCTGCGCCAAGATGGTGAATGTAAATCGTATTATGGCGGTGAGATTTCACTGCGTAAGGAAGGGTAATGCGTTTACTGATTGATGTAGGTAATACCGCAGTAAAAGTCGCAACAGAGCGGCAGGGTCAAATATCTGTGATTTCTGAACCGACCATTCCCTGGCAGGATGTGAGCGAGGTATTAATAGCCCAAGTAGGTAAAAATGATGATCTCGAGCCAATATTACAGCAGGCAAAAAGCCGCAGCCTGCCGTATATGTTTGCTACTGTAACGGCAACGTTAGGCGATCTAGTTTGTGCTTATCCCGAGTTTAATAACTTAGGCATCGATCGTTGGTTAACTGTGGTTGCGAGCCATCATTTATTTCCGGGAAAAGCGTGTGTCATTGTGGATTCGGGGACAGCAACTAAAGTGGATGTGTTAACTGCATCAGGTCAGCACCAAGGTGGTTGGATTTTGCCTGGTTTGGATATGATGATAGATAGTTTAGTGGCCAATACTCAAAAGGTATTTAGTGATGAACACACCGAGTTTGCCACTTCATTTGGTAAAAATACTCCGAATGCTGTTAAAAATGCGGCACTATCAGCGACAGTCGCACTTGCACAACGAGCGATTGACGAAATAGAACAAAGTGTAGAAGCGCAGCAACTGCAACTTGTATTTGCGGGTGGTTACGGTGAGCTTATTCAGCAACACCTTGATAATTCGGGCATCTATTTTGATGATTTAGTGATGCAAGGGTTGATTTATTGGCGTAAATATCAGCAAAACGCCTAATTAATGAAAGCTTTGCTGTAAATATGAGCATTTAAACAATAAATTGTGATTTTTTTTAATATAACTGTTGCATAGTGCCAGCGGTTGCTCTAATATCTCGCCCCGTACTAAAGCAGTGCCGACTTAGCTCAGTTGGTAGAGCAACTGACTTGTAATCAGTAGGTCATCCGTTCGACTCGGATAGTCGGCACCATTTTTTCAAGATTTAGAACACGCTTTAGAAAAGAATTTTTATGTGGAGGGGTTCCCGAGCGGCCAAAGGGATCAGACTGTAAATCTGACGGCTCAGCCTTCGCTGGTTCGAATCCAGCTCCCTCCACCACTTTATTCTTGACGGTTCTGAGGTAGTTAAGAACAGGTTCCTAAAGCGGGCATCGTATAATGGCTATTACCTCAGCCTTCCAAGCTGATGATGCGGGTTCGATTCCCGCTGCCCGCTCCAGTTTCTGGTGTGCTGATATAGCTCAGTTGGTAGAGCGCACCCTTGGTAAGGGTGAGGTCGGCAGTTCAAATCTGCCTATCAGCACCAGTCTCCGGATCTTCCCAAATACTTCCTTTGATTTGTCACAAAAACATTTATAATTGTAAAGAATAAACATAGTCCCCGCGCGCGCGCGTGGATTATTTTTATATGTAATCTAGATACACAAAAACTTATAGGTTCCGTCATGGCAAAAGAAAAGTTTGAA
>NZ_AUYB01000092.1 GCF_001625655.1 Pseudoalteromonas luteoviolacea DSM 6061 | reverse complement strand
TGATTTAGTTGCGCAGAACACATACGTTATCTAAAACGTTAATTACATCTGTGTAGGCCCCCAGAAAAATGACTAAAACGCAATCAATATTGCTCACTTTTAATCCAATGTTTTTTACCACAATTTTTACCACACGGATAATTAAGGAAAAAATGCGATTCTCGTTTGTAATGCAATGAATCCTATGTATAATGCGAGACACACGCTAATTATCGGAATCTGTCCGAGAAATTATAGTGAACTGAATACCAAATTCAGGGGCTGATTAGGATTCGACAGGATTCATGAAGCCTGAGGTGCATGTCGAGGGGCGGTTGGCCTCGTAAAAAAGCCGCATTTAAAGTAATCGCAAACGACGATAACTACGCTCTAGCGGCATAATAAGCCCGCTAGCACTCCTCCAAGAAATGCTTGTGGTTCTGGATTTGGAGTGTCACCCTACATAAGATCGCTACGGAAACCCTGGCCGGGGTTGAAGGGCTAAATATAAGCGGCCTCGCCTTTACTTATCGTGTTCGTCCGAGACTTAAAGGTTAACCAATAGACGATACTAAACATGTAGGACCGAGGGTCGACGCTTTCTGGACGGGGGTTCAAATCCCCCCAGCTCCACCACATTAAGTGTTATAAAACAGCCAGTTAGAGAACTTCTTTAACTGGCTTTTTTGTGTCTGCTGCAAAACATCCAATTTCCACCCACAACGGCCTTTGGGATCTCGCAATAGCTACAGTTTCAGATAAAACAACTCGACGCCTTATAAAAGTCTGCTGGTTTATATTCCATTTAAACGTTACCTATCGTTTACCCAAGTCAGCATCCAACCAATCACTGACCGTAGGTCACTCTCTAACTTCAAACTTATGAAATAATGCTCTGACATAATCAGGATTTGAGTACTTTGTGACAATTAAGTGTCCCTGCTCTTCTAGGTTCAGCCACAGGTCTATGGCAGCATGCAATCCAAAGTTATCCGTCTCGGGCGATATGCCCTGTAAGTAGCACTCAGGATTATCAATGAAATCATCTGCCAGCCATGACTCCCCTAATGTAAAGTCAAATAAGCTATCGTCAAAGTTATAAGCAGGTAGCCGCGTTCCATTCGCTATATGAGTAAGGAGCTCAACTTCAATTGTTTTGCCAAACCCCCTAATATCATTATTCATTATGATTGAGGTGCACGCCGCATAATAACCACGGCATTTCCAGTAGCTGTGAACCCAGCCACCCAAGATATGCAGCCGATGAATTGGCCGCTCATTTATACAACCTACCTCTTCCATCATCACGATTGCTGACTTGGAATCTGAGAACGTAAGATTTTTTATTTGGCCACAACGCATAGCAAGTAAGGTGACAGCCCTTACTTTTCAATGCCTCGACAAAGCCTTTACAGTACTCTGGGTGCTTATAGAACTGGTGTATCTTAAACACCTCATCAGTTGTGCCATAAAGCCAATCTATATTGACTGCAAACAAGTTTGCTGCGTCTTTCAACAATTCATCGGTAAGCTTTTCCAGCAATTTTGTCGGTGACGAGCAGTCAGATATTGTTAGGCCTCTACCAAAAAATGCCGGTATTTGGCTTTTTGCAACACCATGTGCCTCAAACAAGTCTAAAAATCGTTGCGCTGGGCATGTGCTAATCTCTACTTTTTGATTCAGCGTGCTTTTCTTTTTACGCCAGAGCTGGACTGTCGCATAAATAGCCATTGCTCCCGCAATAATACTGACAAACGAATCAGTGCCAGATAACCAGTCCATACATGTACTCCCCTGTTCAATGTCATTCCTTACGCTCTTCCTTGCAAGACTAGCTATAAAACTACCCCAACAACCCAATCAGCTGACGATTTATTTCAGCGGCTGACTCAGTCAAATCAACCGTGCAAAATCGTATATCATGCCCCTGTATGCTAACAACTTCATCATAATGTTCACCAATCGAAGGGTGTAATAGCATGCCCGATGAGGTCAAAGATAAAGGATCATTGGTACACTCTTGTGACCTTAAATAGGTATAAAGTTGATAGATATAACCGCTTTTGAATATTTCTCCACCATAATAATTATGTGTGGTTATTGATGTGTATTTTGTATCTATGATTAACCGCCGCTGGGCCACTGAGTTTTCAAGTTGCATATCTATTTGCATCGATGGCATAAGTTTATCAATTAGCTCTGATGCACCATCAATACGCCAATCTAGGCGCTTACCTCGTCTAACGGACCAATCCTTACCTAGCTTAGCGGTATAAAAGCCTGCTACGGCTTTTTCAAACAACTTTCTTACCCAATATGCTTGCTTGTCTGGAGATGGGTAAAGTTGATTGGCCGCCGACTCATTTATAAGCGCTAGATCAAAAGCCAGCGCAGCCAATTGTAATACCTTGCGATCAGCCATCTCATGCTTGCCAAACCGCTCATATTTAGGGTGATATTGTCTATCGAGCTTATCTGTTACGCCATACTGTTTCATTGACTTAACAAGGCTTACACAACTTTGCTTTAACTGTTTGCTTGAGACCAAGTAAAGCAAACGCTGTAGCGCCCCCAAAATAAAACGGTTTCTGGCCGTATCGACAGATAACGTCTCAAAAGCACAGCTCACTTTACCTTTTTTAAGTAAACCTTTTGAATACGTCTCTAGCGTATTAATACGACCTCGAACACGGTTTAATTCACCTGAGGTGCGTTCATAGCCATGACTTAACTGGCGTTTTAGCCTAGTGTTCACCTCACTACAAAACACCTCTGCAACCAAGTTCGCAACATCTTCATCAATGTCTTCTTTGTCACCTTTTTGATGCAGCAAATAGCGAAAATCAGACGCATATAGCATCAAAAGCCATAAATTTCTGACGGGTATCCCCGCAGCCGTATTGCACCTAACGGTTTCGACAATACTCATAGCGGTTTTAATAACGCGTCTTTTTGCTGCTTTGCTTTACTTGGCTCATCAAACCAATATTCAATCAATACTGGATATATCTGGGTTTCTACCACTAACTTAAACCAGCGACCTACATCTTCAATTTTACAGCCGCGCGCTGGGGTTACATAGCTATGGCCTATTTTAAATTGCTCACCCAAACTCTCGTCTGCAGCAATCACTTTATTTAGCGCATTGATACGGCGTTCAATTGCTTCTAAGCTGGTCAAGTCAATGTCTGTTTCTTGGTGCACCCAGTCACGCCATGGCTTGCCAAAAGTAGGTTCAAGATCAATAAATGAAAAACGCCTGCGTAGTGCTAAGTCAACCATAGCAAGGGATCTATCAGCCACATTCATAGTACCTATCACATAAAGGTTTTCAGGGATATATACAGGCTCGTCACCTTTAATACGGTAACTCAACTCCAAAGCTTCTCGCGGTGTGCGTTTCCCTTCTTCCAATAACGTCAGCATTTCACCAAAAATTTGCGCGGGATTACCTCGGTTAATTTCTTCTATTACCACAACATAATTATTTTTGGCATTTTGTTGCGCAAGCCTAACAAACTCTAAAAATGGTCCTTCACATAGCGACAGATTGCCGTCTTCGTTTGGTCGCCAGCCGATGATGAAATCTTCATAAGAGATATTTGGATGAAATTGCACCGCTTTTATAAAATCTTGCTGTTCCTGTCCAATTAACGCATAGCCTAAACGCTTTCCAAGCCATGTTTTTCCCGTTCCCGGCGGCCCTTGTAAAATGAGATTTTTTCTTTCTTTTAGGCAATACAACATGTCTTCAAGCGCATCTTGTGATAAAAAGCAGCCCTCCTCAACGATGCTTTCTACCGTATATTCTTTTCCTTTAAACGCTTCTTGCTGCTCATCATCTTCTAAAGATTCTTCGTAACTCAACCACTCATAGTTACCACCAGTGACAAAACGGATCTCATCTTCATCACGCAGCTTTTGCATATTGCTATCAATCGAAAACTCAGCGCTGTTGTTGTCAGGGAACAAAGCCTCTAACTCTTTTAGGTAACGTGCTTTGAACTCTACGCGTGAAAAAAACGCGCTGCGCTTTTCATGACAAAGGCCTTTAACTCGGGACAATACCTCTGTTTTCCATGTTAAACGCGTGTTTTCTTTCTTTTGAATTGGTTTTAGCGAAGCCAAAAGCGACAGCTCAGGGAATGAATGCACTGGAAATTCTGGCTCTGCAAACCTGATTTGTAAATCTTCTCTAATTGACAAGTAGTCACGACCGCTGCAACTTCTATCGGGGCCATTTCTTTGTGGTTTAATAGACAGTGTTGCCAAGTACGCTTTACTTTGCTTTTCAAGCGTCGGAAAGCTCCATGGCCTTACCCAATACAATCCCATCGACAAGTTCCAGCGTATGCCATGCTGGGCCGCCACTTTGTTGTATAAATTCACAAATACCGAATCGTCTTCGCTATTTTCATCAGCCAAACCTCTGGCAGCATCAAATAAGGCCCAAAGGTTATTGATGTCCTCTTCTCCTCTTTCTTCTTTAGAAGAAAAAAACCAAGACCTTTGATTATTCAATACAGGGATCGCTTCAAAAGACTCCGGTACTGGTATATCTAGCTGTAAAAAGTCAGCAAGCTCGTGAGCGATCTCTTTGCGGGTGTCAGGTCTTATATTACGATTGAATATGCCCATAACTGTAAATGGGTCAATATCTTCAAGATTTTTTCCCATGATATAAGATAGGTCGTATTTTTGTGCAACCGTCATCATCCAATCAATTAAAGCTGCTCTATTGTTTTTATAATCACTTAGTTCATTGGCAATGGCCTCATAAAAGCCAGTCCATTTAAATCTAATATCGTCTTCGGGTATGTCGCCAAATCGCTCTTTCCATGAGGCATGATTGGCAAACTTTTTGTAATTTTGTTCAGCATCTTCAAATGTAAACTTAATCAGCGCATCGGTGATCCACTCACCCGGCTCTACTCGCCATACTGTGGTTCTGCCTGTATAAAAATACCATTCTTTGGCTGGTGAATAGGTTTTTTGCCAATCGACTTGAAGCTGCCGTCCATCCTTTTTATTGCCTGTCACTACCCCAACGGCCTTGATCCCCATGACAGAAACCGTATTACCTCGAGTTTCAAAAGGTAAGTCTTTACGCCTTGTATACGCAGACTTGATAGCGATTCTATCGCCCACCTTGATGCTTTTTACATCTTGAGTGTACTTGTCTTCATAGCCGTTTTCCCAAATTCCTTGCTCAATAAAGCGCTGGGTTTGGTCAACACTTTGCTTGCCCCAACTCGCCCCCACAAACCAGCAAGGTCTGCTTTCGGCCAAGCTTTGTCTCATTTCTTTGACCAAAAGTGCTTTTAGTTCATTTTTAAATTCAGCATGTTGATTTATCTGAAGGATCAAAGTGCCAATGTAGGCCAAAGTATCGTCTTTGCTGTCCCAAGCTGGGTAAGATGCCGTTTTCACTAACTCTGGATAAATTCGCTCGACATGGGCGGCTAGCTCTGCATTCTCAATACTAAAACCATAACTAGTAAGCGTACTTTCAATCAATTGGCTGAGTTTATTTTTTGTTATCATTTCAATTCCTTTGCCTTCGCACTACTTAAGCCGCACGATGCTTTTTAAAATTTTCAGCCTGAGCAAAAATCTCTTTATAAACCTCGTCACGATTTACTGGTGGGTAACCAAATTTAGCCAGAAGCATGATCAAATCGACCTTTAAAGACGCTTTAATATCGTCTCGGTTGTTCCAGTCGGTATACTTGGCTTTATCATCCACCACTTCTTTCACTTCTTGAGCAAGCTCAATAAGTTTATCTTCTGGATAACTAAAGTCGTACTTAATTGCTAATGATTTTAGAATGTCGTAAAACGCTTTTTCTTCAAAACTGATCCCCAAATCATCATTTGAGTCCATTTCTGATTTTAAGCTGGTAAACATTGTGATGATTTCATCTGAAAAGTCTTCGAGTACTTCACTGACCAATACATCTTCTTCTTTGCGCTCATTGTATTTTTCAACCAAGGCTTTAAAGCGTTTGGTAAAATCCACCCCTTGGGCAAGATTTACCTTTTTCATTTCACCAATGGCTTTTGCTAGCATCTTTTGCAGTAGCATTATCTTGGTATTTGGCAGCTTAATTTTGCTGATTTTAGCAAGGTAATCTTCATCAAAAATATCTATCTCGCCATCATCGTTACCCAATTTAAAGATCTCTTCTACGCCATCACTTTTCAGTGCCTCGCTGATCATCTCTCGTACTTTAGCGTTCATCTGGGTCGTATCAGGGGCATCGCCTTTAGTTAACTTATAAATAATTGAGCGAACAGCTAAGTAAAAGTGAATATAATCCCGCTCTTTTTGTGAGAGCTTTTCACTACCACAACAAATGTCATAAGCGGCTTTTAAACGTTTAACTAACGCCATAAAACGCTTTTCTAACTTACCCACTGACAAGATAAATTCAGCCGCATTATTTAGACAGTTCAACTGTGCCACAGGTTCGCCAGTAAAATAGGGTGATGAATCGAACTTATGAAAAATACGAGAGAGTAAATCAAGGTGATCTTTAACCGCAATCACTGACTGATTAATGTCTTCAAAATTCGTTTCTTCTGATTTTGAAAACTGCGCGAGCGCCTTATTCATTGCTGTTTTAATACCAATGTAGTCAACCACTAAGCCTTTATGTTTACCCGAAAACTTACGGTTAACACGAGAAATAGTCTGAATAAGGTTATGTTTTTGTAATGGTTTGTCGATGTAAATGGTATCTAAGAATGGCACATCAAAACCGGTGAGCCACATATCAACAACAATGGCGATCTTAAAGTTAGATTTATCGTTTTTAAACTGTCGGTCTAGCTCTTTGCGGTACTCTTTAGTACCCAAAAGGTTGTAAAGCGTCTCTGGATCATCCTTACCTCGTGTCATCACCATTTTGACACGTTCCATCGGTTTGGCTAATTTACCTGCGCTGATGGCTCCCTTCTTCTCTTGCTCTGAATATTGCGCAATATCTTCAGCTTCTTTGATTTCGAACCATTCAGGGCGAATTGCTTCTAGCGCTTGATAAAACTGATAAGCAATTTCTCTTGAGCTACACACGAACATAGCTTTACCTTTAATGGTAGAGCCTTCTCTAATGCGCGCTTCATAATGTTCTACGAAGTCTTTAGCAAGGGTTCGAATACGATCAGGACCGCCCAATATCGAGTTCATGCTTGATGTGGCTTTTTTACTTTCTTCTATCTGATGTTCATTACTACCAGACTCTTCACACTGCTTGTAATAGGCTTCTATTTCTTCAAGCTTGGCATTATTAAGTAAAACTTTTGCCGCGCGGCCCTCATAGACAATACGCACGGTAATTTCGTCTTTCACCGACTCAGACATGGTATACGCATCGACCACCTCACCAAACACATCTAATGTGGCATCAATAGGTGTGCCGGTAAAACCAACAAAGGTGGCGTTTGGTAGTGAATCATGCAGGTATTTGGCAAAACCAAAGGTACGTTTTACACCTTGTTCAGTGATTGATACCTTTTGGTCTAAGTTAACTTGGCTACGATGCGCTTCATCTGAGATACAAATAACGTTGGTACGTTCGGTCAACAGTTCAATATCTTCAGTAAACTTATGAATGGTCGTTAAAAATACACCGCCACTTTGTCGGCCCTTTAGTAATTGTCTTAACTGATCACGGCTTTCAACACTAACAATATGATCATCACCAATATAGCTTTTGGCATTGGCAAACTGCTTCGATAACTGGTCGTCTAAGTCTGTTCTATCCGTGATTAGTACTATGGTTGGGCTTTCAAACTCAACGCTTTTCATTAAAAGGCGAGATAAAAATTGCATGGTAAAACTTTTACCACAGCCAGTAGCCCCAAAGTAGGTGCCGCCTTTACCGCTACCACCTTCAACCGTCCCGTCAACAGCAATCACTTTGCGCTCTTTTTTAATATTTTCAAAAAGCTTTCTCGCAGCGTAATACTGGGGATAACGACAAACAATTTTTACCTCACCTTTTGACTTATCAGGAAAGTAAATAAAGTTTCGGATCACATCGCACAAGCGTTCTTTATCAAACAAGCCTTGTAGCATGGTATGCAGTGCATTTATGCCGTCTTGCTCAACCGACTCATCACCTGTGACTTTTCGCCATGCGTAATAAAAGTCGTAAGGGGCAAAGACGTTCCCCATTTTATTATTTACACCATCACTGATGATACACAGGGCGTTAAATACAAATAGCTGCGGAATATCGCGGCGATAACGCGTGGTTAATTGCACATAGGCATCATGGAGTGAGGCTTGCTCTTCTCGAATGGCGCTTTTAAATTCAAACACCACTAGAGGTAAACCATTAATATATAAAATGCCGTCTGGAATACGTTTAGTGTTATCAGCAGACGGGCTTTCAATTTCTAGCTGATTGACAAATTTAAAAACATTGTGGCCGTCAATCACATCATCGTAGTCAATTAGCTGAATGTATAAATCTTTTTTAGACGCCTCACCTGGCTTGCTACCGGCTTCTCGCTTTAACAAAAAGCCATCACTTAACCATTTACAGAAGGTTTTATTGCTCTCATACAAATCACTGGCGGGTAGATTTTCTAGCTGCTTAATAATGCTATCGACTTCGCCTTGGGTGATATCATCTTTGGCGTAGCGACTAACAAGATAAGCTTTTAAATCTTCGGTGATTAATACCTGCTCTGGTGCGCGTGCGCCTTCAGCGAGTGACAGCTCTGCACCTGATGTGTACGGGTAACCTTGTTCGGCCAGCAATTCAATAATGGCAGCTTCCAATTGGGCTTCTGTAAATTTCATTTTTATTTTTCCCTAATACTTTTGGCCAGATTTTCTAATTTTCAAATGTAACTGGGCATCATTGCTATGTTGTCCCAGTTTTAGCGCTTTCTTGAGGCAGTTGTAATTCACCAGAGATTAGTTTTGGTAATAAGGTGTCCCTTAGCTTTTCAAGACAGGATATTTGAGCACGATTACTTACCTGTTTATCTGCATATGACTTAAACGTGCCTTCGATCTTAGTCGCTATACTGACAGGTGGAAGAAGTACTTTTTGCTCAGACAAAATTTTACGACTGAGTTCCGTTTGTCCTGTGCTTCCCTCTCCTAAAGCTTCTATACGCCGCTCGTTCGCTAACATTAGCTGTCCGAAGGTATAAGTCATTATTTTATCAATATTAGGGCGAACAACTGTAACATGTGAATCCACAACAGTTGGCTCTGGTAAATTATGAACTTGAGCTACCCTTCCTAAAGTACCTACACCAGTTGAATTAACTAAAACATCACCAATCAACAACTCTCTACCTGCAACTTTTCTCAACTCTGGATTATTTCTTCTACACAATAAAAAGTTGATTTCATGATTTCTGATACATTTTTGGTTGATAACTTGAATTCCACCTTCTTCGGTATATTTAGGTGAAATGCCTCGACGTAATTCAGTTGTTACTTCTGATAATTGAGATACTATCCATCCCTTCGGTATCCAGCCATTGATGCCGATTGATGGTTCATCGGTTTGTTCAAACTCGCTTGGGAAGAGATTGAGGATGTCGGCTGGTAGTGGTTTTATATCAGCTTTACTATTGGCTGAAGGCACTGCCGAATCAAACAATTGGCGTTGTTCGAATCTAGCTTGCGCTTTTTTCTGTAATGCTTCTGGGAAGTCGTTCACACCGACACCACTGGCAAGGGCGTTGTCGAATACAGGGTCAAAATCAACAAACCAGCTTTTAAATAACGCTTGCGCCATTTGCTCTAGGGTTTGGTTAGTTTGGCGGTTGAGTTCTATTTTATCGTCAAGTGTAATTAAATTATGGACTATGTTTTCACGTATATGACGCTCAGGCCAAATTACAGAGAGACTATTCAAACCATAAAGAGGTAACTTTGCTTGAACAGCCCCTACCGTAGCTTCTTTAATTTGTTGTTGACCAACATAAGAATTTAAATAGTAATAAAGATAATGAGCATCAGAGTTATCCAAACCGCTTAACTTTGCACAGTTTTCTGTTTGTGAAGCTAAGTGCAACGATTTATCAATAATACTTATAAGACCAATAGTACCTACTATTGAAATTATTACGTCATTCTCTTCAACAATATAGTTTTTTATTGATGGAAAAACTTCATTTGGTACATACTCTAGCATATCTTTTGGTATATACCTTGTGCCCATATCTCTTACCCTGATATACGGATGCTCTGACTTATGTGACTGTAAGGCGCTCCCTTTGGGTAATCGTTTACCGCCTTTAATTTTTACAAGCTCTCCCAGTTGTAATACAGGCCAATTACTTACCATAACCCAACACCTCCAAGTTTTGACGGATCGCTTTATCTAACGTTTCAGCTTGTTCCATTTGGCTATAAAGGGTTTGGCTAAGTTCTTTCATCTTCACTTCGAACGGGATGCCGTCATCTTCAATCTCGGCAGCACCAACGTAACGACCTGGAGTCAAAACAAAGTCATTAGCCTTAATATCATCTAACGTAGCTGCTTTGCTATAACCGGCTTTATCTTCATACGGTTCAAGCGGTTCCGCTTCAAGTGCGGAATGACCGGGAGTGTTGCGCCATGCATGATAAGTACGCGCAATTTCTGCAATATCTTCCGTAGTGAGCTCTTTATGAACACGGCTCACCATGGTGCCCATTTCACGGGCATCAATAAACAAGGTTTCACCTTGGCGGTTACGGTAGCCTCGTTCAGTATCTTCTTTTTTATTCTTAGTGATAAACCATAAACATACTGGAATTTGCGTGGTGTAGAACAATTGCCCCGGCAGTGCAATCATGCAATCAACTAAGTCTTTTTCGATGATTTTTTGCCGAATTGCCCCTTCACCGCTCGTATTTGAGCTCATAGAGCCGTTAGCTAGAACAAAGCCCGCAGTGCCGTTTTCACTCAATTTTGAGATCATGTGCATGATCCACGCATAGTTAGCATTACCGGTTGGTGGCACATCAAAACCATCCCAGCGGTGGTCGTCTAAAAGCTCTTTATCACCACGCCATTGCTTTTGGTTAAACGGCGGGTTTGCCATGATGTAATCCGCTTTTAAATCTTCGTGCTGATCTTTAAAGAAAGTATCACCCGCTACTTCACCTAAGTTGCCCGAGATACCACGTACC
The DNA here is from genome assembly GCF_001625655.1 of Pseudoalteromonas luteoviolacea DSM 6061. GTDB lineage: Bacteria > Pseudomonadota > Gammaproteobacteria > Enterobacterales > Alteromonadaceae > Pseudoalteromonas > Pseudoalteromonas luteoviolacea. Next base: position 165,188 of record NZ_AUYB01000092.1, on the reverse strand, counting down.
GCTAGGTTCATTTTGGCTAGCTTGTAGGTGGTGTTTGTGTATTCCTGACCGTAAATGGCAATGTTTTTACGATTGCCTTTGTGGCTGTCGATAAACTTAAGGGATTGCACAAACATACCACCTGAACCACAGCATGGGTCGTAAATTTTACCTTTAAACGGCTCTATCATTTCAGCGATGAGCGCTACCACTGATTTTGGCGTGTAGAACTCTCCACCGCCTTTACCTTCGCTTGCAGCAAATTTACCTAAGAAGTATTCATATACTCGACCCACTAAATCTTCTTCGGTCATGTCACACTCGCTGGCAGCGGTGTCAATGTTATTGATGGTATCGATAAGTGACGCAAGCTTACTGGTAACAAGCCCTAAACGACTAAAGTAGTTTTCAGGGAGTGCGCCTTTTAATGACGGGTTGTTCTTTTCAACGGTGTGTAATGCCGTATCAATTTTTACTGCGATGTCATCTTGCTTCATATTCTTTTGAATATACGACCAACGCGCTTCCTCTGGTAAATAGAACACGTTGTCTTGCATGTAAAACTCAACTTGCTCTACAAAGTCCCCCATATTTCCGTCAATTAACGCTTGGCGCTTGTCTTCAAACTTGTCACTGATAAATTTTAGGAAGATAAGACTCAGCACGACGTGCTTATATTCGGATGATTCAACACTGCCACGTAGCTTATTGGCAGTATCCCAGAGGGTTTCTTCAAAGTTAGCGTCTGATTTTTTGCTTTTCGCAGTTGTCATTTTTAAATTCTATCCTGAACTTCTTATAAAGTTTCAAATACACTTATGCGCTATGTAGTTGAACTATTTAGTAATGCTTTTCAAATTTGAGCGAGTGGTGTGTTTTAAGTGAAAACCAAACCACCTGTTTTTAATGGCAATATCATACCCTTTTTGCTACCCAAAATTGAGCCCTAACGGATGTATTTTTGCATCGCATAAAAGTTGGCGAGCCCGTCACTGGCTAACCATACATCCCAACCCAATGCTCTTAATGCTACTAGTTGTGAGTGCTCTATCACCACGGCAAACTTTTTACGCGGCCAAGCGAGGTCAATCGATACCAATTCATTGCCATGTTTTATGCAAATACCTAGCTCAGGCGTGGGTAGCCGGTATGTTTGGCACTTTAACAATAGGCCCTTGAGGGCGGAGTCTGCATACTGGAGAACGTCTGAATATTCACTGCAATCAAATTTATGTTGCTCACGTCTAAGTTGATTTATTAGTAAGCGATCCTCGTGGGAAACATACATATGGTCATGGTTAGGCTGCTTAGTATGGCAATCTGCACACAGGGCTTTTAAATTGTTTACAGCGTTGTCTGTTTTTACACCATTAATATGATGCGTATGCAGCAATCGCTTGTGGTTTGAGAGTGCTACTCCACACTGCTCACAGGTATAGTTTTGCTGTTGACGGTAATTTGCAGATACCAGCTCCCAGTCCTTGGTGTAGCTGCCGATAGATTTTTTTTGGGTGGGGTAGTGTTTAAAGTAGGAGCTGTAAGACTCGAAGAGCTCTGCGAGATTCAGCTCTAAAAACACCTTGTCTTTTGCCTCCCCTTTGAGATCAGCATAGCCCTTGTAATTTAGAATGCGTAAACAATTTTTGCATACCCCCAGCTCAGCTTTGCCCTCTATTACCTCACCTCGGTAATGCTGATGCCCCACCACAGGGTAACTGCCACTAATGTCATTGGTCACTTGATAACGCTCAAAAAAGCCTTTATTGCGCATGTCTTCAATGGTACCGCACTCGGCAACATGCAAACGCCTTGCTTGCGCTATCTTACCATTATTTATGACTTCTTCGATGTGGCTCCTTTGCTCTGGAATATAAAGCATAATTTGCCGCCCCTTGTACGACAGCAAATTATGTGTGTTCTCAATATCCGAAAGCTCAAGGTCTTCTCCAAGTACCAACCCCTCACCCAAGCCACTGTCTATTTCACTTAACTGTTCAAGGCTTGCGTTTAATTCAATGTGCCTGCTGGGCGCGCCCATCTTTAAAGCTGCACTTTCAAGCTGCTCAAAGTTTATGGAAATTTCCATTACTCTTGCGCCTCTAAAATGCGCTTAATCTGAATGTGCGCATTGGTGATGGCCCTAAAGCTCACTCGCCGTGATTGCTCGGCGTCTTCTTTGCCGTTATCAGTCAAAATTAATCGCGACGAAGAAAAGCCAACCGCTGCGATATTGCGTTTTATCCAAGCCGTTTCTTCTGGCACTAAGTTATATAGATAGGCTAAAACCGCCCGAGTTCTGCCTTGTGACAGCTTCATATTTTTAAAATAGGCTTCTTCTTCGGTGCTACCTTTGTTCCACTCGCTACTGGTGTGGCCTTCAATCCTGACTTCGTCAATTGAACTTCGAAATGGCTTGAGTACGTTTAAATATCGCGGGAAAAAGTCATCTAGTATGCGTGCAAATCGTGGTTTAAAGTCAATTTCGCCGCCGTCAAACAACACATCTGGTGATTGAAAATTAAAAGCCAGTGTTTCTTTGTCGATCTCAGCGCCCCATTTTGCTAGGTCTTTTTCAAACTCTTTCATCAGCGAGTCATAAATGGCGACTTGGTTTTCTTGATAAGCGACCGCAACACTCTTTATTTTTTCATTTTCTTTCATGGTATGGCGCATAAATACAATGGCGATAAATAAAAACACCATCATTAAGCCCGCCATCAAATCTGAAATAGACAGCCAATGCTCACCGCCCTCTTCTGATGCTTTGCGCTTACCAAAAATATGCTCCATTACACCGTCGCTCCTTGGTCAACCACCCGCTTCATTTGCTGTGTTAGCACTTGGTAGTCATCTGCAAATTTGCCAGAGATTTGACCCAGCGAATTAGCCATCAACTGCAGTGCCCGTGTGAGTTCTTCTTGCATCGACTGGTCAATCATTTTGAGCTGATTTTCAACGGTTTCATGTGTTTTAGTTAGTTGTTGGTTCGCGGCTTCTTCAATGGCCACAAACGTACGCTGGGTTTGTTGCATTTGCTCTTGAGCTACTTGCTCAACAATGCGTTTAATATGTTCGGTGACTTCATTATTGGTTGTAACAAAGGTATCCCTTGCTTGTTTGGTATCTTGCGCAAGCTCCGAATTTGCCTCTTTAAACGTGGTGGTCATGGTGCGTGCTTCAACGACCACTTTTTCAATTAAGTCACGCATGTTGTTGTTTAAATCAGAAACCGCATCTTTAATATGCTGCTGCATCTTGTCACTGCCATCGGCTAAGTGATCTGAGCTGGTTTGCAAGCTTTCATTTGTTCTGGAAGCTGAATGTGTAAACTCTGTGCTGGCAATATCCAGCGCTTTACCCATATTTTCTGAGCTACTGATCAGTTTGTTGCCAACAGCGTCAATACCTTGCTCAGTAGTACTAACAAACTTATCCAATAGCGCTTCTGAGCAGCTCATGTGTTTATTTATGTATTCATCAGAATGCGTTAATAATGATGTGTAATGTATGCTTGCTTCTTCTACCGCAGCTCCAATATCCTGAACTGTTTTTTCAACATGTTGCTGTATTTGAGGTACTGCTTCCACAGCTTTGTCGCGCATTTGCTCAAATGCGGCTAAATGCCTTTCTAGTTCAGCCAATTGGTGCTGATTGACTTCCATGACATCTGTGAGGGTATCCATAGACTGCGGAATAGATTTAGCATGTTCATTAATGCTTGCCACTGATCCTTCGGTTTTAACAATGGCTTCAACCCCGTGGCTGTACTGTGCTTTCATTTCTTCGAGTTGAATACGGTAGTTTTCTTGCCACTCAACGAGTTTAAACACTGCCTCATTAAGCTTTTTAAAGTTGTCGCCAAACTGCTCAGTGAGCTTTTGATTAAAATCAGCAATCACGCTATTTAAAGCGGCAATAATTTCTTCTGTCGCCGATTTAGACAATGTATCTGCAAAGTCTTGCAGTTTGATCCAAAGCTTATCTGCAAATTCTGTTTGCCTTTGCGACTGTGCCTCAAATTGCTCTTTTTGCAATGCTTGTGCTTGCTTAAAATTATCGTTGCCATCTGATCGCAATAATTTAATTTGGCCCAGCAAAGTGCTTTCTTCATTTCCGACTAGTGCATCTTTTAGCTCGCTGGTTGCAACCGTTTGCGCTTTGATGGCTGCTAAAATGGCCTCTGGCGAAGCGTCCGATACAGCTTCGACCTCACTTTGCGTAAAAATAGTGGTTTGAGCGAATTTAAAAATAATGGACAACAGCAAACCCAATAAACTGGTAATAAAGGCAGTTTTAAGCCCATCGAGTAATGCTGAAATACTTGAGTCTATTTGCGTATGATCAAAGTGGAATAAACCTAAAACTATACCTAGAAACGTACCAAAAATACCTGCTGTCGTTAATAGCGTAGGGACATAGTTTACAAACTCAGGATGTTTTTTATTTTTAGCATGCCAAAAACCAAATATGAAAATAGCCAAAAGCACACCACAAATAATAATGGTCACCATACCGGTGTTAGAATCGATAAAACTGCTAGTTACTGCCGATTGCATAAAAAGTCCTTTTCAACTCAAATGAAAATATTTATAGCCAAATGCGCAGGATGTTACCCAAATCAGGGTTTCAAAAACATTACAGTATATTACAGCAGAGTTAAAGTATAATTATCAACCAAATCTAAAGCACAACCACCTGAAAAATATAATTATTTAAGTAATTTAAAGAATAAAAGACGCCTCCTATTTTAATTGAGCAGAGCCAGTACAGTGTATATTATTAACTGGGTTTCTTGGCTAGCTCATTAAAAACACTCAAGCCGTTGTTACTTATACTCTCTCACTGCTTGTTCAAAGTGCTTATTAAACAATGCAAACATATTGCGTTTACGCTTATTACTATGCGCGAGACCACCAATTAATTGATAAAACGGCTTCAGCGCTTTGCTTGGCAGCTTTTTTTCTAGGCTTAGGAGTAGTTTGATGACTTCTTGGTATGCGTCATTATTGGTCCAATTGATTTTCTCTTTGACGACTTGTTCATATAAGTCAAGGGATTGTGTAGGTGATGAGTTAATCAGCGCATTAGCCAGTTTAATTTTTAACTCATCACTTGCATTGTAGCTTTCTATCAATTGGCACGCTGGTTTAAGGTTTTTCTGTGCTATATAAAACGCCAATAGGTTCTCAAAAGCGACTTTATTGTATGGTGTATTTAATTTTGTCGCGGCAATAAACTCTTGCTCAACCCGTGAGACAAATTCCTCGTCAACTATGTCGTGTTGCTTTTTAAATAAAACCAGTGCTTCATATTCATAAAAACTAGGACGGGCTTTAAATACTTGATTGGCCAACTTCCACGCGTTTTTCAGCTCCCCATGATGTAGCTTAATTTTTATCGCTAGCCTGTCACACGCGGTGGTATCAAGGCTGTCGTTTACTTTTCGTGCCTTTGCTAGCCAATGTTCAGCATCAAGGTCGTCGTTGTTATCAAGGCAAAGTTCTGCAATTTCTAAATAATCTCTGCTTGTTACGGCAACTTTTAGTTTTATGTTTACTTTGTCTTGCCAGCTATTCGCAGACCTCAGTAACACATCAACTACAGATTTGCTCACCCAACCACCTTGCTCCATTTGGGGCTGCTCAATGTACTGTTTGCACTTAATTAAAAATGCGCTATTGGTTTGAACTTCACTGGCAAAATTGGACTCGATAGATGGAAATACATCAAACTTGGGGTTAACCAAATTATCAAATAACCACCTTGCTTTTTCGTCTTCACTCCAAGGGAGAGCTGTAAACACCTTTGGCATGTGTTCATACAACGTGCCTTCTATACCAAAGCGTGCCCCACTGGAGTCATCAATTCTTAACAGTACTTTATTCAGACGTTCTAAAATATAATTGAGCAATTTCCACTGAACTGTGACTTCCAGTGTATTTAACAACGTCCAAATGGCGTCTAACTGTTTCTCTGCGTTCAAAAAATAGCGGTCTACTTCTCGCCATTCCCAAATATCCTGTAGCGGAAGTGCTTTTGTTATAATTGACTTTAACTCTTTATAGCTCACACTCCCCTTTGATAGCAGAGCTTTACTTAACATTTGCTGCCAAAGTAAGTCATCTTTAGCCAATAAATCCAAGTACATTTGCATCAAAACATCTGGATTCTTTGCATTTAGGGTGTCATTAACATACTGTTTTATTTGCTCTCTTTCTGAGTCTGAGTCCGCGACTTTGGTTGCACCTTCAGGTCTCAGTAAAGTCAATGATGTGGCTACTATATGCTTACACATTGATTGATAACGGGCAGCAGGACAATTACAAGCCCACCAATTAAGTGCTTCAGGATCTAATTCAACGTCGTAATCCGAAGACCCTTGCACTACTGCATGAATGGCTTCGTTTTTAAAAGACAGCTTTTTCACTTCATCTTTATTTGCTAACGCTCTGCCTTTTAAAAATATTTTTTCATCATCACACAGCTGTTTAATGTCGGATTCGGTAAAGGCTACTTTGATTGACGGTTTTGGACTCATATCAGATTCACAAATTAGTTATAAAATACAATTTTAACAAACAATAAAACTTATCATTTTTACTCAATTAACAAGGGTGCAATTCCCAGTATTTCTGATCTTCTAACACCATAGGTTTGAGCCTCCTTTGACTGGCAGGTTTGCGGTCAAAAAAGTAATGATATAAGTCTGTAATTAAATAGTTATGCTGAAATATATAAGAGTGATTCAATTTGACTTTATTCAACCACTTATTAGTTAATGGAGACGCATCAATAGTGTCCATTCCATCTACAACGGTTATTGGATCAGAAAACCCTAAACGATCGGAGTTATTGACCAATTTAGACACCATCAATGCTTTATCCTTCTCGCAAGCATAAATAGAGACGCCTTCAGACGAACTTAAATAACGAGCGGCGTATTGCTTTTTAAAAGCTTGTCGATCGATATCAGGCGCTGCCAAAGCAATTCGTAGCTTGGCCTGTAAGCCCGGCTCTGACTTCGCTAAGTATTTAATTGCTTCAGATAAACAATAGCTGCCCATACTATGGGCTAAAATATAGATGTTTTTAGCTTTAGAGTTAGAGATATCTTGAATTAATTTAGCGAGGTGCTCCCCCGCACCAACAGCCCTTTCTTTGTCACCTGCGTAGTCTTTTAACGAGCCAAACGAAGGCCAGCTAAAGAGCACAAACTCGCCTTTATATGCTAAATCAAACTTCAGCTGTGCCGAATGATATAAAGCACTTTCAAAAGACACATTGTAGCCATGTATGAAAATAAGCGCAGAATCTGAATCATTAAAGTCAGATAAAAAATCCCCCTCGTCCATAGGCTGTAAATCCCTAATCACAATGTGTTTAGATTTGTTTTCAGCCTCTACACCAAAAATGCTTAATGCTTTGTCAAAAATAGATGGACGCTCTATCCGACCGGAAACGTGATCAACAGGTATCGATAATTGCGCATGACCGTAATTCACAGTCTCTGATATCTTATTGGTATATTGCTGCAATGCAGTATCTAAAGTCTCACGTGTCGTTGCATACTTAACGTTAATAAGTGTGCTATCTAATTGCGCCTCCTCTGGCAAAAGCGCATCTAAGTCGACCTTGATGTAATCTTTATGTTTAATGACTTTGTCACCTTCAGAGTATCTATTTTCTGAAGGTAATTTGAAACTCGCTTCGTTTAAGAACTTTTGTCGATGTAATGCTCGTATTTCTTCTATTGAGCCAAATCCTGTAGCCATATCAAGCTCAGACCGAAAAGCATGCTCGACCATTTCAGAAGGTATATCGAATGTATTTTGATTATACATCTCTAATAACCATAGAATTATTGGCAGCTTGTAACTAACATGTTTGTGGGTATTCATGTAAGGTTTTGGTTTGACACTCTCAATAACCAATACGTCACTCAAGAGTTCCAACAATTCATATATATCAAAGCTATACTCACCTCTATTAGTGATGACTTTAAATGTATCTTCATCATAAAGAGCATAAAAATATCTATTGCTAGAACATAGCTTATACTCTCTAGGTAGAGTTTCAGGTAAAATACGTCTTAAAGACGCTAATGTCAGATTACCTAGCTTTTGATTGAGCATGTAGTTAAGTATCCTTGTATTGTAACGGTTTTAAAATTTTCTTATATACTGCCTGCGGCCGATAAAACTATAAATGTGGGCCCTTCTAAACATAACAATTAAGTTTCATTGATATGGAGTTCGGCAGACTTCTATAAGGTTGATAATCATTTTCACATACTACTTTCAACCCATATACCTCATCGCGCAATATGAAAAAATTTATTGATAATAATATGAGGTCATAAAAACAAAAAACAATACAACCTGTCGAGAATTAAGTATTTAAAACGCTAAATAGGGTTACCATACGAAATCCAGCCACTAAAAAACCTAACACTCAACATTAAAATCAACAACTTATGTTGCAATTCAAATTACACATTTATAATCACAGGTAATAAATTAATGAAGTACATTACCCATTAATTAGAGTCTGGTTAACAATTTAGGGCGTCCTTTATGATATTAACCCCTTTGAATCTGACGAGGTAAACAAGCTGGCCGATGAATATACCATTGCAGGACAAATAAATAATAATTAAATGGCGTAGTAGACCAGCCTAATTTTATATGGATAATATATTCATACCAAGATAATAAATCCCGAATTCAACTCCGAAGTGCGACACTCTTTAATATCAAGCAGCCATACCGTGTTCTTTAAAAATAATGGCTGGTTGCTTGAACCCTAAACACTTTCTGGGGCGGTAGTTAATCCTTGATTGAGCGAACTGAATATCTTCATCTGTAACTTGTCTTAAATCCACACCCTTTTTCACATATTGCCTCAATAGACCATTTGCGTTTTCGTTTGCACCTCGCTCTCAGAGCTATATGGGTGCGCAAAATATATTTTAGTATCCAGTGCTGCGCCAATCTGCGCATGTCCTGCAAATTCTCCTCCATTATCTGCTGTGATTGTGTGTACGCACTCTTTAAATGGCATAAGCATCTCTATTGTCGCCTTTGTGACTGCATCAGCCGATTTTGATGGCACTTTTTTCGCTAAATAAAAACGACTTTTTCGCTCTAAGATGGTCACTATCGCGCCAGTTCCATGTTTACCTAACACTGTGTCAATTTCCCAATCGCCAAATCGTTCTCGACTTTCAACAATCACTGGTCGCTCATCAATTGATACCGCATTTTTAATCGTTGGCGCCTTATCTTTTAAGCCTCTACGATATCGCTTATGTCCTTGTCTTAAATGGCGATAGAGCTTGCCACCTCGAAATTTATCTCGGGCTATATAACGATAAATCCACTCATGGCTGACGGTTTCACCTACGCTTGTAAGCACATTGGAAATTTGCTCAGGACTCCAATCGATACTAAGCAGAAAGCAAACATATTCCATGCGCTGAGGCGGTATCCGATACTTGCGAGCAGCCTCACGCCTTTTAACAAAATAAGCATGCGCATTTTGAGGGCAATATTGCCCATGCGTTTGATTTCTTTTCAGTTCACGATACACCGTTGCACGGTGGCACTTCACTTTTTTTGCTATTTCGGAGATTGAAATTCCTAGTTCCAAAAGGGCAGAAATCTGGTATCTTCTCCCCTCGGTCAACTGCTGATAACTCATAGTAGTATTGCTTGTTTCTTTGGCGAGAAGAGCGTACCACTTTCGGCAGTTGGCTTCCTCATCTACGCCTTTCTATGAGTGTCGCACTTATTATCTGAAATCAGGATTAGATAATTGACAGAATATGTCAACATAACCACAAAGCCTTAATCGAATTCAGTCTGCATTAGAATAAGTAGAGGCTTTATAACAGCCTCTACACAATCTAAAGTTTAGTAGTTAGCCTTTCTTAACACGCAAAGTTAATAAGAATAAACTGTATAATCTCGATCTGGTGCTGGGCTATGATCATAACCTAAGTCCCAGGCTTCAACAGCACGCGTAGTGCCACCTGCATTTTTGCAAATAATTTCAGATACAACGTATCTATATACATATTGTCCATCCGCTAAAACCGTGCCTTCGGTAGTAAAATGTGCACTGTTAAAAGCCAGCCCTTGTTTGCTTTCAATAACATTGGGGGCTTGCCCTACTAAATTCGAAAAAGTGCACTGACCATCTGGTGCATTATTATTTACGAAGGCTGCTGATACATAATTTATATTTTCATAATACCCAGCATGACTACCATTTACCCAACCTGATACTGCCACCTGACTTTCCCAGTTAATGGTCGGTGCAGCGGGGATTTTATGGTGTACCGTATAGGTTTTACTGTCACTATAACAAGTAATTTGTAAAGACTTAGGCATGCTCTCAAAACCACCGGGTAATGTGCCTGTAATAGCAGTATTCCCTTGTACAGGTAACTCTGCCAACACTTGCCATGTATTTTCATTTATTACTTGCGCATTGGGGCAGTTTACATCCGCATCCGTGACAAAAAACCGCGCAGAAAGGTGTAATGCACTGCGGCTTTGCACCTGAACTTCACTAATGGGACCATGTGTATATTGCGTACTAATACCTGCTTGCGCATCTGTATCGTAGATCACTTCATTGGAAACGGCTGACATAGAAACTACAGCACACATTAAAGCTATTTTATTAATCATCATAATTCCTTTTTAATTTTGGTTGAATGTGGCGCCCGTTCTGTTCAATTAATAGACATCACGTTCCTACTATATTTCCAAGTCACCGCCTGCCAATATAGTCTATATTGCTAATTTCAATTTTCCTCATAAGATGCCATGCAAGAATCATAAGTAAGCTCCATATCACTCACCGTCAAACTTTTGATCACCTGTATACGGTATGTATGTGTTAAAAGGGGTCTGCTTTAATAAAACAGGACTCTTTGATAATGCAATATAATCCAATTATTGAAGTGTGAAATGACAAAACGAACAAGCAGAGTTACGCGGCAGAATTTGAACAAGAAGCTGTGACATTGATAACCGAAGCAAGGCAGCACCGTCTTTAGGTATCACAGATAATGTCGACGACAAAGCTATCAATGCTGTCCTTGCTCTTGTCATTCCAACCTAAGCTCCACCTTGAACTGGATGTTTAAACAGTAGTCTAAAAGCTAATTTTAGGCGATTAATTTGTGCCTGTCCTATTTCGTTCCCATAAAGCATTAAAAATCCAGCTAAAGCAAAAAATAAAAATCCTATAAACATAGAGAAAATACAATTTGCTTTGCTAGATTCTTAAATTGTAACCTAAATAGGATAGCTTTGATGAAATCCACAATTCTTCCCTGGGCATATCACGCCGCCTTCATGGGTTTACCCCATGTAAGGCTTTGCTACATTTGCTATGGGTTAATAATTATGTATCTTGCTTGCACGTAGTGAGGGAGTGCAGAGCAATTAATAGCGCCATTTTGACTATCAATATACACATCTAGACTTTTACCCGCTGCAAGTGCGGCTAAAGCTATGGCATTACCTTTATCTGAAGGTGGACAAATCCATTTTCCATTTGAGCCTGATGTCTTGAAAGCTGTATTACCATTACACTGCGATGGGTAATCCATCACCCAAGTAACCGTGCCTTTACAATTGATATCCTGAGCGCTTGCCAATACAGGGAGTAAAGTAAGTAGGGCTATAAATAATTTTTTCATGGTACCTGCTTTAAATTTAACGCCTATATTACAAGGCAAAACTTGGTTGGCTATAATACGAAGTGTTGCAAAACCAGCCAACAGACCTTTGCCCACTTTTTTTGAACAGTTTGTTATATGCCGTTAAGGTACGCTTTATTAAAAGGGCCATAATAGATGCTACTACCTTTGGTCTTAAGCTCAATAATAGCATGATTACCCATAGCAGAGTGAACAACATAGTTTTTCCCATTGTACATAGCGCTACAACGATTAGAAAGCTTACTATGGGTCAATTTTGCTAGAACATATTAGCTTTAAGGTCCATTCAGCTTATTTCCATCAACAAGAGTTACCAATATGGGATTTCGCAACAGACGGACAACTTTCTGCAAAAATCAAATTTACTAGTAAAAAGTAAGACAAAAACAAAAGGGTGTTATAGGCATATAACGCATCAAGCTTGCGCATTTAAGGTCGCAGCAAGTAAAAGAAAAACTGGGCAGGCACTTTTTGAAAGATTAGAAAGGATAAGGTAAACATCTTCGGCCTCAACTCACTGTAATCAAGCTATGCACTCAAGGAGCTATCTTAATTCTGAAAAATTCTACGTTAGGAAAATTTTCGTATTATTAGGCATGTAGACGTTTCACTTTATAAAGGTCTGAACTACGATCAAACCTACCCGACTCTTTTGAATCAATTCACATAATTATACGAATGAGCTGTACAAAAATCGGGGCAGTTACATAATGATTAATTAATAACCTCGTTGACCTGTCTATGGCTTTATAGTTTACAGTTTGCTCTTTTCTTGAGGAGGGGCCCTTCCCTCGCTTTATCAACTTTGTATATTCAGGAGCAAACAATGAATATCACTATCCGAACTGAGCATGATGTAGATATAAAAGAGATTACATCTATCACCAAACAGGCATTTGCCAACGTTGAACATTCAAACCACTGCGAGCACTTTGTTGTTGGAGCCCTACGTGAAGCTGGCGTACTTACCGTGTCTTTGGTGGCGGAGTTTGAAGGCAAAATCATTGGTCATGTAGCGGTATCCCCTGTAGAGATATCAAACGGTTCATCCAATTGGTTTGGGTTGGGTCCGGTTTCTGTTTTACCTAAATATCAGGGTCAAGGAATTGGTTCCAAGCTTATTAATCAGGCGCTTTTAAATCTAAGGTCAAGCAATGCTGAGGGCTGTGTAGTGCTGGGCGATCCGAACTATTACGGGCGATTTGGCTTTAAAGCTGAGCCAAGCATGGTCTTAGAAGGTGTGCCAGCTGAGTATTTTCAATCTCAGAGTTTTGGTTGCGATATGCCTAAAGGCAATGTTACTTATCATGAGGGGTTTTACTGCACCAGTTAAACATAACAAATCGCGAAAAAGCCCCGTCAAGGGGTTAATGACGGAGCTTGATATGGATACGGTTAATTTTTACCACGATATTAGCGTGACCAGCTTGCTCTGTCGGTTAATACCGAGAAGTTGTCATCGCTCACTTTTAACAAGAATTCGCGGCCACCTTGACCGTAGTAGCAACCATGACCACGAACAAACTTACCCACTACAGTATGTTGGCCGTGTTTCCCTTTGCAAATAAACACATCAAACCCTTCATTGCCGCCTACCACAGCATTGGATCTAATGTTATTTGGTAGTGCGCCAGGCACATAAGGGCCATGTAAACGGCGGTCCCAAACAAGATTTCCAAACTTAGTGAGTAGCGACTTGTAGTTGTGGGTGCCGTATTCACGACCACGATAACTGATGTAACACTTACCGTTTACCGCTTTGCCTGGTAGGTTTGAATGACGGCAAACATAAACTGGCGAGCTTGGGTCATGCTGACCGGCGTATACGCCTGAGCCATCATTCGCTGTAGCTTGGCTTTTCAGTTTCCATCCGGTGTCATAGCGCCACGTGCTAGGATCAGAATAAGCTAAAGCTGAACCACTTATTACTAAAGATGCCGCTAAAAAACATAGACTTGATAGTGTGTTTTTCTTCATTTTTATACTCGTAAAATCATTTTGTAGAATCCAATTCACAGCCAGTAAATTAACTTACAATCAATTACTTAAGCTGCCCGAGTATTGTTAAAAGAGACCACTAGTTTGAACAAGAAAAACTAAGTGAAAGCAAGGTTAATTACGGTAAACCTACCTTAACAGTATGATTTTTACGAGTATATTATAAAAAGTAATGTCAGTTAATGTGCATGGCGCTATGCCTTTGAGACCAAAATTAACCTGAGCGTTAGCAAATAAGTGCAAATAGCCAGCATGTATCTCGGTTAAATAAAAAAGCCAAAGCAATCGCGGGCTTAGCCCGCAATTAAATTCATACTATTAGCGAACGATTGCAGCTATAAGCCATTTACCCAGTCGAGGTGATTACTGGTGAATATTTCCAACCCTTTACGTCGCATTCTTTCGATCCAGTCTTCGGCTTTATTCACGCCAACGTCGTGATATTCCACTGCCGCTTTTTGTAATAAACGGTGCTCGTTTTGAATTGTTGTCGGCATAAGGGCTGCATCATCCGTATTTACACAAACAGTGATTGACCCTTTTCTCAGGCCGTATCGGTTATATTCACTGCCTTTTTCGAGCAAAGTTTGATTGGGTGGATCCCACCTAAATACAGGGTGTTCATGGTAATGCTCAAAGCGCCCAATATAAATGTTGGATGTCGGGCATGCTTCTAAAATAACCCCCTGTGCGGCATATTTTTCCATTTGCATATCTTGAATAGCTTCGTACAAATTGAGCTCAGCTTTAGATACCGAGTCGTAAAATATGCCATCTTCAACCTTAAATGGTTCTTCTCCATGCTGTGGCTCACAATGTACGATGACTGTTTGCTCTCGAGCCTCATAATAATGGTCTTTTACAAGATGTGCAGTCGTATACTTTTTCCAAAGTTTAAACGCCACATCAGAAACTCCAAAAGTCGTTCGTTTGTCAAAGTCAATAATCCAGTCCTTATGTAATGGATTAAGGTGTTCAATATGGGGGGAAGAATCAGTACTTGCTTCAAGGTCGTGGGTTTCTGGACAGTTTCGCCTTAGTTTCCATGCTTCAAAAAGATCTCTGACCATATATTTGTGGTCATTGTCTTTGAATAAGTGCATCGACCAATAGTGAATTTTGTCTTGCAACAATTGCAAAACACCCGCAAATTCTGGTGCATGTTGTGTGACCTCTAACGCTTTTTGATAACACCAAACTAGGTTATCGAGGTGGTCACCCAAGCTAATGTATGCAGTTTTTTGTCGTGTCGCCCAGGCTATTGGCATAACACCTAGTGCCAAAGCATGACCTAGCCGATCACCCATTTTAAAATCGCAAAATAGCACCGCTTCATCAATGGCTCTCAAGCCACTTAGCAAATGGCTATAATCTTCACCAGAATGCACAGTTAAAAATGGTCGTACAAAGCGTTTACTATACATGCTTACAGTCGGGTGTTTGGCGCTTCTTATTACCCTTAATGCAGGCGCAAATGTTTCGATGGGCAATTCATTTTCATTTCCGGCAACATCATAACCTCTTATCGCTTTTCTCAGATCAATATTGCGACTTTCAATACCGCGACGTTTAAGATCAAATGCCCCCACTTCTGAGTCCGAAAAGTTCACAGAGCCCTTAAATTGTTGAAGTGCTGCGACTTGTCTTCTTAACTCTTGGCGAACTTGGCTTTGAAACTTATCCTCTCTTGCAGAGCGACCTTTTTTAATTGAGCGCGAAAAATGAATAACAAAGTGTATGTTCTCTGCCAACGCATGCTTTAAAGCTGCCTCGAGTCCTTTTTGTAGTCCTTTGGTAGACACTCCGCCTTTCTCGGTGACAACCAAACCGGGTGCCACACGAAACTCTCGATACGTTCTCTGATCTATGTCTGATACTAAGGCATCAAGGCGCGTATTATTTTGGTGCTGTGAAGAGCTTTGTTTACGCCCAGAAAACCCAAACGACTCAACAAACTGACCGAGGCCCGTGCCCCACACTATCATATAGTTTCTGAGTACATTCGAAACGCGTATAAAGCTGTCCGCCACCGCTTGGCCCGGCTCATCGATACTGAGTATGCCTAAACAAAAGAGTAACCAACGGACATCCGAACGCACTGGTTTACAATGAGATTGCAACATCGCTTGCTGTGCCAGTGTGCTGGCTTTATTTGTAGTCAAAAAATATAGCGCGTTACATGTATCGCTATCAAAGGAGAGGTGTTTTAAGTCAACACATAACACATCTGGGTCTCCACTAAACGCATACTCGACCAACCTACTCGACAATTGATAACTCCAAGCGGGCAACTCTGCTTTACTCAAAAGTCCACTTTCAAACAGAGTATACTCAGGCCGCGTTGGCCAACGCTTGTCTTTAATAGATTCACCATACAAGGCAAAGCTCAACATCGAAGGCCCAGTATGACCGTGACCACCCAAATGTACATGGTTGTCGGCAAAACGTTTTCCCGCCCGATCATTTGCTAATGCATGGGGACATTGCCACTCAACCACGCAATTTAAAATATCTTGAGGGCTGATTCCGTGATCTCTGGCAAGATCTGCATACGCTTGCGCAATGATCCAACTACCATCGGTTAGAGACAGTAATTCTAACCATTGTTCCAATCTATGAGGCTTTACTTCAAAGTGGCTGCCTTGCCACTCCAAATATGTGTTTGCAAGGCGTGAGAGCACAGATTTAACAGTTGTACTGTCACTATACCCAAATGCCTTTGCTTGATAAGTAATGTCTTCATTTCTGAGGTTACGAAAAATATAGGGTTGAAAAGCCCGCACACTGTTGTACAACCTCAGAACCTGCCCAGTTGAAGATTTCTCATCACTCAATTGCGCTTGTTTTAGCTCAATATCAGAAGATAAAAACGCCACATCGCATAATATACTGTCGTTTACTATCAGCATAAGTTACTCATTAAAGAGCCTGAATAGTGCAACTACAAAGTTGTTAACCTTGTCGCCTCGCACTTCTTCCATTTCAACGTAATCAAGTTTTTCAGGCACTATGAATTCTGTGAAAAGTGCATTTGCCTCTTCATATAGATCACCATCAATTTCTAGTTCATCCATAAAACGCTTTACAGTCGAAATTCGCGCGTCTATCCATTGTGAATTCTTTAAAAAGCTTTCAATACGCTTCGCTAACTTCGCTGAAACTTTGGTATTTCCTTGCAATAGTTTACGACTAACTACTTTTCCAAGTTTAATTCTTGGTTCAATTACAACGTCATTGCCTTTCTTAGTTTGTATCATCGTAAATATTGGGTGATTTTTAAGTGCCCTTATAAATTTGTAAGCAACACCGTCGTAGTTCCCTTGATCAGAAAATATTTTACTATTTCGGCTTAGTACACGATCGTAACGATTAAACGCATTATGACTTCTTAGCGTTTCTAAATTACTTGTTATCGCGACGCTCGCCTGAATTGCGGTACCATCAATCATCGCTGTATACGCTGCATTAATTAGCATATATTCAAAACGTTTGGCAAAATCGGTAAGGTGCTCGTCAGAGTTTCCACTTTGCTTTACAAAGTTCTCAAACTTAAATACATGAAATGCAGTAAATGTTTTGTTGAAGATATACGAAAATATGGGAATTAGCCGTTCACCACCAATGCTATCAAATAGTCCTTCATTTTCTATTTTCCAATCTTGGATTTCTTTATTCAGCCAGTTGGCTGTATACATTTTTCCTTCGAGCAATTCTTCTTCATAGTCTTCCTCATCCCCTTCGTCACTGTCACCTGTGATCATCTTGGTTGGTGCCATATTGAAGATGCTATAAAACGGTCTTCGATGAAGTATCTTTGACAGCGTATGTGTCGTTTTGTTTTCGTCTTCATACTGTGTGAATGAATATAAGATGATTTCAAAAGCACGACTTAAACACACAAATAGGTAGTTATTACCAAGCTTAGAATACATGTCACCATAGGTATAAATATCAAGTAACATTGTATTTAAATTGGTTCTAATGCCTTTATCTTCAGACTCACCTTTCATGTACTCTAATTCATCTGCTCTCATCGCTCTTGCTTTTTCAGCTAATGAAATAGCACCGCTGTGATGAAAAAACTCTAAAGGAGGCATGCTCTTTAAGGTTGTATCATGTTGACTAAATGCCGCTTCTAGCAGGGATCTATTTTCGACTTGCCACTGAGCGCCTTCTCCTAACGAATTTAACTGCGAAGACAAAAAGCGTCTATCAGCCCAGATCAAATGCTCTTTTTGGATCTGAAGCTTTGGATTAAAGCTAGGCAAGTCCATAATATCAAAAGCATCTTCTTCATTTAGGTTATGAAGTGTAAGCAATGAGTCAGCGTTGGTGTATGCCACACCGCTTTGCTTTTGTTCTGCCCAATTTATAAAGCTCTTCCACAATTCATAGCTCGTTGTTTGATCTCCATTGAGCGCTTTTTCTACATCATTTGGTGTAATCGCACGAATAAACTGGGTAAATTCTCGGGCAGATTCAGGGTTCGGCCATTTATGCAGCGCTTCTTCATTGAGACATAATGGGTAAAACTGCGAGAAGATATTTTGCTTGTGCTCACGATACGAGTGAACCTCTGTCCCCTCCTGCTGTTTACCCGTTATTATCTGTAAAGAAGGCGCGATATAACTGATCGGCAAGAGTGAAATCCGCATATGGTTTGGAAAGACCTTAGCCAAGTACGCCTGTGTCAGCTCTTTGGCAAACTCCACCCCTTTCTCTTTTTGTTCTGGGCTGTTTGTCGAGTCACGGTAAGCTTTTTCGTCAAAATGAATGTTGGTCATTTGTTCATAGAGGTTATAGTCACCACTCACCACCGGAATAATATAAGGGCAGCCTAGCAGTCTTCTAACCTCATCAACCACTTCATAAGCGCGCTCTAACGCCATGTCTACGTCGTCAATGGGTAATGCAAGTGCACTGCATCCTAGGATTTGAATGGCCGACTCAACAAATTGATGAAAGTACTTTTCAATATTAATACCCGACTTATACTGCAAAATCTTATCGACACCAGTACAGCCTTCAAACTCTTCCTTTTTACCCAGCGCATCAGCGAGAATTTTTAAGCGCTTATAAAAGTCACTTTTAAGGGCTTCGCTTTTTTGATTGCCATTGCAGCAATGGCTGCTGCTCAGTTTACTTTCAACCTCACTGTAAATTTGCGCGATAATGACATTTGCAAAATTATCATTATCCACCAACATTGTCGGGTCAATTGCATCCAAAAAGAAAATCTCTGACTCATGCGATTGCCCATCATTTGCAACAGCAGCCCGCCACATGTTTTTTACGTTACGTAAAAAAACTGTTTTGCCAGTACCTCGTTGGCCGGTTACTAATATCGCATTATGAGAGAGCCATGTTTTATTTTTGTTTTCGCTTCTAGCTTGCTTATATTGCTTCGCATCATTTAAAAATGAATTTAAGTTATTTACTAGCTTTTCTCTTGCTTCAAATTGCCAAAACTCGCGGTGTTTAATTGGCTGCGATTTGTCAGCGCCAACAAAGTCATCGCGATATTCTTCTTTTGTAAGATCTAATATGTATTTAATGGCCATTTATTTTTTTAATCCTTTTACCAAATCAAAGGCACTATTGTGTACTTTATAGTGGTCGCCAAGAATTTCTCTGTCTCGGCGGTCGATCATATTCTCTACCATTGAAAACAACCGCTTAAAAGTTTCAGCTTGAATGCGGTCTACTTCAAATGCGCCTGCATCATGGCGCGCAATTTCGTACTCGCGTTTTAACCTACGTAGATGATGAACCATGGTCTGATTACGTATAGATGAAGCGGTAAACCCAAATAATCTATTGCTCATATACGTCAACAAAAACCCAGCGACACAGGATATGCCCAGTAAGCAAATAAGCGGCTTGGTAAAGGCACACGTGAGTGCCACAACAAAAATTAAATTAAAAGACGCCAAAGCCAAAGATTGACGCTTACGCCAAGTAAACTCATCGCTTTCAACAAATGTATTGTCAGCACGTTTAAAGGGGTAAACTCTAAAGCTGACAAATGTAGCCAGCATCAATGATGGCAGTGCAGCGAGTACTATCCAATTAAAGTCATACCCATCCCACAATTGGTTTTGAGTAAAGATTTTTAAATGTGGGCTAAGTTCAGCAATGGCAAAAAAACCTAATAACGTAAATGCCCAAATTGAGAATAAAACCGCGAGTGTTCGCGTGGCTTTACTGCTTTTGTCTGCACGTTTATGCGCAGGAAGGTATATTTCGCGAATAAACCAGTTAATCTCACTGACAACTGGATCGCTGTTATCAATTTGATCGATATATCCTTGATAATTCACTATTCCCATTACCGCCTCAATACTTTTATACCGGCTTACTCAATTACAATTGTGACCAGTACGGTGTTAAATATTAAATTGCGTTACAAAATAATGTAATTTTAACATCCAAGCAATGGGCTGAGTCGAATATTAAAGGGTTCAATGATTAAATCTTAGTTATCTAAACAGTCTTGCGTTTATATTAATTCGGTGATTGCGCGCTATCTGCCAGTTAAATATCAATGTAAGCTAGCCAAATAATTACTTGAGCTCACTGTGTTTATCACGTTGCTTTTGTACAAAGGTTTTTGCAGTCATGCCAAACTGTTTCTTAAAACAAGCACTGAAATAAGATCCTGAGTTAAAGCCCACTTCGTCAGCAACTTGCGCGACATGTTTGCCATTGAGCAGAGGCGTTACTGATTTATATAGCCGATATGTTCTCAAATACTCATTAGCACCCATAGAGATCAAGGCTGTTAACTTGCGATGAAGCTGACGCTCACTCAGCGCCATTTCTTTTGCAAGTTCGGTAACTGTGGTATCTGCATTGCGGAAGTATCGCTCAACTACCGCGTCAAGCTTATCCAAAAAGTCATAAATGTGTGGCTGGTCTTTAAACTGCAACTTAGGTAAGGCTGGTAAACTCAAAGAATCCTTACGCGGTTCATACGTAAGGCGACTTCGCCATTTTTCAAGCATCGTCTCTTGGTGCTTAAATAAGTTGCTCACTTTTAACTCTAGCGCCTGCAAGTTAAATGGCTTTGTAATGTAATCATCTGCTCTGAGTGTTAGGCCTTCAATCTGTCGTTGCTCATTTAAATTGGCAGTGAGCAGAATAACCGGTATATGCGCCGTAAGTGTATGTTGTTTAACTGCTGATAAAAGTCCAAATCCATCCAGTTTTGGCATCATCACATCGGAAATAATCAAGTCAGGTATGTGAGACTGTGCAAGTGACAACGCTTGCTCACCGTCTCGTGCGACAACCACCTTATATATTTTACCGAACACGCTGTGTAAAAATTCAAGCATATCTGGTGTGTCATCCACAATTAAGATAGTCCGCTCAGCCTGCTGATTAATTGAGTTATCAGCCGGATTGCCATGCTCTTTAATTTCAATCACGGTATCTGGTTTTAGGTGTTGATCGACCACCTTAAAGTGGAGCGAAAAAACACTGCCCTGACCTTCAACGGACTCAACTTCCACAAAGCCGCCCAGTGCCTCTACAGTTGTTTTAACAACACTTAGTCCGATGCCAAGTCCGACATTATACTGGCTTCCCTGCTTGGTTCGGTATTCTGGTTTAAATACGTTTTCGAGTTCGTTTGATGCAATACCAATTCCTTGATCTCTCACACTCAAGGTACACGTTTTGTCATCTTCTTTTTGATTGGTAACTAACTTAAGTGTTATTGCGCCGCCTGGGGCGCTGTATTTTATCGCGTTGCTAAGTATATTACTGATGCACTGTTCGAGTTGATCTTGACTCGCAGACACCATCACATCTGGCTCTATATCAAGCGCAACTGGCAAGTTTTGCTGCTCCATCACAGGCACAAAGGCCTGAACTTGCTCTTGGCAAATCTTTGATAAGTTAAAAACTTGCTGTACCGATTGCATGTTTACTTCATGCTGGGTCTGTTCACCTTTGTGTTCTGACACCTGCATTAGCTGCTCAATGAGAGTTTTCAAACGCTTGGCGTTGCTCACTACGATGTTGGCCATTTTACTGCGCTCTTGAGCTTGTTCAGCTTTTAAAAGTTGTTCTGCTGGCCCTTGGATAAGAGATACCGGCGTCATTAGCTCATGAGAGAGTGTTTTCAGTAACAAAGTTCGTTGCGCCTCGGCATTTGCCAATGCAACGGATTTTTCTGAGAGTTGTTTGTTTTGTTCGGTAATTGCTTTGGTTTGTATTACTACTTCTTTCTCAAGCTTTCTTTGGATGCGTTTAAGTGCTGCAACTCGCAAGTGATAAATTGCAAATAAGCAAAGCATAAAAGTTAGAATGTAACCTACGTAGGCCCAAGTGGTTGCATACCATGGTGTTTTAATCGAAAAACTAAACTCTCCGGAGTTATTAGACCAATTTCCATTGCTATCCGTACTTTGAATTATAAGCTTGTAATCACCATAAGAAAGGCGCGGGACCATCAGCATTCTGCTATTACCCAGCTCAACCCAAGCTTGTGATATCCCCTCTAATTTATATCGAAACTGCTGTTTAGAGGCACTGGCAAAATTGGTATTAGCGAGATTAAAACGGATGCTAGCATGTTGATACGGCAAGTTATGCAAAGTCTGCTGATTTAAAAATGTGCGCGTACTGCCATCTCCAAATGTCATCTCAAATTCACTGACTTTGGGCTCTGCATCAAAATAGGAGAGTTTTTCTGGCGTAAATAACGTTAAACCTTCGGCGGATGCAAACACCAAACTACGCTCTGTGTTTGTGGCAGCACTTCCCAAATATCCTTGATGATAAAGTCCATCGCCTTTGTCAAAGTAACGAACCGCCTCACCTGTTTTGTCAGGGTTCCAAGAAAAGACGCCTAACCCATTTGCAAACCAAGCGCGGCCGTCAGACGTAAAGGCAATACTCACATTGGTGATATGTGCAAGTTCCTTAGGTAGTGTCAGCCAGCTGTTTTTAACTGTATCAAGAGCTTTTATGCCTGCATCTGTTTGCAAAAACAAGACCCCTTTTGGGCTCAAAAACAGATCATACACAGCAACCCTAGATATCACGCCTGCCACGTTGTTTTTCAAAAACTGCCCAGTGGTTAAATCCAATGACTGTAACCCAGAGGAGGTTGCGATCCACAAAACGCTGTTATGTTTTACAATACTATGTACTTGATCAGAAAGAAGCGCTGAGTGCGCTTGTGTTACTCTGTGAACAACTCCTGTTTGAGGGTTTAATTGGGTTAAACCATCAAAGCTATGGGACAACCAAATAGAAGACTCACTCTCAACCACAATCGCATAAATCGAGTCAGGAATGCCATGCTCAGCAAAAGAAACCTGATTGAGTATTTGCATTGTACTTGCATCAATATGCAGTAACTCTTGATAAAAGCTAACCCAAAGCGTGTTGTTTGCACCTTTTGCAATTGCCTGCGCCGAAAGATCTTGTGCAGACACACATCCATTAAGCTGACCATTAAGTTTATATTGGCAAAGCCCTGCCAACTGATCGACAACCCATATTTGATTGTCTAAATAAAGCACGTCGTTTATTTCAAACTGTTGTGTTTCACTTGGATGGTTAAATGCGAAGTTCTTAACTGCTTGCAAGTTGGAATGCTCAATAACAGCCCCTTCTGTGTAGCTGCCAAATGCACGAACTTGAGCGTCCGAAAAGATTGATAACAAAGGCGGAAAGTCCTCTGCCAAAGTGACCTGTTCACCTAGTTGTAAAAGCCCTGCATTTAACGATGCCGCAAACAGCGTTTTATTGTGCAAGGCGAGATCAAACACATACCCCACAGTGTCGAATTGGTGTTCATCTTCATAGCGGAGTTCAACTTTGTTGCTTTTGGGCAAATACTCCGCCATACCCACACCTTGAATACTGAGCCAAATCTTTCCATCATCGAGGCGCCAAACTTTATCAGCATATAACGGTTCATCATCGTCAGAGACAACAAACCTTCCTTGCAGGCTTGGAATATCCAAATGCAACAAACCTTCGTCAGAAGCAAGTAATAACGTAGACTCATCTACCTCAGTAATGGATAAAATACGCTGCCCAAACCCATTATCAGCTGAAGTATTTACCCCTTTTGCAAGTGTAAATGGCACAAATTCAAGCTGTCGATTTGCCACTTTATACAAGCCTGATTTAGCGCCAACCCAAATCAAGCCTTGGCTAGATTCATACAAGCTATAAATATTTAACGTGGATGAAGCACCGCTTATATTAACCTGCTCAAACCCCTCTGCATTTGGGTTTAATACTTCTAAGCCCTGTTTACCCGCAGCCCATAGCTGTTGTTGAGAGTCAAATAACAAATCTCTCACCCAAAGTGATTTGCTTAACTCGGGTGTTTGATGTACTGAAAACCCTTTTACCTGCGCACCATCGAATCGCGCGATGCCATGTTCAGTAGCAAACCACATAAAACCATGGTGATCTCGCGTGATATCAAACACACGATTGCTCGGTAAACCATCACCTACACTGAGAACATTATTTACGTTACTTCGGGCGTCTACTGCCTTACCTAGCAATAGGCAAATTACCAAAAAACACCGCACAAAAAGAGTCACTAAAGAGTCATTAAACATAGAGTAAATTATTGTTATGTTTGCTTATATTTTAAAAATCAGTTTTGATACGCAGAGCTTGTTTGACATAATAGCAACAAATGAGCAATTATCAAATGTCCCATTTTGGAGGCCAGAATGTCAGATAATTGCGTATTTATGTCTGTTTTGTGTTACCGCTCTTAATCGTACTCTCAATATAATTCTGACATACCCAACTAGATGCGCTGTTTTAAGTATCAAAGCACCATTTATTGGACAGCCAATAAGGCACAAATAGTAGTAAACAAAAGCAGTACATCACGAGCCTGCAACATAAATAAGGAATTACCATGTTTAATTCACCCATAAAAACGCTCAGTCTTGCCGTACTCTGCTCTGCCATTCTCAGTGGTTGTGGCGGTAAAGGCGGTTCAAACTCTCCAAGTATAGAATTAGACAGCAATAAAAAAGTCACCACGGAAGAAAACAAATACGCTCGTCGCGGACGTGTCATTGATGGCTATGTTCAAGGCGCAACCGTATGGATTGATTTGAACAATAACAAAACCAAAGATGCCAATGAGCCTTCAGTCATCTCAACAGATAAAGGAAGTTATATTCTTGAATTGACCGAAGAACAAGCGAAGTGTGCCTCTTACGTACCAACCTATGTTGACGTGCCTGTCGGCGCGATTGATGAAGATTTAGGTGAAGTTACAAAAGCCTATCAAATGGTGCTGCCACCCACGCTTGAGTCTTTAGATGATGAGGCACTTCAGCACATCACGCCACTGACTACAGTACTATGGCAATCTCTGGCTGAAACCCCAGAATTTAAAAATGCCACATGTGCTGAGCTGGTCAAAAGTAACAGCGTAAGAGAAGAGCTGCTTATTGTGTTAGAGCAAACAACTAAGCAAGTTGTTGAACACTATAATATTTCAGAAGAGCAGCTATTCAGTGACTACATTGAAAGCGGTGATGAAGCACTGCAAAAACTTGCAGAGTCGATTGTTAAAGGCTTACAAGCTAGCGTTGAAAAGTATTTGGAGCTTGCTAAAAAATATGTAGATGCACCTGAAATCAGAGTCATTCACTACAAAGGCACGCCACCAAATAACCCAGAAAGCGACGAGCTTGTGTGGTATCGGAAAATCCATATCTCAGACAAGCACGGCGGTACTTTACTGGATGAAACAGCCTTGATGGATGACGCCTTAAAAAACGTACTCTACATACACTACAACCGCCAATCACGTGTAATTGAACTCAGTGGCGGTCACTCTTACAGGCAAATTGTTGATGTGGTTTTAGATCACCCAGAAGATACGGGACACTGTTTCCATAGCGAGCAACTTAAGCTAACGATTAATGGTATTGAGTATGAAATTAGCAACGAAAAAATGGTTGAACGCGACTCTCAAGAGCAAGTCTGTGACTTTAGCGTGGACTTTAGCGACGCGAAAGGTCGAAGCCTGACCCTGTCTTACAATAAAGGGGCTGTCCACTACTTTGCCCAATTTGCACAAGACAACCACTTAGACACTAAACAAGGTCTGACCGATTGGTACAATCTGGGTGACAATTTCGATTTGCTCGACGTAATAGCAATTGTGTCTTACTTTGACAATGCAGGCTATGAACTTGATGCCGAGGTTACTATTCCGTTCTCTTGGTGGGAAAAGCGAGTCACTGACGACTCTGGAGAATATAGAGTGACCACATCACGCAGACATGATGGTAGTTGGACAAGGAAAACATATAAAGCTGATGGCACCTATGATTTAACTTGTAGCACAGATGGTGAAAACTGGACCTCTGAATGTAACTAGAAGTCAAGATTAGTAATACAGTCAATTCTCCCACAGCCTACAGCCGCACCTAGAAAACTACGTGCGGCTGTATTTTTTTAAAGCCACCCAAAAGTCTGGTAAAAAACTTCCCATGGCTTAAGTTACTACTTGAGTATTTACTCACCATTCATCCATTAATTTATAATCTTATTTTTACAAATCTGTGCCCTCTACTATTTAGCATATTGCATGAGTAAAATAAGTTACAGCATACACTCCACACGCTCGCACCTGTAAAGGGTCCTAAAATAAACAGCTCGAACGACTGCAAATTTTAATGCCAAATTAAACAGTTGCAAAATACAAAACAAAAAGCCTAAATTAAAAAACGAATAAATATCCAATTAGCTTTTTTTTCAAATGGATAGAGTTAAATAGAAAAGTTCAAAAGCAAACCCAGCTTTTATAAAAACTGACCAATACTATTGTATTAAATTAATTCAAAACCTAGCCACACAATAAATTTTAAATTTTTCGCACTCAAAAGGTTTAAAATTTGAATTTTAGTTGTTAATATCTGATTCAGATAATGAAATATTTAATAAAACTCAGGTATAGAATATATAAATTAGTTAAAATACTTCCGCCAAAACATTATTATATTAATATTTCCGAATATTAACGCTATTTCCTTGCCTAAAAACCAGGTTTAGTGATAACTTTTGTTAAATTTTGTTATCATAAGGTAATGTTGGAAAGTTATGAAACTGAGAATTCGACAACTAGGATTGTTTAATGGCTTATGGGGAGAAGCAGCCAAGTCGATACGTTCGATGCGTAAGGATGCTGGACTGACACAAAGTCAATTGGGTCAAAAATTAATACCAACCGTAGATCAAGCAACGATTTCAAACTGGGAAACAGGTAAAACCCCTGTACCACTCACCAGTTATTTTTTAATTTGCTTTATATGCGGATTTAGCCCAGAAGAAAAAACCAAGCAACTGCTTGAAAGTCAGCAACCAGAAAACAAACGGAATTAAGGAAGTATCTGATGTTTAGTTATGAAGCGTTGAATATGTTTTACACCTTTTTAGGGTATTCTTCTACTCCAATACTTCTTTTTCTAGTTCTAGTTTCTTGGCGTAATGTGAACTGTAGATACATACTGTCTGTATTACTAAGTATCGAAATAGTCGAGTCGCTAACTTTTGACGTCGTCTATAGTTGGGGTAACGAATACTATTTGTTCGCAGTATTCTCGGGCCTTATTTCATTCTCTTTGATTTTAGGAAGGAGATTGATAGCTGAGATGCTAAAAAATGATATATATTTCTTTGAGAAGATTTCAAAAGAATATAAGTTTTTAAAACAAGAAGGTGCATTACTATTTTGTTACGGAACATCAACTTTTATACATGCAATTACATATATAGAAGTTTCTCTTTATACAAACAGGTTTATCGAAAATTACATTATTCAAAAATACTTTTTCGGCCCGTCAATATCAATAATTCATATGACATGCTATATATTAATTATTAGTATTGTAATGAAAAATAAAACGGTACGGAATTTTACACTTGGAAAAGCAAGTTCTTAGAATAGAGGAGACAATATGGTTATTTTAGATGCAAATGTGTTGAAGAGTGTTGTTGGGGGCTTACATAGTACACCGGGAGGTCCTACTCCTGAAGAACCAAGTAAGTAAACCTATTGCTGAACTTTGGTAGTTTTGTTATCTAATTTTAACTAACCTTATCAACCTAATAATATGGTAGATGTATTGTACTCTGTTTTTTGTTTTCCCTTAAGTACTACTACAAGGTTGTTAGGCTGTGAAACTAGTTTCAATTGCAACTAGTGTTATACGTAACTATCGAATTCAGAAGCACTAGACTATTGCACTTTGCTTGAAAATACTTCTCTTGAAGCAATTTATCAATCAATCGGCTATATTAGTTTACCCGTACTATTTATAGCCTTAATTGTTGGATGGAAAAGCATCAACACTCGTAGCCTCATGATCTTATTGGTGATTGTAGAGGCTATTGATACAGCCATGATCGAGACAGCATATAGCTGGCGAAATGGGTATTATATCTGGATTTTTATATATAGCTTTTTATATATTTATGTTGTTATTGCACGTCGCCTTATCGTTAAAAACCTAAGCCAAATGAGCATTTTTTGCAAAGATGTTTATGAAAACTATTATTTTTCAAAGCAAGAAGGCGCTTTATTGTTTGTATACATTTTACATGTATTTATTTGTCTAATCGCACTACTAGAAGTCCAACTTTTTCAGCACTATATTATCGACAGCTTTCCTTATATTTTATACGCCTTTAGCCCATTACTTACGTTGCTCTGCCTTGCAGAAGCGCTGTTAGTTCTTAAACTCGCTACCCGTACAGTTCCCGTTGATGAGCACGTCATTAGAGTAAAAGAACGTCGATATATGAAAAAACAGCGAGTGGAAAGTGCAACTCAAAAAGATAAAAACTAATCTATATAGTACACAAAAACACTCCTCTATTGCGAGGAGTGTTTGTTTAATCACTTAAATTACGGTCTAGGATCAGTAGGCTTGTATACACCACTAGCACCACTTACCTTGTCACATAACTCTTTGCTTAGCTCCCGGTTTAACGCTTTCATATTTTAACTCCTTTAAATTTTTTGATATTTACCACTTATGTGGCCTAGTCCATATCACACTGAAAGAGTCAATTAATCAATCACTTTAAGATAATTGTCAGATTTAAATAAGATATTTTATATTTTTTTATCTAACCTTATTGAGTAAGGTGTGCTTCATCAATTGCTATTTAAGGTTATATAGAACGTGGTAGTCATCGATGATCTGCTCAATGATATCGCGATTTTTAATAATGGCTAGATTAAACCTTTGAAGTTGTTGCTCGGTTAAGCTCCCCGGCCTGATCATATAATGCACTGGGTTGTTATAAACACTAATGGCTGTTGGCTGAATATGTTCGGCATAATTGCCTTTTTGTATTAAGAACGCCCCGGTTAAGTTGTCTTCTACAACATATTCGACTCGCTTTTTAAGCACCAAGTTAAAACGCTCACGTGCAAGGTTGGTTTCAATCACGCAATCTGGGCAATTATTACGAAATACCGAAAAAGATTGGCCATACACACTGCCTCGGCTAACTGCCACAATGTTATTTTGCAAGTTTGAATACAGTGCGTTTCCTTTTAATTTGCCATTACTTAAAAAAGGCAGTGCATTCCTTTTATGGGCAAACAACAACATTACTTCTTGGCGGTAAGGCAAACTGAATTCGGCGTATTTTCTTCTAGATTGAGTGAAACTGGCAGCAGGAACAATATCGACATTACCCTCTTGAAGCTCTTTGAATGTGCGGCTCGAAGATGGGAGCACAACGTATTGTACGCAAAAACCAGCTTCACGAGTTATAAGTTCGATCAGCTGGATCTCTAACCCATGATATGCGCCTTCACTTTTAGACGAGTAAGGTGGCCAATCACTACTAACACTGACTTTAAGTGACTTTTCACAGGCAACTAATTTTGTGCAGAAAATAACAAACAAACTCATCAAAAAAATACAATAAAAAGTACCGCTTGTTTGCCTTTTTTCAGCAGGATTAATCAATGTTTACACACCTCTGACTATGTAATTAAAGTGGACCGTTTAAAAAGACTGACTGCAATGCTAATTTTCATAGCAGCTTGGTTGCCTTGGGCAAGCAGTGCCTCGTGTGCATATTACCCTAACATCGGTATTTATGCCGCGTTCAATCCAATTAATATTCAGTATTTTAGCCACACTCATTAATTGTTTTTTTAGATGCCAAGGTACCACACTCGCACCGCCTTGTTTAATGCATAAGTCTTGCAACTCTTGCACTAAGTCCTGCGCACTATTGCCTTGCGCATCTATCGCTGGGTTTAAGTCGATCCCAGCACACAACACATGGGCATTTTCCACTAGATCATTCACTTTGAGCGACTCACAGCAATATAAGTGAGGTTTACCATTCACGTTGAGTATAGACAATTGCGCACTGGCACTGAGACTCTGAGCCATAAACTTTCTAAATACAGCCCAGTGCTGGCAAGGATCTTCCACACTACGCATGTTACCCCACGGAAGAGGGATGCCATTTCCTCGATATACTGCCTTTAGTTTACCTGGTAAATAAGCATCAAAATAATGCCAATGAGGATACGGCGAAACCACTGTCATTCTGCGCATAGCCACCGAAGGTGAAATGTTTAAATGCTGATGGATATCTACTTCGTAGCCATAGGAGTCTAATAGTTGGCGGTAAGCGACTTTAGGGCATAGTAAAGCACCAGCAAAAAAGCTCGATTCAAAATCGTGCCAAGCAGTCAAAATATCCTGTGCATTCGGAGTCGTGTCTGTTGCAGGCAACACCGCACTGTTAAATCCACCTGTTCGTAATACGCAGCGCAGACCTTTTAATTCATGTAATACACTATGGCCAATATGTACTGCTAAGTCGTACTTTAAACGCGCGGGATTTTGTTTTAGACGCTTGTTAATATTAACCACATTAGGCTCGGTAAAATACGAGGTGATCAAGTGGTTAAATACATGACCGCTGTCATCCATAACCTCACTAGGTACTTCGTCGTACCAGCGCATTACCAAGCCCTGTTTTTTAAGTAATTGGGTCAAATCGTCAACATTTAAATATAGATTCTTGCCCCCTACTTCGTCTGCTGCACGCTCTAAGTCTGGAAAATGGTTTTGATGATGTTCTTGATGTGCACGAATTAAAAGATGGGCAAATTGGCGTCCGCTAATCCCCGTTTGAGACAACATTTCTGGGATAGCTATTTGCAGAATGTCTTTTGAGAATAAAAAGTTTGGCTCCAGCGCCATACCTTCAATGCCCCCTGAACGCCCTTTTTGTGGTGTTATGGCGTCGGCTTCTGGCTCAGTGTCTAAAAACCATGACAGTGGCTTTTGAAATACCTCAGCAAAATTCTCTAACATACCGCTACTCGGAGTACGTTTCCCTCGTTCAATCATCGATAAATACGACACTGATGGCGCAGATTGCGGGTCAACGCGAATACATCGAGCAGAAAGATCCTCCAAGGTTAGGTGATTTCGCTTTCGTAAATTCCGTATCTTGGTACCGAGAAAATGTGACTTGCGCATCAACTCTGAACTAGTTTTCATTTTGCCCCCGAGTATTTGAGTAACCATTTACTGGTTTTATTAGACAATGTTTATGACGACAGCCCTATCTTATTCACAACTAGAGGTCTGACCAGATTTTGTAAAATTTACACTGTAAAATTCTTTTTGTGAAATTTATTGATAATTTTTCATACACTGAAATTGTAGTCATTAATCAGCGAACACGTAATGCAGACAACCATCACGTAGTTCAACTTAAAATTTCGGTAACTGGGGATACATCAATGAAAGCACAACTTCAAACCAACGAATCATCGCAGACGCTTAGCGAAGAATGTCAAAAACTGATCATCGCTAAGCAGTTTTTAGATCAACACTGTCCACTTGAGTTTGGCTCGCACACACAAGTGAGTGCATATGTTGTGTATTACAATCATCTCATGGTGTTTTTTGCAGATGGCCAACACTGCGGTCTTAAAAATACCAAACAATTTGTTGCCTTGTGTGGTCATAAAGAGTCACCGTCTACCATCTTGCTGCAAAAAGATGATGGATTGCACATTGAACTAAGCTTTAACATCGCAGGCGAAACCGGCAAGTATGACAAAGCAC
The DNA here is from genome assembly GCF_001625655.1 of Pseudoalteromonas luteoviolacea DSM 6061. Lineage (GTDB taxonomy): Bacteria > Pseudomonadota > Gammaproteobacteria > Enterobacterales > Alteromonadaceae > Pseudoalteromonas > Pseudoalteromonas luteoviolacea. The sequence continues at coordinate 133,349 of NZ_AUYB01000092.1, read as the reverse complement.
ATATCAACGATGTGCAATATGAAACTCCTTTTAGTGCGATTGATACACAAAATAGCAAACACACTAAACTGTGGATGAGCTTTATTGACGGCGTACAACACACGCTTGTAGATGAATCTCGTTGCAAGTGCTACCGCAGCAAAAACGGAGAAGACTACGAGGTCTAAAACTTTTTTGTCTAAATCACACCAATTTTTGGATGTGAATGATTATTTTGGCCACATGCTGTTTGGTGGCCAAATGTGAATACTTACTCGCATTAAAGCCATAAACGTTCAAAGCCCTCTGACACATCTAGTTTTTGTTATTCATGCATTCAGATTAATTTCAGCTAACCTCAATATAATCGCGCGAAATTTCACTTGTGACTGGCATATATGAATAAAGTATTCGATTGGTTAAAAAATATGAATTGGATGCTGTGGGCTTTGATCCTCGGCATTGCAACTGGGCTCATTTTTGGCGAACGTGTTGCCTTTTTAAAACCGATTGGCGAAGGGTTTGTCAGCCTTATGCAAATCACGATTTTCCCATATATTGTAGTCAGTTTAGTCGTTGGTCTAGGTAAGTTCAGTCCCGACCAAGTTAAAACGGTACTGGCTAAAGCCGCCATCACAATGCTTGCATTATGGGTTGTTGGTTTAGCTGCAATTTGGTGCTTTACACTCACTTTGCCTTCTCATGATGCGGGTACATTTTTCTCGCCTGCGTTGGTCGCTCAAGCTCCTGACGTCGATTTTGTGCAGCAATATATCCCTTCCAACCCGTTTGCTTCTATGGCAGAAGGCAATGTACCCGCCTTGGTCATTTTTTGTATCGCCCTAGGTCTTGCACTTATCTCCAACAGTCGTAAAAACCAGCTGCTCGATGTGCTAGAAGTTGTAGGACAAGGCCTCACCGTGATGTCTAAAAAAGTCATTAAGTTTTTCCCAATTGGGATTTTCTCGATGACCGCCAGCACCGCAGGCACCATTGGCAGCGAAGAGCTCAGCAACTTACAAATATACTTAGTGTTGGTTGTATGCCTAGGCTTTTATCTGATGTTTGCCCTACTGCCGATGTTAGTTGCAGCGCTTACTCCGGTTAAATACCGAGACCTTATCAAGGTGATGCGCAATGCTTGGATCACCGCGTTTAGTACAGGTAACGTGTTTATCGTGTTACCTGTGATCACTGAAGGGATTAAAGCTCACTTGCAGAAGATAAAACGCAGTGACGAAGAGTCTGATCATATCGCCGAAGTGCTTGTGCCAATTGCTTATACCTTTCCGAGCTTAGGTAAGCTCACCACCTTGATGTTTGTTACCTTTGCGGCATGGTTAACTGGTAACCCTATTTCACTTGAGCAAATTCCTAATGTAACCTTGTCTGCTATGCTCAGCTACTTTGCCAATGTGCATATCGCCATTCCTTACATGCTTGATAGCTTGAAAATACCCGCAGACAGCTACCAGCTTTATCTATCAATGTCCGTACTTACCGCTAAGGTAGTGTCACCTACTACGGTGGTTTACATTTTCGCTGTAACACTGCTGTGTATTTTTTATAACAAGCAGCAATTACACTTAAAACGCATTCGCTCTGTGTACTATCTCACTTTACTGTCAGTATTATTGCCTGCATTTATGGTTTTGAGCTTTACAACAAATAACCACTTGGCACAAAGTACAAAGAGTTCTGATGATGTGATTGCAAATATGGTGGTCTCAGATCAGGTGCCCAGCGATGTACTGAATCATGTACCAAAAGCTTATCAAAGTGGTGAGTTGTCTTTAACAAACATTGAAATTATCAAAAAACGTAACCTACTCAGGATTGGATACTTGGTCGACAATGTGCCATTTAGTTATTTTAATCAAAAGGGTGAATTAGTCGGATTTGATATTGGCCTTGCGCACAAGCTGGCGTCTGACTTACAAGTTAAAGTAGAGTTTATTCCATTTAAAAAGCATCAATTGGCTGAGTATTTAAACAAAGGCTACTTTGATGTGGCGATGTCAGGCCTTGAGATGAGTGTTGCAGATCTAAGCGCAGTACGCTTTAGTAACCCCGTTTTAGAGCTTCAGTTAGCACTTGTTGCTAAAGATCATCGCTTAAAAGAGTTCGCGACACGTGATTTGGTCCTGTCTAAGCCCAAGTTGAACTTAGCTCATGTTGAGTATCAACCATTAATGCGCGATGTTGCCAGTAAACATCAACAAATAACGATTAACCAACTAAATAACCACCAAGCGTTCTTTGAAAGCTCAAATGATAACGATGCACTGGTAATAAGTGCTGAAGCGGGGTTTGCATGGAGCATGTTCTATCCAGAATACGGGGTTGTTGTTCCAAAAGGTGCAGAGCTTAAATATCCAGTTGGGTTTGCTGTTGCAAAACGCAATGTTGATATTCTCAGCTATTTGAACACATGGCTTGCCATTCAACAAAGTAAAGGCACGATTCAAAACTCATACAACTACTGGATCTTAGGCAATGGTACACAAACAAAAGAACACCGCTGGTCGCTGTTAGACGAATTCTCTGAGCAAGCGGGCAGCTACATTGAGAGCCAATAGCTGACTTACCTCGAACTCACACTGCCGAGGCTTACGACTTTCAATAGATGTAAACCTTGGCAAACCATATTGCGCTCAAAACCGCCTGTAGACTCACAGCCAAGAGCAGCTTGAGTTGAAACGAAACTTTATTCGTTTTATGACGAGTGAAATGCATCACTAGGTAAGTGGCGCAGTGTAACGACATCGCCGAGAGTAAAATCAGTGTTTTTTCTGAGATCCGTTGTTTGTCTTTTTGGGCGTTGGTTTTATCTTTATAAAACCCATAAAACATCACTAAGTTGGTGATGGCTAGCCCGCCAAGCCCTGCTCCCAGCGCAATAGGATTTTGGCCTATCGCAGGCAAAATCAACATACCTAAAGCACACAAAGATAAAATTACGCCCAATTTGGCTAAAAACATCACTAAAGACTTAAATATCAAGCCAACTCTCTCCTATTTGCAGCTTACTATGTACACAGCCAATTTAATTAGCATCAATGCGCTTTTGGTTAATTAAATTAAATAGCTCAACAGTTGCTGCGGCATCGTTATATGCGCGGTGGTGACCTTTGAGCTCGATGGATAGGTCCTGACAAATTTTGCCAAGGGAATACGAAGCATGTCCAGGTAGCCACTTTCTTCCCAACTGCACGGTACAAAGCTTAGCGCGGCGAAACGGACGCTCTAATCGTGCAAATTCTGCTTTTATAAAACCAAAATCAAAATTTACATTGTGTGCTACAAAAATGGAATCTTGGGTAAAGGTATCTATTTCATCAATAACTTCGCTGAAAATAGGTGCATCTGCCACCATATCGTTATCTATTCCCGTTAATTCAGTAATATATTTAGGCACACGACGCTGTGGGTTAATCAGACTTTGCCACTCTTTTACTATTTCACCATCTTGCACTTTTATCATGGCAATTTCGGTGATTTTATCGTGCTCTTTTTTGCCACCCGTAGTTTCAATATCCACAATCACATAAGGTTGCCGTGGTTCTACACGCCACTCTACCGATTGCACATCAACATCAAAACCATGCCGAATAAGCTTTTGGATGGTAATAAGCTGATTGCGCCTAAGGCTGTCACCAGGAGCTTTTACCTCAACAAACTTAATGCCCTGCTCAAACACCATCAGATCTGGATAGCCGTCTTTTAAGCTTTTAAAGTCTTTACTCATTGCGCGTAAATGCGCACAAACCGCCTCGATAGGTGCATGCTTTGCAAACTCAAACAAACTAGAGAGCACATCAGGTTGCCAATGCATTAATCGGCAATGTGTACCAAAACGCTCAGAGGCCTGTTTAACTAGCCAACTTAACAATGCGTCATTATTTTTAAATGTACTCAAACGCTGTTCAATTTCTACCTCAAAAACATGATAAAAGGTATTATCTTTAATGCACTTAGGTGTATTTTCAAATTCATTAGAAAACGCATTTCTTTGATCTTCAAAAAGCTCATGCCAAAAGCTCAAACAAAATAGAGCTCGCCAAAGCATGTTTTCACAATGCACTGCTTGTATGCCTTTTCTTGCAAATTGATTGACTAACCCCTGCTCAACATAGCCTTTGTAGGCTTCATCCAAAGCCACTTTGGGGCCGCTATTTCTCAGCATATCGGTTAAGGCTGAAGTGCGTTTACTGGTAAATTTTAGACGGTAAAAATCCTCAGCAAAAAACAAAAGCTTTTCATCGCTCGGAGCTTCTATGACTTTTTCGATTTGCTGCTTACACCTAGCATGCTCACCTTGCGTATATAGCAAACGAATATACTTCTCTTGGGCACTTGGGTGGGCGCTTTGAATGAGCAAAGACTCACTTAACCCCATATCAAACTCAGCCACTAAATTGGCCAGTTTGTAGCATAAATGGTCATACTTAATCTGGGCCAATTGTCCAACAGGTTGCAAAGTACCATTGTCCGATAGCAACTTGGCCACTTCAAGCACTCTTTGTGCCTCCATATCCTTGAGCTCGGAGTACAATCGACTGTAATAAAATGCACTTTGCGCTTCTTGATAATCATCAAAGTGCGCGTTTGTTTGAGCACGTCCAGCATGTGTTTGCATCACGCCTAAATCACGCATAGAAAACTGGGCAAATGCCCCACCTAACTTACCAAAATACAAAAACAGCAAATATTCAAAATCCTGTTTAAATTGCGAGGTAAAATAGTGGGTATAAAGATGGCTTTGTAGTAAATTGAGCTGTTTAAAATTGGCTGAAACAAACTCAAACCAGACAGATTTTTTTGCTGATTTTACAGGTGGGGATGGTAGTTCATGCTCAGCAGCAATCGCTTGCAGTTGTGTTTTGTTTAACTCACACAGTAATTGCTGTGGCAATTGCACTTCACACGCCAGCGTTAACCACTGAGCATCATAAAGCGTACCAAATGTGCGCTCGTAGTCAGTGATTTCGCTGTAGTCTAGATCAGCTTCGCACACAAATTGACGCTTGCGGTTAATGACACGTACCAACAAGCACTGAGACTGCTCATCTAGCTTTCTAAAATCAAGTAACTTTGCTCTTTGCCCATCACTAAGTAGATGTTGGCTGGTTTGCTCAATATAACTCAACAGCTCAAAGAAGTGTGTGAGGTAGTATTTTTCTGGCAAAGTCTTCACGATAAAAAAACCTGTATACATAAACAGTGTTTTAATATGCCAAATTCACTACCAATTAGCCATCAATTTTTTATTTAGTCCTGCGTTACATCGGATTTAGCTATCTTATGGTCTAAATGTTCTCGTAAGCAGTTGAGCAAAGTGGCAGGTTGAATGGGCTTGGTCAAATAATCGTCCATCCCTGCATCACGACATTTTTTCTCATCGCCACTCATCGCATTGGCAGTGAGCGCAATGACCGTAATATTTTTATTCTCTTCCCCCGCCTGTCCATTTCTAATCGACTCAGTTGCAATATATCCGTCCATTTCTGGCATTTGGCAATCCATTAGCACGAGACAATATGGCGATGAATGTTGGCAATGCCTCAGCGTTGTTAGCGCTTCTCGGCCATTTGCCACAACGTCGACAAAGTCTATTCCTAGCTTTTTCAGCATACTGGTCGTCACAATTTGATTCACATGATTGTCTTCAGCCAAAAGAATACGAGGTTGTGGATCCCAAATAATATCTTCGCCAGACTCCGACTCTTTAAATGACTTCAGATAGTGAGAGGTAACAATTGGTTTGGCATTGGCTAACGCCTCGCCTCCTTCGCCTACTACAGACAATGCATTGTGTAAATCAGAGGTTGTGGCTGGTTTTGGAAAATACCCAGAGAAGCCCCGCTTGGCAAAAAATGCTGCATCCCCTTGATGACCCATGGATGTCATCATGATCAACTTGATGCTTTTTAGCCTCGGGTCCTTTTGCATTTCACTGCCAAGTTTAGCACCGTCCATTACTGGCATTTGCATATCCAGTAACGCGATATCAAATAGCTTTCTATCGGGGTCTTCCAATCGCGCTTCACATTGCGACAGTGCTTCAATCGCAGACGCAGCCTCAGTGACTTTTGCGCCCCACAGCTGTAGCTGCTCTCTGAGCACGGTGCGGTTAGTTTGGTTATCGTCAACAATTAAAAGTTCGAGTTTGCTGATGTCAAAATCTGGTAAGTGTTGGTTATTTTGCTCACCTATCTCTAACTCAATGTTAAAGTAGAACTCACTACCTCGGCCTTCATCACTGCGTACGCCAATACTGCCTCCCATCAGCTCGCAAAGCTTTTTAACTATCGACAAACCCAGCCCTGTGCCACCGTATTTACGGGTTGTTGACGAGTCGACCTGAGAAAAGGTTTCAAATAGTTTATGTTGCTTAGAAAGAGGAATACCTATCCCGGAGTCAATAATTGAGCAATCCAGTCTGAGTTTCTCTCCTGCTTTGGTAAGTTCAGCCCGAATAATAATTTCACCATCTTCAGTAAACTTAATGGCATTGCCAACAAGGTTAGATAGCACTTGTCTTAGTCGGCTCGGGTCACCCTTCACAACAGAGCTTTCGACTTTGACAATATCTAATACAAGCTCAATACCTTTGCGCTGTGCTTGCAAGGCAGCAGATTCAGAGAAGTCCCCAAATAACTCTCTTAAGTCAAAATCAAGTAGCTCTAACTCCATTTTCCCTGCATCAACTTTGGAGAAATCCAAAATATCATTAATGAGATTCAGCAAGGAGTTTGCACTGTTCATTGCCAACTGCGCCCTGTGTTTTTGTTCATCATCCAGTGGGCTATTTAACATTAAGTTAAGCATACCCAAGACCCCATTCATGGGAGTTCGGATCTCGTGACTCATGGACGCTAAAAAAGCACTTTTTGCTTCGCTGGCTTGCTCTGCTTCGACTTTGGCATCGGCTAAAGCTTTTTGTTGCCTGATTTGTTCAGTAATATCTTGCAATATACCAACATAGGCAATAAGCCGTTTGCGCTCATCAAGCACTGGGCCAATATGCATGTTATTCCAAAAGGTCTCGCCGTTTTTACGGTAGTTAAGAATTTTTTCTCGGTGTGGCTTTTGGCTTTGTATTGCTTCACGAATGGCTTTTAGAGCCGCTCGCGATGTTTGTTCACCTTGTAAGAATCGGCAATTTTTGCCAATCACACTATCGTCATACCCAGTAATTCGCTTGAATGCTGAGTTAATAAAGCTAAGGGGCATATCCTGTTTGTGGGCATCAGTGATTACGATACCCACATCACAAGACTCGATAGCATAAGCCAGGAGATCATTATGTTCTTTGGCTTGTTTAAGTGCCTCATGATACATTTTTTGGTCGGTAACATCCGTTAAAGACCCCGACATGCGAATGGCTTTGTTCTCATTGTTGCGAAGCGCTAAACCTTTTGAGCGATAGAATCGAAAGTCTCCACTCTCATTTCTCATTCTAAATTCAACGTCAAAACCAGAACCAGTATCAAGGTGCGCATTCAATGCACCAAAGGTATTTGACTTATCTTCAGGGTGAACATGCTTTTCAATGCTTTCAAATGTGTCTGGAAAGCCAACTAGATCATCGCCCTTATAGCCCAGTAATTCTCTAAATCTAGGCGAATAAAACATCCCGCCACGTTCAATATCCCAATCCCAAATGCCATCATTGCTGCCTTTAATGGCCAGTTTAAAGCGCTCTTCACTTTTTTCGGTAGCTTTTTGCGAGAGCTGTAACTGTTTGAATGGATTAAGTAAAAGTTGTCTACCAAAAAAGAATAACAATAAAAATGACAACAACAAGCTTATTACTACAGCTTTGGCAATCGCTGTAATAAACGTATTGACGTTGTTTTCAATAATTTGTTGATCAATATAAAACTTAATTGCAATGTCTGTATCTGCCAGCGTGCTCTCAAATAGTTTTAAATACTCTAGGCTTTCGTCTGCATTACTGTAATTTACCCACTGACCTGTTAAATCTACGGCGAGTTCGGTTTGCCCCATATCAATAGCAATTAACGATGTTAGGTCTGTTTTAAACTCAGAAATCAAAACACCTTCGGTGAAACCGTTGTATTCAATAGGTACGGCAATCACAAATACAAATTGTTCACCATCAAATTTTAATGCAACTGCTTGTCCGAGTTCACCAAGCAACAATTGGTCTAGCCAAGGTTCACTGGTGTAATTTTCACTATTGAGGGGAGAATTGGTAAAAACTTGCTCTGAAAGGATATTGTATAAATGCAAAGGCGCATGAGAGCCCAGCACCTTGTACTCTTTTAAAAAGTCAGATAACGACGCCCTCGAAATATCACTGCCCATTACCGCATTGGACAGCATCGGAATTTTCGCTAAGTCCTTGAGCAAAATAAGCCGTGTAGATATAAACTGTCCCAAATTACTTACTGCCAATCGAGCTTCTGTTTGGCGTGCTTGTAGTTGTAACTCCTTAACAGAACTATTTGCCCGCGTGCCAACCAAAGCCAAGCTAATTACAATGGATAACACTAAACTACAAAGCAAAAAGGCGTAAAATGCCTTGTCTGAAGACATGCTAAAAGCTTTTTTTAGCCACTCTCTCATGAATTGTTCACCAGTACTTTAGTACTTCCGTTTGACTGGAAATAAGCCATACATAGATCGTTAAGGCCCAGCGCTTCATGTGCATCAGGATTACTTGAACTCCACTTAGAAAAGGGTTGCTGATAAGTTTTAATAAGCCCAGAAATGGGGGTTTTTAAATTTTCAAGCGACTGTTTAAAAGCTTGGCGATCTTTATGCATATCGCCCGTTATTTTTATTTGTGCCAACGCCGCTAAGGAAACCTTTGCTAAATCATAGCCATGTATAAATCCAGTAGGCGCAAACAAAAAATCCCGTTCTGCAAACTCATTCGGGAACAGTACTTTTGCACGCTGCCATACGTCTTTGGCTGTGGGTGACATTGGCCTATGTTGAAAAGAAAAACAGCTTTGAATAAAGTGCAGGTCAATACCAGAGGCAAGATCAACTTTCGCCTTAGAGAAAAAGTCCCCCCCAGTTATGCCCCAGTGACTGATAATAGGCAGACGTTGATCATTAGGGTAATCAGCCATTGCACTCACAAGCTGCTTTCCTTCAATCGAATTTCCAACAAAAAGCAGACAATCACTGCCCTTGGATATCATTTCACGAATATGAATTTTCGCACTGTTGGCTTTCATTCCCCAATCAAACCAAGTGACATCAGGCTGAGCATTATTTAACGCCTCACCAATAGACTTGTAATTGGATTTACCCCATGGTGTTCTCTCTAATAACAAGTGAGGTTTTTTACACGCCCGCTTGGATGCGAACTCAACCAATTTAGGGCCTGCTTTCGTGTCGTCAACAGAGAGCCTGTATACCCAGTTTTCTCCTTGATCATACCTCGTAATTGGACCTCCGGCAGCCCAAGGCACTAAAAGAGGGATTTGGTTCTTGTTGATGAACTCTCGATGTTTAATATAAGGAGGAGAATGCAACCCACCCAGTACAAACAAACCAGATGGGTCTTTCAAAAAACGTTTAAAATGCAAAAAACTGCGATTACTATTGCCACGATGGTCCATGGATAAGAGTTTTAGTTCAAACCCCTGCGACTGCTTATTTACTTCACTCAGAGCCGTCAAAAAGCCCATTTTTATCGCAATTGCAGACGCCTTGTGCGTGCTGTAATCAGAATCATGATAAATGTGAAGCGTAGGTAAGTTTTTATCTTCTGCGAGCGCATATGCCGAAAAGCACAACCACAGCACGACCAAGCAATATTTAGCCATAAGTACCAATCGTTAATTTTGGATTTACTTAAATTTAGCCTATCTTGACAAACATTGCTTGGTAATTGCAATTCAATCAAAGTATTAAATGCCCACTAACTGCTCAACGGCTTGCCATGTTTGTGCACTGTTAATAATACGACCATGACCGTGGCCCGATGTAGTAGAAAGACTCGCATGTTCATGCAAACCAACCTGCTCTTGAGTATGGCCATAAGGCGCGTATTTATCATCTTTGTCATGTACAACAAGAAGCTGTCCCTGTTTTTCCATATGAAGCTCAGGTTGTAACTCTTTAAACGCCATACCATGTTCCGTTTCAACTTCATTTAACAGCTTTTCAAACAGTTGATTTGCAAGGCCCGTCGACAAGATCCTTTGTTGAAATGAATTGTAGAAATCAAAAGTCGGCGCAATCAGTACATGTCGCGCATCATGTGTCGCATTTAACGCGCCAATTGTCCCCATAGAGTGACTAACGATTCCTTTGACATTATGGTCGTCATACGCCGACATCACTGTTTTTAGACCCTTTATAAACAGGGGTAAATTTGCAAAACGGCCTTCACTTTTACCATGCCCATAGTGGTCAAAACCGACCACTTTATGGCCCTTTTCAACTAACTTTTGCATTAATGGGTAAAACTGAGTCACACTACCAGACCAACCATGAGTAAATATCACTGTTGGCCCCTTTCCTGCTTCAACGACATTGATTGCACCGTATTGCGAATCTAGTTTTCGTGTGCGCATAGACTCCGGAAGCGGTACTTGTTTACGGCTTGCAGATGGCGTTAACAATAGCTTTCGTGTGGCTTTCATACTGGTATTCGGTGCTACCTTTGCCATCAAAGATGACACTCCACGCGTTACTAGGTAGCTCATTGATTTTTTACTGTTGCTGTCTGAAAAATAAATTTTGCTACTCATTAGTTGTTAACTCCATATTTTTCTAAAAGTGAACTGAATCCGGTTTTAAAACGATTGCGTTTGTCATCTTCTAGGCTCAGCCAACGTAGGCTCTGACTGCCTAAGTAAAGTGAGTACAATTCAAAAACAAATTGTTGTGGACAGGTGTCAGACTTAAGCTCTCCATCTGCAACAGCCTGAGAAACAATATGCTGCAAGTAACTAAGCCAATTGCTGAGCGTAGATTCAATATGATCTCGAATTGCACCTGGTTGGTCGTCAAACTCAATAGATGCATTCATAAAAATGCATGTGACTGCATCAGGTTGATACCAATTCAGCCAATTTTGAGTAAGTTGATTTAACTTGGTAATACCGCGAGTTTCTTTATCACACGCCAACACAACATGCTCTCGAAATCGCTCAGCTGCGTATTCAAGTACATTTAATTGCAGTGTTTCTTTCGAATTAAAGTGGCCAAACAACCCCGACTTAGACATCCCCGTGGCGGTGGCAAGCACACCAATCGTCAAGTCGTTTAACCCTGTTTCGGAAGCAAGCTCCAGCCCTTTAGCTAAAATCTGCTGCTTAGTTTGTTTACCTTTGCCCATACCAACCACAAAAAAGAACGAACGTTCGGTTTATAATAGCGCGATACTTTTTGAGGTCAAGCTAATTGTGTGCAGTCATATCCGCTTAAGTAACTATTGGCCATGTGGCAAACCACCTATCCTTGCTGTTTTAACTAACATTGTTGTGTAATCTAGAGGCATAAAAAAAGAGCGCACTATGCGCTCTTTTACCTTGCTTAACACGCTAACTTCCGTTAGCTGCCAGATCCTGAGCCACCATTCATTTGGCTCTGAATATAATTCTGAATACCGATAAGATCTATTAAACCTAGATGTTGCTCTAACCAATAAATATGGTCCATTTCAGTGTCATCAAGCAACGTTTCTAATATTTCTCGAGTGACGTAATCCTGCTCTTCTTCACATACTGCAATCACTTTTTTGAGATGATCTTTTACTACAACCTCTGCAGCCAAGTCATTTTCAAGCATTTCTTTGACGTTACTGCCTACTTTTATTGGCGCACGAGATGCGGTGTCTGGCGTGCCTTCTAAAAACAAAATCCGCTCAGTAATGCGCTTTGCATGGTCAAGCTCTTCTTCATATTCATGAGACAGCTTGTCGTGCAACTTATCCATTCCCCAGTCTTCGTACATTTTGGAGTGTGCGAGGTACTGGTCCATTGAACTGAGTTCAAGCGTAAGTTGCTTGTTAAGTAAATCGATAACCTTTTGTACACCTTGCATAATTTAGTCCTCCATCTGCGATTGAAGATAGTTTTCAATGCCAGTGTTTTTGATTAAGAATTCTTGTGTTTCTAACCAATCCACATACTCTTCTTCATACTCTAGAATGTCTTCGAGAAGTTCTCTGCTTACGTAGTCTTGCTCTTTTTCACACAAGTCTATGGCTTCACGCAGAGCTGGCAATTGCTCATGCTCAAATGCAAGGTCACAGCTCATCATTTCTTCTGTGTGCTCACCAATGCGTAGCTTTTCGAGGTGTTGTAGATTAGGTAGGCCTTCTAGAAACAAGATCCGCTCAATTAAATCATCGGCTTGCTTCATATCCTTAATCGACTTCTTGTAGGCCTTTTCGTTCAACTCCTCTAACCCCCAATTTTTGTACATGCGTGCATGCAAAAAGTACTGGTTGATAGAAGTGAGTTCGAGTGTCAAAATTTTATTCAACGTGACAATTACTTGCTTGCTACCCTTCATAGGGCCCCCTAGTGGCAAATTCAGTTAGACGCTCTATAACACTAGTCCAAATGAAAGGCTTCGCAAGAATAAATAAAAATAACAAATTTGTTTATATATCCTTTTAAAATAAATAACTTATAAAAGAATTAAGAACAATTTTCATTGCCAATTACAGTTGAATTTCGGTCTCTATTACCACTTTAAATTGACTGTTGCGATTACCTATCTTCACTACTTAACTTTCTTGATGGTTTCAATACCTAAACGCTTAGCCAAACGTACTAAATTAGCACGGTCGATATCAAGAGAACGCGCCGCGGCAGCCCAGTTTAGATTTTCATTATTCAGCTTTTGTAAAATAAGCTGTTTTTGAAATTGCTCTGTTGCATCTTTTAAAGAGTTTAAGTCGGCATGGTTTGGCTGCGCAGGTTGACTTAAATTCGCACTCCTATCTTTTTCTGCGTATGTGATCTCACAGTGAGATGGCATTATTTTTATGATTTCTTTTTGCCAATCTGCATGCTTTGCTTTAAGCGCTGCTCGACTTAGTACATGCTCTAGCTCTCTCACATTCCCTGGCCAATCATGTGATTGTAATTGTGCGAGCAGTGAGCTATCTATCACCAATTGAGAAACGCCTAATTTTTTGCGCAGCTGCTCAACAAAATAACCTGCTAGAGGGACAATATCGGTTGCTCGCTCTCTAAGTGGCGGTACTTGCAACGGGAATACCCTTAACCTGTGGTATAAGTCAGCTCGAAAACGCCCTTCTTCCACCTCTTTTTGCAAGTCGCGATTTGTAGCTGCGACGATGCGCACATTAACATGATGGGGTTTATCACTCCCCACAGGCTGAATTTCTCCACTTTGCAATGCACGCAGTAGCTTACTTTGGATATGAAGTGGTAGTTCACCTATTTCATCCAAAAATAAGGTGCCTTGATCAGCCACTAAAAACTTACCTTCGCGATTGCTTTCCGCACCAGTAAACGCCCCTTTACGATGACCAAAAAATTCGCTTTCTGCGAGGTTTTCTGGCAGCGAGGCACAGTTAACTTGCACAAAAGGCGCATTGCAGCGACTTGAGTTACTGTGAACCTGTCTCGCGACGAGCTCTTTACCTGTGCCTGTTTCACCTTGGATCAACACGCTTAAATCTGAGTTTGCAACCAGATTAATATCTGACTTTAGACGTTCCATAGGCACTGACTCACCAATCATGGTGTGTGATTGATGACTTAGCTCATGCAACATAGCCAAACCGGATTGAGCGCGTTTTGCCAGTTTATGCGTATTAAACACCGCGCTGAAATGCGCACACACCGCAGATTGAATCATTGTCAGCAACGAGCGACTGTAGGCGTCAAATGCATTGGGCGTCAGACTGTCAAAAGTGACAACCCCTAGCAAGAGACCTTGTTCGTACAACGAAAAGCCCATGCAAGCATGCACCGGTAACTCACCATCCTCAGCCAGTAACATGCCATCATAGGGATCACTTAATGCACAATCAGAAGAAAAGACCACGGGTTGATCGGGCGATTTCGCGATACTTGCCAGCCTTGGGTGGTCGCAGAGCTTAAATCGTCGGCCCATAACTTCGGGGGCTAGTCCTGTAAAAGCCTGTGGGATCAGCACATCACCCTGTGCCTGTAAAACCACAATTGCATCTGCACTAATACATGTTTGCAATGCGTTTACAACTGCTTGGCTGTATAGGCTTATTTCTACTTCATTTGATTTAGGTAGCGCCATGGCCAAGTCATGGTTTAAAGCCAGTAGTTGAGATAGTCGCCTTTGATCCATGTCAAAATGACCCTTTAATGTTTAAATAACCCAATTTAAATTATGTCTATTTGACTCTAAATTACAACCAAAAAATCATAAGTTATTGTTTTTAAATAGCTAAAAAGTTGGCACAACTCCTGCCATTAATAAATCATCGTGTTTTTATAGTGAGTTACTTTTGATGCCTATCCAACGCCTTGATTTTTCAGTCACGTTTAACAAGCTTCTCACCCTTGCTAATTACTTTCTTGCTTTGAGCGTAATTGGTTTCGGATTAGCAATTATTGCAAGTTACCCACTCGCAAATGCACTCACTCTACCGGCACAAATCACCGCACACATAAGCAGCTTGGTCTTTGCCACCTTGCTCAAAATTAGTTATGTGATTCGCTGTCTGTGCCAATACAACTTAGGCATGGAGGTGCGTTAGATGTCATTGATACAGTTAGAACAACCACTTCCTAGCGTTCACCCTCTCAAGCCCTCAACTTGGCCTTTTTTAATGCTTGGGTTTAGACCTATGTTTTTACTCGCGGGTATTTGGGCTGTTTTGAGTATGCTTATTTGGACTCTCGTACTCAGCGGTTTAATGCCTTGGCATTTATCTATCGCCCCAACGCTTTGGCATGCTCACGAAATGTTATTTGGTTTTGCCAGCGCCGTTGCAATTGGTTTTTTACTTACTGCTTCTCAAAATTGGACTGGGATCCCTACGCTCAGTGGGAACTGGCTACTATTTTTGACTCTCGTGTGGTTTTGCGCTCGTTTGGTATTTTTATTCAATGATACATCACTGATATTTTTAGCGTTATTGCAAGCCACTTTTTGGTTACTCGCAATTTGTCACTTTGCCAATATTTTGCTCAAAGCAAAAAGTAAAAACAACTACCAGTTTGTCATCATCCTTTGCGCCATGGCCAGTTTCAACATCGTGTTTATATGGCTATTAGAGACGAATAGCTACGAACTTGTACAAGTGTTCTCTCACTTGGCAATTTTAGGTTTTACCTTGCTTATCAGCGTGATTGCTGGTCGAGTTGTGCCATTTTTTATCGCAAGAGGACTTAGCTTAGCTGAACAAGTAAAAACACCTAGGTTAGATAAACTACTGTTTTGGTCAGCCGTCGTCGGAATTAGTGGCTTTTTCTCTCATCATGTTTTGTCTAGCCAACTAAACCCCGGCTATGTATTAGTGTTTACAGCAATCTTACACCTTGTGCGCTGTGTATATTGGTTTACCTCTGGTGTATTTACGCGACCACTGCTTTGGTCGTTATTTATCGCTTATGTATTCATGGCACTGGGCTTACTTGGATTCGGTGGTTCGTATTTGAATTTCCCATGGTATGGCAAAGATGCATTACACCTTATCACAATTGGTGCTATGGGCCTGATGATACTATCGATCATGGCCCGAGTGTCTCTTGGTCATACTGCAAGGCCTTTGACCCCTCACCCATTAATGAGTATTGCATTTGGGCTTTGCGCACTTTCTGCTGTCACACGCAGTGTTTTACCAATTTTTATCAACCCCCATCACAGTTGGCTTGCCAGTGCACTCCTTTGGATTGCTGCATTTGTCATCTTTGTCGCTGTGTACACCCCTATTTTAATGAAAAAACGCCTTGATGGGCGTCGTGGTTAATTTGGAGAATTTCTATGCTATCAACACAAACAATAAAACTCGTTAAGGATACAATCCCTCTGCTTGCTAATGCAGGAACACAAGTGACTGACCACTTCTACAAACGCATGTTTAGCCACAACCCAGAGCTGCTAAACATTTTCAATGTCAGCAATCAAAAATCTGGAAAACAACAGTTTGCACTGTTTAGCGCATTAGCTGCTTATGCGACCCACATCGACAACCCTGCGGTGTTGTCAGAAGCAATCAACCGCATCAACCACAAACACGCCAGCTTGAATATTTTGCCTGAACACTATCCAATTGTTGGTACTCACCTTTTGGCAACTTTGGAAGAAATGTTCCCAAATGAATGTACCCCTGAAATCATCGCCGCTTGGGCCGAAGCATATGGTTTTCTTGCAGACTTATTTATTACGCAAGAAGAAGGTATTTATCAACAAAGTGAGCAAAAGTTAGGCGGTTGGCGCGGAAAACGCCGCTTTGCAATCTCCAAGATTGTGCAAGAATCAGAGGTGATCAAAAGCTTGTATTTAACCCCTGTAGATGGTCGCCAGGTAGCAACGTACTCTCCGGGTCAATACCTTGCAATTGAATGCCAAGTTGATGGGCAAGACAATCGCCAAATAAGACAGTACTCGCTGTCACAGAGTGCAAAATCAGATCATTACCGCATTTCAGTGAAAACCGATGGACTCATTTCTTCACACTTACATACTTTAGAGGTAGGAGACGAGGTTGACGCTTACCCACCAGCCGGAGACTTTGTGCTACAAACCAATCAAGCACCAAAAGTGCTGGTGAGCGCCGGTGTTGGCATTACGCCGATGATGGCTATGCTAGAGACGCTTGCTGAACAAGATACACAAGCACCTTGTTTATTTTTACATGCTTGTCGCAATCAAAATGAACGCGCATTTACACAGTCTATTGAGAACTTTAAAACACAGCTTCCGCAACTGCAGACGCATACTTGGATTGAAGCCGATGCCCAGCATGAGCACAGTGGGCTTATGCAATTAAATTCACTAAAACCACTACTGCCCATTGACGATGGCGAGTTTTACCTCTGCGGACCAAGCGGGTTTATGGCTTTTATAAAATCTCAGCTTATTGATCTGGGCGTGGATCAATCACGCATTTTATATGAAGTATTTGGCCCACACGAAAGCTTGTAAATTATAAATGAAAATAGACTCATTCAACTTGGTGAATGAGTCTATCTTTTACTCAATTTATTGCTTCAAAACTTCACACCTAGTCAAGTAATTGAATAGTAAAACTGTCGTAACGTGGACGACAATCAAACTTCGCATTTCGCTCACCACCAATTAGGTCGGCATCCCATTCAAGACCACATTCTTTATCATATGCAATGGCACTAATTTTGCTGGAATTTGCACTATTCGATAAGGTAAATGTCAGATAATCCCCACTTGTGCCTTCATCGAATTTAGCGTTTCGCTCGTTTGAAACCATATCTGCATCCCATTCAAATGCACCTTTCCCGCCTTGCGCGACGAGATAACCCGAAACTCGCTTAACACCACCCGACGATTCTACTTTATTCACTTTCAAAGTTAGAGGATCAGCGCGTCCTGCACAATCCCATTTTGCATTGCGTTCTCGATTGCGAAGCGTAGCGTCCCACTCCAGACCGCAAGTTTGACCATCTACCACTGTGGTAATAATCACTGAGTAGTCCTGCCCAGCTATGATATTTGACTCTGCGGTCAAATATTTTGTTGATACATTACCTAAAATGCGATTAATTTCGGTTCCCGCGCCACCGTTATAAAGCGTCCGTACCTCGTCTATTGATAATGCACGCCCCCACACAGCAAAGTCGTCTAGATCTGCTTTTAAGTTGTACTTGTATCGACCTGTGCCATCTTGTCCAATGTTCCAGTCAAGCGACGAGCTAATATCACCCACATCTTCGATACTGCCAGAGATAATATTTAGCTCACCAGTCGGGCTTCCTGCGTACAAAGTAGCGCTGCCATCACGGTCAAACGTTGCTACCAACAACCACCAACCGTTGAATGTATAATCTATCGGGTCGATGTCTTTGCGGTCGGCTGATGTTGACGCGATATTGATCCCTACATCATCCCCATTGCCTTCGTTCGCAAGCAACAACGTGCCTCTGTTACTGCCGCTATCCCAGTTTTTATTCCCAACTATCACAGGATCACCATGCTGATCTCCATTGACACGATACCAAGTCATTAGCGTAAAATCTCGAGCATGGGCAAAATCTAGCTCGGAGGGGTTACCTAGTGTTAAAAACTCCTTATCACCGTTTATGGCTACAAATCGACCAAATTTACCGCCAGAATTAACTTCAGGGCTACCACCACCCACGTGTGCATGAAGGTGGTTCCCAGATTTATCATGAAAGTCACCTTCAAATGGCAAGTATGTGATTAAATCCGTTTCGATGGCTTCTGGGGCTTTTTGTTGCACGCTGTTTCCTCGCACAACACCATCCATATTACTTGGTACAGATACGCCATGGTGTGCAAGTACTGTTGGTGCAGCATCATAATTTTTTGGAACACCTGTCAGGTAGCCTTGTTTGGCAGACTTAGAAACAACTAAAAACGGAATGGTGTAGTTGTCAGCCGCGTGGATCCCATGAGAAGAACCTCTTCCGCCATGATCTGACGTTACAACGATTTGCCAATTTTCATTGCCAAAATTAGGACGCGCTTTGATTGCTGCGAGAATACTGCCAATTTGCTTGTCTACATCAGCCACTTCATCTACGTAACCTGTGTCAGAAGCTGCAAAGCAACATGCATGACCTGCTGCATCCACATCGTCTAAAAATAGAAAAATAGAATCCGGAGTTGTACCACGGGGCCAGTCGTTAGACTGATAGGTTCCATTGATAATTGCCAACGTATTTGCCACATTGCCCGCGTCGTTTGAGTCTATTTTTAAATCTGCGTTGTTTGCAATTTGCATATCGGTTGACCAAGTCACCAAATATGCTGTATTGAGTTTGCTATTGTGCCTTTCAAGTAGAGATTGATAATGCGGGTATTGGTCGTACCGACCGGTGTGTACATCTGAGTTACCTGTAACACTACTTTTACTCGATGTAACTCCGGTCATGATACCTACATGATTAGGCCCGCTATTTGGTGCGGCATCTTTCATTGTTTGCGCGTAAAAGGCAAATGCGCCTTGGTAGCCTTCAGCCCATGTGCCTTGGATCAACTTGTCAAAGTTTGGGGTCACTGAATTTTCAATGCCATCTCCTCGCAAACCATCAACAGCGATTAATAGAGAGTGGTTACTCGCCATAGTCTGTGCCGAAGAGAGCATGGTTAACGCACCGGCAAAAAAATAACGTTGCGAAGGCTTAAGGCTCAAAGGCTTTTTAAGCCACGAAAAGTTCGATGTCATACATTGCTTCCTTTTATAAATTTAACTGGTCTAGTCCAGAATTTAAACAATGCATGTTGCAAAATGGTTATTTAACAATGACATCAATATGAAGGATTTAATAAGGTCAGAAAATATGACTTGAGTGCAAACCCGGTTGTCTGCGCTCAAGCCTAGAGGGGATTAAAATACCTTGGCATTTATTTGCTGTGGCGTAAGTACAAATTTCTGTTTGATACCTAGGCGTTTGAATTTAGCTGTTATAGCAAGCTTTTGCTCCCCATCTGAACCAAATAAGCTGCTATGAAACATCAGGTTTTGCCTATGATCTACATCTATAAACTTACCCATAACCACAATTTGGTCGATATGATCCCGGTTGCCATGATGGGCCACTTGTGGCGATACCATAATGCCCTGCAGTGGTTTTTTACGCTCATTTTGAGTCATCCATACCTTATCTAGAATAGCCAAAATAATCTGGTCTTTTTTTGCTTTAAACTCACTTACAGATAGCGAGCCGCTGTTGTCTATGTCAGCTTCAGCAAAGCTCAAAGCTGGCACCGAAATGACCATATAGTAGGCGCCAGAATCGTCAAAGTTTAATGTGCCATGTTCGGCAACCATTAAGTGGGCACTAGAGGCCGAACTAAACACCCAAATAGCGCCGATAACTACCCTTGCAATGATTTTTGAAATCATAACTCCCCCCTCATTCTCTGATTTAGCTACAGTTCACCTTTCACACAACGTTGAAAATATGGATAACTATCAGTTGCGTAGTAATGGTAAATGCCTTGAGGAAATTCAGGTGTAACACCAAATCGACCATTGCATTCGTCTAGATCTCCACTTCCAGCTACATATTCCCAGTCTTGCGCAAACGTACCCAGTGCGTATACAGATGTTGAAGGTCGGTTACTACTGACAGTTTCAACTAACTGATAACTGCCTGTCATCACTTTCAATTCTGACTGTGCATTCTCAGCCTCGCTGTAACCATAGCGCGCATAAATTGGAAAACCATCAGCCGCCCAGCCAATCAAGGTCATCGTAACTTCATTGCCACTTCTTAGCTCAATAAACCCTTCAGGCATACCATGGTAGTGATAAGAACCATCAGGTTGAACATGAGCATTGTTATCGTCAGTACCAAAATCAAAGCTAGTTTGTCCTAAAGCTTCAATGCTCCAATTCCCTGTGTTACCTACCAAGCTACAGCTATTGCCGGAGTCATCGCATGAGCCCGCTGTATTAGCGTCAATTTTAACTCCATTTAACACGTAACCTGTGGCCCCACTTGGCCCACCTAACGTCGTGGTACTGTCCGTTTTAGTTGGTGTTAACGTATAGCTTACTGATACATTTTTTTCGCTAATTGTATTTGGGTTTGCTTGATTTGGAAAAGTACCAGTTGCATGGTCTGGTATCCCATTCGCGGTTAATTGACGATCTGAACTATCACAGCTCCAATCAGCATTGCTCGTCGCCTGTACTGACGCTGAGTCATTGAATTCATTGTACAAATAATCACATAACACACCATCCGTAGAACCTACTACTTGCGCGGTGTCATTTGAGTCATCATCACTTGAATTGTTATCACCCCCACTGTCACTCGAATCACTGTTGTCCCCTGTGCCTTGATCTGTATTAGAGTCGGTAGACGTATCAGTAGATGTGTCGCTATTGGTCGTATCAGAACTACTATTGGGTTGATTATTTGCAGCGGCTTGGCTGGTATTGTCGTCGCTTGAACTGGAGCCACAACCGGACAATACCAACACTAGGGTACTAACTATTATTGTCGTTAAACGTTTGAAAAACACACTGGCACAATACATATTTCGCTCTCCTATAATCAAAAGCACTAAGTAAACTCAATAGTCAACTCTTGCTCTTTTTTCAACTATAGGGTGCCAATGTGCAAACACTGTGCAATTAAAAAATTTGTCTAAATAAAGTTTTAGATATTAAATTAATATCAATATTTTTAGCTAATTAGACTTTTCAGGTTGGTTTCTTTTAGCAGGTTTTCCATAGATAAAAACAGCGGTTTTGGTAGCGCATCTAATGAAAACCATTGCCACGCCTTACACTTTTCTGGTTCCATGATCACCGCTTCACCCACAGGGCAGTCAGCCGCCATAAACAAAGTTATATAGTGTTTATTTTCTCTATCAAAGATGTCATTGGTAAAGCCCACTTTATGAAGTGCTGAAATATGCAGACCAGTTTCCTCCAATACTTCTCGTTTGGCACATGACTCCACACTTTCCCCCATTTCTAGGTGTCCGCCAGGTGTTGCCCAAGTATTTTCCCCATGCGCACCTTGACGCTCACCTAGTAAAATTTTTCCATCTCGAATTAGTATTACTCCAACACCAACTCTAACTGCATTTTCCATATATGCTCCTCAGTCTTGGGCCAAACAAGAAAAAGTTCAACCGGGGTTTCCCTATCGCTTGTCTACTCCAGCGAATTAATAAGTACGAATATCGCCACGAGTTTAACACACAGAAAAAAGACTTACTCAAGAACTAGCTACACTATGTAGTTGATTTGCAATATTTAAATTATTAACCATACTTAAAGTGTGGCTACTTAATTAAAACTCAATCTATATAGAGTAAATAATCGACAAAAGCTGACTTAAGCACAATTACAATTTGATAATGATATTTATTTTCATTATCATTTATAAAAACTGCTGTAAACGAATAGCAAAGCTCAATTGGTCTAGACGGATTAGGGAAAGCATATGGTTGCTAAGAAACTTGCTTTAGTATCTTCTTCAAACTCAAAGTCGCTGGTTATTAAATACAACCAACTTTTAGAATGTGCTGAAAAAGCTTATTCTTTTGGACTACAAGACAAGGCCAGTAACACCTACAAACAAGCGTTTGACGTTAGCATTGAATTATTACGATCACCCACAGCAAATAAACTCTCCCCAAAACGCGTTGTTGAGATAAGTAGCTATCGCTTTCACAATTGCCCTATGTTAGAGGACTCTGACGAAGAGTTTTATTTAGAAACAGCTGCCAATGCTTTAGAAGAGTTAGTTCGTAATGGAAACAACACCGAATTGAGAAAAGCGGCATTACAAGCATATAAAGCGATTGCCTGTCTTGCTTGCGAGCTCGTCCGCTTTAATCAAAGTATTCGCTGTCAGGTACTCATTGACCACTATGTTCAAATTGAACATTATCATTCAAAATATTTAGCGAACTGACCTTTAGCGCCAGACGATAACCAAGAGGGTTATCGTTATTTCTAGTTAAAAATATAGGTGTATGCGCCAAGGTGGGTTTGATTACTACCTGACTTAGCAGGAATGCGGCACTCAAAATGATAGGCTGTGCCAATATCTCTGTAACTGCTACCAAGGCTGCCGGCTGAAACGGACTGTAGTAAAAAGCCAGAATAGCTAGATAGGGTAAAATCTTTAACTGTTAATGTCGGTTTATTCGCATAATGCTCCCAATGCCTACGAACCAAACTACAATAAACGGTGCGATGAGGTTTTTTCCATATTTCTATGCTACTCAATTGCATACCATTGTGATTTGGTATTGGACACCTTAATGTTAACTCATGTTGAGTTGACACATTGGTCACGCCCGCCTCTTCGTAGGCAATCTCTCCATACAGACTTACTTGTTTACATTGTGAAGGGTCAACAGTGACTTTAACCTGAGCAGTGGCAGCATAAGAAGCCAACAGCGAAGCAAAAACTAATGTATATTTCATAATTCATCCTTAAGTTTACCTTTAACAGAAACTCAATATCGCACAAAATAAACACAAAATATACATTTTAATAACATTTAGTTTCAATCATCATTGCAGTCATAAATGGGTGAGCGCTTAATAATAACCTTCGCGACTTCAGCTGCTTTATAACCAGCATACGTGATTTTGACATTCAGCGGCCTGTAAATGCTTTTGCCAGCTCTACAGCCTTATCTTCAACCACAGCCTGTGAGTGGGTTTGCTCAAAAACAGTAATGGTAATCGGGTTTATCTGCTCAAAGTGATAGGCAGCAAAGCAGCTCTGTGGCCCTTGGCCAGTGTGTCCAGATGTTTTAAGTTCGGGTTCGCAGTTTAGCATCACACCAAGTCCTACTGCGGGACTTTTCCATGGTCTTTGACCAACATCAAAATTCAATTTATACGGTGTCAGCATTCGATTTAACATGGGTTTTGAAATAAGCTGCCCACTCATGAGCAGATGTAAAAACTCCGCAGCATCATGCACACTGCCCGCTATCACACCATGATAGCACCACCGCGGATCGTAGCTTTGGTTACTCACGTTGAGTTTATCGAACTCGGCTGATGACTCAATCAGTGCGCTATTTGAAATATCAACAGACTTAAACAGAGTATCTAAAACCTCCGCGAAAGGCGCATCGTAACATTGTTCAATCTGCTGCTTTAAAAACAGATAGCCAATATTTGAGTAACGCCACCCTTCACCGGGATTAAATAACAAATCGTCAACTTGCACCTTAGCCAGCATTTCGTCGCATGGCCAAGGCGATTGCCCATTCGTAACCGCTTGATGATACTCTCGCAGCATAGCGTAATCAGTGAGACCTGAGGTATGTTGTAAAAGCTGTCGATAAGTATATGGCTTGCCTTTGAGCTTAGAGTCCAGTTCAATCTTTCCTTGCTCCACGCACTTCAAAGTCAAGGTTGCTATCACTGTCTTCGTAAAACTCCACCAAGGGACCTGTTTATCCCCTGCACTAGCAAAGCTGTATGCTTCGTTATGTAAACTATAAATCAAGAAGATCTCCATCACGAGTTTTGACTATTAGACATATTTAATATCAATAAATTAAATACTTGAGAAATTTATGTCTCAAAATTAGCCAATGAACTGCATCTCAATTTAGTACCAGACGCAAAGCCTATGAAAAAGCTTATAATATTCTAAAAAATCATATTAAGCGCTTTTATTGCTTACTTTAGAGTGTTAGTTTTTAAGGCCAAAAAATAATCTATTCAATTAGCAGGTCAAGCCATGGCACCTAATACCTCAACTAACAAAATTCTGGTTGTTTGCATGGGCAATATTTGCCGCTCGCCGACAATGGAAGCTGTCATCAAAGCCAAAGCCAAAACGCAGGGGCTTGCTCTTATGGTGGACTCAGCTGGCACGATTAACTATCACGAAGGCAGCGCTCCAGATAAACGTAGCGCTAAAGCTGGTCAAAAAAGGGGCTATAGTTTTGCGGGCATAACCTCTCGGCAAGTAGTCAAAAGAGATTTTGAGGAGTTCGATTTAATTTTATGTGCTGATAAAAACAATCTATCTGACCTTAAAGCGATTTGCCCCAGTGTTTACCAACATAAACTCCACCTGTTTTTGACGTATGCAGGAATGAGTGTAACTGAGGTTCCAGATCCGTATTACGGCGATGGCGACGGCTTTGAACTGGTGCTAGATCTTGTAGAGGCGGCATCAGATAAAATCATCAAAACGCTGTTATAGCCTATTACTCTCATTAACTTGAACAATTCTTCACAAATCTATTTATATCTGGATGGACGCGCAAACCGCTTTTACCCATAATAAAAACACACTACTATTTAATCGATGCTTAAGGAAAAGAGATGAAAACAATATCAATCGCCCTCATTGGAGACTACGACGCGTCCGTACCAGCTCATAAAGGGATCCCTCTTTCTTTGGATATTGCAGCAAACGAATTACGGCTTGAGGTTAAGGCAATATGGCTCGCTACAAACAAGGTTAATCATACTGATTTGAGTCAATTTGATGGTATTTGGTGCATTCCTAAAACACCGTATATAGATGCATCAGGCGCATTGAGTGCAATTCGATATGCTCGTGAAAATCTAATTCCTTTTTTAGGTACTTGTGGAGGCTTTCAGCATGCAGTGCTTGAGTATGCCCAAAACGTAATCGGCTGGGCTGATGCCACCCATGCTGAGTCTGCGCCTCACAGCCAGCGATCTGTTATTTCTGAACTGGCTTGTGCGCTCGTTGAAACAACGGAGTCGGTCAATCTATTCCCACAATCACAATTAGCTGCGATTTATGGGTCTTCAACAATCCAAGAAGGGTATCGCTGTCGCTATGGACTCAATGATGAATTTCGCAATGTATTGCTCAAAGGTCCACTTGTGGCTTCCGCCGACGACGAAACAAAAGAAGTCAGAGCCGTTGAACTAACTATACACCCATTTTACATCGCAACCTTGTTTCAACCTGAGCGCGCAATTTTGAATAACAAACGTTCACCATTAATTGAAGCGTTTGTTAATGCCTGTGCGCAAAATCAAGGTTTATAGCCTTGCTTGGACAGGGGCTGAAGTATCGCTTGCGTTTTCAGTCTTGATTCGGTAAAAAGCCTCCACAATATCTGGAGGTGTACCTTGTCTAACTTTGATTCTCAAACCGTATTCGCACAAATAGCTGATGATTTACGCGCAACAGGCCTAAGCATTATCGAAAATGCAATAGACCCAAAACTAATACAAGACCTAAATACGCGTATCGACATGTTAGCAGAAGAGAAGTTTCAAACCGCGGGCATAGGTAGACAAACTGATCATGAAAAAAATGCCAAGATCCGCCGAGATAAGATCCTTTGGTTAGACAGGAGCAATGATTTAGAGCTCGGATACATTCAAGCAATGGATGACTTAAAAGACTATTTGAATCGTCGCTTATTTATGGGCTTATTTAGTTACGAAAGCCATTTTGCCCATTATCAACAAGGCGCATTTTACAAGAAGCATTTAGATGCCTTTAAAGGCCGAGCAAACCGAGTACTTACAACTGTGTTTTACCTCAACGACGATTGGCAAGCTCATAACGGTGGTGAACTGGTCATTTATGACCCTAATGATCACGACAAAGAGCTGTGTCGTGTTTTGCCTAATCAGGGCACCTTAGTGACTTTTTTAAGTGATGAATTTCCCCATGAGGTATTGCCTGCCCACGAGTCCAGATATTCAATTGCTGGGTGGTTTAGGATCAATGCCAGCACAGCAGGCCACATTGACCCTCCAAGGTAACCACAATAAAAGACCAAATAGCTCTGCAACAAGGCGGAGCTAGACGAGTTCAGTTACAGTTTTTTACTTTTATTTTATCCTACCAACCATTAGTGTATAAAAAAACGATAGGAAATCGTCATGCGAATAGTCTTACTCACTGTGTTTAGTTTATGTACCCTTTCAGCATGTATCTTCGTACCCAAAGAAGTCCATTATTTTGATGAGCGCTGCCAAATTACAAAACGCAAACATGTGTTGTCTCAAGAGGAAATGGGTTATTTAGGTGGCTGCTCAGATAAAGCATGTGCTGCACTAATGGCTGGCGCTGGTATCGTATCAGCAGCGAGTTTAGTGGTCTCTGGTACGATTGTGATGACTCAAAACACCTTAACTTGGTTAGAACAAAAAAACGACTGCAAAGTACCAGAGAATACTTCAACTGATCTAAAAACTGCGCAGAATATCTGACTAGTTTGGCAATCCAACCTCAACGCTCAAGCCACCTGTCGGGCGATTACTTAAATTAATGTAACCATTGTGCGCCTCCACTATTTCTCTACAAAGCGCAAGGCCAAGTCCAGTACCACTACTTTTTGTAGAGTAGAATGGCACTAAAGCGCTGGTTAACACCGATTCCGACATCCCCTGACCTGCATCCTCTATAAATAATTTAGCGATACCATGCCCTTGCTCTACCGTTAGTGAGATAGCATTTGTCTGCGAGCCAGATTCGTGGGCATTCTTTAATAGGTTGATAATTAGCTGCTCTAGTTGACCTTTATCCGCTTTAAGCGTGTCGAGCTCACAGTGTATTTGAGTCGGCCATTGAAGCTGGATAGATTCAAGTAGTGGGCGTATTGCAATTGTCGATACATTAGGTGCAGGTAGCTTGGCAAAAGTCCCATACCCTTGGACAAATTCGGTTAAGTGAGAAATCCTCTCGTCAATGGTACTAAACACCCGGTGCAGTCGCGAGTCATCTAACTTAGTCGCAATAATTTTACCACTGTGAGACATCGACGAAATGGGGCCAAGCGAATTATTTAGCTCATGACTAATAACCCGGATAACCTTTTTCCATACCGCGACTTCCTGACGATTTAATTCACGCGTAAGCTGTTTAAAAATATAAAGATTATGGTGCTGATTATTAAGTAAAACATCTCCAACTGAAGCATGCCATACCTGTTCTTCAGCATCACTTTGACAAATGCTGATCAAACCATCTTGGGCTTTGTCTATGGCGGAAGAAATTTCCTTTGGTGCGACTTTTCGTAGATCCAAAATAGACTGGCCTTCTAGCACTTGCTTACTTGCCATCAAATGCTGTGCACTTTGGTTGGCAAAAACCACTACACCGTTGTCATTGATGAGTAATAAGGCTTGTGGTGCACTTTGCAGCATCTTGTCTAACATCATTTCTCTTTGATAGAGCCATTGCTTTTCTTTTCTCAATTGCTGCGCAGTCTGGTTATACAATTGGCACAACTGCCCAAATTCATCGTCTTTTTGATAGGCTAATTGGTTAGAAAAATCTCCATCTTTAAAGTTTAATAGTCCTACATTGAGCGCATTAAATGCTTTGATTAGATTCTTGAATGCCAACTTCATTAACAAGCAACTCATAAAACTGGCAAAAGAACTCACTATCAGCCAAGTTTGCATTGACAGTAAATAAATGACCGGTGAGCACGCAGTAAAAATGCTAACAAACATCACTACCACGGCTTTATATTTTAGCTTTTTTAGCGCCGTCGTCATTAGTAATCAATTCCATGTTTTTGTAATCGGCGATAGAGTGCTTGGCGACTCATCCCAAACTGTCTTGCCACTTTAGCAATCACACCTTGGCACTGATGCATGGCTTGTTGCAGCTCGAGTTTTGAAGGTTCCACTGCTAAGGGGTTAGTCGGCTGTACAGTCACATTGTCAATCAAACCGAAGTCTTGCGCTTGGAGTTCACCCTCGGGTTTAAGTACGCCAGCCCGTTTACAAGCATTTTCGAGCTCCCTCACATTACCAGGCCAACTATGGGCGCAAAGGGCCCGCTCTGCTTCTAAAGATAATGCACGCCCAGGCAAAAAGTGCCGAACCAAGGGTAAGATATCATCCACTCGCTGGGCCAAACTCGGTAAATGGATTTCTATCACATTGAGACGATAAAAAAGGTCTTCACGAAATTTGCCTGCGGCCACATCATTCAATAAGTTGGCATTGGTCGCAGAGATAACTCGCACGTTTACTCGCTGCGTATCGACCGAACCTAAACGCTCAAACTCGCCTGTTTGTAGAACCCTTAGTAACTTCATTTGTCCGGATAATGGCAGATTACCTATTTCATCTAAAAAAAGTGTGCCGTTATCTGCTGCTTCAAAACGGCCTATTCGCTTTTTGTTTGCGCCGGTATATGCACCTGCTTCGGCACCAAAAAGCTCTGCTTCTATCAAGTTATCTGGTAACGCCCCAGCATTGACTTTAATGAATGGTTGATTGACCAGTTTAGAATTAGCTTGAATGATCTGTGCTATTTTTTCTTTACCACTTCCGTTGGCACCAGTGATTAAAACAGACACATCTGACTTTGCCACTTGAAGTGCCATTTCAACCGCCCTTTGCATCGCTACGCTTTCATAAATTAACCCTACTAGCTCTGCATCTGCGCTGTATGTTTCTCGCTCAACTTGCTGCCTTTGTAGTTGCTGGTTGTCTGAGTTAGCTTTGCCAAGGGCAATCAGGTTGGCTACTGCTACGAGTAACTTGTCGTCATTCCAAGGCTTGGCGAGATAATCAGCAGCTCCCGCTTTAACCAAAGAAATAGCCATTTCAAGCTCAGTCCACGCGGTGAGTAAAATAATAGGTAGGTTTGGAGATAACTCACGAAGTCTGAAGAATAAAGCTTTGCCCTCTTCACCAGAAGTCGTGTCGGCAGTGAAGTTCATATCTTGGATCACCAAAGCAATACGCTGATAGCGTACGATTTGCTCAGCTTCGAAAGGACAGCTAGCCAAGACAACTTCATAGTCATGTAATTCAAATAACAATGACAGTGACTGTAAAACGGCTTGATTATCATCAACGATTAGTATTTTATCCATGTGCTTATTATTCATTATGTTACACCCTCTCGAGTGTAACATAATGCCGAGTCTTTTAATTATATGCTTCGTGTCGCAATGCTGGGAGAGATATTCGCAGCCCGCTTAGCAGGCTGATATACCGACAACAGACTCATCACGACTATGACTAGCGCAGTGTACAACACAATAGACCCATCAAGTGCAGGGATGCTGTATAACGCCATAAGCTGTCCTCCCATGAACATAGCAGCAACAGAGCCAACGGCGACCCCGAACAAAGTCACCACAGTATTTTCCACCAAAAAATATCTAAAAATTGCTGACTTTCTCGCGCCTAACGCTCGGCGTGTGCCAATTTGTTTGGTCCGCTTACTAATATTAAAATGCGTTAAACCAAAAATACCTAAGGCAGTGATAATGGCCAAAAATACAATGAGTGCCACCAGCATTCTTATCATAAGGGTATCGCGTTGATAGGTTTGTTGTTTTGCAGTATCTAAACCTTTAACACCAATGATGACTCTCTGTCGCTCATTTTCAAGAAGCGTAGGCTCAATCATCTTGATGATTTGTGCTCTTTTACTCGGTTGTGTTTTTACAATGACTCGTTGGTACATACTGCTTCGTTCTATCGGGATCAAAACCACGTTGTCGCCCATCTTTGAGTCCGGCCACTGACTTTTCATGGTTTCAACAATACCCACAATTTTCATCATATTGTCGCCACTATAAACAAACTCGTTTAGACCTTTCCCTTCACCAAACAGCTTATTTGCTACGGCGCGACTTACAATCGCCACAGATGGGAATTGACCATCAGAGCCGTCAGTCTCATCTTGCGCTTCAAAGTCTCGCCCTTCGCTAACTGTCAGGCCAAATGCACTCACCATACGATGATTCGCCTGAATATAGCCACTGTCAGCACGTTTACCTTGTAGTTCATCTGGGTGGTTGCTTATCGTCCAAGAACCACCACTACTAGACAGTGGAATTGAACTTACAGTCATCGCCTCAATGACACCGTCAATTTCTTTAAGCTTGAGCATATCTTCTTTGAATTGCTTCGCACGGTCGATATTTCGGTTATAAGTCAGCACTGTAAAGGCGATAATGCCCTGCTCGTCATAGCCAGTATCCTCTGTGAGTTTATCTAATCGATTCGATACGATAGAAAGTGCATTGCTAACAATCGCTAAGGTAATTGCAATTTGTAGTATCAACAATAGCGCACCTGCTTTGGAGCGCATCAGAGTATTTATGATTGGTTTAATTTCTAGCATGTGGAGCACTCCTTTACTGCACTTTTAAATGGGTAGCTGGTGAGGTTTTACACACCACCCAAGCAGGAAATAGCCCTGCGAGCAAACACGCCAAGATGGCTATGACTGGCGATAGTAACAACATGGTCCAGTCCATCTTTGCGATTCCCACATAAATTGACATCGTCTCTCTAATACCGATCAGGCCTATTTGGGCAAGGAGAATGCCAACCACGCTGCCTAACAGGCCAAGTAATGCGACTTCGACTAAATGCTGAAAGAAAATTTGTCTTTTACTTGCGCCAAGCGCTCTACGAACGCCTGCATCTGGTGCACGCTTTAAAAACTTCGCTAACAACATGCCAAGAATGTTTGCCAAGCATACTGCGAGGAACATGAAGCTTAGCCCTACTAAAATTTTATTATCTGGATCAATCACTTGATTATACTTCAACCAATCATTGACCGGCTTAACATTGTAAGCAAGTTGCTTACGATTAAAGCGACCTAGTTTTTGTTGTTGAATCATGTAGTCCATCAAAAATTGTTGATAGTTTTTGAGCTCATTTTCAGAGTTAATTTGGGTCCAAAATTGTAGCCAAACCATTTCTGAATGAAGAAATTGCGCGTACCCGCTAATGTCTTCATTTTTCCATGAATTCGTATTTCCCCAACTATGCAATTCGTACGCCTCTATATGACTGAAAGGAATGAACACTTGTTCCGCACGCTGGAAAGGACCATTGTTTACATCGTAAAATTTAATTGCAGGCTGCCAAGCTTTCGTCACTCCAATAACTTCGTACTGACGCTCATCAAGGTAAATTGATTCTCCTAGCACATCCGTTCGTTGAAATAACCTTTGCGCAAGTGCTTCACCAATAACCACAACTGGTGCGGCCTGCTCACTTTGTGTCTCGCTCCAAGCTTCACCGTGTAAAAATGACAAGCCAAACATATTGAAAAATGCTCTGCCTGTAATACGCACATCCTGAATAAACGGAATGCTTTCTGGGTTATCTAGATGTACTGCTGCACCAGATTTCATCATCGCCACACTCTGTGTTTGTGGCGAATTTTCCATTAGGTATTTAGCGTCCTGATAAGTTAACTGTGAAGGAATATCATCTGGTGTATTCCAAGTTTGACCATCATCCATTGTCTGTAATTGAACAGCATGCAATTGAGCACTTTTTTGCGGTATAGGATCAGCACTCATCATGTGATAAACAGATAATGATGTCATAGTGACACCAATACCAATGCCGATTGCAATCACCATGAGGCAACTGATAAGAGGCGTGAGCTTAATATTGCGCCACGCAAGGTCTAGGTAGTGTATCAACATCCTATACCTCCACCGATTTTTGCTCATTAACACGGGGGTTCTGAGCGCCTTGGTATAGAGTAAAATCAGCAACTTGGCCATCTACTATCTGAATGTTACGTGGCGTCCTTCTCGCGAGTTCCGCATCGTGTGTAACCATGACGATGGTAGTTCCTGCTCGATTAAGCTCTTCAAGCAAGGTCATAACTTGCCTTGCCATTAAGCTGTCTAAATTTCCGGTTGGTTCATCGGCTAGCAGAAATCTTGGCTCGCCAGCTAACGCTCTCGCGATGGCTACGCGCTGCTGTTGACCACCAGACAATTGCTGAGGTAAGTGCTTGGCCCGCCCAGCAAGCCCCACTTGCTCAAGGCACTGCTCTACACGTCGCTTGCGCTCTTTTGCTTTGATCCCTCGATATCTCAGCGGCACTTCGATGTTCTCAAATAAATTCAAGTCCGGAATTAAATTAAAGCCTTGAAAAATAAAACCAATTTTTTGGTTGCGCAGATCCGAGCGCTGATTATCGTTGAGTTTGCCAACATCGACACCGTCCAGCATATATTGACCAGCGGAATACGGCTCTAATAACCCTGCGATGTTTAAAAAGGTAGTTTTTCCTGAGCCAGAAGGGCCCGTTACCGCTATAAACTCCCCTTCATTTACAGTTAAGTTAAACTCTCTCAGTGCTTGTGTTTGTACCATTTCTGTTTGGTACATCTTGCTAATGTCTTGCATATGTAACATTGTTGTTGTCCTTTATTTTTATCTAATGAGCACTGAATCAGCTTGAGTAAACGCATCATATCCAGAGACAATGATTTCGTCACCCTCTTGTAACCCAGCTTTTACTTCAATATCTTTCAAACTGCTTGAACCCAATTCAATTGGTACCTTATGTGCCATGTTGTTGCGCAATCGATAAGCAATGTGGCCACCAACATTTAAAAAAGGCCCACGCTTAATTTTCAGCACATTCTCTTTGTTCTCGAGTTGTATACGTGCCAGCACACGCTGGTTTTGGCGAATACCTTTGATGCCATGCTGTACAAACTTCACTCGCGTAGTGACTTCTCGATTGTTTACTTCCGGTGAAATTGCACTTAACTCCCCTACCAGCTCCTGGGCTCCGACGCGCATAATTACCTGCATTGCCAGCCCCAACTCATTGGCATAACTTTCAGGTACTTGCAGTTCAACCTCATATGCTGATAGGTCTACCAGACGCATTAGTGCCTCATTTTGGATAACCGCCGCTTTATTTTGGACAAGTAGATTTCCGACAATGCCTTCTACTGTTGCTCTTACCTCAAGATTACGCACGCGGCGTTCTACTTCATCGACTACCAATTTTTGTCTTTCGTAACGGCTTTTCGCTGATGCGAGTTCAAACTTTAAGGTATCCTGTCCAAGCTCAGCTTCTTGCTGTGCATGGGCATAGTTCAGCTTTGCTCGTGCAAAGTCATCTTCAGCCTGTTCAAGATCAATTCGACTAATTAAGCTCGATTTAATGGAGAGTTGCGCTCGGCGGTTTTCTCGCTCTGCAGCATCCAGAGACACTCTGGCCAGATCCAAGGACTTTGTTAGTGCCAAGGCTTGGCGACGAGACTCTAGCTTTTGCCGTTGCCATTCACCTTCCAGCCGAGCTAATTCAGATTGCTGTTGTTTGAGTTCATTGCTGAGTTCAGGGCTGCTGAGCTCCACTATTAATTGGCCGATATGCACCTTGTCTCCGGCTTTGACGTGTAAAGTTGCTACACCAATTTCAGGGCTGTAAACAGTTGGCGCATGTGCGGCAACAATTTTACCGTTGGCGCTCACCTCTCTGACCAATGTCCCTAGTTCGACACGGGCGATGTCCAACGCCTGCCTCTCAATCGATAACTGCGCTTTAGCCTGAGTCATCACACCATATCCAACAGAGAGAAGTAGAAAAATAACACTCAGTCCTAGAAATATTTTTCGCTGCCAGATTGGGCGCTTGCCTTCAATCACAACATCTTGTCCGCGGGTGTCCTTAATCATGTTGTTTCCTATAAATAGATAACCTACTGAAAAGGAATACCAAGTTCATGCCAAAATTAAGATTTTGTTTTTATTGAACTTTACAATTTACATTCTAAGGAAATCTGTCCGCGGACAGAAAATGTGTCCGCACCGGACAGGTATGCTTTTAGTAAGCAAGGTTGATCATTTTAAGTGCGTACTTGCACGTAAAACGCTATAGTGACTAACAAAAATGAAATCAGGGTTTCGCTTATGCGTTTGTTCTTCTTTATCGTAGTGTGTGTGCTTTCATTGGCAGTGCAGGCAACTCCAGACAACATAGTTCTACTGCGCCATGCAGAAAAGCAAAAAGGAGTGAACCCTTCCCTAACGCCTCAAGGAATTGAGCGTGCAAAAAGATTTGCGGACATGATGTTACCATTAGAGCCATCAAAGCTTTATTCAACAAACTACAATCGCACCAAGGCAACGCTCGCACCATTGGCCGATATGATTGATACCCATATCTCTATTTACGATGCGGGTAACTTAGATGGTTTCGCAAGAGAGCTAAAGCAAAAATCAGGAACGGTTATTGTCGCAGGCCACAGTAATACAACGCCTGTACTGGTTAAACTACTCACTGGCAGAGACGTGAGTATCAGTGAAGACGAGTTTGACAAAGTGTTTATCATCACTAACCTCGCTCAAGAGCCACGCCTTCAAATAAAAAGCTCAGATAAGTAACCGCCTCGAAGCGCCTATTTCACCGCGGGTTGATGTAATAAAGTGTAATACTTCTGTGCCAGCTTTCTCCTTATCATGTACTCATTCAAACAAAAGCGACTGTGACATAAGGCGCAGTCGTAAAAATATAATGGAGTACAGATTACATGTCTTTTATTTCCCCACCAGGCTCGTACAAGTCAAGTTGCCGAAACATCATATTTGAAGGTATTCCTGGCGAAACTGAGTGCTATATCATAGCACTATGCCAAAAAGAAGATGGCAGCTGGGTGGAGAGTAGACTGAAATATGACATCGCAAATATAAACGGCAAACTCACTTGGTGTCCTGATTCAAAGTAATTCCCTTTTAAAACATGCAATCAATACGTCGATACTGGGCCTAGGCATGGGCCTTTTTTCTTTTCAACTTCTATAGCAAATCAAATAATGCGTTCAAACCTTGCTCTATGTCTTGCTCTGCTTGCCCAGCAAACCCTAGGCGTATATGGGTATAAAGTGCTCTTGGGCTATGGCAAAAGTTTTGTTCTGTGTGTGCATTTATTCCCGCTTGCAGTAGCTTCTTTGGCAATTGCGAGACATCTCTTTTTAAGTCAACCCAATAAGCCATACCCCCTTGGGGTTTAATATACTGAATATCATAGCCTTGTGCTTGAAACCCTCTGAGTGATTTGTCCATCACTTCACAGCGCTGCCTGTATAACTTAGTCATTCGACGTAAATGACGTTCAAAGTTACCTGACGCCATCCAATCTGCAATGGCTAGCTGCATCAAAACATCATTCTTGTGATTGATTATTTGCTTTAAAGCTGTTAATTGCTTCAATACAGGTTTTGAGGCTGTGACATAACCCATACGCGCCCCCTGCAAACATAATTTTTGAAAATGTTGCTAGATAAATGACTATTTGTGCAGGGTCATTAGCGGCCATAGGCTGAAGCGGTGGACAACTATAATGAAATTCATGATCATAGTCATCTTCAATAATAAAAACGCCATGCTTCACACATAGCTGATAGATTTCCATGCGTCGAGACACTGGCATGGTGACTGTGGTTGGGTATTGATGCAGCGGTGTTAAGTACAGCAACTTCACATCATTTTTTGACAAACAATGTGCCAAAGAGTCTGCGCACAAGCCATGCTCATCCTGCGCGATATCCACAATTGACGCTCCAGCGGCTTGAAATGCCTTTCTTGCTGGTGGATATCCGAGTGCCTCCATCGCGACACACTGACCGGGTTGAACAAATGCTTGTCCAATCAAAAACAACGCTTCTTGAGAACCATTACATACTAAAATATCATCACACGTTAATCCTCTTGCAGCCCGCAAATAGTGTAATAACTGTGTCTTTAAGACATGCTCTCCTGCCACGCTTTGATAATGCAGCAGCGACGCATTTGCCTGCCGACACCCTCTATTCATGCTTCGACGAAATTCATCAAAAGGAAAACAGCAAACATCAGGTAACCCGCCAGCAAAATTGTACTTATATTGAGGTATTAATGGGCTTTCTATATCGCCTACAGCATAAGCAAATTGAGGAGCAATTGGCTCTGTAACTTTAGCCTGTTGCGATATTTTCACGCTTTCGATTACGGGCAGTTGAGTATTGACCGTATAGCCTTTTCTCACCTCAGATAATAACCAGCCCTCTGCCACAAGGTTCTGCATTGCGGCCATAACAGTATGACGATTGACTTCAAAAAGCAGCCCTAACTGACGCGCTGACGGCAGCTCGTCGCCGGGCATCAATTGCCCTGCTTGTATCGCATCTCGAATTTGGTTAGCTAGTTGAACGTATTTTGCTTGCTGTGTACTGTCGATTAAAGGCGTTCCTGAAAACATGATTGCCAAGCGTAAAGTTAGACATGCGTTTAGGCTACAAAACTCTCATTCTCAACACAAGCTGGTATAGCAATTTATTCAATTCTGGTTGTTTTACTGTGACCAGAAGTCGATATGCTGAATATTATACCTCGTGAGCTTACCTTCACGTAGCTATATACAACTGTATGTAAGTAAGGAGTTTTTATGTTAGAAGCAACCATTTTAGAAACAAACAAAATACGACTAGAACCTTTGTCATATAGTCATTTAGAGGCATTAGAAAAAGTAGGAAAAGATGACGTTATTTGGCGCTGGGTACCGAGTAAATACTGCCAAAGCCCTGAAGTATTAAGAAACTGGTTCGAACAAACCGCACAGTTTAATGCCAAAGAACAGCTTGTTTTTGCCATCATCGATACAGCTACAAATTCAGTAACGGGAAATACACGTATTTTCCGACTTGATGAGACTAACCTGCAAGCAGAAATTGGTCACACTTTTATTGGTGTAGAGTGGCAACGAAGCCATGTCAATACACATGCTAAGTATCTATTACTAAGACACGCATTTGAACATTTAGGACTCGTAAGAATTGAGTTTCAAACCCATGAACAAAATCACAAATCTCGCAGTGCAATTGCGAGACTAGGCGCCCATTTTGAAGGTATACACTTAAAAAATCGAAAATTACCTGATGGCAGCTTTCGAAATACGGCAAGGTTTAGCATTACGGATGAAATGTGGCCAGAGATTAAATCACGATTGGAGGAATGGCTATGAGCTATCCGCCACAAGACTATATTGAACAAAATACCGAAAAGCTATTTGACCTCATTGAACAGCATCCGCTCGCTACACTGTTTTGCCAGTATGACAATGATATTCACAGCTGCCACATGCCGCTAAGCCTATGTCGCGATTCTAATACACTACTTGGCCATGCTAATCCTACAAATCCATTGAAGCATTTTGTGGGTAAGCAAATTCACTGTGTTTTCCATGGCCCTGACACGTACCTTTCTCCCGCTCAGGTCAAAGGAATAAAGCTGCCTACTTGGGATTATGCAACAGTCCATATTCAAGCGACACTCAAAGTAGTGGAAGAGTTTACCAATCAGGTTCAGCTATTAGAGCACATGTTGTTGGCTTTTGAAGACAAGTCTCAGCCATGGCAACTTAGCGCTGTGCCCCAGAAACAGCTAGTCGCTATGTGTAAAAACTTATTTTTCTTTGAACTGAATATTTTACAAATGAATGGTCAGTTTAAATTAAGTCAAAATAAACCCATCGAAACTCGCAGCGAGATAGCAAGCCTATTACACCCCTTCGCACCGAAAATGAGTGCCTTTTACTTGTGATACAAGAGGCGCTAGTAATGCGCTTCTATCACCCCACCTAGAAACCTTAACGCTGCCTACGCATTTATGATACTTTATCAACGGCGTATTTTTACACAATCAAAGTGGAGCACAATGTTGGAAGTATTAGCTCAAAAACCCTATAGCTGGACACTCCTGCGCGATGATAATGAATATATTTTCTCAGTTGCAGGCTCAGGCCGCTCGTTTATCTCCTATGAAGTTAGACTTATCACGAGAGAAATTCAGTTATATGAAGCATATGGCGAAGAGATTTTAGATGATCTAGCGCGCCAAGTGGCACAAAGCCCTGGCATGTTTAAATCGAGAATGATAGAAAACTTTGAACAAGATGAAAGAGTTAGTGAAGCGTACGCTTTGTGGCATAAGCAAAAAGCAACGAACTAAATTATTAGCAAAAAAGCCGCCCGAAGGCGGCTGGTTGGAAACTTAACAACAAGTCACTAGGAGAATTTAGCTATTTTCGATTAGCTTACCAGAACCAATCTCAATCTTTCTCGGTTTCATTGCTTCTGGAACTTCACGTTCTAAGTCAATAACCAACAGCCCATTTTCTAGCTCCGCGCCCAAAACTTTTATATGGTCGCCCAGTTGGAATTTTCGCTCGAAATTACGCTCTGCGATGCCTTGGTGGATGAATTTTCTTTCTTGTTGCGCATCTTTATTGCTTTTTTCACCCGTTACAATAAGCGTATTATTTTCCGATTGTAGCGATAGCTCTTGCTCTGAAAAGCCCGCTACCGCCATAGTAATTTGATACTTATCTTCATCCAGTGCTTCAATATTGTAAGGAGGAAAACCTGATTGCTTTTCCGAACTTCTTTGGGCGGAGTCCATTAATGAAGCTAAGTGGTCTAGGCCAATAAATGAACGATAAAGTGGTGATAAGTCTACTGTACGCATAATAATATCCTCGTTAAGCGATAACATTGCTATTTACCCTCTAAATGAGCGGTAAAATCCTTTAAAAACATATAGTTAATTTAATTTCAGGTCCCATTTGGCGACCTCATAAACATATCTATGGACACACCACTTGCTTTTCAAGAATCTATCATGGATTTATTTTAAATAAAAAGCTAACCATTTGATTTTAAACAGATTTAAATTAAATTTAATTTAAAGTGGCTACCAATGCATGATTGCATTGATAGCATTTGATAGATAAATAGGCCTAATGGCCAAAGTTAAAACAAGGTTGTATCTGATTTTGCCGCATGCTCCTTGAACAAGAAACGCAGCTCTTGAGGTGGCTTTTTCAAACTCCCTAAAATAGCGCTGATTTTTTCCGCATTGTCGCCAAATTCTTCGATTAACCCCACTAAGCTATCGCTAGAGCTGGCGATCAACTCGTCTAGGTCATTCTCATCTTGTAAATCAAATTGTGAGATCAAGCCAGAATCAAACAGCTGTGTCTTTAACTCGCGGCTAGACTGCGACTTGGCGCTTTTCAAATTAGCCAGTATCTCTTTGTTGGTTTTCTCGATAGACAAAATTTGTGCGACCATGTCCGCTCTGCGACTGAGATTGCTTATAGCCAACTCCAGCGCATCCATTACATGAGAGCAAATATCTGTCAGTTCACCGACATTTTTGACCAACAGGATGCTATTACCCCAATTGAACACCATAGGGCCATGTTCGAATTGGTGAATACGCTCAAAATCTTCATGGTGCAACAGCAGTTCCCGCTCAAGTTTGGCAACATTGCCTGAAGTGCTACCAAATTGTTCTCGCCCTTTAAAATGTACCACTGCACGCATATCAAGGTTTGCCATCGTGTTGATGAAAACTCTTTGTAAGGCGTTAAAGTCACTGCAAAAGTGTGTTGCTTGCATAAATAGACTAATTGACTTCATACACGCATTTTGCCGCTGTAAGTCTAATAATAACGACTCTTTTTCAGCAATATCTGCATGCGCTTCAAAATAGTCGTGGTCCGCTTCTAAAATATCAACCACTTTTGCTTTGAGCTTGTCGGGGTGAGTAGTTTTGCAAACATAATCATTGGCGCCGATTTCAAATGCTTTAAGTCTGCAATCAGAAGAGGACAGATTAGAGATAAACACAATCGGCGTATGGCTTAAATGTTCGACTTTTCTGAGCTCGCAACAAGTGGCGTAACCATCAATGCCTTCCATAACAATATCAAGCAATATGACATGGGGTTTCAATCGCGTTGCAACTGTAATACCCTCTTCGCCACTGCAAGCCACAGAGACATCATACTCACTAAAAGTTTGCTGTAATAATGCTCTGTAAGTTTTATCATCATCAATTACTAAAACACGTATCGTCATTTTAGGTCCTTTTTATACACTAGCCTAACCACAATATAGACCGAAAATTAAAAAACACGCGCCTCAGTTGATTAAGACACCGTTCTTTTTTTAAGCACATCTACAATCTGTACTTTACGATAAGGTTTTGCGATCACTCCATCGAACAAGCTGTTGAGCTCACGCTCTCGAAATATGTCCGCAGTCACAGCAAAGACAGGCATCGACGGAACATCAGCTTTTAACTTTTTCTGTGCTTCAATACCAGACATCCCAGGTAAATTGATATCCATAAAACAGATATCAAACTGTTTTAAAAATGGGCTTTCAAATAGACGCTCGGCACAGTCAAATATCTCAAAACGACATTCGATTTGATTCAAAATAGTCTGCATTAGCACTTGATTTAGAGGATTATCTTCCACCACACATACATGGCGGTCACATATGCTCTTCTCCTCTACATACGCTATTTTTTCCGTTGTATTTACCGTGTGCGCAGGCAAAGTAATTGATACCTTAGTTCCTTCACCTAACTTACTTTCCAGTCGAATAGTCCCGCCCATGAGCGCTAACAGCCCTTTACAAATACATAACCCAAGGCCTGTTCCCTCTTTTTTAACCGCTCCAACTTGGCGATATTTATCAAATAAAAGTCGTTGATCTTTATCACTAATACCTGCACCTTGATCGATCACCTTAATAACAAGTTGCTGGTCCACAAGTTGCGCACAGAGCCTAACTTCTTGCTCCTGAGCTGTATGCTTAATAGCATTACTCAGCAGATTACAAAGCACTTGAGTTATTTTTGTTTTATCTATATTTAAAGATATACCTTGTAACTCTGCTGATAGAATCAGTATTAATTTTACTTGCGCATGCTCGGCGCTAACCTTCATCATCGCAAGCACATCATTAATCAAAGTTGAGATCTCTATCGGCTCCAGTTGCAGATCCATTTTACCTGCATCAATTTTTTCAAGATCCAATACTGAATTGACTATGGCAAGCAACTGCTTTGAACCAAAATCTATGTTCTTTATGTGACTTTTTTGCGGTTCATTTAGAGCAACTTGACTTTCGGGCTGCATGAGTAATTCACTAAACCCGACTATTGCATTTAAAGGCGTACGTAACTCGTGGCTAATATTTGATAAAAATTCATCCTTAGCTTCATTGGCTTTGGACATGTCTTTAATTCTTTTTCTTAATTCAAGCTGTGCAATAACTTGCCTGCCTAAAATTGTTAAAGTATCCCTTTGCAGAGCACTAAGCTTCATTGGTTTGGTATTGATAACACACAAGGTACCTATAGCTTGGCCTGAAAAAGTTCTCAAGGGCGTACCAGCATAGAAACGAATTTTTGGCCCTCCGGTTACAAGGGGGTTATCAAAAAATCGCACATCCGCCGAGGCGTCGCACACTTCAAATACTTCATCTTGTAGAATTGCATGGCCACATAAAGCAAACTCTCTTGGGGTTTCTGTCGCGTCTAATCCAACTTTTGACTTGAACCATTGACGATGACTATCTAACAAACTCACCAAAGCAATAGGTGCTTCACAAATTTGAGATGCCAATTGCGTTAACTCATCAAAGCAGTGCTCCGCTTCCGTGTCTAGTACGTCGTAATCAAGCAGTGATTTCAGTCGTTCACTTTCATCACTGGGCAACTTAGCTGCTTCCACAAATTATCCACCTTTGTTTATTTCGTTTACCTTTATAAAGCTAGCAGCGACTTACACAACTGCATAACTTATCAGCTATGAATCTTAAGATTTTTGCTTTAAAACAAAAAAGGGCCACATAAACATGTGAGCCCTTTGGCGTTCTCTAAAGAGAGTGTGAACAACTAAAGTCGGGTTTGTATTAGAACTTAATATTCATACCGGCGTAAACATAGCGACCTAACGTATCGTAGGTGTAAGGGTCAGTATTTGAGTCATTGTTACCTGTATAGTACGGAGGTTGCTTGTCAAATAAGTTATTGATCCCCGCTGTCAGTTTCATACTGTCATTAACAAAGTAACTTCCTGAAATATCGTGATATACAATACTTGGAACGCTTGGTGCGTAGCAGCTACTCGGATTATCCAGACATGCAAAACTATCCATCGACGATAAATATCTCACCTTGTAATTTGCTGCCCATACATCAGATTTAACCGCTAAGTTAAAGCTCGATTTAATGTCTGCATAACTACCTAAACCAGAAGTAATAAGCCCTGTGTAATCAATGGTTTCTCCTGCCATCGTGATGGTACGCTCGTTCAAAATCGAAGTATCTAACCCAGCGCGCCAATTTAGACCCATTGCTTCAAAGTTATAGGCAATATTGATGTCATAACCTTGCGTGGTCTCGTCACCTATGTTTTGTAACTGGTTATTGAACGTCGC
Source organism: Pseudoalteromonas luteoviolacea DSM 6061 (assembly GCF_001625655.1). Taxonomy (GTDB): domain Bacteria; phylum Pseudomonadota; class Gammaproteobacteria; order Enterobacterales; family Alteromonadaceae; genus Pseudoalteromonas; species Pseudoalteromonas luteoviolacea. The sequence goes on along the minus strand of NZ_AUYB01000092.1, from coordinate 90,728 downwards.
TTTACCATTCGCGATTTGTATATTTGCTGACTGGCAAACAGCGGAGCCTTGGTTAATTAAATTACCAGAGCTGTCGACACAGTTATCAACGATATATTGATTGTTTACTTCACTTATTGCATTGGTGATGGCTATGTCGTAGTAATCTACCGTCAGTGATAGACCTTCAATAAAACTAGGTTCATAGACAAGCCCAAATGTCAGTGTATCGGCCTCTTCAGGAGTCAGATTAGCGTTACCACCAACAATGACCTCGGCTTGACTATCAAGTAGAGGGTGCGATATTTGCTCAAAAGATGGAGACTTACCGCCATACAGCTCATCAACCGTGGGCGCTCTAAACGCTGTTGATTTAACCCCTCTAAACATTAGTTGGTCATTAAGCTTCCACGTAAAGCCTAACTTCCACGTTGAATCACTGCCAAAGCTAGAATAATCAAATGCACGAACAGCAGCACTTAAGTCTAAGTTTTGTGCAAATGGCACATCCGCCAATACAGGAATTGCAAACTCTATAAATGCTTCGTTAACATCATAAGAACCACTCGTTGGCTCTACTTTAGGATCATTAGCTAACCCTTGAGAGGTCAATGAATCCGGAGTATACCAAGCTTTTTCGGTGCGCTTTTCAACCCCGGTTGCAAACCCAAGGTAGCCTGCTGGTAACTCGAATAGCTCACCAGCAAGAGATGCGCTCAGATTTAGCATCTGACTACCACCAGTATTTTGCTCAGTGTAAATGTAGTCAGTCATATTATCCGCAGACCAAGAACTTTGATCTAACGGGTTAAAATTACCAAGTTCGATGTCCTCTGTCAGACTGCCGATATTGTGTAAATTTGACAGTTTGTCTACAGAGTCGTTACGACCAAAGTTAACCGCTACATCCCAACTCCAATCATTTGACAGTAACCCTTCGACACCGACAACTGTTCTTACGGTATCAACTACTTGGGCAAAATCCCGTGTACCTGTGTCAGTCATGCGGCGACGGTAGTGAATTGTGTCTCCATATTCAGCACCATGCTCTAGCAAATCATCGCCCATCGCTTCCGTATAGGTAAAATCAAACCATACCGGTTGTGCAGCCATTTGCTGTTCTGACCAACGTTTGGAGTACATTGCTTCAGTAAACAAGGTGGCATTGTCATTGAGCTCATAGTTTAGGTTGCCCGTTATGTTTAAACGCTGCATTGGTGTGTAAAGGTAGCTTTCGGCTGCGTAATTGTATGGATCAGTTGCAGGATTGTATTCTGCATAATTACCATCTTTATCGCCTTGCAGCTCTTTTCCATTTTCCAAATACAAATGGCCATTAGGGGTTATCGTAGAGCCACCGCAGGTAAGTTTAGATCCATTGTCCGTTTCAGTAATTGGGCACTTAGAGAAGTCTCTATCGGCTTGACTAGCAGATCCTCTTTCCATATATTGAATGCCGAATACCATATTGCCTCGGTCAAAGCTTGTGCCAACGGTCAAGTCAACATTGTGTTGCTCAGCATCTCCCTCTCCAGAGATCCCCGTTTGGGCATTAAGCTCTGCGCCTTCAAAATCATCTTTTAAAATAATGTTAACGACACCTGCAACTGCATCCGTCCCATACACCGCCGAGGCGCCATCTTTTAAAACTTCAATATGTTTAATCATGGCAACAGGAATAGTATTTAAATCTACGGTGGAAGCAGCCCCCGTACCTGAGTTAATCATTCTTCTACCATTGACCAAAACCAATGTACGCTGAGAGCCTAACCCTCGTAAATTTATACTGGCATTACCGCCCGAGCCATTGTTCACACCCGGATTGGTCATTGCGCCTGCAGCTGCAGTAATATCTTGTAAAACATCATCGATAGTGACTGCACCACTGGCCTGAATCGCGTCTGCACCAATAAAGGTTACGGGGCTAGCTGTTTCCATATCGGCGCGTTTGATTCGAGACCCAGTCACCTCAATTTTTTCAATTTTTGTGGCTGTGTCCTGTGCAAAGACAGGCACCGCCGTAGCGGTCGTAGACAGCGCAATTGCGATACTTAACGCAGTTTTTCTCATAGATACTTTCCTAAATTGGTGTTGTTATTACTTGCCATGGCGCTTGCCCAAGACATTAGGGCTGGAAAAATGAATGAAAAATTAATAAAAGCGCAATAAAAAACCACTTTTTAAATCGCGTCATTAAAAAGCCTTAAAACTGCTCTCAAAAAAACATTTAAACCAACAAATTCAAATAGATAGGAATTTTGAAAAGATAAGAAAAGGTAGGTAAAGAAGCGTTTTTGAATGTAAACCTATGTTACCCTGCGGGTAATCGGTGTATCTTACTCACTCTTTTATGAAGATATTAACAACAATAAAACACAAAATCGGGAAATTATTTCATGGGTTTGATTTTAAAACTTCAGAAAATTAAATTTTCTCAAAAACTTAATTACTTTCAGAAAGTTAAATACAAAAAATTACCAAAGTTAAAATATATTTTATATTTTGTGAAATAAAAGATACAGCCAGTAGGTCTTGCTTAGTGTCATTTAATTAAGGAGAAATAAATCATGACAACGCTAAGCAAACCAGCAACTTACTATCCTAACTATGAAGTTAACGCTGATGACATCATGACCGTTATCGAAGTTTGCCACCCAAACAGCCCATACAAAAAGCGGGCTTTTGAAATGATCCAAAACTCTCAAGTAGATAAGAGACACTTGATCATGCCCCTTACTGATGTCGTTAAACAGGGAGACTTTGGTGAACGAGCCAAAATCTATCAAGATGCCGCGATTGAAATGGCGGAAACAGTCTCTCGTGAGGCAATACACAACGCAGGCTTAGACGTTGACGATATCGATATGATTATTGCCACTTCTTGTACTGGCTTTATGATGCCCTCACTGACCGCACATTTAATCAACCGCCTCTCTTTACGACCAGACACAAAGCAAATTCCAATAGCTCAGTTAGGCTGTGTAGCAGGCGCATCAGCAATTGGCCGTGCATTTGAATTTTGTGAACACAGGCCAGACAGAAATGTATTAATAGTCTGCGTGGAAACATCTTCTTTATGCTTTCATAAAGACGCTGGACGACTTCAAGACTTTATCAGTAATTCTTTATTTGCCGATGGCGCAGCCGCAGTAGTGATGCGTGGCGACAATCAAACGTGGGGACTCAAACTCACTCACAATCAAAGTGTGACCATCGAAGATACCATGCCGTACATTGAGTACCAGCTTACAAATCAGGGCTTTAAATTCTCTTTAGACAAGGATGTTATGCACTCTATTCCGCATGTCGCTCCCTACTTGCAATCATTTTGTCAGGATAAACTGCAATTAGACGCGAACAATGTAGATAACACCATATTTCACACTGGCGGCAGACGAATTTTAGATGAATTAGAAAGGTGTCTTGCCCTTTCTCCGGATAAGGTAAGGCATTCTCGCGCTTGTCTTGCGGAAACAGGTAACACGTCCAGTGTTGCGGTGATTGACGTTCTGCGCCGCACGTTTGAGAACGCGCAATCAGGAGAAACAAGCTTGCTAGCGGCTTTTGGGCCTGGGTTTACGTCAGAAATGAGTGTCGGAGTATGGCAATAAGGGTTAACCCTCTTTGCTAACACGCTATAAAAGATAAAAGCCATTTCACTCATTGTGCCGAGCAAATGGCTTACTTAGCCTAAGCTTCTTCTTCAAGCCTAAGAAGTAGCGCTTTAATATCTTCTTTGGCACCTTTAATATGCTTTTGAAGATATACGCAAGCGCCGTCTGTATCTTTTTCTCGACACAGCTGAAGCAACGTTCTGTGCTCTTCAGGTGCTGTAACAATACCGCCTGCAAGCAAGATATGCATTCTTACATATCGCTCTGAATTCTTGCTGTATACCGCCACTAGCTCTTTAGTTTGAGGTCTTTCCGCTCTACTATACAACTTATCATGAAACTCAGCATTGAGCTTACCTGTGGCAAGTTGCGCATCGCCAGCATTCATGGCTTCTTCAAGATCTGCCAGAATTGCTTCTGCTTCTAAAAGATCTCGATTGGTTAACTTTTCGATGGAATGGCGTAATAACTCTGCTTCAAGTAACGCTCGCAAATCAAATATTTCATCGATTTGCTCGGCACTCAAGCGGGTTACCGTGGCGCCTTTGTGTGCCTCAAAATTAACCAGCCCTTCAGCTTCTAGTTGCAGTAGTGCTTCACGGACAGGGATTCTACTGACATTGAGTTCATCTGCTAATGCAGCTTGACGCAGAGGTTCTCCGGCTTTGATTTCGCCACTTAAAATTTTGTCTCGAATCGCTTCGGCAACAAGTTGAGTTCTAGTTTTATGTACGATCGCCATATGGTTAATCAAAAGTTTACAGTGGCTTACATTATACGTAGCAAAATAAAAATTGCACGTAAGGCAGGTGAACTTTCAATCGCCTTTAATGTAAAAAAGCCTCTTCACTGTAAGTGAACAGGCTTTACTCCACTGACAAATAAAAACACGCAACATTCTATTTCGCACCTAGCTTAGGTTTGAAATGAACTGCTCTCCTTACTTTTTAAGATTAACTTTGTATACACAAAGGTCTTAAAAAACGGGTCATGGCTTGTAATCCAACAGATGTTGACCTGACATCAGTTGAAGATGGGAATGGCCCACCATGATTCATTGAGGCACATACCTCTACACCAGTTGGCATTTGTCCAACTGCGATGCGACCGACTTTGTAATGCAGATCTGAAATCAGGTCTGCGTTTTGTGCTAACTCTTCTTCGGTACCATGTACGCTGGCAGTTAACTGACCCGCTAAGGCATCTACCGCTCTGGCAAGAGACTGCTCATTGTCGTATCTTACGATTAAAGCACAAGGGCCAAATACTTCTTCTTGTAACTGCTCGCTAGCAAGGAATGTATCAACATCACATGCGTATAAATGTGCATCCGCATGATAAGGTTTGTCTAGTTGACCTTTTGCAAGTCGCGTTACGTCACTATTACCTTCAAATCCAGCAATCGCTGAGATAAATGACTTTAAGATACCTGGGGTTAACAATGTATCTGAGCCTGCGCCTTTAACAGCTTCAATTGCTGCTTGCTCGAACTGTGCTTGACCAGTTGGGACAAACCATACCCCGGGGCTCGTGCAAAACTGGCCGTTACCCATCAACATCGACGCAACCAATTGCTGCGCTAACGCCGCGCCATCTTGCGCTGCTTTTTCTTTGAAAATAACTTGAGGGTTAACACTGCCAAGTTCGCCATAAAATGGGATGGCCTCTTCGCGCTTATTAATTGTTTCTATTAAAGCATTGGCTACATTAAAAGACCCTGTAAAACCAACCGCTTTTACAACTGGGTGCGCAACCAACTGGTGCGATACACTGTAGGCCTTGGCTTGTAGCATGGAGAATACACCTGCGGGCATACCACACTTTTTAATGGCACTGTCCATTGCTTGTGTCATCAATTCGCTGGTTGCGGGATGCGCATTATGCGTTTTTACAATAACAGGGCAACCTGCAGCTAGCGCAGCGGCAGTATCCCCACCAATGGTAGAAAAAGCATATGGGAAGTTTGACGCACCAAATACTGCAACGACTCCAACTGGTAAGAAATTTAACTCAGTACGAGGCTTAGGCAACGGCGTGCGATTTGCGTCTGCTTCATCCACATAATTCAGGTTTAAAGGTGCTAAATCCTGCTCTAGCGCGTTTGCAAAAGCGCGTAATTGCGTCATTGTACGCATGCGCTCGCCTTCAAGCCGTTGACGTGGCAAGTTGGTTTCTTGCATCGTTGTTTCTATAAGGATATCGCCGAGACTCATTATCTCTTCAGCGATAGTATTTAGAAATTCTGCACGTTGTTGGTTACTCAGCTTGCGGTATGTTTTAAATGCAGACTGCGCCGCCTCAGCGGCTTGCTCTAGCTGAGCTTCGGTCGCGTCATAAAACGTTGTTGGTAACTGTTCATTGGTGCCGGGACAAAAGCTTTGGAATGTCTTGCCCTCTTGATTGCCAAGCCACTGCCCAGCAATGTAACTTAATCCTGTGATTGCCATCTTCGTCTCCTGTAAACGATGATACCGATATATTTAATCCACTTAGATCACTTGAAAGCCATATGCATATGGGTCGTCATCATCCACTGTGATGCAATTTGCCCCTGTGCGTCTCGCCCAACCTTGAATACTTGGTAAGATTGCGACTTTTCCAACCACTTCAGTGACCCCTTCAACACGGCCAATAAATTGGCTACCAATGTAGCTTTCATGAACAAAGTCTTCCCCTTGCTGCAATCGGCCTTGCGCAAATAGCTGCGCCATACGAGCGCTGGTACCTGTTCCACATGGTGAGCGGTCAATCGCTTTGTCACCATAGAAAACCGCATTTGCTGCACTTGAGTCAGCATTTTTCGGGTCACCAGTCCATAAAACATGGGTTGCTCCACGCACAGTTGGATCTTCCGGATGCACGCAGTCTAGTTGCGCATTCACTGCTTTACGCAATTTTCGGCTCATTGCCACTAATTGGTCTGCGGTAGTATTCTGAGTGCCACTAAATAGCGCTTGAGGTTCCACGATAATGTAGAAGTTACCGCCATAAGCAATGTCTACCGTAAACTCACCTAAATCAGGCACCGCTACGAGCTGTTTTTCATAGGCCAAAAATGCAGGGACATTGAATAGCTTTACCCAGTTGACTTTGCCATCTTGCATTTCATAGTGGGCATTAACTCGCCCTGCCGGTGTATCTAACTTGGCAAGCCCAGGCTGCTTCGGGTGTAACAACCCACGCTCTAATGCAAAAGTCACCGTACCTATCGTACCGTGTCCGCACATTGGTAAGCACCCTGACGTCTCAATAAACAAAATGCTGATATCACCATCTTCTGTACATGGTGGATATAAAAATGAACCAGACATCATGTCATGACCTCGCGGTTCAAACATCAATGCTTGTCGGATCCAGTCAAACTCTTTTAAAAAGTGCTGTCGCTTTTCACTCATAGTGGTCCCCTCAAGGTGAGGGTGACCACTGGTGACTAAGCGCACAGGGTTGCCACAAGTGTGGCCATCTATACAAAAGAATGTGCCCCTGTTCATTGCGTCTATCCTTAGTCGAGGTTGTACTTACTTAAGTCAATGCGGTTATTTAGCGCTTCATCATATAAACGACTTACATAACGCTTTTCGTCTTCTGTAAGCGCTAAACGCGGTGAGCGTGTTTTCTCACTGCCGCGACCAGCCAACTGTTCTGCGTACTTGATGCATTGAACCAAAGTTGGAATGGTGTCTAATCGAAGTAATGGTAAGAACCAACGCCACAATTCGCGCGCTTCTTCGTATCGGCCTTGCTGAGCCAGTTTATAAATTGCCACTGACTCACGTGGGAATACATTTGTCAGACCAGAGATCCAGCCAGTAGCCCCTAGCATTAAACTCTCTAGAGCAATATCATCAACTCCGCCAAAGACAACAAAACGGTCGCCAAATGCTGAGAAGAGTTCACTAATACGGCGTGTATCTTCTGTCGCTTCTTTAACTGAAACAATATTTTCTTCTTGCGCCAAAATACCCATACCTTCGATTGAAACATCAACACCATAAGTAATTGGGTTGTTGTAAATCATAATAGGTAGCGCAGTAGCACGCGCCACTTGCTGATAGTGGTGAATCGCTTCTCGCTCTGTAGAGCGATAAACCATTCCTGGCAATACCATAAAGCCATCAATACCAATTGCTTGTGCATCTTTTACAAACTCTACTGCCAATGCTGTCGTAGTCTCTGCAACGCCAGACAACACAGGTACTCTACCCGCAACAACTTCTTTCGCAGCCTCTAGTATTTGTCTTTTTTCTTCGGCGCGTAGAGAGCAGTTTTCACCGACGGTACCCAATACGATAATGCCATGAACTCCCTCTTCAACCAGTGAGTTGATCATCGCTTTGGTGGTATCAAAGTTGATGCTTTCGTCGTCGTTGAACTGTGTTGTTACTGCTGGGTAAACCCCCTGCCAATTTACCTTCATGATTCTTCCTCTGTGATAATTCTTGCTTTTCATCATAGGTATATTGTATACAATAATCAATATGCTTTTTTTGATGTTTTGAAAAAACACTCGTTCAAACTACCTAAAAACAGCTTATATATATGTTTTTATTGATATTATTTATTTTAATTTTTTTAACGAACCTTGTGATTGGGGTTAATGCAATCTGAAAAATGAGAGATACAATGGAAAAAAACAATAAAATTGCAGTAATCGGTGCAGGTATTGTCGGTCTATGTAATGCCCTTCAATTACAACAACAGGGGTATCAAGTCACGTTATTTGATAAACATGGCATTGGAGAACAATGCTCCAAAGGAAATGCAGGACATTTTGCCACTGAACAGGTTTTTCCACTGGCTGATAAATCACTGTTGCCCAAGTTGCCAAAAATGTTACTCGACAGACTGAGCCCTTTACGAATCGATTGGCGCTATTTCACTAAAGCCATGCCGTGGCTTATACGATTTTGCTACAACATGTTAAACAGCAAATACCAACGCCATACCCAAGCACTGAAGACGCTTAACAAAGATGCGATAAATGCATATGCAAGATTGCTCGGTAACAGCTTCGAAGAGCACGTCACGCTGCGAGGAAGCCTGCTTACTTTCGAACATGGCAATATGGAAGAAATCCGCAAATTACAAAACAAGTTTTTAAATGAAGGCGTAAAAGTAGACATACTGAATCAAGAAGAAATCCAAACTCTTGAGCCACAATTAAGTATCCGAATCAAATACGCTCTGCTATTTACTGAAGTTGGCCACACAGCAGACCCGTTACAACTTAGTTTGTGCGTGTACAATAAATTTGTCGCCTCTGGCGGACAATTTGTACAACAACAAGTGACTGACATAACGAGTTCAAATCAGTCATGGAAACTGTCAACGCAGCAAACACAACACGACCAATTTGATAAAGTCATACTGTGTACAGGGGCTTGGAGTAAGAGATTATGCAAGCAGTTAGGATACAAAGTTCCTATTGAAGCAGAGCGCGGATACCATAACATGCTAACCGCCCATGCGCTCTCAAGACCTGTGGCATCGGCGGACCGGCAGTTTATTATGACCCCCATGAGTACCGGACTCAGACTTGCTGGAACTGTTGAATTTGCAGGGCTTGAAACACCTCCTATGTATGAAAGAGCAGCGTGCCTTTTAGAGCATGCTAAAAGTATGCTAAAAGACTTTGAAGATGTGCAACAAGGAGAACACTGGATGGGACCAAGACCGTCATTGCCTGATTCACTCCCCGTCATTTGTGAAGCACCTGATCACCCCAATGTCATCTTCTCTTTCGGCCACCAGCACCTTGGTTTGACACAGGCCGCTATCAGCAGTGAACTCGTCGCAAATTTGGTTGCAAAGCAGCCAAGTGCATTTGATATTAGCCCATACAGTATTGCGCGTTTTCAGTAATACTGAGCACAACATTTAGGATTATTTATGAAAGGTATAGGTTTTCAAACTAAGCAGGCAGCATTAGATAGCCTCCAAAATATGACCTCAGGCGCCGTCCCGATCACTGAAGACGAATTCAGTGTAAGAATGGAAAAAGCACAGTCATTCATGCGAGAGCAAAACATCGATGCACTTTATCTCAATGCAGGAACCAATTTAAAGTATTTTACTGGATTATCTTGGTCTGCCAGTGAGCGCCTAGTCGGTGCAATTTTACCTGCACAAGGTCAGGTTAGATTTATTGCGCCTTTTTTCGAGCTTGGCACCATTAATGAATATCAAATCATCAAAGGTGAAATTCATGCTTGGCAAGAGGAAGAATCTCCCTATTTACTCGTTGGTGATGTATTAAGAGAAATAGGAGTTAGCGATACAGCAACGCTGGCAGTAGATGAAAGTGCCGCTTTTTTCACCGTGGATGGTATTGCTAAAGCTAACCCTGGATTGAATATCATCAATGGGCACCATGTAACTGCACATTGCAGAATGCACAAGTCAGAAAATGAAATTGCTCTTATTCAACGTGCCATGGACATGACACTTGAAGTACACAAGGCGGCGGCATCGATTTTACACGAGGGAATTTCTACCTCTGAAGTTGAAGAGTTTATTGAGCAAGCTCACCAAAAAGTTGGCGCACCAGGCAACTATTTTTGCATTGTATTATTTGGCAAAGCTTCTTCCTTTCCTCATGGGGTTAAGGACCCACAAACACTGAAAAAAGGCGATGTCGTGCTGATTGACACTGGCTGTAAAATACATGGCTATTTAAGTGACATCACACGTACTTACGTATTTGGCGAGGCTACTGAGCGTCAAAAAGAAATGTGGCAGCATGAAAAGATAGCCCAAGCGAGTGCTTTCGAAGCAGCTCAGATTGGTGCAACATGCGGCGACGTCGATCATGCAGCACGAAGCTACTTAGCATCACAAAGCCTCGGTCCGGATTATCAATTACCTGGATGTCCGCATAGAACCGGTCATGGTATCGGATTAGACATTCATGAACTTCCGTATTTAGTAAAGGACAACCCACAACCCCTCGCGCCGGGAATGTGTTTCTCCAATGAACCAATGCTGGTGCTGCCTGATGAGTTTGGTATTCGACTGGAAGACCATTTTTATATGACGGAACACGGTCCAAAATGGTTTACCGAACCAAGTCATAGTATTGATGACCCATTTGGTATCGACAAATAACATCGCGTGGCCAACAGGTTTTTAATCCCGTTGGCCATATTTCTTATCGGTTTTTAATATCATACAGCTTAACTTTGCCTGAGCCGTCGTCAAGCAATTCAAACGCTTCTGCATTTGTCACGGTTATGTTGCCACTGCCATCATCCACTGACACTTTTCCCGTTACATTTTCTATAACGACATTACCAGAGCCATCTTCAACCATGACATCGCCTTCAATATCTTCGGCCAATAATTTTCCCGAGCCATCGTCAACTTTCAGTGCGCCTTTCACGCCCATTAACTCAATCGTGCCCGATCCGTCTTCTATTTCTAATGATGTTAAATTGTCGCGAATTTCGATTGAACCTGAGCCATCATCAATAAACTCGATACTGACATCTCGTGCTTTTATAGATCCCGAACCATCTTTAATTTTTGTCACTAATGCTCTCGGTAAGGAAACTGTTAAATGGATCAAAGTGTGATTGTTCTTCATATGACAGACATTGGCTTGTAACTTCGCAACGCTGCCCTTACCTTGTAAATCTAAACAATAGTCTGAGCTTGCTTCTGATTGGTAAATATCAGCTTTCACATTGATTTCATTGGTATCGGTACCAACCAAAGAAAGGCTGCCAGCGCCTGCATCAATTTTTAAACGCGTGATTTCTTGGGTCGATAGCGACAAGGTTTCGCTTTTAACAAACTCGTAGTCGCTTGAGTAAAATTGATGGGCCGAAACACTCGTTGCGCCAAGTGCCATTGCTGCAAACAAATAAGCTTTCATCTCTTTATCCTTTTTCATTCTAATTTTCAAAATAAGACGCGGCCCTATGGAAAAAGGTTTAAACCCATTTTAAAAATTTACATATTGGTTTGCGTTACGCATCTAATCGCCCTTAGAAAGAAAATATCTTGGATTTGCGATGCAATTATTGTATACAATATACATAAAAGAAAAATGAGAGTTTACTATGTATAAAAGCAGTTTAAGTTTAAGTTTATGTTTTGCAGCGCTCTTGTCTGGATGTGCAGCAACGTCGGCAATTAGCCCTAACTCAAATACCATTAAATCCCCATCACAAATGACCGTAGATATCGATGTATCGGGACGTGTCAGTACTCTCAACAACATCGACATTCAATTTGTTGGAAAACAAATTCCGCGTACTTATAGTGACGGCAAGATCGCCAATAGCCGAGGTTATGATTGGTGGGTAAGCAAGCACTTTGCATTAAAAAGTGATCTGCCAGAAGAAAAGGTCCACTTGTATCTTGAGCTACTGGAGATGTCTTACCCTCATTATGTTGAGTTATTTGGTATGGAGCCTAGTAACATTGAAAACCAGCGCATTGCCGTCGTATATGGCAGCTCCCGAGAGCGTGTGCGAGAAGCGATGCTAGATGATGGTTTTTTGCGAGGCGTGCATACCCATGCTGGTGGCGAAACCATGTTTTATAATCGAGCTGGATATAGCTTTCCGAGTCATCGCCAGCACCATCAAAGATACATTGTGATTCACGAGACAATGCATGCGTTCCATATGGCACTTAACGGGCACTCTACATGGGCACCGAACTGGATCACAGAAGGAATGGCAGATGCCATAGCAAGCCATACCTACGACCCAAAGCTCAAACAACTTAATGTGATGGTATTTGATAGAGCCCCAATGAACTATTTAACATTGGGGTTGGCGCAATATCACCAAGCTAATCAACCCAGTTTCGAACAAATCAATGACGATCCAAGTTTGAAGCGTGGTTTAAACTTTTTCATCGTACATTTTTTACTGAGCGACCCTACTCGCTATCATTATTTTAAGCGATACTTGCGTACCTTAATGGAAGCTAACCCAGATTCTGAAAGAACATTGCCAACGGCAAATAAGTTGCTAAAGGCGACTTTTCCTGACTGGCAACAACTTGAAAAGCAATTTTCTCAGTTCGTACAAACGGCTCAACCTAGCTTTTACATCGTTAAAGGCCCATGGGAGCAAAATGGTGCTGGCTATTTCCTCCGCAGTGATAAAAGCGAAAGCATGCACCGTCTAGATATCATCGCAAATAATAACAGCCAACAAACTGTCCTAGACTTTCCAGCACCACTTGCAAACCCATTGATTGCGCCCGTCAATAAAAACAGTCTCAGCGCCTTAATTGATTTTGAGCCCGAGCAAGTATCACGCGGTAAACTGGGATTAGGCTTATTAACTGAGCTTTCAGCAAGCAGCCAGCAAAAGCGTTTAGGATTGGTAAAAGAAGCTGACTTTAGTCAAGATAAAATGTTGGCAATATTGGTAGAGCAAGGTAATCAACTAACATTGCAACCGATTGGGTACGATATTCCTAAACAATTTGTCTCACTGCCCAATAACCTCGTTAATGCCATAAAGTCGCATCATCAACTAGCAATAAACTTATCGCAAGAAGGCAATACACTAAAAACAGTACTGAATGTCAAAGGGCATAGCCATGTCGTCGAGTTTCAGCTTACAGATCAGATAAGCGCCAATCTAGACCTTCAAAAACTGGCCGTGTTGGGCAATGGAATGAATCACAAGCTAACTCCGTACATTTTCGGCCACAAAAAAACCGCAAAGCGTCTTTCAAATTCAACAGCCAACCCTTGGCTGTATCAAGATGCAGCACTAGCATTGCGAGCGTTTAATACCTGCGAGACTTATTTCTCTAAATTGCAAACATGTAGACAAACACTCGCGCAAGTATTCAATAACTTGGCAGCCCCAGAACAACATCAGGCGCTTTCAAAACAATTAAACACCTTGCTCGCAAGCTGGCAAACGAAACTTAATGACCCGAATGCAACCACGCTCAGTGGTATCAATTTGTATCCAAGATTTGACGCCAATACGCCTTTTATCAATGCAGTAAATCCGAGCCGCCAAAGCGCGCAATTGATACTTACCAGCAATGGGTTATCTGAAAACTACACTTTGCAGCCAGGTAAAACTCGCATTGAACTACCAAAGAATGCATCTAATTATGCTTATCAATTAAACTGGCTAGATGTCGAACAACAGGGTGTACTCGAGTTTGAGCCACAACGCTTTGATGGAGTTTACTTAGATGCAGCACTAAACAAGCAGCAATTAAAAATAGCACTAACAGGTCCGTATTCGGGCGCGACAACAGGTCAATTGAATGTGAAGTTTTTGCCACATGAAGAACCCATCAGCACCCCGCTACTTTGGCAGAATTCGGTGGATATTTCTCCGTATGAGAACCGTACTTGGCAACCAGTGATACCCAGCTTATCCCAGCTGAAAAATGGTTTATTGGAAGTGACCGCAACACTTGATGTGGATGGTGAACCTATTAAGCTTACACAGCAAATTAAGCTCTAAAGTAATGCCCATAGCATTCTTAAATGTGTGCTATGGGCGACTTTTAACAGCATGCTCACTTGCAACTAAATGACATATTGATCTGGTACGGTTCGCCCATTGAATCTTCAGCAATACCGCCGCCAATCATCATTGCAGCTCCCACATCATCGACCGCATTGCGACCAAAAATAGCCATACCTGCGCCCGCTACTTCAACGGCATTTGCCAAATTTCGGTTGCGCAAGTACTCATCTTCAGGCATTGATCCCATATAAGTCACGTTTTCGTTTATTACATAGGCTTGATGACTACCACTTTCTTCGCAGAAATGATTAGCTTGGTCAATCGCTTCTTCAGCTGCTTTTTCTCTTGTTTCAGCTGTTAAGTTCACATAATGCCTACCATCTTCCGCTGGTCTTACGTTATTGTGGTGCGCACATCCAGTTGCTAAAACGGCTAAAAGTGATACTGCGATAATTTGTTTCATGTCTTTCCCCAATTTGTGTGTTGCAAAAAGAATAAGCGAACTCGATGTGCAATTCAGTCAGGGAATGTTTGAAAGTGTTAAGTTTGTTAGGCTGACTCTCACATTAATAGTGCATTGAATAATATCAAAGCGCCTAAAACTAGAGCCACCCATCTAGATTAATGGTGTGGCTCTAAAGTAAAGGTAAATCGGATTTTATTGGTGTGTTTGATTTTATAGATGCCAAATTGTTTTATCATCAGCGAGAATGTGAGACTGCTTAGATGCTTTAAAACGCGCATAAAAAGACTCGTCATATAAAACGGTGTTACTACAAACATCATGGCCATAACAGTATGTGATCAACAAATGCGCTTGGTGACACACTAATGTGTTACACAGTCGTTTATCATGCACAATATTGACTTCAAGCACTTTGCAAGTTTGGCACTTTTTTTTATTCTTGAACCAAGTCATATACAAGTTTTGCAGTCACCAAGTCGCTTAGTGCCGTCCCTACTGATTTAAATAAAGTGATCTCGTTATCCGCCCCACGTTGGTGGCGATTGCTTTTTGCCAGCTCAGAGAGTTCGGCTTTAACTTGCTCCGCGCTAAATACGTTTTCTTCAATGGGGATCAACAGCTCTCCCGCTTCATTAAGCACATTTGCGCGACTATCAACGTATACCTGGCTTCTCGTAACGGTTCTTGTGTCACACTCTCGATACTGTTTGTGATGATTTCCGATAAGGTCGATATGCGCGCCTTCAGAAACCCAATTGCCATCAAATAAAGGAGCATGGCTTCCTGTAGCGCAACTGATCACATCAGCAGAGCTCACTATTGCCTCAGACGCCGCTTGTGAATGTTCAAAATTCACTTTTGAAAACTGAGCGGCCATCAAAGACACTAGAGTTTGTGCTTTGTCCTGATTTCGAGCAATTATGGTCACTTTTTCATATGCTCTCACACTTAAATGCGCACCGATCATAAATGGTGCTAGGTTTCCCGAACCAAAAAAGACTAAGTGCTTTGCGTCTTTTTTGGCTAAATAAGATGCCGCCAAAGCAGAAACGGCTGCGGTTCGCCACAATGTCACTTCTGTACCGTCAACTAATGCCAAAGGCTCGCCAGTTTCTCTTGAGAACAGCATAATTTTGGAGTACAAACTCGCTTTGTTTTGCTGAAAGTTTTGCGGAAAATAAGTAAATGCTTTTACGCCAATGACTTCTTCATTCCATGCTGGTAAAACAGCAAATGCATCGTGGTTATTGGGATTATCATCCAACTCAAAAACTTGTCTCATTGGCATCCCAGCATTACTCGCAAATCCTTGTTGCAAAGCGGGAATGAGCTTATCAAAGCCAAGTGCTTGCTTCACTTGCGCTCGATTAATTTGTTGCATAGACATTGTCCTTATAGTTCGAAAGTCTGCGGAGCATTGGTAAGGCACTGATAACCCTGCTCCGTAACGACAATATCTTCCTCCAAGCGAACGCCACCAAAATTAGGGATATAAATCCCAGGTTCAATGGTTATGACATTGCCTGATTTTAAATGGTAGGAAGTATTGGGCTTTAAAAATGGTTGCTCATGTAAATCAAGTCCTAAACTGTGACCGAGGCCCTCTCCTGCATATTTTGCAAATGGGCTGTCGGCAAGCACCTGATGTGCTAACCTGTTCAGATCTTCACAATTAATACCTTGCTTTACATGCTCTAGTGCACGACGCTGTGCTTGTTGAACCGTATTGAATATCGATTTTTGCTTGTCCGTTGGCTTGCCATAAACATAAGTTCGCGTCATATCGGAACGATAGCCATTCACGACCGCACCAAAATCAATCAAGATAAAATCGCCATGCTTAAGGCGACGAGCACTAGGGCTACCGTGTGGCAAAGCACTGCGCTCTGCAAAAAGTAGAATTGTGTCGAATGAAACGCCTTCAGAACCCTTACGGCGCATTTTGTAGTCAAGTTCGAGTGCCAACTCTCGCTCTTCAACACCTTCTTTAACGAGTGACAGCACTTCTTCTAACGATTCATCGGCAATTTGCGCTGCTCGCTGAATAAAAGAGACTTCTTGCTCATCTTTCACCTCTCGTAAAGACTCAACCCAACCAGAAGCACTTTTTAAGTGTTTGTAAGGTAGGTCTGCACTAATAGCATGCCACTGTTCAACACTATAGTGGGCGGCTTCAAAAGCAACACTTTCAAAGCTTGGAAAGCAACGCGCAATACAGCGCCCGAGAGTTTCTGCATCTCTGTCTCGCAGCTCAACTTTAATGTTCTGAGTTTCTTCACGTGCGCGCTCATAATATCTGTAGTCAGTTATTAAATACGCCTCGTTTTTACTCACCAACAGCGTCGCTGCATTGCCGCTGAACCCAGTTAAATAACGGATGTTTTGACGACCGGAGATGATCTTCATATCCACCTGATGCTGAGTTAAAAACAATCGTAACTTTGCCATTCTCTGCTGATAATTAATGTTCAATGACTTCACCTTCCAATCTTTAACAATGAACACTCAATAGTGGGCTCATCCAACGAACAAAATATATTGTATACAAATAAATATAGCAAGCTAAAACCACGATATTGAAGAAGCGCTAAAAAAGTAACGTTGGTGTTTGTAAAGTTCGAAGGTATAACTGAACTATTAGGTCAATACTTTTGTATCAACCTAGTATTTTGATAAATCTAATCTAAGAATGACGTGCTTTTTCTAAACAGTAAAAAGCAAAACCACAATAATGCGATTACAAAAAGATAATTAAGCATAGGCCCCTACTGCAAAACTAAAAGTGCCGGTACACGGAGTGCACAAATTAAGCCCAGATGAGCTTTTAAGCTATGGTATCAACAACCTTACTAATAATTAAGTAATTCCACTTTGATCACTAAACTTTATGAAGAAAATCATCTTCGTATTTTCTGCAATATTTCAGCATGCATTTTTGATCAGAGCTTGACTAAGACTGTGGGGTCATCGCTGAGGGTTTAAATACCTTAAGTTGCATATAACACAATCACTTACTAACGTTAAAAATACATATTTACTGATTTCAAGGACAGGACTAAAAATGAGTAATAAACTCCGTCATGCATTTGACTCCGAAAAGCTAGTATCTTGCTTAAACGATGCAATTATCATCGGCCACGTCACCACTACCACAGCAAAGATATGGGTCAGAAGTAAGCACTGTGGCAAACACTACGTGATCTTGAGTGAGAACCCCATAAATCCACTTGAAACGAATATTGTACAAGCAGACACATATGCACAGTTAAAATCATGTTTTGAGGATCAAGCAAATGGCCAAGTCCAGCCGATAGTATTGAGCGACTCAACAGACAGAACCCACTGTGTTGAGTTTCAAGATTTACAAGCAAACACGCAGTATTGGGTCGCATTGGTTGGTGATCATACTATTCCAGCCAGGCGTCACTGGCGAAGTGGCTATGAAATTCCCGCTACCTTTAAAACACAAGATCACCATGCGCAAACTTTGACCTTTGGTTTTTTCAGCTGCCATGACCCGTATAAAAAAGGCCACGGGCCTGACGATATATTTTTAGATATACACAATAGATTATCTGAGTTGGATGGCGACTTCGTCATTGCAGGTGGAGATCAGGTATATGTCGACTCAAGTACCAAAGAGTTTGACATATGGCGTTGGGTAACCGACAACAAAGAGCAGTTAAAACCTTTCTATGAAGCTAACAACAAACAAGATTTGGTCAAAGAGTTCAGCTATTTTTATCGATTCATATATCGACTTTATTGGGCATCGCCGAATTTACAAAAGCTATTAAGATCATATCCCACATATATGATTTGGGATGATCACGAAATCATGGATGGCTGGGGATCTTTCACTGATGCGGAACTTAGCGATAAGCTAGATACTCTGTTTGAATGGGAAGACCGCCAATTCAACTTATTTATAGCCCATGCAATGTTTGAAGCCGCGACGCAGGTCTATCAAGAATATCAGCATAGTCATAATCCAACGACTCCTTCAGTTCCACATGTCCCCTTATCTCAAAGCCAATGGGACTATGGTTTTTCCCATGAGCTTGCAAGCTTTTACGTTTTGGACCAACGGGGACATCATCAATTCGACAATCCAAATGGCTATGATTTGTTAGGCTCATCCCAATTTGAACGAGTAAAGAGTTGGTTTGGTAATATTCCATCTACGACCAAGGCTATATTTATCGTATCTCCTGTTCCTATTGTACACTGGAGTAGTACCGTGGTTAATATGGCGGATGTCAGCGCGTATAAAGATGATTTCAGAGATGAGTGGGACCATGAAGCCAACCATGCTGAACGCAATGAGTTACTTGATTTAGCTTTTAATGCCTCACAACAGCTTGGTGTTCCTGTGGTATTTTTGTCAGGTGATGTACACTGCGCGGCTTCTTTTAAACTCAAACGCCACGCAAATAGTGGAACCGTATATCAATTTACAGCCAGTGGTGTAACCCGAAAGCCCGCGCCTTTTGTAAGCAAAGCTATTTCTTGTTCAACTGGCACGTTGGATGGATGCAATGTGGTGACAAAGTTTGAACGTTTAGCCTTCAAAACAGAGAATAACTTCGGAATTTTGAAGCTCTCTGTAAAAAATGAGCAAGTGAAACTCTGGGCGGAGCACATTTCAACGACCGATGAAGAAGATGAAATTTTAATCAAACAGGTGCGGCTCATTTAAAAAAAATACACCCGTTTTTCTATTGAGTATGGGAAAAGCCTGCCCCATACTCACCTTTTTGGTGCTTACAATGTGAACAGCCATTAACCTTAAAACCCTCATTATGTCTAATTTTCGAGCATTCAATTCGAATAAACATGCATAGCTAAGTGAATTTCTATATCATCCGCTCGATTAAAAAGACAACATAGGACAACAAGTATGAGTAACTCACAAGCGGGAGATGCCAGTAACATGGTGCCCGAAGGAAGCACTCGCTGGACTCAACATGACACTAACTGGGTTTTAAGCCTGTTTGGCACAGCCGTTGGTGCGGGCATATTATTTTTGCCAATAAACATCGGTATTGGTGGCTTCTGGCCTCTGATTATTATGGCTGTGCTTGCTTTTCCAATGACTTACCTAGCACACCGTGGCCTAGCAAGATTTGTGCTTTCTTCAAAAAAGAGTAACTCTGACTTTACCGACGTAGTTGAAGAGCATTTTGGAGCAACAAGTGGTCGGCTGATATCATTACTCTACTTCTTTTCTATTTTCCCAATCCTACTCATATACGGCGTAGGCTTAACAAATACTGTTGACAGCTTCATGGTCAATCAACTTGGCATGGAATCTTTACCTCGAGTGCTACTTTCTGGTGTATTAGTTGCTGGCATGATCGCCATTATGCTAGGTGGTGAAAAGCTATTGCTACGCGCTTTTGCCGTACTAGTATACCCGTTAGTTGGAGTGTTATTGTTTTTGTCACTCTACCTAATTCCCAACTGGCAAATTCCAGCGGTAACGACACCTGATTTTGCTTCACTGGGTGAAACACTGTGGCTCTCTGTACCAATCATTGTTTTTTCATTTAGTCATGCAGCTGCTATTTCTAGTTTTGCAAATACTCAACGTCGATATTATAAGTCAGAAGCAACACTCAAATCAGAGGCCATTCTACGCAATACTTCACTCATGCTGATTGCCTTTGTATTACTATTTGTTTTCTCGTGTATCTTCTCTTTGACACCAGATCAAATGGCACAAGCTAAACAGGCAAATGTATCTGTACTGTCTTACCTAGCAAACGTTTACAACAATCCATTTATTGAAACGCTAGGCCCACTTGTCGCCTTTATCGCTATCACCTCATCGTTTTTAGGACACTTCTTAGGAGCAAGAGAGAGCTTCAATGGCCTGTTAACAAAGCAAACGAACATCAGCTTGGCGGCCGCTGACAAGTTAGGTGTGGTACTTATGTTTATTTCTATTTGGGTGTGCGCGGTTATCAACCCAAGTATCTTAGACATGATGGGGGCAATTTCTGGTCCGATTATCGCCTTAATCTTGTTTGTAATGCCAACCATCGCAATTTATAAAGTGCCATCATTACAAAAATACAAAGGTAAATTGAGTACCTATTTTGTTTTGGCAGTCGGCCTGTTAGCAGTGTCTGCTTTACTGTTTAATATGTAAAACACATTGGAGGTGTGCGAATGCAATTCGCACACCTATTTAATCCAATATAACAGCTTGGCTACGGCCACTGTCTTTCGCTTGATAAAGGGCTTTATCAGCCATATTAATCAACGATTGAACGCTGTCATATTGACCATACTTGCCTATAGCAACACCCGCACTAACGGTAACAACATCAAATCGTGATTTACAATGGGGGAGCTCCAAGCCTTTCACCGCATCCACAATTGCATTGGCAATTTTCTGGGCGCCGTCTTTATCCGTATTTGGTAACAGCACTGCAAATTCCTCACCGCCGTATCTGAACACGCTATCCAGAGGCCGATTTACCATTTTCACCGCAACCTTTGCAACCGCCTTGAGTGCATCATCACCTTGTAAATGGCCATAATGATCGTTGTAAAACTTAAAATAGTCGATATCAAGCATTACAACGGCCAGATTTTGTTGCTGGCGCAAGTTCTGCTTGAATAGCCGCTGGCTTTCCATATCAAAATAGCGACGGTTAAAGACTTCTGTTAATCCATCAAAGAAAGAGTACTGTTTTAGAATATCAGTTTGTCTTTTGTATTTAAGGTGAGTTCGCACCCTGTTTACCAGCGTTCTTGCGACAATAGGCTTTCCTAAAAAGTCTACTGCACCTGCATCCCAGCACAGCTCTTGCTGGTTTTCATTGGTATTTGAAGTAACAAAAATAACGGGGATATCATTTAGCTCATCCATTGCCTGAATCTTTTTACACGCTTCTAACCCGGTCATTCCTTCCAAAATCCAATCCATGAGAATCAGGTCTGGTGGATTGTCTAAGCAATGCTGAATCGCATCTTCTGCTGAGAAAACGCAATCGACTTTACACAGGCCATCTAAGCAAGCGCTCAACACTTTTTGAGTCAGTGAAGAGTCTTCTACAATTAAAACTGAACTATCGCTGAGGTCATCAATATCCTTAAACATACGGCCCCCAAAAAATAATTGAATATATTTACCATGTTTATAACGAATAGTTGTGCAGCTAACAAGCTAAAAAAACTCATTAAGTGCACAAGTACAAAGTTATTAGCGCTTTATATATCTAGTATATTCTTTACACTGAATTTAGCGATTAATTTAGTTTACTATCTGGCCAAAATTTCGTGCCTTTTACGGTTGCTTGTAAAGCTAAGCCACTATTGGTCATGGTATATACAGACATATCGCCGTAGTACAACTCTCCTTGCATTGATGCGCCCTTTTCAGATGCTTTTGCAGCTGCATCAGCATTTCCGCCAAAGGTCCATCCGTTTTCAACAAAGGTATTCAGCGCTTTTTGAGTGTGGAAAACTAATACAAGTCGATAATCTTTCACACCCAAGCCAAGGCCCACACCGCCCTCAGCCATATTCATGTATGTAAATTGGCCAGATTGGTTATTGTGGACCACGCCGTAACCAGTCCCTGCTGACACCAATAACAAATTAACATTAGCATTGGAGAAAACGGCATACCCAACCGCTGATTTTATCTGTGCTCGTGTGTCTGGCTTTTCTGAGTACAACTGAGCCAACGTAGCATTTTTCATTTTTATAATATCAGCACGCTTTTGAGCTATATCCCCAGCGCCCATGGATGCGCAACCTGCCAGCAACGCCACAAACCAAAATACAGATACTTTAACCACATTGTTCATCGTTTTTCTCCCCTACAAATACTGTGAAATTAAATTGTGCTTGTTAGATCAATAATTACGGGAACTATGCATGTGCCAAGTTTAGCGCAAGATGAACGAATCCTTATTAAGCATATTTAAATATCCTTTGGCAGCCATGGATATTCGCCTAAGCATTGGGGGACGATAGCTTCAAGTCAAGGTAACAAATACGACGAGTTTACTGCGATGTTTAGAAAAATTTTTGAAAATAAAAAGGCCACCTGGGAATGGTGGCCTTCAACACATCATGGGTAATCATGAAAGGGATAAATGTGAAAACAACTTCATTGTAACCACTCAGTAGTAAATTAAAATCATATTATAACGGTCATTTACTTCGTTATTTTCGAATAATTGCATTATTTGTTTGCAGCTTTATAGAAAATGAACAAATACTCTATTGATTCCTGTCGATTTAATTTATAGGTAGGCATAAAATGGCACAAAAACTCAGTGACCCTCTATGCTACATTTATCGTTTGTTACCGCTCTTTGGGCTTTTTCTTTCAGTCTGATTGGTGTGTATTTGGCTGGCCAAGTAGATTCTTGGTTTTCGGCAGTTAGTCGAGTGTTTATTGCTACGCTTATTTTTTTGCCTTTTATTAAATTTAGGCAAATTTCACTACAAAATGCCACAAAGTTAATGGCTATTGGCGCCATTCAAATTGGTGCAATGTATGGCTTCTATTACCATTCGTTCTTGTATCTCAGTGTACCTGAAGTACTGTTATTCACAGTAATGACTCCTGTGTATATTGCTTTGATCAATGATTTGTTTGAAAAGCGCTTTCAACCTCATCATTTACTGGTCGCACTAGTTGCGACAATAGGTGCTATTACTATTCGGTATGAACACATCAATGAGCAGTTTTGGATCGGGTTATGCCTAGTCCAAGGTGCTAACTTGTGTTTTGCCTTGGGCCAAGTTTGTTATAAACGCTTACTACACCACACTCCCTTACCACAGCTTAGCTGTTTTGGATTTTTCTTTATTGGCGCACTGGTAGTATCAGGAGCTGGGTTTGTGATATTTGGAGATAGTAATAAGCTACCAACTACGCAGTTGCAATGGGGGGTTTTGTTATACCTTGGGTTAATTGCGTCTGGACTTGGCTACTTCCTTTGGAATAAAGGAGCGACACTAGTATCAGTTGGTACACTCGCGGCTATGAATAACGTACTGGTTCCAGCTGGGATTTTAGTTAACTTAGTGATTTGGAACAGAGATGAAAGCCTCACTAAATTGGCGATTGGCAGTGCAATTATTTTATTGGCACTGTACTTAGACCGAGTTTTTGAAGCTAAAAAATCACAATAATTTGTAAAGCCCTTTATTACACAAGGGCTTACTATCAATTTAGTCGTTTTAAAAATCTTATTTTACTATCAGAGCCATCACTCAACGGACGACACTCGACAATTTGGTAGTTGTTTTTTATAAGCATCATCAGCATGGACTTAAATTTGTTCATTGATTTAACCGAAATGCAGCTATAACCTCGAGATGCGCACCACTGTTCTTGCGCATCTAATAGCGACTGTGCAATACCACTACCACGATAGGCTGGAACAACTGCACCTAACCAACTATAAAATTGCTCATTGCTCAGCTCATAACCCAATTTGTACGCAATAGGTTTGCCATCGAGCTTTGCTACTAACAATAAGAAAGTAGCTCCTTGTATTCGACTTAACACTGTTTCTTTTGATTTCGAAGCTGTGAACTCCGGAATTTGCTCTTCAATGGAGATTAGCTCTTCTAAAGTGCCTTTTTCTATCTGCCAATTCATCTTTCTCATACTCTTTCAAACACATTTAGCAATCATTGCTGAGATTTATTTTTCAACTATTTGTTCCTGAAATAGTTTATTACCATTCAAGCAAGTTCAATAATTAAACAAAAAATATAGCGATACTATTCAATTATTTATGTAATAGGATACAAGAATAGCGAGAAAATGAGTAATGTAAAAAAATCTACAAAACCCCAACAATCAGCTCATTTCTCACACAAAAAACCATCAACCCAGTTAATTTGATGTAAAAAACCTTTGACAAAGTACAAATTACAACCAATTATTAAAACGTTCCAACTAATACAACAGTAACAACAACACCTGATTTATTGTGCTCACAAATATAATAATGATTGGAACAGCAAATTAAACGTCAATAAATTTGGAACGATACAAGGTTGCATAAAGATGAATCAAAGAAATAAAAAATGGGCTTTTGAACTTAAAAGTATTGCGTGCATAATGGCCTCAACATTGTCTATGTCTGCATATGCGGACACAGATCTAACCTCTGCTAATCCAAGTGCCATAACTGCATCTGGAGAAAATGGGACATTCGAAGGCCGAACTAAAGCTTTTGATAACGACAAGTACAGAAAATGGTTGACCTTTTCAGCTTCTGGCTGGATCAGCTACCAGTTTAATCAATCTGAACGAATCACCAGTTACACCATAACCTCTGCCAATGATGCACCGAGTAGAGATCCGCAAGACTGGCAGTTGCAAGGCTCTTCCGATGGTATAAATTGGCAAACATTAGATGTGCGTAACAATCAATCATTCAGTGCTCGCCACCAGACTAAACAATTTACAGTCGCCAATCCAAGTGCATTTAAATTTGTGCGCCTAAATGTTTCCGCCAATCATGGCGCAAGTATTTTACAAGTTGCTGAAATTGAAATGTTTGGATCTAGTATTGTCACGCCGCCAAATGAGTTACCAATTTCACAAAATAACTCATTAAACGCCCGTCAGTGGCAACACTTCGGCCCGTTTAATGTGGCCAATAAAGTCATTGCAACCACGACAGGATCTGGAGATGCTGACTTATACATGCGGTTAGGCTCTCAACCAACGACGCAAACTTTCGATTGCAGCAGCACATCACCCACAGCCAACGAGTCATGTGATTTGCAAGGAAATAACCTTTATGTATCGGTGTATGCGTACAGTAATACCAGCTACACAATCAATATAAATGAGCAAATTACGACTCCCCCAAATGGTGAATGGAAAAAGCCACAAGTCGATTTTATTGATGTCGACCCTCAAACACAGGGCTCAATTTTATTTAAGCGTATTATTTCTGACCCAGCGGCACATATGGCTAATAAGTGTGTCGAAGTTGCGAAAATCCTTTACCGAGATCCTGTAGAATCCAATCGATTCAGAAACCTAAGGTTTGAACTCAGAGCAAAGGATCACTGGGGCAACGAATTTGTCGCCTACAAAATGGGCCAGGACGGTTCTGGTGAAATGACTATCGTAGTGAGTACAACTCATTTAGCGAACTTATATCGTGACAACGGTAATTCCGATGCAGCAATTAGAGATGAGATTGATGGCATTCTGGCGCACGAAGTGACTCATGGATACAATAATTCACCATTGACCCATGACAGCTACGGAGATGGTAAAGCATTTTGGGCATATACTGAGGGTCTAGCCGATGCAGTACGGATTGGCGAGGGCCTGCACAAAACTCGACAACCCAATGTCAATGATCCTAAAAAGTGGCTAGGCGGTTACACAACCACAGGATTTTTCCTGCACTATGTAAGAGTTACGCATGATCCCGACTTTTTGTTTAAATTTAACAAAGCGGCCAAGGACTTGGGAAATTACTCTTGGTCATTTGATGCCGCATTTAGAAGTATTTTAGGCCGCGGTGTAGATGATATGTGGCAGGAATACGCAAACTTCATTAATAATGGAGGGCAGCTCCAGTATTAATGCTCTGAAGGCAACACTTCTTGCCTTTTATAACAGGCTGCGAGCCACTTTTTATTCCTCGTGTGGCTCGCTTTCTCTAAAAAACATGTCAAATAACTATTGAATCTAAATAAATAACCCTGCATGAATTCATATTTTTTTAGCGCATATAATCGTTCTACACTATGCTGTTGAGAGTGGTACATTTTACCTAGTTTTACCAGCTCACTGCAGGAGTATAAAAATCATGTCAGGCAACGCCAAGGTGCTCATAGTTGATGATGAAAAACCAGTGAGAGATATGATCTCTACCGCGCTAAAACCTTTTTTTTCTTGTGAACAAGCCGCTTCTGCGCAAGAAGCTTATGACATTCTTGAGCACTATACACCTCAAGTCATTTTAATGGATATCAGTATGCCAGGTATTGACGGACTGGTAGCATGCGAAAAAATAAAAAAAGAGATTTTAACAACTAACTGCGCCTTATTTTTGGTGTCCGGATATAACAATCTAGACATGCGGCTACGCGCTTTTGATGTAGGCGCCGATGACTTTATTGCCAAGCCTTTTCAGATGAAGGAATTGATTACTAAAGTACAAAAAGTCGCTGAGTTTATACAGTCTCAGGTTGAGCTAAAAGCCAGTGAGCAGGAATCTATAACCTTAGCGCTTTCTTCTATGCAGCAAGCTTCTCACTACAGCTTAGTTATGCAGTTTTTTAAATCTCTGAATCAGTGCAAAAATGAGCATCAAGTCATTAACCAATTCTTCGCCACTGTGAAACAATTGGGGTTGCTTACCAGTGTCATGATCAAAAAGGACGAAATCAGCTTTTACGGTCCAAGCGGTTGTGGAATTAGCCCAATAGAGCAAAACATATTTGAGCTACTGTGTACAAAAGGCCGTTTACATAGTTTTGGCAGGCGACTCATTGTAAATGAAAAACATGTGTCTTTTCTTATCAAGAACATGCCTGAACCCCCTGAGGAAAGCGGCGCAATTAATGATATTTCCGTCGCAATTATCGAAGGTTTAGAAGCCAAGCTACTTGATCTATTTCGTCAACAAGCCATGGAACAAATTGTAGTAGATATCACCTCAGGTATAGGAGAATTACATACCCTGTCAGAAGAGTATAAATGTTTGATTCAAGACGTTATGAACGATCTAAATCAGCAAATCACGTCTAGTTTTCACATTCTAGACTTAACCGAAGAGCAAGAGCTGTTTATCGCCAACCTCATCGCCAAAGAGGCTAAAAATCTCAGTTCGATCGAGCCTAAAATTAATTTACTCAAATCAAATCTAACCAACATAATCCAAAAAACTGATAAATATTTCGAAATGGAGCAGAAGGTTGCCCCAGAGTTAGAAACCCAATTGGATTTGAGCAACACAAAGCCGGAGCTATTCTGAGCATAATGTCGCTACCCGATTGAGTAACTCTTGCGGCCGAAACGGTTTGCGAATTATGTTGGTGTAAAGTGCGCTGTCAAAGTCGCTTACTTTCTCAATATCGACATAGCCACTTATCATCTGCACTTTTATGTGTGGATGAAGACTTTGGGCTTTTTTAACTAAGCTAAATCCATTCACATCAGGCATCAATACATCTGAAATCACAAGATCATACTTTTTGTCTTTAAGTGCCGCCAATGCATCAATACCGCAAGTTTTGATATCGACAGTATGACCAGCTTGGCGAAGCAATTTTGCAATAACATCGGCAAGTGAAGCTTCATCATCAACCACTAGGATTCGGCTGGGTGTCTGGTGCACATGCTCGTACTGAGGCAGTGCTTGGTCACTCAACTTAGCCTTAGACTTAACCGCTGGAAAATATATCTCAAAGGTGGTGCCATCTGGATTACTTTTTACATCTACACAGCCAAGACTACGTTGAATAAAAGCATATACTTGACTCAACCCCAAACCAGTCCCCTTATCTCCTTTAGTAGAAAAAAACGGGTCAAATATACTATCTAAATGCTGGTCAGAAATCCCCTCACCTGTATCAATAACCTCACATTTAACATGTAAACTAGATGACTGATCTATTCTATTATTTTGATACCAATCTAAACTTGTCCGAATAGTCACGCTTCCTGCCTCTTTGATAGCATGCACGCTGTTAATAACAAGGTTTAAAATCATGTCATCAAAATCATGTTTATCTAACTGTACGTCAGGTAAATCCGGAGACAAGTCGAAAAGCAATTTTACGTCGGCTTTCAGTGATTTCTCTAATAATTGGCGGCTATCTAGCAACGCATCGTTGAGTGAGAACACTTCGTTCAACGCACTTTCTTTTTTAGAAAAATTCAGAAGTTTTTGCGTTAAGTTGGTTGCCCGCTCCCCAGCTTTGATAATTTCCTGTACGTGGCTTTTTATTTCAGTATCTAAAGTAGGCTGCATAGTTATAATGTCGCTGTAGCCCAACATTATACCTATCAGATTATTGAAATCATGCGCGATACCGCCAGTGAGCTTACCTAACGCATCCATTTTCATCGAGCGCCTTAACTGCTCTTCTTTTTCTTTTATATTGGTAAGATCAACACAATTACCGATAAATCGCCTCACCCCATTGGGCATGATAGGAAGCTCACTGATAGATAAGTGCATTGGAAATACTTCGCCATTAGCGCGTTTGCCAATAACTTGTCGCCCAATACCAATCACTTGCTTGTGCCCAGTGGTAATGTAATTGAGTAAAAAAGAGTCATGATGCTTAGCAAACTCATCAGGCATCAACATTTTGACATTTTCCCCTATAACTCGATCTGCGTCATATTGAAATGCAACTTCAGCTGCTTTATTAAAAGTTAGAATATGCCCTTTATCATTAATGGTGATAACTGGGTCCACCATTGATTGCAGTACCTCGTCTTTTTCAGCCTCTTTAAGTTCAAGTGATTCGATCACTTCATGGAGCATTGTTATATCTGAAATTAGCGATGCATACCTTGCGTGTTCATTCCCTTCATCTGACAAAATAAAACTGTGCCACTCTGTAACTCGCTGTGTGCCTTGCTTGTCGGCGATTGCAATAAGCTGCTTTGCATTGTGCTCATTTGAAATAGTTTGCAATAAATAACGCTCTAGATCAGAGTAAAAATCGGCTGCTACCAATTCAGATAAGTTACTCCCAATTAAAGAGCTTTGGCTACTGCCAAATAGCGTAGACGCTGCTTGATTGCAAAATGCAATATTCAGAGATTGGTCCCATTCGATAATTGCCATAGGTGCATGACGCACTAACTCAGCCAGCCGTCGTTGAATTCGCTGAAGCTCATAATCGGTTTTCTTTTGTACTGTGATGTCTGATATGAAACCTGCCATCGCAAAACTACTTTTGTTTTGCTTGATAATAGGAAACAAAGTAATGGCGCAATAGTAGGTTTCACCACGAAATTTGTAATGTACTTCCTCCCTGATATAGCTGTCGCCAGACATAACAGATTGCATACGCTGCTCCAAAAACGTGGCAATGTTTTTCGGGCATGCCTTTAATAGCTGCTCTGCGTTACTGACTTTAGTGTCTAAAGTCAAAAAACGTTTCAACTGGCCATTGAGATAGGCAACTTCACCAGTTTCTTGAAGTAAGAATACACTTTCTGGCAAGTTTTCAATGATGGAAAACAGTTTCCGTTCGCTAAGTTGTAATTGCAGGGTTAGCTCAAATTCTTTCTGTTGATCCACAAAAGCAATCAAGTAGCAAGAAAGCCCCTGCTTTGCCATTGTGAGTTTAGTAATAGATAAATTGATCGCATGCCACTTTTCATTATTGAGCCAAAAACTTCTGACGCTTTTCCCCCTGTGGCTGTCAGCCTCTTTTGATAAAGAAACCAACTGTTTTAGGTCACAGTCATGAGATAGTTTAAACTGTTCACTAAATTGTTTTGACTTCGTCAAATCTTGCGATACACATTCTTTAGCGGTGTGATTTAAGTCTAAAATTTCACCCTGCTCATCGACAATCACGACCGCATCGGTGATCCCTTCAAAGAGTGCTTTGAAGTAATCTTTTTGTTGGCTTACAACAACATGGCTTTTTGCTAGATCGAGAAACAACATATTGCTTCTTCTGGCCAATTCACTGAGTTCATCCTTACCGCCAATATCAATAAACGTAATTCCTTTATCAGCATCAAAATTATCGAAGTGAGTAAAGATTTTTTGGAGTCGTTTTTGAATTGATACGTGAAAAATAAATGCCACAAGTAAGGCTGTCACTAGCATTATTACAAACAACGGAGTAAACGCATGCATTGTTGAGTTTTTAATGTATTTTTCAGCCGAAGAATAATTAGCCAAAATCAAAAGATGCGTCATGTGAAAGTCACTCGCCGTAGCAATCTCCCCCACAGGGCCTGATATGACATACAGCTTAGACTGATTATCAAATATATCTGTGGTTTTCGTGGTAGCTAAAATACTGGGAAAGCTTGCACTAGCACCTTCGTCTAGTTCCATGCCTTCGAGGACCATTTTTACATCTTTACCAGCATATTCAGGTAATGTTGAAACCAACACTTGGCCTTGCTTGTCATACATTACTGCCACTTCAACATCTGAGTGAGACTTCATTAAGTTGAGGTACTTTTGAATCTGATCAACACGGTTCTCTGATGCCATAAATTCAACTGCTGTTTGTGCTTGTACGAACAAACTCATGACTTCATCTATTCGAGTATCGAGGTGACTATCTACCGTTTGTTTGAGTGTAAAAACCTGTAAAGTAGCGACTTGCGCCAATAAACCAAAAACAACTACAACAAAAATTTTAAGGGCGATGGGCAATCTAACAAAGCTCTTCATCGGGTACATAACAGCCCCCATAAAAAGTGACAACAGCTTTTATACAAAGAGTTAATAGAGTTGTGGCAGCCTACCTTTTCAATTGCACAACTTATATGGGGGTTCAAGGAAAGAATAGAATAGGATGAAAGGTACACTTTGCCCCCTGAAGCATAAAGTCAATGCTCTGAGCATAGTACAAAGAAAAGAAATCACCCTATTTATCAATTCGTAGGCTTATTTTTTCCTTCTATTTTGGTGCTGACATTTCCTTTGTTCTAGCACTATTGATATTGACATTGAAGCGCCTTCAATTTTTATTGTGTTATGCCGTCGAAGAACAACATTTCGCTTGTTTGCATGCTTTTATGTTTTTCAAGTGAGAAAAGGCAACTATTAAACTGCCAATGATGGTTAATATTGTTTCGCCGGATTCGCCTAGTAGGTCATATCCAAAAAAGGCAGCTATTGAAAGTATTACTAACCCTGAGATTCCGAATGAAAAAATATGCCATTTACTATGTGTCTTACAACCCGAAACTAGAGCTAAAATACTCGTTAGCAGCACACCGCCAAGTAACAGCTGATGGAATACCTCACCTTGTACAAAGCTTTTTGACACAAATGGCAAAAACACAATTAACAATGGTAAAGCAATACAATGAATTAAACACATCACGGCGAGCCCAATAGAAACATTGTCTCCTACAAACTGAATTTGGTTACGCAATTTTCATCTCTCCAAACACCAAAAGATATAATATAACATACCAAACAAAGGTTATTACTTAAAAATTTATCCCTTATATTCACTACAAAGTGTCTTTCTAAAGAGCCACATAAGACAAGGTTAAGAAATGGCGAAATACATACTTATCAATAAAAATTAATAAAAAATACATCTTTCACTCATTTTTTTATGAAATAAATTATGTAGTTAGCAGAAAGTTTTGAAATTTTCTTCAGCAAACACACAGTAAAGATCCAGCCACAAAAAACATAAAATTAAAAATTTAAAACACAAATTTAACCTCGAGAAACAATTTTTCAGTAAACTATCCACAGCTTAAATATCAGAATACAAGGAAAAAGCATGAGTACGACCACAGCAGAATTGAGCGCAATAGAGGAACAATCGCAGTCTCCTTTGCTCACCGGGCCTATCTTTAAGCAATTTTGCTTTTTAGCAATCCCGACTATTTTAGGTATGGTCATAAATGGACTTTATACCTTTGTCGATGCCCTATTTATTTCTCAGGGTATTGGCGCACAAGCAATGGGAGCTGTGTCAGCGGTTTTTCCTATACAAATGATACTAATTGCAATTAGTACCATGCTAGGTAGTGGCATGGCATCTTTGGTCTCAAGATACTTGGGTGCAAAACGGCAAAGTGATGCCGATGAAGTATTTTCCGCTTCATTTATGTTAGCCATAGCCAGTGCCTTGGTACTCTGTACGATTACCTATTTAAATCTGGATACTATATTTACTCTGCTTGCAGTGCCTGACACGCTAAGAGAACAAGCCATGAGTTATATAACTCCCATTGTTATGTTTTGGGTTATCGGGTTTATTTGTAACCAAATTACTGAAGGGTTTCGTGCATCCGGTAATCCAAAAGCTATGATGCAAGTACTTTCGACAGCTTCGATTCTAAATATACTCCTAGACGCACTATTTATTTTTGTATTTGAATGGGGTGTCGCCGGTGCCGCATGGGCAACAATTTGTGCCTTGAGCATTGCGTTAGTCATTGCCATACAGCTACAAATGAAAGGCGAAAGCGCGGTGCAATTTAAGCGTAGTAAACTCTTGAGCCCCCTCCATGTTCATTTAAAAATGCTGAGCCTAGGATTACCAGTGCTGCTTTCTCATGGTGGTTTTTCGGTGATCTTAGCCGCTACTGTTTATTCAATTTCGACAGTATTTGCACAAAACTCTGAACCTCTAATTACAGCACACGGTATTTTAGTTCGTTGCTATATGTTTTTATTCTTACCCATAATCGGCATGATGGTTGCGCTTCAAACCTTGGCTGGATTTAACTATGGCGCAGGTGAGTTTAAACGCGTTAAAAAAGCCTACTTAGTAGCCTGCCTAGTAAGTACTGTGTGGGGTCTCATCGTTACATTTATACTTTCTTTCAATGCGCATTGGCTGATCGCTCTTTTTACCAACGATATGCAGGTGACAAACTTAGGGAAAGACATTGCTTTGGTTGCATTTGCAGGCTTTACCACTGCAGGATTCTGCATGATGTCGAGTGGATTGTTTCAAGGAATGGGTAGAGCCATCCCTGCAACTATGTTAGATGCTGCCCGCACTTATGTATTACTTTTACCGCTTATGGCAACTCTTCCAAAACTCTACGGTTCTGACGCATTGTGGTGGTCATTTCCCATTGCAGACGTGGTTGGCGGCCTTTTCGCGCTAAGCTTTTCAATTTTCACTCTAGAAAAGCTAATAAAAAAGAACTAAAAAATGATGAAGTTATAAAAAATTCATCTTAATTTTTCCGTTGCAAATAAACCAATACCGGGTTACTTATTGTTTTTCTACTCTAGGTAACCGGTACAAACCCGAATCAAATTCTCGTTAAAAGTGCAATCTTTCAGGAAGAATTTTTCTCATTTTCGTACCCACCTGCTAAAAAACTCATACACCTCTATAAATACCGTATTTTTTGCCATTATTCCCGCCATATCATGACTTTAGTCAATAGTCCCTAAGAACTACTTCGTCAATCACGTACACTTTATGAGCGGACTTGTAATGGGATGAAATTAGCGCTCCACATTTCCTACATATTTATCCCCAAATTGAAAACAAAAATTCATCATTCCATCACCTTCCATGCACATTAATTTATTCGCAAAAATTAAACTAACGCTAACTTTGCAATAGAGTGAATGCACAAATTGCAATAATAAGAACAATGAAAGATTTATTTCAGACCGAAAATATCATTATTTTAATAACATTTTACTGATCTATGTTAATTATGAGGAACAACAGTGGTATCATTTAATAAAACGCATACCGCGGGTTTGAATTATCGTAATCGATTGATTTTAGGGAATACGAATTTAATTTCATCGTGAACCAGTGAATAAACCGGCTTAAAAGTGACATTTGATATTTAATTAATGTTAATTATTAATGAAGTTTCATTTAAAGCTATAAGTTTTTAGGAAAACTCAAGGAAATATGGAACATGGCGATTAGAGAAAACACAATCTCAATCATAGGTGCAGGAATATCAGGCATTATTTGCGCGCTTACTTTAGCAAAATCAAAAGCATGCAAAAATAGTTCAATTAAGGTTTATGAACATAAAAAACGAGTCGGTGGTCGCGCACATGCAGTTAAAGTCAATGATCACTTTGTAGACCTTGGCGCAGGCCGCTTCTCTTCTCAACTTCATCACAATGTAAAAGAGCAAGTTACGTCTTTAAACTTGCCTTATGAAGCATTCCCTTTTACACAACTAAAGCGCCCACAAGCATTGCATAAAAGTTTAAAGAGTATTTTAAAAAATCTGAAACCTCTTTGTGATGAGCACCCAAATGACTCTTTTGAAGAGTTTTTAACAATCTACGTAGGTAGGCACCAAGCAAAAGAAATGATCAATGCGCTCGGTTATGATTCATTGTCATTACCAAACATCTCGCCGCATATTGCCTTTGACATCATTGAGAAGCACCCTGAGATCCAAGGCTTTTCAGAAAATGCTGGATATGAATGGTTCAATTTAAAAGAAGGCTTTTCAGCACTTACGCAAAGACTATACGAAGAGGCGCTATCTCATGGCGTCGAATTTCACTTTGGATACGAGTTGGCGAGCATAGACGCAAAAGGCAGCAACCCATCTCTTAAACTTGTCAAAGAAGACGACTCTGAGCTTACCATCTCAGAAGGCGAAATGATTTTGACTTTTCCACCAACAGCCATGAAAAAGCTAGATTGTGGTTTCCCAGAGGATTGGAGTGATTATACCTATGGCTCTATTCCACTTTTTAAAGGCTTTTTATTCTATGACACGCCGTGGTGGCAAGAGTTAGATCTAGCAGATCATGTTGTCATTACCAATAATCCAATTCGTAAATTGTATTTTAAGGATAACCGGTATGTATTTTTTTATACCGACAGCGACTACGCAGACTTTTGGCGAGATACAACTTTACGCGGTGAGGCTCACTACCTCAGCACAGTTAAAACACTAATGGCAGAGGCGCTACGTTGCCATGAAAGTCAACTCCCAGATCCACTTACACACACCTATAAGCATTGGACTCATGGGGTTGAATTCTCTCAAGAGTGCTGTCCCAATCATCCGATGACATTAACGCATAAAAAGTCGCATATTATTTCCGCGAGTGATGCGTACACACCACATTGTGGCTGGATGGAAGGTGGCATTATGGCGGGTAGAAGTGCGGCCAATACCCTATTGAAAAGGCTTGAATCAGAGCAATTTCAACGCCAACGAAATGAAGAATTAGCACACGTTTAATTGTCATCAACAAAGTACAGACTAAAGAAAAAGTAACTAGGAAGTTTGAAATAAATGAGTATTCTCGATTTTCCCCGAGTTCATTTTAAAGGGGTTGCACGTGTCAACGTCCCAACGGCAAATCGCAATATCAACAACACGTTAGATATTGCGACTAACACGGCAATCATGGATGGAACACCCTATGATGTGGCACAGCCACCAGCGCACTTCCATGACTATATTAAAGAGATGGGGCCTAAATTTAACGCACAAGGAAAAGCGGATGAGTCAGGGCTATTTAACCTCGCAGCTGGATATAATATGCGAGGCAACAACCACTTTAGTTGGGAAAACACACTTATTACCAGTGTTCAGCTTAAGCCAGGTGAATACATAACCGATGATCAATTGGTTGGTAATAAACTCTCCCTATGGGGACACTATAACGAATACTTAAGAACCTCTTTTAATCGCGCTCGATGGGTAGATTGTGATCCTACAAGGCGGGACTCTGCGCTTATTTATGCTGGGCAACTTACAATCACAGATCCTAAAGCCTCTGCAAATACAACGCATATATTGTCCGCAGATATAGATTGCACTCATGGCGTGCGATGGATGAATAAAAGCTATATTGCGCAGCCTATCTCTCACTTCATGTATGAAGAGATGAGCGAAGCGAGACTGTTTCAGTTTTCGATTAGAAAAGACAGTGACGAGTTTTTGTTTAATCAACTAGGCCTTGAATCAGAGTTTTTAGATACTTTACGAATTGCATTAGATGATCCAAAAGTACTCGGGTTAACTGTGCAGTATTGCGTGAGCAACTTGTCTCCTCCCGTAGCACCCAATATGCCTGTATTTTGCGATTTACATGGCACGATTGGTCTGTGGCGAGAAGAAGATATGATGACTTCCCCTACTGGCAGAATTTTGAGGCCGGACAACAGCGAGCAATACGCCCCCATCGCCGTTTCCATAGGCGAAGATTGGTTAAGCTTAAACGCGGCAATAGGCATTCCTCACGATAGTTATAAAGATGACATCCCAGTTCAAAATGGAATGCCACCTAAGCTCAGCGCAAAAGTAAATTTGGGTAATTTGTACCTCAAGTCCAGCTGCGGACAAATCATCGCGACTATTTCTGAGGAAGATTATAGAGACGGTGCGATAAACTCAGGTGTTATTGATATTCCTCTGCAGCAATTTGATGAACAATTTCATCAACAGTCTCTCAGGTTATGCTCAGAGACACATACTTGGTACGAGAGCGACTGGCACATTCAAGCTGAACAGCACATTTTGTCTATGGAAAGTCCCAACCATATTAGCGACAAGAGTAGTTCAGCGTCGGTTGCCATTCGCAGTTACTATCAAGGTAAGCCGATGCCAATTACCAAACTTGCATCCCACATCCGAGATGCAAAAACACTTAGCTGCGACCAATTTATTGCCACAGATTTGGATGGCAAAGGTTCAATCACGATAGAAAGCCTCAAACCTGGCAGTACAGAATTATTTTTAGGTGAGTATCACAACCCTATTCTGGTTCGTGTGCTACCTAGTGACTGGGAACTTATGGATACGCCCACAGAGCAAGTTGACTACGACTTCCTCTACAAACATGTCATGGCCTATTACGAACTTTTTTACCCATTCATGACTGAAGCTGTCTTTAGTATGGCTGACAAATGCAAATGCGAAACTTATGCTCGATTAATGTGGCAAATGTGCGACCCACGTAATAAAGAAAAAAGTTATTACATGCCAAGCACCCGTGAAATGCCACAAGCCCATGCACAGTTATTTCTAAAGTATCTATGTAATGTTGAACAATCCGCTTTGCCCAAAATCATGCCGATGCAAGAGCCGCAGTTTAAAGCAAAGGGAAACATCAAAAGTAAAGAGCAGCTCATCAAGGCACTGCGCGATGCTGTCGATCTAGAACTCTCTATCATGCTGCAGTATTTATACAGTGCATACTCGTTGCCAAACTATGGCGTTGGCGAACATTTCGTCAGCGCAGGTAGATGGAACCAAGTTCAGTTGGAGCTTGTCAATGGCACAGAAGACCGTCGTCGCAATGGTGGCTGGCGTGGCGCCCTATTAGAAATAGCCCACGAAGAAATGATTCACTATTTGGTTGTTAACAACCTTTTGATGGCCTTGGGCGAACCATTCTACCCAGGAAAACCGGTACTCGGTGAGGAAGCTAAAGCCAAATTTGGCCTCGACACTGAGTTTTCCTTTGAACCATTTTCGGAGCACGTAATCGCTAAATTTG
This sequence comes from Pseudoalteromonas luteoviolacea DSM 6061, assembly GCF_001625655.1. Classification (GTDB taxonomy): domain Bacteria; phylum Pseudomonadota; class Gammaproteobacteria; order Enterobacterales; family Alteromonadaceae; genus Pseudoalteromonas; species Pseudoalteromonas luteoviolacea. The sequence goes on along the minus strand of NZ_AUYB01000092.1, from coordinate 53,056 downwards.
TGCGCTTTGAATGGCCTGCTTTTTTCCCAACAGTTGGCAAATCCATTGCGGATTTTTATAACGATATCACTATAGCGATTGGCGAGTTACCAGATTTATTCTCAACAGAAAAAGTCAATTTAGGTGGCGAACATCATTTATTCTTGAACGAAATTATTAATAGAGAATATCCAGGTTATCAATTTGAAGTCTATGACAGAGAAACGGCAATTTTTGCTATCAACTTTGTAACAGAGCAAGGTGAAGGCGTGTCTGCCGACTCACCACAGTTTGAGGTAAGCCACTTTAACCGTCTTCGCGCGATATCAAAGACACTTACAAATAGCGAAATTCCATTTGAGCCTGCATATCCAGTGTTGAAAAACCCGGTTTTTGAGACGCGTAGTGGGTGTAGTCTCGTCACAGACCCTGAAGCCTGTGAACTAATGAAATTTTACAAAGGTTGCCATGAATTGATGTTTCAATTGATGATGCAACACTTCGCCATTAAACCACTGGGCAGCATGCGTCGCTCGCGACTGATGAACGGAGCAATTGATCTTATGACAGGTATCTTAAGACCCCTGTCAGTGCAATTAATGACCCTACCTTCTGGTGTGCCTGGACGCAATGCAGGCCCCCCAGTACCTGAAGCTATCGCAGCTGAAGTCTTCAACGATTTAGAACAAGGATGCATGGCCATATCAAGGCGATGCGAAGAGCTGGTGAGTATGGCCAAAAGTATGGTTTCAGCCAAACCACCACAAACACAAATTGAGTTATTAGAGTTTTTTCAAAATCAGATGCAAGAAATCGCAACTGGCAAACTTTCAAGGGAAGCGTAAATATGAAGAAGATAATTGTCATTGGCGGCGGTTTAGCCGGTGGCTTAACAGCCATTTACTTAGCAAAACGCGGATATGAAGTTCACATAATAGAAAAGCGTGGCAACCCTTTGCTAAGCCAAGCAGATTATATTGACCAAGTCAGCTCACGTGCAATTGGCGTAAGTATGACAGTGAGAGGGATAGAAGCGGTCGTTGCTGCAGGTGTTCCATTGGCTGAATTGCAAGAATGCGGTGTTGAAGTGTCAGGCATGTCATTTTTCATTAAAGGAGAGCCTAAGACGCGCGAGCTTCCACCACTTGATAAACTAAAACCACTTTCGCTAAGCCGTAGCGCGTTTCAAGTGCTGCTTAATAAATATGCGGAGTTGGCTGGTGTTCATTATCACTATGATCAACGTTGTATAGAAGTTGACCTTGATGGTTGTAGTTTGATGACCAAAGATAGCGAAGGTAACTTTATGACGCACAAAGGCGACTTGTTAGTCGGTGCTGATGGCGCCCGCTCTTGTTTGCGCGAAGCGATGCAATCGCACTGCCGACGCTTTGAATTTCACCAGTCGTTTTTCAAACACGGTTACAAAACCTTGGTCGTGCCTGATGCGTCAAAGGTAGGATTGCGTAAAGATTTACTTTACTTCTTCGGTATGGATTCTGAAGGCCAATTTGCTGGCCGTGCAGCTACTATTCCAGATGGCAGTATCAGCTTTGCAGTATGTTTACCTTACACCGGGCAAGTTAGCTTACATAGCGATGATAGAACGGCGATGAAAGCATTTTTCGACCAGTATTACCCTATGGTGCCAGAAGATATTCGCCAAGATATGTTTGAGCAGTTTATGATCAAACCGAGCAATGATTTAATCAATGTGCGCTCTTCCACTTTCCATTATAAAAATACTGCACTACTTATTGGTGATTCTGCGCACGCAACAGCACCTTTCCTTGGTCAGGGTATGAATATGGCGCTTGAAGATGCCTTTGTTTTAGACCAATTATTTGATCAATATGGCGACGACTTTGAGAAAATTCTCAGCGAATTTACGGAGCAACGTAAAAAAGAAGCTGATGCAATGCAAGACATGGCTCGTGCAAACTATGAAGTACTTAGCTGCTCAGATCCTGTCTTTTTCATGCGCGCGCGTTTTGCACGCTATATGAACCAGAAATTCCCTGACCATTACCCACCTGATATGGCAGAGAAATTATACTTTACTTCAATGCGTTACAGTGAGTTACGAGACAAGCAAGAAAAGCAAAATGTTTGGTACAAAATAGGGAGAATGAATTAATGAAGATTTTAGTGATTGGTGCAGGCCCTTCAGGCCTTATGTTTGCGAGCGAAACAAAGAGACTTAAACCTGAATGGGATATAAGAATCATTGAGAAAAACCATCCAGATGACAACGTTGTGGGCTGGGGTGTAGTACTACCGGGGCGCGCACCACACCACCCTGCTAACCCGCTTTCTTATCTAGAGAATCATGAAATATTAGATGCGCAGTATCTAGAAGACTTTAAACTTACTCATCATAACCAAAGTGCGCTAAAAAGTACTGGAGTTACGCTGTGTGGTGCAGAGCGAAAATCAATGGTTAGAGAGCTACGCCAAATGTGTATTGGTTTAGGTATTCAAATTGATTATGAGCAGCCAGTGCTTAGTGACGCCGAGCTTGCCTGCAATGAGTATGACCTAGTTGTTGTATCAAACGGCTTAAATCACACAACGACATACTATCGCGACGCCTTGAAACCAAAAGTTGAGTTCGGTAAAAACCGTTACATGTGGTATGGCACAACAAAAACTTTTGATGCAATGAACCTGATTTTCAAAGCACATTCAAAAGGCGTTTTTGTTGCTCACTCATACAAGTATTCAAGCAAAATGAGCACTTTTGTTGTTGAATGTAGCGAAGAGACATACAGAAAGTCAGGCTTGGATGAAATGACCACAGAAGATGCAGAGCGCTTCATTGCCTCTGTTTTCGAAGATGAACTAGATGGTAAAGCCGTCATTGCGCAAGAAGGATTAAAATGGCGTAACTTTATGACCTTAAGCCATGAAAAAGCCTACGATGGAAATGTTGCTCTACTAGGAGATGCGTTGCAATCAGGGCACTTCTCTATTGGTCACGGTACGACAATGGCAGTTGTTGGGGCGCAAATTTTGGTAAAAGCGGTTTATGACAACCCTGAGAACGTGTCAGCGGCGCTTGAAGACTTTAACCAGCATGTTATGCCAATCATGCAATTATTTGATCAACACGCGACCGTAAGTCGTTTGTGGTTTGAGTCAGTTGAAGACCGCATGCACCAATCAACAGGTGAAGTAGCGCAAGGCTTTGCCGAGCGTCGTGGTCAATTACCACCGCTACCGGCTGCCCTTGGTCAGGCATTGGAAAGAGCGTTAGATCGCGGAGAAAAGTAATATGGATCTAAATAAAGAAATGACGCCACCCATTTTGCCTTTGCAATGGAATAGCAGCTACATTTCTTACTGGTCACCTATGCAGCCTGAAGAGCATATTACTTCTGGTTATTGTTGGTTCGACTACGGTAAAAATGTGTGTCGTATTGACGGGTTGTTCAATCCGTGGAGTGAAGAGAAAACAGGACACAGATTGTGGATGTCAGAAATCATGTACCCTGGCACCAACGAATCATTTAAGTCCAAAGTAGCGTATTCTCGCGAGCATATGGATAAGCAAAGTGAGTTTTCAGAAGAAGTGTTAAATGATGAGATTGACCCATGTCATGAACTGATTTTAATGCAAGACGTATTACAAAAATGCGATGCACAATACCAAGGCACTTGCGAGGTATTAGGCTTTACTGCTGACATCTGGCATTTCCAACGACCAAACAGTAAGGGCCCAGCAACTTACTATTTAAAAGCAGGTACCAATGAACTGCTTAGAATGGTAACTGGTGATCCTAACGTCTTGGCGTCTGTGAGAGATTTCCCTAATTTCAATACCAGAGAAATTGACCCAGACATCTTCAAGCATAACCCCTTGAAGCAAGAGTAAAAATACCAAGTAGCATTGGGAATGAGGCGTGCCAGTCACAACATACCTTTGTGTTGTGACTGGTCACATACAGTGATGTACTTCCTTTCAAAACACATTTAATCCAAGCGCCGTTTTTACACGAGACAGCACTTGCTGTGACTTTTGGTTTGCCCTATCCGTCCCCGCTTTTAAAATCTGTTTTAACTGGGCAGGATCCGAAAGATACATTTCACGCTTTACGCGAATAGGCATTATGAGGTTAATTAAACAATCAGCCAAGATACCCTTTAATTTGCTATCGCCTAAGCCTCCTCTGCGATAGTGCTCCTTGAGCGCTGACACATAATCCTTATCTTCATGAAACGCATCTAGATAAGTGAATACAACGTTGCCTTCCACCTGTCCGGGGTCGCTAACTCGAATATGGTTCGGATCGGTATACATCGCGCGAACCGCTTTCACTATTTCGTCATCACTACTTCCAAAAGTGATCACATTACCAAGTGACTTAGACATCTTGGCCTTACCGTCCACACCGGGCAACCTGGATACATCGCTAAGCAAAGGCTTAGACTCCACAAGTACTTGCTGCTGTGCAACGGCATTTAGCTTACGTACAATTTCATTTGTTAGTTCCAGCATTGGTAGTTGATCTTCACCTACAGGCACCAGCGTCGCGTCAAATGCCGTAATATCCGCAGCTTGACTAATTGGGTAGTTTAAAAACCCCGCTGGAATGGACGCCCCAAAACCTTTACTGGCAATTTCTGCTTTTACAGTTGGATTACGCTCTAATCTAGAAACGCTAACTAGGTTGGCATAATACATACTCAATTCAGCCAATGCTGGTAAGGCTGACTGCAAACAAATTGTTGTTTCTTCGGGGTTGATACCTACGGCTAAGTAATCGGCCATCACATTAAAAATGTTGTCTGCTATCTTTTGCGGGTTGTGGCCATTGTCGGTCAGCCCTTGCATATCAGCAATTAAAATAGTTTGGTTGTGCTGCGATTGCAGTGAAATTCGATGCTTTAAAGAGCCAACATAGTGCCCTAAATGTAAAGGTCCTGTTGGTCTGTCACCTGTTAGAATAGTGTGTTTCATTGCTGTCTCCTTGTTAAAGTTTGCTACCGAAAGAGACAAATACTGTGTCAACTATTACCTTTCGGCAGCAGTTGAACACATGCGTTCAAGCGCCGCTCTAATTAGAGCGCCACCAAGGCAATGTGATGTGTACTAGGTTTGATAAAATATTCATAACGCCAAAAAAGTTAACACAGCATTTGACTCCCTTCAAGACTAATTTTCAATCTTAGACCATCGTATAAGGTGCCATTTAGATAAATTGAAAAATACGAGAGATGGTCTCACCGCCGCACATCAAAAAAATACTAATTCAACTGCATGAAAATTATTCAATCATGTAGAAAGGCCCAACACAAAACCATATTTACAAATAAAAACAGCAACTTAAAAACATATAAGCTCATTTCAAACTTACTATTCAGTCAAATCCAACAAACCAAGCTGAATACAAATATTTATCATTTGCATATAAATTCACAAAAAGATAAGTTGAAAGGCCTGCTTAAAAAATGTGTAGCTCACTGTGTAAACAAATATCACAGTAAGCACACCCGTTTTACTGAATTGGGTACACTATGAAACGATATTTATTCGATAGAGACCTAGATAAGTCTAGCTGTGGTGTTGGTTTCATCACTCACAAGCAAAGCTTACCAACTCATCAACTGATTAAACACGCACATCAGGCGCTGTGTAGAATACCGCATAGAGGCGGAATGAATGCTGAAGGAATTGGCGATGGTGCTGGTGTAAATATTGATTTATCTCTCACATTTTTTAGAAAAGTCACCGAGCTGCCTAACCTAAAGCTGGGCGAGTTTGGGGTTGCCAATTTTTTTCTGCCAAATGACCCTACCAACAGTGAACTAGCGATGTCACTAGTGCTTGAACAACTGGCGAAATATGAACTTTCTGTTATCAAGGTTCGCACCGTAGAAACGTCGCCTCAAGCGATTAATGCAGCAAGCCAACACGCTCAATTGGCTATCAAACAAGTCATATTTTTACGTCCAAACCACATAACAGAACAAGCGCTATTCGAGGCACTCATCCATGAAGCTTTAGAAGAAATTGAGATGCATGCATTCACTCAATCTCAATTTTCAGGGTTGTACCCGCTGTCGATGAGCTCAAGAACGCAAGTATTAAAAGGACGATTAAATAGTTGGGAGATCATCCCTTATTTTAATGATCTCAGCGATCCCGAACAACAAATCCATACTCTTTTCTTTCATACTCGGTTTTCAACAAATACAGCACCAAACCCCATTTATGCACAACCATTTAGACGCATGGCGCACAATGGAGAGCTCAATACAGATCGTAAAAATAGGTTAAGTGAAAATGCCATTGCCAAATACAAAAACAAACGTTTGATATTCCCCACAGGGCAATCCGATTCCGCGAGGCTAGACCAGACCTTAGCGCGCCGAGTGATCGAAGATAAAATGCCTATAGACGTTGCCGCATTAGCAATGATGCCGCCCGCCTGGGAAAACGATGAAAGCCTGCCCACCTCAGTGAAAGCGATGCTTGAGTATTTTTCGCTTTATGAAGAAAAAAACGATGGCCCCGCCGCTTTTATTTTTGGTGATGGTGTAAAAGTAGGTGCTAGGTTAGATCGATTAGGGTTAAGACCACTTAGGAGCGTTGAAACAAATGATTATCTTGCCGTAATGAGCGAGGCTGGTCAAATTGACTTCGCACCATCAGAGATAATCAGCCGTGGTCGTATCGAAGCTGGTGGCATGGTCGTCTTTGATCACTGTACAAAACAAATTAAATACACTCGCCAAATTCTAGAAGAGTTGGCCACACAGCAAGACTATCCGAGCTTACTTAAACAAGCACGACTCACACTGGCAGAATTGCCTGAAATCTCGCTAGACAGTATTGGCAAAAACCCGCACCTTAACATTACAGCTCAGCATGTTGCTTACAGCATGAATCAGGAGAGCTTTAAGTTTATGTTGGATCCCATGCTACAAGACGGATCTGAAAAAATCTCCGCTATGGGTTATGGTTTAGCGCCCAATGTCCTGACACGTGAAGAAGGTGGTGTCTCACGCTATTTTAGCCAGCGGTTTGCGCAAGTTACCAATCCACCCCTAGACAGTATACGCGAAGCTGATGGTATGACACTCAGAGTTGCACTTGGGCCAAAGCCTAATATTAGCCCCACTAGCCATCGTCAAATAGTGCTCGACTCACCAATTTTAAAGCCTCATGAATTGGCAAAAGTGACCTCGCAAACGGCACTTAGAGTCGAAACCCTATCTATGTTGTTCAGCGTGGATGTCTCTCAAACAGATCATCAGCCTCAGCTGTTAGATTCACTTAAAACACTTGCTAGCCAAGCTGAAGTGCTCGCTAAATCAGGCTGTGACATCATCATACTTAGTGATCAACAAATCAGTCATCAGCAAGCCGCAATTCCTGCTTTACTTGCTGTGGCCAGCATTAACCAAAAGTTGATTTCTGAGGGGCTCAGATTTAATACCAGTATCATTTGCCACACCGGACAAGCTGCGAGCACCCATGATATCGCCTGCTTACTTGGCTTTGGCGCCTCAGCCGTTTGCCCAATCACGGTTTATAACCGCGCAGTAGAGTTGTTTCATTTAGAAGCGGACATTATGCAAGCATTGGACAAGTATCAAAAAGCGGCAGAAAAAGCCCTGATGAAAACGATGGGTAAATTCGGTTTGTGTACGGTTGAGAGTTATATTGGGGGTGAGTTTTTTGAAGCTAATTTTATCGATACACACGACCCCCTTCTTAAAACAATTTTCCCGAACATCCACTCCCCGGTAGGCGGTGCAAGATTTAAGGATATTGCTCAAAGTGCCGTCAACTGGCACAAAAAGGTCTTTGAAATTCAAGCAGAAGATCAAATCCCAGTGCTTGGTCTATTCAAAGAGCGAGCTCAGGGCGCTGGGCACAGTTTTGGCACCACCGCAGTGCGTGAGTATATCAATATGACGGAAGAGCGGATTCAGTACGTTGATGAATCACAGCTTGAATCTCGAGATACGGGAGTAATTTTACCCCAAGATGACGGATACAAAGATCTGGGTTTTGAAGCGAGAACACCGGAGCAAATAGCACAGTTCAAAATCACCTCAGCTTACAGAGCTTTCAGTGAAAATTTGATGCATGAACGTTATCATAGACCTGCGGCGCTCAGGGATGTACTCGCACTCCCCCTAGATTTCACTCAATTAAGCAATGCCGACGAATTTGTACAAGCGCTCTCTTATATTAATGCCTCCGGTTCGGCGAGTGTGCATGTAAGAGGGTTAGTGGTTGAATCAATCTCACAGCAAAAATGGTTGCTTTACCATCAAGCAAAGTCCGACTTCGTTCATCAACAACTTGCTGCAGCACTCGTCAAACTGTTTCAATCTGAAGTGTATGAAATAGTGCCTGCGCTAGACAAAATACTCATCGAAACACGTACTAACTCAACGCTCGATACACTGTGCTCTCGACTCGTAACTGCTTGCGACCCAATTGAGCTGGAAAAAGTACAAACCGCTCATGAAATAACCGCCACTTTCGCTTCTGGCGCAATGAGTCATGGTGCCCTTGTCGAAAAGGCACATGAAGCTGTTGCACAAGGGACCAATATTGCTGGGGCAATGAGTAATTCAGGTGAAGGGGGTGAAAATTCACGGAGATACAACACGATTAAAGCAAGCAAAATTAAACAATTTGCTTCGGGCAGATTTGGTGTCTGGACCGGATACCTAGCTGATCCTGCACTAGAAGAAATCGAAATTAAAATCGGCCAAGGTGCAAAGCCGGGAGAAGGTGGTCAACTTCCTGCACCTAAAGTTAATGTGGTTATAGCCGCAGCTCGAGGGGGTACTCCTGGCGTTGAATTGGTTTCACCCCCTCCTCACCATGATACCTATTCAATCGAGGATTTAGGCCAACTTATTCACGATGCCAAAGCTGCTCGCGTTCGAGTAATCGTTAAACTCGTCTCTTCTGAAGGGATTGGCACTATCGCAATTGGTGTGGCGAAAGCAGGCGCAGATGTGATTAATGTTGCGGGTAATACAGGTGGTACTGGTGCAGCTCAGGTTACTAGTCTCAAACATACTGGTCGAGCCGCTGATATTGGTATCGCAGAGGTCCATCAAGCTTTAAGCGAGAATGGATTAAGGGATAAGATCACGCTGCGTTGTTCAAATGCTCATCAAACGGGGAGCGATGTTGTCAAATCGGCGATGCTCGGGGGAGATTCATTTGAGTTCGGTACCACTGCATTAATGATGCTCAAATGCGTGATGGCTAAAAATTGTAATCTCAAGTGCCCTGCTGGCCTGACCACCAACCCGGAGGTATACAGAGGTGATCCAAGAGCCCTAGCCCAATATTTTATGAACGTTGCTCATGAAGTACGGGAAATCCTTGCAAGTATTGGCTTTGCATCATTGTCAGACATTAGAGGTCGCTCAGATCTACTGCACCTAGTTTCCCACCCAGCTATGGTTGGAAAGCTAGACATGACCGCTATGCTCAAACCAGCAAATCACGTCACCATTAAAAACCCTGTCTATCTTGAAGCTAATTTTGACCCTGATGATGAGTGGCTCAAAGAGCTCGAAGTCCAATTCTTTGAAGCGAACAACGATTATTTCGAGACCGCCACACGTACGCTCAACAACTGTAATAAAACCGTGGCAGGACAACTGGCTATCGATATTGAGCGCAAACTCAATTACCAGATGAGTTTAAGCCAAATCGAATCTCACCCGGCAGTTGTGAAACTGAGTAATGGTCGAGTCGTGCTCAAACCATCCAGTATTCATATTAATACTCGAGGTTCAGCCGGCCAAAGTTACGGCGCATTTAACAATACGGGTATGGTTCTGCGCCATCAGGGAACCTGTAACGACGGTGTAGGAAAAGGCGCGAGTGGCGGCGCAATTGTTATTACCAGCGAGGGGCAACCTCTTACTCAAGATGCTTTGATTGGTAACTTTGCACTATTTGGCGCCACCGGTGGGCAGCTCTATGTACATGGCCAAGCGGGAGATAGGTTTGGAGTCAGAAACTCAGGTGCAATCGCCGTAATTGAAGGCGTTGGTGATTTCTGTTGTGAATACATGACCAATGGCGCAATTATCAACTTAGGCAATTATGGCAAAGGATTTGGTAATGGTATGAGTGGCGGAACGGCTTACCAGTATGACCCAAGCGGTCAGATTGTAGAGCTGTGTTCAAAGGACTCAGTCACTGCAATCCCATTTGACGATGGTAACCTAAGCCTTGGCCAAGAAGTAGCGCTGATACAACATTTGAAAGACCATGTTGAAGCCACACAATCAGCTTTTGCCCAACAATTGTTAGATTCATGGCCAGAAGTCAGGCAGCATTTTTATGTTCTAATCCCTAACGCGCTTTATCAGTATCACTGTGCCAAAAATATTATAAAGCAGCTTGATAGGCGCACGATGCTTGAAGAACTGTCTCTTGCTTGGGGTGAGAAGGCAATCAAGTGTATTCAAAAAGCTTACTCAGACTATCAAAACGACAGTGTTTGCTTGTTTAAGGGTCAGCTTCCAGATTATGGAGATAGAGACTCAACTCTCATCTATCAATACATTACCCATGCGGGAATACTTCATCGAGCTGAGCAACTTACCAAAAAGCAACATAACCAAGGCTTTAGCGAAGTCACTGCTCAATACTTGTTTGACACCCTAGATCACAAGCTCAGTGAGACTTTGGCAAAAGATGCCAAGGAAGCACTTGCAAGCTTTGATGACGACGCACTGAGCTGTTTGGTCGCTCAAAAAAGAGTCCAAGACTACAAAGATGCACTGTCACTTCGTGAGGTTTGGGATACCTATGCACTTGGTACCAGTGTTTGGATAATTCATAGAGACCAACAAGTTAAGCGTGCTCTTGAGCAATATCGCGATCTCGAAGAGTTGCTTGCAACTCATTATTGTCACGTGCTGTCAGAAGCCGTTAAAACAGCAGTGTAAGTAGGAGAACAATATGGAACAACTAAAAAGTAACAAAAAAGTCCCTTTTTTACCGCAAGATATCCCTTTCAATGACGACCAAAGGCAATGGTTAGGCGGTTTCTTGGCTGGTTTGCACACACGTCTGTTAGTTAAAGAAGAGCACGTTACAACCACCAGTACAACGAGTCCACAAGTCAAACCGCTTACCATTATTTACGGTTCCCAAACAGGTAATGCGGAAAGCGTAGCTGAAGAGGCTGCTGATATTGCAAGAAATCACGGATTAACGCCACAGGTTCAAGATATGGACGATGTCGACCTTCACCAGCTGTGCAAAGCCGAGCGATTACTGGTCGTTACCAGTACTTATGGTGAAGGCGAAATGCCAGATAACGCTCAAGCTTTGTGGGATTGTATTTCAGCAGACGATGCCCCAAGATTTGATAACACTTTTTTCTCTGTACTGGCATTGGGAGATACCAATTACGATGACTTCTGTTTGGCAGGCATCCAATGGGATGAAAGGCTTGCTGCTTTAGGGGGGACACGTATCGCGAACCGAGTTGATTGCGACGTTGCCTATGAGTCTGCAGCTCACGAATGGATAGCTGAAGCCTTGCCCACTATTGCGCAAAAAGGCAGCCGTGGTGACATTGAAGTTATGCCAGCAAACGCTCCCTCGGCGAATAAAAAAGCCAAACCGAAATATACCAGAGACAACCCCTTTGAAGCACAGCTGCTGAAAAAATACACCCTGAATAACCCAAGCTCAGGTAAAGAGACCTGTCACTACGAGCTATCACTTTTGGACTCCGGAGAGTCATACGATGCTGGTGATGCAATTAACTTACTGCCTACCAATCGTCCCGAGCTAGTCGATGAACTTATAAGCTTGTTAGGTGCCAGAAAAGAGCAACATGAACAATACGATGGGCACACACAAGAACTGCAAAAAATATTTACTGAAGACTTAGAAATACGTATTCCAAGTAAAGAGTTTATTACTGAGGTCGCAGCGCGCAGCGGTGATCAGGAGTTTATAGCAAAGTTAGAAGAAAGCACACAAGCGTTGAACGACTTTGTCTGGGGGCTAGACAGTATTGACTTACTTAAGCGTTATGCGCCCAATTCATTTACTGCCAGTGACTTTATTAGATTGGCAAAACCATTGGCACCGCGCGCATATTCCATATCTTCGAGCATCAAGCACCACCCGAATGAAGTACATCTGACGATAGCAAGTGTTAGATACGAGCAAGCTGGGCGCGTTCACAATGGTGTTTGCTCAACATTTTTAGCCGACCTTTGCGAGTCGGGTAGCAAGATTAAGTGCTATTTTGCACCAAATAAACATTTTAGTGTGCCACAGGACCCAACATCGCCAATTATTATGATTGGCCCTGGTACCGGAATAGCCCCATTTAGAGGGTTTTTAGAAGAGCGTCTCTCGACTCAAGCCACTGGCGAAAACTGGTTGTTCTTTGGTGATCGGACAAAAGCCAATGATTTCTTGTATCAGCAGGAACTTGAAGATATGCAACAGCAGGGGTTGTTAACTCGTTTAGACCTTGCATTCTCGCGTGATCAGCAAGAAAAAATCTATGTGCAAGATAAAATGCAAGAGCAAGGAGCCTTACTATTTGAGTGGTTAGAACGCGGTGCCTACATTTATGTTTGCGGAGATGCATTCAGAATGGCGAAGGACGTTGATAAAGCACTCCACCAAATCATCGAAAAACAAGGCAATTTAAGTCCAGATCAAACTCAGGAATATATCGCCAATCTTAAAAAACAGAAACGCTACGTACGAGATGTATATTAAACGAGATGCCAAACAGGTTTATACCTGTTTGGCATCTGAATGAAGTGGTCTTATTGTGAGGGTACTTGTGACTCTCCAAGACCTGTCATATCACCCGTAAATAGACCGATGCCCTGCTCTCTAAAGTCTGAATCTTTCGAGTACGGCTGAGACTTTTGGTAGAGATAAACTTCACTGCCGTTTTGCTGTGCCCTTGCTGCAAATTGTTCCGGCCACCCCCATAGAATGCGCCCAAACTGCTCAGGTATAACGAGTGTCGTATTTGAACATGAGCCTGGATAGTAACGCGACCACCCAATAAAGATATACTTAACTAAACAACGTTTACCCACTTCTTTTGAATAAGTCATTTGTGCGGGGAACTCTTCATTAATCGCCTCAGCAATACTTTGCATTCCGATAAAGCTTAAGCGGCTTCGTTGCTCTGAACTCAGTTTATTAAGGTACGACCCTAAAACTTCAATGGCTTCTGGGCCTGCCGTTTTCATATTAAGCAAAAATGCGTGTTGAGGAAAATGTGCCAATACCTCATCAAGCGAAGGAATTAAACCAACGCCTTTACCTCGAAATGGATATACCTCCTCTTCACCGATGCGATAACCATATCCAGCATCCAGAGTTTTAAGATACTCCATTGACTGTTCAGATGTGACCCCTTCACCATTTGTTCGGCAATCTAGCGTCCAGTCATGAAATACAGCTATTTGCTTATCTGCTGTAACATGAATATTCAAATGCACTGTATTAGCGCCCAATTCAAACGCTTTTGCAATCGCCGGTATGGTATTTTCGATGTAAGGGTGCTTCACTTCAGTCAGTCTATCTGCGGTGCATGATGTATTTGTCACACCTCTATAGTCAGTTGGTTGTACTAATCCCTTGTACGATATGATTTTCCCTTGATGATCGAGTTCTATATCGGGTTGTCTTGCAATTAAAATAATCAGTATTAAGACAGATATACGTACAGCCCAGTGCTTCATGAAACTCCTCAAAAAATAAGCTTTTAAGTCTGATATTTTACCAAAGCCCTTAAACATAAGGAATTGCCAAAATAGGCAATGAAGGTAGAAATATATTTATACTTCATCAAATGAGTAAAGTTTGGGCTTTCTTTTTCTGTATTTGCATGATAAACCTGTCAATTCAGGGCAGTAAAACTGCTAATCGTCGCAGTTACTAAAATTTACATATGATAAAAAAGAGTGCATTGTTTATTTTGTTGGTTGGATCTTTATCCTTAGTGTTTTGTTATTTTGATAAGCACTCAAAGTGCATTATTGAATCGGACACAGCAACAGTAAAGCAAATTTCTCATGCGCTTTATATTTATCATAAACAACTGGGTCATGACCTAGAAAAACTAAGCTCGTTGCAACTCTTGGTAGATATGCACCCAGCCTTGCTATACCAAGTTCCACTCGACAAATGGAACTCCCCCTTCGAGTATCGTTTTATAAGTCATAGCCCTCTTACATTTATGATTTTTAGCTCAGGTTCTGTGAATGAGAACCAAGTATTTACTTTTTATATATTTAAAGAAACACACAATGGACTGACAATGACTATGGTTGAAAGCTAGCTAGTCAATTTTATGGTCATTGTTTAATATCTTGAGGATCCAACATGTTGTTAGAAATTGCCATTGGTGACGCGTATGGCGCAGGCTTTGAGTTTGCTGACAGAGAGAAAATAACTCGAGTTAACAACCTAACCGCCTACCATGAGCACGGACTTGGTATTGCCCCAGGGCACTATACAGATGACACGCAAATGTCGTTAGCACTGGCTGAACTCATCATTGACGGAGAATCATGGAATAAGCAGGCAATCACTCGCAGATTTGTTGACTGCTTCAAACGAGATCAGCGCCTAGGCTACTCAAAGGGCTTTTATGCATTTTTGGACTCAATCTCTTCGGCTGACGAATTTCTAACGAAGATTAAACCAAACAGTATCGCGAATGGAGCAGCCATGCGATCTGTACCAATAGGCCTTTTTTCTACGGTACAAGAAGTACTTCAAAAAGCACAAACGCAAGCTTCTATTACTCATAACACCCCAATTGGTATCAACTCTTCGCAGGCCGTAGCACTTGCAAGTCATTACTTTTACTACAACTTAGGCCCGAAATCGCAGCTTGGAAAATTTGTGCAATCTCACACAAGTATAAACTGGAATACACAATGGCAAGGTGAAGTTGCCTGCTGTGGTTTAGAAACCGTGAATGCATTACTAACCGTATTGCAATCTGAAGACAGTTATTCTGAATTGCTCACTCAGTCTGTGGCATTTGGTGGTGATGTCGATACCATCGCAGCCTGTGCGCTTGGGATCGCGAGCTTAAGTGATGAATACAGCAACGATTTACCGTTGTTTTTATACGATGATTTAGAAAACAACAAGTATGGTAAAGACTATTTAGTTAAACTAGATGAGAAGCTTTTTAGTGCTGTACCTAAACTAAAATAGACAGTCTAGGAAGTCCCACCTTAGGCTTCCTAAACCTTTTTGAGTAAAGGCACGATATTGCTGCCAAACGGCACGAACACTTGGACTAAGTATTTATCGAGCACATTAAGCTCTCTTTCGCACATTGCTTGAAAGCTTAAGTTTGCAGAGCCTCTTCCGTGGTTTAATACTAAGTTTCGTCTAAACCACAACTTCAAATTAATTATCAAAAGCCTATCTTCATCATTGATACAAATGTCCATCAGCTTTTTTGCAGCTCGAATATACGCCGCTAGGTTATCAACACTTGCGGGGCTGTGCCTTAGCACCATGGCATGCACTGCAAATTCTGCATTGGCATCTTGATATGCACGCTTGTGCGCATCTTTCGCTTGGAGGTCAGAGTTAAGCATAAGCAAAGGCTGGGTTTACATTTACTGTAAATGATAATCAATATCAAAAACACTGTAAACCCAATTTTGTATGCTGGATAAATATTTAACCCATAAAGGTTACGCGCTTAATCAACCCATTTTCTACTTCATATGCAGCGATGACTTTTACACTATGATCAATCTCTTTATTTGCCTGCGACGAAGATTGTGCAAGTTCATGATCTACTAAAAAATTACCCTGCACCATTCGATTCAAAGAAGTGGCATTTAGGTAGCTTAAACTGGCGAATTTACCACCATAACGCTCAATTAGCGCTTCTTTGCCTTTAAACACTAATGTATGTGACTGGTATATTTCTACATCATCGCTGTAAGTTGCCGCAAACGCATCAATATCTTGGTTGTTATATGCTTCGAGTTGTCTGTCAACAATTACGATGGTTGCTTGTTCTATTTCTGTATACATAAAAAAGGTCCAAAAACATAGTCTGTTATTTGGACCGTAATTATATACATTCGATGCTACGCTGTTAAGCGAGTTAATTATAGCTTAGCCTTTAGACATTAAAGATTTCCACCAAAAGGCATTGTTGTGAGGCTCTCCAGCTGTGATCACCTCTCCAACCACAGGTGTGTTGATTGTCACCTGTTTTTTCTGAGCTTCTGCGGTAACACGTTCCAATGGTTCATACCAAGAATGAAAGGCCAAATCAAAAGTACCATTATGGATCGGAAGCATAACCTCTGCGTTGAGATCAAGGTGTGCTTGAACGCTTTGTTCAGGTGTCATATGAATGTCGGCCCAGTCTTTGTCATATGCACCCGTTTCTATGAAAGTATAATTAAACGGACCATAACGGCGACCAATTTCTTTGAACCCATCAAAATACCCTGAGTCTCCGCTAAAATATATACGCTGTTCGTTGGCTTTTATTACCCAAGATCCCCATAGTGTTTTATTACCGTCACTGAGCCCTCTTCCAGAGAAATGCTGAGTTGGCACAAAAGCTACCAGAGATGTTTTGTCACTATGCTCCTGCCACCAATCAAATGATTTTACCTTGTTTTGGTCAACACCCCACTGTGCTAAGTCACCTTCAACCCCAAGAGGGACGAAAATCTCTTTTGTTTTCTTCGCTAGTGACAAAATGCTCTCTTTGTCTAAGTGGTCATAGTGATTATGAGAAATGAGAATTCGGTCTATCTGTGGCAGCTCATCCAATGCTATGGGTGTTTCATGAAAACGCTCAGGGCCCGCAAAACTAAATGGTGACGCACGTTTTGAAAATACAGGGTCTAGTAGCCAGTATTCACCATGCACTTTAAGCAATACTGATGAATGACCCAATTTAATCATGTGAATTTGATCATTGGAAAGCTGTGCTAGCATATCATTGCTCTGCTGAACTAGAGGTAGTGGGGTTTTTGGCATTGGGTCTTGTTTAGACTCCGTGATAAAACGCCAAAAGATACCCAATGTCTTTTTTAGGCTAGGCTGCTCTACTTCGCCAGTATTGTAAAACTTGCCGTCTTTATACTGCAAAGAGCCATACCCATCTTCGCTTACTTGCGCATCTAAATTAGAAACCATTGCACATCCTCCAACTGTTAAACCAAAAATCACCGCGACCAGTAAAGATAATTTGTATCTAGCTTTCATATATCACCAGAAAAAGTAAACTACACTGTGCAGTTTTTCACGTTATCAACTAAAAGTAAACTACCTAGTGCAAGTTTTTTTAAAATCCGCTAAACTAGCCGCACTTAAGTAAGGAGTTCATATGAAGCTGTCAGAGAAAAAGCGTCTACAAATTATCCAAGCTGCCGAACAGCTGTTTTCCGAAAATGGCGCTCAGCAAACCAGTATGGATCTAGTTGCACAAACAGCAGAGGTTTCAAAGCGCACGGTGTACAACCACTTTGATTGTAAAGAAGCGCTACTTTACGCTGTAATTGAAAACATGCTTAACCTTGTTGAACAGGGCCATACCTTGGTTTATACGCCACAAACGTGTATTCGTTCACAACTCATGGATATTGCTGCGGCAGAAGCCCAACTACTTACATCAGATGCATTCTTACGAATTGCTCGAGTCGCGTTTTTAGAGTTATTGCAAAACCCTGATATGGCCGCACATTTAAACAATACAAAAGTAGGCTGTATGCGCTATTTAGAGGAATTCTTAACAGCGGCACAAGATGATGGGGTGATAAGTGTTGAAGACATTACTTTTGCGGCAAAACAATTTGTATTTCAATTGAAGTCGTTTATTTTTTACCCTCGTCTATACGGGTTTGCATTAGAACCTCATATGACACAAGACTTTGTTATAAAGCAAACTGTTGAGACATTTTTAGCACGGTATCAAGTTGCTCAATCAGGTGCTTAAATGAAGTTAGGAAAACGCCTTTTACAAATTAGTGAGCTTGTTAGTAATGACTACACACACATTTGGGACTGTTGTTGCGACCATGGCTTGCTTGGAGCCAGATTACTGGATCAAAATCTAGACGCAAAAATCCATTTTGTAGATATTGTTACGCATTTAATCGAAGAACTAGATAAAAAACTGGACACTTTTTATAAACATAAAAGTGAAAAATGGCAAACCCACTGTCTAGATGTTGCTAAATTGCCACTCGCAAAGTATCCGGGCAGACACCTAGTCATAATTGCCGGTGTAGGAGGCGATTTATGTAGCGATTTTGTACAAAAGATCACTCGTCAGCACCCACACCTAACCATAGATTTTATACTTTGTCCTGTGCATCATTTATTCACGTTGCGTAAATCACTGAACACACTCAAACTGAGCTTAAAAAACGAGCTGCTGATCAGTGAAAACAAACGTATTTATGAATTAATCTATGTGTCATCAATTGAGGAAGAAAAGGCGGCTGTTAGTCCTATTGGTGAGCATATTTGGCATTATCGAGACGACCTTGAGCGCAAAATTGCTGAGCAGTATTTAAATAAAACAATCTCTCACTACACTCGTATTAGCCAAGGTAATACCGATGTATCTGACATCCTTAGCGCTTATCAGCAAGTTACTTTAAAATCGACCCGCTAACGTAGATTGCCTTTACTAAAATAGGAGAATGCTTAAGCATTCTCCTTTGGCAAGCTGTAGATATCTCGATAAAGCCCATCAGGGAACAGTTTTCTCTCTATTTTAACGCCACCAAGGCGCTCCACCAACATACGCGCAGCGATGTTTTCATCATTCATATAGGTTCGAA
Organism: Pseudoalteromonas luteoviolacea DSM 6061; assembly: GCF_001625655.1. Lineage (GTDB taxonomy): Bacteria > Pseudomonadota > Gammaproteobacteria > Enterobacterales > Alteromonadaceae > Pseudoalteromonas > Pseudoalteromonas luteoviolacea. The sequence goes on along the minus strand of NZ_AUYB01000092.1, from coordinate 34,240 downwards.
CTTCTTTAAATCCAAGCTTTTCATAAGCATGACTAATTGCCGCATGCGAGGCCTCTTTCGCATAGCCGCAGCCTCGAGCCTCTGGTAACAACCACCAAGTAAGTTCTGTTGGCCAATTGTAGCCTCGCCAAAAGCCACAAGTACCGATGTATTTATTGGTGGCTTTTTCTTGTATCACCCAAACCCCAAAACCACACAAATACCATGACCCAAGATCTGCTTTAAGTCTTGCTAGTACTTGTGCAGGCTCTATTGGTCCACCATACAATTGAGAAGCTGCACCATCAGTGTAAAAGTCTAGGTAAGTCTCCAAACATGCTTCTGTCGGTGTCACCAAGCGTAATCGTTCGGTTTCTATTTGCGCGATTTGAGTCATTTAATTTCCTGCATATTATTATTTTGATGTCGCTAGTCTCGCTGACAATGCTAAAAATAGCACGCCTAATAGGCCATCAAAGTGACGGCCGAGTTGAAACTTACCAGCGATTACTTTACTTAACTGACTAAAAGAAAAAGCAAAAATGAGATTAATCAATAAAACTATGGTGCTGAGCAATACACCAAGAACCAGTATTTGTGGCGTCATTGGGGAGTGCGAGGTTGTAAACTGAGTTAAGAACACACTGAAAAACAACAGTGCTTTTGGGTTCATCAAGTTGTTAAGAAAACCTTTTAGCACCAGTTCTTTACTATTTTTTACTTGGCTGATAGTGCAATCGGTTGATACTTCATTTTTGCACCACCACTTTTTTAACATAGTCGCCCCCAACCATGCTAAATACAGTGCGCCAAGTAATTTAATCCCCATGGCAATAGGCGGAAATTGCTGCATTAATTGACCAAGGCCAAGTGCCACAGCAATAGTTTGGACAAGACCCGCAATAAATATTCCTAGCGCGAGGCGAGCGCCAGATATAAACCCTTGCCCTGATGAATACGCCGAAATTAACAGCAAATCAGGACCAGGTGATATAGCTAAAAGTACGGTTGTGACAATAAATAGTGGCAGTATTGTAAGCTCAGGCATAACTCATTCCTCGGTCTTTTAATTGCTAAAAAACCGTCAATACTGCCACACAAGAGTGCTAAATAAAATGCATCTAAATTATTAATTTACCGCGAGTATATCTAGTATAAACCAATTTAGCTGGGCGCATTGCTAGCAGGACTAACCTCTTGCGCCGTCACTTCTTTGCGACTACTACTATACCAATTTATTCTTCGAGTCAGGATCATCACCAACGACAATACAATAAAGCATATTAGACTGCCCATTAGTAACGCGTAATCCTCCGCTCCAAGCATGCCATAGAGCAACGAATACAGTAGAGTTAGGCCGATAAAGAAATACCCACCGAGCACTTTGCTTTTTAGTACACCGGTGACATACCAGCTCAATAAGCCTGTGGCAGCCAGTGTGGAAATCATATAAGCAACTCCAAAGCCAAGGTGTTCACTTAGTGAAATCAAAAGCAAGTAGAAAATAGCCAGTGCAAGACCAACAAATCCATATTGAACTGGATGAATAGGTTCCTCTCTTACAAGCTCTAACAGGAAAAAACTCGCCATTACCAATAAAATGACCATAAGCGCATAATTCACAGCACGATGACTTTTTAGGTAGTGATCAACAGGGTCCACCAGCGAAACGCCCATGGTACGTTCAGTCAAATCACTACAAATACTGCGCAAGATACAGTTCTCAAAAGTGCTCTTCATATTGGTAGAAAAAAAACTCGCCTGCCAGTTCGCAGTAAACCCTTCATTACTAATATCAGAGTTTACTGGTAAGTAAGCACCTTCGAAACTGGGGTGAGGCCAGTTCGCAGCCATACTTATACGTGATTCTCTACCTAGTGGCGAAATAGATAGCTTTTCCATGCCCTGTAAGTAAAGATCTGCTACGAAAGATAATTCAGAGTCCTTTAGTAATTGAGATAAATTCAATGGGGTATGAATGCCATCCGGTAATTTTCTCAATTGTGTACCCGGCAGGATTTTAACCTTTTCATCGGCAACTTTAACCACTGAGTCTAATCCAATACCCCGGATATCAGAAATACCAAAAGCCAAACTAATCGAAGTCACACGATGCTTTTTTAGAAACTCAAGCTCAGAGGTTTTAAACACGCCTGTTAGCGTGTTGTTAGAGCGATATAGCGTCGCTTTGTAGATGCTGCGATATTTTTCAAAAGTATCTAGTTTACTGTGAATTTGCAGCGTATCAGGGAGTAAAAATGTTTGTTCTTTAACGATACTTACAGTCTTTTCGCGTGTTATGTCTCGTTCATATTCAACATAGATAAACGGGCCCAAGAGTCGCTGCTGTGCACTGCTGCTCATTGCGATATCTTGCTTCACTTGCTCTTGCATCTCGCTTCGTTCATAAATTAAGTCTTTAATCATGACCATTGGGATCATCAATATAATAATCAGTCCAATAAGGATGCCAAACTTAACGCCTATTCTTTCTTTATTTTGATTGTTCATCACTAACTCCTTAGGTTTGCCAAACACTGTAGCAACCTATAATGGGCAGCCTATGGAGTTTGTATGGAGAGTTTATGTAGACTTTATGGCGAGGGTGACAACAACTCCACTTTTCTCATTTTGGACCTTTAAATAACCAAAATGGAGTTTGGCTATTTGCTCCACAAAATTAAGTCCCAGACCTGTGCTTTTATTGCCTGTTGCCCTTGGTAAGGAATAAAACCGTTCAGTCAATCGCGGGAGTGCATATTCTGGAATTACCGGGCCATCGTTATATACCTCAAAACAAATATGCGATGACGACTGTCTTACTGAGACCTGAAGCTTTCCCCCTTGCGTTGCAAAATCCAAAGCATTTTCAAATATATTAAGAAGCGCTTGACGAAGCAAAAACTCATCCCCTTCAAAAGTTAAATCTGATTCTGAATTAAAGACATAACATAAGGATTTCTGTTCTACTTTTACGCTGATAGCATCCACAACGTAATCAATAAGCTCTGAACAGCGCAATCGTTTGGGTTTTTCTAATTGTGGTAATTTTTCCAGTCGAGTCAGCTCTAGTAACTTATCTATAAGTAGTTGCATTCGCTCAGACTCTCGCTCAATATTTCCAGCGAACTGATTGCGCTTTTCATCATCCAAAGGCAACTGCAATAATTCACTGGCGCCTTTGATGCCAGAAAGCGGGCTCTTGAGTTCATGCGTCAGAGTTTCAACATAAGACTCTACGTATTGCTTACCGTCTAATTGCGAACGCATTTGCGTCAATGCTTCGCTTAACTGGCTGTATTCATAAAATATTCTAAACACCGGCTTAGCTGCTTTTTCTCCCTGACCCATTTTATACGCATAAACCGACAACTTACTCAGTGCTGAGTTTATTCGCCAAGCAATCAAAGCTCCGACACATAATACCAGCACACTCATAACAGCCAACCAGTTAAACACGCGTTGCTGAGACAGTTCGATAAATGGCTGTACAGAGCGATTTGCTTTCGCCACTGTCAGGCTTCCAATGGTTTTTCCTTGATAAATAACCGGCGCTGCAACATGCATGACTGTGGACAAAGGATCATCAGGATCCACCGCCGTCGAACGAGCCCCATACATCCCTCGTAATGTGAGATATACATCATTCCATCTCGAAAAGTCACTGCCTATGTCCTGTTGCCAAGAATCTGCAACAACGATCCCTTTTGAGTCAGTCACGTAGATCCGATGCGACATCGCTTTTTTATCTACCCCCCAAATAGCTGCATCAACACTTCGGTTGCCAAACTTCTGTATCAAGGTCGAAATTTGACTTGTTTCTAACGTGCCACTTGCCAATTCTTCGGCAACAAGTACAGCGAGTAAATTAGCCATATCAACCAAAGTTTCTTCGGTCGTTTGACGCACGGTTGGTTTAATCTCTTTTATCAACGTCGAACTAACAAAGTAGGTCGTCATTATGACAATAACGAAGTACAGTAAAAACAGACGTAGTCCGAGCGGGATCTTTGGCCAGCGCTTCACTCTCTATTCCTTGTCAAAATAATAGCCAAAGCCACGTTTTGTTTTCAAACTTTCGGCCATATCTACCTTTTGTAACTTATTGCGGATCGATTTAATGTGAGAGTCTACGTTGCGTTCGTATGCCTCTTCAATCGGCATATTGGAAAACTCCATCAGTTGCTGTCGGCTTAACACTCTAGGAGAGGATTCTAACAATGCATTCAATAATCTAAACTCAAGTGCTGTAAGTCCCAAAGCGATAGGACCTTTGTAATAATCATAGTTTTCAATTCGTAAGGTATCGCACGACTGTTCAGAAGCAACAATTGTTGGCTGTCTCACTGATTTGAGCCGCAGTTTAACTCTAGCTAACAATTCTCTTGGGCTAAATGGCTTAGTTACGTAATCATCAGCGCCTATCTCTAGCCCCACAACGCGGTCAATTTCGTCAGAGCGCGCTGTCAAAAATATAATTGGAATATTAGAGAACCCCCTTATTTGCTTACACAGTTCAAAGCCATTGCCATCGGGTAGCCCCACATCCAGTATCAATAAGTCTGCCGTTTTGCTTTTTAAGTACGTAAGTCCTGCGCCTGCCGTGTTAAACCAGTGAGCTTTGAAGCCATCCATTTCCAGTACATGAATGAGGGTATCTGCAATCGCAGATTCATCCTCAATAATGACAATATTCACGTTGATTCCTCAATATAATCTGAGCTGATGTGGTCCCGATCATCTATTTCAGTCCGATGGGCCAATAAAAGCTTTTTTATATATTAACAGCGACTATGTCATGACATAAAGCGTAATTAACATTATGAATAATATAATGATATGCCTGAATCGAATTGAGGCTTTATATAACACCAAGTTGAATGGCAACTTCTCTTATGACAGGTAAAACTGACACCACCAATAAGGCTGCCATCGCATAATTAAATACTTTCCGATACTTTTCTTTGGTTAAAATTCGCTTTAGAACTGAACCACAGAGTAACCAAGTACCCACACACGGAAATGCAGCAACGAAAAACACCAATGCTATGGTGATATTTTGCGTATAGTAGCCATCCCCCATAGATGTAAATGCAGCTATGGCCCCCGTCGCCACTACCCATGCTTTGGCATTAACCCACTGGAATAGTGCCCCATTCAGAAAAGACAGTGGTTTGGCTTCATCCGTATCAATGGGTGCGCCCGCAGACTTCGCAATAACCCAAGATAGATACAACAAATACGACACACCGACACATTTAATAATCAAATGTAAGCTAGGAAACGCAGTGAAAACTTGACCAAATCCAAAGCCGATTACCAGTAACATCACACTAAAACCTGCGCAAATTCCAGCTAGTAAGGGTAATGTCTTTTTAATTCCAAAATTAAGCGCTGAGGTCATGACCATAATATTGTTTGGCCCCGGTGTAATAGATGTTGAAATAGCAAATAAAATAACTGCTAATAAATATTCCATACTTTCTCTGCTTCCTTCTTGTGACGTCTTAATTGTAAATTGAGCCCTTATGGAACAAGGCTTTTATTCAATGTACAACGATGTGCTGTCACTGGCCAATGCCCTTTCGCTATATGACTAACCAACAATGTCCCGAAAACAACCTCAAGCCACAACTTATCATTGTTTCTTCCTGTTCATTTAAGGCTTTTGGACTAAAGTTATGCTGTATACCCTACTAAACAAAGAAGTATACAGCGCCATAACACACCTTTGGTTGGTCAAAACCATTGTAATTATGGGAAAGGAGCGTATGACTTATACCAAATTACTCGTCGTCGACGATGATGTGATAGACAGGAAAACGATCATAAGGACCCTGTCTTCAGAGCAAAATAACTATGACATTGTAGAGGCGGATAGCGCTGATGATGCTTACGCCTATCTAGAAAAAATGCATTTTGATGTGATCTTAATGGATTACAACATGCCCCAAATTAATGGGGTTGAGGCGATTGTAAAACTCAGAAGTCAGCCACAGTTAAAACATACAGCCATCGTGATGATAAGTAATTTATACAATGAACCACTGGTGCTTGATTGCATCAACGCTGGTGCTCAGGATTTCTTATTAAAACAAGAGGTCACAAGTACTCAGCTTACTCGCTCGATTTTACAAGCTCGCAAAAGACACGAGTTGGAGCAACAGCTTTATGATAGCTACCGACAGGTCAAACAACTGGCTGAAAAAGACACCTTAACTGGACTTCATAATCGATTTCACTTTGATGAAATGTTAAATCGACTACTGCTTGCAAGACAACGCAGAAAACGTGAGATTGTTGCGGTAATGATGTTGGACCTAGACAAGTTCAAGCATATTAACGATAACTTTGGTCATGAAGTTGGTGATCAACTATTAATTGCTGTCGCAGGTCGAATAAAAGAAGTGCTTAGAGAAAATGAACTATTGGCACGCCTTGGAGGTGATGAGTTTGCCTTTGCTTGCGCAGAGCTCACCTCTATTAGACAGATAAAAACCATTGCTCAACGTGTGCTGGATACTTTTCATGTCCCCTTTGAAATTGATGGTCACGCAGTACACTGCTCCGGTAGTATCGGTATTGCGGTGGCTCCTATCAATTCAGAAAATCGCAAGGAGCTTATGAAACTCGCTGATATTGCTATGTACCGCGCAAAAAATGGTATCAGTGACAAGATTTGTGTCTTTCAAGACAACATGCAAGAAGCTTTCTTACTTAAATACCAAATCGAATCAGAGCTTAGGCAGGCAGCCAAAAGCCAACACTTTGAGCTTAGTTACCACCCTGTTATTGAGAGCCAATCAGATACGATTACCATGATTGAAGCTTTAATACGCTGGCCGTTGGCAAATACAACGCAACTTCCCGATGAGTTTATTCCCATTGCGGAGGAAGCGGGCTTGATCCAAACAATTGGCCAATGGGTGCTTGAACACGCGCTTGACCAATTTAAAGACATGTTATGCGATGATCACTATAAGTTTAGATTGTCTGTAAATGTATCTGCTTGCCAACTTTGCGACAATGGTTTCGTCAACACCGTACAAAGCGCCCTTGAGCAAGCGTCAGTAGCACCTCAAATGTTAGTGCTAGAAATCACCGAAGCGGCGCTACTACAAGATGACCAAACAATTAACAACACCCTTATGGCTCTATCTGAAATCGGAGTTGGACTCGCTCTAGATGACTTTGGTTCTGGCCTTTCTTCAATTTCACACCTTTTGCACTACCCGTTTGAAATTGTAAAGATTGACAGCTCCATTGTGCAAAACATTGCGCAACCTGACTCAAAGCAACATGATATGCTGCAAGGCTTATCTTTCATGTTAGACAAGCTCAATATAAACGTAATTGGTGAGGGGGTCGAAACAGCAATGCAAGCAAAGGCGTGTAGCGGCATGGGCATTACACTGCAGCAAGGCTTTTTGTTTTATCAACCCATGAACGAGGCAAAAGTTAAAAGCATTTTAGAAGATGAATCTAAAGCTAACCGCTTGTCCTTGGTGCACGATGCTGTAAATACCAACAAAAAGGAAAGCTAAAACATCAAGTATTGACCTAAGAGCGTCTTGGGCTCACGAATTAAAGTGAGCTCCAAGGAACGGTTTCAATTGGTTCTTAAGTTGCGCAACGTCGTAACGACCTTTCACTATGTAGGCTTTTACAACCGGATGAACTTTCACTCTATCAAGGTCCTCCTGCCTTTCAGAGCTACTGAACATAATAACAATGGGGTCAAAGTTACAATCCGCTTTTAACTTTTTGAATTCTGTCAAAAATTCAAAGCCATCCATCAAGGGCATATTGATATCTAGAAATATAAAATTAGGCGGGTACGCATCGGGGTATTTAGCCATATTTTCCTTGTAATTAACAAAAAAGTTGAGTGCTGAAACACCTTCAGTACACTCAAAAATTTCGCTAATCGGTATTTGAGTCTGCCTCAACTGGCGAATTAAGATGTAGCGATCATCTTCACTATCATCGACAATCAAAATCGATATTGGATTCATAGAGTTTATTTCCTTTTAATTTCTATACAAAAATAGGAGCCCTCTGTCGAGGTATCAAAAGAAATGCTACCTTGCATTTTTTCGACATGCTTTTTCACAATGGCAAGTCCTAATCCTGAGCCCGATGCCAAATTAGGATGAAATCGCTTAAACATCTGATAAAGATCGTCGTGATACTGCTTAGGTATACCGACCCCATTGTCTTCAACGTTAATTGTTAGTAACTCACCGTCACAAACTATACTCAATTTTACGAAAGGTTTTTCTTTGTGTTTGTCTTTGTACTTAAAGCCATTTGAAACTAGGTTTTCAATTATCTGCTGGTATCTAATTTTATGTCCACGAATAATAGGGTTTACAACATCTATATTGACCAAAAAAGTACTGCCATCTTCATCAAAAAAAGTTCTTCGTTTGTCTGTTATCTCCGCAACTAGCTCTTTAATATCAAACTCAGCTTCTTCATCATTGAGTAAATCAATCTTAGTCAATGAGAGTACATCGTCCACAAGACTCTCTAGCTTGGTAACTTGCGATTGAACTCTAAGCACATTACTTTTGGCTTCTTCTATGTCCCCGCTCTCAATATCCAGTAATATAAATTCGGTTAGTTTTTTTGACGAAGTAAGTGGCGACTTCAAATCATGGGAGGTACGATATGAAAACTGACTGAGTTCTTCGTTGGCTTTTTCTATGCGTCCGATATTTTCCGTCAGTTTAAGCCGCATTATATCGAGATGTTTACTAAGCACTCTAAATTCCGTGGGATATTTAATACGTAACTTACCTTCTAGTTCTAAAATGGAAAGACGCTCAGAGAATTGATTTATTTCACTCAATGGCTTTATCACGAAGGAGCGGTACAACAGAGAAGTCACAAAAAACATCAATACAAGTATAAAACCACACACCATAAATACAGCGAACGCAACTTCCTTAAGCAGTTCGCTCGCCTCTTCAAGGGGGTAGAGACCGTATATATGCCAATTCCATGGTGAAAATGAATATTGTGAGTATATATAACGCTCACCATTGAGTTTAATTAGGTTCAAGCCAGCATTAAGACCTGAAAAGCTCGACTCTAAATCTTTGTCATCAATATGGATAAAGTAATTTTTATTGTACAAGTACGCGTCATTTTCCTTGTCAAAAATAATGAAACTACCTTTGTAAACGTTACTTTCGATGTTAATTTCTGCAATAATTTCATCCTGATATGCCGCAACATAGTTACTGAGCTGGTCCATTTTATTTCTCAGTAGCACTTCATGTCTCGCTTTAACATGCAGCTCAACAAAATCTTTTGTATGGATGTCGTTGACCAACTGCAATTTATCGTAGGTACTTTCTTTAACAAACTGATATGCAATAACTCCCACCAAAATGGGTCCTATCACCACCAAGGGAAATGAAGTTATTAATAGTAAGTCACGCAGCTTCATGGGTTATTGCGCTCAATGAAAAACATTGCGACCAGCAATACTTAATAAGTCGTATGGAATAACAATACCTAGTTGTGTTGCAGTTCGAATATTAAATGCTAGTATTTTTCGCGGCGCTGCTTGTACCTTTATCATTGCAGGGCTAACGCCTGAGAAAATCTCTCTTATAATGCCGGCAGTTTGCTCAGCAGTGCTTTGTATGTCAGGTATAACCGTAAAAAGTGCGCCTTGTTTAACTGAATTTAAATTAGCACCATACAACACAGGTTTTAACATAGACATTTGGTGAACAAAGTCCGACCTTTCACTAAAAGGGCCATTTACGGACCAAAAAAAATCAACTTGAGGTGCGATAGACGCAGCCGCTTCAAGTGCTTGATGATATGTTTCGTCAAGTTCTACTTCGTTTCTATCACGATACTTAATCACTCGTTTCGTAAAGTTAATAAGTTGGTAGTTTGTGGCAATAGACTCAAGCTTATCTATGTCAGTGAGTGCCGCAGGATATGAAGTTGCAATTACACCAATGTTGGTCTGCCTAGCTTTAAGCAGTTGGTTAACTATTTCTAGCTTCGTGCCCCTGCCCACAGAGTAAATAGAGCCAGTGATAAAGTTTATTGGGGACGATTGACTCGTTGGCACTAACCCCGCGCCATGTGGGTCTGCTACCGTTACAAAAACCATTGGTATACCCTTGCCAGTCAAAAGCTTCTTGCCAATTTTAGAAGCGAGCGTACCGTTGGTGATCAAAAGATCAAAACAACCGCATTCGATTTGCTCTAATATGTGACTGGTTATCTTCTCGCTTTGACCATCTCCGTTAAAAACGGCTATGTCTAAATCCATATCCAATCGGTGTAGCTCTTCAAATATATGCTGGGTTTGTTTAGTCACGATTGGGACGGGCAGAGTTTCTACAATCAGTATTTTTTTGGGGCCAGCAAGCGCGAGTGTACTTGCCATAATAAAGCCACACGCCCATAACCATTTAGATAAAAACATAAATAATCCTTCACCGTTAGATAAACAAAAGCTCATCTGTGCATCAAAAAGGACGCGGTAGTCGTAAAAGTCACTAAATGCCCTTCCCGATACTGAAGTTAAGACAGCTCCCCTCGCCCTCACTGTCGGCAATCCAAATACTGCCTTTGTGCTTATTAATGATCCGTTTTGCCGTTGCCAGCCCCAACCCGCTTCCCTGATAAGTATCAGAACTGTGCAACCTTACAAGCGGGTCAAACACTTGCTTTCTATAGTTTGGGGGAATACCTATTCCGTTATCTTGTAGAGAAAAATACCAATGTGTTTCATCATTATGATGTGTAATCGAAATGTGTGGTTGCTTGTTGCAATATTTTAGAGAGTTTTCAATTAAAATTTGAAACAGCTGTACGATAAAACAAGGGATTGCGTTTATAGTTGGCTGCTTACCAAAGCTAATTTTCGCGCTGCGACTACTTACCTCAGATGATAAATTCGTTAATGCTTGTTCAATACACAGGTTAAAATCTGTTGGCTCAACAAGGGGTCCTGTTTGTAAGTCTAATTGCGTATAAGAAACCAACGCGTTGATCAGCTGATACATTTGCAAAGAAGATTCGGACATTAGGTGGAGCTTGCCTAAAACTTCTTTTGGTATGTCATCACTAAATTTATTAATGATTAGTTGGCCCATTTTTAAAACCGCATTTGCCGGTTGCTTCAAGTCATGTGCAAGAACATGTGCAAATTGAGCCAGCTCTTTGTTTTGCTCTGCAATCTTTCGTTGTAACTGCATGGATTCTATCGCGTTGCCAATTGCCCTACTCAATGAGTAATGAGTCAAACCGCTTTTGCAGATGTAGTCTGAAGCACCACTTTTAATTGATTCAACGGCAACTTTTTCACTGCCCTGCCCAGTTAGCATCACAATGGGGATAAAAGGTTGAGACTGTTTAATTTGGTTCAAAGTATGTAAACCGTCTGAACCGGGCAATGAATAATCAAGCAACACAGCATCAACTTTGACCTCATTGAATATTTCTACGCCATACTCTCCAGATTCTGCTTCTTGGATACTCCAATTCGCATTATTTTCCCGTAACAAACGCCTGATGACATATCTGTCATCTTCGCAATCGTCGATCACTAGAATGGTCTTAGCATCCATGGTTAATCTCCTTTGGGGAGGATAGCAATTTGAAACCAATAATCTTTTAACTTTTGTATTGCCTCAAAAAGTGAGTCTAGCTTTACGGGTTTTTGAATGTAAGTGTTGGCACCAAGCTCATAGCACTCTGCAATGTCCTTTTCATCATCAGAAGTCGTTAGGACTACAACAGGAATATTACTGAAACGCCGATCCTGTTTTATTTTTTTGAGTACATGCCTGCCATCTAACCCTGGCAAATTGAGGTCGAGTAAAATAATGGCTGGTTTGAGATGTTCCTCTGACCATGGCTCGTTTAAATATTCCAAAGCCTCCTGCCCATCTTCACAGCGCTTCAGTGGATTGGACAAATTCCCGTCTTTCTTAAACGCTCTAAGCGTTGCGTAGTAGTCGTCGTCGCTATCTTCGACAATTAATATCAGTTTATCATCCTGCATTTTCTAGCTTCATTTCCATTAGAGTAAAGTAAAAGCGCGTCCCTTGTCCTAATTCCGATTCATACCAAATGCGACCACCATGCCTTTCGACTATTTTTTTGGCAATAGTCAAACCTGCACCGGTACCCTCACCAAACTTTTTAGGACTATTCAACCTTTTAAAAATCTTAAAAATATCGTCTCCAAATTGGGTATCAATCCCAATACCATTGTCAGCTACACAAAAAGCGTTGACCGATTGTCTATAACTAACAGAGACTTCTTTCTTATTTGATAAGTTATATTTATAGGCGTTAACAATTAAATTGTACAATAGCTCTTCTATACGTACTCGATTACCCATCACTTCTGGCAATGGACACTCCACAGAGACCTCTACGTTGTGCTCAGCCAAACTTTCTGCCAAGCGGCTTTTAGTACTATTAACCAGCCCTTCCATGTCTATAACTGCCATCTCGGGTTCTTCTCGCCCAAGTCGCGAATAGTGCATTAAGTCGGAGATTAATTTCTCCATCTTAGATCCCAAGTAAATAAGGCGATTTAGCTTGTAGACACCTTCATCGTCTAGCTGCCGTTCATAATCTTCTTTGAGAAAACAGGCGTGGTTTTGAATAGCGCGAAGAGGCTCCTTCAAATCATGAGAAGCGATGTAAGCAAAGTTATCTAGCTCAGTGTTAGATTTTGAGAGCTGTTCAATAAGTCGTTCTTTTTCTTCGGCCAACCGAACGGGTATTGATACATCTTTCAAAACACAACAGAAAATTTGCTGTTTTTGGCTCGTAAATTGAGTAATCCCCAAGTCTAGTGGGAATACTTCACCACCTTGCCTGACTCCGTAAACTCGCTTTACCTCTCCCAATTCAATTGAACTAGTAGTCTGTTCTCCACTACCTAATAAACTGGGTAAAAACTCTGTTTTAAATGGCTCGGGAAAAAGCTCATAAAGTTTAGTACCAATGATTTTTTCCCTGCTTATCCCAAATATTGACTCTACAGCGCCATTTACACTACGGACTTGCCCTTTGCCATCAATCGTGACAATACCGTCTATGGCATTTTCTAGCGTGGCTTTATATTCATTGTCTTTGTCTCTAATAATTGAGTCTGCAATGAGTGACTTTAAAAGATAGAAAATGGCCACCCCGGCTAGCAAAGATATAAGTATTCCATTTAATAAAGCGATGTAATGAATATTGGAACCATCGTGCGCTTGCTTGCTTTTCTTGGGCCATACTGCTATCTCCCACTGCACACCATACAATGCAAAACTATGTGTGTAACCAGTTTCATTGTCAAAGCTCAGACCTGCTTCTGTTTTGCTATACATCACTTCTTTTTCTGAATGTACTTCGATATTGTAGTCTTGAATAAATTCATGTGGGAGTAAGCTATCTACTAGCAAAGAGATATCAAAAACCCCTAAGATAAACCCATCGAAACGGTCGTCAATAAAAATAGGAAAGTACGCCAGAAACCCCTTCCCCCCTTGCACCAGCTTAACCGGCTTGGAAAGTGTGTAAGATTTTAGTTCTTTGGCTCGATCTAGCGCTTTTTTTCGATTTTCCTCAAAGGTAAGATCTAAATTGACCGCATTTTCATTTCCTTTTAGCGGCACAACCCACTTTACGATGTAATCTCGATTTACCCACTCGACCGCCCTTAAACCTGCATGATCATTGACATAATCCAGCGCATCGAGCTGCCACTCTGAAAAAGGTGGGCCTTTGCGTGTTACCCAACGATTTCTCATCCTTTCTAGCGCATTGATAATTGCAGGCATAGAATTAATAAATTGATGTTCAATTAATTCTGATTTTGCCATTGATGTGCTTTTGATTAAGCTGTTGTCTTGGTCAATAGAGAGTCCCCATATTCGTATAGAAATGAGCACACTTACTACCACACCACCTACCACAACCAATATTGCTAGGTTTAAACGTTTTTTCGCGTTGCTGATAGATTTGGTCAACTAACATTCCTTATTAAGCAGCTTGAACTAAAAAGATCACATACAAAGTTAGTAACAAATTACCCTAATTGCTAGCTGAAACCTACCGCATGAACTAGGCTCCTTAGGAGCAATCACTTTAAGCATTCAACCTAATGAGTAGGAGACTAGGCAACAAGGAGCAACAGTCATGAATGTATTACTGGTTGATGACCAAAAAATTGACCGAGAACTGGTAAAAGAGGCTTTAAATTGTTCTGGCCAATCATTTGATATAAAAGAAGTAAACTGTGCTAAAGATGGTATTAACGAAGTTCAGTGCAAAAACTACGACGTCATCTTATTAGACTATCAAATGCCTAGGCAAAACGGACTTCAGGTTTTGGTAGAGCTAAAATCTCAAAAAATCTGTGAATGTTCAGCCATTATCATGATCACCAACGATCGAGACGAAGAACTACTCGTTAATTGTATAAATGCTGGTGCGCAAGATTTACTTTTAAAAGATGAGGTTACGTCAACTCAATTACTACGATGTATAAAACAATCACAAAAAAGAATTGAGCTTGAAAATAAGCTTTCACAAAGCTACCAACAAGTAAAAGACCTTGCTGAGCGAGACCCATTAACAGGGCTATTCAATCGTAATTACTTTGAAAATGCATTAAATTCGCTCTTGGTCAACATGAGAAGCCTTGAAGGTTACATTGTCGTCATGTTGCTAGATATTGATGGCTTTAAGATGATTAATGATAGCTTGGGTCACTCTGCAGGGGATGCTGTTTTAAAAGAGTTAGCCGACAGAGTACGTTATTCATTTCGTGAAAGTCCTTTATTCGCAAGGCTTGGCGGCGATGAGTTTGCGTTTATGTTTTCGGGAGTCCGCGACGCTGATGCTGCCCACTTAATTGCCGAGAGAGTTATCTCAAGTTTAGAAGAGCCATTTTCATTCCTCGAACATCAAATTTATAGTACTGCGAGTATTGGCATTACCCTTAGCGCTTCAAAAACCACAACCGAAGATCTCCTCAAACAAGCTGATATTGCCATGTACAAAGCTAAAAATGGCGGAAAGAATCAAATTTGTTTTTTTGATGAGTCACTAGAGAAGGAGTTTTTTAGGCTATTTCAAATTGAAGGTGAGCTTAGAGAAGCCATCAATACGCAAAACTTTGATGTTTACTTTCAGCCAATAATCTATAGCCACAACAATGCAGTGAAATCGCTGGAGGTGCTTGTTAGATTACCCGTAGCAAAGTCAGGCGCGAGCCCTGCCGAATATATACACACTTCTGAAAAGTCACGATTAATCGAGTCGTTTGGCCGTTTAATCATTCGAAAAGCACTCGCACAATATTCACAGCTATGTAGCAATAATCCTAACCAAACAGTCGAACTTGCAATTAACTTATCTCCTTTGCAGATCCATGACTTGAACCTACCAACTTTTTTGCAAGAACAGGCAAAAAGCTATCAAGTTGATTTAACAAAGGTAATCATTGAAGTAACAGAAACGGCACTACTCGAAAACAATGACTCAACTATGGACACGCTCAAATCGATAAAGTCAAAAGGATGTAAGATAGCACTTGATGATTTCGGTACCGGGTTTTCGTCGATATCACACCTGCTAAATTATCCCATTGACATTGTAAAGTTTGATAAAAGCCTTATAGAAAGGACCCTACTCGATGAAAAAGCCAGGCTAATGCTCATAGGCTTATCAAATATGCTTTCGAGCTTGTCTATTGAGACTATTGCAGAAGGTGTAGAATTTGAAGCTCATGTAAATATCTGCAAACATGCGAATGTTTCTTGCCTACAAGGGTACTACTTTTCAAAACCTTTACCTTTTGATGAGGTTCAAGCAGCTTTGAGTAATAAAGGCGAGAGTAAAAATTAGCCTTTTTACTCTCACATTAGGCGTCTAATCCACTAAGCTTTTTTCACAAACTTAGCTGTTACCATCATTTCACCAACCCCATCCACTTTGCAGTCAAGTTCGTGATCTTTTTTATCAAGAACGCGCCTTACCAGTGCTTTGGTGCCAATTTTAATAACTTGAGAGCTACCTTTTATTTTTAAGTCTTTCACTACGGTGACCTTGTCGCCGTCCACAAGCAAAGTACCATTTGCATCTTTTACTTGTGGCGTATCATCTTCTTCAATAGCTGACGGGTCCCACTCAAAGGCACATTCTGGGCAGATCAATTGATTTTGATCTTGATAAACATATTCAGAGCTACATTTAGGGCAAGGAGGACAAGACATACTTTACTGCCTATATAAATTTCTTTGTCGCGCATGATAATCCCTCAGCCCCTTGTGCGCGAGTAGAAATCTCTATTTTCTTCAATTTTTCTGTTATAGAAACAACCTTGCGCCACTTTAATGTGTACTAGTATCCAACGAGTTCGCCATAACCCAAAGCCTCAAATCCACCTGTACTTTTTACTCTGCCTTCCCAGTAAGGAATACTTAGTTTATTTCGAGAATCGGGATTAATACTCTGGATCTCGATTGGCTCAAAACCATCTACTTTTAATAGCCAAAGTTTGGGATAAAACTTGCCATCTAACTTAATACTTTCTAGCACTTTAAGTGATACTTGTTCATTGCTGTAGGCTTTACTGTCTCCGCTTGAACTAATTGAAGTTGCACTGCAATACTCATAGTTTTGATCATCACCACGAATGCAAAAGGCCATCAATCCGCCGTCTGATTCTTCTTTAGCTTGCAAGCTAAACCAATCCCACCCAGCTTGGTTTGGATCTATAAACGCAGAGGACCATTCTCTATCAAGCCAGGCACGCCCTTTAACTTTATATGTTTGCCCTGCAAACTCAACGCTACCACTGGCCTGTAAAAATGGATAACTGTAATACATAGAAGCATGGCCATCGTGTGTTTTTTGACTATAGCCATTTTCTCCATGTAGTACCCTAGGACTATGATCAAGTTGAAGCTTAACCCCATATCCTGAATCGCTCGCTTGTAAACTCAGTGGTAGATACGATTCTTCTATGCTTGTTAACTGCCAATCTTGGATCTGTGCTGTAAATGGCGCTGCATTGACGGTTACTGAGCCCGCACGCCCAGACCGTTCAAACGAAATGTGGTTTTCATTAGTTTGCAATGCAAAGTGAGCAAAATAAAACTGCCCATCCCACCATTTGCTGTTGGTATGACTCGATAGGTTTGGCGTACTCACTCTAAATAATGTCCACTGCGCCCCAAATTGCTGCTTTGACTCACTTTCAAGGTTCGCAGTGATATACCACCATTCAAGCCCTTGCTCCGGATGAATACCGTGATCTTTTGGAAATACTAGCTCTGTATCAGGATTAACTGCTTTACCAATATGCTCTGAGAAGGAAAATTGAGGCTGTGATTTAGACGGTTGCTCACTGCACCCCATTGCCATTAAAGCAAAACCGATTAAACATATTATTTGGTTTTTCATACCACCTCTACAAGCTTGAAACACTATCAGCTACGTTGCGTCGAATTAATTTAATCAAGGGCGCAGCACTGGCGATTAATGCTAAAAGCAACACGACCGCGCAAAAACCCAAAATATTAGGCCAACTTAAAACAAGCGCCATGCTCCAACCAAATGCAATTGGCATTACGTAAGTTAAAAGTACCCATCCTAGTAATATTCCCAGTGGAATAGCCAATAATGTCGTGACACCTAGTATCAAGCATGCTTGCAGTAATTTGCTCCAAAACAGCTGCTTCCTCGTTACTCCTAGGGTTTGCAAAATGGCCATAGGCTGTAACTGCTGGCGGCCCAGCGTCAAAAAGCTCACCCAAATACCAAACAGCGCTATTAACATAATGAATAGATTAAGTGCGTGCGTGACCTTAAAGGTATTTTCAAACAGCTGCTTAGCGAATGCCTTAAAAGTCTTATTTACACTCACTTGGCTGCTTTCAAGGCCGTAAGTATCCTTTAATTGCTTGGTGACCTCGTCAATGTCTTGCTCTGGTTTTAAAGTCAATGAAAACCCAAATGCCTCGTAGGCGAATTGTGCATTTGTTATCGTTGAGGTGGTGACTAAAAGCGCAGTACTTTGTTCGCCATAGTCATAATAAATCCCGCTGATTTGACACTCTATTTGTCTTTCGCCTTGGCTCAGCTCCACAGTATCCCCAATATTAATCCCATTAATACGCCATCCAGGCTCATTCACCAAACAGCGGGCCAATTGTGTATCGGTTGCCCCCGCGATATGCTGTGGCCCTATAAGCTCTCGATTAAGTAAAGTGATATGGCTATGATAAAGAGCACTGTTACCAAAACTAATGAGCTTTACACCTAAGCTTTTGGTCTTTGTATTTATCTGAGCGGGGGCCTGCCAATAAACCCCCACTTTATCGAATAAACCTGACTCTTTAAGCTCACGCTCCATTTGTTCAGTGACCACAAGTGGTCGAATATATAAATCCGCACTGAGACGCTTCTGTAAGTGGCTGTCCAATGCCGTGCTAAAGCTGTGTACCATAACTTGCATACCTATGGCTGCCCCCATTGCCATTAAGGTTGCTAAAACCGCGCTTAATAATTCATTGATTTGAGTTTGGCTGTCCGCTTTTACCCATAGCAATAGTGGGGATTGCGTGGGCCACTGGCAGCTAAAAGTTCGCTTAAGAACACGAGGTGTAATAACAAAAAACACCATTAACACACAAGCACACAACATCAGAGCCGAAAACTTACTATCTGCGTATTGCCATAGCACTAAAGCACCAATCACACTCAATACAAATACGCCGATTGCAGCCATTCTTTTATAACTGTCAGTAATGGCTTTTTGCGACCCTAAAAAGCAAATCAAAACCAAGGTATTCAAGGCAAAACCAAGTAACACCATAGAATAATCCAAACCGACAATTAAGCTCCTATCTAGCTGATAAAAGCTACGCAATACGCGACCCACATCTGTGACAAGCAAGTTCGCCAACGATACGCCCAGTAACGCCCCAAAATACGCCGAAATGAACCCCAAACACAGTAGCTCGACAACCACAGCTTGAGTCAACCTGCGCTGCTGACAACCTAAAACATAAAGTTGGCGCTGCAACTTTTTGCGGGCTGAAAACGCAAGTTTAATGGCATTAAAACTTAAGAAGGCACCAACTATATAGCCCAGAAAAGCCAAGGCCTGAAGGTTAAAAAAGAATGGCCCAGAAAGCGTATCAAAACTTTGATCAGAAGCGCTTTCCAAACGAGCTGTTTGCGCAATTTCAAGCGCTAGAAATTGCGCTCGGGCTTCATCCATTCCAATCACTTCAATAAAGCTCAATGCGCCATTGGCATTCAACAGTTTATCTGCCAAGCTAATATCCATAAGTGCCTGATAACCGAGCCCAGCCATAGGGCTAATACGATATTGAATTCCATCGATTGTTAGCGTTTTCTGTGGAGCGTCCGGCTCCAGCCGTGTAATCACTTTTGGATCTAAAAATACAGTTTCAAATAATCGACCTTGTTGGTTCTTGCGCCCTTCAGATTCGTTATCACCACCACCTTGAAATTGCACCCACTTCAATAAATCAACACCGCGAATACTTAGCCAACGCTTGTCTTCTAACTGAACTCGGCCTTCAAGGACAGGCTCCATTTTTAAGTTTGACTGACGAGATAAGTTTTGCCAGACAGTGTGAGAGAGCTGCTTTTCCCCTAATTGAGGTTTAATAAAATGGGTAACGGGATTTTCTAGCAATGCACTGCTTTCATTGTATCTTTGTGACGCTTCTAAATTTAATCCATAAATCGCACTAATCAGTGCACTGCCTAAACTAAAGCCAAGCACAAATAACAACAATAATCCTTTATGGCGCAAATAAAACTGACCATAAGTGAAAAAAATAAGCCGCAACTCAGTCATATAACTTTCCGTTTTTAAGCCTTAGCTGCGTTTCAAATTGCTTAGCTAATCTTTGGCTGTGCGTCACCATTACCAAATTAATATTACGCTCTTTACACAAAGCTTGTAGCAGATCTACCACTTCTTGACTTCGTTCACTGTCCAAATTACCGGTTGGCTCATCCGCCAAAATGACTTTCGGGTGGTTGATAACGGCTCTAGCAATCCCTACTCTTTGCTGCTCACCACCACTAAGTTGATTGGGTAGAGCACTCAATTTATCTTTTATACCGAGTCGTTCAGCGAGTGTTTCTAGTTGTTTGTGCTCAACTTTAAAACCATTTAAGCGCGCCTGAAAGCTGATGTTGTCTGCCACAGTCAATGCCTCTAGTAGCTGATAATGCTGAAATATCACCCCTATTGTGCGCCGATACAATGCAAGTTGATTGTCATTAAAATGAGAGATTAGGTGTCCATTGACGGTAATCTCACCGTCAGTCGGCACAAGTAAACCTGCAAGCAAGTTTAGCAATGTCGTTTTACCTGAGCCGCTATCTCCCACCAATGCTACCTGTTGGCCTTCATTGATAGTAATGGATAGATCGTCAATAATTTTTCTTTGAGTAGTGCCATCTGTTCTGGAAAAAGTTACTTGCTTTAGCTGGATCATTGCGGTCTCTAAAGTTACTTATTGACGCTAGTGTGCACTAAAATGTAACTCGTGTTCCAGAGGTAAGGCCATGAAAATTACAACCAAATGTGAATCATGGTAAAACTACGTTGATAGTAAACAGGATAAATAAACCTTTTACAAATTAAAAATTACGACATTTGATGAGGTTAAATGCTATTTAATTTTGGCCCTCTTCGGCCACAAAACATCAAACTTTGCACCGCCTTCATGATGTTCATTTAATGTGACGTGTCCTTCGTAATAGTCCAAAACTTTTTTAACTAGTGCAAGCCCCATACCACTGCCTTCAACCACATCTCGAGACTGAAGTGTTTGGAACATTTCAAAGATTTTTTTACTGTAGGCTATTGGAATTCCTGGGCCATCATCAATAAATGAAATTTGATGCCCATTGGATTGAGCCTTAATTTCTATGTTTATAACACCACTGTTTTTATGATGATGCTTAATTGCGTTGCCGAGCAAATTCATCGCTACAATTTGAAACGCTACTCGAGGGAGCTGCAATTTAGGCCCAGTGATTTTAAGCGAGAACTTTTCGGAACTATCGATTACAGAAAACGCAGAGTGAATAATATCATCAACGAGCGCCCACTCCTCATCTTCAAGTCGTTTTTGCACTCGTGAATATGCTAACAGGTCATCCAGCAGCCTCGCCATGCGAATACTGCGGCTTTTAATTAACTTGAAACTGTCTTTTGCGCCTTCGGGTAGTTGCTCAAAGTGATCTTCTTCTATCCAACCAACGAGGTTTTTAATGGCATTAAGTGGTGACTTTAAATCGTGCGATGCACTGTAAGCAAACCGTTCCAGATCTTGGTTGGACTTAGTCAGTTTTTTAATCAGATCTTCACGCTCAGTTACATCTGTACAAATCCCAAAAATATAATCTTGCGCATGTTCGTCGGTGAATCGCTTTTTTTGCGTAAATAACGTGCGAAGCTCTCCATTTGGAAATTGGATTTTTTCGACGGTTTCACTGTAACCACACGTAAACGCTTCACGGTCTTTAGCCAAAAACTCTTGAGCCTCTGCGGGGTCATAGTCTTCTATGGTTGTAGAGCCAATCACTTTGTCTCTGTAGTTCTCAGGGTAGAGCGATAAAAATTGCTGATTAGCACGCACAATTCTAAACTGAGTATCTTTTACAAAAACGTAGTTTGGAATACTCTCAATTACCAAATCTAAAAATGCTGCATTAAATACAATTTTAGATGCAATCGATTGTTTTATCGGGTTGTGTTCGGGCAATAACCCCATCAAATCGCGAGCCATTGCGCTGTTAATTTTAACTGTTGTAAGCGAGCCAAAATTTGATAGAGCTGGTTCTTCGATATTGTCACTGCACGCAATACACAATAAAGGCGTGTATTCCGATAGTGCTTTAACATCTGTATCTGGCAATAAGAGCTCACTCATAAGAATACAGTCTGGCTTGATGCGCTGCGCCTTTTGTAACCCTGCTGAAGGTGTTGCAGACAAGTACAATGTGTGATTTATACCTGTATCTTTTAAGGCATGGCTAAACACTTCAATGCTGTCAATGTCGTCAGTTATCAGTAAGCAGTTAAAGTTTTGCACTAGTCATATCCGTCAGTTGTAGGGAGTAAAGCAACATCAAACCAAAAATCTTTGAGCTTCTTAAATGCAACCGCTAAATCGTCAAACTCCACAGGCTTTTGAATATAAGCAGATGCCCCAAGCGCATAACAAGACTCAATGTCTTGAGGATCGCTCGAGGTGGTCAGCACCACGATGGGTATTGAACACATTTTTGGATCGGCTTTCAATTCACGTAACAACTGTCTGCCATCCAAACCTGGCATATTCAAATCCACCAGCGCTAAAACGGGCCTTTTTAAATGCTCTTGCGTTTCGTACTTGCCCCCTTTATATAAAAAGTCTTTGGCATCTTGACCAGACTGACACCATTGAATCGGGTTCATAAAGTGACTTTTTCTTAAACTGCGCAGTATCGCTTCAAAGTCATCTGGGTTGTCATCTACCAACAAAAGCAGACCTAGGTCTTTGTCCATCTGTCAGTCTCCTAGCTTCAAGGTAAAATTAAAGCAGCTACCGCGGCCGAGTTCCGATTCAACCCAAATCTGCCCATTATGGCGCTCAACAATTTTTTTAACGAAAGTGAGACCAACGCCAGTGCCACGCACGGAGTCATCCTCTTCATTTAGCCGTTTGAAAATTCTAAAAATATCCTCAAAGAATCGACTATCAATGCCCTGCCCATTGTCTTTTACATAGAATACGCGAGTTTCCAGCGTGTTATGGACAGGCTCAATACACGACTTTACGCCTATTTCGATCTCTTTGTTTGCTGATTTATTGTACTTAACAGCATTAGAAATCAGGTTACGAAAGAGCTCTGAAACTTTGGGTTTATCGCAAGTAATACAAGGCAGCGTCTTGGGTATGGATAGACTGACACTTTGCGCGGTTTCTTCTGGAAGTGTTAACTCGGCCACACTATCAATCAGTGCATTCAAGTCAACATGTTCAACTGCCAAGTCCTGACGCCCAAGCCTTGAATAGTACAACAGGCTGTCTACGAGCTTTTCCATGCGTGTGCACAAAAACCGTATCCGCTGAATTCGCCGTACCCCTTCATCGCCCATAGCATTACCATGATCTTCCTCTAGAAATAGCGCATTGTTTGCGAGGCCTCGCAAAGGTTCCTTTAAATCATGGGAGGCTATGTACGCAAATTGGTCTAGCTCTGAGTTGCTAATCTGGAGTTTGCGAATGTAAGAATCTATGGCGGCTTCCGCCGCTTTGCGCTCGGAAATGTCACGTACTGTGCCAACAAACATGGTTTTGCCCTGCACAACCATTTCATTGACGCCTAATTCCATGGGAAATAAATGCCCACTATGGCGTCTGCCAGTTATCTCTCGACCTATACCAATAATTTTTTTATCACCTGTCTGATGATAGTTTTCTAAGTACATATCATGTTCTGATTGATAAGGCTCAGGCATCAACATCTTTACGTTTCTACCCACGACATCACTGGCTCGATACCCAAAAATAGCTTCAGCCGCTGCATTAAAACTATGAATGGTTCCTCTCATATCTATGGTAATGAGTCCATCAAGCACGGTATCCATAATCGTTTCAATATGTTCGATGTAGGATTTAATCGACTGGTCAGCTTCTTTTCGCTCTGTAATATCCCGCACGGTTGCCAAGTAAACTGTTTTATCCCTAACCTCTAGTGCACTGACTGATAACTCCACCGGAAAAACTGTCTCGGCTTGATGTATTGCCAGTACCTCCAAGCTTGAAGAAGGTTGCTGCATATCGCCTACATGTTGAATGCTCTGCACATACTTGAAATAGAGAGGTCGGTATTCTGATGACAATAAAGAAGTGATATTTTGGCCAATAACTTGCTGTTTTGTATAACCAAATATTTTAGAAGCCGAAAGGTTAAAGCTAATAATTTCGCCACATTCATCCGTCATGATAAACCCGTCTTTGACGCTGTCCATCACCGTTTGCAGCTGCAAGTCACCGATTTCCATCCTACTTTGTTAGCTTCCCAACGATTATCCTGAATGAAAAGTGTAGTCAAAGGAAACCATTGCTGCTCGCTATTAGCTTAAAAAATAAGTTCCTTTTTTGCGCATGCTTAGTTTGGCATTTGCCATTTTTGAATGATTTTTTGATATCGACCAGAGGTCTTAAGCTTATCCAACGCCGCACTTATTTTTACTGCTAGTTCGTCTGGAAAGCTTTGATTGGCTGCTAAATGCAGTTGCGACGGAAAATCTTTCAGTGTCAGTTTGTACTCTAACTTGTCAGGATTTAGCCCTAAAGCATCTAACTCTCGTTTTATGGTTTGTGTATTGGTGAGTATTAAATCTGTCCGCCCTTTGTATAATAGCTGCCAAAGATTCGCATAATGGGAGACTAAAACAAGGTCATGCTCCTCTGAAAACCCGGCTCCACGTAAATACTCTTCGCTGTAGTATCCGCGAATGGTACTGATTCGATATTGTTTCGCATGTTCAAGATCTGTCAGATTTAGTTTGTTTTCTTTCAAACCAATCAGCGACGCAGAGATTTGACACATCGAGCCTAAAAATTTGTACCCTTGTTCACGAGAAGGCGTTTTTAACCAAGCTAACATCACTACATTATTTTTAGTTTGTAACTCGTGATGTGCTCTGGCCATGGGTAAAATTTCTATTTTGGCTTCTAAGCCACTTTCTTGTTGCAATGCGCGGGCAATTTCAACTAGACCACCATCTGCTTTTCCAGCATCGTTGATGAAATGATAAGGCGGTAAGTCTTCTGCGATAAAACGAATGAGTTGTGCATTGGAAGACATGCTCACAATTAACGTTATCCAGACCAACAGTGTACTAACAAAACGATACTTCATTACTTATTTTACACACCTAGTCACATAGAGTGACGGTTATTGCAGAAAAGGATAATACCAACGTTACTTATTTAGCACTTTAGTATTTTTATTACTCAATCTATTAATAGCATATCACTATAAAATAGGCACTGATATTACAAAACGACAAATTAATTACTAGAATATACCCTGTCTTATCACTGTTCCGAAATTAGTATGTCAAAAACAATAGACCAACATGAACAATTATCTCAAATTGTGCAACTGAATAATCAAGGCAAATTATACGAAGTATACCAAAACAATGAGTTACGCTGGTTTTGTATTGATGGGTGTGTACAAAGCGCGATGTCGCTCTCGCAGCCAGATGCTTTGATGTTTCCGCATATGTTGTTTATGACACTCCCTTTAAATGTAATGAAAAACCCAGCTCGCGCATTGGAGCTTGGCCTTGGTGGTGGCGGGATCCTAAGACACCTTAGTGAACACTACCCAGCGTTAGGTATTGAAGTTGTGGAGTATGACAAAACGGTCATTGATCTATACGAAGAACATTTTAACCCGCAACAACTTCACCACACTATCCATTGTATGGATGCGTGCCATTTTATAAACGACACCACCGCAGAGCCTTTTGATTTGATTTTTGTGGATGTTTTTGACTCATCAGAGCCCGTGCCTTTTATGTTTGAAACGTCTTTCTATCAAGACATAAAAAAACATCTGACTAAAAACAGTTGGGTAGTTCTAAATACCGTACTTTCTACCCAAGAGCACCTAGAAACGTTACACAAGATACTGATTGATGTTTTTTCAGGAACCACAATCTATGGGTTTAAGGCAGAGCAATTTGCCAACTTTGTTTGGCTTATCAGTACGGACAATAAACCACTGGACCCTATTTGGCGCTCCCAAGCACTATTTGAGTTACGTGTATAAGAATTAAGCCATTACTGCATAGTCAATTATTAAAGCTGATGATTGTGCTTTTTTATCACCGCAATTTTGTAGGTGGCTTTTAGCATGACTCCCACTGCAACAATATTCAAAACAATGCTAAACCAAGCTTCAAATACGAGTAGCTCAAGATGAAAGTTACGTAAGTAGTTTGCCAATTGGTCGACAATCTCAATTGAGATCCCAATCACTATAAGCATAAAGCCATAGTATTCAGAGGTTTCGTTTAATAACGTGTGTTCTTCTAGACGTGTGTCTTGTTTGCTGTCCCGAGCACGTTTTGACAAAATCTTTCTGCCATCCATCACCGCGCCAAACCCAATCAATAAAATGGTGATGGTTGATTCGTTGTCAATGACATTTTGATAGCCATGTTCATCCATATGACCAAACAAGAAACGTAGGTCTTCTACCGTAATATTGGTTACGAGCAAACAAATAAGAATTAATGGAAAAAGAAGAAACCATCTATTTAGTACAACCATGTAAATTAGCTGGCTTGTTTTGGATTTAGGCATGTCACGCTCTGTTTGGCGGTAAAGTTACTCAGTCTGGCGGAAGATCTTAGCTATTTAAATGAGATTGACAAGTATAACCAGCACTAATCATTACAAAGTTGTAGAGCCCATCCTTAAATTATTTTTACAGGTTCAACACATATCATGAGACTTCGCATATTGAAGAATGCGAAGCCACAGCTTAACGTATTTTCTAAGGTGCCAGAATTGATGGAGCCTCTGGCTCTTCTTGTCTTAGCATTCGACGTATTTCATGTAATTTATCTGCATGTTCGTTGTCTTTGTGAAATGCCACATACACTTCTCTTGAGAATGTAGGTAAGTCGTCTAAACAATATAAAAGATTTTGCTCAATAAATGGACGAACCAATACATCGGGCAAGTATGCACTGCCACCACACTGCAAAATTAGATCCAGTGCAATACGTGCAGTACTTGTGCGGACAGAAGGCGTAGCAATCTCTTTTAGCTCTTTTGCATGCCATGCATTAAAACTAGTCCCCCAATCAACCATAATGTAGCGCTTTACCTCTTGCGGTTTTTCTACCTCATTGGCAAAGGTAGAAACGGGGATCAATTCAAATGTATGTAAACGTTCAATCTTTAATTCGTCCACTTTCGGTGGGTCAAATAAAATAGCCACGTCTAAGGCTCGTTCAATTAGCTGTCGAGAAATCTGCTCTCGTGACTGGATCTCGGCCACTAAGCTCAAATTCGGCTGTCTGGCATATATTTTTGAGATCGCATCATGAATATAGGTATCCCAAGTATTCGGTGTACCTGCAATACTAATTTGGGTCAATTGCTCTCCCGTTAATGCGACATCTTGTTTTGCCATCCGCAACGTTTGCAACATCGATTCAGCATGACTCACTAACCGCTCTCCTGCTGGCGTAAGCTGGATGTTGTTTCTATTACGAACGAAAAGCTGTACTCCAAAGTATTGTTCTAACTGACGGATTCGTGAACTCACAGCTGCTTGAGTAAGATAAAGATTTTCTGCTGCCTTACCAAAATGACGACAATCTTTTACCTCAATAAATGTTTTTATCAGTTCAATATCCACTTGTTACCTCTTATCGTAACGATAAAATTATATTGTTGTACACACACTTAAATCCCCAGCATACTCCGTGAAAATACGATCTTTTGTCAATGAGAGAGTGTGAAGATGGAATTATTACATGGCTTTGTGAAAACAAGTAACTTCTATGATGATATCAACTTCCCAAATGGTTTTAACCGCAGTGGGCACTTTACAATTCAAGAATCGGAATTGTTAACCCAAGTAGGTAGAAGACTTTTTGTACTCGAACAAGGTATAGATGTACCGAACAATCAAGTAGAGCAAAACTTTTTACAGACCTGCAATCACGAAAAGGACAGCGAGACAAAAGTCGAGCGCTTGTGGCAAAAGTATAAAAAGCTGACGCAAAAGCGAGCAATACATACGCTTAGCGCCACAGCAAAATCAACCAATCAAGACAATTACAGTGAAACAGAGGATAGCTATTAGTGCGAGGCTGGATAATTTACAAAGAAAATGCGAGTTTACTTCGTCAAGAGTCTTATGAAATACATAGGCTTGTAGAAGTTGCGAAAGAAGAGAACATTGAACTCGAAGTATTTTCTCCAGATCAATTTGACTTAACCGTAACAAGAGAAGATGAAAAAAGTATTCTCATCGACGGTAAAAAACAGGCATTGCCTGATTTTGTAATGCCAAGAATGGGCGCTGGCACCACTTATTTCGCGCTAGCGATTATACGCCACTTAGAGCGCTTGGGTGTTTACTGTGTAAACAGCTCTCACTCTATTGAGACAGTTAAAGATAAGCTGTTTGCGCAACAAATATTGGCTGAAAAAAACCTTCCGACTCCAGACACAATGCTGGTCAAGTTTCCGGTAAATGTAGCATTAGTAGAGAGGCAGATTGGATTTCCTGTAGTTGTGAAAACACTTTCGGGCTCGCAAGGAAGTGGTGTCTTTTTGTCTAAGTCAAAAGGCGAATTTGACGACCTTATGCAGCTGATTGAGGCGACTAACCCTAAGGCGAATATCATTCTGCAACAGTTTGTAAAAGCGAGCCATGGTAGAGATCTACGCGTATTTACCATTGGTGGTCGTGCTATTGCTTGTATGGAGCGAAACTCAAACGGAGAAAACTTCAAGGCCAACGTCAGTGCCGGTGCAAAAGGAAAGCCTCACCCTATTACACCTGAAATAGAGTGGTTAGCAACACAAACTGCAAACGTTTTAGGACTTGATGTTGCAGGCATTGATTTGCTGTTTGATCAGGAGCACTTTAAGATTTGTGAAGCAAATTCATCCCCAGGTTTTGAGGGTTTGGAAAACGCTGTTGATATCAACGTGCCAAAAGAGATATTTCACTTTATCAGAATAAGGTTAGGTATATTTGATAGGACGCAACCAAAGTTGAATGACAAACCAAAAGCTGCCAAACCAAGCGAAGCTAAACGAGCAATTCAATCCAATTAATTCGCGTATATTGCCCTGTATCAAAGAAGCACTAAAGTGCTTCTTTTTTATTGTCTCGTAAACTCAAAGGCGTGCCCTTAAATGCTGGGCGATTTCGCAATATTTGAGATAGATACCTGTTTAAATACTGCTTATTTTATACTGATAGCTTCGAGTCTAAAGCCTTCTTTTTTATCTTTGACCTTCAATACAATTTCTTCTTTATTATCTTGGTTTAGGTCATGACTATAAATATCGCCTGAAGATTTTGGCAGTGAGCACTTAATTCGCTTGGCTCTGCGTGACAACGCCCTTTTTTCATCACCAAAATACAATTTTATCTCATTGGTATCAGTTCTAATCAACAAATCAGTTAGCCCATCACCATTAAAGTCTTTGAAAATAACACCTTTTCCAGTGCCGCTATTTGATTCGTTCATATTCATTGCCAATTCAAAGCTTTTCTTTGAGGCTGCTTTTTTTGAAAACTGATTGTTGGTTTTCCCCTTATAAATACTGATAGTGCTATCAAGCATCACTTCTTTATTTTCCATCGCAGCACTGGCGATAGAAATAATATCCATAAAGCCAATATCAAAAGAGATAATCGCTAAGTCATTTAGCCCGTCTCCATCAAAATCACTGATGTCGGCAATGGAGCTAGTCTCTTCCAATGTGAGTGTAATATCTGGGTTGCCTTTAAAGACCAGTCCATTACTCGTCTGCTCAGAAAAGAAAACCCTGTGAATGCTTTCACTGTCTAGATTACTGTCCTCATCAGCGCCTTCAGAGAGGCTTTCTACAATATGAATGTCTGGAAAACCATCATTGTTAAAGTCTCTTAACTTTTCTATTTGCTGCTTGCTTTTATCATCAATCGAAATGAGTGTTTTCAGTTTTTTATTTGGGCCTTGATTAGTCGCCAGAAAATACTGTACTGCTTTTTGATCATAAAACATCAAGTCATCGATACCATCTCCATTTATGTCGGCTAGTATAGGAAAGCGCGGCAATGTATGACTGATCACTAAGTTTTGTTCTTTTTCTTGAGTGACTGTTTTTGCACTTAAAGGAAGTGTGGTAGACGTAAACTCACCACTCTTTTGCTGGATATAAATGGTTTGAACTTCAATACCGGGCAAATAAAAGTCGGTTAAGCCGTCACCATTTGCATCTAACGTAAACGTTTGATATTTAAAATTAGAAAAAGTATCAGGCTTAAACACCGAGTCTGCTTTCAACAATTTACGAGTTTTTGTTGCGCCAACATGAAAAATGCCTTGCTCTGTTAGCACAAAGGCTTGGGTACCTTGGTGATTTGCAAGTTTACCAAGGCTATACATGATCGGCTTTTCAGGTAACGCTAACAAAGTTGTTTGTTTACTATTCAGATCGATTTTTTGTAAATAAGCCGATTCATCATTACCAGCAACAAAGGCTGAATCAGTGTCTGGCATGATGAGCTTACCATTCGCATTGTATTGCAAGTCGATGAAGTCGTATGCGTAAGTCAAACTACTGAATAAAGCAAAAGGGAGTAATTGTTTCATATTTAAAGTCCTTCAAAATATGTCTTATTTAGTTGTAATATATAGATAAATTTTATGCCGCGATTTAGCAAAACCTACTTTGTTGCTAGTTTTAATCCATAATCTCACTCTTTGGCCATTTC
The DNA here is from genome assembly GCF_001625655.1 of Pseudoalteromonas luteoviolacea DSM 6061. Taxonomy (GTDB): domain Bacteria; phylum Pseudomonadota; class Gammaproteobacteria; order Enterobacterales; family Alteromonadaceae; genus Pseudoalteromonas; species Pseudoalteromonas luteoviolacea. Next base: position 3,694 of record NZ_AUYB01000092.1, on the reverse strand, counting down.
CAAGCGTGCCAAATCGTCATTAAAGACAGCAAAACTTCTAGTCCTGTGAGATAGAGATAAAAGCCCCACACAGTTTCCAAGTTAAGGGACACAAGAAGCACAACAAATAAACTGGGAATGATGATATTTAATCTTCGATTGATGAGAGGTTTTAATACCAAAGTCAAAAAGACCATCACACTAGGAATGGACATTAATAGTGCGACTGCAAAGAATTCAAATTGAATCCCCTCTTTGTCTGCACTGACGAGCAACGCTTCGGACATAATTCCAGGTACAAATACTTGAATATAATCACCGTAGACATAGCAAAACATCACTGCTATCCACAATGCCGAAATCTTCAATTTTACATTTATTCGGTAATCTTCAAATGGTGTCGAAATACCTTTTGCTGTATTCATATTAGCTCCGTTAGTTTAATTTAATCCCTTGGTTTGGGAATAGTTGACGGAACTAAACGATATAACTTATAAATAGTTAGGTCGTCCGAGACTATAAGCGCGGACACTTTTTTATGTTTAAGCCTTCAAAGACAGAGCTATAAAAGGAACAGAACTTGGCCGACCCTATCGAAACTATTCTGACTATGATTATTGTTGGCCAAGTGTGTATCAGTGTGCCCATTCTCTTATCACGAGTTGCGAAGCATGCGATGAATTTGCCATTGGCACTATTTTTACTCGCCAGTGGTATTTTGGCATTAAATTCTACTATTTCTTCGGTGTTACCTGATTACTATGCACTGTACACAGCTGTTGCATTTCCAGCCCTGTTTTTACTTTGTCCCTCATTATGGTTTTACGTAGAAGGGCTGACGGCCGATACACCTTGGCAGTTAAGCAAAAGGCTACTGAAACATTATGGATTAATAGCCCCAGCCATATTGATTTCGATAATGATGTTGTTTTTACCCAAAGAAGTTCATACTGCCATTTTCATACATGATAAGGATATAAAGGACCCGTTTGTTAGCACATTACTTATGGGTATTTTAGTCATGATGTTGTTGTGGCTAGTACAGTGCGCATATACCTTATTAAAGATTGTACGGAAGTTGGGTCAATACCGTAACAGGTTAAAAGACGTTTTCTCAAATCACGACCATAAAGAGCTTAAATGGATGAATTGGCTACTTTTTATTGCTGTAAGTGTTTGGATGTGTTCTGTAGTGACGGTATTTTTCTCAAGTTTGTTTGAGCATGCTTTATTTACTAGCACAACAGAGATGTTCCTTTCTCTGCTGTTAATCTGGTGTCTGACCCACTTTGGCTTACAACAAAAGCCTGCGCTAGCAATGTTAGATGACGGTGTAATAAAGAAGTTGATTAAAGATCACGACAATTCTACTGATGATAAGGATGGCCCAACTAAAAAATATAAGCGCTCCGCTTTAGATCAAACACAATCAGCACGTATCGCAATAAAGATAAATTCGGCAATGGAACAGGACAAACTCTATTTAGATTCTGATTTATCACTGCAAAAGCTTTCAAAGCACCTTAATATTTCACCAAACTATATTTCTCAAACACTAAATGAAACGCTCTCCATAAGCTTTTTCGACTTTGTTAATCAATGGCGCATTGAGGCTGCCAAGCCCCAAATATTGGCCAATAGCAGCACTGTACTCGATATTGCATTGGAAGTAGGTTTTAACGCTCGGTCATCTTTTTACAAAGCATTTAAACAAACAACAGGGAAAACCCCTAGTGAGTTTAGAAAGGATCATGTGAGTAGTTAAAACCCTATACCTAATACCGTTCTAATTTATGTCGATATCCAAAAACAGATTGCTCGACTATTGCTGATAGTGAACTTCCATAAGTTATTCATAGAATTAGAAACTGTCCTGAAAAGGTTTAGATTATGCTTTACTTTGGGAAGCCTTACAAATAGATAGCTTATAGCGATGTGCTTTAATGCTTAAGTTGCGTGTTGAATTGTTTGCACAAAAGACCTTTTACAATTTAGCTACGCGCCATACAAGGATGGGCAGGTTATGTTGAACATAGTATTTGCGTAAGTGCAATGCCAGCGAAGTAATAAAACGTTTGAAGTAAATAGATAAACTCAGAGTAAACCACAAAGCAGAGATGGAACAACCCCAAATGCAGCCCTATTTAAATCAAGTATTTTCCGTGGCATATATGGATACTCTGTGTACGTCATCTTGGTTTCGCATTATATTCAGTGCACTCACTAAAGCGGGTGCACTTCAACCAAAATTAGTCTAACGTCGGCAATGGCGCACCAGTCATGGGTAAGGTGAAATCTTTTTTCACTATCCATTGAGGTACATAAGGTGTTTCTGGACACGTCCAACCCTGCTGATCGTACGCCAGGCTCGCTGCCGCAGTGAGGAAGAACGCCATCCCATGACCCAGCTCGGGCTCTTCTACATTGTAATGAGCATAATGTGCCTCAATTCCGGCAATAAAAGCACGTTCATAATGCGCCTGATCACCATTCAAAATAGCAATGAGTGTATCCGCAAATGGTAAGTATAAGTTATAAACATAACGTCTGCGTGGTGGCTCAATGTTGTCCGGCGCTGCTGCTAATGTCAGCGCTTCAACCAGCTTAGGTAAGTCTGCTCCCGAGCGAAAGGCACCTTTTACCAATTCTACAAGGGCAAAATCAAATCTGTCAGGTTTCGCGCCCGCCATGTTTAACTGAGGCGCACCAAACTCACACATCAACCCCAGCGCATCGAAATCACGAAACGCCAGAGTCATACAAACATGCGTAAGCCAAATCTGCATAGTTGCAGCCCCCAAACGACTGTCGCCAATAGAGCGAAAAACCCCTTCTCTGATTGAATAAATATGTAATTCACCCGGCTGCATGGCCAGATGATAATGCGCACATAAGAGATCCAATCCATCACGTGCAGCCGCCAATACCAACTCCGTTGGTTCCTGACGCACCAAGTTATTATTGATGATTAGATGAAGGCATTGGTTAGAAAAGTCGGACACCATTCTACCTTTTGGTTCGCCTCGGGTGTAATCTAGTTTTTCTTTCTCATCAAACATATCCCGCCAGAAACGCACATAACTTCCAGCTGTATAGTTCAGCAGATTTTCCCGGCCACTCAGTGGCCATCGCTCGGTAAAGTGGCATTTTAATGTGCTCATAGCTTTATTTCCCCGACTTTATAGTTTGTGACCTTGTAATTGGAGTTAAACTGGCGGTCGTTGTCAAACTCTTACGTAACTTTGCGAAACTCAATGTCACCCTTAAACTGCTCTAGAGTATGCCCCTGAGCAAGAACTTCCGGGCTCTTGTTCCAGTTTCAAATGACGTTCACGTATAAAATGAAAGCCTCAGCAAGGATTGGGGTTCTATATTGGTTAATTTTTATTATTCCGACATTTAGTCTCTTATTACTTTTATTTTATCAATTTTTCCACAACAAAATTCCCTCCTAGAAAATATAAGAGCCAAAGCCATGGGTTAGTTTGAAAAATAGCTGTAAAGAAATCTGCCTCTGGTCTACCCCACAAGACATACTGAAAAGAGGTACCGATTACAAACACCACAACAATTAATAACAGCTGTTTTATATTGTTTGTCATTTCATCACCTAAATGGACCTAAAAACGGCCTTGTTTCCTAAATAATTGAACTTCTGAACTTTTGCGTGATCAGATCAAAAAACATAACGCAACTCAAGCCACCATGACAAAGA
>NZ_AUYB01000091.1 GCF_001625655.1 Pseudoalteromonas luteoviolacea DSM 6061 | reverse complement strand
TTTTTCATGCTCTTGCCCTGGGTATATATAGGTCTCTGCGATATTACTGGGATCTTGGCTATTAGTACTTTCTAACTCCTCTATAATATGTGACATCGCAAATCTAAGTAACTGCTTGTGAGTTAAACCACAGTAAGGAGATTCAGGTGTGAAATGTTCAAGAGACTCCGGTATACTCTTCCAAAATACTTGTCGTAATGCCTTCTCTAAAAGGCCACTTCCACCAAATACTTGTGTTAAGCCTGTATTAAAAATACCAACTAAGAAGTCTAATGCATTATCATAGCCTTCGTCCCTAGTGAACAATTTCATCAAAGGTGCAGATTCAAAGTCTAAATTATTTGGTGTACCAGTCAAAACTGCAATTGGTATCCTAAAGTTATTTTTTATCCTATCAATTACTTCGTTTCCGCCATTAATATTATCTTTTAGCTTGAGGTCTATAATTGCTGCATCAAAACTTGAATCTAGTTTTGATAAAGCCTCCTCTAAGCTTTCTGCAATCTCATATTTATAGCCAGCAACATTATGCTGCTCAATATAACGTTGAAAAGTTACCTCAAAGTCTTCAATACAGCTTATTTCATCTTCAACCAAAATAATCTTCATATAATCGCTCCTAATCCTTAACCTGTAATCGAAAGTAAGCACCAGATTCCGCCTCATAAGCTTTCAAAACAAGAGCGTTTCTATATGCAGCTTCGCCTGCTATTGGCAAACCAATTCCGACACCTCCCTTTTTTAACGTAAACTGAGGTTCAAATATAGCCTCTGACTCTATCAAATTTTTTGAAATTCCTGGCCCATTATCTCTAAAGTCAAGGTATTGGAAAACACCATTTTCAGAAACTAAACTTATACTAATTAATGGGTTAGAAATATTTTTATCTATAAGCCAAAACAAACTATTATCTATTAAATTAGTTATAATCACATATAGATCTGTCTCCCAAGCATCATAGTCAATATCTAAGTCACCTTCTAGCTTAACCTCAACATGACTATCATTAATTAAATTCTCAAAGACCATTATTGAGCTGCGAATAACTTTTGATAGCTTAACTAACTTTTTCTTTCCACGGCTTTTTGAAGCTAGCGGATCTAGTCTTGAAAAAAGTTCTTTTATTGCCTCAGAGTTTTTATTAAACCCATCCAATGAATTTAATATTTTTTCTTGCAATTCATCACCACCTTCAGCTATAAATTTTTCAAACCAAAAATCCAAGTTTTTAGATTGATTTTTAAAATAGCCTATCGGCCTCCTACCTTCATGTATGACAACATCAATTATTTTACCGAGCGTAGCCTGACCTTGATATATTGCAACTTTCTTTCGAATATCTTCAATTAACCTAGCGCTATCATCTTCTTTAGTTTTAAGTATATTTTTTATTTCTTCTTGAGCTTTTTCAGATACACCTTCAGACTTCAACCACTTTGAAATTTCTTCATTTACATTATTAAAAGAGAATAACTTTTCAAAATTACTTTCAATTTTGGTAGCTTCTTTATTTATTCCAACTTTTCTTCTATAAACATATCGCCTTTCCTCTAGCTCAGTTATAACCCGCTTTACAATATCTGTTAGGTTTTTAAACGCTACATTATCTTTTAAACCATCACGAGCACTAGTTTCCTTTAAGTTTGATTTACTCTCACTTTGTATTCTTACAAAGCCAACAACTTGATTACTACCAATATTAAATGAAGGGTTTTGTATCCTTTGCTGATTTAATTTAAGCCAATCAAAGTTAGCATCTCCTAACGGCCTTATTCTAAAGCCATTTCTGTATACACCAACGCCATTAGACTGGTCCAGCAACCGTTTAGTCTGTGTCCTAGATAAGTACTCCCCATCCTCATTAATGAGGCCGCGCTGAATCAGCTTATCAATAGATGAAGTTTCCCTATCATAAACTCTGATATCGACTTCAATAATTCCACATTTAGTTTTAGTTTCATATTTAAAGTCAATCTGTTCTTCTTCAACCGCTTTCTCCTTATTATTAGAGTATTTTAAAAAACCATGTCCATTTTCATTTATTTTTCCAGTTACTTTGTAATCATAGAAATCAAAAAGCGGAAATGGCTCTATTTTTTCAGGCTCAGAAAAAAGACCATTTTTATTCAAGTTATTAACATCAAGGTATATATCAAAACTATCCAGTTCATCTCCGTGTACCGGCGATATAAGTTTCTTTAATTCAAATTTTAAATCATTAAATCCATTTTCATTCCAAAAATCATAATATTCCCCTTCTGCAAGTATGGTTATGCATGTACCCGTTGTTGGTGATGGTTGCTCTGTAGTTACATCTAAATTTACTTCATCCATATATTTGGCATTTTCGAAATCATTCCAATTAATATTTACTAGAACTAACTCTTTTCCAGAAGAAGCTGTTCTCATGTGAAATTGATCTCCAAGAATTGCAGCGGCATATCGACCAAGGCCTTTTTGCCCCTGCATAACTCTTCCATTGGGGCTAACTTTTCTTCTTAACTTGTCATCCGTAGAAGGAATTAACCATTTATCAAGAACAACCTCTTTAGTCATTCCGTGTCCATTATCGACAACCGAAATTTCAACCTTTTTATTCACATTATCAAAATTAAATTTTATATCTACACGTGTAGAATCTGCATCGAAAGAGTTTTTTACTAATTCCATTACTGCAGAATAATTATCTTTGATAAGTTCACGTCCAATAGCTAGAACATGCCGGCCTGCAGGCCTTAGCTTGTAGTTATCTTTAATCATGTTTGCTTTTCAAATCCTCTCATTTAAAATTCTCTCAACCGCGCAAACGTTACAAACTCATCACTGGCTTCCATGGCTGCATACTCTGGATTTCTTGCCACAAGTAGGTAAGTTACTTCACCTTGCGCATTTATCTGTTTTTGTACATCGCGTAATAAAAATTGCTCATCACCTGCGCTATCAAAGCGCTCTATGGCAATGGTGGTATTGGTGATCGAGCCTGCGTTATCGGGTGTGATGCGCTCAAGTAGGAGTAGATCACCATCTAAAATCGGGTGCTTTCCGCCGTTCATGGAATTGCCGCTGGCGTGCGCCAAAAAGTGTTTTTGAGGGTTGACTTTACCGCAGCCTTCAGGGGCTGGCAGGGTTGTCATATCACTGGTGTCGCCCGTTTTAAAATGGCCGCACGCGATTTTTAAATTTGGGAAATATGGCAGCTGAATAATATCGGCTTCATCCGCTGAATTATCATGAGGAGGTGCACTTTCCACTGAGGTTAATTCAGCGCCTATTGAGCTGTCGTTTTTACCCTCAACCTCTTGATGACTAGTGCTATTAGCTTGCTGCTTTTCAAACTCGGCTAACTTATCACTTTTACTTTTGAGATAATTAGCTAGTCGATATTGGCTTAGCTCAAGTATGCAGTCATAAAGCTGAGCTACATCTTGCTCATTAACCTCGATGTTGAGCTTAAACAACGCATCCTCAATGGGTGTATTTGCAGGTTGTTCAACCACAAACCAATGATGGTCTTTGCGCTTGTGCACAGGTTTAGCAATGTCAGTAAACGCATTTATCGGATTGATTAACCAATACTTAAACCAAGCTGCACTGCCTTTGGTTTTACTTTGATCTTTTTTTGCAATGTCTAAAGCACGCAGCTGCGGGTAGTGCATCAACACATCGTAACTTTTATCGGCCAAAGCCTTTAAACTGGGGGGATTTGAAACCCCGTCCAATGCAACAAACGCTTCCAACAAAATAGCTTTAAAGCATTTGGTCATGGGGGTTTGCTCAACGCCTTTATGTAAGAATATTTTGAAAGGCGTAAGCCAATGTGAGGTGATGGATTTGCTAAGCCCTGCGTTTGCTACCAGCTCAAACCAACTGCCCTGCTGTTTGGCTTTTTTAATATCACCATATTCATGGAAAAACTCACTGGCACTGGGGCCATGGCCGAGTAGTTCAGCAAGATTTTGATAGTCTTCAAGTGCTGTGGTGCGCTGCGCTTTAGCAAGCTTTTGCCAAAAGTCGGTAATGGCCAAATCGTAATTAATAAAACAACCATCGGGTAATGTGCTGTTCTGCTCGTTGTGCTTTAGTTTTGTCGCCAATTCTTTAGGTGAATGTGCGCCAAGCAAAGCATAGGGTTTGTTTAAAAAGCTGTGGTGATTACCAATAAAATCCATCACCACTAAATGAGTTTTATCAGGGCATTGTCTGAGCCCTCTGCCAAGCTGCTGCAAAAACAAAATTTTAGACTCGCTGGGCCTGAGCATCATCACGGTATCTATGCTTGGAATATCAGTGCCTTCGTTGAATAAATCGACACTGAATATGACCTGTAGCTTGCCAGATTCCAACTGAGCGAGCGCTTCACAACGTTTTATCTTTGAGTCACCGTGTACGGACGCTGCGCGGATCCCCGCCTGATTAAAGTACTCAGCCATATGATCGGCATGCACTCTGGAAATACAAAACGCCAGCGTGCGCGTTTGTGCAAGCTTGTTGTAGTGCTGTAGTGCATGCTTGGCCCTTTGCTCTGTGGCAAAGTGATTATCTAAGCTCTTTGGATCAAATTTACCATTTCGCCATGGTATGGCGGTGTAGTCTACGCTTTCATCCCAAATACCGTAGTAATGGAATGGCGCGAGCGTTTTCGCATCGATGCCTTGCACCATGTTACGCTCATACACGAGGTTATTGTCACACAAACCCAAAATATCAGCTTGGTCGGTGCGCTCTGGCGTTGCGGTTAAGCCCAGCAAAAATTGCGGAGTAAAATACGACAAAACATTACGATACATTTTACTGCTCGCATGATGAAATTCATCAACGATGATGTAATCAAAATGCGCCGCAGAGAAGTTAGCTAAATTACTGGTTTTACCAAGTGTTTGTATTGATGCAAACAAGCAATCTGACTCGATGTTTTTAGACTTTGCGTTGTAAAAACCAACTGTGCAGCCAAGTAGGTGAGTAAAGGTTTTAGCGGCTTGTGTAAGGATCTCGTCACGATGCGCAACAAACAAGATTTTTTTAGCTTTTACCTGCTGTACATCCAGTGCCGAGAGCCAAGTTTTCCCCATGCCAGTTGCCAGTACCACAAGGCCCCGTTTATAGCCATTGGCTCTGGTTTGGGTGAGCTGTTTTAGTGCTGCTTGCTGCTCGGGCCTAGGGGGGAGCACCTCAAATGGGTCTTCAGTGGTATCCGCTCTCACAGCGCGAAACTCAGGTTTAACTCTGCGCTTTTGATACTCGTCAATCCACTGACTTGTTAGATTGGTGACTTGTGGATGGTTAAATACTGCCTCAAACGCTCGTTTAAATTCAAAAAAGGCATCATCGTTGCTGTTTGGTGACATAGGCAAATAATCATGCCGAAAAGTCCATTCGAGTCCGCTTGTCAGTGCCACTTCACTAATATTATTCGAGCCAACAAACGCGCTGCCCTCATATATCTGCCCGTTTTCACCCTTTGTTTTGGTGAAAATATACGACTTCATATGAAAGCTATCTTGGGGTTTGGTCTCAAATACCCTGAGCTCTGCCCCCAAACTGTGTAGAGATATAAGCGCTTTTAGTGCCTGCGGACAAGTATACCCTAAGTAATCAGAGGTAAGTAGTTTGAGGCTCGTGTCATTATTCAGCGCGGTGTACAAGGCATCAAATAGTAAATTAAGCCCAGAACGCTGAATAAAAGAGACAGAAATCTCGATTTCATCGGCGTGTTCGATGGCGTGCAACAGCGCAGGAAGGAGCGGGTCATCTCCTCCGGTATAGAGTTGTTTTTGGGTGTTTAGTTGCAATGTTCTTCCTTGGTTAAAACTATTCACTTAATTAATCCTTCCTAAGTAAACAATTTAACCAAAGTTCGTTCTCTCGCCTGGGCCGCCTATCTTCAGTCACCCATACTTTTATGGCATCCAGTGAGGGTAGCCCTTCAAGTAACTGCGCTAAGCCTTTTTCATCGAGATCTGAGAAATGCCGCTCGCCGTGCATTCGCTCCCCTTGCCCGTGTTTAAATGAGGCGTACATGACCCCTTTAGGTTTGAGTGCTTGTTCGAGGTTTTGCATAACGCGTGGTAAGTTACTTTGCGCTACATGCAGTAAACTGGCACACGCCCAAATACCATCGAACTCATCGACGTGATTGAATGATTCAAAGCGTGCATGTTGCACTGGTTGGTTTAGCAGGTTGGAAGCAATTTCAACGAGCTCAGGACAGGCATCCATCGCGCTTACCTGAAAGCCTTGCTTTTTGAATGCCAATGCATCACGGCCACTGCCACATCCCGCATCGAGAATATGTAGCTGCGAATTGGGTTTATCTTGCAGTGCTTGTAAAAAAGGCGTGTATAGTGGCTGCATATCTACATTCAAAGTAGCATCTGCAAATTCTTGGGCATGTTGACTATAATAATGGAAAGTAGACTCGGACATCGCTCACCTTTTAAAAAATATAACTATGCGGTGACGCGTATGAGCGATGACTAAAAAGGGTTAGTTCCTGCTATACACGGTTCAAAAGTCCTTTAACCGCTTACTTCTAGCACTCAATAGAATAAGTAACTTTGTATTACTTATTCTATTGAGTGCAGTAATTAAACACGATTCTCCCCACTATTTGTAGTGTTTTAGCTCAATTTTTGAGTCTTTTTTTTCTAAAACGGGTGAGCTTTAAAAAATCCAAAAAATGAAAACTTTTTAGAATACATTTTATCAGCCTTTAAACTCAATTACAGAACATTACATAAAGTTGTATAAATCAGTATGCCCTCCTTATTTTTGTAGGGGTAGACAACCTAACAAAGGATTTGGCAATCTTAGATGCCAAAAAAGCCCACGAATGTGGGCTTTGCGACATAACATCTAATTGCCAGATTAGTTGCTACACGCGACGGAGTCGCCATCCTTGTCATAGCATGACTGAGAGTAGCCCAATTGAAACTTACAATAGTAAGCTACTTTATTTTCTACACAGTTGGTGTAAGTACCATATGCGCCATAGCCTAATCTAAACGTCACATTCCATTCATAGTAGGAATATGGGGCCGTGTTTTTATTTGACTGCCAACGTTTAAATACTGCGGGCGAAACAATATCGTAAAGCACGGAGGGCTTTTGGTTTTTACCGTAATCTCTCCAGCCTTTTTTAAAGCCAGTATGCGAACCGTCTAACTCTACTGCGGCATTTGCGGCGTCGTAATATGGATTATCAAAGTTCTTTTTCTTATCTACTTTGGAAAGTAACCCTTGATAGTCTTTTACCCAAGTTGTGCTTTCGCAGCTATTAAGAAACGCCATACCTTTGTCTTCGCCTTTTCCGCATGTTCCTTCCGGTGCGCTGTCGCCAGTCCATATGTAATCACCGTTCTTACCACCATGTATTTTGGCATCGAAATTAGTCGAAAGCGCAATAATCACGTCATTTCCGCCACCGCCTTCTTGGTTAGAGTTTTCTCCATTGGTGACAATAATGTCATCACCACCATTGCCCCATGCTTTGTGCCAACGCTGGTTATTTGGGTTCCCATCGCCGTTTTCGAACAGCGCATCATCTCCTTCTCCCCCATAAAGTCGGTCTTCTCGGCCACCATTTCCCGTTAAATAGTCATGCCCATCATCGCCGTATAGGGTATCACTTCCACCACCCCCACTGAGTACATCATGGCCACCGCCCCCATACAATTTATCTGCACGGTCGTCATCATCATTACATGCTGATTGTTCATATATATCTGCGCCATTGGCGTTTTCAAGAGTACAGCCACCACCAATATAATCGTTGCCATTTCCACCATACAGAGTATCAGACCCCTGTCCGCCCATAATCAGATCACCGCCATTTTCTCCGGTAATGATGTCGTTGTTATAGGAACCCAAAAGTACATCGTGACCCTCACCACCACTGATCCTATCATTACCATAACCGCCATCGATTTCATCATTCCCTCGATCTCCAATGATGAAGTCGTTGCCACTGCTGCCAAATATTTTGTCGTTGTTATTCCCGCCACGAATATAGTCGTTCTTACGGCCTGTAGTGATGTGGTCATTGCCATTACCGCCATACACCTTTTGTACCACAGCAATGTCTTTACCATTGTAAGTATCGTTACCACTATTTAGAGAGGCTTGTATTCCATTAATTTGGCTTAGGTAGAACTTATCACAGCTGGAGCTATTACCCACTTTTCGAGTTACAGTTAAATTGTCACCCGACAGGCTCAAAGTAAACTTTTCACTGCTGCTTGTGCCGTTAATTTTAAGTGTTTCGCCATCAAGATAAGCCGACGCACCATCGCTTAGGCCACCGCATCCCGCCATTGCGTAATTAGATAGCCCAAGTGCTAAAGCCGCGCAGAGTGCACTTTTATTAAATGTCATTTTTATATCCTCAAAGTGATTGATAAAAAGGCATTTTTACTCCTTCATATGCCCGTCTTTGAGGAGACTAGAAAGCAAATAAGTAAGAAAAGTGAAGATAAAACCACAACATATGAATTGGCACCAATGGCATATATTTTGGCGTCATAGGCAAGTTTAATCTTAAAATTCACACTCTTTTAGCCAGTTTCTATTTTGCAAAAAACCTTTCGTATTTTGCAAATTGCGAATCAAATCTTCGTTTTAAACCCTTTGCAAAATGCAAAAACAAGCATTTTTGCAGCATTTGGCTATGTATTCCGCAAGTGTTAACAACTGTTTTTATTAGCAAAAAAATATCAAAAATGGTACTACGCCATGATTTGGAGCCATTCTTGCAGCACTCATGCAAATTAACTCAGTGCATGGGTGTGTATGGTGGAACAAGTAACAGATAAAACAGTTGCAATACTCGAGAAAAAACTTCAGCGAGCGCTTGCAGGAAAAGCACTCGCCGAGAACCTACTCGAGTCAAAATCTCGCAGTTTGTACAAATCGAACGACGAACTATCCAATGCTATAAAGTCGCTAAAAAGCCAGGAGGCACAATTGATTCAACAGGAAAAAATGGCGTCGCTTGGGCAGCTATCCGCAGGCATTGCACACGAGCTTAACACGCCTGCGGGTTACGCACGTTCAAATATCGAAACACTGCAAATGTATTTGGTCACATTGCTGGCTTACCAAAAAGACTTGGAGGATATGGTGAGCGACCAACAGGCAATGCTAGACCTCAAATCCAGTTATGACGTGGCCATAATTCAGGAGGACATTCCAGACTTAATGGAAGAGTCGATCTGCGGCTTAAACAAAATCGCTTCTATCGTTTCAGAGCTCAGAAACTACACCCATGTAGACAACGAAGAGATGGAGCAAGAAGATCTCAGCTTAGTTTTAGACCAAGCAATTAACCTTGCACACAGTAGCTTTAAGCATCACGCAACACTCGACACACGCCTAGAAAAAGACCAAAAGATTCTCTGCAAACCAAATCGTCTGTGTCAGGTATTTGTGAACTTACTCGTCAATGCCGGACAAGCGGTCAGCAAAGGTGGAAAAATAACCATTACTAGCTCGTCAGACGAACACTACGTTTACTGTGTGGTGCAAGACAACGGGACAGGTATCTCCCAAGAAAACATGCGCAATATTTTTGATCCTTTTTTCACGACTAAACCAGTTGGAAAAGGAACCGGACTCGGGTTGTCCATTTCGTACAAAATCATCGAGCAACACGACGGCCATATCAACGTTGAAAGCGAACAAGGTGTGGGCACGACCTTTACCATTACATTACCCAAACCACAGGAACAAAATGTATGAAAGGACATATCTTTATCTTACTAGAGGACTTTATCTCTGAAGTGGCCGGCGATGAGCTTTTATACGATGCACTTGACGCCTGCTCATTTGATACGAAGCAAGGTTTTGTGCGCACAGAAAATTACCCGGATGAGTACCTCGTTGAGCTCGTTGGTATTGTTGTAGACAAAATAGGCATGCCTCTGTCGCAAGCACATTTTGGATTTGGTCAGTGGCTATACCCGAAGCTTGCCAGTCTATTGCCAGCCCAGTTTACCCAGCACCCTCACCCTGCATATGTACTCAAAAAGTTAGATGACCTTCATAACATTGAGCTTAAAAAGCTTTATCCTGACGCGCAACCACCAGCTTTTAAGTATGTCTCTACCTCTCCATATAGCGCTGAGCTTATTTATACCTCTCCAAGAAAGCTGTTTGATTTGGTAAAAGGTGTTTTGGCTGGCATGAGTGACTACTACAATGTTGAAATCACAGTCGACATGCAAGCGCATTGGCGTGGCGATGAAAACTGCGCTCGTTTCTTATTGAGCTACAACAAAGGTTGTGATGCTTGAAGCTATGCAAATTTAACTAGGTCTTAGCGTTAATCCTCTCAGACCGATTTTGCCACATTTTATACATGCTTTTTATTGGATAATATGTATATAAAACACATGCAAGTGACGCGTAAATACTTATCATCAACTTGAAGTACACGGAGCTAATCAAGGTCACATCATAGTAGCCGCGAGATATAAGTTGGAACATGTACAAGGTAATCGGTATAAGCCCGAGATAATATGCAATCCGAGCTGTTGCCGAAAATGAGCAACTTCTCATTGCATGTAACGCGTACAATGACAGATATAAAAGCAAGAAAAAGAAAACTTTACTTAAGTAAAATAATTTACGTCGCAGCAAATAGTCAGTATCTAAAGAAATGATAGAAGCTGTGATGGCTGTGTCGATATAATTAAATAACGCAAAGACCAACAATGTAAAACTCCATGACACATAGTCATGTTCATCTTTGCCCTCTAGTTTGTAGCGCGTATTAAAAAATATCCGCGCACCTCGTTTTTTAATCCCTATTGCAATAAAAACCGCTGATAAAACCACAACAAAATCGAGTAACCTGTAAGCCACAGACGCATAAAGTTCTACTACTGATTGCACTAACTTCCTACCGAAAAACATTAATTTCTCAAGGGGTTAACCTTGAGGTTTTGTAAGTTACAACTATCAATTGTAACTAAAAAAGGAAAGCAACACATCATTAACTAAACAATTAGTCATATCAAAGAGCTAAGTGGGCTTTCCTTTTGCGTTTTCCTTACCCCACATTTGCAGTTCAAGAGCATAACAACCAGCACGCTTCTTGCGCTGGTGCAATACCCTTCATATTCTCATTAGAGTCAATCGTTTCTAGCTGAGTGATTTTGTAATCTTGCCCATAATAAGTGTTTAATCTGCTTTGGCTTAGCGCAAAAGGAGGACCTGCAACTAGGTTTTGATCGTATAAGTACCCTATCAATAATTGAGGTGCCTTTTTGGTAATTTCCTTAAGTACATCACAGTATCCAGTCAGCATTGCGTCAGGCATAGCTATAAATGCGGCTCTGTCATAAATAGCATCAACCTTCTGTAAGAGTTCAGAAGTCATTTCAAAAAAATCACCCACGTATACCGTTAAATCATGGTATATGTATACTTCAAACTTATCGATTTTCTTTATTTTGGGCTCAACGCCTAACTCATTAAAGAGTTCTTCAACCGCCACTTTGCTAAGTTCAGCGCCAGTAACCCTGTAGCCCCTTTGTAGCAACCACGCGATGTCTCTTGTTTTTCCACACAATGGCACAAATATATGGGCACCACGCTCAAGATTGAGCGCTTCTACATGCCTCTCAAGCAGTTGATTTACTCGTCCTTCGTGAAATGCAATTTCGCGAGATTGCCACTTATCAAACCAAAATGACGCTTTCATAGTTACACCTTTTGCTAAATATTCGACACCAGCATACAACTTAAAGCCGACTTTAAGTCAATAGTGGATCAATCAATTTATTCTCTGTGCTTAACAACACTTAATTATTGTGCCAAGGTAAAAAAATCTGATTTTATCTTGGTGTGCATCATGCTAGACATTGGAAAAGTTACAAAACTTACAGGTGTTAACGCTTCGGCGTTGCGCTACTACGAATCAAAAGGATTAATCCAACCTGCAGGTCGAAATGGTATTCGCCGTTACTATTCAAATGATGTTATTGAGCAATTATCTATTATTGCGTTAGGCCAGCTAGCAGGGTTTTCTCTTGACGAAATTGCATCTATTTTCACTGATGAGGGAGTGAATATTAGCCGCGAAAAACTACTAGAAAAGTCGCAAGAAATTGAATCTAAAATCAAACAACTTCAGGCTGTACAAACAGGTTTGCAAAAGGCGGCAAACTGCCCACAGTCAAATCATTTAGATTGCCGAAACTTTAGAAGGCTTATGAAAGTTGCAATAAATAGCAATAGTAAATAAAAATAATTCATTGATTAAATTTAAAATTGTGCTAACTTTATTAAAGAAAGTTTAATAAGGAAATAAAAATGAAACTTAAAATAAATAAAAAGTCGATTAAATCTCTTTCATCAAAAAATGTACAAGTTCCACTGGCACAAACACCACAAGTAGCTGGAGGTTTGCCACAATTCCCTGCTACACGTATAGATAAAGGCTGTCCTTGGTTTACGCATGTTCAGGCAAGAACCTGTCCTAACCCGTATTAAACTTATTCCAATATAAATCAGACTCCCTGGAATAAGTGCCCCTAAACCTAAGGTGATACGGGGCACTTGTTTTCATTGTGCTCATACATAATATGAACTCTTCCACATATTGATATATATGCCGAAATATATAAAGAAAGAAGTCACATCCATGTGACTCTGCTTGCTTGGAAGAATATAAAGCTGCTACGACTATACTTCAAAGTCAGGTTAACCTTAAATTATGCAAACAAAATGGATATAAAGTTCATTTTTTAGTCAGTCATATATAAATAAAAGCCCGCTATTAGCGGGCTTTATAAGTTATGAATAACTAAATATATTAACTAAGTCGATTTAGTTTTTTGTGTGCTGGTGAAAACTTTCTCTTTTGCATCATCCAATAACAGCTTGGCACAAAAAAGAAGGACAAAATCGTGGTAAGGACGGTTCCACCTGCAATCGCAATTGCAAAAGGTGGCCAAAAGCTTCCTCCAGCCAAAATCAACGGTAAAAAGCCCCCAACCGTAGTGATTGTTGTAGAAGTTATGTGCCTTGCGCAGGTCATGACGGATTTAACAATATCATCGGCGGTTTCGGCATTATTCGCTCGTAGCTCCGAAAGGATTACGATGGCGGCATTAATGGCAAGCCCCATCAAACCCAATAGCCCGATAATAACAGTGAACCCAAATGGATGCCCTGCGATATAAACACTTAAAATGCCCAACATAGCTGATTGAAACGCCGTAATCAAAATTAGCCCGGTTGTGGTAAATGAGTTAAAGGTCAAAACTAAAACAGTAATAAGTAAGACAAAGATCACACCAACCTTGCCGAGCAAGCTACCTACAGCTTGATCGCGCTGCTGAGACTCCCCGCCTATTTCTAACCGATAACCAACAGGTACTATTAACTGGGATTGCGCAAGCTGTGCTTGAATGTCCTGCAGTACTTTAGCTGGCAACACATCTGTGCGTAAAAAGGCTTCAACCACATTAACACGCTCACCATTGCGGCGATGAATAGTACTCTGTTCTGGTACTATTCGGCTGGTCGCAAACGCTGACAATAGCAAAGGCTGGCTCCCCATTACTTCAACATCAGCCAGACCATCTAAGTCTGCACGATAGTGATCTCCAAATCTCACTTTAACAGGCACTGTTTCGGTATCTTCCAAAATACTTGCCACTTCAACACCTTGCGATTGTGCTTGCAACTGGGCGGCAACTCTCTGAGCCTGCGCACCAGCATGAGTCAACTGTGTTTCGTGGGCTAGCAGCTCAACTTTTGCAGCGCCCGATTGCAAGGTCGTCCTAGTATGAGTCACGTCAGCATGGGCAATTACGGTTTGCTTTACTTGTTGTCCTAGCAGCGCAAGCTTGTCCAGTTCAGGCCCAAAAATGCGAATTTCAATTGGCGCATTAAACGGAGGCCCCTGCTCCAATTTACGAACTAATGTTTGAGCTTCTGGAAATGCTCTATCTAGCTCGTGTTGTAAAATTTTAATCAGTTCGTTTGCACGCTCAAAATCTGTGACCTTAACCATCGCTTGAGCGTAATTTCGTGCCCCTTTGTCTCTTTGCAGCAAATTGTAATAAAAAATAGGAATATTGCGCCCTACCATCCAATCCAATCTTTCGATCCCATCATGCTCTAGAATATGCTTTTCCATTTTCTCAACCAACTCTTTGGTTGCTTGAATACTTGCATTGTCTGAAAGCCTCACCTCAATGTGAAACATGTCCCTGTCAGCTGGTGGAAAAAACTGCTCTGTTAATTGCCCAGCAGAGATAAAGCCCAATATGGGCAATACCATTACGCCAGAGGCTGTTAAAATTGGCCGTTTTAAAGAGCCTTTTAGTACTCTTTCAAAGCTTGTACTTAACTTAGAGATCGTCAGGCCTTGTGCCAATAAACCTTGTTTATTGGCAGACTCTACTAGAACATACCTTCCGGCAAAAACAGCTATCAAAGAATGCGAAATTAAATAGGATCCAATAAGAGCAAAAATAACGCTAAGCGCTATGCCACCGACAAACTCCCCAGATGGTCCAGGCATCAAAACTATCGGCGCAAATGCCAAGATCGTGGTCAGTGTTGAACTAAGCAATGGCAACCAAAAATGATTTACCGCCTTTGACACCGCCTCTAGTATTTTCATCCCTTGCTGTCTAAAGCGCTGTACTGCATCGGTAATCACGATGGCGTTATCTACCATAATCCCCAGCGCTACGACCAATCCGGTTACAGAAATTTGGTGAATAGGCAGACCGTATATATTCATACAGGCTAGTGTAAACATCACGGTAAGCGGCAGTGCTAAACCTACAATAATTGCAGCTCTGAGTCCCAATGTTAAAAACAATACGGTCAAGATCAGAGCAAAACCCATTAAAATATTTTCTAATAATCCACCAAGCCTTTCCTCTGTATATCCCTTTTGGTCAAACAAACTATGTAATTGGATATTGTTCGGTAAGGTCCGACTGAATTCAGCAAGCTCGCTGTCAATTTGCGAAGAAAACTTGTCAATACGCACATCTGGTAACATTCGAATACCGAGATAGGCGCCATTCATACCGTCTATCCAAGCAATCTCTAACTGAGGGTCAACCAAAGTACGCTCAATGCTGGCGATGTCCCGAAGCAAGGCCTGACCAAATAATCCATCACTCTGAATTGGGATAGCAGCGATGCGTTGTACTGAAGTAAACTCGCCGCTCAGTTCAACTTGCATTTGAATACTCTGATTGCTGAGCATCCCTGCTGCCACTTTCGCATCTGCGTTTTTCACAGCTTGTGCAACTTGCTCAAATGACAAACCGGCTAGTTTAAGTTTAGCCGGGTCTAGCGTGATCCTAATTTCCTCATCAGCCACACCAAATAGATGCACTACCTCAACGCCTGCTTGATTGCGAAGTCGATTCCTCAGTTCCTTGGTGTATCGATTCACAGCCACTTGTTTGGTTTGCTGAAGCGACAGTGAATCACTTTCATCTGGCTCGATAGTCAGAGCAACGATTTTTGTGTAAGCATAACCTCTATCATCCTCTAATAGTGGAGACGATGCATCTTGCGGTAATTCTATTTGTACATCTGACAATAAATCTCTTAACCGTGACCACACAGGGGCACTATTGGTGACATCGTCACCCAGCTCTACACTCAGCACAGAAATGCCAGCCCGAGACATCCCTATCAGATTTTTGATTTCAGACTGTTGTTTTAGCTTTTGCTCTATTTTTTCTGTTACTTGTGCTTCAACACGCGCAGCTGAAGCTCCTGGCAGGTAGGTGGTAACAAATGCAAAGCGGTTATTAATCCGAGGGTCTTCGGTCCTTGGTAAACTGTTGAGCGCAGCAAAACCAGAAACCAACAACAAGGCCACAAGCAAAGCTTGAAAACGCGCGTTGTTAAGCAAGTATGCAATCATCGCTGCTCACCTCGAGTTGCAATAGATTGCACAATATCTACTTTTATATTGGCAGCAACTTTGTGTGTGCCATTTGCCAAAATAGACGCGCCGCTTCTCAGGTCGCCATCAATATAGGCATATTGCCCATCGCTATGCAGCAGTTCGACCGCAGTTGGCTTGAGGTGGCCAGAGACAATTTCATACACTTGCCACGTCCCGCGCGTACCATTGGTAAGTGCACTCATTGGGATCCAAAACCCTGCTTTGTTTTGTCGTTTAGAGATGGTCATTGCAGCCATTTGACCAGAAAATACGTTCGCATTATTGGGCAATGAAAAACGTAACTGCAATGTTCTGGAGATTGGGTCTAAATTTGTACCACCGGATTGTTTAGTCCCTTTAAACACTCTGCCGCCAATATTAATGGGCATGGTTTCTTGAATATTGGTGAGCAGTCCTTGAGGAACACCAATTCGCACTTCTGAATTCCCCTGCTCCAAAATCCTTATCGCAATTTGTCCTGGGCCAACGATTTCACCAATTGAAATTTCGCGAGCGGCAATTACTCCATCAAACGGCGCCTTGAGCGTGGCTTTATCCAAACGCACTTCCATACCTTTTAGTTTTACATTTAGAACTCGCTGCTCTGCTTGTAAGACTGCTATTTGGGAACGATTTTGATCAAGTTGCTGTTGGGCAGAGTAATTAGACTTGCTCAGTTTTAACAATCTATCACTGTCTTGTTCCGCTAAGGTGAGTTGCGCCTTAATTTTGTCTAGATTAGCTAATAGCTCTAGCTTTTCAATTTCTAGTAATTGAGTGTCTTGCTTTGCCAGCACTTGTCCACGCTCTACCGCGTCACCTTGATCAACGAAAAATGACTCAACAACTCCGTTAAACTCAAAGCCAATTTCTGCTTCTTGACGTTTGACAACCAGCCCTGTCACTTGCCTTATTTGAAAAAAACCATTGGCTTGTTGCAAGCTGTAGGCAGCAACAGGTAGCCCTTTATTTGCTGAATTAGGCTGTTCGTCAGCCCATAACAGCAAAGAGCCAGTCAACAGCATCAAACTCAAAAACACTCTCATACAATATCCTTGCGATTTCCAATACCCTTTATACTTCAAAAGTCAGCTAAAAGATTTCTGCTGGCTTCCTTAACTTTAACGCTATTTCAAACCCTATGTGTAAAACACATAAAGCAGGCTAAATGATTAGCCTGCTGTGGTCTTGAAAGATACATTCAATTTAGAATAAATACCCTAGCCTTCATTGTACCCTTGTATACTTTATATACTAGCGATATCAACAAATAAGGCTTTAAATTATTTCATTTTTCAATCGGCTTGCTTTCCTGACTCTTTGCTTTACCTACCCCCATAAAATTCAATACCCAGCGTAAATCAATCATTTTAAGCGTTTGATTTAATAACTTTAGATGAGTTCTATCAGGATATGAAAAGTAACTACCACTTTGCGTTTGAGCTTTGGCAACGGCCTCGCCAGACACCACCTTGCCTATTACACATTCGAATAAATCTGGGAGGTGACTACTTACTTGCCTATCAATGTCAAGCAAGCACGTTGCATGAGTCACTTCAATCGCTTGCTGAGCAATTATGGGCCCAGCATCGATATCCGTATTCTCTACCCAATGGGCCGAAATACCGAAATTTTGCTCGTTATACAAATAACTAAACATGATAGGAAACAAACCACGGCAGTTGGGTAACTTTGCAGGGTGAAAATTCACCACGCCTTTGCTGGGTGCTTCAATAATGTTTGGCAGTAATATTTGATCAAAGTAGTAAATCGTCAACAGATCGATTTGGTGACTTTTCAACAAAGCCTCAACCTCTGGAGTATTGACGTTTTTCACATGGATATGGTCAATTCCCAGTTCTTTACAGCGCTGCTCAACACTCGGTAGTACATCAACACCAAACAAACTAAGTACAGGCCTAATCAAGCTCAACAACACCATTTTCACAAATAAATACTCAGTGAATCTGTAACCTCGATACCGCATGTTTCGGTATGCTTGCTTAATAAAACCACCGTTTTTGCGTGAGTAAGGATCGCTCGTAATCACGAGTGAAATGGTATCTTTGTGATTGTCTATTACCTCTAAAATGGCTTGTTGTGTTGCCATATTTTCGATATTGCACAGCGCCAATCGCATTACACCATCTCCAATTGCTGACCACTAAAATACTGATTTAATGGTGAGTACATAGCTTGTTTTGCCGGGGGGTGAAAATTAAATGCATGGACAATTTGGGCAATCGTGCCAAAGTAACTGTCGTTAATGTAATTAATCCCACCCACTAAACTCAATGTGGTTTGAGTCACGCTGGCCAATACATCTTGTAGCTGATACCGTATGGCCAAAATATGCGCTAGCGTGTCTTGGGTTTGATTATTCATCTCATTGGCAACCGCTTTTAGCGATAAAGTACTGGCCTCCAATTGAATATAAGCGCGTGCTTTATCGTCTCCACTCAGTCGGCCCTGTTCACATGCTCTAGTAACGAGCCCATAAACCATGCCTAAATATGACGCGCAAGTAATCAGTTCAAACCAAACAAACCCTGCAATATGTGATTGATAAGCAGACTTTTCGTCCACATTAACCATCATAGAGTGCGGCACAAATACGTTATCCAGCACTACGGCTTCACTTTGACTTGCCTGTAAAAAAGGCGCCTGCCAAAACTTTTCGACTGAAATCCCCTCGGTGGCTTTGTGTATCATCGCAACCGCAAAGTAAGGTTCTCCCTGTCTAGGTTCTACTTGAACACTCGCCGTTAAAAGGTCCATACAATGGGCCAAACTACACGGTTTCTTAACACCAGATATGACGTAACCTTTATCCACTTCTTTAGCTTTTATCTGACTTTTTAAGATACTTTTTCCAATCTGACCTTCACTAAAAGCAGACGATACCAATAAGTTGGAGCGGCAGATGCCTTCTAACATTAAAGACTCTAACCCATTGCCCACCTTTGCCATTTCTTGCAATGTTGCAATAGAAAACTGATGCATCCCGGCAGCAATAGCGAGGGACGGAGAAGCGCCGCCCAACGCCATTTGTAAAAGCACACCTTGCCATGCTGTAAGGCCTTTACCGCCATACTTTTCTTTTACAAGCGTTGCCGCGCCACCCGCTTCACGAAAAACGTTGATTGCTTCACTTTGCGTCCCTTCCAACCTTTCAAAATCAGTTTCATGAAGGTACTTTGCAAGGTCCGGCAGAGTATCACTTAACAGCTGTTGCGCATGTTGGTAAATACTCATGCAACCGCCTTATCGCTCTCAGTAAAGAGTTCGCTCAGCATTTGCTCAACATTTTGTTTAATCGCTGACTCTGCAATTGGTTCAAGAATATCGGCAAGAGTTGGGATCCCCATACAAAAACGCGCATCGAACGAGACTTTTGACTCAGACTCATTCACTGCTTCAATCGTCCAGCGGCCCTCGAAAATATCCGCATCTCCTGCTGTTTGGGTAAAATCAATGGTTAAGTTCTGTTCATCAAAAACATCTTTTTCAGTCCAAGACATTTTGCCGTCATGAAAATGGACTAACCAAGTTGACTCTGATTCGTTTTGCGATATTTCTTTTACTTCTACCGAAATTACCGCTTGGCAATGGCTTTCAAACGACTTGAAATCTGCAATTTTGTCAAAAGCTAACTGAACTGGTGCTGCTACAATCTTTATGTAATTAACTTGTCTCATGGTATTTCCTTAAATCTTTTCTAGGGCGCAGGCAAACGCGTCGTATAAATGGGCTAAATGCTTTTCCGATAAGTAAGCACTAGGCGTAAGTCGCACGGTAGAAGCGTTGCTTAATGAATGACTCGTCAATACTCGTTGATTAAGTAGAGACAAGGTGAGCTGTCCTGCCCGAGCAGGGGTCTGCACATCAATGCCAATCAACAACCCTTGTGCACGTATTGAAATGTGCGCTTGATGTGTTTGATTATATTTGTCGATGATTTGCGATAGCGTTGACACAATTTGCTCACTGAGCATCTGCACTCTCGCGGCAACCTCATCTTGAATAAGCACATCAATGGTTGCTTCAGCAGCGGCCAAAGCCACAGGAGAACCTCCAAAGGTACTCGAATGGAGCATAAAATCTTGATTAAGTGGTGCAAAAGCAGCTTCTGTAGCAACAACGGCTGCACAAGGCACCACGCCACCACTGAGCCCCTTGCCCACTAACATCACGTCTGGCGTGATGCCAAATTTGTCTATAGCCCACATGGAACCCGTTCTGGCTAATCCAGATTGAATTTCATCGCAAATAAATAGCCCTTGTGATTGGCTGCAAAGAGCTTTTGCTTTATGCAAAAATTCATAACTCAATGTATAAACGCCACCCTCTCCCTGGACGGGCTCAGCAATGAATGCAACTTTACCTTCACAACACTCAAAGGCAGCTTGCAGAGCATCAAGATTGTCTCGTTCAACAAACTCCACATTGTTAAACAGTGGCATAAAAGGTGCTCTAAACTCATCTCTATGAGTTACAGAAAGCGCCCCCAAAGACTTACCATGATAGCTTCCTGTGACGGCAATAATGTGGTCACACCCATTGGCACGCGCTAACTTTAAAGCAAGCTCTGTTGATTCGGCGCCTGAGTTAGTAAAAAAGACATACTCTAGCGAGTCAGGACAGATATCAACGAGCTTTTTACTGACCCTAGCAAGTACGGGATTTACCAAGGTGCGAGAACTCATTGGCATACAGTCGACTTGCGCCTTTACGGCAGATATAACCTGAGGATGACAGTGCCCCAGAATAAAGACACCAAACCCACCAAAATCAACGTAAACCTGACCTTTCTCATCGGTAATTTCAGCCCCTTGGGCAGCATGCTCAATCGGTAAGTTCATAAGGCTCGACAGTCGCGCTTTCGATCGGTTGCTATGTGCTTTAAGCATTTCTAATGTTTGCTCTCTCACGTCAGATAGCTCCATCAAGCGTGGCTATGAGAGGGTGTTGATGGTCGTATGCCGCCAAGTTTTTTGCCAGCGTGTGGCGAATATCATAGTCAAAACTTTCTCCAGCCACTTCAGATAATTGGCCAATATCAGATTGAAAGCCTTCAGACATATCTAGATATTTAAGGTAAATAGAAGTTTCTTCAAACATACGCTTAAAACGCTTGGGTAGTGCAGGCATAAATACCGGCTTAACTAACCTTTCGAAGGTGGTAGGGCTCATTAACTTAGGCGCTTTAAAGCTGACTTGATAAAGTGACTTTAATTCTTCATCTTCGCCCAGCGTTAATAGATCACCTAGTGTTTTAGCTAAATCACCTGCTGTTAACCAAAACTCACCACTGAGCTTTTTATCAACGACGGTCAAAATACACTTTGCGACGATATCACGTGGAATAACATCAACAAGCGTACTCGCGTCTCCGGGTACAATTGGTATTACTTCCTTCGTTGCCAGTTTCAGCATGTTGTGGATCCCTTGCTTTTTCGGCATCAGTCCGGAAACACTGTCACCGATAATCACAGATGGGCGGATCACCGTAATGTTATCTCCAAGGCAAGCCTCGGCTTCGCGCTTACTGTGTTCATAATTATTAAAATCATGGCCATTGCGCCCTTTCACAAATGCTGTGCTTATATGAATTAGCGGCACTTCAAGCTGTTCAGACAAGTCAATGGCATGTTTTAAGCCTGCCACATTGATCTCTGCCAACACTTGCGGATCAGCAGTAAAGTCAGTCAGTGCTGCGCTATGCACAATACACTCTATGTCATTTAACTCGCTAATTTGCGCCGGGTTTAATCCAAATTTTTCTTTACGAATATCGCCTTTAATTTGGCGACTTACTCCAACTGGTAACTCTTTGAAAGATCGTTGATTAACTAGAATAACAATCTCATCATTGGGTGATAAAAGCTCTATCATTGAGAGCCCCACGACACCAGTCGCGCCAGTCAATAAAAATCTACGAGACATAATTACTCCTTAATCATTTAACGTATAAGCGTGCTTTGAATACCAAAAGTACCTCATACAGGTAATAATGATAATGATTTTCAATTTCAGATCAAACAAATAATTCACTAAATTTTAACCTTTCACATTCGTTTAATACCAATGCGGGAAATTGCGTGTAAACTTTTGTCTAAACGTTTTACGTAGAAAAAGTGCAAACTTTATGTATTAGGGAGATAAATGAGATGGGAATTTTCAACAAATTAAGTGGCGTATTAGGGAGTAATGTACTACTCAAAGTGGACCGGATAATGGGTTATCAAGATCCACTATTTGATTGCGAGCTTTCTGTCTGGTTATTTGTTCACAACTAAGGTGTAATCGCCAGCACCTGAATATGAGTAAACAATAATGCGATAGTAACCACTTGTAGCATTATAAGAGATAGACTCTACAGAAGTAGGAGTCTCAGAAATAGCAACTTGCTGCCAAGCTCCACCCTGCCAACGCTCAAGCTTAAGATCAAAGTCAGCTGAGTTTGGACCCGTCAGATCTAGCTTTATCTGACCGCCACCGTATTGAAACCAACTGCCGTTTGGTTGGATCTGTTGTGCACCATTTGATAACGTGCCTTTATAAACGTCACCTTTAGGTGGCTCAATAACAGAAGAGTCAACCGTAAACGAAATGGTTTTTGCGGGATCTGAAATACCAGAAATCGACAAACCAGAATCGCTGCCATTCCACCACAAAGCATTGGTACCGCGCGATGTTAATGCATTTGGTAGAACACTATTGAACTCGCCATTGACGTTATACAGATCTGTGCTGTCACCACGATTGCGATCATATTCAGGGTCACGATTGCCATCCGCATGCTCCATTTGAATATATGGGTACCACTCGTTTGAGTTGTTACCACGGCTATCAACATGCCAAATGGCAAGGCCCTGACCTGGCTGCTCTAAGTTCTGCCCAGACTTATGTATGGCTTCAATGTAAAATGCCTCATTGCTGTTGCTTGGGTTTGTCCACTTGTAAGATGCATGGCTACCTGAAGTATGGCTCAGTCGTCCAGTTGGCGCATTTGCATTTACAGCTGGGTTTAGCTCTGTAACCGTATCCCAGCCAGCAATTGCTCTGAAGTGGGCAACGGGCGGTGTTGGACGAAACTTATTGGTGGTCCCAATTGCACCAAACCCCATAACACCGTAACTAGCAACAGATCCCTCAGAGCTGCCGTCATAGTCATATAGATCAGGCCAGTTTGTGATCAAATGTCCTGATTCATGCACGAATGTACCAATTGACAAACTCGCCCGCATATCGGTGATCTGGTATCTGTCAGTACACACTCCGTCAGCACAAAACCTCGGGCTCAATCTAGCCATATGAGGCCATAATCCCTTAGACCAAGCACTGTCAGAGTTACCCGCATAAAATATATTTAGGCCACGAATTTGACCGCTACCATTCGTAGTGAGTGTCGAGAAGTTAAAACCTTGCTGATATTCCAACCAGTCTAACGCTTCTTTTATTAGCTCTTGAGAGCGTACAGTAGAGCTAAGACTGGAGTCTGCGTAATACGCTTTGTTTTTCTTGGCAGTATAATAAGCAGTTACCGTGTTGGTATAATCCAACTTCTCACCTGACACTTCCAAAAAATAGCCTCTAACAGACTGCGCGTTACCAAATTCAGTATAGTTTCTCTCATTTAAGAAACGTTCTACTTGAGATTTAGTTATGGTACCACGTTCATCTGGGAAATCGATGATGATTGTCAGACCTTTAACTTGACCACTAATCTGCGTATTTACTGAACTTGTTTGCATACGAGTCATTAATGGACTCTCTAACGCAGGCATCAGTTCTTGCTGCTTTTGTTCAACAAGTGCGCCAATAGCCTCTTTGGAAAGGCCCTGTTGCTTGACCGTTTTTAGCTGAACCAAATTACCCTGCGTGGTATGAAGTTCTGATGCTAGTTCTCCCGTTGACACAAGGTGGGTACCATCATCACTTACTTTGGCATAAGCCATACCTTTTAGACTTTTATCAAATACCAATAAGGCGCCTGATTGTGTTCTCTGCTCTGCATAGTAAGTATTACCATTGAGGAAAACAGAGAGTACTTCGCCGTTGGGTTGGGTAAACTGGTACTCTTCGTTTTGATAGGGAATAGCTGCTTGCGAGAGCATTGGTAGGGTTAGCGAAGAAATCGCCAACATTGATTTTATTAACTTCATTATAGTTTCCTTTACAAGTTTTCCTGATACGGAAACTAAAGTATTGACCTTTTTTTAACCAAATTCAAATAAAATTAAAAATCAGAAAAGTACTTTTTAGCCACAGATGAATTAGAGCACCACTTTGTTAACTCCACTCTTTTTCCTGTAGGAGCTTTTATATCTCTGATATTTGGTGTCTTTTCAAGTTGATTCTGTAAAGCTTGATGCAGTAACTGGTTGTTTAGCAACTTTGCATAAAACTCGAGGGAAGGTCCCAGTTCACTCTTTAGCAATAATGGTATTGCATCAATTAACTGTGCTATTTCTTCCGATTTGAGCTCTTTACCTTTTTGAGTCACTTCAAAAAGGTGTTGTTGCCAAATAAAGAAGCTTTTGAATACCGATAGATTGCTTGCCTCAATTTCCATTTCGACAGAGCTTTTGTACCTTGTAAAGCTCTGCCAGTCTTGCAAAAATATTTGTGTGTTCAAAAGATTAAGCCCAGTACCGGCAGCATACCCCGACTGCCCGACTTCAGAATGAAACCGGAATGCACGCTTGTACATCAGCTGAGCATTACGATACTTTTCTTGATCAAAATATATGTTGCCTAGATTGTTTTTGATGTTTGCAATAATTTCTCGGTCTTCGGCAAGTAATAAAGACTCTTTCAAAATTTTACTGGCTTTGGCTAGTTGACCGCTGTACCGATAAACAACGGCCATGTTATTCGCAACTCTTGCAAACTCTTTGGGGTTGGCTGCATAAGAAATAGCACACTCATTTAAAGCTTCAGCATGGCTATAATCATGGATACGGCGATGATAAATGGCGACGGCTGTAACGATATCAAGCTCACCGCCCTCGGTAATGCTTTGCCATGGCTTAGAAGCAAGCACAGTCACGACACTACTCACAAGATCAGTATCTTGGACTCGCACCCCAGACTCTAAACCAATGCGATATAGCTCATACAAGCCTCTGCTTGGTTTTCTAGGAAGCCTACTCTCTATAGACCGAAATAAATCGGCGGCTTGTGGCGAGTTTTTGCTGTTTAAATCTTTAAGTTGGTTTAGTGTTTTAAACATTTCACTGGGCGTCAGTGCCACTGTGACCGATAACCAAATTGCTGCTAGCATATTATTAAAATCTACAGAACTCCCGTCTAAGCATGGTATACAAAGCTGTTTATTCCAAGAAAATCAGACATGATTTTTCGGCTTGATCAGGTTTGGAGACAATACGCTACTCTTCGACAGAAAAAGTAAAAACGCTTTATAACAAAACATTCTATTAACATTTATATTCCAACTCTGGAATATCCCCAAAACACCCCACCAAACAAAAAGCTTAATTTTCATGAAATTAAACTCAACCATCAATTAGACCCAATACAGAAACAATAATTAAACTTGAAAAATTATAGCTCTATCCTTTTGTATGATATGAATTTAAAATGCTTAATATGAAAAAAAACATAAATTGAAAACACCGGTATACATTTTATACATTTAAATTACATGTGAACTTTTTTACCCTAAATGTATTTACAAATAAAAAACATAAGTGTAGGATGAGGTCGTTCCTTTGGAGACAACACTTAAACTTAAGTGCCTCCTAGAACTCCCGAGAAGTAGAGCTTACTAATAAGGATGTTGGTTTATTGGGTATTTCCTTGGCACGAATTGTTGCTTTTGGAGATTCGGCAGGCGTTATGCCTGCCTTTTTTTTGCCTGCAATTTTTTACTTTCCAAATTAATCGAAAAACAACGCGTTAGCGTACCAATTTGATACACTGTGCTTGAATTTTAAAATAATCAGGAATGACTATGTTACGCCAACCGGCTTCTGTGCTTGTTGTTATATATAATGAAAATAAAGAGTTTTTGTTGTTACAAAGGAAAGATGACAGCGACTTTTGGCAATCAGTGACAGGGGGAATAGATCATGGAGAATTATCTTTAGACACAGCGTACAGGGAACTAAAAGAAGAAACAGGCATTGACGCCAAAGCGCTCAACTTGAAAATCAAGCAGCACAATACTCAAAATCAGTATGAGATCAGGCCACAATGGCGGCACAGGTATATTAAAGGTGCGCTTATCAATACTGAGTATGTGTTCAGCATATGTATACCCAATAACACACCAGTCACCTTGTGTGACGAGGAACATACTGACTTTATTTGGTTGAGCAAAGAGGATGCCGCTAAAAAAGTATGGTCACAGAGCAACAGGAAAGAGATTTTGGCTATAAGCTAAAGGCAAAACTGCCCTTAGCTTATTCGTAAAGATGTATTTCTAAATAGGCGTAAATAAAAGAGTTTGCCATTTCGTGTGTACTCTCCCTTGGGCGTCGTCCTCAAGGGCAGTTACTTTTTCGCAGACTAAATCAGCTTCTTTTGCACGTGCTGTAAACTCACCTGCGTCGACATTTGTTAACCCTCTTTTGCTTAGCTCTTCTTTGTCCACACAATGTCGTAACTTCACAATTAAAAGGCCTTTAGGTTTGAGTAAAGAGCGAATTGTCAGTAAAGCTTGAACACACGCATGAGTATCTAAATAGTTAAATACTGAACTTACAAGAATGACATCAAACTGCTCGCAGTGCTTTTTGACTTCATATAGACAGGGCAACTCATCTCTGTACCAATTGATAGGTAAATCTCGTGTATAAGCTTGGCCCAAACGGTTCAATGAACTCACTGGTTCTACCGCAACAACCTGCGCCTGCTCAACATTTTCGACGATGAACTTTGCGTCTCTTCCTGCGCCAGCTCCGATATCTAAAAAGCTCATGCCCTTTATCGTTAAGTAAGGCTCTAAATATGCTAACCAATTTGCGTGTAATGATTCAAAACAGTGCGACTGGTATATTTTTGCCAGTTTCAACGCATTATTCTCATAGTATTGCGCTGCCATAGTGCCAACTATTCCTTATTTTCAAATTGCTCACTGTATGCATCATAGGTAATTCGGATAACAGGAATATGACAATTTAATATCCCGTTATATTCAACTTTCGTCCACTGACGCTTATCTTTAGCTAAATAACTAAGGTCGCTTTGATAAAGAGAGTACCTAACATACACCAATTCGCCTTTTTACCTTAAGATAGATTAGGCTTCTTTAGAAAAATTTGCCGCTTTTAACACAAATCAGATGCCACTTTGCGCCATAATCTTATTGGTGTAAAGCAAGAGTGTCTCCTAACCTTTGCTAAAAAGGTCATGTCGTGACTCGCAGATTCCCAGCATATTAACCTTGCTTTTACCTCAAAAAGCTAGACTCAAGCTAAAAAACCATGGGCATAGAACATAAAACATGGCAATAAAAGCGTCACAAAATACAACCATGACTTCCAAATCGCCCGTGCAAAACATTACAAAATTAAATTTATAATTAATAAAATGATGCACACTTGTGAATAAAAGGTTTTTTAGGTACAGTCATTAGCGTCAAGTCGACATTATATTTTAAGGAAAAAGTAAATTATGAAATTGACATCTTTAGCGATCAAATTGTTTGCAAGTGCTGTTATTTGTGTTGCTTCAGTATCAGCACACGCTGGGTACAAGCAGTCAGGAAATGTTGAAGTATCAAATACTACAATTAAAGGTGCTTTGGGCACAGCCAGAAATTCAAGTGATAGCCGACAAATATTGTCAATCACAGATTATGGTAACTTTGTCAGTATTTTTGCTAAAAACTCATCTGGCGTAATCAAAACATGTAATACCACTGATCAAACCAGAAAAGAGCAACTTCGTGGCGCAACTTCAGATTCATATTTGATCATTAGTGTTTCAGGAAGCACTTGTTCAAGTGTCTATGTAGACAATTCATCAAAGTACGAAGCGAAGCGGTAATTTCTTTATGCAACGTTCATTAATAGGCTTATATTTGGGCGTTGGGTTTATAGCTGGACTACAGGTTTTGCACCTGTGGTCTGGTTGTAACAGTGTCAGCCCGAAACAAATCACAGTACATCAACCCCTGGCGGTGCCTGCGTCGAATCAATGGATGAATAGCAGTGAGTCAGATGCATCATCACAGCAGTTACTTCAAGCATATATTCAAGCCGAGATCGCCCAACAACTCGAAGCGCAGACGAAACAAATCACCCTTGCAATTAATCAGCTAAAACCTGCTCAAAACTCAGAGTACATTGAAGTCAGTGACTCTATTGAAGAAAACAATGAAGCAGTGATAAAACAACAAGAAATATATTCACTTTCAATGGGTGCGTTAGAATCTAGCATTGCTGTTGGTCATTTTGATGAGTCAAACGCATTAGAAATGATGTCTAATTTTAATCACCTTTCAGACTCGCAAAAACTCAACTTAATTACAGTATATTCCGATGCAATAAATGCTGGCCAAATACACTTTGATAAACCTTTACCTGACTTTATCAATTGAATTCAGCTCAGTATTTAACACTACATAATCACAGCTGGCCAAAACCACTATACGCTTTTAGAGGCGTTGGCCAGAATAATTTAAATTGTTAATTGAGTAGATCGTGCTGATTGATAAACTTGCTCAGCTTAGTCGCTATATCCATGTGCTCCGCACTCGTCGGGTGCCATATGCATCCTTCAAGTGGCGAGATAAATGTATGGGAATACAACGCATCAACCCCGACCTCTTCCAATCTGGATTTTGCTTCTAATGTAGCCGGAATAATAAAATCGTAAGGGTACGCAGGCCTTGGCATGTACACAATCGGCGCATTAGGATAGCGATAACGAAGTGCATTGGTGAATTCCACCATAGTATCTATCCAATGTGCTTTTACTTCTTGAATATTTTCCCAAGGTTCATGTGGCTGCGGATCCGTACTAAAGTCATTCGTGCCCACTTCTAAAATAATTAGATCTGGATGCGTGTCTTCATAACCCTGATGGTCTCCAAAAACCGCCGAAACTTTATCATAATATGTGCGCAAGTCATGGTGACTGTCATTGCCACTCCAATTGCGAATGAGCCCAAGCCCTGAGTATGATACTTGTGTAAAACTCGCATCTAATTGAGTGGCAGTCAGGTAAGGAAATGCCAGTCGCGCATTGCTACTGTTAACAATTTCAGTCCATGTACATTGGCGCTTAGTTGATTCACTGCCAAACCCTGCGCTGATAGAATCACCGATAAAAAGTATATGGGGCTGTTGTTGCCAAATTCCCTCGATGCGACCATCGGCACTAAAACTTAATACCTTACTGTTATTGCTGTAATTTTCCCAACGTTTGACGATTTCTATCTCAACTTGTTTGGACTCAATTTGCTCGAAAACCGTATGCTCTTCAAAATTACCATTTGGGTTAGTTAACAAGCGCTTGTGCAATTTACCATCCACAAGAACATCGAATTGATCACCATATCCTGCCATGGTCATCTTCAACGATTTACCAACTAATTTTGTTTTGAGTTGTGTACCAGGCCAGTTGAATTCTACCTGTCCTTTACCATAGTCTTTACTCACCCTACCTTCATAAACAATGGCATGATGCGTCGCTTGGTAGTTTTTACCCACAGCGAATGGAGAAACAAAGATACCACTCATACTCAATAAAAGTATCAGCGTAGATAACTTCAGTGAAAGTAACCTTAACATGTGTCATTCCTTAATGTTGTTGTATCAGAGACTGTATTTTCAAGCGCAAACAAGCACTAAATAGCAACCAATTAACTCACTGCTACAACACAATTCACAACCACAGCAGCCCTAAGGTTTGAAATAATTTCATACTACGAAAATCTACTTACTCCTTCACCATGTCACTATTGTAAAGACAAGAACAATGGCTATAAAATACAATCATTCTCATTTTAAAAGACCTTAGCTAGTGAACAACCGTATATTAGTCGTAGAAGATGACATTACTCTCAATCAGCAAGTGTGCGCGCTACTTAGCACTCTAGGCTATGAAGTAGACTGCATTCATGATGGAGAGCAAGGACTTAGCCAAGCATTAGCCATCGAATATGACTTGATAATCTTAGATATCAGGCTGCCAACCATGGAGGGGTATGAAATCCTAGCCCAGTTAAGGAAAGTAAAACAAACTCCTGTATTAATTCTTTCAGCTTGCGGTGCTGAACAAGAACGTATAAAGGGGCTGAGCTTAGGTGCAGATGATTATTTGTCAAAACCCTTTAACCTTGATGAGTTAGTACTACGAATTGAAGCTATTTTAAGGCGAGTACATGCATTACATACGCAAGCCAAAACCCCTTTTAAAATTACGCTCTCAGATCTTCACTTAGACAGGCAGCAACAACAGGCTTTTTTCAAATCTGAATTATTAGACATTACCGCGATTCAATTTAAATTACTTTGGCAATTAGCACAAAACCACAAGGAAACCCTCAGTAAAGCCTTTTTATATCAATGTGTTTTGGAGCGCCAATTTAGCCGCTACGACCGAAGTCTCGATATGCACCTGAGTCGCTTACGCAAAAAGCTAGTTGCAGTTGGGCTGAGTGCAGAATCAATCAGCACAGTTCATGGAAAAGGCTACAAACTGCATGTTCCATATTAACGCTTCCTATTTTTTGCGTCTGTGCGCGCTGGTCATTGTGGGTTCTATTATCCTTTTCGGTGTGATCGATTACCTAGTTAATCATGCTGAGTTTCGAATGAGCCAAATTAAGGCCGAAGATCAACAAAAGCTCCTCGAGATTGGCAAACAAGCCGAGCAGATATATTTAACAGGTGATATAGCAGCACTGGCTGAATTCGTTAAACAAGTCGAGAAAGAACATAATACTTGGGCTGCTATTGTACAACGGGATTTAAAACCACTTGCAGATACACAACTCAAACAATATTACCTAGATGAATTTAGCTTGGGGCGAGATGTAAGCTGGAAAATTCACCTGTATTTTCCTCGTAATCCAGTAATGGACATCCCTTTTGCGCAGGATGGGACGCATTTTATTATTCAGCTGCCAAATAGCATGCGACCAGGAAATTATTGGCAGGCCACATATGTACTTCTACAATTTGGGATCCCACTGTTTGTCTTAGCTGGTATCTGTTTGGTTCTATATCGCGCGATTATGCAACCACTAAAACAATTAGAACAAACGACACGTGCCTTTGCTGACGGTAATTTAGATAGCAGAATTGGCAATCGAATCTCCAGCAGGGATTCAGAATTTCAAAAAATCGCAGCAACATTTGACAAAATGGCCGATTGCACAGCAAACACCATTCGCTCTCAACGACAATTCATTGCTGATTTTTCCCATGAAATACGTACACCAATAGCACGTATTGAAACAGCAATAGATTGCCACAAATCTGGCCTTTCAGAGCCTGAAATGCTCGAACGTGTTGCAAAAAATACCGCCATAATGAGAGAGCTCGCGGAAAATACCCTGACCTTAACCTGGCTCGAAAACGAGAGGCTCTGTGCCAATGCAGACACGGATAATACGCCCTTCGACTTGGTCGATTTAATTGAGTGCATAGCCGATGAAGTCAAATTTGAGGCACCACACATCAAACTCAATTTACACCTGCCAGACTCTGAAGAAGTTTGCTCAGATGCCAGAGTACTGGGTCAAGTAATTGAAAATGTACTGCGAAACGCAAGCCGCTATGCAAATCATCAAATTACGGTTGAGTACCTCGATCATCAACTCAAAATATGGGACGATGGTCCTGGCGTCCCCGAGGGTGAGTTGGAGTGTATATTTCAACCATTTTATCGCAGTCATGGGTATTCTCATACTCAACCTGATAGCCACTCATTCGGCCTCGGGTTAGCGCTTTGCAAAAGGCAGATGGAGCGGATCCATGGCAGTATTTTTGCGCGTAATATACCCGACGAAGGGCTATGTATTTATATAAAGCTTTAATCACTGAAGTTGCATTTAACGATAGCTCGCACTAACTATCTCATGAGCCATTTTGTGAAATGCGACCCACCTTGCTCATTCAATTGTCACCGCAAATGTAACAGTTGTAAAAGTACTTTGGTTTCCATCAATTTCATGAATAATACGCATCGTATTGATAACTATTTTCATTCAAGATAAAGGAACACGCCAATGCAGTTTGGTTTCTCTCGCTCAGCATTAGCGCTTGCCATCGCATGCGCCACAGTAAGCTCACCAATCGTTCTTGCAGACGATCAACAGCAAAAAATCGAAGTCATAGAAGTACATGGTAAAGTTTCTGACGCCGACATGATCATCGACCAAACTGATCTTACCCAGCTTCAAGCCAACGACTTGGCGGATATTTTTAGATCTCTTCCACAAGTTTCGGTTGGTGGCTCAAACCCCATTGCACAAAAGATCTATGTGCGAGGCTTAGAAGATACCATGCTCAATGTCAGCATAGACGGCGCGCTTCAAG
The DNA here is from genome assembly GCF_001625655.1 of Pseudoalteromonas luteoviolacea DSM 6061. Taxonomy (GTDB): domain Bacteria; phylum Pseudomonadota; class Gammaproteobacteria; order Enterobacterales; family Alteromonadaceae; genus Pseudoalteromonas; species Pseudoalteromonas luteoviolacea. Next base: position 1,998 of record NZ_AUYB01000091.1, on the reverse strand, counting down.
CAGGGTATTTATTCCACCACCAAGGGCGTTTATCTATCGAACCTGAGCTATTGAAACAAGTTGATGTTGTTGCGGGTGCAGGTGATGCGACCTCAGGCTCTGGCGCCTTGGGTGGTGCATTGAGATTTAAAACAAAGAGCGCTGATGACCTTCTTTCATCTGAGGAAAGATTTGGCGCGCTTTTCAAACTTGGTTATTACGGCAACAGCGATGGCTTCAAGGCGAGCTCAACGCTATATGGCAGAGCAACAGACGATATTGACGTACTATTGTCACTGATAAAACGTGATACCAAAGATATGGAAGACGGCCAAGGCAATGATATTCCCTACTCTGCATCCGAGCAGGAAGTGGGATTTGCCAAAATAAGTGGCGACCTATCTGGTACACAATCGTTTAGCTTTAGCCATGATGTACGTCATGACGATGGCACCCGTCTGTTACGTGCACACTGGCACCCAAGCAAGAAAAATTTTCCGCTGGCCCAAGAAAGCGAACGTACGACCAGCACGCTTAATTACTACTATAACCCGAAAGGCGATCTTATCGATCTTGAAGTCAGTGCCTATAGAACGCAAAACTCTATCACTCACACTCACCCTAAAGGTAAAGATAGAGCGGGGAATATCGCGCAAAACACTTATTTCGCCGAGTATGACTCTACAGGCTTTGACGCGAGAAATACCGCTGTTTTTGACAATCATAAAATCGTTGCGGGTGTAGACTATCGCAGTGATGAAGCAATGCTCGAAGATCAAGGCTTAGTTTATGAGTTATCTGGTGTAGAAGAAGGCGAAGTTTATGGTCTTTACATTCAAGACTACTTTCAGGTAACAAAGCAGTTCCAAATCAGTGCGGGTGTTCGATACGACAAATACGAACTTACCGATGATGATAAACAAAACTTTGATTCAAGTGGCTTCAGTCCAAATTTAAATCTGACATATGAAATTACGCCAGAGTTCTCTGTTAGCACAGGATACGCCAAAGCAATTCGCGGCCAAAAAGTAAAAGAGTTGTTTGTACTTGGCTATTATGACAACGATAAAAACATGCGCAAAGAAGTGGCCGAAAACGTCGAAATCGGATTTAAATATCTTGGAGATAACTTAGTAATCCAAGCAGATGTTTTCCAGTCAACAATCGACGATGCGGTGTCTACTGCGAAGAACTTGGAAACTCAGTCTCCTTACTTGTTCTCTAATGTTGGTGACTTAGAAAACAAAGGTTTTAATATTAATGGCCGTTATAGTTTTGAACGTGCGTCGGTATCTTTTGCTTTCAACAGCAGCAGGCCTGAATGGAAAACCCATATCAACCCAGCACTGGCCGGCACGCCAATTTCAGATCAGGATTGGTCAATTGGTACCTCAGTGGGTGATACATTAACTTTAGGCTTAGACTACTCACTTACGGATTCACTTGAAGTCGCTTGGCAAGCTCGCCTTGTTAAGAGGCTAAACAACTCAGGTACCTATGTGTGGGATAATACACAACTCCCCGAAAAAGCGGGCTACAGCGTACATGACTTGAAAGCCACATGGTATGTTACGGAGAATGAAAAAGTAAAACTTGACGTTGCAGTCAAAAATATCTTTGATAAGTTTTACTATGACCATGCCACTTATGCCGCACTTGGCCCAATCGATACTGGTGTAGCCGAACCAGGTAGAGACATCCGTGCGACCATTACTTGGCAGCTATAAACGGATTATTTGGGAGCCGTTCAATCGGCTCCCCAATTGGCTTTCCTCACACAACCCAATTTATATTAAAAATACCCAGCTCTTCTGGTCCCCGCTCAATAACTTTTTAAAATTAAGTTAGAATGCTCACAAAGACCCATTTATCTAAACTATATGAAGAGAAAAATAGACTACTCAGGTTATTCCCAAAGTGACTTAATGGAAGCTTGGCTTTCTGTTGACGACCACTGTAACTCCCCCAAAAAATGAAACAGTTCATAAGTAGAATTTTCTATTAACTAAAATAGGAAAA
>NZ_AUYB01000090.1 GCF_001625655.1 Pseudoalteromonas luteoviolacea DSM 6061 | reverse complement strand
AACCGTTATTTAAAGATAGGCAACACTCAGTTTTTTGCCAAATTTAAGATGGGTGTCTTCTTTAATTCTTCCAACTTGCCTACTTCGTGCTGTTGCCATGAATTGAACGCCTAACTTTTGACCGTTATTTAAAGATAGGCGACACTCACTTTTTTGCCAAATTTAAGATGGGTGTCTTCTTTACTTTGCGCTCAGAACCAAGAATACGAAAGTGAGTTGCCAATCCAATTTAATATACCGCAACAACAATGACCAAGGTCAGCCGATTAAGCTTGGCTTTGAAGCACTGAAAGCAGATAACCAATAAGCATGTAATCTCCTTGTGTACAGTAACTCAATCGTATACTGAACATTGATTTCTTTACAAGTTTCTTTACAGATTATCGGCTGTTTTGACCATGATTAGCCATGATGATGGCAATGCTTCATAAACGAAGGTTTTCTTTACACGGTTAAACTGGGTGAGAATTGCTAGTAATGGAGTTGTGATGATGGGAAAGTTGTCAGGATCCCGCAGGGATCCTGACTATAGCTGTGAGCTTATAGTTCTCTCAGGAGTTATCTATAAAAAATTCAGTTCTTGCCCCAACTTTTGCTTCAGTTTGTCATATGACTCTTGTGAAATAATGCCAACAAACTCTTCTTTGCCATCTTGTGATTTAATAACCAATACTTTGAGACCCCCTTTGCTTACAAGGTAAAAACTAGCAATATCGTCCCAATATTTTCGGAATTTTTTCTTGTTGCTTTTTAAGGTTACGGTTTTTTGCTCGACCAGTACTGTCAGGGTTTGACTATCATCACCATTGAAGTTCAGCGTAATCTTTTGATTACTAATATCCATTGTACTTTCAACAGGTAAATCCATAGCTCCTCCTTTACAAGATGCTAAGCCCATTAGGCTGGCGAAAACAATAGTTAAAAACTTATTCAAACTTGCCTCCGAATTGCTCAAATAATCGTGTTGGATGCGGGTCAAGCCATCTGTCCCAAACCTTGTTTCCACTTGCTGAAAGTACGTGAGTTGCAAAGGTTCCACACATTCTACTTGATGAATACGGGTTTGCACTCCAGTCCTTCATAGCTTTCATCGCATCACCATATTGCTGCCTTGTAATCGCAAAGCTTTTATACGCAAACTGACCGTTTGGCTTGCCGGGGTCCTTGCCAGTCTTCAGCCACTCGTTAAAACGTTCATAATAATCACCTTTCTCATCATATACAGCACCATCAATATCTGTACCCAATATGAAATCTTTGGCGTCGGCACTGTCTTTAGGCCAGTATCCTTTAGCTATTTCTTCGCCCTTAGCATTTCTCATGATTACAAATGCATGACCTATCCAGTCATCTTCATTATCAAGGTGAGCAACTATGGTTATATTGTGGTCTTTAGGTGGTTCATCTTGTTTTGTTGCGTCAGTTGAAGGCCCATTTTTATTGGTATCACTATAACTCGTTCCCCCCGCCGCTGCAATACTCTGCGGATTCCCCATATCCATCTGCTCACTGGTCTGCTTACTCATCCATGACTTAATCATATTCATGTTCAAATTGGCATACGTAGTGAACGTGGCTTTGGACATAGCCGCATCGCCCATTTGAGTCGCAATGGCGCCCATATTTCCAAAGTTGTCGTTACCTCCATGATGATAATTTCACATGACACCCATCTTAATTTACCACAGCACTAAGCAAGTTTCTAAACAGGAACAAACAACTCCTAAAAGTGATATATGCAGCAATTGCTCTGCCATTTTGTCCAATGAGCTATAAAATCAGAATTTTAGGCATGAACAGCCCT
>NZ_AUYB01000089.1 GCF_001625655.1 Pseudoalteromonas luteoviolacea DSM 6061 | reverse complement strand
AGTATGGTCTGACTCTTCTGGTGTCTCTGCTATTTTGGCTCTTACTGGATTCAAATCCACATACGCTAAACACGCTGCCAACGCGGCTTCATCTAACAAAGCTTGTGATTTAAAACGCCCTTCCCAGAATCGCCCTGTACAGCCATCTTCTCTATTGGCTTTGCGCGCGATATCTTCATTTAGCGTGCGCATAAACCAGCTTATATCAGCTAGTCGTGTTCGGTACTTCTCTAAAAGTTCTGATAATAAACAACGCTCAGAATTGGTCAGTGACTCGCCATTGATAAACTTATGAGTCAGCCAAGTCCCTTTAAATTGCTTGTGCCAGCGTATAATTATGGCTTTATCCGTCAGACGTTTTGCTTTTTTATCATCAACATATAATACAATATGAGTATGATTGCTCATCACGGCATACGCACACACATCAATACAAAACACCTTAGCAAGTTGTAGTAACTTCTCTTCAACCCACCCTCTTCGATGCTCATAAGACTTACCCGTTACTTTATCTTCTCCACACAAAAACGCGCGCCTTACGCATCGTGATATACAGTGATAGTACTTGGTATCCACCAAGCTAACTTGCCGACTTCGTGCTGTTGCCATGAATTGAGCGCCTAACTTTTAACCGTTATTTAAAGATAGGCGACACTCAGTTTTTTGCCAAATTTAAGATGGGTGTCTTCTTTAATTCCTCCATAAACTTATTAGTCAGCCAAGTCCCTTTAAA
>NZ_AUYB01000088.1 GCF_001625655.1 Pseudoalteromonas luteoviolacea DSM 6061 | reverse complement strand
GCATACGCACACACATCAATACAAAACACCTTAGCAAGTTGTAGCAACTTATCTTCAACCCACCCTCTTCGATGCTCATAAGACTTGCCCGATACTTTATCTTCTCCGCATAAATACGCTCGCCTTACGCATCGTGATATGCAGTGATAGTACTTGGTGTCCACCAAGCTAACTTGCCGACTTCGTGCCGTTGCCATGAATTGAACGCCTAACTTTTAACCGTTATTTAAAGATAGGCGACACTCAGTTTTTTTGCCAAATTTAAGATGGGTGTCTTCTTAAATTTCATTTGTTCCTCGCTGCC
>NZ_AUYB01000087.1 GCF_001625655.1 Pseudoalteromonas luteoviolacea DSM 6061 | reverse complement strand
GCCAAATTTAAGATGGGTGTCATCTTAAATGATCCTATCCCGGTGTCTTCTTTAATTTTCTTCCTTTCTCTTCTTAAATTTGCCTAACTTGACCTCAACTCTGTTCTAATTGTTTAGTGATACATTCAAAGGATTCTGACTCACTTTTTCGAATCCATAAAATATCATCTTCTACTTCCTTGTATGCAACATATCCTGTAAGTAAAGAGGTAATCAATGAAGAGGATGCAACTGAATCACTCAGAAATTGAAAAACCTTCTCATTATTGACAGCACGCTTTGAAAAAAAGAAAAATGGGGACTCGAAGGTAAAAAAAAGCTCCGATAACACTTTTGCTATAACCTTAAATTCAAAGTTAGCATCTACAAAAAATGATAGCTGGAAACCATCAAATTCAATGTTTTTAAAGCCTCCCATCGTGGTGCATTTATCGATTATCTGTAGAACAGCTGATTCGTCAGCACTGCAAAGCCTAAAGCAGCATACATATAAACAATCAGTCCCTTTCTTTAGCTCGTAAAAGATCCTCATAAGATTTTTAGAGCGATTAACATCAAATTCATCAAAACAGCCTATTGATATAGTATTTGTACCATGAGAATTATAATTCATATCTATTAGTCGATCCTTTTAAACGGAGGATACCACGTACGTTGTCGAGTATTTCCAAACTGCCAATTACCATATCTAACCCTTATTGTAGAGTGCCAGCCAACGCCCCCTTTATGCAATCGACCATAATCAAACCTGATTCGAATGTAACTTCCTTTAATGGAGATTAGCGTGCCTCCTACACCGCTACCGTTTTGGTATAGAGCATCAATGCGTATGTTACCCACCCTAAGGCCATTTTTACCAAATAGCCCAGCTCCAAAAAAAAGATGCCTACCGTTTCGAATAGCATTGATGGTGCCTCCACCAAATATAAAGCACTCTAGACAAACAGAATTAGCCGCTCCATTTCCGGCTTCGAACACTAGTTCGGCCACACCGGTCTCGGAGTTAACATAATAAGAATTACCCTCGGAATCAGTAAGTGACTGAACACCAGCAACATCAGAAGA
>NZ_AUYB01000086.1 GCF_001625655.1 Pseudoalteromonas luteoviolacea DSM 6061 | reverse complement strand
AGTTGTTTAGGGGAAGATCAAATGGTGAATATTTATCAGGTACACTGCCATATCCATCTACACAAGCTTTAACTGCGTGAAAAAATATTATGAAAGGATTGAAGCCCTCTGGACCAAAATATACTTTTTCGATGCCACTAATATCTACATTAAAACGCTCAGAAAATTCTATTAATAGATCAGCGCCTTCGTCTCCATCTACACCAAGATCGTCATTGATCAAAGTATCAAGAGATATTTTATTTATGCTCACACCTGTAAACTCAGATATAAATTGTAGAACCTGACTTTCCATAGTTATATGACGCCCCAATATGGGGCGCAAAATGCATGGCTATACTTAGCGAGGTACAAGCGCAACCATGCTTTTTGCGCCCTTACCATTATTGGTTTGCTATGTATGCTCTTTGTAGGACAAAAACCAGCTGTTACCCCAGATTAAATAATAAGTCCGATAAACACTTCGCACACTACAAGAATTAGAGGATATTAAACGGTTATCCCAATTGCAATTTTTACCACTATATGAAATATCTATACGCACCCCACCAAGGAACAACTCTGTAATCCAGATATCCATATTAGAGGCTTTAGCCCATTCTTGATTGGGAGTGCCTAAAATATTGTGAATCTGGCCTCTATTAAGGTTTTTACCAACCCCTAATGATTTGTTCCAGAGGTTACATGATGGTACAGCTAATATAACGACTGCTATCAAAGAGAGTGATATGATTGTTATCACTATTTTTTCATCATACTCAATGTCCGAAGCATACATAACGCCCTAATCAGCCGAGCCGTTGTTTGGCTTCGGCTGCATTTGATTGTTAGATGAGCAATAAACACAAATATTCATAAAAACTAATGGTATGCGAGTTTCAGGGCGAATAAAAATAAACCTAATAATAAAAATATTGCACTACCAATAAATGAGAAAACCTTTGATGTTTTCACTTTTACAGCTCGGTTGTTGCTTCCGTTCGTTACTTTGACTTTTCCAATGCCAATGAGACTGAACAAAAAAGATAATAGAAGCGCTGAAATTGGATAGGCTATGTCCATTTTTTAAGTTCACTTAACGCCTCGCTTAACCGGCGTAAAATAGCAACGAAGGAGCGCAAGCCTGCTGTTTTGCATCCTTTGTGGTTAAAGCGTTTGTTAGGTATACGGTGCCACTTTATATTCTTTGTTATTAATTTTGTGGTATTGGTTAATTTCATTTACTGCTTTATCTACAGCATCAAAAGTTGCGTTTTCAGCGAAGTATAAAATGTAACCTCCCGTATCATCCTCGTTTAAAGAAAATGCGTATTCCAAACCGAAGTGCTCGCATAATACATCCTCAATATAATCTTTATGCTCATAGTCAATCAATTCAATGTAGGCTCCCCATTCTGGGTGCTGTTTAACATTGATTGGTGACAATAAGTATCGAAATTCTTCGAGCATGATTGCATACCTAATGCCTTACTAACTGGCGCAAAATGCTTGGCTAAAATTAGTAACGAAGTGACGCAAGCCAAGCTTTTTGTGTCCTTTGTTAAGGCATTTGTTAGGTGTTCCTGTATTGCCAATCCATTGTAAGGAGATTGTTTTTACCTTCATGGCTCCCAATTTTAACGTAAACCATTACTTCTTTTTTAGTTTTAGTATCAATCTTGACAACTGACTCAAATGGCTCTTTCCAGCTCTTTTCTTGCTCGAAAAATACATACATATCACCCGTAAACCGAACTTGATTAGTTGCTATAACTTCAGCTTTTAGCCCAGAAATTCCGTCATACCATATGCCTTTTTCAAGTTGCTCAGATAAAATTTCAGCGGCAATATACTCAAAAGAGGCAGAAATCATTGCCTTATACATATCAAATATCTCGCCTTTTATTAGTCGCTCGATATTTACTACAAATCTATCTATGGCTTCCGATTTCATGGAGCACCTAACGCCGTTGTAAACGGCACAATATAGCAAGCTAAAATTGGGAGCGCAGCGGACACAGTCCGCTGTTTTGTGTCCGATTTGACAACTTTGTTATAAATCATTAATCCCATAAGTGAATATAATACTTAGAAAACAGATCCAAACCGCTTTGTACCGATGGGCTTTTGGAGTTACCTTCAAGCACATTCTGAAAAGCAAGCTGTATTGCTTTTAATACTCCTAACCACTCTTCACGTAACAATTCGATTTCCTGATCCGATAACCCTGCCACATCTTTGCTAATTGGTTTGCTTAACAACCATGTTGGTATAGCGATACCTTCTAGAGCGAACTTCTCGATATAGTCATCCAATCTAGGAACCATAAACTTTGCTATATCGTTTTTTAAATCAAACCACTCATTACTTTGAGACATATACTCTATTGCTGACCTTGGCTTATAACGCCTTAATAAACGGTAAAAAATAGCAGGCTAAACTAAGCGAAGAATGATCGCAAGCCTGCTGTTTTGCATTCATTGTTTAATTAACTTGTTATATGTAAATTACAACGAACCCTCGTATTCTTTTATATAATAATTAACTTCATAAGCTGTACCTGTGTGAATTAACTCACCAGTGCGCTTATTGATCATGATTGGAGCATTACCCCCTAACATATCAAGGAAATCTCCTGATTTAATAAAGTCGATACTTTGATAGAAGAAAACCCATCCCCAATCTTTTTCGATAGTTTCATCTGTAAGCAAACCTACTTCAATTCCATTAGAGATACTTGGTTTTGCCAATTCAGACAATACTATTTTTTCAGCTTCAACTAGGTTCATACTCATTACATATAGCGCCTTAATAAACGGTAAAAAATTACTGGCTAAACTAAGCGAAGAATGAGCACAAGCCTGCTGTTTTGCGTCTATTGTTTAATTAACTTGTTATAAACAACCTACTCGTAATCAGCTAGACTTAACCCCTCTTTTTTGCAAACTCGAACAACTGAGTCTCGTTTAGCTAATTTTTTGAGGTAGCCAGATAGATTTTTAAATGACAACGGTGGTCTTTTTAACTCATCAGCCCACACCGCGAGCATAAATAGGAAAAAATCACAGGCACTCAAAGAGTCTCCAACAAGATAATCTTTACCCTCAAGCTCTTTGTCGAGCAAACCAAACATTTCTGTAATTCTTTCTTCCTGTGCTTGAATTATGCAAGCAGCACCTTTGCTATCTGTAGTATGTTTTTCAGGATAAAAGTAAACCATCAATTCGGCCTGAATAGTGTTAGTCAGATACATCAACCATTGAAAAAATAAAGCCCTATCTGGAGAACCTATTTCAGGTATCAAATTTGAAGATGGGTTTGTTTCGGATAAATGAATGCAGATTGCTGGGCTTTCGAAAATAGGTTGTCCGTTATCAACAAGTGTTGGAATCCTTCCCGCAGGATTTAAAGCAAGATACTCTTTAGATTTTTGCGCATTACTTTTTCTATCTACTTTGACCAATTCAAAATCAACTTCTAATTCTTCAAGGATAAAGTGAGGAGCCATACTGGCATTTAATGGAAAATAGTATAATTGGTACAACTGACACTCCTTTCTTAAGTTGCTTATAACGCCTTGCTTAACCGGCGCAAAATAGCAGGCTAAAATTAGCGACAAAGAAGCGCAGCCTGCTGTTTTGCGTCCTTTGGTTTAGGCACTTGTTAGCTGTACTTAGCCACAAATTCAAACCTTTCTGTACAGTATTGAATAAGCCTCTCTAACTCTTCATTACCATAAAACTCAACATATAAAGCACAAATATATTCTTCTTCTGAAGCATCAAAAGTAATCGTTATTAAGTTTTTGTCTAATTCCCAAATCGAAGTGTTACTAGTGAAATTATAATAATTCCAACGCCCGCCATGTTCTTTAATACTTATATGTTCGAATACGGCGCCTTCTACTTTTGCTGAATCTAAAAAAGTAGACCAGCCTTGTTTTGGTAATAACTCAATTTTCAAATTACTTCCTTGTACTCCTAACATACTATTCTACGATAAAAGTCGCATAACTACTGCCGAATTTCCGCCGCATAACAACGACTACCCATGTATACATTTTATTATGCCCAACCATAACAATAACTTAAATAGATTCACCAATTTAGAATTGATAAAAGTACGTCAAATGTCGCATAACAATGATAATTGTAAATCATATCAACTGTATATATACACATACAAATAATCCAAATGGAATTTGCTATGAAATCGCCATTTTTTATCTCTGATCCAAGCGCGTATGTTTACGCAAAGGTATGCCAAAAGCACTTGGTGAAGAGGTAGTAAAGCAATTTTAAAGTCATCTAGCTAATTAACAAAACGTGGCTGCAAACACGCAAGCTCAAGCGCTCAATGCACTTGTATACATGTACAAAGAGGTTATTAAGCGGCCGCTGAGTCTAGAGCTAAAGTTTATTCAAAGTCGTCGCCAACAAAAACTACCCACTGTGCTCACAGAGCAATAAGTCGCAACACTATTATTAACAACAAGCTTTGCAGCACCTGTTACTTTTTCATCTAGCACATTGAGTTCATTTCCTAGCGTGTAGATAACACCTCAAATCCCATTAAACGTCCTGCCTCTTACATTTCCAGCATTAAGGGAACTGATTAATGCACTGCTCAATACCTTAGCATCGAGCTGCACTATCGGCATATGACACCCTCAAAGCACAAATAAAACCAACCTGTATTATCCATCTCAAATATTTACACATTATTTGTCAGCTCAGATGCCATATAAATTGCCAACCCCGCAATTTTGTACAAGCACTTATGAATAAGTTGCGTTAAGCTGATTTTGGTAAGGGGGAAGTATATGCAGCAATCAAAATTCAGCTTTCATCACGATTTAGGCGGTTTGGAAGTACTTCATAATATTGATAAAAAAACTGATTTTGGCCGTCATAACCACAGTGGTTATACGGTCGCACTGGTCGATTGCGGGGCACAACGTTTTTTCCGTTCTGGCGGTCAACACCTAGCAGGTACTAACAGCATAATATTGATAAATGCAGAACAAGTTCATGATTGTCGAAAAGCATGTGATGGCATTTCATCATATCGTTCGATGTACCCTACTCCAGAATTCTTTAATAGTCTGATGGATAGCACAAAAAACCGTGCCCCTTATTTCTCGGATGCCGTGATTCATGACCAAGTACTAGCTTCACAATTACGCGGATTGTTTAACACTTTAGATTGCCCAACCAGTCAATTAGAAAAACAAACGCAGTTAGTTAGCTTTTTAACAAATCTGTGTGCGTCTACCAGTCAGCTACAACAGGCTGAGGATCAAAAGTCGCTAAAGTGCCGCATCGAATTGGCAAAGAACTATTTACTAGATCATTTGTTTGATGACATCGGATTGAGCGAGCTTGCGTCGCTTATCCATATGAGCCAGTTCCATTTTGTTCGCGCTTTTAAGGTGCAAACGGGACTTACTCCCCATGCATTTCAAATTCAGCACCGATTAAACCATGCAAAAGCAATGCTGCGACGGGGAGACAATATCTCGCAAGTAGCAAACTCGGTTGGATTTTACGATCACAGCCATTTTAGTCGATACTTCAAAAAGAACATGGGTATTACACCAAATCAATATAAACAGGCCTGCTAACACAATGAAAATTGCAATCAAAAAGGGGCTACTGGACATGCTGCCTCTCAATCTCGCTGTGCTGCCTTGGGGCATTTTATGTGGCTCACTCGCCATTCAAAATGGTTTCTCAGCACTGGAAGCACAGCTGATGTCTTTACTTGTTTTCGCTGGCTCTGCCCAGCTTGTGGCCATAGAGCTGATGGCAAAAGATGTTTCTTTTGTCACGTTAGTTATCACAACTTTTATAATTAGTGCTCGCCATTTGCTGTATGGCTTATCTATTCGCAAAAAAATGATCGACAAACCACTCAAATGGCGTGGTCCCATTGCTTTCTTTTTAACTGATGAACTGTTTGCTTTTTCACATCATCATCGTGCCTATCAAGGTAAATTACGCCTTGTATACGCCTTGGTTGCAGGTGCCAGTTTTTATCTAGCTTGGAATCTATGGACTTTCTTTGGCATTGTGGCCGGTCAATATTTACCTGACCTGACAAACCTCGGCCTAGACTTTGCGATTGCAGCAATTTTTATTGCCCTTGTTATACCAGGTATTACAAATACATCTACTTTAGTGGCTTGTATTGTTTCTGGGTTGAGCATGCTGTATTTCAAAACCGTGGAGTTTGAATTTGGTTTAGTGGCTGCGGCACTGCTTGGCATGACGACTGGTTATTTATTACAAACCAAAGAGGACAAGTCATGATCACCACCATTATTGCACTTGCGTGTGTTACTTTTGCCACCCGGTATTTGTTTTTGGCAAAGCGCCTCCCCTTTACCATTGGACCTAAGTTTCAGCGTTTTTTAAGCTTTAGTGCTCCTTGCGTGCTCACAGCTATTTGGGTACCTATTGTATTCATACAAAACGGTGAGCTAACCACCAGCATCACACACCCCTATATCATCGCCGCTATAGTAGCCATTTTACTGGCCTTGAGATTCAAAAATCTATACATCACTACTTTTGGCAGCTTGGCGGTATTTTTTGTCTTTTTTTAACAATAAAAAAGCCCCCGAGGCCAAAAGCTACGGGGGCTTTTTAACTTACTGAATTGTTACCTTCTGCGACGTAATAGAGCAGGAATAACAAGCAGTAACATGAATACCGGCATCGAGCCACTTGAGAACTCAAGTGTTTCTACTTCGCCAATATTCGAGCCAGGTCGTGCAGTTACAGTCACATAGAGTGTACCTGAGGCCTGTGCATTGTGCTCATCAACAACAACATAGTTCACTGCGACTTTGCCTTCGCTGTTAGCAGCTGGCTTAAATGTGATTGAACTATCTGTAAACGTCACTTCACCTGACTCAGCCGTTGCGCTGATAAGCGTCAACTTACCACCTTCTGGATCAGAGTCATTGCTAATTACATTGACAGTGACAGTTTGGTCATTGTACAGGTCTGTGGTGTCATCAACTGTGATTGGTGCTAGGTTTTGCACTTCGGCTTTTGCAACGACGTTTACACGCACAGTCGCTGTGCTTGTCGCTCCTTTACCATCGCTCACTGTATACTGAATAGTATCAGCACCAACATAATCAAGCGCACTTTGATACTGCAAGCTTGAATCATTGTTGATAGTAACTGTTCCGTGTTCTGCTACCGCATTAATCACATAAAGTGCATCGCTGTCTGCATCAGTGTCATTTTCAAGCACATCTAATGCCACAGACTCATTACGAACCACTTCTAGTACATCATCTACCGCAATTGGTGCCTTGTTGTCACTTTGTGCAACACCTACGCCACCTGGGTCAACAATTCTGCCATTTTTAACACTATCTGCATCGTACTCTCCGCCATCTACTAGCGTTAGTCTTACACACCATGCACCTTCAATTAAGCCTTCTTGCCAGCTCGCATCGTTAATACTTGGACAGTAGCCTTCTTGGCCAATGGCTGAATGAATGGCGTTGCCATTTTGCGCAGAGAAGGTTACCCACCCTTGATTTGGTAAATACTTACGATATTGAGCATTTGCAGGAACCGCAGCTTGTTGTGGTAGTACAACTTTTACGCTATCCACACCATTTGGCGTATTTATAACAAAGTCGAAAATACCACCGCGGTTTTCAATTCCCTCGTCGGCATTGATTAAACCAGTATTTGTTGCCTCTTCAGCACTTAGCGATGCTGCGTTTTTATCACCACTAAGACCTAAGCTGCCCAGTGACATACAAACACCCGCTTCCACTTCAATCAGACCTGACTCCCAGTTGTTACCGTTCGATGGCAAAACATTACACTGCACATCAATTGGGTCTAAATAGTTAGGAATGCCATCGGCATCATCATCGCCAAAACCTTCAAGAGCGTCATTAAGCAAATCACCATCAGAGTCCATACTCTCATCCAAAGTAGGTTGCTCTGAGATAACCTTGAATACCACGCTTTGCGTATCAAACAAACCGTCGTTATCTGTAGCAGTCGCACTTACTTGGTAAACACCAGCAGAAAGCTCTGCAGCGTTTATGCTAAATACCGTTGACTCGTTACTTTCGTTGGTCAAACCATCCTGTGCTGTCCACTCAATAACATGTGTATCCGCGCTATTTTGGTCTAGCACTTTGGCTGTGATCGTAATCAGACCGTGCTCAGTAACCATGATTGAGCGAGCTTCACCTTGTTGCTCTGCGTTTAGAGTTAGCTCTGGCGCAATATTAGATTCAACGATTGTGATTTCGTGGCGCTGCTCAACACTTGCATTTAAGCCAGTGGTATCCAACGAAATGATCAATGTTTCGTCTGCATCATTAACTTCATCTAGCAATGTTTCAACAGTGATTTCGCCGTGCGTACCTGATTCAATAGTCAATTGTCCAGAAGCAATAACGTAGTCTTCTTCGCTAGCCGTACCAGACACAGCAAACGCAATGTTCACAGGATAAGCGAAATGCTCACCGCTTAACACAACAGGTACTTTTGTGGTTTGCCCTTCAACAACAAGCTGGCTTGGAGATGGCATGCTCACCATAGGACGCACATTGACTAGTTGTACTGAGGTAGCACAGACATCTTCAGCACTACAAGATTGCCAGTAAACTTTATTCTCGCCAGAAGGTAAGAAGTTACTGCCTACAAGCTCAACAGCGATAGGCTCGCCACTGCTATCAACTGCAGTTGCCACGCCTAAATCAACTTTAGTAAGCTGGCCAGTTGCGTTTACCGTTAAATCTGCTGGTACTGTGATCACTGGGGCTGAAGGTTGTTCCTGACGGATCTCCAATACAGCCTCAGCGCGGCCGCCAAACCCATCTGAAATTGCATAGCGAACTTGAGCCACACCATTAAACGTGTCGTTGGTACTAAATACAATCTGGTTTTCATCAATTACAGCATTACCTGCATCCGTATTCACGGCTACCAGTGATAACTGATCACCATCTGGATCGCTGTCATTGTCCAAAACCGCAATCGCTGCTGTCGATTGATTTACATCTAATTGAACAAAGTCATCTTTTGCAACTGGTGCAAGGTTTGCAGTACTTATTTGTACATTCACCGTGCCTTGCGAAGTCGCATTGCCATCACTAACTTCGTACTTGATTGTCGCATGACCTGAATTCAAGGCAGGTGCTTTATACAGCAGAGCATCACCACTGATTACAACGTTACCAACATCCGCAGAAGCCGATGTTATGCGCAGTGAATCACCGTCAATGTCACTATCATTTGCAAGCACGTTAATTTCAGCTGTGACCTTTGCAGATACAGTCACTGAGTCGTTAACCACTGTCGGCGCATCATTTTGTGGCTCAACCAACACCGAAATTATTGCTGTATCTGTCAGGCCCTGTTCGTCACTAATAACATAAGTGATCTGTGAAGCGCCGTGATAATTTTCAGCTGGTGTATAAGTTACTGTAGAGTCTGAATACTCCACTTGACCACGACCTGCCGTTAAGCTTGCTGATGTAACTTTTAAGCTTGCAACATTTTCATCAGTATCATTACCTAGAACTGAAATGGTCACGCTCTGATCTTCGAGTACATTTGCCGAATCATCGCTTGCTATTGGAGCCAGATTCTTCGCAGCGACATTAACAACAATGTTTGCACTCGCCGTCCCACCATTTCCATCCGAGATACTGTAGCTAATTGTTGTCACACCAACAAAATCATTGCTTGGCGTAAAGCTCACTTGTGCATCAGAGAAACTAACTTCACCTGCGCCAGACGACAATGCCGCCGCAGTGACTGTGAGTGAATTAGAGTCTGCGTCGGTATCATTGGCCAGCACATCAATTGTCACGGTTTCGCCTTGAATCGCGTCGACTTGATCGTCGTTAGCAACTGGTGCTTGATTATCAGGGATCACCACAGCTTCTAAATCGAAGTCGGTGATCACAGGATCATGATCTGACGAACGATAAGGAGACTCCGAGAACCATTTAGACTGCTGATCTTCAGATTTGCCTTCAGTGTTGTAATCCAACCCAGCCGCTTCATCCGCATTAATATGCCAGTGCATTGTTTGCACAACACTGTCCACCGATGTACTTGCCGTTAGCATGTGATCTAAGCTACCTGCCACACCGCTGTAATAGTATGAGTAATTGTCGCCGCCTTCTTTTTCAATGCTCAAATTAGCAAAGCCAGCGTTGTAAAACTCAAGCATTGGTGCTTCATAAGCATATGCATTAAAATCACCTAAAATCGCAAATACTAGTGCATCAGCGCTTTGAATCGTTGTGTTAGTCGTCGCGTTGCTATTTGCTTTAGTCAATTCAGCAATAACGGTTTTCGCCGCTAATACACGCTGACCATTACAAGCACCCTCTACAGCGTCATCCATATCCGCACCACATGAACCGCCTTTAGAGCGGAAGTGGTTTACAACAACACGCACTTCTTTGCCGCCATTAATCGGCTTAAATGACTGCAACATTGGCGGTCTATGGGCACGTGTCGCTTCGTCAAATGGAGCGTCCGTGATCACTTGTGCGCTACCAACCGGTGCTACTCTATTCGCACGGTATATAATGCCAACCGTCACAGAGTCTGTACCAACTTGATCTAATTTAGGGTCTATAAACGCCCAGTCGTTAACATCATCACGCTCGTTCAGACCATCAATTAAGTTTTTGATAGCACTGCTGTCACCATAACCATTGTTTTCGATTTCCATCAAACCAACAACGTCTGCGTCCGACGCCAATATCGCGCGGATCACCTTACTACGTTGACGATTAAACTCTTTCTCGTTATTCGCACCACGACCGTTAAAGTCGACAAAGTAATTCAGTACGTTAAAGCTTGCCACACGGATATGTTGCTCTGACTGACGTTCAGCAGGCTTAGTACGACGTGGGTTAGACTTTTCGAAGTTCGGTAAGCTCGTTGGTATTAGCTTGTAATTACCGTAGGTATAGTGAATAACACCCGACATGTCCGAAACTTGGTCACCTGAGCGAAGAGGCTTATCAGCACTGAAACCTGGGTAGTAACTGATATCTTCTGGATTACTTTGTGTCGAATTATCATCTACCAGTAGCACGTTTCTGACATTAAGTTCAGCTAACTCAGCTCGGCGAGGATCGTCTTTAGGATACTTATTTGTAGGCTGCATTCGCATGCCTTGAGACAAGTAAATTTCACCATACTTTGTGAAGTTGTGACTGAGCGTTACATGTAACTTTTGTGGCATTGAAACCCACATACCTTCTAAAGACTCTTGGTCAAAGCCTTTTGCAAAAGGTAGATTTACCTCAGTTGGTGTTACTTGTTTTAAGACATCAGTCGCACACGACAATGTATCTGTCACGGTATTGATTTGAGTAAGGTCGTACTTTTCAGCAACTTTACCTAGTACTCGAACCTGTTCACCCACTTTTACTTTAGTGTTTGTATCAGCAACGAAAACACCTTCTGAAGTAGTATTGTCACGATCGGCATGTTGATCTTCTTCTTGAATAAAGAACCCGCCATGCTGTCCTGCGTCTTGGAATGACGCTACAACCACACCTTCTATTACTACAGACTGGTCAACAAGTGGGCTAGACTGACCATTGCCCTGAATTTCACTAATCAGCGTTGCAGGGTCATTACATGCACCGATCTCAACTTGTGGCGGAGTTGTTCCACCATCAGAGCCGCAGGCTGCAACACCGCTACAACCAAGGCCATCTGCGGTATTCTTCTCAAAGCCTTGCCATTCAACACTTGGATCAAATGCATCATCTAAGATTGTATCCCCAGAAGTGATCCCTTCTTTACGGCGCAGTGTTTTATCTTTAGTTGATGTATCACCACTGCCCCAAGCACTACCTGGATCGGTACCAACCTGACCAAACACATCTGCAATTTGACCGTCAACGGTCAGAACCAGCGCATCGTCCCCGTTGAAGTAGGTTATGGTACTGGTACTGTCTTGACGACTTTTAATTTCATCGTTTGCACTGCTATTGGCAATAACATGAGTTTCGCCATGCTTTAATTCACCAGACAGTGTTTGTGTTCTTAAACCTTCCGTCGTTAACGGCTTACCGTTATCTGCAAGTGTAATTGTAACGCGGCTAAGGTCTAGAGTTGCACCAGTAAAGTTGGTAATTTCAACAGCTTTGTTGCTGCTGCTTCCCTCAATATACTCGGTGAATATAACTTTGCTAGCTTCAACTTTTTCACTTACTTGGATAGAGAACTCAGGCAAGTTCACAACGTCTGTATTACCATCGGTAACACCTATCACGATTTTGCTTGTGATACCGATGTCACTCTTTGCTGGCGTACCAGACAGCTCACCGTTTTGCGTATTGAATGTTGCCCAAGACGGCTTGTTGGTAATTGAGAAGGTTAGCGTGTCATTGTCTACATCATTCGCTTCAGGTTTAAAGCTATATGCAATATCAACAACGGCACTCGTACTTGGTGTACCTGATATTGTTGGCGGGTTCTTAATTGTACTTGGGTCTACCACTTCAATATTGAAGCTCGGTAAAGACACTGTCGATTTACCATCCGTCACTGAGATTTGAATATTCTCATAAACTGCAATATCAGCAACCGCTGGTGTGCCAAATAAACGACCTGTTTGCCCATCAAATGTTGCCCATGATGGCTTGTTTACAATAGAGAACGTTAAGTCATCTTTATTCTGATCTGACGCAGTAGGTGTAAAGCTATACTCGCGACCTGCACCGATAGTTAGTTCAGGTTGCCCACCAATCACTGGGGCGACATCCCCCAACTTTGGACACGTGTCACCGAATAAAATTTCTGCAAACTCAGGGTTATCGACAAATGGGTTGCGGTTACCTTGTTGCTCAACGATGCGCTGGTGTCGATCAAGCTCTAACTGATCTATCGTATCTTCACGATGCCAGTCCATTAGATTACACAGCACACCTAAAGTCGGTGAACTACTTGCGCTGATACTGTTCACAAGTTCAAGGTCTGGCATACCACCGTCTGTGCCATCATAACGTACCGCCATATAGAACATCATACGTGCAGTATCACCTTTTACTGCATCTCTTGGCTCAAATGAATCACTGTCAGTAAAGTTACCTGGCGCGTTATCAACCGGGTTACCGCCGTCATCATAGTCTTTGCTACTACGTGTTGAGTTAACCTTTACATCGGTCGGTCTTAAATGGTGAATATCGGTATAACCATATTGGCTCTCGCTAGGGAAGCCATGTGATTTTGGCCAGCTATGCTCGCGGTTCCAATCCGTTGTTCCACCACCATTGGTGTTTTTATCCTGACTGCGACCGGTATAAAACAGCAAGACATTGCTTGGATTACTTGGATCTTCATCGGTATATTTTAATGCATCCCAAACTTGCGAGTACGTCATTCTTTGCTGACCTTGTCTCGCAATCTGAGATAAAGCACTTTCTAACTCAAGACCCACTTTACCAATTGCCGAAGCATAGTAAGTATTGTAGTCGTAATTACTACCCGGCTTATCTGTTACCGTAATTGAAAATGCAGGTAAACTTACTGGGGCGTTTACGCCATCCGTGACGGAGATAACAATGTTGTCATTGCTACCTACATCAGATTCAGCCGGAGCACCTGAAAGTTTACCCGTTACGGTATCAAACGAGGCCCAACTAGGCTTGTTAGTAATTGAAAATACTAGGTCGTCATTCTCAACATCTTGAGCAATGGGTGTGAAAATGTAATTTCTGGTAGCCTGTACTGAAGTGTTTGGTGTACCAGTAATCACAGGTGCATCATTTGTGCCTGCCGCTCTAACGGTAATCGAAAATCCGTTCAAAGCGTTGGTGGCAGTGCCATCATTCACCGTAATTACAATGTTGTCATACTTACCAATATCCGCAGCTAAAGGTGTGCCAGATAACGAACCAGTTGCAGTATCAAAGCTTGCCCAGCTCGGCTTATTCTCAATGGCAAATACAAGAGTATCATTGTCTAAATTTGTTACATTGGGTGTAAAGGCGTAGACATCAGTTGCATTTATAATAGTTTTAGGTGTGCCACTGATCTCAGATGGAATGTTACCACTTCCACCACATGCTGCTACGCCAGAACAGCCCAAACCATCGAAGGTGTTTTTCGCAAAACCAACCCATTCATTAGCTGGGTCAAAGGCGTTATCAATAACGGTATCACCATTTTCAATACCGATCTTACGACGTAAGGTTTTGTCTTTTGTGCTGGTATCCCCTGAACCCCAACTGCTGCCAGGATCAGTACCTACTTGGCCAATACTGTCAACGATCACGCCATTCACTAAAAGTGTTAAGGCATCATCACCGTTAAAATAGGTCGCAGTGCTGGCCACATCACCTAGTGCTTTTAGCTCATCGCTTGCACCATTATTGTATAAAACGTAGCTGCCACCTGCCGCTAACGTTCCTGACAAAGTCAGTGGTGTTACTTCATCAAGCTTTTTACCGTTTGCAGTTAACGCAATACTCACGGTGCTTAAATCAATACTACTGTTGCCAAAGTTTGTTATTTCTAACGCTTTATTATTCCCGCTACCTTCCACATATTCTGTGAAGATAACACTTGCACTTGCGCTTCCTGCAACGATACCTGAGCATAGCCCCATAGCTATGCATCGCCTCAAGTATCGCAGCTTTGTGCGATGCTTATTATTAGAGTTCATATTTTTCCCGTGTGTTTACTACTCTGTTTTATCATTTAAGAGTTGATTTGGTTTTATTAAGGGTACAAACCTTCCCATAAAAAATGGGAGGCGAATATAATACTCTATTATGAACTTTTTATTAAAAATGAATTAAAGATAGGACATCAAATGGCAACAATTAGCTGGGATTTTATTTAACACTAGATAGAATAAAAGTACCATAAAGGGGACATATGTCCTCATTTAAGTTGCTGATTAATATATATTAATAAAGTCAAAAAGTTAAGTGACTAACAGTCCAGCCATCATAATCAATTCTGACTTAGCGCTACAAAAAACATAAATAAAACATGATGAAAACAAATGAAACACAAAATAAACACAATAGAACGTTCTAATTTTCACAATTATTTACAAAGTGTTCATTTTTCACTCTCCTGTTACCTTTGATTACTTTCTTATTTGATGAAAGCCCAACCAAATTGAACAGATTATCAACATTTTGAATTTATACTGATGCGTTCAGAAGGAAGTGCTAAGAACTATCGGTGAAACACGACTTTGTCGTGCAAGGAAGTACTTGAGGACACTTTGTAGTCCAATTTTCCTTATTTTATCACCTTTGAAAATGCCCTTTCTCCCCTTGCCCTAGCTGACTAGTAGTTGGATAACAGCCAGTATTCATGTAATTACAACCTTTACAGTATAAGGCTCGCCGTATTTACAGAACACGCATGTAATGGTGTGTAATGGCGTTAGCCACAACTGGATTCTAACTTAGTATTGGAGAACTGCGCTTTGTCTCATATCGGCAAATAGATGACCTTTTACTCTGATCGCGCATTAAATACCGAGGCTCATCAAAGTGAAGTTGGCACTTTTTGACGTAAAAACTTATCCAAATAACAAGGAGAAATACATGGAACCAAAAATTATCGGTGGCTGGTCTCAATTCTGGGATGTTCCCCCTCCAAGCTCTTTTTCATATGCTATCTATGGCATGATTACATCATTAGATACACTTACAAACCCAGGAAACAAAAGTCCACATCATAAACCCAACTTTACTCAGTGTGATTTAATGTGGGCATATGGCGGCGGAGGTTGCTCTCCATCCGGTTACCCTCTTGAAAATGGCATCGCTGATATTGTTAACGCGAGTGTAAATAATCAGTGGAATGGCGTTGATTTTGACGATGAGTGCTACATGAACACATCGAATATCATCAGAGTCATGACACAACTAAAATCACATGGTATTCAATCTAATTATACTTTTTTAGCGGGCGCTGACTACGTTAATCAAGGAGTTGGCGTAGAGCAAATTAAAGAAATCGTCGCAGCCAACTGCTGCGAACGCTTTTGTTTAATGTGCTATGGCGCTGAAATGTGGTCTATGCAAGATATTAATCAATACGTCGACAAAGCGATTAAGCAAACCATCGATATCACTGGAGATAAATCAAAAGTCATATTAGCACTGACTCCAGCGGGCCTTAACGATGACAATCTAAAGGTGTTCTTAAATGCGGTAGTGAGCAATGACATTGGCGGGCTATTTATTTGGGAATATAAAAACCTATCACCTAAGTACTTAGACGCCATAGTCACAACACTTGCCATTGCGAAGTAAGAGCCCTTATATGCCGGCGATAGACTCTTATTTATGGCTGGCCTCTGCTATATATATCTTAGCTATCTGCACTGATTATTAACAAAGCGCTTGGCATCTCATATTTTATCCTTAAGATGCTCAATTCTAAACAGAGAGCCACCAAGTGGCGTTTTGGATAAACAAGATATAAAGGTAAATAAATGAAGGTCTTAGTGACAGGTTCGGCAGGTCGTGTAGGGCGTGCAATTTATATTAAGCTGATGCATTCTCATCACGTTGTTGGCTTAGACAAAACCCCCTGTTCAACTACCGATTTTGTTGGTGACATTCGAGATAAAGCACTCGTGCGCCAGGCTTTAAATGGGGTAGATGTTATCGTCCATACAGCCGCACTTCATGCGCCTCATGTGAGCTTGCACAGCAAACAAACCTTCAATGAAATTAATGTTGACGCGACAGAGCAACTGGCTCTTTTGGGAATTGAAGTAGGCATTAAGCAATTTATTTTTACAAGTACCACTGCATTGTATGGTCATGCCTCTACACCCAATGATATAGCTGGCTGGGTCAATGAACAAACAAATCCAGAGCCAAAAACTATTTATCATCAAAGTAAAATACTTGCAGAGAGCAAACTACATGCAATTTCAAAAAGCCATAATTTGCCCGTCACAGTTTTACAAATGTCTCGGTGTTTTCCTGAACCTGCTGATTTAATGGCTGTATACCGATTGACCCGTGGTATTGATGCCAGAGATGTCGCCCTCGCCCATAAATGTGCGATAGAAAAATGCTTACGAGGATTTAACCGCTTTATTATTTCTGGTGCCACACCGTTTTGCCCATCCGACACTGATAAACTGTACAACTCAGCAGAGGAACTGCTCACTCGCAAGTGCCCCAGCATAGCAGCAGCTTTTGAAGAACGTAGCTGGGCTTTGCCAAAAAGTTTGGACAGAGTCTATGACTCTTCAGCTGCACAAACGCAACTTGAATGGCGACCAAAATATGGTTTTGAAGATGTCCTAAACCTACTCGATAATGACATTGCAGAAGTGCTTCCCGTGACTAAAAAATAAAGTCACAAAAACAAACCTGCCATTAATTTACTATGGTATAAATTTCATTATCTTATAGATATTTTTGTCGTGCTTTTTGAATCGTTATGATTAAGCCAAAAAGTCATAACAAAGACATACCATAGGGGTGCAAAGTCGAACAATTATGCTTAAAAGTACAGACAGTATTGTTGAAGCCATATTTGACCAAGATGGTAGCTTTAGGGATTTCAACCTCATTGCAGCTGACATCGAACAAACAATGGCTCTGGTAGGTTGGTTTGAAAAGCATTTCTCATCAGTGTCTTGTCAGAGCTCTTTGGGGCCGGCATCTAACTCGTCCACTCAACTGGCAAGCCTAACAAAGCTAAAACCAACCGACTATGCTCAGATAATCTGTGAAGGTACGTCATTTTTTATCAGCCATATTCAGTTGTTTTTATGTGTTTTGGATAGTGGTTTAGTTGATATCGAAATCTCTTTCTGTCCACAGGATGTGAATCAAGAAAAGTTCGAACTTAGCGCTTTTTTCAAGCTCATGAAAACATGGCAAAGTCTGGCACGTGCGGATGTTGGCTACCTGCGCTATGAAGATGGCAGCTGGGAATATGGTGACTCCCATAGCATTATTTATATTTCAAAACTTGTTTGATTGCGCGACTTAATTCAACTAATCAAAGGAAAAAATATAATCTCTTGTACCGTTGCTTAGAAGACTCAAAAAGGTATAAGGTTACTGTTGTATAAGATAATTTTTAGTGTGCAGTCCAATATCCGTAAGCACGGTTCAATCCTACGCACCAAGAACAAAACTGCTGAAGAAATAATATGAAAAACACGAAAAGAATTACTTCGGATCATCCTGACAGTGCTTGGCGCGGAAATGTTGTTTGGAGCCCGGTCAAATCCTGTTGGTTTATTGCCAATTTAGCTGCAACGCTATTTGTTGCGCCTTTTAACTTTTCTCTATCGAGCATTTTTGTTTTTTTATGTCTTTCATATATCACATTGTGCTTTGGTCACTCATTGGGCATGCATCGTCTTTTGATTCATCGCTCGTACGAATGCCCCCTGTGGATGGAATATGCTTTTGTTTACTTGGGCGTATTGGTTGGCATGGCAGGACCGATTGGCATGCTAAAACAGCATGATCTTCGCGATTGGGCGCAACAACAACCGAAGTGCCACGACTACCTACGTCATGGCTCCCATATTTTAAAAGATGGCTGGTGGCAGTTAAATTGCGATTTAAAATTAGCCTCTCCTCCTAACTATACGATTGAAAATCGCGTATCACAGAGTCGATTTTACCGCTTTATTGAGGCTACTTGGCTCTTACATGCTTTATTGCCAACACTCCCTTTATACTTGTTCGGTGGCTTAAATTGGGTTGTTTGGGGAGTCTGTGTTCGTGTCGTTGTATCTGTAGGAGGTCATTGGCTTGTTGGATATTTTGCTCATAACCAAGGCGAACGAACTTGGGCTGTGGAAGGTGCCGCTGTTCAAGGTCACAATATTCGAATTGCAGGACTTCTGTCAATGGGAGAAGCCTGGCACAATAATCACCATGCATTTCCCGGCTCTGCAATGTTAGGGCTGCACAAAAACGAGCCAGATCCTGGTTGGGTTGTTCTCAATGCGTTGCACAATCTTGGGTTGGTCAAAAATATTGTTCTTCCAGAAAACCTACCTGAGCGCAAAGAGTTGGTAGTTGAAGCCCAAAACCTCGATTGTAGAGAGAAACGGGTGCCCCAAGAGTGTGATATTGCAAACAAACTAAAAAAATTAGGCTAGGCAATGATTGAAATATTAGAAGGAGAAGCATGCTAGTTTGGGACGAAACTGATGTATTAACGGTTCTAGAAGTAATACCAAAAACGGAGCGAGATGGCATATGGCATCTTTACGAAGTTGAAAAAGACGGTATTAAGCTAGTAATACATATATATCAATATGATGGAGATGTCAGATTCGAGCTCATTAACACCATAAATAATGCTACTATTTTTTCCATGTCGATTTTGGATTGCGACGGTGTCTTACGAAAAAAAGATACTACTGGTGAGTACCTTCAGTTTGCACCAGCAAAATGTTTTAGTCACCGTTACGATGGGGAAACAACGATACCTTATGGCGTTCGCGTAATGGTAAACCCCAGTATTAGCATTGAGCTTTACCGATAATAAATATTCAAACTGACATATCATTTTGACACTATTTGACGAACACTTAGTCGTCGCTCATTTCAAATTATAGTTTCTAACACAATAGTATGCGCATGGAGTGCCAAGGATGATTAGTAATGATAAGTACCAACCTTATTTTACATATTTTATCTGTATTACAACGCTATGTATTTCAATGCTTGTCGCCCTGCAGATTTCAGGGTCTATTTTTGGCAAATCTAGAATTGTATACCTCGCTGATTATGGTGGCCTTACCTGGCAGAGCATTAAAAACCTCGAGCTTTGGCGCTTTATGAGCGCTCAGCTTGTCCACGTCCATCAAAAACATATGCTTTACAATGTACTATCTATACTATCGCTCGGTATAATTCTTGAACGACAAGTAGGGTACAAATATATGTTGGTTACATGGCTGTTTGCAGGAGGTCTTGGCACTGCAATTACCACGGCCTTTGGTTCAACGCCATGGAATACCGGCACAGGCGCTTCACAAGCTGCGTTGGCGTATGCTGGGTTTGGTTTAACATTTTTAATAACGCATAAGAAGTCAAAGTACCTCTTAATGAGTGCAACTTTGTTCGCGTTGTTGCCAGCGTTATACCTAGATTTAAAAACGGCAGGCTTCCCAAAGCCAGCGCATATATTGAGCTTCGCGTTAGGAGCAACAATTGGAATATGTTATCTATTTAAAGTGAAGATCGAATCAGCAAAGAAGCACACAATATCAACACATCTCTGATCGCTACCTTAAATCGAATGACCGCTTTTTAAGCGCAATACGAGACCATGTAACTTGGGCTTTGTTAGGAAGCTTACTTGGTTGGTTTTTAAGGTGGAGTACTACATCAAAACCGAACTCTATTGCATATTCAAATAATTCTGAACTACTTGTTGGAAACACGTGAGTCCCAGCCCCCGCAGGACCATGTCTAAGCGAAATTGCACAAACAGCACCTTCTGACATCAATGAAGAAAGCCTTTCAATACAACGCCTTCGCTCATTGACATTAAGGTGATGCCAAACGCCATCTAGTAACACAAAGCCAAAACTTCCTTCTTTTTTAGATACTTTTTCCAATTCGGGTAGACTATCATGCAGCCATTGAATTCTCTGGCCTGAATATTTTGAAGCTGCTTTTCTTAAAAATGGCTCAAAAGGCTCCACTGCGACAACTTCATACCCCAACTGCGCCAACGCTGCTGCATTCTGACCAACACCACAACCGGCATCCAATACTCTTGCAGAACGCGTTGGTAAAAAACTTAAGAAGTCATGATTGATTTCTGCAAACTTTAAATTGAAGCTAGCAGTAGCAAATGCTTCGATGACCTTGTCATAACCTTGAGTCCCTTTAACCAACTGTATACCTCTATTTTTTACTTTCGAACGAATAGCTGAGTGACGCCCAACATGCTAAGCAACAATTCAAATCAAATTACAGCTACTATCCCTATTTTAGAGAAACAAAAAATTTTTTACATCGACCTATGTGATTAGATAAACATCTCAAATTCATAGTTTTGTACTTTGACTTAAAGGCATTGGAAGCACATTAATAATTTTATAAAAAACATAGCCATACACAAAACAAAGCTAAAACACTTTATACTCAAAATGCTTATATAGAACCAAAGGGAAATTATGAAAATTAAAACTATATTACTATGCCTTGCAGCAGGTGTGAGCACTAGCGGAGCAGCAAAATCAATTTCTTATAACGCCACAGAGTGCGCACAAAGATCAGTTAACCCCGGTGAAGAAACCCTTAAGTATAGATACTTTTCATCTTCTAGTATTGAAAATACAACCAATCAAAACATCTCTGTGTATTGTCCTATAAACCTTGAGCAAAACATCATCATAGAATCTGTTGACGCATATTTTAACTTAGCCAGCAAAGACCCAAATACTAATGCAGCATGCACGCTAGAAATAAAAGGGATGGCAAACCCTGCGGTAAAATTATCAAAAACATATGGGACATTCGAGCGTTTTTCTGCACTTACAATGCGACCTGCTGATGACTACGAAGTGCGTTTAGCTGAATATCAAAGTAGATATGAATATCGCGGTTCAGCGGTATCAGCACACCTAAATTGCACCATTCCAAAAGTATCAGACGACACATTAAATGGCCCATATGGATTTACTAGAATGGTTGGCTATGTCGTAAACTACACGCAGAAATAACCTCTTTATGGGGTATTCCTCTTCAGAAAAGCACTGTGATTAGCTTAGGTAGCTGTAGTATGCAAAATTTAGAATTCACCTTACTTAGCGCTCATTGCATTTGCAAAGTTAAATCAATCTAAAACGGAAGCCTTGAATAAAGTAACCCCCTCACAACCGAGGGGATTACACTGCCTATCTACTTTTTAAATCGCTGATAGTTACTGGCTAACTTGGCTAGTTCTTTTATCAATGAGTACTTGATTTGTGCCAGCACTTGATGCATTGGGATTTACTGATAATGTAATTGTTCCATCAGAATTATAAGTCATTTGTGCGCTGCCATGCTCTGAGTATTCCGTAATATATTCTTCAGAAATATGCGCTAGATTGCTGCTAAACACATGAATCCCTATCTCCGTGCCATTTAAAAGCACGGCAATTTGACCGCTTGGTAGCTCTTCTATCGATTCACTTGGCGTACTGGAATTCGGCGTCCATGAATCATTGAGAAGTTCTCCCAGGCGACTAACCATCATGAGCTTACTTTCAATAGCGGTATACCCTGACAAAACAAAATTGCCATTTTTAAGCTCTTTAACTAAATGAACTTGCGTCATATTGTTAGGCTTATCTACATTTTCATATGAAAAAACTGGGGTAAATGCACTATCTAACTCAATAATAAATGGACCATGCCTCCAACCTTCTTGAGGCGCGTTTGCTACGTGAGCATCTCCATATATTAATAAATTGCCCGAGTTCGAGCTTGCTAACTTATAGCCATTGACATCAATGTTTTGCCCTATTTCAGGAACATTGATTGGTGAAGAAATAGTTCCATTTGTAAGATCTAATTTATGGATAGTATGCGTGTTTTTACTATCACTTAGCGCAACATATGAAATATAAACTCCATGGTCCGTCTCCACTACATCAGCAAATTTGCCCTCATCAGAAGCTTGCCCAACAGTGTGTGAAAAATCGCCGACTTGGTTGCCCATTTGATCAATTACACGTCCATAAGCATGAGTTTTCCCGTGCTCACGACCAATAGCAAGAATATTCCCATCTTTTAACTCATAAACCTTACTCAGGCCTCCAAAGCTGTCATTTTGTTTAAACGTTAGCTCCCAGTCTTGTTTGCCAAAGCCATTTATCTTAACTACCCAATCGGAGTTACTTGTTGAGTTGGAACCAAATATTAAGTATCCACCATCTAGAGTATTGATAGTCTGGCGAACCCTGTCTGATTCGTTGCCAAAGGCATACTTGAATACGCCGGCTTCGATGGTCTCAGGTAAGCTCCACTCTCCAGCAACCTCAGAAGGGTTCACACTTCTTACACGCCAATAGTATCTTCCTGGTGTAACCTGCGTTTCAAATGACGTAGCTGGTGTTTGAACTGTGACTTCAGTTACATCACTCGTAAATTGCGCAACCTTTGATATCTGAACTTGATAGCTGGAAGCATACTCTACTTCACCCCATGCCAGCACTATTGGTTTTAGTGTATCGTCGGTTAATGTAACACGATGATTTAACATACTAGGCGCAGGCAATATGCCATAGTCTACGGCAATAGAAAAAGTAGGTAGCTCTGTTGTTATCTCTTCGTCGCTCACTTTTATTTTGATATCTTTAAAACTTCCAACGTTTCTATTAGTAGGAGTCCCTTTTAAACTTCCTGTTGTAGAGTCGAAACTCAACCAACTAGGCTGGTTCTCAATGGCAAACTTTAAATCATCACCGTCAACGTCTGTTGTACTTGGTACAAATTCATAAGCTTCATCAGCACGTAAAGATGTTTGTGGCGCGCCATTTATCACCGGTGCATCATTCACCGGTGCGACAACAAGTTGAACTTTGACTGTTTTGCTTGCAATGGCCCCTTGCGTTAGTTGAAATGTGAACTCATCAGTACCATTAAAATTAGCTCTTGGCGTATAAGTAATGTGCGGATAATCACCGCGGACAACCCCATACTTCGGATTTGCTAATACGTTAAACACGATGGCTGTGTCGTCACCAGCTGGGTTGTTTGATGTAACGTCTATTTGCAATGAGCTGTCTTCAATTAAAGACAAGCTCTGGTCTGCAATAACAAAGTCAGCTTTGAATGGTGCTGAATCTTCCTGATCTTTTATTCCATCGTTGTCATCATCTTCATCTTCTAGATTGGCAATACCATCTAAATCTGAATCTAAGAATTCATTGATATCCGGTGCGCTATAACTATCCGTGCCTTCAATCCATTTAAGGATATTGGCATTGACCTCATCTGGATTGATACGCTTTTGCGTACTAGAAAGTGATATTAGGCTATCGGTATCTTCAATAATCCCATCAAGCGCAAAGTCTTTCTCAATGTTGTTTATAAAAGCTGTCAATTCTGCTTCTGCTGTCGTACCATTTTTGCCCGCTTTCTCAATCGCATATTGATAAAGCATTGATGACACAGTTAGTAAGTAAGCACTCGCTTCAGAATCACTATCTTTGTATATTGAAAGCTTAGAAAATGCTGTTTTGTCACTACTAGTCAAAACATTTTTAAATGCTTCTGAAAACTCTTCCTCAGCTTGCTTTAACGCGACCTCAAAACCTACTTTATTATCTTTTATAAGCTCTAAAATTCGATTACTCGTTAAATGGGTTAATAAGTTTATATTTGCACTCTGTTTACCATCATTAGAAGCTTTATAAATTGTTCTTAGTGTTAAAGGTGCACGAGAAAGCTCACCAGTAATCTCATTACGGTAATAACCAAATGCAGAAATTTCTAAAATTGAGTCAGCCTCTGCTGTGAACTCAAAATTGCCTAAATCATCTTTCGTTTTTGTCACAATTGTAGAGGATGTATTCTCACCAGTTTCCGAAAGTTTATTAATGGTTATAGTAGAACCAACTACAAATGGCCCTTTTTCTACACTACCTGATATACTTACTTTTAAGTTATCTGTCGTTATTCCTTTTGCGGGCGCTGTAGGGTTGGATTTCCCACTTCCACAACCTGTGGCTCCCAATAGTGTAACTAGCAGCAGAGTTGCTTTATTTAAATGACTCAAGATGATTCCTTAATTATATTTATTGGTAGTCGAAAAAGGCTATTTTCCTCTCAAAAATTTACCTTTTAAATCAGTAGAAAATAAAAACCACCAGTCTAAATAATGTCCATTGTTAATTTTAAAAGCAATTCTAGCCACACAGTAAAAATATAACAATTAGGTACAAGGCAATAAATTGTTCAAAATTGTAAGATAGTAAACATAACCCTACCCAACAAGCTTAATTAATGAGCATAAAAATCAAATAGCGCACGATATTATAAAATAATTTATAATAATGTAACTTAAAAGAAACTAAATAATTAATATAGAACTAAAGCCAAAATATTAAGCAAATATTGATTGGTTATTTAACAATCTACACGAAATTATTGATTTACTTTGACTCAACAAATAACTAAAAAGCTTGGGCTTAGATCACTCATAACTCGTCTAAACGTTGAGAAAAGATATAAACTACGGTTCAGTCTTGCTAGGCACTAATACACGCTTTTCGATTTGCACTTGTTGAGTCCTCAACTCAGAATTCAACAGCTAGAACTGTTTAGCCTTGTCAAAAAACATAACTATGTACTGAAGCGCCTACCTACATTTGTGAAAATGAAAAATATGATTAGAAACAAAAAACTAGGTATACATACTAGGCTAATTTAAAATGTGAAAATTGTTAGTTTGCGCTCACCAACAATATAGTGGATACACCTGTTTAAAAACCACAATCCCCGTTCACATATTCCTGTTTAACAACGTTTGCGCTGTAAAAGGTTGTTGTACTTTAGAGAAGCGTACTCACAATACAATTGTGAGTACCTAACAAAAACCAATTCACATGGAGAAGAAAATACCGTAAAGTAAGCGCGGATTTTTTATGAGATCGATATGCTTAAGACTTTAACAAATCTGTTAATTATTATGACGATGTTGTTTACCTTCATTGGTCAAGCAGCTGCATATCATTTCATGCCAGTAATTCAACTGGACTCTGATCCCCATTTATCTTCTACTCAAGTACAATTGCAAGAGTTTCCTGAATTGCACACTCAATCCGAGGAGCAAGATGACTGTTGCGAAATTGACTGCTGTGAAACTGAGTGCATTTGTCCATCAAATGCCTGTATTGCCTTTGTCTATTTAAACTCGAACAGCCGCCCTGCAAATGCGAGCGCGCCAAGTGAGCTTGTCTTTGTTAATCATATAGGTCATCCGAACAACCTTTCAGACACGTTATACCGACCGCCAATTTTTTCCTCATAGGGTTAGTGCGCCCTAAATTTGCATACGTTAAAAATTTGTCGTTTGTTTTGCGCAGTTTGTGCGCGACTTTTTAGCATGTTTGAGGTAGAAATGCTTAACCAATATTCAAAACTGGTAGTAGCTTTAACGTTATTGCCATCAATAAGTTACGCTGTTGGACATGAAGAGTATCACCATGATGATCATCAAGAAAATAAGATCGAAAAAATTCAAGTGACGGCGTCACGCTTAGGAAGAATAGTTACCGAATCAGCCACTCGTACAGAAGTAATCAATGGCGAAGAGGTACAAGAAAAAGCCCTTATGCGCCCCGGTAACATATCCATGCTTGTAGCAGAAACAGGCGGAGTTCGAGTCCAAAATACATCACCAGCGCTGGGCAGTGCCAATATCAGGCTACAAGGGTTGTATGGACGCTATACCCAGCTATTGAGTGATGGCCTACCTCTTTATGGTGGTCAGGCTGCATCCATAGGTTTGTTACAGATACCCCCTACCGATCTGGCCAATGTTGAAATTATTAAAGGTTCAGCTTCATCTCTATATGGAGGCTCAGCTCTGGGAGGAGTAATCAATCTTATTTCTCGAACGCCAGCAGATAAGTTTGAAGGAGAAGTATTACTCAATGCTACGTCAAAAAATGGCCAAGATATTACCTCTTATATTGCATCTCCCATTAGTGACACTGTCAGCGCTTCTATTACAGCTGGAGCTCACCACCAAAAAGAGCAAGATCTAGACGACGATGGTTGGATAGATTTTGCCGCATACGAGCGAGCAACTGTGCGCCCTCGCCTCTATTGGTCTGGCGAAAATGGTGCCAACCTATACATGACCCTTGGCGCGATGACTGAGCAGCGTACAGGTGGTACACTCGAAGGAGCTGTTATGCCTGATGGCAATCCATACGTTCAGTCTCAAGATACCGTCAGATTGGACAGTGGGTTTATTTTTGAACAGCCTCTTGGGGAAGTGCTAAGCCTCAATGTACGTGGCTCAGCCATGCATCAAGAACATGAGCACCAATTTGGCTCTATATTTGAAGATGATAAACACAAGAGCCATCTTATTGAGTCTAGTCTTTCCGGGTACAATGATACTATCGCTTGGCTGATTGGGGTCGCATATCAATCTGACTCATTTGATTCGCAGCAATACTCTGGTTTCAATTACACTTATGACGTTCCTGGTCTATTTTCACAGCTTGATTATGACCTCTCAGAGGATATTGCACTTTCGCTGAGTACCCGTGCAGACTGGCATAGCGAATATGGCACACAGGTAAGCCCTCGTATCTCAATGCTCTACAGTCCAAGCAATTGGACAATTAGAGGTTCGTTCGGCCAAGGATACTATGCACCAACTCCATTTATCGAAGATATTGACGATACTGGTTTATCTCGCCTAGAACCTCTTGAAAACCTTGAAGAAGAGCAAGCCACCACTGCCTCTATAGATATGACTTATAGCTTAGACAAAGTTGAAACAAGTTTAACATTGTTCGCCTCTGATGTTGAAAACGTGACTGAGCTAGAAGTATTGGAAAATCCTAATAGCCCCAAACAGGTACGTATTGTAAATGCGCCAGGGGAAAGTAAGATCCGTGGTGCTGAACTGCTACTGCGTTATCGTTGGCATGATATTAAGTTTACAGCCAGTTATTTGTATACTGATGCCAGCAAATTAAGTGACTCAAGTTTGTCTCGTGAACCGTTGGCACTAACACCAAGACATTCGGCCGGCGCAGTGATCATGTGGGAAGAACACGGTAGTCACCTTGTTGGGTTCGAAGCATACTACACAGGTACTCAGCAACTTGAAAACAACCCCTATATGGCAGAAAGTAAGCCATATTGGCATTTAGGGCTTTTGGGACAAATTACCTTTGACAATGTCAGCTGGTTTATCAATGCAGAAAACTTACTGAATGTGCGTCAAACCAAAGAGCACGCTCTCGTGTTACCAACTCAAGCGCCTAGTGGCCGCTGGACAACGGATATTTGGTCTCGCAATGATGGATTTACTGTTAATGCGGGTGTACGGATTCAATTTGGCAGCTAATCAATCAATGATTACGCCATAGAAGTGCTACTAAAATGCCTTCATTTTGCACCATTAAAACTTATTGCAAAATGAAGGCAAGTTTTTATTCTGTGCGCTTAGTTACAGGCTTTTACCCATTTCCAAACTGCCCATTGTGTTGAGTTGTCTGCTGGAGAATCGCCTCTCGTCCACCACTTTGCCTCATAAATACTTCCATTTTGAGACGCTTGGTCACCTTTAAGGTAAACCTTATTAGTCTCCCAACTTCCTACACTACAACCACTATCTGCAGCAACTACTACCGAATGTGTTACTGTATCTTGTTGGCCTGCCGTATCTGTCACAGTAAGAGATACATTATAAGAACCTGCCGCAGCGTATGTATGCACTGGGTTTTTCGATTGGCTGGTAACTCCATCACCAAATTGCCAATCGTAGCCAACTACACCGTTGTCATCGATTGATGTATCTGTAAATGTCACCATTAGGTTATTCGTTGTATGAGTGAAGAGCGCCACAGGTGCTCTGTCAATGCCATCCGTTACTGACACAGACTTTGTAACGGAGCCAGTTGCACCTTCATTGTCTGTAACAACCAACGACACCTCGTATGTGCCAGGCTGTGCATAAGTATGTTCAATGCGCATTTGCGATGATGTGCCGCCATCACCGAATTGCCATGCAGCACCGGTAATTGTGCCATCAGTATCTACTGAGCCACTTGCATCAAAGGTACAAGAGAGTAGATTACAATTTACCTGAATATTAGCAGTTGGTGGCGTATTGCCTCCATTACCATTATCTCCGACAGGCACAACACCGCCAAAGTGCGATGATACTTTTGGCCAAATAAGCTCAATTCGCGTGCCTCGGTTAAGTTTTGTCGTACATTGTGTGCTATTTCCATAATGATGCAACGCAATGACATTGTTATGCTCTGCCGATACAACTGGCGATCCTGATGAGCCACCAATTGTGTCACATTTGTAGCCCATGTCTGTTGTACTACCACGCCCTGCGGTCACAGTTTGATCGATCTGACAATAACCAGTTGTATTTTGATCACTTTCAATAGCAAGCTCTTTAGGATTACCACTACCATGTTGAGGAATAAATATACGCTGGCCCTGTGTTTGCGATGTCACATCAAGGCCAAAGTGTCCAAATTGCTTTATCTTTTCAAATTCTTTTACTGTAAATAAGGTATAATCAAGGCTGTAATCGGTAGCAAGTAGTTGATCACCCATGACTTTAACAGTGCTATTTGGTTCCCCCACCCCACATGCTGAACGCTGATAGTTAAACCAAACCTCTACGTTTTTGGCTTCAGCAGCACTATCAAAGCAGTGGTTGTTAGTAAACATATGATTACTTGCACCTACGCGCCAAGCTGTACATAAGCTGCGCCCACCAATGAGTAAACGTGCAACAGGGCGACTGCGCTCGAACTCAATTGGGTGAGTAGACTCCCAGCAAGCCACATCCCTACGCTCGTTAATACCGCAGGTAGATTTCGGCTCAATTAAATCCGCAGCTAGAGATTGCGCTTTTGCCGCCATTTCTGACTCTGGATATCCTGCAAAAAAGTTATTAATTTCAACCCCATGATGAGGAAGCCAAGCATTTGGGTTAGTTACAACTAATTTGAGTTTTACCGCATCAGCCGATATAGACATCGCCGAACTGACATCGCTGTCATTATGATCGTAACGATAAAGTTCTTTTTCGTTTAAATCGCTGACTTGTAAATATGCGCCTTGTGGCAATGAAAACTTAGCAAAATTAATTTTAATGAAATTAGCGTTTGGATGATGAATCGTTTGTTCAAATTCGCCTTGAAGCGCACTAATAGACTGATCCAAGCCCAATGCTAACTGGTAAGGTACAGCCTCAGCGATTTCTGTTTTCTGATGCATACTTTCCAGCACACTTGCATGGCTTGATGCTGCAAGCAGTACACACGCCGCCAGCGAAGTTTTGATTACTTTACATGATGTCATAAGTTAAATATCCTTTATTTGTAATTATTGTGCTTAAAATAAAAAGCAATTGAAACTTATGTTATATTTAGGTTAATGTAAAGTTTGTTTTGTGATATTAAAACACTTACTTATAAGACCATCATATTAAAAATTAGCCATGGCAAGTGTTCTTTGAAAAGACAAGGATACTATTGAACTGACGGATAACATTGAATAAATCAATATAAACCACCATTAAAAGCGGTGAACTAAAAGCATAACTTCTAGTTCACCGTAAACTGCATTGTTATTACTTAATAAGAATATCGCTAGCAACAATTTGAGCTAAACCTTGGTAAGGCGTTAACTCTGTATTACCCACAATATTCACATCTCCATGTTCAAAAGCACTCATAGCCTGAACCAATAACGCTTCGCTTGATACCTCCGTAGGAGTGTGCACAGGAAGCTCACCAATAGAAATTACCTTTCCATCAG
This sequence comes from Pseudoalteromonas luteoviolacea DSM 6061, assembly GCF_001625655.1. GTDB lineage: Bacteria > Pseudomonadota > Gammaproteobacteria > Enterobacterales > Alteromonadaceae > Pseudoalteromonas > Pseudoalteromonas luteoviolacea. The sequence continues at coordinate 200 of NZ_AUYB01000086.1, read as the reverse complement.
AAAACTCAACACTTTCGATACGATGGCTGCTGCTTGATGCGTTCTCAATAACAATTGAATCACCAGAGTTTATATCACCAATGATAACTACTAAGTTTGATCCCTCTACAATTGTAGAAATCATATCTACAGTTATCCCTTCACCGAAGACCAGCTTATCGCTGCCGCCAATGTCGTTGATGATGTCTTGACCATCGCCG
>NZ_AUYB01000085.1 GCF_001625655.1 Pseudoalteromonas luteoviolacea DSM 6061 | reverse complement strand
AAGAACAATGTAACTAACCTTGGTTAGTTACCGCAGCTTTGCTGCGAAGTGGAGCGCCATATTAACCGCTTCACTTTTAAAGTCAACTAGAAAATTTAATTTTTTAATCAATCTTTCAATTTAACTTTACCCTTCACTTTGGTTTGCGCTTTTCGTTGCATCCCGCCGTGTCAGTGGGTGCGCATTATAGGGCGCTCCCAAAATAGTGCAAGTACTTTTTTAATAAAAGTTATAAAAACACGTTGTTCGCGCAATTATCAACCTAAACACATTAAAACAGAACATTTAACGTACAAAAGTCGTGTTTATACACTATAGAGATTTTGGAAATTAAACTCTAAACTAGGCTCATCTTCTCTTTAAGAGTCTTAAAACATGCTAAGAACATATAAAGGTATTGCTCCTAATTTATCCGAAGGCGTTTATATTGATGAAAGCGCAATTTTGGTTGGCGACATTACCATAGGTAAAGATAGTAGTGTTTGGCCTTTGGTCGCTGCACGTGGAGATGTCAATTACATAAAAATTGGCGCAAGAACAAATATCCAGGATGGCAGTGTTCTTCATTTAACACGTAAAAGCAGCACAAACCCAGAAGGTTACCCACTCATTATTGGTGACGATGTCACTGTAGGACATAAAGTCATGCTGCATGGCTGTAAACTTGGCAATCGTATATTGGTTGGTATGGGTGCAATCGTGATGGATAATGTCACAGTTGAAGATGACATTATCATCGGTGGCGGAGCCTTAGTCCCACCGAATAAGACATTAGAGTCTGGTTATTTGTATGTTGGTAGCCCAGTAAAGCAAGCACGCCCTTTGACAGAACAAGAACGCACTTTTTTAAAAATCTCTGCACAAAACTATGTAGAGTTAAAAGATGAGTATCTACAGGAAGGTTAACTCGATTTCACCAGATGCCGAGTAATCTTCATCTTCAATCAATTGCTCGGCTTGCATTTCGTAATCAAATTGGTGACTTCTGAAATGTGTGACTGGCTCGTGTTCAGTCTCCGGCACTAAGACTACACAAGGCACAATCATCCCAGACACCATGGCGGTAAATACTAGCCGACGGCGTGAAGCATCAAAATGTATATCGTCATTGAATAAGATGGCTTGATTCATTTTATTTCGCCTTTTCTAGCACAGGGTCTACATCTGGGTACTTACCTCGCCAAACAGAGTACGCTTCGGCAGCTTGTCCGATCAACATACCAATCCCATCCATTAAGTAGCAAGCTTTATTATTGTCAGCTATCCAAGTCAAAAAGCTAGTACGTGTGTTGCTATAAAACATGTCATAGCCCCATGCGACTTTTGTGATAGTGCGGCTAGATATACAAGGTATGTCACCTGTGACACTTGAAGAGGTTGAATTAATTACACCGGTATAAGGCAAGTCAGGTATGTCATCCAGTGCAGTTGCCGATACTTCTCCATATGGTGCAAACAATTCAGCCAAAGCATTTGCTTTTGCTACTGTACGGTTTGCAATCACGATATGCTTTACACCCGCTTTTAGTAATGGGTAAACACACCCTCTAGCTGCGCCACCTGCTCCCAATAATAGTACTATGGCGCCTTGTAATTGGACTTGATGTCTTTGCAGATCAGCCACTAACCCTGCGCCATCGGTATTATCGCCAAGAACCAAGCCATCATCTTGTAATTTTAAGGTATTCACAGCCCCAGCTAGTTTTGCTCGCTCGGTAAGCGTATCGGCATATTCAAACGCGACTTCTTTAAAAGGTAATGTAACATTCGCGCCTTTACCGCCACCAGCAAAGAAGTCTTTGATACTACTCACAAAGCCGTCTTCAGGCGCAAGTATCGCAGTGTATTCGATATGCTCATTGAGTTGAGATGCAAATTGCGAATGAATCTCTGGCGATTTAGAATGCTTTATCGGGTTACCAAAAACCGCATATTTGTCCATTTTTAGCCTAACAATAGTGATAGTGAATGAAGCAGTTAATTAAACGCATCTTTAGCAAAGATGCAAGTGAAGATCAGACTACACAGCAAAATCATACCGCCCCAAATCCTGAACGCACGCCCTATGAGATCCTCGGGGGAGAGCAAGGCACTTTGGCACTGGCCAATCGCTTTTATGACATAATGGAAAGCGACCCTTACGCCAAACCTCTTTATGATATGCACCCTCTACCACTAGATAGGATCAGACAGGTATTTTTTGAATTTCTCTCTGGCTGGTTAGGTGGCCCTGATTTATTTGCCGACAAGTACGGCCACCCTCGCCTGCGTATGAGGCATATGCCATTCCCTATTAATCAGGATTTACGTGATCAATGGATGTATTGCATGGATAAAGCATTAGATACAGAAGTGGATAACCCGCTCTTGAGAGAAGGTTTGAGAAAGTCGTTTGCACAGCTGGCGACACATATGATTAACCAAGACTAAAGTGCTATTTAAAAAATTGCACTAGACAGGTTACATTTGCGCTGTGTCAAATCTCAATCTAGAGTTCGCACGCATAATAGACACTTAATCCAAATTAGGTGCAATGCGTGTGAAGTCTATTCAACATAAAATATATGCCCTACTCGCTATTACGGGTGTGCTGGTACTCGTCGCCAGTATCATAAGCAACAGCAACCAACAAAAATCCCTCGCCGAACAAACCGTCGAAACTAACATTAGACTGCTTGCAGATAATTATTTCGATTCCATCAATACAATGATGCTCACAGGGACAATGGCTAATCGGCAAATTTTGGGTGATAAGTTACGCAATCACGACAATATAGAAGATGCGCATATCATTCGAGGAGAAAAAGTGAATGCTTTGTATGGCAAGGGCAACCCAAATGAATCCCCTCAGTCAGAATCGGAGCATGCCGCTCTCGAAGGTCAAGAATTACTTGTGATCGAGCAAAAAGGCGACAAGCGGGTAATGACCTATTTAAAACCCATGGTTGCCAGTGCTGATTATAAAGGTACTAATTGTCTCGGCTGCCACCAAGCACAGGAGGGCGATGTTCTGGGGGCAGTTAAAATAAGTTACTCATTAGAAGAAATTGATGACACAGTCCATGAAAATACTTTATTAAGTACTGCGATTTTGACAACGATATTTGCCACCGCATTCTTGATACTAGGGGTCCTGTTCCGCAAGCTCTTTATTGTTAGGCTAAAAAACCTTGGTAGAACAATGCGACTGGCTACCACCAATCAAGACCTTAGTTTACGTATTGACGATGAGATAGACGATGAACTGGGCCGATTAGCAACGAACTTTAATAAGATGATGGCTGCGTTTAAAGACAGCATTGCAGAAGTATCTCGCTCTTCAAAAGTACTCATCCATTCTGCCGAACATATTTATACGGCAGCCGAGACAACAGAGACTGCAATTCAAGCGCAAAAGCAAGGCACAGATTCGGTTGCTGCAGCAATCAATGAACTTGAAAGCTCATCTAGCGAAGTGAAAAATACTACTCATTTTGCTTCGGAAAAGTCAGATAGCAGTAATCATCTCGCCGAACAAAGTATGTCAATTGCACACACGACTGAACAGAGTATCAACCAGTTAGCGCAAGATATTAGAGATGCGGCAAGCCAAGTGAGTCAACTACAAACACAAACTTTGGCTGTAGGTAAAGTGTTAGAGGTTATTAGCAGTATTGCAGAGCAAACCAACTTATTGGCGCTAAATGCAGCAATCGAAGCAGCTCGAGCTGGGGAAGCAGGCCGAGGGTTTGCAGTCGTTGCAGATGAGGTCAGAACGCTGGCAACCCGCACCCATGACTCTACAGATGAGATTCGCAGAACCATAGATAAGCTACAACAAGAGGCAGAGCAGACGGTCGATGCAATGAATGCCTCTTGTTCTGAAGCCGACGATCGCGCTCAACAAGTTCAACAAGTCGCACAAGCGCTAAAAGATATTTCGTCACAAATGCATGAGATCAATGCGCTCAATGTACAAATTGCGGATGCCACCGAACAACAAAACTTGGCGGCTGAAGAAATAAATCAAAGCGTGATTGCCATAAGAGATAATGCCGAGCAATCACTGGTGGATGCCCATGGCAGTAAACAAGTCAGCGAAGAGCTACTAGAATTAGCTCGGTCGTTAGACGAACAGGTAAGAGGCTTTAAATTAGATTAACCGGCACTTATTCAAGGCAATTTAAAAAGGAACCGAAGGGTTCCTTTTTAATAAGTTCTTCAGATAAGCTACAAGCTAGATATATTCAACCAATCTTGTGGCTTTAAAAAGTGCTCGTACAAGCGAGCTTCGTTTGAGCCAGATTCTGGCTTAAAGTCATATTCCCAGCGTGCTAAAGGTGGCATTGACATAAGAATAGACTCCGTTCGTCCACCACTTTGTAAACCAAATAACGTACCCCGGTCCCAAACAAGATTAAACTCCACATAGCGGCCACGACGGTACAATTGAAATTCACGCTCTTGTTCAGTAAAAGGTAGTGCCTTTCTACGCTCAATAATAGGCGTGTAAGCAGGTAAGAAACCTTCTCCAACAGCCTGCATAAATGCAAAACTCTTGTCAAAGCCCCACTCATTTAAGTCATCAAAGAATAAACCACCAACACCGCGAGTCTCATCACGGTGTTTTAAATAGAAGTAGTCATCACACCATTTTTTATAGTTTGGATAAACGGCTTCGCCAAATGGTTCACACAGTTCTTTGGCAACGTTGTGCCAATGTTTCACATCTTCTAGCTGGGGATAAAAAGGGGTTAAATCAAAACCTCCACCAAACCACCATATAGGTGCTTCGCCTTCTTTCTCAGCAATAAAGAAACGCACATTGGCATGACTCGTTGGGATATGTGGATTTTTGGGATGAATAACCAATGATACCCCACAAGCATGAAAACTTCGGCCAGCCAGCTCAGGACGGTGTGCGGTCGCGGAACCCGGCATTGACGCGCCATAAACATGGGAGTAATTTACTCCCCCCTGCTCGATAACATCGCCACCTCTTAATACTCGAGTACGGCCACCACCACCTTCAGCACGCTCCCACTTATCTTCAACAAACTTGCCGCTACCATCAGCTTGTTCTAAGCCTTGGCATATATCGTCCTGAAGTTTAAGCAAGAATGCTTTAACTGTCTCTAAATTGACTTTACTCACCAGGTTAACTCCTAAAAATTTTGCCAGTCATCGCATCTCGGATCTGGCTTGGAGAAGTGCGTCCACCCAACTCGCCATCTTGATAGAAGCCAACGCGCTCATTAAACATCGCTTTTGCTTCTTCAATTGTCATTGCTGGCTCTTCGCCGCTGAAGTTGGCGCTGGTAGATACTAAAGGCTTACCAAGCTCCTGACAAAGCTGTTTAACAACAGGGTGTTCGGTCACACGAACGGCAATACTGGTATGTTCACCAGTTAGCCATTTCGGGGTTGTCGGTTTAGCTGGCAATACCCAAGTGACAGGGCCTGGCCAAGCAGAGAAAATTTCCGCACGTTTATCCATGGGAATTTTGGCGTCATCAACATAATTCAAACACTGAGCAAAATTATCCGCAATTAAGATTAAGCCCTTTTCTATTGGGCGCTCTTTCAAAGCCAATAACTTGTGTACCGCACTTTCACTATCAGGGTCACAGCCCAGGCCAAAAATTGCCTCAGTGGGATAGCAGATCAACTCGCCTTGTTGCAACGCTTCGATCGCCGATTGCGGCTGTTCATTAGGTGTTTCATTGTGACTCATAAGGATCCTCAATCATATGCTGACAAGCTTTTTGCGGGCATTGTAGCATAGCTTTGCCGGCACGCTGTTTTTGCACCATTACAGGCCAGTTACATTGCTCACACTGATGCGCAACCGGATGCTGATTTAAACTGTACTTGCATTTAGGGTAGGCATCACAGGCATAAAAAAACTTGCCATATTTATTCTTACGCTTTTGCAGTTGGCCGTTTTGGCACTTAGGGCAGGCAGGTAAAGATTCGGTTTCCTCTTCCTCTTCGTGCACAATAAAGTGACACTCCGGATAGCCCGTACAACCAATAAACATGCCATAACGACCGTTCCTAATCACTAGATGCTTACCGCATTCGGGGCAATCAGCATCATCCAGAACTTTTATTTCATGGCTATCATGGTGTGCAAAAGAACGCATATAGTCGCAAGTCGGATAGCTGGCACAACCAAGAAACGCGCCATTTTTGGAGTGCTTGACCACCAGCTCTGAGCCACACTTTGGGCAGATTTCGTATTCTTTTTCTAATGCATGTTCATTAGCATTAAAAAGTGAGTGGTCAATTTTGCTCATTGGAATACCTTTGGGTTGTGCACGCTTTGCGCTATTTTACTCTGTGTATGGTTTTAGTTAAATAGGTACAGTCCTAATTCAAGCTATAGAAGCGAGGAACTAACCCAGACAACCATCAATACCAAACTGTCGTCACTCAATCTGGATACGGCTTTCCATCGCTGAGCGCGTGTTCACTACAACTAAGGTACCTACAAGCCATTGGGCTTTGTATTAAGCATATGAATGAGGTCATTTAGATGAGACATAAATACGATATTTCTGATACTGGCTTGCTAAAAGCACATGCCCTTGTCACTTTGGTTGTTTTTATTGCATACAGTGAATCGCGTAATAATCGACGTAATTTTGCGCTATCAGATCAACCCCAAAAATACATTGCCAAATTAACTGATGCGTAAACTATGTATGCGTGGGTTATTGCCTAGTGCAATAACCCGGTAGGTTGTTCAAATATTAAATCTTCCATTTGTGCATAGGCGTGCTCTTTGCCTGGCACATTAAATAGCACCATTAAAATCACCCACTTTAAATCATCCAAACAAATGGTCGACTTCTCGAGTGCCAACATACGGTCGATCACCATTTCTCTGGTGATACTGTCAATTACCCCTATCTGCTCAACAAACATTAAAAAGCCACGGCATTCCACATCTAACACTCGGCTTTCTTCTTCTGTATATATACGAATAGCTGAGTCTGGTTTTGCGTTTAAGTATGGGAATTCATCACTGTGTTGTAAATCTGCTAGTTGCTCCAACCAATCAAGTGCTTTGTAAATTTCGTCTTGATTAAAACCAGCCCCTACAAGTTCATCGGTCAATTGATTTTGCTCTACGAAGATATCCGCTTCGCTGTGAATATAGTTCTCAAATAAGTACATTAGGATATCAAACATGTTTAACCCCTCGCTAATTTGATGTAGCCGTTTAATACACGTTCTACTTTGTCTTCAAGCTCTAAGTCCAATAGTCTGGCAAGTACCTGCTCTACTGGCCACTGGGTCCTCTGCACTAAGGTATCTACGTCTGTCACCTCATAGCCGAGATTTTGCAAAATGGGGCAACTCTCCTTTGGTTCTTCACTTTCTATAATATATAGACTGTTTTCGGGTAAAAAGCTCACCTCTTCGAGAATATCGCTGACGTGCTCGGTGAGCTTAGCTCCCTGCTTAAGCAAAAAATGGCACCCTTGCGACAAGCTATGGCGAATTGACCCAGGGATTGCAAACACTTCTTTATTTTGCTCAAGCGCATATCGTGCGGTTATCAGTGACCCACTCTTTATTTCCGCCTCCACCAGCAATACCCCCAATGACAAACCAGATATAATTCGATTTCGCCGGGGAAAGTGGCTTGCATGTGCACGTGTCCCCGGTAAAAACTCACTAACTAGCAAGCCCTGCTCTGCAATACGCCAATATAAGTCACGATGACGCTGTGGATAGATTACATCAACGCCTGTACCAAGCACGGCAATTGTACCCTCTCCAGTATCCATAGCACCTTGGTGCGCTGCCCCATCAATGCCTCGTGCCATACCAGATGTCACTAATAAATTGGACTGGCTCAATTGCCTTGCAAAATCATAAGCAATCTCCAACCCAGTGCGTGACGCTGCTCGACTGCCAACAACGGCAATTTGTGGACAATTCAGTAATGCGGTATTCCCCCTGCAGAATATTACCCAAGGAGGATTGCAAATGTGCGTCAGTGTCACGGGGTAATTGAGGTCAAAGTAATGAATAATTTGTAGTTTCTGTGTTTCACAGAGCGCTAAAATGTGATCTACCCTATGCCAGTCTACATTGCGTAACTGCTTAGCAATCGCTTCTGTGAGGCCCAAGTGGAGTAGGCCTGCATAATCAATCGAAAATAATTTGGGCAGTGCAATTTTTTGCTTCAGGGCTAATAAAGTTGCAACCCCAAGGCCCTGACAGAGCTTTAAGGCAACGGCTTGTCGTGTAGATAATGTATTCATGCTCCCTCCTTGAGCATCAAATGTACTTAGTTTGTGACGCTGTCCCCCACTCTAATAGGATGGGTCGTCTTAGTAACCATCGCATAGCTAATGTTGTCGTAGACTTTAAATAACATTAGCTCACCCACTTTTTCACTGGGCATATGCCATACCGTACTATCTTCGCTATTTTCTTCACCAAATAAGGAACCGATATCCCCAATCAGCTTGTCTAAACTGCTTGAGTCTTCGATGTACCTTGGACCATCTTCGTTTTCAATCACCGTAGGAGACTGACGTAATATATTTAATACGCTTCCCTCTACTAACTTTTGACTACTGCCAAGGTTTAGCACTACCACAGACATTGCACCAAATTCTGTATGGCGATTAGCACTGGCAATGATTTTGCCATCAATAGCGATGTTTGGCTTGCTCATCTTAAATGCCGCTTTATGATCTTGCCCTTGCGCGATTGGCATCACAAAGTCGCCAGCCTTAATCTCTTGTTTGACATCAACTACCCTTAGGGTGCTGGGTACACCATCCGCAATATCACCGCCTTTAACAGCACGACCAATGCCTACCAGTTTGGTTTCATATGCAAGTGTTGTAAACCCATCTTTGTAAGGGTTGCCAAGTCGATAAAGACCATAAGTACTCCCTTGCAACAAGTCTCCTTTCACATACAGAAGATGCCCAGCAATACTCATTTTAAAGTTTTTGTTCGACCCCAGTACAATCGGTACGTCACTCAAGTCATCTTTACTCAATGCCTGGTCAAATTTTAAATAAGGCTCCAAAACCGATAGTGGTAATGTTGGGATTGCGGCTCCTTTTGCAGAAATAATACGAACTTGTGGGGATAATTTTCTTACCCCTTTGTCAATTCGTAGCACCGGATTGCCATTTTCATCTACACCAAGCGAAAGAATGTCACCTGGGTAAATCAGGTGGGGATTGTTTATCTGGGGGTTATTTTGCCATAACTCAGGCCACTTCCATGGACTACGTAAATACAAGCTCGAAATATCCCAGAGCGTGTCCCCTTTTTTGACAACATAGCGCTTGGGTGCATCTGCTTTTACCGTTAACGTGTCTGCAATGGCAGGTAGGACGGCAGCAGCAGCGATGAATAAGGCGGCAATTTGAGATTTCATGCATGCTTCCTTGAGTTATTTTTAGATATTATCCACCAAAACCTGTTAAAGGGGAACGTGAATGGCTAAAATAAGAGCATACATTACCCCATTTAGAAAGACTGTAAAAGGTATCTATGGCAAAGTTAGAAGTGCTTAAGTTTCCTGATGAGCGTTTGCGTACCGTTGCAAAGCCCGTTGAAGAAGTAAATGATGAAATCCGTCAAATCGTTAAAGACATGCTAGAAACAATGTATGACGAAAATGGTGTTGGCCTCGCCGCAACTCAGGTAAATATTCATCAACGTATTGTGGTGATCGATGTCTCGGAAGAGCGTAATGAGCCATATGTATTGATCAACCCTGAAATCGTTGCCAATGAAGGCAATATGGTATGCGAAGAAGGTTGTCTGTCAGTGCCTTATTCATATGCAAAAGTAGATCGCGCTGAGAAAGTGACGGTTAAAGCACTTAATGAACACGGTGAAGAGTATCAATTCGAAGCGCAAGAGCTGCTTTCTAACTGTGTTCAACACGAATTAGACCACTTAGTTGGCAAGCTATTTATTGATTATTTGTCGCCTCTCAAGCGTCAACGCATCAAAAAGAAAATTGAAAAAGAAGCCCGCCTAGCGGCTAAAGCATAGTCAGACATAATTTAATTGGACAGTTTATTAGTGAATAACCCACTGCGTATTGTATTTGCGGGCACGCCTGATTTTGCCGCGCGACATCTCCAAGCATTAATCGACTCACATCACGAAGTCGTTGCTGTATATAGCACACCAGACAAACCTGCTGGTCGTGGTAAGAAACTAAAAGCCAGTGAGGTGAAAACCTTGGCTTTAGAACACGATCTACCCGTTGTGCAGCCAGCCTCATTAAAAAATGATGAGGCAGCGGCGCAACTAGCGGCATTCGACGCAGATGTAATGGTCGTTGTTGCTTACGGGCTGCTATTGCCAAAAGCAATTTTAGAGACGCCTAAACTGGGCTGCCTCAATGTTCATGGTTCAATATTACCTCGTTGGCGCGGTGCTGCGCCAATCCAACGTTCAATCTGGGCGGGTGACAGCGAAACGGGTGTTACTATCATGCAGATGGACGAAGGATTAGATACAGGAGATATGCTACATATTGCAACCTGTCCAATTGATAATAAAGAAACCAGCGCCAGCCTATATGCTAAGTTAGCAGAGCTGGGGCCAAGCGCACTAGTCGAAACACTTGATAAACTAGCTGCTGGTGAAATCACTCCAGAAAAGCAAGATGATGCCCTGTCTAATTATGCTAAAAAGCTTTCCAAGCAAGAAGCTGAAATTGACTGGCAAATGAGTGCTGAACAAATCGAACGTAACATTCGCGCATTCAACCCATGGCCAATGTGCTTCACCCAAATGCAATCGCAAACAGTGAAAATTTGGCACGCAGAAGTTGTTGCGCAAACAGGTGAGCCAGGCACAGTCATCGACGCTTCCAAACAAGGGATCATTATTGCCTGCGGAGAAAATGCACTGCAAATCACAGAACTACAACCCCAAGGTAAAAAGCCCATGACGGCACAAGACTTTTTAAATGGCCGTGCTGATTGGGTAACACCGGGCAATAAGGTGGGCGCATAATGGCAAATGTACGCGCGCTGGCGGCGCAAACATTATTTCAAGTTGTGGATAAAGGAAACTCACTGACCGCGCAGCTTCCCTATGCTAGCCAGCAACTGCCACCTAAAGACCGTGCTCTACTGCAGCAAATGTGTTACGGCGTTCTGCGTTATTTACCCAGTCTTGAGCACTATTGCCAAAATTTATTGGACCAGCCTCTTCGTGGTAAACGACGCGTTTTTCAGTTCTTGTTGTATGTAGGTATCTACCAATTACAACATATGCGCGTACCAGCACACGCTGCAGTTGCAGAAACAGTAAACGCCTTAAACCCGCTGCGTGCACCAGGAATGAAAAGCCTCGTCAATGCAGTCTTACGCAACTTTCAGCGCCAACAAACTGAGTTGGAAGCAAGCGCCAATGCAATTTTGGTATGCCAATACAATCATCCGAGTTGGTTTATTAAAAAACTGCAAGCTGCCTACCCACAAGATTGGCAAACTATCTTAGAGTCGAACCAGCAACAGGCCCCCATGTGGTTACGTGTGAATCAACAACAAGGTTCCACAGCGGCTTACTCTGCAAAACTAGATAAAGCGAGTATTGCCCACAGTTTGAATAGCGAGATTGAAGACGGCATATTGCTTACTCGTCCAGTCGATGTAAAAGAATTGCCTGATTTCGAACAAGGCGCAAGCTCTGTTCAGGATGCCGCGGCGCAAATGGCTGGCAGACTGCTGGCCCCGCAAGATGGCGATAACATCCTTGACGCGTGCGCTGCGCCGGGAGGTAAAACCTGTCATATTTTAGAACTTGCTGATGCAAAGGTCACAGCGCTAGATGCTGATGCCAAAAGACTAGAACGCGTAACCGACAATCTAAACCGTCTCTCTTTACATGCCGATTGCGTACACGGTTTGGCTGATCAGCCAGACGATTGGTGGCAAGGCGAACAATTTGATCGTATTCTGTTGGACGTACCTTGTTCTGCAACTGGAGTGATACGCCGACACCCAGATATAAAGTGGTTACGAAGGGCTGCTGATATTGACGAACTGGCGACATTGCAGGCCAAGATTTTAGACAATATCTGGCCATTGTTAAAAACTGGCGGTACGTTAGTGTACGCCACTTGTTCAGTGCTTCCGGATGAAAATCATGAGCAGATTAAAGCCTTTTTAGCGCGTACAGACAATGCTCAGCATATTCCACTGCACGAGAAAGACAACGCCGAACAACCCGGTTTGCAATTATTGCCAGGTACCACGGATGGCTTCTATTACGCCAAGTTGCAAAAACAATAAAAACTGTAAGTTTGAGCTATGAAAATCATTATTTTAGGTGCCGGACAAGTTGGTGGCACACTCGCTGAAAACCTCGTCGGTGAACAAAACGAAATCACCGTCGTTGATATCGATGGAGAGCGCCTTCGCGAATTGCAAGACAAGTACGACTTACAAGGCGTGAATGGGCACAGTGCTCACCCAGAGGTATTAAGGCAAGCAGGTGCTGAAGATGCCGATATGATCATCGCAGTTACCAGCTCAGATGAAGTGAACATGATCGCATGTCAGGTTGCCTATAGTATTTTCAATACGCCGACTAAGATTGCTCGGATCCGCTCCGAGCAATACCTAGATTATCGAGAAAAGCTATTTCATAACGATGATTTACCAGTAGATCACTACATTGCCCCAGAACAACTGGTCACCAAATATATCCGCCGCTTAATTGACTACCCAGGTGCACTGCAAGTACTGCAATTTGCTGATGGTATGCTGTCATTGGTAGCTGTAAAAGCCTATTATGGTGGTCTATTAGTAGGTTATGCTCTATCGGCTTTAAAAGAGCATATTCCGAATGTTGACACACGCGTAGCGGCCATTTACCGTCAAGGTAAAGCCATAAAACCGCTTGGTACCACCGTGATTGAAGCAGATGATGAGGTTTTCTTTATTGCTGCGACAAAACATATTCGCGCAGTCATGAATGAACTTCAAAAGCTTGAGCAATCATACAAAAAAATAATGATTGCAGGCGGAGGCAATATTGGAGCGGGGCTCGCTCGTTCGCTTGAAAAGAACCACAGTGTAAAACTGATTGAGCGTAACCTCGGCCGGGCGTCTCAGTTGTCTGAAATGCTTGATAACACTGTCGTATTTTGTGGCGATGCCTCTGATCAAGAGTTATTATCCGAAGAACATATCGAGCAAGTTGATGTCTTTATCGCTGTGACTAATGATGATGAAGCCAACATTATGGCGGCCATGCTCGCAAAACGCATGGGCGCACAAAAAACGATGGTGCTCATTCAGCGTAGTGCCTATGTGGATTTGGTACAAGGTGGTGAAATAGATATCGCTATATCTCCACAACAAGCCACTATTTCTGCACTGTTGACCCATGTTAGACGAGGCGACATCGTCAACGTATATTCATTGCGTAAGGGTGCAGCAGAAGCGATTGAAGCAGTTGCCCATGGTGACGAAAATACGTCAAAGGTGGTGGGAAGAGCTATTCGCGATATCAAGCTCCCACATGGTACAACCATAGGCGCAATTGTTCGCGATTCCGAAGTACTAATTGCTCACGACCACACCGTCATCGAATCTGGCGATCATGTCATTATGTTTTTAATTGATAAAAAACAAATAGGCGTAGTTGAAAAGCTATTCCAAGTCAGTGCTTTATTTGTCTAATTCGCTCCCAATCAGGCATGTTTGATAACAAACATGCCGCCTCTATACCAATTTTACTCGTGATTGAGTGCAGAGATATCAATTAAGTAATCTTTTAAAATTGCCTGCACTTCTTTGTCTTGACTTTCTAGGTGTATCCCCAATGAGATGATGTCTTCATGGCTTTCTTTGACGCGGCACACAGTGCCAGTCAGCACCGCTTTTTGAGACTCTTTACCTTCAATTAAGATTTCACAGGTCAACTCTTTTAACTCTTCAGGTAGGTGTGTTCTTTGCACATCAAACATTAAGCCCGCCAGTGAAATATCTTTTATCACCCCAACTTCACTCTTACCCTCAACACTCAACACCGCGGGTATTAAAGTTGGGATACGTGTTTGTGCACGCAATTTATAGGTTTGTACTTCATTCGGGTAATAGAGGTAAATTAAGCGGGCTGGGTGTGTGGTGACCGCTTTGATGGTTTCTTTGAATGCGATAATTTGTCCATCAGCCTCCTCAGGTAGAGCGCGAACAATAACCTCTGTGCCCTCTTTGACATAGTCAAGTGCAGCTCCCAAGCGCTGATGACTAGGCTGATTGAGAATAATAAACTGGTTTTCTAATGCACCCACAAACTCTGTTTTGATACGCTTACGATTCGCTGGCAATACGATTTCCATATCAACAATACTACCCGCTTGCATTTGTAGCACCTGCAAACGGTTTTCTGCCAACTCACTTTTAGTCATGATAAAAGCCCTTTACTTATTTAGTCTTAATTTTAGCAGCATGGCAAAATTTTATGACGCCATAATTTAACTACCGTCCTTTTATCGTCCAAAAGAACAAAAACTTTAATAATTTCAGATAACTAAGAAATAGTAGTGATGAAAAAAGCCGATGCCATGCTTTGTTATGAGAAGGTTTTTTTAGCCCCATCCATGGGGCTAAATCCGCGTTAATCTTTTGAAAATTAGCAGATTAACCACGCCAGAAGGTAGGGGTAAAGAGAACGAGTAAAGTAAATATTTCCAAACGACCAAAAACCATGGCCAATGTAAGTATCCATTTTGCAGTATCGCTGATATCACCATAATGGGCAGCCACATCACCCAAACCAGGACCCAGGTTATTTAAACAAGCAGCTGTTGCAGAGAACGCTGTAATGTTATCTAGACCAGTACCAAGCAAAGCAATCATGATAATTACAAATACCAATGCATAGGCTGAGAAGAACCCCCATACAGCTTCAACTACTTTATCAGGTAATGCTTTGCGGCCAAGTTTGATGGAATATATTGCCCTTGGGTGTACTAAACGGTTGAGCTCTCGGATCCCTTGTAAATACAGCAAGAATACACGCACCACTTTCATGCCTCCTCCCGTGGAGCCAGCACACCCGCCTATAAAGCTAGAAAATATTAACAGTATTGGCAAAAATAAGGGCCATGCCGAAAAGCTATCTGTCGCAAAGCCCGCTGTGGTACTAATTGATACGGCTTGAAACAACGCATGATCAAGCGTTTCGTCGCCATCGCTATAAACTTGATTTGAAGACAATACTGCAAAACATATAACCACCAGCGCCAATTGGATAAACAGGAAAACTTTAAACTCGGGATCCCGCAGATACGCTCGTACACTGCGACTAGCAACAGCTGCATAATGAAGTGAAAAGTTGATTGCGGCTATCAACAAAAATACCACGCAAATAAAGTTGATCATGGGGCTGTCGAAATGACCAATTGAGGCATCGTAGGTGGAGAATCCACCGATTGCTATTGTCGCAAAAGCATGACAAATTGCATCAAACCAGCCCATACCAGCAACCTTATATGCGGCTGTACAAGCGGCGGTGAGCGCAACATAAATGTACCAAAGGTGCTTTGCAGTATCAGCAATGCGCGGCGTCATTTTTGAGTCTTTAACAGGCCCCGGCGTTTCTGCTCGGTATAACTGCATGCCACCGACGCCTAGCATAGGTAGTACAGCGACGGCCAAAACAATGATACCCATACCGCCAAGCCACTGTAGTTGCTGGCGATAGAATAAAACCGATTTAGGCAAATACTCTATCCCAGTTAACACCGTAGCACCTGTCGTAGTTAGACCGGAGAAAGCTTCAAATACGGCATCTGCAAAGGATAAGTTCGGTTCGTCTAAGAATATGAGGGGCACTGATGCAAAAGAGCCCAGTACCAGCCAAAAAAGAACCACAATTAAGAAGCCTTCTCTGGCTTTGAGTTCGCCTCGCTCCTTGCGGTTGGGGTAATAGGCCATAAGACCAATGAGTACACTGAAAATAAAAGCAAGTACAAATGGTACACCACCACCATCTTTGTATATCAAAGATACAATCGCGGGTGGCACCATAGTAATGCTAAACAGCGCAACAAGTTGGCCGAGAATTTTTATGATGGTACGAAATTGCATAACGCAGATCGCTTGTTGTTATGATTAGTTTTGATTGTCTAATACCCTCAGGCGTTAGTAAACCACGTAACATGTGAAATCAATCACTTTTGTATTTTAAATGACACACTACCATGGGTTAAATCATAGATAGACTGAATCGCGGTCTCCGCCTCTCTTGCATCAATCTCTATTTGCCAGCCAACGGTTGCAGCAAAAGTATGCTTAATGCCGAGTACTTGATAAAGACTTGCAAGATGCTGCTCAATGACTCCTTGTAACGCATAGTCAGAATCTCCAAACAAAATAACAGATGGCACTTTGAGCGCCGTTGGCAGCTCTCTCAACGCATTATTTAAAGTTCCACCATATGCGCGTACTAGACCACCAGTACCCAGTTTTATGCCACCAAAGTAGCGTGTTGTCACAGCTGTGACCTCACCAATGCCCGAACCCATTAAAACATTGAGCATGGGTTTGCCAGCGGTCCCATTTGGCTCCCCATCATCAGAGAAACCCAAGACGTGACTCCCACCAGGCGCTCCCGCAACATGCGCCCAGCAATTGTGTCTAGCATCAGGAAACTCTTCATTGATACTGCTAATAAATGCCTTCGCCTCCTCCAATGTTGGCGTATGAGCAATATGTACAATGAAGGTGCTTTTCTTTATTTCTTCGTGATAACGAATTGTTTCACTGGGGATATTATATTCTGACATACACTACATAGTTGTGAAAAAAGGAGCCCTTTGAGACTCCTTTTATGGTTTTAATCGATATGACTTTAATCGCGCAATACACGAATTAGTCGAGATTGAAATCTCGCGTCATATTTTCAAGGCGATCCTCGTGGACGATGATGTTATCTTCAATACGAATACCACCGTACGGTTTAAACTGCGCAACTTTGTCCCAGTTTACATGCTTCCCGTGATCGGTTTTCGCCAAATCTGCCAGTAATGAATCAATAAAATAAAGCCCTGGCTCAATTGTAAACACTTGGCCAGCTTCAATTTTTCTTGTACAACGAAGGAATGGATGACCCTCTGGTGGCGCTTGGTGTGTCCCTTGTTCATCAGCCATGAATCCACCCATATCATGTACTTGCAATCCAATATGGTGACCAAGGCCATGCGGGAAGAACGTAGATGAAATACCTTTTTCTACAATCTCGTCAGCGCCTAAGTTGACCACTTTGAAATCCGCTAAAATTTGTGCCATACGGCGGTGGCAATCAATATGTAACTCACCATACAATTTACCCGGCTCAAGCGCTTTACCGAGAGCAATTTGATGGGCATTTAAAGAATCCAGCATTTCTGCAAATTCACCCTGCTTGGCAAAATCATACGTACGGGTAATATCTGAGGCGTAGCCATTGAAGTTAGCACCGGCATCAATTAAAAATGATAAATGCTGACTTGGCGCTTGGCGTTCAAAGTGCGTGTAGTGCAAAATCGCACAATGCTGGTTCAGCGCAACGATATTGCCATATGGCGTGTCGTTTTCCATATGTGCAGTCGCATTTAAATAAGCTTGTTGAATCGAAAACTCTGAACCACCAGCATAAAACTCATCTCGCGCCGCTTTATGGCCCAACACTGCAATGCGGTTTGCTTCACGCATACACGCCATTTCGTACTGAGTCTTATATGCACGATGAAAATGTAAGAAGTTCATGACTGGCTCAGGATTCATTTGACCAAAGCCAAGTGCCTGTGCAACTTCAAGATATTCCCCAACGTAGGCAAACTTCTCTTTGTCGTACGGTAGTAGCTTTTCGACTTGCTCTGGCTGCACCAGTAACGTGATATCAAAATAATCAGCCCAAAAATCATTCGGCTCATCAGGTACTTTGTGCCAAAAATCTATTGGACGATAGAAAATTAGTTTTGGTTTATCGACACCATTCACCACCAGCCAACAGTGCGGGTTGTCAATCACTGGCAACCAAGCTTTAAACTGCGGATTAACTTTAAACGGATAATACATGTCATCCAAAAACTGGCGTTTTGCTTGACCAGAGTGAATAACCAAACCATCTAAACCTTCTCGTTCTACAATGGTTTTTGTGCGCGCTTGAAGCGTGGTGATATGCTCTGCATACAAGTTGGCTAATGTGTCCACGGTGTACCCATATTAATTTAATTTTTATAGTCACTGAGTCTAACATAGCACCGTCCTAAAAACGATGCCATGCAGTCGACCCTGCATTGTGAAAAACCGCAACTAGCGTTTGGGTTTGCCACCTATACTCATATCCAAGATCCCTGCCAACACATTCCCTTCTCGCCCTAATTTAGTGTGGTAAACCTGCCGGTATGCCATTACATTTTTTACGTAGTCACGGGTTTCACGGTACGGAATTAATTCTATCCATAATTCAGCAGGCATGGCTTCGCTTGGTACCCAACGTTTTACACGATGATAGCCCGCGTTATAAGACGCCGTTGCAAGAATCTCATTACCACGAGTTTTGCGTTTCAAATACTCCAAATAGTCCGTACCCAAACGGATATTTGTTGCCGGTTTCATTAACTGTTGTTTTGTCACTCGTTTTTTAGCGACATATTTAGCTGTACTCGGAAGGAGTTGCATTAATCCATATGCATCTGCGGTTGAACGGGCATCCGGTGCAAAGCTACTCTCTCTTCTGGCAACTGCATAACTCCATGCCAAGTCAACTCGGTTTCGCTCACTGTAGCGTTCGAATAAAGTATCAAATGCCATAGGAAAGCGCAGATCAACGTAGTTCCACGCCTTGATCTGCGCAAGGGTATAAATGGTGCTGTCATACCAGTCAAGTTCAGCAGCTAATAAAGAAGCCGCAAGCTTTTCTTCTGTACTCGAGGTATTGGTCAAGTAGTTCCACTCTCGCCTTGCCTGAGTAAACCGGTCTAACTCGTATAATGCTTTCGCTCTTTTAAACCCCGGAGCTTGTGAGACTGTTTGCAATGTGTGATCTGCCACATCCAACTCTTTGGCGTTCATTGCTGGTGGTAAGTCCAAACGTGCCGCCGCTAGGAAGCCATAATAATCTCGCTTTAACGCAAGGTTTTGCCAAAGAGCTGTGGCTTTCGCATTATCACCCCGCTTAAAATAGCTGTACCCTAACCAGTAAGTTTGCCCATTGCTGAGGTTTTGCATACCCGTAAATAAAGCAGCAATGCCAGCCCAATCCTGCTCTTTGAGCATATTACTCATTAACCACTGACGAAGCTTGACGTCCTGTTTTTCTACTGGCACTTTGTTCAACCAAAAGCGTGCCTGTTCATGGCCTTTTGACGCCAACGCCAGAGCAAACCGATAGGCCACACTGTCCTTTTGCGCCTGACTAAAATCAAACATCCCTTGTAGCTTATCCCATGCGCGCAAAGCTAACTTTGGATCTCGCCAAATTAGCCTGCGAACACCATAAACCGCGATTTCGCTTTCTTTCAATGTGCGTTTTTTATAGCGATACAATCCCGCAGCAGCACTTGGATCTCTGCGCACAGCTACATACAAGTCAGCCAAATAGGCCTCATTTCTAGGCAACAATGTTTTGAGATATTTGACCAAAGACGTTTGCCCGTCCTGTGCGGCTTTAGTGATACGCTGCCAAATTAACTCTTGGGAACGATAGCCGGCTTTTTGCCACGCTGAAAACAACTTATCACACGCTTTAGGTTGAGACTTTCCAACCACCCAAAGCGGTGCTACTTGATCCAAGATGGCCTTTTGCGGTGCGCCCAAGTCCAGTTGAAATTGTAAGTAGCTACATTTCAAATCGGCATTATTTGTTTCTTGATAGTGCTCTATAAAAAGTGCTTTTTTACCGCGACGTTTAAGGTAATTTAACCAGCTTTTTCTTACTGGCCAGTCTAGAGGGGTGTGATCATACACAGACAAAAACTGTGCAATATCATCTTGATATTTTAATTTTGGATGACGTTTATAAAATGTCATTTCCACATAGGGTTTGAGCGGGTGATCTAAAGAGACCAGAGACTGCTTGAACTTGGCATGATTGCCAGACCAAGCAACACGCTCAGCAGTGAGAAAATCTTGATGTGCCTTTTGCGCGTATGAGTTCACACTCACAATAGAAAAACAGGCGCAAATACTACTGGCAACAAGACCAGAGAACCATAATTTCATAACGACCTATACTTTACATAAATGCGTTGTATATCAATGCGCTGAGAGAGATAAAAATAAAAAACTAAACATAGACTCAGGCATTCTCCTTAACTTTTACGCGCAATGCGCGACGGGTATATATCTTTCAACATACCTCTTCACAAAGTTATGCATGATTAAAGGTTTAAATAAACTGAATGCGCTAACCATAAGACACCTTAGTTCAATCCATGCACTTAGCCACCTTATCATCCCGATTCTTGGTTTTCAGTAAATCTGCGGTAAATTTTTCATTGCAATTTTCATTCAAAGAAGCCACACTGGATGAAATGACAACTCATCGTACCAGTGTCACGGAGAACCAGTATGTTAATCAAACGCGAGTCCTTTGTTGTTGAATTTTGCAAAGGCAATATCGCTGAGTTTAAGTTTTGTACGCCAGGCTCGGTCAACAAGCTATCTCAGCAAACCCTACAAGACTGTGCTCAAGCACTAGCCGAATTAAGTGCACGAGATGATGTAAAAGGCCTTATTTTTACCAGTGATAAAGACCACTTTATTGTCGGTGCTGATATCTTCGAATTCTTACCCACGTTCAATAGACCTGAGCAAGAGCTTGTAGGTTGGATCAAAGATGCCACTGACGTCTTTGACGCGATTGAAGACTTACCATTCCCAACACTTTCTGCAATCAACGGTCTTGCACTTGGCGGTGGATGTGAGTGGGTACTTGCTACCGATTATCGTATAGCTACACCAAATGCAAAAATCGGCTTACCTGAAGTTAAGCTGGGGATCATGCCAGGTTTTGGCGGTACTGTGAGACTACCTCGTGTCATCGGTGCCGACAATGCAATGACGTGGATTACCACAGGTAAAGAAAACCGCGCTGCTGACGCATTCAAAGTAGGTGCTGTTGATGCCGTCGTAGAAGCCGACAAACTACGTGATGCGGCAATTAAAACACTAGAACAAGCTATTGATGGCAAGCTGGATTGGCAGGCTAAAAGACAAATTAAACTTAGTCCACTGAAAATGAACCGTGTTGAGCAAGGCATGAGCTTTGCGATGGCCGAGGGTATGGTAATGGCCAAAACAAAAGGTCATTACCCAGCCCCAGTTATGGCTGTAAAAACCATCAAAGCAGCAGCCAATCACACGCGCGCAGAAGCAATGGCAATTGAAAATGCAAACTTTGCTAAACTAGCGAAAACGGCAGAAGCAGCTGCCCAGACAGGTATTTTCCTAGCAGATCAATACATCAAAGGCGTTGCTAAGAAACAGGCAAAGCTCAACCAAAATGAGATCAAACAAGCAGCTGTGCTCGGTGCTGGCATTATGGGTGGTGGCATCGCTTATCAATCTGCCTATAAAGGCACGCCAATTGTCATGAAGGACATCAATCAAGCAGCCCTTGATTTAGGCATGAACGAAGCAGCCACTATCTTAGGTAAGAAAGTTAAGCGCGGGCATATGGCCACCGATAAAATGGTTGCAACACTTGGTAAGATTAAGCCAACACTTAATGACCGTGATTTAGAAAACTCAGACATAATTGTAGAAGCAGTCGTTGAAAATCCACAAGTTAAAAAGTCTGTTCTTGCTGAGCTCGAAAAACAATTGCCAACCGGTACTGTAATAACTTCAAACACTTCGACCATTCGTATTGATGAATTGGCATCCGCGCTAAGCAACCCTGAGCACTTCTGCGGCATGCACTTTTTTAACCCAGTGCCAAAAATGCCACTGGTTGAAATTATTCGTGGTGAGAAGACTTCAGATGAGACCATTGCCGCAGTTGTCGACTACGCACTAAAACTCGGTAAGTCACCCATTGTTGTAAATGATTGTCCTGGGTTCTTTGTGAATCGTGTCCTTTTCCCTTACTTTGCTGGCTTTAGCAAACTAGTAGTCGAGGGCGCGGACTTTACGCAAATCGATAAAGTCATGGAAAATGTTTTTGGCTGGCCGATGGGCCCCGCTTATCTGCTAGATGTTGTCGGCATAGATACTGCAAACCATTGTACCGGCGTCATGGCTGATGGGTTCCCTACACGTATGGCTCGTCAAGAAAAAGACCCGGTGGCATTGCTTGCAAACGCGCAGCGTTTTGGTCAGAAAAATCAGAAAGGTTTCTACCAATACGCACCAGATCGCAAAGGCCGTCTGAAGAAGTCAAAAGATACACAATCCGTTGAACTACTTAGCCAAATTTGTGATGACAATAAGCAGTTTGATAAACAGACAATTATCGAACGCTGCATGGTTCCGATGATTAACGAAGTTTTATTATGCCTGCAAGAAGGTATCGTCGCTTCCCCACAAGAAGCCGACATGGCACTCATTTACGGTATCGGCTTCCCACCATTTAGAGGGGGTGCTTTCCGTTACTTAGATCAAATCGGTTTGAGCGAGTTTGTCGCCATGGCCGACAAGTATGCTGACTTAGGTGAAATTTACCAAGTATCTAAGCAAACTCGAGCATGGGCAGCTGAAGGTAAAGTGTTCTATCAAGTGGAGGGCCAGTAACATGGAACAAGCAGTTATTGTAGATTGTATTCGTACACCGATGGGTCGCTCCAAAGGCGGTGTATTCAAACATCGTCGTGCAGAGGATTTAAGTGCTCACCTTATGAAGGGCATTCTTGATCGCAACCCTCAGGTTGCCCCCGAATCAATTGATGACATTTATTGGGGCTGTGTACAGCAAACTTTAGAGCAAGGCTTTAACGTCGCGCGTAATGCAGCACTGTTAGCTGGAATTCCTCACTCAGTGCCTGCGGTTACTGTAAACCGCTTATGTGGCTCTTCTATGCAAGCACTCCACGATGCGGCTCGCGCTATTATGACTGGTGCAGGCGATACCTATTTAATAGGTGGTGTGGAACATATGGGCCACGTACCCATGACTCATGGTGTAGATTTTCACCCAGGGCTATCAACCTCCGTTGCACAAGCCGCAGGTGTAATGGGCCTAACCGCTGAATACCTTGCAAGCTTACACGGTATAGGTCGTGAGCAACAAGATGCTTTTGCTGTGCGTTCACATCAACGCGCGCACGCTGCAAGTATAGAAGGTCGATTTGCAAAAGAGATATTGCCGACAGAAGGCCATGACGAAAATGGCATTCCCGTCCTTGTAGAGCAAGATGAAGTCATTAGACCTGAGACAAGCCTTGAGGGACTAAGCCAACTGCGCCCTGTTTTTAACCCAGCAAGTGGCACCGTAACAGCTGGTACTTCATCGGCGCTTTCTGATGGCGCATCTGCAATGTTAGTCATGAGCGAGGCAAAAGCAAAAGAACTCGGTTTACCTATCCGAGCACGCATTAAATCAATGGCGGTTGCTGGTTGTGATCCTTCAATTATGGGTTATGGACCCGTACCAGCGAGCCAAAAAGCACTTAAGCAAGCAGGGATTAATGTTGAAGACCTTGATGTGGTAGAGCTGAATGAAGCTTTTGCAGCACAATCCTTGCCAGTAATGAAAGATCTTGGTCTGTTAGACGTTGCTGATGAAAAA
The DNA here is from genome assembly GCF_001625655.1 of Pseudoalteromonas luteoviolacea DSM 6061. Taxonomy (GTDB): domain Bacteria; phylum Pseudomonadota; class Gammaproteobacteria; order Enterobacterales; family Alteromonadaceae; genus Pseudoalteromonas; species Pseudoalteromonas luteoviolacea. The sequence goes on along the minus strand of NZ_AUYB01000085.1, from coordinate 43,117 downwards.
GTAAATTTAAATGGTGGTGCGATCGCACTAGGTCACCCACTAGGGTGTTCAGGCTCTCGTATCAGCACTTCACTTATTCATATTATGGAAGAAAAAGATGCGAAGTATGGCCTAGCGACTATGTGTATCGGTTTAGGCCAAGGTATTGCTACCGTATTTGAGCGCGTTGAATAACGCCTATTTGTTGTCATAGCCAAATTCAACTTGGTGACCAAGGCAAAGTGACTTTTGGTACTTTGCCTTTTTCTTTACCATGGATTTATTTACTTACACTCTTGCCCCATCATTTATACTTAACCCTCTTTAAATCACTATACTTAGCACGTTAAAATAGCGCCTTTATATTTTTCTCAAGAGTTACTTTATGAGCTTTGATAATACCGACCATACATTGGATGCAATTGGACTGCGCTGCCCAGAACCTGTGATGATGATCAGAGGCATGGTACGTAAAATGAACAATGGTGAAACGCTTTTAATCTTAGCCGATGATCCATCTACAACTCGAGATATTCCCAGTTTTTGCGAATTTATGGATCATACTCTGGTGGCAAAAGAAACGGATGATGTCCCTTATCGCTATCTTTTGAAAAAAGGAAAGTAAGAACCAGACTAGTCCTTTCGACCTTTCCTGAATTAACAATTAGTCTCGTTGCACCAATACAGTTGGATTACGACTGTCTCGATAATCGAGTGTTATTGCATACCAGCCTTTCTTGTCTGGAGCAAAGCTAAAGTAGTTGTAAACCGTATTACAATCAACGGGAAGTGGCTGACCAATTTTAAGTGTACCTTGAAAACGGTACCCACAATTATATCCTTCGCTCCACTTTTCATCTGCGATCTTAAACTCATAGACCTTGCCCGGGCTCATGAACCTGGCGCGAACAAGATAACGACCGTCACCTTGCGGTTGAAGACGATAAATATCTTCTGCATCCCATAAACTGAAGTCACCACGCAAGTACATGGGTCTATCAAGTAACTTGGCACTGCGCTGGATAGAGGTCGATCCTTCAGGTGTGATTTTTGGAGATGCACACCCCGTGATACCTAATACCAGCATGAATGATATAGCAGCAATCTTTTGCATTTCTCTAACCGATCATAAAAATAAAAAAGCCAGCAAAAATTGCTGGCTCAAATCAACGCTAAATTCTTAGTTTTGTAATACTGAGATATCTGCAGTATTCAAGAACAAGCGGCTTAATTGACTAAGCAGTGCGAGACGATTTTGTTTCACTGCTTCATCATCTGCCATAACCATCACATTATCAAAGAAAGTATCTACAACTTCGCGAAGGCTTGCTAGGCGAGTCAAGGCTTGCTGATAATCACCTTGTTCATATACTGGTGCAAGCTCCTCAGTCAGTGCTGCCACCTGTTCAGCCAGCTGTTTTTCAGCCGCTTCAACGAGTAACTCAGATGACACTGCCGCATCACTGGTTACATTGTTTTTCGCCAGTATATTGTTTACACGTTTGTTCGCCGCAGCTAACGCTTCTGCTTCTTCCAATGTACGGAAGTGACTTACAGCCTTCACACGGCGATCAAAATCAACAGGCTGAGTAGGACGACGAGCCAATACAGCTTGAATCACATCAACGCTGATCCCCTCATCTTGATACCAAGCACGGAAACGACCCAACATAAATTCAAACACGTCTTGGGCCACATTGTCATTCGTTAGCTTATCACCAAATAATGACTGCGCTTTAGCTACAATGTCTAGGATGTCTAAAGGTAAGGCCTTTTCAACCATGATACGTAACGCACCGATCGCAGCACGACGCAATGCAAACGGATCCTTATCACCTTTAGGTATTTGACCAATACCGAAAATACCTACAAGTGTGTCAAACTTATCGGCAAGTGCAACAGCAAAACTAATTGGGTTTGACGGTAAGTCATCACCGGCAAAACGCGGCATGTACTGTTCATTTTGTGCTAGTGCAACGTCTTCTGCTTCACCATCGATACGCGCGTAGTGCATACCCATAACACCCTGAACATCCGTGAACTCCATGACCATTTCAGTCATCAAGTCGGTTTTACTGAGCAAGCCTGCGCGCTCAGCTAGACCTTTATCCGCACCTAGCTGTTCAGCAATATAACCAGCTAATGCCGCAATACGCTCTGACTTGTCTTTTAAAGTGCCCAATTGCTTTTGGAATAAAACAGAACCCAAAGATTCTAAACGGCTCTCAAGAGTTTTCTTTTTATCAGTTTCAAAAAAGAACTGCGCATCCGCAAGACGTGGGCGAACCACTTTTTCATTTCCCGAAATTACAACGCTTGGGTCTTTACTTTCAATGTTCGAGACAAACAAAAATTTGTTGATTAGTTCCCCATCATTATTCAGTAGTGGGAAGTATTTCTGATCGTCTTTCATCGTATAGATAAGCGCTTCAGCAGGCACTGATAAAAACTCTTCATCAAAAGAAGCTGTTAGAGTCACAGGCCATTCAACAAGAGACGTTACTTCTTCAAGCAAGTCTTCATCCATAGCAACTTGTGCACCAAGCTTAGTTGCTTCAGCTTCGATTTGTGCGCGGATCTGCGCTTTGCGCGCTTCATAATCAGCAATAACGTAAGCTTGTTTCAAAGTCTCGAAAATATCATCTGCGTGCGCCAGCGTTGTACGAGCTGGGTGGTGGAAACGATGACCTTGCAACTCATTGCTGATTTGCTTTCCGAGCACTTCACCTTTAATTATTTCACTACCAAGTAGTGCTGCAACAGTGTGAACAGGTCGAATAAATTGTGTCTTGTTTGCACCCCAACGCATTGGTTTAGGGATAGGTAACTTTGCAAGCGCTTTTGCAATCACATCTGCTAATAAAGCACTTGCTTGCTGCCCTTGAACAGTTGCTTTGTGAAGTAACCAAGCACCCTTGTCTGTTTCTAATTTATCCGCCTCGCTGACATCAATACCACAACCTCGCGCCCAACCCTGTGCTGCTTTCGTTGGATTTCCATCTGCATCAAATGCAGCTTTGATTGCAGGGCCACGCTTTTCTACAACTTTATCTTGCTGCTGAGTTTCCAAAGCGGCTACTTGTATACCTAAACGACGCGGTGATGCGTACCACTTGATACCTTGGTGAGCAAGTTCAAGGGCCTCTAACTCAGTGACCATGTTGTCAGCAAATGCTTGTGCTAGCTTTCGCAATGCTTTTGGTGGTAACTCTTCAGTACCAATTTCTACGAGTAAATTTTCAGTTGTCATGATCAGTCCTTACAAAGCGGGAAACCAAGTGCTTCACGTGCTTCAAAATATGCTTGTGCACATGCTTTAGACAGCGCGCGTACACGAAGTATGTAACGCTGACGCTCTGTAACAGAGATAGCATGACGCGCATCTAGTAAGTTAAAAGCATGCGATGCTTTCATCACTTGCTCATAAGCAGGAAGAGGTAAGCCTGCTTCTATCAGCTTTTGGCTTTCTTTTTCACATTGGTCAAATTGCGCAAATAACGCATCTACATCCGCATACTCGAAGTTGTAAGTAGACTGTTCGATTTCATTTTGCATAAACACATCACCATAAGTGACACGTCCCATTGGTCCATCCGTCCAGACTAAATCATAAATGCTATCTACACCTTGTATATACATGGCAAGACGCTCTAAACCATAGGTAATTTCGCCAGTTACAGGTGAACATTCAATGCCACCAACTTGCTGGAAGTAGGTAAACTGAGTCACTTCCATGCCATTTAACCAAACTTCCCAGCCAAGGCCCCAAGCTCCAAGAGTGGGTGATTCCCAGTTATCCTCTACAAAGCGTACTTCATGAGTTAATGTATCAATACCTAACGCTTCCAAAGAGCCTAAGTAAAGCTCTTGAATGTTGTCTGGAGAAGGCTTTAACACAACTTGAAATTGATAGTAGTGTTGAAGTCGATTCGGGTTTTCACCATAACGACCATCGGTAGGACGGCGACAAGGTTGAACATACGCGCTCGACATTGGCTCAGGACCAATAGATTTCAAGAAGGTCATCGGGTGGAATGTGCCCGCACCAACTTCCATATCCAGTGGTTGCGCAATTACACAGCCTTGCTGTGCCCAATAGTCCTGTAAAGCCAGGATCAACCCTTGGAAGGTTTTGATATCATATTTTTGCATAGTTGGCTTTTATATTTATTTGGTACATGGGACTCAAAGTAGCATTGCTAAATCGAGTTTTAATGATTGAAAATTATGCTCAGTATACCGTGTGCAGTGCACAGAATTAAGCATTTATAAGAAAAAAAGGAGGGTTTCCCCTCCTTTTTTATCATGCTTTACGTCGCTGTGGCTATACGTCGAGGTTAACCACTCTCAGTGCATTTTGCTCGATAAAGTCGCGACGAGGCTCAACTTGGTCACCCATTAGAGTTGCAAACAGTTGGTCAGCAGCAATGGCATCTTCAATTGTCACGCGTAGCATACGTCGTGCGTCTGGATCCATTGTTGTTTCCCAAAGTTGGTCTGGGTTCATCTCACCAAGACCCTTATAACGTTGTGTATACAAGCCACGTTTTGATTCATTGATTAACCAGTCAAGGCCTTCAACAAAACTGCTAATCGGATGTGTCTTTTCACCACGTTGAATATAGCCGCCTTCCTCTACGATATGCGCAATTTGCTTTCCAGTGTTAGCAATACGAGCGTAGTCTTTAGAAGTGATAAAGTCATAATTTAAAGTATGCGCTTTATCCACACCATGCTGGCGAATATTCACAACAGGATAATACATATGGCGTTCATCATCATAGCTTACAGATGCAGAGAATATTGTCGCATCGTCATCATGCTTAATGAGATCGGCGACAAGTGCTTCACTCCATGCCGTCACTTTTGATTCATCACTTAAATCTGCTTCGGCTAACTCAGGTTGGTAAACCAAACGGTTCATGATCGCAGCAGGATATTTACGTTGTAGACGGCCAATAACATCAACTGTTTTTTGATAATCGTGAACTAGATTTTCTAGGCGATTACCCTCAATTGCTGCTGCACCTTCGTTTGAGTAAAGCGATGCACCATCAAGCGCAAGTGTTGTTAGGTATTCTGTAAGAGCATGGTCATCTTTAATATAGCGCTCTTGCTTACCCTTCTTCACTTTATATAGTGGCGGCTGTGCAATATAAACGTAGCCTCGTTCAATGATTTCAGGCATTTGACGATAGAAGAAGGTCAATAATAATGTACGGATGTGTGAACCATCGACGTCTGCATCGGTCATGATTATGATGCTGTGATAGCGTAACTTTTCAGGATCATATTCATCGCGACCAATACCACAACCTAACGCTGTAATTAACGTTGCAACCTCTTGCGAAGAAAGCATTTTGTCAAAACGCGCTTTTTCTACATTCAGAATTTTACCTTTCAGAGGAAGAATAGCTTGGTTCTTACGGTTACGACCCTGTTTAGCTGAACCACCCGCCGAGTCACCCTCCACGATGTATAGTTCAGAAAGTGCAGGATCTTTTTCCTGACAATCCGCTAACTTACCTGGTAAACCTGCTAAGTCCATTACACCTTTACGGCGCGTCATTTCTCTAGCTTTACGCGCGGCTTCTCGTGCACGTGCGGCATCCACAATTTTATTAACAACGGTCTTTGCATCTTGTGGGTTTTCAAGCAGGAACTCATTGAGCTTTTCAGCCATCGCTTGTTCAACCGCACCTTTCACTTCACTAGAAACTAGCTTGTCCTTTGTTTGTGAAGAGAATTTTGGATCAGGCACCTTTACACTGACAACTGCTGTTAAGCCTTCACGGGCATCATCACCCGTTGCGCTTGTCTTATTCTTTTTATTGAACCCTTCTTTTTCCATGTAAGTGTTCAACGTTCTCGTTAATGCAGCACGGAAACCAGCAAGGTGCGTACCACCATCACGCTGAGGAATGTTGTTCGTAAAGCAATATATGTTCTCTTGGAATCCATCATTCCACTGCATTGAAACTTCAACGCTTATGCCATCTTCACGCTCAGTAGTGAAGTGGAAAACGCTTTGATGTACTGGTGTTTTCTTACGGTTCAAGTATTCAACGAACGCTTGAATACCACCTTCGTATTTGAAGTGATCTTGCTTATTCTCTTCTCGCTCGTCAGTCAGGATAATACTGACACCAGAGTTTAAGAATGATAGCTCACGTAAACGCTTAGCGAGAATGTCATAGTGAAAATTTATATCAGAAAATGTTTCTGGACTTGGCCAAAATCTTAATTCTGTACCAGTTGATTCAGCTTCTCCAATGACAGCAAGTGGCGCGTCAGGTACACCCATTGTGTACTTTTGTTGATGCACTTGGCCATCTCGGCGGATAGTTAATTGTAGTTTTTCAGAAAGTGCATTAACAACAGAAACACCTACACCATGTAGGCCACCTGAAACTTTATATGAATTGTCATCGAATTTACCACCAGCATGCAGGACAGTCATGATAACTTCTGCGGCTGATACCCCTTCTTCAGGGTGAATTGAGGTCGGTATTCCTCGTCCGTTATCTCTTACAGAGACCGAACCGTCAGTATGAATCGTAACGAAAATATCATCACAGTATCCGGCTAGTGCTTCATCGATCGAGTTATCAACTACTTCGAAGACCATGTGATGTAATCCAGTTCCATCATCAGTGTCGCCGATATACATTCCTGGACGCTTTCTTACTGCATCCAATCCCTTCAGTACTTTAATACTGGATGAATCATAATTATCAGACATGGTTAATTCCAATTAATTTGTTATTAAACGACCATGTTCCACGTGGAACATCTCAATATCTTTTTCAAGAAGTTCCACAACAGGCGTTAAACTTTCCGAGCTGATCGCTGAAATAAATAGCTGAGAATTACAGTTCGCCAATAGTCTAGCAACGCATTCTAATGTCTCAGAGCTCAACTCAGATGGTAAATCATCAATTAGCAATATTGATTGTTTATCAGTTTCTTGTTCAATCAGATTATTCTGTGTAATTTTAAGCGCATACAAAAGCAGTTTTAACTGACCCCTAGACATAATTCCTTCAACACTATGTCCATGGATTTTAAAATTAAAGTCCGCTTTGTGAGGACCTCTACTTGTGTAACCAAGTTTTAGGTCTCGCTCAAGTTGTGATTGAAGTACTTCACTTAGTTCCCCTTTCCAGCCCGCATCGTAGCGAGTTTCTAGGCCATCAAAAACAGAGCTAATCCCCCCTATCTTATCAAAAAAATAGCCTTCAAACCTACTTATATAAGCTTTTCGATAGATATTTATTTGTTCAGAGAGGTCGATAAACTGCTTGTCCCAAAACTTGATTTGTTCCACACAGTTTGTTGGCTTTGTTCTAAGTAAGGCATTACGTTGTTTGAGGACTTTATTGAAGTTTTTCCATACTTCATAAAATAAATGTTCCACGTGGAACACTCCAAGATCGAGAAACTTTCTTCGCTCTTTAGGCCCACCAAAAAATAACTCATAACTTTCAGGTGTAATTACCTGCACTGGTAATATCTGGGCGAGCTCTGCAATTTTACGACTGGCCTGTCCTTGAATTCTTAATTGTGTTTCACCACTTTGATTCTTGCTAATTCCGATTGGTATAGACAAGTTGTGCAGCTGCTTTTTACCATGCACAACACATTTATCCTGATCACTTCTGATCATCATTTTATACTTATTAGTACGAAACGACCGACCATTCGACAAGAAATAAATCGCTTCTAGTAGACTTGTTTTGCCACTGCCATTTTGGCCTAGAATTAAATTAAGATCTTTGGAAGGAGAAAAAGAGAGTGCCTTAATGTTTCGAAAATCATTAAGGCTAATATGTGTCAAACTCATTCAGAGCGCTTCTTTTCTTATAAACGCATCGGCATTACTACGTACATAGCATCTTCTTCATCAGCACCTTCGATCAGTGCACTGCTGTTTGAATCAGCTAAAGTAAACTGAACATCTTCAGTTTTTAACGTATTAAGTACATCCAACAAATAAGAAACGTTAAATCCAACTTCAAGGTCGTCGCCTTGATAATTTACTTCAACAGTCTCTTCAGCTTGTTCTTGCTCAGGGTTATTAGCACTAATCTTTAATACCCCATTGCTGAGATTCAAACGAACCCCCCTAAACTTTTCATTTGATAAGATAGAAACACGCTGAAACGCGCTGCGTAGCCACTCTCTATTTGCGGTAACAATTTTATCGCCACCACGAGGTAAAACACGGCGATAGTCAGGGAAACGACCGTCTACCAACTTACTGGTAAAGATAACTTCCTGATCAATAATTCGAAAGTGGTTAGCACCGAATTGTATAGTCAACTCTTCATCATCAGCTGGAAGCAAACGCATAATTTCTAATACCCCTTTTCTAGGAATAATCAGTTGGCGTTGTGCTCCCAATGACTGCGCTATTTGTTTTTGTGCAATCGCCAATCTATGACCATCTGTGGCCACAGTTTTGATTTCATTGCCGTCCACCTCAAATGACATGCCATTTAAGTAATAACGAACATCTTGGTTTGCCATCGAGAAATGTGTCGCTTCTAATAATTTACGAAGCTCCATACGAGTCAGTTTAAACTCAACCTCACCTTGCCATTCTTCCAAATTAGGAAAGTCTTCTGCTGCCAATGTAGTCAAAGAGAATCGACTTTTGCCACTAGTTAAAAGCACTTGATGTTCTTGTGTAGACAAGTTGATTTCAGAGCTATCAGGCAAGCTCTTACAAATATCTAGTAGCTTTTTTGCAGGTAACGTGAGCTTTGCATCGGCCGTGTCATTTTGCAGAATCACAGACGCAACTAACTCTATTTCTAAGTCTGTGCCCGTCATTGCGAGCACGCCATCTTTTACTTCTAGCAGCACATTCGACAAAATAGGTAGTGTGTGTTTACGCTCAATCGCACCTGACACTTGCATTAACGGCTTTAAAAACTGTTCTCTTACTATCGTTATTTGCATCACTTAACCCTTAAGATGACAATGTTCTGATCAAGTTTTGATAATCTTCTTTTACTTCGTGACTTTCTTCACGAAGCTCTTTTACTTTACGGCATGCATGCAATACCGTGGTGTGGTCTCGGCCACCAAATGCATCACCAATTTCAGGCAAGCTATGATTGGTTAACTCTTTTGACAATGCCATAGCAACTTGTCTTGGTCGCGCTACGGATCGGCTACGACGTTTTGACAATAAGTCAGATACACGAATTCGATAATACTCAGCCACAGTGCGTTGAATATTGTCAATCGTCACTAGCTTATCTTGCAAAGCCAAAAGATCACGTAAGGCCTCTTTAACAAATTCAATTGAAATCGGTCTTCCTGTGAAATTCGCGTTGGCAATAACTCGATTTAGCGCCCCTTCTAGCTCGCGCACATTCGAGCGTAATTTTTTAGCAATGAAAAACGCAACTTCATGAGGCAAATTAATGTTACTTTGCTGTGCTTTTTTCATCAAAATGGCTACGCGTGTTTCTAACTCAGGTGGCTCAATTGCGATAGTTAAACCCCAACCAAATCTAGATTTCAGCCGATCTTCAACGCCCTCAATTTCTTTTGGGTATCTGTCCGACGTCAAAATAATTTGTTGGTTGCCTTCAAGCAAGGCATTAAACGTATGGAAAAATTCTTCTTGCGAACGCTCTTTATTCGCAAAGAATTGAATGTCATCGATCATCAATGCATCTACACTTCGGTAGTAACGCTTGAAATCTTCGATGGCATTATTTTGCAGTGCCTTTACCATATCTTGAACAAATCGCTCAGAGTGCATATACACAATTTTCGCATTTGGTTTTTTATCAATGATGCCATTGCCGACCGCATGCAATAAGTGCGTTTTACCTAAGCCCGTACCACCGTATATAAATACTGGGTTAAAAGCAGAGCCAGGATTGTCTGCAACTTGTGTAGCAGCAGCTTTTGCCAATTGGTTTGATTTACCTTCGACAAAATTATCAAAGGTGTAATTTTCTTTGATATTTGACTTAACACTTGATTTCGGAGCCGGCTCAACTTTAGTTTCGTTAACCGGTGACTGTGTCGTATTTCTTGTTGCAACTTGAGGAGATTGCGCTGGTGCCTCTCCTGCATGCGTTTCAACAGCAACTTGTGGTTGGGCTTGCGCCATAGGCTTACTGCCTACGTCAAAACGGAGCTCAGGCGCCTCGTCACCACAAATTTCAATCAGTAATTCATTAATTCGATTTAAATACTTTTCTCGAACCCAATCTAACACAAAGCGATTTGGTGCGTAGATGGTTAAAGTATCTTCGGTACTTTCTGCTTGTAGTGGTCTAACCCACATATTGAACTGCTGCGATGGCAGCTCATCTTGCAAAACATATAAACAACTTTGCCAAACCGACAGATACACATTGCACTCCGAAATATTTATTATTCCCGTACATCAATAAGCGTTAGTTACTTATTCATTTACAAAGTAACCAACAGAGTTATTCACAGCTAACTCAAAGATCGACGGAAAAGTTTGTATATTATCAATTATTCACAGGTGGAAGCCGAGTATTATGAAGCGATCTTATCCACAACATCAATATTGACTTTTTTAAAAAATAAGATCTCAACCACCAAAAAACACAAACCTTTGTTTTAGAAGGGATTTTATTTTCACTTATTTATAAAGATCTTATCAAAAAAAGACCAAGATCTCACCTAAAAAATGAGATCAATTTTAGTTTTCCAGAGGATGTTGCCAATTTTCACCCAAGCGCTGTGGAAAACCCGAAAAAGATCAACACACTTGATCCACAAGCTCTGATCATGATCTTTGCAACAAGATCTCACATCAAGATCCTGCCAATTTGTTCTACTCTTTATATAGCTATTAAAAACTGTTGACCTTATCGATTGCACACCACATTTATATGCAGTAGATGGCTAATTTTCTTGAATTAGACTACTAATTGAGCTTGTCTGCACAAATATGATTGACTTTCGTGCGCATCAGCTTTAATATCTCGCGCTCGCAATGGCACCTGTGCCAGGATCGCGACCTGCATAGGATGTTTTAACTTTAACCGATCGGATGGATTAGTTATGAAAAGAACTTTTCAACCAAGCGTACTTAAGCGCAAGCGTACTCACGGTTTCCGTGCTCGCATGGCTACTAAAAATGGCCGTAAAGTACTAGCACGTCGTCGTGCTAAAGGCCGTAAAGAACTATCTGCTTAATATAAGTGGAAGGTTTTGGCTTCAGCAGGGAGTTACGTCTGTTAACTCCCTCGCATTACTCCCGAATATTTCAAGAGCCTGCTCGTGCAGCAACCCCTGTATTTACTCTACTAGCAAAACCGAATGATATAGGTCGTCCACGTCTTGGTCTGACTGTTGCAAAAAAACGTTGTAAAAAAGCGTGTCAACGTAATCGTATCAAGCGTCTTGCACGTGAAAGTTTCCGCCTTAATCAACACAAACTAGATAACATAGACATTGTCTTAATGGTTAAAACTGGCGTAGACGAATTGAGCAATGAAGAGCTTACAAAACAACTGAATAAGCTTTGGCTTAAAATCAATGAGCGTTGCAAACCTGGCGCCCCCAAACCTAAGCCTCACAAGAAGCGCCCAACACGTCATAAAGCTAAAAAATAACATCATATTTGCGTGCCAATAATCGACCAATCATGGCTATTTCACGCTAATTAATGTAAGGTTAGCTCACCATTTAATCACTCTACTACGAGTCTATCTCGCAATTATGAAACACGCCTTGAAGACAAAGAGTGAGAGTAAACGACTTGTGGATTATCCGCTTTCGGTAATACGTAAATTATTGATAAGCCTTATTCGAGGTTATCAAAAATTTATCAGTCCGTTGCTTGGACCCCATTGCCGATTCAACCCAACATGCTCAAGTTATGCAATTCAGGCAATTAATTTACACGGAATTGCAAAAGGGAGTTGGTTAGCGGTTAAACGCATATTAAAATGTCACCCTTTAAGCGCAGGTGGGGATGACCCCGTCCCTGAGAAATCGAATCAAGATAAACAACACGAGAAATAAGAGCTGTTATGGAATCGCAACGCACGTTTTTATTGATCGGATTGCTTTTGGTGTCGTTTTTGCTATTCAGTGAATGGCAAGACGAGCAAGCTCAAAGCAAAGCCGAGCCCAGTGCAGTCACGCAAGTGGCCACTTCACCTTCAAATACCGATCAAGCGGATATTCCAGCTTCAAGCGAAGCGGATGTACCGGTTGCACAAACTCAAGCAGTCCGTTCAGTTATTACCGTATCAACTGACGTACTAGCTGTAAAAATCGATACAAAAGGTGGTGACATTGTTGAAGCTAAGTTACTTCAGCATGCAGAAACGCATGGTAGCGATATACCTTACCTACTTCTAGGTGAATTTGATGGGAAACAGTACCTAGCGCAAAGTGGTTTGATTGGTCTAAACGGCCCAGATGCTTCGAGTGCTGGTCGCCCGGTTTATCAGACTGAGCAAAGTGCTTACACATTGTCAGGTGATGAACTGCGTGTACCACTTTCCTACGTAGATAGTAAAGGTGTTCAGTTTACTAAAACGTTTGTATTTAAAGCAGGCAAATATGATGTCTCTATGGAATACGACGTTGTAAACGCCACTGACAATCCTGTACAAGTGCAGCTGTACACGCAAATCAAGCGCTCAGCGCAAGACAAAGACAGTATGGTTGACCAAACATACCTAGGTACTGCGTACGGCACACAAGACGAACCATATGAAAAGTATTCTTTTGACGAGATGCGCGAAGCAAATCTGAACAAGAATACGCTAGGTGGTTATGTTTCATTTATCCAACACTACTTTGTTAGTGCTTGGGTGCCAAAGCAGGACATCAATAACACCATTTATACCTCTATCAGAAATAACCAAGGTATCATTGGTGCAAAAGGTGAACCGGTAAATATCCAAGCAAATTCAGAAGCAAAGCTTTCAGCTATTTACTATATGGGCCCTAAAGATACGGATGCTCTAGAAGCGCTGCACGATGACTTAGATCTAACGGTTGATTACGGTTGGTTATGGTTTATCTCTCAACCGCTACTTGTGCTACTTAAAATGCTTTATGGCATTTTAGGCAACTGGGGTCTAGCTATCATCGGTATTACGATTCTTGTTAAGACACTGCTGTACCCACTCACTAAAGCGCAGTACACATCAATGGCAAAAATGCGTGCATTACAGCCTAAAATGCAGCAATTGAAAGAGCGTTATGGCGACGACCGTCAGAAATTTGGTCAAGCTATGATGGAAATGTATCGCAAAGAGAAAGTGAACCCTATGGGTGGTTGCTTCCCATTATTGCTACAAATGCCAATCTTCCTTGCTCTTTTCTATGTATTCTTAGAGTCGACTGAATTACGTCACGCAGAATTTGGCTTATGGTTAACAGACCTATCGGCAATGGACCCATACTATGTACTACCAATTTTATTTGGTGCAAGTATGTTCCTAACTCAAAAACTGCAGCCTATGACAATCACAGATCCTATGCAGCAAAAGATGATGACCTACATGCCAGTGGTGTTCTCTATCTTCTTTATCTGGTTCCCATCAGGACTAGTTCTATACTGGTTAGTGTCTAACCTTATCTCTATCGCCCAGATGTTAATTATCTACCGTGGCATGGAGAAAAAAGGTATCAAAGTGCGCGACTAAGTTGCTGATACAATAATGAAAAAGCCCGCTATTTTTGCGGGCTTTTTTGTTTCTATCAAAGTTGTACATACAAGCTAATTGCACTCACATCATTACAATAAACTACCTTTTTACTGTAAATGAAAAGGCAGCTAAGCACCCATCACCTAAAGCCACTGTTTGTTCGGTCACCAATAAAGTACAAACAACGTCGCAGTTTACTACCCCACTATCCACAAGCTTATGATTTTGATTAAACACAGCAAATTTTAGTCTTAGACGGTCAAAACTTATCAATATAGAACAACAGTTTGATAAAATTTGATGGCGTTTTGATAGTACTTTGATAGGTCTCAACAATGTTTTAAAGGATGCTCTAAGCAACTTTTTAAGCCAAAGAGATCGGAGTAATGGAATCAATATTTTTAGAGACTCTAAACACAACGGAAATAGGCTGGTGGCACATACCCACAGTTCTTTTGCTTGGCGTTTTAACCAGTTTTACACCTTGTGTATACCCCATTCTGCCAATAACCATTGCCACCTTTTCACGGCAAAACCACGCACGTATTGCCCCACTACTTTATTGTACTGGGTTTTCACTCATCTACGCCTTGCTCGGGTTTATAGCCGCATTAAGTGGCAGCCTGTTTGGTCAAATTGCCAGTAACCCCTGGGTGCTATTATTGTTTGCCAATGCCCTACTTTACTTTGCAGCACTCAATAAAGGGATTTTACCCTTGCCATCTTTATCGCTATCTCTAACTCAAAATCCAAGTACAGTCCCTTTTACTATGGGCATGGCCAGTGCACTGGTAGCAGCTCCATGCACGTCTCCCGTACTTGGCGGTTTACTGGTGTTTGTAGCAGCCAATCAGCAACCCTTACTGGGCGGACTTATGTTATTTGGCTTTGCTCTCGGCATGAGCGCCCTACTGCTTTTCGCAGGTACCAGTACTCGTTTGCTAACAACGCTCCCAAAATCAGGGAAGTGGTTATCCCATATCAATACAGCTACTACGCTCATTCTCATTGCTATGGCCCAATATTTTCTAATCCAAGCTGGTAAAAGCTGGCTCTAACATTCTTTTAAAGGACATTAAAATGAAAACACTAATATTTGTACTGAGCATACTTTGCCTCTCAGCACATGCCAAACAATATGCCCCAATAGAAGCGAAAGCTCTCAATGAGCAGACCATCTCAACACAGGGAAAAATCACATACTTAAAGTTTTGGGCAACCTGGTGCGCTTACTGCGTTGAGGAAATGCCCGTATTGCAGCAAAGCTATGAAGACGCAAAAGGCGCATATCAAGTGATCTCAGTCAATATTGGGTTCAACCAAACACTTGAGGGGGTTAAGCGCTATCTAGGCAAACACAATTACAACTTCCCCACGGTGTTTGATAGCGATGGCATCATTACAAAGCACTATGCTGTGCTTGGAACACCACAACATATCTTAATTGATGCACAAGGAAATGAAGTCTATCGAAGTGGATTATTTACTGATCAGCTCGCACAAAAGCTGGCCCAGTTAAGAGGGAAATAATAATGTATATACAACTAGTCAATCTAAGCATTCTATTATTAATACTTGCCACTATTAAAAGTGCCAATGCAAAAACCAAAGAATATGTTTTTATCAATATTTGGGATGCATACTACCAAACCACCCATATGCCTAAACCCCAGGGGAAGCGCATTTTTTTACAGCCAGATATCAATATTGATCAAGCAAGCTTAGAACAGTTTATAGATGTTCATCAAGAGTTTGCAAACTTAACTATCGACACCAATAATCAACTCACCTTTAAATATCAAGTCAGGCAAACCCCAACTCGTGTCATAGTAGAAAATGGAAAAGTTATATTGAAAGAATCACTGTCAACCTCCCCCAAAATCACTGCCTATGAAATGACCAACAAACAGATGGCCACATTGTCAGGCAAGCCCCTGAGTATAAGTCAGATTCAGCATGACTATCAGGTGCTATTTTTTAGTGACAGTCTATGCCCTTTTCAACACATTCCGGACTGTCAACAACGCATCAGGCAAAATAATCAGTTAGCGATAAACTCGCCAAAAAATGTATTAACGATCATCAAACCGTTTTACGCTGATCAAGCAAGTGCCTTAAGTTATAAAAAGCGATTTGATGTCAATCATCACATTGTTTTCGATGCACAAAACCAGTTATTTAGTCACTTTAAGATCAGAGATTTGCCTTATTGGATTGTACAAGATGCCACGGGCAAAGTGGTATACAGAGGCAATCAAGTACCAAAACCGCATCACTTGTCACTCTAAAATCCATTTGCTTTGACAATAAACACTATAGGGAGCGTCCAGCAGATCAGCAATGAGCTTGGCGTCTCCTTGCGGTTGTTGTTTAAATAGCGCTAACTGTGCTAACAGCGCATCACTATTTTTTAAGTTTCTAAGCATCCTCTGCGTCTGTTCTAGTAGTGCCATATTTTCTGTCATATGAGCAGCCGCAGCAGAGTAAAACAACATTAAATGTGCTTCTTTATCGTGCTCTAAATCCATCAATTTCAGGGCATCTCTAGGCTCATTTTGAAGTAAATGGATATACATTTGCGTATATTTTGCGTAGGTCATCGCATCGCTCAGACCACTCTGTTCATACGACTCTAGAGCTGCATGTGATAACAACAGCGATTTATCTATCTCTCCTTGCCTTAGCGCCACCCATGCCAACAATAGCTTCACGTTGGCGCCTGCCATAGCGGATGTTGTCTCAGCTAACAGTATGGATTCAAACAGCTGCTCAGCGGTGTCTAATGCCTGTTGCTGATTTGTTGTCAGGCCAATATCCATGTAGGCCATTGCCTTGAGTAAACTCAGCTGCTCTAATGCAGGCTTAAATGTCTGCTGTAATTCAACTTGATTAAGGTAATCCAATGCTCTCTGCCCTTGATGAAGCTGAATATAATAAAACCCTAAGTAAGTGAGTACTTGCATTTTAAAATATTGATCGCCACTATTAGCGGCAATTTCCAACGCTTCTAACAAACTACCTTCACTTTCAGAAACAGGGACTAGATAATTCTGCCCGTAAGCAAACAAACTTTTGGAGAGCTCTATACGCTGATTGGTTTGCCGGTAATATTGAATAGCGCTCGCCAGTACTTCTTTACTTTGTGCTAAGTTCACGACATTTTTTTGCTCAGGTCCTGCGGCGGGTGGGTTTGCCAAGTAAAACGATCGTTGTGCTTCGCTGTAAGCGAAAGAGCGGCTGCCAATGAGTGCATGTGCGGCGCTCATAGCATGGGAATAGTCCTGCCATTGCAAAGTGCTCCAGGCAATATCTGCAAGTAATTGATAGCTGCTCGCCATTTGTTCTATAAATTGATTGTGTTCAGCCAACTTCAACGCTCTTTGCGCATTTTGACCCGCTTGTTGATATTCACCCAATACTTTTTGGAATTCCCCGAGATAAAGATAATATCGCGTCTGTAAAGTTAAAGAGGCAGATACAATATCAACCTCTCCAAAGTAGTATTCGGCCAATTCAACATTCCCTTGTAACCACGCAATTCGCGCCAGTTCTATTTGAGAAGGCACATGATCAGGGGCTTGGATTAATGCCGCTTCAAAATATGTCTTTGCCAACTTAGGACCATGTTCATTTAACGCTTGGATGCCCCGGAAGTAGTCCCTTAGACCATTAACTTCTTTATGTTCAGAGATAGACATAGGTTTATTAATGGTTAATGCGTTCACTAATTGGTGAGCAATTTCTATAAAGTTTTCATCAAGCTGCTCAACAAGCACCTGAGTTTGACGATCAGCTAATTTGGCTGTCAACAAGTAGCGTTGTTGTGTGGACTGCAAAGATAAAAAGAGCTGCTGCGGTGCGCCCTTTTCTGATTGCTCCAAGTAATCTGGCGTTTTACTCTTGGGGATCAGTTGATAATTGCTTTGCAAACTATCACGTAAAGTTCCTTCAAGTGCATACCCCCACCAAGCGTTCGCTTGCACGCCAGTAAGATTTTGCATGGGGTGAATAAGTAACTGCGTTTTTGCTTGAACTTGAGTGGATGGCGGTGATATATATTGATAACGATACAACCCACCTATTAAAGCTAAAATAGTCAGCCCTACACTCGCAATCAAGGTGACTCTTTGTTTGTAACAAGAGGCGGTTTTTACCTGACAGATCCACACATAACCCTGATGCGGTAATGTTTTGATATAAATTGGATTTTTTGCATCATCTTGTAATACTTGGCGCAATTCTGTGATACTTTGATTTAGTGCAGCCTCACGGAACTCACCATGTTGCCAAAGCGCTGAAAGTAGCTGCTCTCTTCTTATTAATTGATTAGGATGAGTTAGAAAATAGTCGAGTAACTGCGCCACTTTTGGTCGCAAATTGATGGCTACCTGGCCACGATAAAGTGCTAAACGCTCAGAGTCGAAACGAAATTGACTGAATAACAACACGACTTAGACTGTCCTTATCTCTACATCTCGAGTAATTATCTTTATTCATTTAGCTCCACTATACCTGAGAAAAGCCAATTGCTGTACAATTAAGCTCAGAACACTGTCATTCAGCATGAGACAATATGATTGCACAAGATACCATAGCAGCTCAGGCAACCGCACCAGGTCGCGGTGGCGTGGGGATCATCCGTATTTCGGGTGCCAAAGCTCAACTCGTCGCCGATAAAATCCTCGGTAAGTGTCCCAAAACACGCTATGCCGAATACCTGCCTTTCAACACACTCGCAGGTGAACAATTAGATCAAGGCATCGCCCTATTCTTCCAAGGTCCAAATTCGTTCACAGGAGAAGACGTCCTTGAGCTCCAAGGGCATGGTGGCCCAGTTGTCATAGACATGCTGCTCAAAGAGATCAGTCAAATTGAAGGTGTCAGATTAGCGAAACCAGGCGAGTTTTCCGAGCGTGCATTTATGAATGACAAGCTAGACTTAACGCAAGCCGAGGCCATAGCCGATCTGATTAATGCAACCAGTGAACAAGCGGCGAAAAGCGCCCTACACTCTTTGCAAGGTGATTTCTCTAAACATATTAATGTGCTGGTGGAACAAGTGATTCACCTACGCATGTATGTGGAAGCAGCAATTGACTTTCCAGATGAAGAAATTGATTTCCTCTCAGATGGTAAAGTGGCTGGTGACTTACAAGCAATCATCAATCAACTAGCTGAAGTTAGACAACAAGCTAAACAAGGCAGCATTATGCGTGAAGGTATGCGAGTTGTTATTGCTGGACGCCCAAATGCTGGTAAATCTTCACTTTTAAATGCGCTTGCAGGCCGTGAAGCAGCCATAGTGACAGACATCGCAGGCACCACTCGAGACGTGCTGCGCGAACACATTCATATTGACGGCATGCCTTTGCATATTATTGATACTGCCGGCCTTCGTGAAAGTCCTGACAAAGTTGAACAGATAGGCATAGAACGCGCTTGGGAAGAAATAAGCGGCGCGGATCACGTACTATTTATGGTTGATGGTACCCAAACACTTGAAACCGATCCGTTAAAGATCTGGCCTGAGTTTATGGAAAAATTACCGCCAGGCATGGACATTACAGTCATCCGCAACAAAATTGATCTATGTGATGAGCAACAAGGGCTATGCCAACAAGGCAGTTACCCGGTATTACGACTAAGTGCACAAACCAATACAGGAGTTGATACATTACGTGAACACCTAAAAGCATGTATCGGTTTTACTGGTGCCAATGAAGGTGGCTTTATGGCTCGCCGTAGACATTTGGATGCACTTGAACGTGCTGCTGAACATTTGGAAATCGGTCAAACCCAACTTGAAATGCATGTGGCTGGTGAAATATTAGCCGAAGAGTTACGTTTAACTCAACAGTATCTCAATGAAATTACAGGTGAATTCACTTCGGATGATCTACTCGGTAAGATCTTCAGTTCATTCTGTATTGGTAAATGATCATCTGTGCTCGGTGTAAATCATCGAGCATCTCAATGACTTGTTTTAAGTCTTTATCAGCCCCTTGCCTTACCGCTCTTAAAAACCCGCTCTCCAAGTCCCTTTTGCTTCTTTATTACCATAATTTAGACACTTAGCAGGCTCAGTATCATACACCAAACACAAACTCAGGCTGAATATTTTCATCATACCCAATCACTCAGTTCGCTGTAGACGCTTTGTTAAAAACCTTACAACATGCTGTTTGAATGAGGGAGCCAATAATTTAAGCGCGGACGAATACTTATTATGCCGACAAACTTGTATATACATGACAACTAGGTACTTGATCTTAATAAGTGATCGTACTTTAGGATCTTTTTTAAGCGCTTAAAGTCTTACACTTAATAATCAGGGCCTTAGCTACATAGGTTCATTAATTCAATCAACTTGCATTACTTTAGTACCGAACAGGCATTAAAAGAGCATAAAATACTTATAAAGTGTATGCTTTTCAATCATAAGTAATTTTAGTATCGGACTTTAAGGTATATCTCACACTGCGAACTATTCAAATAAGAGCGTAAATAACCAGATCCAGCATCAAACAGCGGCTAAATCTTGGTGATCCCTGTCTTACAATCAGCATAAATATACTTTTTTTAGAATATTTTCTTATATAAAGATAACTTTATAGATCCAATATTGCAGTCAAAAAACAACAAGATCGATCTAGCGAAGGATAAAATTATCCACATTAATAAATTTTAAACTAATCGCACTCTCAAGCACCAGATC
Source organism: Pseudoalteromonas luteoviolacea DSM 6061 (assembly GCF_001625655.1). GTDB lineage: Bacteria > Pseudomonadota > Gammaproteobacteria > Enterobacterales > Alteromonadaceae > Pseudoalteromonas > Pseudoalteromonas luteoviolacea. The sequence goes on along the minus strand of NZ_AUYB01000085.1, from coordinate 22,750 downwards.
GACACACTATTTTGAGTTTATTTATCTTAATCTTATTACCTGCTTATCCACAGAAAATAAGACAAAAAAGCAACAGGAATAATTTATTTAATCTATTAAAAACAGTTAGATGAAGAGTTAAATCCACAATAAGCCAATATTTCACCAGTTTAATTTTATCCAAGTGAAAAACTATCTCTTTACTTCTGCTCAGCGCGCATTATTATGAGCCGCATAAAATACGATTTCACGAGAAGAAATGAGTAACTTAGAGATCATAATCGGCAGTCAAATGGGATCTGCTGAATACGTTGCAGAGCAGCTTGCAGAAGATCTAGAATCGAGATCAGTCTCCTGTAACCTGCACGAACAGCCGGACCTGTCAGAATGCACAGGTGACACCTGGTTAATTGTCACGTCTACTTATGGTGCAGGTGATTACCCTGAAAATTTGTTACCTTTTATCTCTCAGCTCCAAGCAAAATCGGATATGAGCCACATTAAGTTTGCAGTTGTAGGTATCGGTGATTCCAGTTACGACACTTATAACTATGCCGCGATAAATGGCGCTAAGCTGTTAACAGACAAAGGGGCGAAACCTTTATTGCCTACGCTAACAATAGATGTATTAGATGAAGCTTTGCCTGAAGACACAGCACTTGAATGGCTACCAGAATTAAGTGAGATCTTAAAAGCAAGTTAATAAAGATCAGTTTCACATAAGTTATCCACAAATTTACTGAAATTTTATAGGTATTGTGGATAACCCTTGATCTAACTGATGATCTATACTTACTTATCCATTGGATAAATTTAATGACTCAAGTGGCTGTGTATAAATAGCCGATTTGATCAAAGCTTATACGCTATGAGATCCGATCTAATTCACATCATTTGATCTGACCTAAGTCTATGGATCAATTTAGGAATATAACGTTATACACAGATCTCACCGCCTTTAAATATAAGATCAATAAAGATCTTTAAAAAGATCCTTATATATATTTAGTGATCCATTTTACCTATGGGTTAAAATTTAATCGTTTCACTTCTGCGTTTTTCTAGGTAGAATACGCACCCTTTCGAAATTTGCTGGTTGTATTTAAGTAGGATCCCGTAAATGATTTATCATGAACATTTTGACGTAATCGTTGTTGGTGGCGGTCATGCTGGTACTGAAGCTGCACTTGCAGCTGCACGTATGGGTATGAATACCTTATTGTTAACTCACAATATGGACACACTGGGACAAATGTCTTGTAATCCAGCGATCGGCGGGATCGGTAAAGGTCATCTAGTCAAAGAGATCGATGCTTTGGGTGGTGCAATGGCACAAGCCATTGATAAAGGTGGGATCCAGTTTAGAACACTTAACTCTTCAAAAGGGCCAGCTGTAAGAGCAACCAGAGCACAAGCCGATCGAGCACTATACAAAGCTGCGATCCAAGATACTTTACAAAACCAAGAAAACTTGAAGATTTTCCAACAAAGTTGTGATGATCTGATTGTTGAACAAGATCAGGTGAAAGGCGTAGTAACTCAAATGGGTTTACGTTTCAGTGCTGAATCAGTGGTACTGACAGTTGGTACTTTTCTTGGTGGTCAAATTCATATTGGCTTAGAGAATTATAAAGGTGGTAGAGCAGGGGATCCGCCTTCTATCGCGCTTGCACATCGTTTACGCGAGCTACCATTTCGTGTTGATCGATTAAAAACTGGCACACCTCCTCGCATTGACGCAAGAACTGTTGATTTTTCGGTAATGCAGGTACAGCCGGGCGACACACCTACGCCGGTATTTTCTTTTATGGGTAAACAGTCGGATCATCCGCAACAGATCCCTTGTTATATTACTTACACAAATGAAAAGACCCACGACGTTATTCGCGAGAATCTACATCGCTCTCCGATGTACGCTGGAGTGATTGAAGGAATTGGACCCAGATATTGTCCTTCAATTGAAGATAAGATCGTGCGCTTTGCTGACAAAGAGAAACACCAGATCTTTGTTGAACCTGAAGGATTAACTTCTTATGAATTGTATCCTAATGGCATTTCCACCAGCTTACCTTTTGATATCCAATTAGACATTGTGAGATCAATTCAAGGATTTGAAAATGCACATATTTGCCGTCCTGGTTATGCCATTGAGTATGATTTCTTTGATCCTAGAGATTTAAAGCAGTCTTTAGAGACAAAATTTATTAACGGCTTATTCTTCGCAGGTCAAATTAACGGTACTACCGGGTATGAAGAAGCGGGTGCACAAGGCTTGATAGCAGGTATGAATGCTGCTTTGCAAGTGAAAGGTGAAGCACCATGGACACCACGTAGAGATGAAGCTTATACGGGCGTACTGATTGACGACCTTGCAACATTGGGTACAAAAGAGCCGTACCGTATGTTTACTAGTCGTGCGGAGTATCGCTTATTGTTGCGTGAAGACAATGCAGATCTGCGATTGACTGAAAAAGGCCGCGAGCTTGGTTTGGTCAATGATGAGCGCTGGGCAGCCTACAATGATAAATTGGAAGTCATGGAGCAAGAGTCACAGCGTTTACGTTCAACTTGGATCCACAAAGATCATGAAGCGTTAGATCAAGTCAATGCGTTGCTTAAATCACCACTAACCAGAGAGGCGAGCTTAGAAGATCTGATCCGTCGACCTGAGGTGAGCTATCGCGAGCTTATGACGATCGATGGTTTGGCCAGTGAGCATGAAAATTGGCAAGCATTAGAACAGGTTGAAATTCAAACCAAGTATGCCGGTTACATTGCGCGTCAACAAGATGAGATAAATAAACAGCTACGTCATGAAGAAACATTGCTGCCAGCAGAGTTTGATTATAGCCAAGTGAGTGGCCTTTCAAACGAAGTTGTGGCTAAGCTAACAGATGCGCGTCCGCAAACGATTGGCCAAGCTTCGCGTATTTCTGGTATCACCCCAGCGGCGATTTCGCTATTATTAGTGTATCTGAAAAAGCAAGGGCTGTTACGCAAGTCAGCGTAACAGCGATGGAAAACTGTGTTATTAGAACAACTGAATGCGCTGTTAGCTGAAACAGACATTACGCTGACCGAAAATCAAAAACAGCAGCTTGTCGATTATGTCGGGCTGCTCGACAAATGGAATAAAGCTTACAACCTAACTTCTGTGCGAGATCCAAAAGAGATGATGGTGAAGCATATTTTAGACTCTTTGGTTGTGGCACCTCATTTAACTGGCAAACATTATATCGACGTTGGTACTGGACCTGGCCTGCCTGGTATTGTATTGGCGATTGCATTGCCAGATACAGAATTTATACTGCTCGATAGTCTCGGAAAAAGAGTACGATTTTTAACCCAAGTAAAACATGCGCTTGGACTAAAAAACGTGACGCCAGTGCAGTCTCGTGTTGAAGAATATCAACCAAGTGTTAAATTAGACGGTGTGTTAAGTCGTGCATTTGCTTCTTTGCAAGACATGGTGCAGTGGTGTACTCATTTAATAGGTACATCTGGACGATTCTTAGCACTCAAGGGAATGTATCCGCAAGATGAGCTGGATAGTCTGCCTGCTGGCATTTCTTTAGAACAGAATATCACCTTGCAAGTTCCCAAACTGGAAGGTGAACGTCATTTAATTATTCTTACAAAAGACTAAGAGTCGAGGGCACTGTGGCTAGAGTCATTGCAATTGCAAACCAAAAAGGTGGCGTTGGTAAAACAACCACTGCGGTTAACCTTGCTGCCTCGATGGCAGCAACCAAAAGAAAAGTACTGCTGATCGACCTTGATCCGCAAGGCAATGCGACTATGGGTAGTGGCGTTGACAAATATTCTGATGTTGCAACGATTTATGATTTGTTGATTGAAGAAACACCAATCAATGAAGTCATTTGCACCGAAACTTCAGGGGAATATCATTTAATTGCCGCCAATGGTGATGTTACCGCTGCTGAAGTGAAATTGATGGAGCTATTTGCGCGTGAAGTTCGTTTGCGCAATGCCATTGAGTCTGTGCAAGATGATTACGAATTTATTTTTATTGATTGCCCACCTTCACTAAATATGCTGACGGTTAACGCGATGGCTGCCGCCGATTCTGTGATGGTGCCTATGCAGTGCGAATACTATGCATTAGAGGGGTTAACCGCCCTGATGGACACAATCACACAGCTTTCAAATTTGGTGAACCCATCACTACAAATTGAAGGTATTCTTCGCACTATGTATGATCCGCGTAATCGATTGGCCAACGATGTATCTGAGCAATTAAAACAACATTTTGGTGAGAAAGTTTACCGCACCGTGATCCCTAGAAATGTACGTTTGGCCGAGGCGCCCAGTTTCGGTGCGCCAGCAATGTATTATGATCGCGCTTCAAGCGGGGCCAAAGCATACCTTGCTCTGGCTGGAGAAATGTTACGTCGTCAAGAAAAACAAGCCGCTGCGGTAGCGTAAGAGGATAATAAAAACATGTCGGTGAAAAAAAGAGGACTGGGGCGAGGGTTAGATGCATTACTCAGCTCTGCTAAGCCACCAGCTGCTGCACCAAAGGAAGCTTTAGAACCGCAATCGCATGAGCCTATTGAACATCACTCTGCGACTGAGCAGGTCGACATTTCTGAAAACGAATTACAGCGGTTACCGATTGAGTTTCTACAGCGCGGTAAATACCAACCGCGCAAAGATATGTCTGAGCAAGCACTAGAAGAGCTTGCTAATTCAATTAAAGCACAAGGCGTTTTGCAGCCAATTGTGGTTCGCAAAGTGAGCCAAAACCAATACGAAATTATTGCTGGTGAACGTCGTTGGCGTGCTTCTCAATTGGCCGGCCTTGATGTTGTACCTTGTATACTCAAAGATGTAGAAGACGATGCAGCTGTTGCTATTGCGCTGATTGAAAACATTCAACGTGAAGATTTAAATGCAATGGAAGAGGCTGTTGCGCTAGACAGACTGCTCAATGAATTTGAACTCACACATCAGCAAGTCGCTGATGCTGTAGGTAAATCGCGTACAACCGTTACTAACTTGTTACGTTTAATCAATCTCAATGATGATGTAAAAATCTTGTTAGAACATGGTGATATCGAAATGGGCCATGCCCGTTGTCTTTTATCGTTACAAGGTGAAGCACAATCCGAAGCTGCGCGCACTGCAGTTGCAAAGGGCTTAACGGTACGTGAAACTGAAAAGCTTGTGCGTACGATGCAAGAGCCTGTGGTTAAAAAAGAGACAAAAGAAAAGGACCCAGATGTCAAACTGTTAGAACAGCAGCTAGCAGAAAATTTGGGCGCTAAAGTAGAGATCAACTACAATCAAAAAGGCAAAGGAAAGCTGGTTATTTCTTATGCTGATCTTGATGAATTAGACGGCATTCTTGGGCGGATCCATCCAGATTTACAACAACCCTCCTAAAGGTCAAATTTGCGACGAATTGTGTGCCTATTTTATGCGTCATTTCGTCGCGTCAAGTTGCAAATTGAGCAGAAATCAGTATAATTTCGCCAGTTTTTATACCCTGATAAATTTTAGCGTCATTAAGGTTAATATAAAGTGACTCATTCGTTAGCTGGCCCGTACAGGCGTGCCGCATTAAAAGGTGTCTTGCTTCAGGGTATCGTAGCACTCATTGCTGCAGTAATAGTTTTAGTAGGTTGGGGAGCTCAAGCCGGTCTGTCAGCTTTGATGGGCGGTGTTGCAATTGTGCTACCGAACTTTGTATTTGCTTTGTATGCCTTCAGATATGTTGGCGCAAGTAAAGCAGAGCAAGTATATGACTCGTTAAAACGAGGCAAAGGATTAAAATTTTTGCTAACCATTTGCATATTTGCACTGGTATTTAAACATTTAAGTGTCATGGCGTTGCCATTTTTCTGCTGTTACATACTAGTAATGTTTTCGCAGTGGCTAGCACCGATTTTTTTTAATCATTAACTTTTGGGATAAAACATGGCTGCAGAAGAAGTTACTCTATCAAGCCATATTCAGCACCACTTGACCAATGCCAAGATGTGTTCGACCGATGCCGGTCTTGCCTTCAATAAAGCATGTGCGGATAGTGGATTCTGGACATGGCACGTAGATACCCTCGCATGGTCAATCGGTTTAGGTCTTGTATTTTTATGGATCTTCCGTAGCGCCGCTAAAAAATCCACTACAGGTGTTCCTGGTAAATTCCAGTGCTTCATCGAGATGATTGTTGAGTTCGTTGGTGACAACGTTCGCGATACTTATCACGGTAAAAGTGCTCTAATCGCACCATTAGCCCTAACAATTTTTGTTTGGGTGTTCTTAATGAACTTAATGGACTTAATTCCGGTTGATTTCCTACCTGCTTTCGCTGGTTTCGTTGGTGAAACTGCATTTGGTATGGACTCACACGATGTATACATGAAGATTGTACCGACAACAGATATCAATATGACTGCTGCATTAGCACTAGGCGTATTCTTCTTGATGATCGGTTATTCAATTAAAATGAAAGGCATCGGCGGTTTTATTGCTGAGCTAACGCTTCACCCGTTCAGCACTAAGAACAAAATCGGCATGATTTTCTTAATCCCTTGTAACTTGTTACTAGAGACAATCGCATTAGTAGCTAAGCCTTTCTCGCTTGCACTACGTTTGTTCGGTAACCTTTACGCGGGTGAGCTGATCTTCATCTTGATCGGCGCAGTTGGTTTGATGCAGTTACCTCTGCACTTCATTTGGGCTGCTTTCCACATCTTAGTTATCGTTCTTCAAGCATTCGTATTCATGATGCTGACGATTGTATACCTAAGCATGGCTAGCTCAGATAACCACTAAGAATATAATTTTTAAAAGATTTTTTAACTTTAACTTTAATTTACAAATGAAACTTTGGAGAAAAAAATGGAACTAGTATTAGGTCTTAAGTACATCGCTGTTGCTCTACTTATCGGTTTCGGTGCTATCGGTACTGCTATCGGCTTCGGTAACATGGGTGGTAAATTCCTAGAAGCGTGTGCTCGTCAGCCTGAACTTGCACCTTCACTACAAGTTAAAATGTTCATCCTAGCTGGTCTAATCGATGCGGTAGCAATGATCGGTGTAGGTATCGCGATGGTATTGTTGTTCGTACTTTAATAGCCTTATTTTTTGAACAGCTTACTATTTTAAGGAGGAGCGGTTGTGAACTTAAACGCCACTCTACTAGGTGAATTAATCGCATTTGTGGTATTCGTATTATTCTGTATGAAGTACGTATGGCCACCACTAAATGGTGCGATTGAAGCTCGCCAGAAAAAAATTGAAGATGGTTTAGCTGCCTCTGATGAAGCTGAAAAAGAGCTTGAGCGCGTTCGTAAAGAAGCCGCGGTAGAGCTAAATGAAGCGAAATCTCAAGCTGCTGAAATCATTGAGCAAGCTAAAAAGCGTGCTGCGCTTATCGTTGACGAAGAGACAACTCGTGGTCAACAAGAGCGTGAGAAGATTATTGCTCAAGGACACTCTGAAATTGATTCAGAGCGTAACCGTGTTAAAGAAGAACTACGTTCTCAAGTAGCTACTTTAGCAGTGGTTGGCGCTGAAAAGATTTTAGAGCGTGAAATTAATCAAGACGCACACAGCGATATCGTTGATAAGCTAGTTGCTGAGCTTTAATTAGGAGGGTATGAGCATGTCTGAATTGACTACTATCGCTCGCCCATACGCTAAAGCGGCTTTTGAACTTGCCGTTGAGAAAGGTGCTGTTGAAGCTTGGAATGAAATGCTGTTCTTCGCTGGTCAAGTGACTAGCGATGAGCAGGTTCAGGCGCTACTGGGTAGCATTGCTACGCAGGCTGAGCAGTCTGAAGTCATCATCAAGCTATGTGCTGAACAACTCAACGAACAAGGTCAAAATCTTATCAAGCTGATGGCCGAAAATGAGCGTTTATCTGCAGTCCCTGCAGTTGCTGAGCAATTCGCTGAACTAAAAGCGGATTATGATAAAGAAATCGACGTTGACGTGGTTTCTGCAACTGAACTTGCTCAAGAGCAGCAAGATAAATTGGGCGCTGCGTTAGAGAAACGTTTCGCACGCAAAGTTAAGCTGAATTGTAGCATTGACGAAACCGTAGTAAGTGGTTTGGTTATCAAAGCTGGCGATACCGTAATTGACGGTAGCGTACGCGGTAAATTAGACCGCCTAGCAGTGTCGCTACAATCGTAATTGGGAAAAAGAGCATGCAACTTAATTCCACAGAAATTTCTGCACTGATCAAGCAGCGTATTGAGCAGTTTGAAGTTGTAAGTGAAGCACGTAACGAAGGTACTATCGTATCTGTTACTGACGGTATCATCCGCATCCACGGTCTAGCTGACTGTATGCAAGGTGAGATGATCGAGCTTCCTGGCAACCGTTATGCTATTGCATTGAACCTTGAGCGTGACTCAGTAGGTGCAGTAGTTATGGGTCCTTACGCAGACCTTAAAGAAGGCGTAAAAGTACAATCTACAGGTCGTATCCTTGAAGTACCAGTAGGCCGTGGTCTACTAGGTCGTGTTGTAAACACACTAGGTGCACCGATCGATGGTAAAGGTGCACTAGACAACGATGGTTTCGAGCCAGTTGAAAAAATTGCACCAGGTGTAATCGAGCGTCAATCAGTAGACGAGCCAGTACAAACTGGTTATAAGTCTATCGATGCGATGATCCCAGTTGGTCGTGGTCAGCGTGAGCTAGTAATCGGTGACCGTCAGACTGGTAAAACTGCACTTGCAATCGATGCAATCATCAACCAAAAAGACACAGGCGTTAAGTGTGTGTACGTAGCGGTTGGTCAAAAAGCATCTACTATCGCAAACGTAGTACGTAAATTAGAAGAGCACGGTGCACTTGAAAACACAATCGTTGTTGTTGCATCTGCTTCTGAATCAGCAGCGCTTCAATTCCTAGCGCCATTTGCTGGTTGTACTATGGGTGAATACTTCCGTGACCGCGGTGAAGACGCGCTTATCGTATATGATGATCTTTCTAAGCAAGCTGTTGCTTACCGTCAGATCTCTCTACTACTTAAGCGTCCACCAGGCCGTGAAGCATACCCAGGTGACGTATTCTACCTTCACTCACGTCTTCTAGAGCGTGCATCACGTGTTAACGCTGATTACGTTGAGAAGTTCACTAACGGTGAAGTGAAAGGTAAAACAGGTTCATTGACGGCATTGCCAATCATTGAAACTCAAGGTGGTGACGTTTCTGCATTCGTACCTACTAACGTTATCTCAATCACCGATGGTCAGATCTTCCTAGAAACTGACTTATTCAACGCAGGTATCCGTCCAGCTGTTAACGCTGGTATCTCGGTATCTCGTGTAGGTGGTGCAGCGCAAACTAAAATCGTTAAGAAACTAGGTGGTGGTATCCGTCTAGCGCTAGCTCAGTACCGTGAACTAGCGGCGTTCTCACAGTTCGCTTCTGACCTTGACGATGCTACGCGTGCACAGCTTGAGCACGGTGAGCGTGTAACAGAGCTAATGAAGCAGAAGCAATATGCACCTATGTCTGTTGCTGAAATGTCTCTGTCTCTATTTGCTGCTGAGAAAGGCTTCCTACAAGATATCGAAATCAACAAGATTGGTGATTTCGAAGAAGGCCTAATCGGTTTCGCAAACAGCACTTACGCAGAGCTGATGACTCAAATCAACGAAACTGGTAACTACAACGCTGAGATTGAAGCGCAACTTAAAGAACTTCTAGAGAAGTTCAAGTCGACGCAAACTTGGTAATTTAGTTATTCATGGTGACTTCGGTCACCACTGATTCGGAGAGAGAGTCATGGCCAGCGGAAAAGAGATAAAAAGCAAGATCGGGAGTATTAAGAATACTCAGAAGATCACCAGCGCGATGGAGATGGTTGCCGCTTCAAAAATGAAGAAGGCGCAAGACCGCGTGGCGTCAAGCCGTCCATACGCTGAGAACTTACGCAAAGTGATCGGTCGTGTTGCTCAAGCAAATCTTGACTTCCATCACCCGTTCTTAGAAGAGCGTGATGTGAAGCGAGTTGGTTATATTGTTATCTCAACTGACCGTGGTCTGTGTGGTGGCTTAAACTCAAACGAGTTTAAGAAAATCACACAAGACGTTAAGGCATGGAAAGAAAAAGGCGTTGACGCTGAGTATGCTACTTTAGGTAGCAAGGCGGCCGGTTTCTTCCATCGTTTTGGCGGTGAATTACTCGCTAAAAAAGCGGGTCTTGGAGATGCACCTTCAATTCAGGACGTAATTGGTCCTGTAAAAGTAATGCTAGACGCATTTGCTGAAGGCAAAATTGACCGCTTGTTCGTTGTGTACAACAAATTTGTTAACACAATGAAGCAAGAGCCAACGATCGAACAGTTATTACCTTTGCCAAAAGCTGAAGAAGAAGTATCAGCCCACGCTTGGGACTACTTATATGAGCCAAACCCAGAAGCGATCTTAGAGACGCTATTGGTTCGTTTCATTGAGTCACAGGTGTACCAGGGTGTAGTAGAAAATGCTGCATCTGAACAGGCTGCCCGTATGGTTGCGATGAAAGCCGCAACTGATAACGCAGGCGACCTAATGGATGAGCTGCAACTTGTTTACAACAAAGCACGTCAGGCTGCAATCACACAAGAAATCAGTGAGATTGTTGGCGGTTCGGCTGCTGTTTAACGCTTCGGCAAAGTTTAACGAGAGGAATAGACATGAGTTTAGGTAAGGTCGTCCAAATTATCGGCGCCGTTGTGGACATCGAGTTCCCACAAGACAACGTGCCAGCCGTATATGACGCACTAAAAGTTACAGAAGGCGACCTAGCTGGTTTGACACTAGAAGTGCAACAGCAGTTAGGTGGCGGTGTGGTACGTGGTATCGCACTTGGTACTACAGACGGTCTACGTCGTGGTATCTCAGTAGAAGGCACAGGCGAGCCAATCAAGGTTCCAGTTGGTACTAAGACCCTAGGTCGTATCATGGACGTACTTGGTCAGCCTATCGATGAAGCAGGTCCAATTGGTGAAGAAGAGCGTATGTCTATTCACCGTGCTGCGCCTTCATATGAAGATCAATCAAGTTCAGTTGAACTACTTGAAACTGGTATCAAGGTTATCGACCTTGTATGTCCGTTCGCTAAAGGTGGTAAGGTTGGTCTGTTCGGTGGTGCCGGTGTTGGTAAAACCGTAAACATGATGGAACTTATCCGTAACATCGCAATCGAGCACAGCGGTTACTCAGTATTCGCAGGTGTTGGTGAGCGTACTCGTGAGGGTAATGACTTCTACCACGAGATGAACGACTCAAACGTACTAGATAAAGTATCACTAGTATACGGTCAGATGAACGAGCCACCGGGTAACCGTCTACGTGTTGCACTAACTGGTCTTACAATGGCTGAGAAGTTCCGTGACGAAGGTCGTGACGTACTATTCTTCGTAGATAACATCTACCGTTATACTCTAGCAGGTACTGAGGTATCAGCACTTCTAGGTCGTATGCCTTCAGCGGTAGGTTACCAGCCAACTCTTGCTGAAGAGATGGGTGTTCTACAGGAGCGTATCGCTTCGACTAAGACTGGTTCAATCACTTCAATCCAAGCGGTATACGTACCTGCGGATGACTTGACTGACCCATCGCCAGCTACAACGTTCGCGCACCTTGACGCAACAGTAGTACTTTCACGTGACATCGCGTCTCTTGGTATCTACCCTGCGGTAGACCCACTAGATTCAACTTCACGTCAGCTAGACCCTCAAGTAATCGGTAACGAGCACTATGAGACTGCACGTGGCGTTCAGACTGTACTTCAGCGTTATAAAGAGCTGAAAGACATCATCGCGATCCTAGGTATGGACGAGCTTTCTGACGAAGATAAGCAAGTTGTATCTCGTGCACGTAAAATCCAGCGTTTCCTATCTCAGCCGTTCTTCGTTGCTGAGGTATTCACTGGTGCACCTGGTAAATACGTATCTCTTAAAGACACAATCTCTGGCTTTAAGGGCATCCTAAACGGTGATTACGATGATATGCCTGAGCAGGCATTCTACATGGTTGGCTCAATCGACGAAGCAGTTGATAAAGCTAAAAACATGTAATTAGGAGGTTGTGATGGCAATGACAGTACAACTTGACGTAGTTAGCGCAGAGAAGAGTGTATTCTCAGGTTCTGTGGCAACTATTCAAGTAACAGGTAGTGAAGGTGAACTAGGTATTCACCCTGGCCACGCGCCACTCCTGACTGGCCTAAAACCTGGTATGGTACGTTTGGTTAAAGAAGATGGTACTGAAGAGATCATCTACGTCGCAGGCGGTACGCTTGAAGTTCAACCTAAGTCAGTAACTGTTCTAGCGGACGTTGCTATCCGTGGTGAAGAGCTTGATGAGCAAGCTGCTGAAGAAGCCAGACGTGAAGCTCAAGCGCAAATCTCTTCGGGCTCTGCGGCTGACCTTGATTACGATCGAGCGGCTGTACAGCTAGAAGAAGCGCTTGCACAGCTACGCGTTATTCGCCAGTTGCGCAAATAACCAACCACCTATTTGGTTTAAAGCCCACGCTAAGTTTACTTGGCGTGGGCTTTTTATTAGCAACTCATTCCACTTTTAACGACTCCCCGTTAATACCTATCAAGAACCCTTAAGTTTAGTTATTAATACTAAGTTATTAATATTTATATTTATTTAGGTAAAAAGTAATAACTGAAACAAGTGCTTCTGAAACCAACTTTTGCTTTATTGATGACTATTCATCGATTATAAGTGAACAATTGTTCACATTGAGGGATATTTAAAATAGTATAGAGATGGGCCGTATGGTCGGCCAATAACTATGACGTACTTAACTTGAGTGCATTGTATTAGATAATCAGCTCTTTTGGCTGTTCAAGAGCTTTGCATATTTACTCTGCTTTTATTCCTATATCCTCAAAAAATAATATGAATATTGTTGCGTTTTGTAAAAATATAGAACAAATAAAACTGGAATCTTGGACGATATATCCAGACAAACAATTACTGACTGACAACGATAAAATAGAAAGGGAGTTGGAGCCATTACTATTTAGGATGCTGTTGTATTTTATCGATAACAGTCACCGCATTGTCACGCGTCAAGAGCTATCGGATGAAGTATGGCAACAGCCTTATGTGGATGACAATGCTATCAATCGTGCTATTTCTGAATTAAGAAAAGCACTTAAGTCAGACAAGCAGCGTGGCCAAACATTAAAAACCCACTATCGTACTGGTTATAGCTTTGTACTCGATGTCGAAATTATTTATAAAGGCACACAGCCCAAGTCAAATAATGTGGAGCCAGAACAAAGTGCACCTAGTGTCGTAGATAAGCCTACTTATAATACGCAACCTTCATCATCGTCGCGTACATCATCGATTGCAAAGTACGTTTGGGGAGCGGTAGGGGTCATCGCTTGTGTGGCGGCTGGCGTGATGCTTAAAGCGCAATTGCCATTGGCGACTGAAGAACCTGAGCTTGCTGCGCCACAGAGTAGCAAATACAAAGAATACATTACCCAGTTAGATAAAGAGATCCTAACTTGGAGCAAAGGGTCCGTTGCTTTTCAGGATATGTCATCGGATGGGGCTTTTCTAGCTTACTCATTCTTGGCTGAAGGCAACCGTACGTCGGCTTTGTACGTCAAGGATATGAAGTCTTTACAAAATATAAAGTTGGTGGAGAAGGACGGTGCTAATGTCATGCCTACTGGGTGGGCAGCAGACGGTTTAAATTTATATTACCAAATCAGTCGAATAGGGGAGAATAAGGTATGTGAATTGTGGTCTGCCACTTTTACACCTGGCTCGACCGATGCGAATCATACCAAGGTTTGGGATTGCAATGCAGAGCGCAGAATGAGCGTCACCAGCTTAGAAAATACCTTGTTGTATACTAAGTATGATTATCGTGATCGCCCTTATATTTCAGCTATCTTCAGTAAAGACCTCGTAAGTGGCACCGAGTTTCAAGTTACCTCACCGAATATTCGATTTAGTGGGGATTTTTACGTTAAGTTATCCCATAGCAAGAACGAAATCTTGTTTTTACGCTCGATAAAAAATGGCACGGCCATTTTTAAAGCCAATGCAGATGGCAGCGATCAAGAACTGTTGGTGCGATTAAACTACAGACTGCGCTCGGTTGAGTGGTCTAGCGACGATTCAAAAGTGATGTGGTTTGATGACAATGAAAATAAATTAATGACGTATGAGCTTGCCAGTAAAATCGTCGCGAGCATGTACTTTCCACTTGAGAAAGAAATGCACGGTTCCATGGTGGTGTCACCCGAACAACTCATTTTCTCGACCAAGCTGCTTGATGGCAATATTTATCAAATTGACGAAAGCACGTCAGAGCCGTCCCTCACTCCATTTTCTGTATCAGACGCGACTGAGTCCTTGGTAGCACCTTTTAATCACGCAAAGGGTGGTATCTATTTGGCAAGAGGGGCGAGAAATCAGTCACTTTGGAAGATCCTTGACGGTGTGCGTACTAAATTGCTTGATTTGCCAACAACTGAGATTGTAGACATAGTGTTATCGCAAGATGATAGTCAGTTGTTAGTGGCATACCAAAATCAACTAGAAATCATCGCAATGGACAATCTCAGCGTTGTAAAGAGTATTGCCGTGAGCGATACCATCGCAGATGCCAGTTGGGGACTCAATGACAACCTTGTGATGACTTTGGTCAAAGATACCAGCGACGCTTGGAGCTATAGCTTAACAGAGCAAAAGTTTGTGCGTTTAACTAAGAAAGGTATTCACTCAGCTCGAATGATAGATGAAACCTATTTGTACTACTTTGATAAAAATTACAAATTGTTTAAACGTGAACTAGAAACTGGTAATGAGCAGGTGCTGTTAGATCTATCAGACACGACACATTTGAGTTGGTCTATGACTGACGATTTTGTTTACTTCAGCTCAGGGAACAGTGTCAGCAAAATGGACTTGGCAAGCTTAACAGTCACTAGGCTTCTGAATGTCGAGCGTAAAACAGACTCTTTCTTTGGTATTTTTACGGGTGCTCAAGATGGGCAGGTCTATGTTTATGCTAAACGACTTCAAAACAATCATCTATTAAACGTGTCGGTGGCGAAATAAGTTAGAGAAATGCGAGCCCTACAGGGTGTAGCGCTCGCTGTAACAGTTATTCGTAACGTAAGCTATTTGCAGGCCGCGTTGATGCTGTTTTATAAGCGATACTGGCGACTGTCAGCCATACTACTGCACTGACTAACACAAGGGCAGTTACATAGATAAACCATGGTTGGTCAATCCGCACATTAAAGCCACTTAGCCAATCCGATGTGATGAAATAGGTGATCGGGAATGCAATTGCTGCACTGATAACCGTCAACACCACAAATTCTTTTGCAAGTAAGTTCATTAAAGATAGCTTTGATGCGCCCAGTACCTTACGTACAGCAACTTCTTTTTGACGCCTATTTGCTGAGAATGAGCATAAGCCAAAGATACCAACACAAGTCAGCACAACCACCAGCACAGAGAATACCGCCACAATATAGGCCGTTTTACGGTCTGACTTATAAAGGTTGTCATAGTTGTATTGAACCTCATTCATCGGTAGGTTAAACAAGTTGAATCTTGTTTGTGCGAATTCAACCACTTCGCTCTTGTGTACTGGCGTGATAGGGGTATTGAAGTTGAGTACAACATTACCTTCATTCATCCAGCTATAGCCGCAGATGAAGAAACTTGGTGACGCACCATGTTTCGCCGAGCCGATAGTCAGATCAGAGACGATACCCACAATTTTTACACGGATCATCAGATCGGACTCTTCACCAGTTGTAAACGTCCAGGTCTCTCCAATCATACTGCTCATATCATCACGACCAGCCATACGTGCAACTGATTCACTGATAATGATACTTGCCGTTTCGTTACCCTGTGAGTCTACTGCGTGCCAGTCAGAAGCGTAAGTAGCGCTGAAATCACGACCGTGCAATAAGTTCAAACCTTGGGTTTTTACTGGGTCAAACCCCGTGCCAATGAAAGGTAAAATTGGCACATCGTGATCAGCACCAGGCCACAGCAGTCGCGCCGAAGTATTGGTCGACTTAGTTAGCGAGGTATCAGAAATAGTGGCTGAGTCAATAAATGGCAATTGAGAAAATGCGCGCGCTAAGTTTCTCTCTGGGTTGTCAAATAACAGCGCACGGTTGACTCCTGAGATCTCAATACGATTTTCTTTTTGATAGCCTGTCTCTATGGTAGTCATGTAATTTAATTGCTGGTGTAAGATAAATGCACCAATGATCAAAGCTATGGATAAAGACGCCTGCAGTATCATGAGCGCTTTTCTAATTCTAACGGCTGTTGTACCACGTGTTAGATCACCACTTAAGACGCGTTTAGCATCGAATGCTGTCAAAAAGAAAGCAGGGTAAAGGCCCGCCAATAAGCCTACGACTAAATTGATGCCTAGCAAGAATAAAATGCTAATAGGTGTAATATCAAAGCTGAGTTCCTTTTCTATTACGGCGTTAAACCAAGGTAATAACACCACGGCTAAAATTGCCGCGAGTACGGTTGCGATGGTTGAGATCACCAAAGACTCACACAAAAATTGAGTGATCAGACTTTGTTTTGATGCTCCCATGGCTTTTTTAACACCAACTTCTTTCGCTCTTAGCACGGCCTGAGCTGTACTCATGTTGATGAAGTTAATGGAGGCAATTGCGATGAGCAAAAATGTGAGGCCAATACACACGTCTACGACAAACTGAGAACCGTGAACTTTCATTTCAAATCGAGAGTTGGCGGTTAGGTAAATATCACTCAAACGTTGTAGTGAAACTTCAACCATATTTTCGCCACGATAAACTACATCGTTATATAGTTGCGTATATTGTGTCGCAACGTCTTCTACCTGCTGTTGTGGGTCGATTTTGATATAGGTAAAGCTGTCATTGCCGAGTGGGTTTGGCTCGCCCAACAATTGCACTTGGATGCTGGTTAAAAAATCTATTTTCAAATGAGTATTTTCGGGTAAGTCTTTAAATACGGCACCTACCGTCCACGTGACTTGTTCGTTATCAAGTGTCTCTCCCAATACGGACGTTTCACCAAATAGGCGCAGCGCCTGTGATTGTGACAGCGCAATATAATTTGGGATCGTAAGTACTTTATCAAGCTCTCCGTCAATGACCTCCAATGCAAAAAACTCGGTGAAGTTTGCAGTGGCTGCATACAAGTTTTCTAGCTTAAGCAGGCTATCATTGATTTTAACTTCGTTGTTGATCACAGGACTCATGTGGATCAAATTTAAGATATCTGACACGCCTTCCACACCCGAAAAGTGTGGGTTCATAGCAGAACTACTTACCGGTGCATTGAGTCCCAATGAAGGCCAATTCTGTGCAACTCGATATGTATGCTCTGGGGCTGGGTGGTATGTGTCGTAGCTGGTTTCATAAGAAGCATATAGGAAAACTAAAATTGCCGCAGCCAATCCAAAAGCGAGACCAATAATGTTTAAAATTGAATGCTGACGGTATTTATTCAATAGCCGCAAAGCAGTGATAAATTGAAGCTTAAGCACATTCCACCTCCAAAACCTCAGTCGGGCGGCTATGGTGAATTTTACCATCCAGTAACTTAATGACCTTATTACCGTATTGTGCATCACGGTCTGAGTGCGTCACCATAACAATGGTCGTCCCCTCTTTATTTAGCTCACTAAGCAACTTCATAACCTCTTCACCATTTTTAGAATCTAGGTTACCTGTTGGTTCATCCGCTAGGATAAGTTTTGGGTTTGTCGCCAGTGCTCGTGCAATCGCAACTCGCTGCTGTTGACCACCAGATAGTTGTTGAGGCAAGTGGTTGGCCCTGTGTGCAATATCAAAACGTTCCAGCAAACCGTTCACTCGTTCTTTTTGCAAAGACTTATCTGCATTGTTATACATCAAGGGCAGTGCAACATTTTCAAAAACCGTTAGTTCGTCAATTAAGTTGAAGCTTTGAAAGACAAAGCCTAGGTTCGCTTTACGAATTTCACTTAGCTGACTCTCGTTTAACTTTGCCAGATCTTTATCATTGAATAGGTACTCCCCCTGACATGGGCTATCAAGCATGCCCAATATAGAAAGTAGCGTAGATTTACCACAACCTGACGGGCCCATAATCGACACGAAGTCGCCAGTGTTTATTTCCAAGTCGATATTATTAATTGCGGTTGTTTTTATATCTTCAGTAATATAACTTTTTATAAGGTTTTTTAATTTAATCATTCTCTTCAATCCATTTTATTCGTTTTATTTTAATATTAATTTTTCTGCGCTATTAAATGTTGAATAGCTCGAGGTGATTACTTTCTCACCTTTGTCTAATCCGCTTCTAATTTTGAAGTTGTTTTTATCTTTACCTGATATTTTTATTTTTCGTCTTTCAGCAGTATTGTTTTCTTTTAAAACAAAAACCCAGTTTCCACCTGTATCAGAAAAGAAAGCACCTCTTTTTAATAATGTTGCATTTTTATTTACTTCGCCAATCATTAACTCAACGTCTAATGTTTGCCCTCGTTTTATATTCTCTACGCCATTAGGAATATCTACTTCAATATAAAACTGAGAGTTATCAACTTGGCTGTCTATTTTTGATACTTGAGTTGTGTATTTTTGGCCTGCTACATTGATGCTGGCCGGCATACCTTTTTGGATGATGTTCAAGTAGTACTCATCTACTCTGACAGAAAGAATGTTGTCATTGGGCAGGTCGATTTGCCCTAATCGAGAACCGGATACTTTAGATTCACCGATCTCAGCGTCAAGCTGGCTCAGATAGCCCGATGTTGGAGATTTGACTACCAAGTTTTCTAAATTGAGTCGCGCATACTCTAAGTTGCGTTCAAGCATGTGTTTGCCGCTATCGAGCTGTTCTCTTTGAACTGAGCGAATTTTTTCATCGGCTTTTTGGCGTTCCAAGGACAGTGCAAGTTGTTTTTTGTAGTACACCAACTCGTCTTGACGCTCAGTTAGCTCTTCTCGTGATACTAGGCCTCTTTTAGCCAGTTTTTCTGTATGTGCCAGTTTGCGTTGCAGTTGTTTTACTTGGTATTCCAGTTCAATAATGTCGCGCTTGATATTGAGGCGGCTGGTTTCCATTTCCATTTCTGTATTACGCAAAAAATTAAGCTGTTCAGTTACTTGAGCTTCTCGGCTGATCACCTGAAGCTGCAGATCCGTGTTTGATAACCTCGCAATAGGTGTGCCTGCTTCAACAAATGTGCCTGGCTCTACAAATACTTCTTCAATTACACCACCAGATTTAACATCTAGATAAATAGTTTTACGTGGCTCAACTTGGCCTCGTAGCGGTAGGTTATTGGCAAATGAGCCTTGTTTGACAGTACTAATAGAAATGCTATTTAAAGGTACTGATTGCGCACTACTCGGGATAGAAAGCGCTTGCATAGAGTATAGGCCGATCATCGCGGTGGATGCCCCGAGAATACCCATCGCTGCTTTTAATCTTTTCTTTGACTTTGGTTTTTCGATCTTGGTATCCATATTTACCTTCAATGTCATGTGATGATGAACTTAGATACAAGATTACTTTTTGTGCTTAAAGGATATAACTGGTAGAAATGACAGCGTTTTATAAGGCTCTAAAAAGAGCCTTATAAAACATATGGTTACAACTTAAATTTAAAGTTGGATACAGCTAATTGTGCTTCAATTTGTGCTTGGTCGCCTATAAGTATCCACTGCGTATTGGTTGCATTGGTTAATGCCTTCATTGCCGCTGGTATTTGCTGCAGTGAAATATCTTGAAGTGTAGATTCAAAATCAATCACTGTGTCTATGGTATTTTGCTCAGCAGTTAGTGCTAGGAATAGGCCCATATTGCGTTTATTACTCAATAAGTTAGTAAAGCGAACTCTACTTTGGCGCTTACTCTGTGCCAATTCCTTGGGCATTAAATTCGTGCTCAGTGGGTTATTCATCAGGCTTTGTAACTCGTTCAATGCTGCGCCCGTAGAGTTGGTCGCCACAGGAGCCATCAGGGTGAATAGTGTGTGCTGGGAAGTGAGTGGCGTCAACTTAGTCACACCACCATAAGACCACTGTTTTTCATTCCGAATCAGCTGATTTAAGCGTGATGCTGGACCGCTTCCAAAGATCGCATTTGCGGTTTTAGTTACTTGGTTTACGCCGTTATTTAATACATGCGCTGCGACAATGAGTGTTTGCTTCATCTGTGGCTTATTGATGATATGCAATTTTGTGTGTGGGTGCTGGTGGTTGGTCAGTATACGTGTAACAGGAGATTGCTTTGTACCCGTTTGCTTTGTGCTCAGAGGCGCGATATAAACCGATTTTTGCTCAATATTCTCATTACCTACAGAGGCATACGTAACAAGGTCTTCATTGAAAAGCGCATGTAGGTATTCATTTGCGTCAGTCAATCGCAATGCGTCAACAGTGTCCAATCGTCCAAACCCTGTCAGAGGTGCTAGGCTCACGCCTGAGAGAACATGATTGGATATTTCGTTTAGCGCCGTGCTTTCCATATCTCCTTGCAGACGTGCTAGGTGCTTTAGAACTTGTTGCTTTGCCTGCTTAAATTGAGGGGCTGTTAGTTGTATTTCACCAGCCTTAAGATCTGCAAGGTACTGCATAACTTTATTTTTATGTTGATTTGGTGCCAAAACACTGAAGTGTGTAGAGTGAGCATATCGATAACCAATTAAATTGATACCCTGAGCTTTCGCATTCGCTTTTAGTGCGTTGGTTAAGACTGCGGTGATCCCTTCTAAATGATTGGGCTCATTTAGAAAACCAGATTTAGTAGAGAGTGTCAGAGCAAACTCAGTGTCGCTAGGTTGTTCGAGGTGTATGAGTTGTTTTTGCTCATCAATATTCTTTGAGCGTAGTGAAGTAAGCGTTGGTATTGGCGTTTCAGTGATCGCTGGTGGGATGTTTGACGGTTCAGCCATTGGTGAGTTTAATTGTTCAGGCAGATATGAAATAGTGAGCGCTTTTGACGGGTGCAGCCAAGTTTGTACAACCTCTACAAGGTCTTGCCATACCAGTCCTTGATGTTTTTGTTGTCGGGTAAAGTAGTAATGTGGGTCGTTGTAGTAGACTTCACCTGCGGCAAGTAAATGTGCTCTGCCAGACTGCCCGCTTATTACGTCACTTTGTTTAGCAACTTCAATGGCGTACTCTTCTGTTGCGCGTGTCAGCGCAGGGGCCATATCTGGTACATATTGCAATTCCGTAAGCGCTTCAAATAAGGCCTTTTCTAACTGCTGCGTCGTCGTATTGGGAGCTAACTCGGCGGCGATAACGAATTGACTAGAAAGCAGACGCTCGGTGTGCATAAATGAAATAGATTTGGCAAGTTTCAGATCCTCTACAAGTTTTTTATGAAGATAACTAGTACTTGGTGTGTTGAGCACTTTTGTAAGTAAGTTAAAAGCTTCACTGTACTGAGTATTTCGACCTGGTACATGCCAAGCGAAGAGTAACTGGTGCGTATCGAGAGTATGCGTGGTCACAAGGTGTTTTTTGGCACCATTGGGTAATGCAAGCTGTTGATAGCTGACAGGCAGAGGTCCGGCTGACACTGCACCAAAGTGTGTTTTAACCTTTTCGATCGTATGAGTCGGGTCAAGATCACCAGAAACAACGAGTACAGCGTTATTTGGCTTGTAATATTGCTTAAACCAGTTTGTTACCTTGTCTAAAGAAGCCGATTTTACATCATCGATATTACCTATAGGTGGTAAGTGATAAGGATGTGAACTAGGGTATGCGGCTTGCGTCAGTGTTTGCATCATGGCATTGAATGGGTTGCTATACC
Source organism: Pseudoalteromonas luteoviolacea DSM 6061 (assembly GCF_001625655.1). Classification (GTDB taxonomy): domain Bacteria; phylum Pseudomonadota; class Gammaproteobacteria; order Enterobacterales; family Alteromonadaceae; genus Pseudoalteromonas; species Pseudoalteromonas luteoviolacea. Next base: position 966 of record NZ_AUYB01000085.1, on the reverse strand, counting down.
GCTGCTGATACTCTTTGAGCACAACTTGTTTCTCAGTTTCTAACTTTTTGTTGTCGAGTGCCTGCGTTAAGTGCTGCATTCTCTGAGCTTCTAGCCATAACGTATAATCAAGCGCTCCTTTTGGGATAGTTTGAAAATAACGGGTGCGATCATGGTTAGTCGTGCCATTGGCCTCTTGCGCGCCTGCACTTTGCATGGCTGCGAAATGATTGGTTGGCGCATGTTCAGAGCCAGTAAACATCAAATGCTCAAATAAATGTGCGAAGCCACTGTGCTGCGCCTGTTCATCCTTCGCACCTACTTTATACCAGATGTTTACGGTTACCATCGGAGCTCGGTTATCTTGATGGGCTATTACTGTTAAGCCATTGCTGAGTTGTGTTTTAATAACTTCAGGTTTATATACCTTTAATTTATTGCTTTCTATATTAGCTGTGTTTGTACACCCTATTAATAGAGTTGTAATTATTAATATTGCTTTTAAATGTTTTTTCATTTTCGTCCTCCTTATTTGTTTTTATTCTATTTTCAATCTCTGCTTATATCTTCCTGTTAGTTTTTTCAGGTTTTTAAAGATGTTTTTTGTTTCTGTAAGAAATGACAGTTACTCATTTTTTTGATTTTTAATAATATGAATTTGCTCGCTAAGCAATGGCAAATATAAAGAAGTTTTAAATGTTATAAAAAATAAAAACATGTCACTTCTTACAGTTTTATAAAAATCAGAATTTGCCATCATGTTTAGCAACAAAACGAAAAAACGAAAAATGGAATAAAGAGAACGAACATGAACAATATTTTGAAATTACAGCAATTACCGCAAAGCAATAAACCTGAAGACAATCTTTGGAGTATTCACAGCGTAATTTGCCGAACAGTTACTTAACTTACTACTCAATAATTTGGAGAAAATTATGAACAACGTATTAAAGCTACAAGAAATGACATCTACAACTGAAGCAGACG
>NZ_AUYB01000084.1 GCF_001625655.1 Pseudoalteromonas luteoviolacea DSM 6061 | reverse complement strand
TTTTTAATAAAAGTTATAAAAGCATGCTGTTCGAATAAAAATCGTACTAAACCACTTGTTTTTGTATATTTAGCAAACAGGCAAGCTCGGATATGTAAGAATAAAATGCGGCCTCAAGAACTGTTTATTTTTATGATGTGCAGATAAAGTACTAACTGCCTTGGTTCTTTTTTGATGCAATATTAAATGAAGAGCTTTGGCCGAAGTGAGAAAAGTTATTATCCAGCGATGACGGTTTTGGCTAAAAAAGTCAATTTTGTCTGCAGTGTAAACAGATCTTCTATCTTGCAAAATTTGAGATAGCGAGCGTAGTGAGTTCGCTCTTTTTACGCAAGAGGCGTGCAAAAGGCTAGCGACAGC